>JBEKGN010000013.1:0-141408 GCA_050012775.1 Roseiarcus sp.
ATCTCAGGCGAGAGAATCATCCATATCTTGACTCATATTTTCGACCCGCTCGTCCCCTTCAATCGCGCCGCCGCGCGCACTTTCCCGAAAACTGTTGCTCCCGGGACTCACCCCGCTTGGGAGTTACTAAAATTTCGTCTTGTTCCAAATTTTTGCGGCGATCCCCGACCGAAAGCCCCGATCCGGCGGCGCCGGCGAGGCGGGTACGCCGAAGAGCGATAGAAAAAGCGTAGCACGACTTTCTGTTTTCCGGAACGCAATGTTGGGATCGGCAATTGGCTCCGCGCTCATTGCCCGCCGACCAGCATTCTCGTCAACGAGAAGCGGCGCCACACCTGCGACGCCAGAGCGGGTCATTTCTCGCACGAGAAGCCGAGGCGTGAAAAGGCGGTCTGGCGCAAGGCGAGCGGCGTCGCCGTCAAATTCTCGGCATCGCCAACGGGCGGCTCTCGCGCGTCTGCGCGGCCAGCCGGATCAGGGCGTTGACGGCGCCGAAGCCTGTGCGCGCGATGGCCCGTTGCTCTTCGTCGAGCGGCCCGCTCAGGGAAACCGTCGCAATCGAATGGTTCGACATCCCGCCTGCTCCAGGAAATCGCGCGGATCGGTTCGTTCCTTCGTGCGCTTACGCCGCGTCGCTCTCCAGGACGCCGCCGAGGAAGAGCTGCGCCACGCGCGGGTCGTTGAGGACGTTCTCGGCTTTGTCGAAGATGCGCGTGCGGCCAAGCTCCAACACGAGTCCGTAGTCGGAAATCTCGAGCGCCGAACGGGCGTTCTGTTCGATCATCAGCACGCTGACGCCGCGCCCGCGCAACTCCTTCAGAATCGCGAAGGTCTGCTGCACCATGAGAGGCGACAGGCCGATCGAGGGCTCGTCGATCAAGACGAGTTTTGGGTCGAGCAACAGGCCGCGCACGATCTCGAGCTGCTTCTGCTCGCCGCCGGACAATGTCGAGGCCTGCTGGTTTGCTTTCTTGCGCAACGCGGGAAAGCGATCGAGGGCGGCCTCGATGCGATGAGCGGAATCTCGGATCGCCTTCGGCGCGGCGACGAGGCCGAGCTCGATATTATGGCGCACGGACAGCTCGGGGAAGATGTTGCGCCCTTGCGGCACGTAACAAACGCCGGCGGCGATCAGCTGGCGTTGCGTGGCGCCCGTCACGTCGTTACCGTCGAACACGATTCTGCCCGAGCGCAGTCTGAGCAGCCCGAAGATCGCCTTGAACACGGTCGATTTGCCGGCGCCGTTGGGGCCGATCACTGTCGTGATCGAACCTCTGGGCGCCTTGAAGGACGCGCCGTTGAGGATCGTCATCTTGCCGTAGCCGCCGACGAGACTCTCGACTTCCAGAATGGCGTCGTTCATGGCGCGTCCCTCAATGACCGAGATAGGCTTCGATGACCGCGGGGTCGGAGCGGACTTTCTCCGGCGATCCTTCGGCGAGCACTTTACCCTCCGCCATGACGACGACGCGCGTGCATAGCGACATGACGAACTCCATATTGTGCTCGATGACCACGAAGGTCGCGCCCTGTTCGCGATTGATCGCGCGCAATCGCTCCTTGAGGTCGGCGAGCATCGTCAGGTTGACGCCGCCGGCCGGCTCGTCGAGCAGCACGAGGCGGGGGCCGGCCATGAACGCCATGGCGGCGTCGAGCAGTTTCTGCTGGCCGTAGGAGAGGCCGCCGGCCGATGCGTCGGCGAGAGGACCGAGCTTGAAGAAGCCGATCATCTGATCGGCGGCCGCGCCGAGTCCGGCGTCCGGCGGGCCGAACAGGCGCGACAGCATCGTGCCCTTGTGCTCCTGCCCGGCGAGAATGAGATTTTCGCGCACTGAAAGCTGCGGGAACACCTGCAACAGTTGGAACGTGCGGCTCACTCCAAGCTTGTTCAGCTGCGAGGGACGCATGCCGGTGACGATCCTGCCGTCGAGCTTCACCTCGCCCTCGGTCGGCGCGAGCTGCCCGAGGATGCAGTTGAACGTCGTCGATTTGCCGCAGCCGTTGGGGCCGATGATGCCGAGGATTTCACCCTCGTCGACATGGAAGCTGACGCCGTCGACGGCGGCGATGCCGCCGAAGCGCTTCCTTAAGTTCGTGACCTCGAGAACGCGGCTCATGGCGCGGCCTCGTCGGGCAGGCTGGCCTTGGCCGCCGCGCGCAGGGCCGAGGCCGCCTTCGCGCCGCGCTCGCGCAGATAGCGGTCGAGAATTCCCAGAATGCCGGTCGGCGAATAAATCAGCAGCGCCATGACCAGCACGGCGTAGATGATGAGATAATAGCCCTGCGTGAAGCGCAGCCATTCCGGCAGCAGAACGGCGATCATCGCGCCGAGATAGGGGCCGAAAAAGAACCCCGATCCGCCGACGATCACCATCATCAGCAGGTTCAGCGACAGCGAAAGCGTGAACGGCGTCGGATCGACGAATTCGGTGAGCGGCGCGTAGAGCGCGCCCGAAAGCCCGCCGAGCGCCGAGCCGATGGCGAAGGCCATCAGCGTATAGCGCCGCGTATCGACGCCGAGCGAGAGCGCCCGCATCGGGTTTTCGCGCAGCGCCATGAAGGCGCGGCCCCAGGGCGAACGGACGAGGCGCCAAAATGCGAGGGTCACGACGCCGAGCGTGAACAGACAGAAATAGTAGAAGGGCAGGGACTTGGTCGTGGACAGACCGAATATGTTCGGCCGCGGGACGTCGCTGATGCCGTAGATGCCCTTGGTCAGCCATTCCTCGTTGCGGAAGACCAGAAACGCGAGCGTCGAAAAGGCGAGCGTGACGAAGGCGAGATAATGATGCTGCACCCGCAGCGCGGGATAGCCGAGCAGCCAGCCGACGAAGAAGGAGAGCGCCACGGCGGCCACGATCGCGAGGCTCAGCGGCAGGCCGTTTACCGTCATGATCGCCGCGGCATAGGCGCCGATGCCGACGAATGCGCCCTGCGCGAGCGACACCTGGCCGGCGTAACCGAGGGTCAAGTTCAGGCCGATGGCCGCGATCGACATGACCGCCCAAAGGCTCAGGATGTAGAGCCCGTATCGGTTGAGCGACAGGGGAACGAGAACGAGCGCCGCGATCACGGCCGCGCCGGCTGCGATCGCGAGGAGTCTATGCGCGCGCGTCATACCGTGCGCTCCTCGGGACGCCCGATCAGTCCTTCGGGCCGGAATAGGATGATGACGATGAGCAGCACGAGCGGAACCGCCGCGCGGTATTGGGTCGAGACGTAGGCGGCGGCGAGATTGTCGAGGACGCCGATGGCGAGCCCGCCGACGATCGCGCCGCGAACCTGGTTGAAGCCGCCCACGATCGCGGCGATGAAGGCGGCCTGGCCGAGCGTATCGCCGGAAGAGAATTTGGCGAGATAGATCGGCGTCACCAGAAGCGAGGCGAGCGCGACCAGCGCCGCGTTGATGACGAAGGTCAGCATGATCATCCGCTCGACGGGGACGCCGACGATTCGGGCGACCGTCGGATTTTGCGCCGCGGCCTGCATTTGCCGTCCGGTCGAGGTTCGCTCGAGAAACAGATTGAGGCCGATCACCGCGGCGACGCCGAACGCGAACACGCCCAGGCTCTGCAGGGAGACCGAGGAGCCGAAGATCGAAACGGAGCCGGAGGGCGCGATCGAGGGGAACGGCTGCGCCTCGGCGCTGAAAAACTGCTTGACCGATTCTTTCATGGCGACCGACAGCGCCATCGTCGCGATGGCGAGCGGCAGCACGCCATGGCGCAACATCGGGTCGACGAGCAGTTTCTTGAAAGCGACCCCGAGGATCGCGACCGAGAGCAGCCCGCCGCCGATGATCGCGAGCCAAAACGGCGCGCCCGCGCGCATGACGGCCAGCATCAGGAAGGCGGGCAGCATCACGAATTCGCCTTGGGCGAAGTTGATGGTCTGCGAGGTCTGCCACAGGAGCGTGAAGCCGATCGCCACGAGCGCATAGATGGAGCCCGTGGCGAGGCCGGCGATCACCAGATCGAACAGATTGGACATTCGGCGCTCCTTTCTTCGGCCGCCGGCAAAGAGGCCGAAGGGTCCCGGCCAGCGCCTTAATGGAGCTTGGGCAGAATTTGCTTGATGACCTGCTTGCCGTTCTCGACCTCGACGAGGAAGCCCTCCCGATCGATGTCGCCGTTTTCGTCGAAGGTCACATCCATCAGGATGCCCGGCTGATCGGCGGCTTTGATGGTGAGGCCGTGCAGCGCGTCGGCGACGCCTTTGGAATCGAGCTTGCCCATTTTCTCGGTGGCGGCCTTGATCATGGTGACCGCGAGATAGCCCTTGATCCCGTTGTGATCGGGGACGTAATTGTATTTCTTCACGAACCGATCGCGGAACGCGCGAATGGAGTCGACCGGCGCGTCGGTGGTCAGGCCGACATGGGCGCGCGCGCCGTTCGCCGCGTCGCCCGCGAGGTCGATGACCTTCTGGCCGACGAGCGTCGTTTCGCCCATCAGCGGCATGGTCACGCCTTGTCGCTTGAATTCCTTGAGGATGCGCGCGCTCTCTTCCTCGTTGAGATAGACGAAGGCGGCGTCGGCGTTCGACGCCTTCACCTTCGCGACGTCGGCGGCGAAATCGGCCTGGCCGGCCTCGGTCGAAATATCGGCCGCGACCTTCACGCCGAGCTTATCGAACTCCTTGGCGATGGCATCGCGTCCGCCCCTGCCGAAGTCGTTGTTGACCCAGACGATCGCGACGTTCTTGGCCTTCATGTCCTCGGCCATGTATTTGGCGACCTTCGGCATGGTCGACTGCTGGCCGAACGAGGTGCGAAACAGGAATTTGTCGCCCATACGCGTCAGTTCCGCGGCTTCGCCGCCCATGATCTGGGTGACGCCGGCTTCGGCGGCGAGCGGCGCCGTTACCTTGACCGAGCCGGAATAGCCGGGCCCGAGCAGGACGTACGGATCCGAGTCCAGCGCCTTCTGGACCTGCGCGCGGGCGACCCCAGGATTCGACTGCGTATCGGCGTGCGTGACGACGATCTTGTGTCCGAGAATGCCGCCCGCGGCGTTGATTTCCTCGACCGCGAGATCGACGCCGTTTTTAAAGTTCGTGCCGACCGTCGCCCCGCCGCCGGAAAGCTCCGCCACGTCGACGAGTTCGATATCCTGGGCGAACGCCGGAAAGGCGAAGGCGGCGGCCAGTAGGGCGAGGCCCGCCGTCCAAACATTTTTCATCTGTTCCTCCCTCTGTTGGCTGGATTTCCAGCTTTATTCAGGCTGCGTGCGCGGTGCGGTCTCTGGCTTCCATGAGCGCGTCGAAGGCCGCGCCCATGACATCGATCGAGGGGCTCGCGCCGGTGAAAAGTTCGAACGCGTCCGCCGCCTGATGGACGGCGAGATCGCGGCCGGTCATGACCCGTGCGCCCGCCGCTCTAGCGCTGAGCAGAAGCGGCGTCCAGAGCGGTGAATAGACCGCGTCGGCGACGAACAGGCCCGCGTGGAGAAGCTCCGGCGGCGCCGGCGTGTCGCGATTCGGCGCCATGCCGACTGGCGTGCCGTTGACGAGCCCGACCGCGCCTTCGATCGTCTCAGCGACCGATGCGCAGGGCGTCACTTTCGCCCTCGCGCCGATGAGCGTCGCTAGCGCCGCGACTTTCGCCGAATCCGTGTCGAAGACGCGAAGGTCGGCGACCGAAAGTTCGGCGAGCGCGAAGGCGATCGCCTTGCCGACGCCGCCCGCGCCGAGAAGCGCGACGGCGCCGTGTCCCGAGCTCTCGAGGAACGGGCGGACGGCGCGGCGGAAGCCGGTCGCGTCCGTGTTGTAGCCGACGAGACGGCCCTCGCGAACGACGATCGTGTTGACCGCGCCGACGGAGCGCGCGCCGGGCGACAATTCGTCGATGAGGCCGATCACCGCTTCCTTGTACGGGAAGGTGACGTTGACGCCGGAAAAGCCGAGGCGCCGGACCCCATAAAGCAGCCGTTCGAGTTCGCCGCGGTCGGCGCCGGCGATTTCGATCAATTGGTAATGACATCGGATTCCGAGGGCGTCGCCGGCCGCCTCGTGCATGGCCGGCGAAGCCGAACTCTTGATGGGGGCGCCGATGAGGCCGAGCAGGGCGCGTCGGTTGCGGTGTGCCTGAGCCTCGACCACGATGGACGCCTCCGCAAACGGCTGAATTTGACGGTCGCCGCGCTTAGGGGCGGTTCCCTGGGGCAGCAAACATACGCTGCGCGTCGCGTAACTCAATTACCATCTCATTGCAGGAATTGAACATCATGTTAATTTCTTGCGCGCCCTGGCGGGCCCCGAACGCCTACCAATTGGGCGCCGACGGCCTTCATTTCGTTGCGCAGGCACTGGATGAAATATTCGACGTGCGGGGACAGCTCATCGCGACGCATTCGCCTTTGCCGAGCAGCAGATATTCGATCGCCTCCTCGATCTTGAGGATGTTGATGTCGACGCGCGGCTCGGGGTAGCGGCGGCGCACGAGTTCGATCGCCCTCGGCGTCATCGACTGCGAGATGCTCGGAACCGAACCGATCCGCAATTCCCAGAGGTCGCCGCGCCCGATCCGCGACAGGATGAAGTTGAGATCGTCGACCTTCTTGTAGACGGCGTTGATCCGCTCGAAGATGTTCTCGGCTTCGGGGGTCGGAAAAAAGCGGCCGCTCTTGCGTTGGAGGAAGCGGACGCCGAGCGACTTCTCCGCGTGTTTCACCAGGCGGCTGACGCCGGGCGCGGAGACGGCGAGGCGCCTCGCCGCGCCGCTGATGGCGCCCGTGACCATGACGGCCCGGATCACTTCGACCTGACGCAGTGTTATTGTGCTCGCCTCCCGGGTCCTTGAGCGGAGACCATCGGCGGGGCCTGTCAACAAAGGTCTTGGCTGACGGCGGGCGAGCGCGCTCGCCCGCTTTTTCGCTTCCCGGCGCCGCGCTTGGCCGTTATTCGCGCCTATTCGGCAGCCCGCCGTCTGCGCTCGTCCAATTGGCGAATTTCGTGAGTTTCGATCGGTTCGTCGGTCCTCGAACGCTTGGCCGAGGGGGAGAGCCAGTGCGATAGGCGATCGAGATAGAGATAGACGACCGGCGTCGTGAACAAGGTCAGAGCCTGGCTGAAGATCAGGCCGCCGACCATCACATAGCCCAGGGGCTGGCGCAGTTCCGCGCCCGTGCCTTGTCCCAGCATCAGCGGCACGCCGCCCAGCATCGCGGCCATCGTCGTCATCATGATCGGGCGGAAACGCAACAGCGCCGCCTTTCTGATCGATTGCTCGGTCGACAAATGCTCGTCGCGCTCGGCGGCGATGGCGAAATCGACCATCATGATGCCGTTCTTCTTGACGATGCCGATCAGGAGGATCAACCCGATCAGCGCGATCAGACTGAATTCATATCCAAAAAACATCAAAGTCGCGAGCGCGCCGAAACCGGCCGAGGGCAGGGTGGAGAGGATCGTCAGCGGGTGGATGAAGCTCTCGTACAGCATGCCCAGGATGAGATAGACCACGACGAGGGCGGCTAAGATCAGCAAAGGCACGGTGGTCAGCGAATCCTGAAACGCCTGGGCGTTGCCCTGGAAAGTCGTCGCCAAGGCCGGAGGCAGACGCAGATCGCGTTCCGCGTTCTGGATCGCCGTCGTCGCCGGGCCGAGCGCGACGCCCGGAGCGAGATTGAAACTGATCGTGATCGCGGGAAATTGTCCCTGGTGGCTGATCGACAAGGGCGTGACCGGTTTGGTCGTCCATTTCGCGAAAGCGCTCATCGGCACCATCTGTCCGGTCGCCGGCGAGCGGATGTAGAGGCTCTCGAGGCTCTTGGGATCGCCTTGCAGCTTGGGCAGAATTTCCTCGACGACTTCGTAGGTGTTGATCTGGGTGAAATATTGCGTGACCTGCCGTTGCCCGAAGGCGTCGTAGAGCGTGTCGTCGATGAGCTGCGGTTGAATGCCGAAGCGGGAGGCCATGTCGCGGTCGATCGAAATGGTCAGCGTCGTTCCGGCGACCTGTTGGTCGGTCGCGACGTCGCGCAGTTCCGGCAGGCCGCTCAGCTTCGCCAATATCTTCGGCGCCCATGCGTTCAGTTCGTCGAGATTGGCGTCCTGAACCGTGTACTGGAACTGCGTGCGCGCGGCGCGCGCGCCGACGTTCACGTCCTGGGCCACCTGGAGATAAAGCCGCGCGCCCTTCACCTCGGCGAGCTTCGGGCGCAGCCTCGCGATGATCTGGAACGCGTCGGCTTCGCGCTCTTCGCGCGGTTTCAACGTGATGAACATGCGCCCGTTGTTTTGCGCGGCGTTGCCGACGCCGGCGCCGAGCGCCATCGCCACCGTGTCGACGTCGGGGTCGGCCTGCACGATGGCGCCCAATTCTTGCTGGCGCTTCGTCATCTCGGCGAAGGAAATGTCCTGCGGCGCATCGGAATTGCCGAAAAGAACGCCGGTGTCCTGCTGAGGGAAGAATCCCTTGGGGATGATGACGAAAAGATAGCCTGTGGCGACGACGGTCGCGAGAAAAACCATCAGCGTCGCGAAACGATGCCGAAGCACGAAGTCGAGCCCGCGTTCGTAACCCCTCGCCGAAGCCGCGAAGCCGCGCTCGCTCAGCATGTAGAGCCGCCCGTGCTTGTCGTGCGCGTGGTCCCTCAGGAAGCGCGAGGCCATCATCGGCGTCAGCGTGAGCGACACGATCGCCGAGACGAGGATGGTCATCGCCAGCGTCACCGCGAATTCGCGGAACAATCGCCCGATGATGCCGCTCATCAGCAGCAGCGGTATCAGCACGGCGACCAGGGAAAGCGAGATCGACAGAACGGTGAAGCCGATCTCGCCCGCGCCCTTGAGCGCGGCCTCGAATGGCTTCATGCCCTGCTCGACGTAGCGGGTGATGTTTTCGAGCACGACGATGGCGTCGTCGACGACGAATCCGACCGCGATGGTGAGCGCCATCAGCGAAAGATTGTCCAGGCTGTAGCTCGCCGCCCACATCAGGCCGCACGCCCCCAGCAGCGCCAGCGGCACCGTGATGCTTGGAATGACCGTCGCCCAGAAACTTCTGAGGAAGACGAAAATCACCATCACGACCAGAAAAATCGTGAGCGTCAGGGTGAATTGCACGTCCTGGACGGCGGCGCGGATGGTCGTGGTTCGGTCCGACAGCACAGTGACATGCATGGACGCCGGGATCGCCGCTTGCAGACGCGTCATCGTCTGCTTGATCTTATCGACGGTCTTGATGACGTTCGCGCCGGGCAATTTGAAAATGACGAGGAACACGTCGCGCTTGCCGTTGCCCCAGGCCGCCTGCGTCGTATCCGCCGGCCCGCGAATCGCCTGCCCGATGTCGCGGATGCGCACCGGCGCGCCGTCGCGGTAGGCGATAATGACGTCGTTCCATTCTTTCGCTTTGGTCAATTGATCGTTGTCGAAGATCGTGAACGACTGCCTCGGGCCGTTGATCGCGCCTTTGGGGCTGTCGACGGTCGCGATGCCGATCTGCGCCCGCACGTCTTCGAGCTGCAGATTCTTCTCGACCAATTTGGCGGGGTCGATCTGAATTCGGACCGCGGGCTGCTGCTGGCCGCCGACGCGCACCAGCGAAACGCCGGAAATCTGACTGATTTGCTGGGCGAGAATGTTTTCGGCGGCGTCGTCGACCTCGGTGATCGGCGCCGCATCCGACGCGACCGACAGGATGAGAATCGGCGTATCCGACGGGTTGACCTTGCGATAGGTCGGCGGGCTCGGAAGAATTTTGGGCAGTTGGCCGGCAGCGGCGTTGATCGCGGCTTGAATGTCGTTCGCCGCCGCGTCGATGTTGCGATCGAGATCGAATTGGACCGTGATCGCAGCCGCTCCCAGCGAACTGGTCGAGGTCATCTGCGTGACGCCGGGAATCTGCGCGATCTGTCGCTCGAGCGGCTGGGCGACCGAGGAGGCCATCGTATCGGGCGACGCGCCGGGCAAGGCGGCGCTGACCGAGATGGTGGGAAAATCGATCTGCGGCAAGGGCGCGACCGGCAGCAAGGGGTAGGCGACCGCGCCCGCCAATAGGATCGCCACCATCAACAATGTCGTCGCGACGGGATGGCGGATGAAAGGGCCGGAAACGCCTCCGTTCATGCCGTCAGCTCCCGGTGTTGGCGGTCGCGTCGATGCTGACGCGCGCCCCCGGCTGGAGCACGTATTGGCCGACCGTCACGACGCGATCGCCGTCGCTCAATCCTTTGTCGACGACCGCGACGTCCTGGTCTTCGTGCGAAACCACGACCGGGCGCATGGCGGCGCGATTCTGATCGTCGATCACGTAAACGAACAGGCCGTCGGGACCGCGCTGGACGGCTTGATCGGGCACGACGAGCGCGTTCTTCGCCACGTCGACCTCGAGGCGCGTCGCGACCGCCAGGCCCGGCCAAAGCGCATTGTCCTTGTTCTCGAATTCGGCTTTCAGGCGAATCGAGCCGCTGGCGACGTCGACCTGATTGTCGACCACCGTGAGCTTGCCGGTCGCCAGAAGCTGGGCGCCGTCGGAGGTGCTGACCCGCACCTGCGGCGCGCCTCTCGACATGGCGGCGGTGATGCGCGGAAGGTCATCCTCCGGCGCCGTGAAGACAACCGAAATCGGCTGAAATTGCGCGATCGTCACGATGCCGGTTTGCTGCGCGGCGTTGACGATGTTGCCTTCGTCGACGAGGCGAAAGCCGACCCGCCCGGAGATCGGCGCACTGATCGTGGTGTAGTCGAGCTGCACCTGCGTCGCGTCGATGGCCGCCGCGTCGGCGGCGATCTGCGCGATCAATTGCATCACCAGGGCGTTCTGCGTATCGAGCTGTTGTTGCGTCGCAAAGCTCTGTTTGGCGAGCGTGGCGTAACGCTGGAGGTCGAGTCTCGCGTTGGCGAGATTGGCCTGATCCTGCGCCTGCTTCGCCTTCGCCTGATCGAGCGCGGCGCGGAACGGGCGAGGGTCGATTTGCGCGATGAGATCGCCCGCCTTGACTATTTGGCCCTCGTCGAAGGCGATCTTCTCGACCTGCCCGTCCACGCGAGTGCGCACAGTCACGATATTGTAGGCCCGCACTTGGCCAAGTCCGTTGATGTAAACGGGGTAATCCATGCGCTTGGTCGTGGCGACGGAGACGAGAGCCGTCGGAGCTTTGGCGCCGGCCGACGCTTGCGCCGGAGTTCGCGCCTTCGTTTCGCCGAGCAGCATGTCATGAGCCTTGCGCGCATAGGCGCCGGCCGACGGAGCCCATTTTTCGATATTGTCCGGAGCATAAGCGCAATAGCCGAGCGCGGCCGCGACGACCAACACAGCAGCTCCGGCGAATCCTCGAAGTCCCATTGCGCGATTCACCCTCTTGGCGCCACGCCGGGCGAACTCGGCAACCCACGTTGCGCAATGGCATGCGCGCAATAAACCGCAGGCTCCGGCCGGCGCCGCCCGTTTGGCACAAGGTGAAACAGAATAGCAACAATATTGGGTTTCGGGCGATCAATCCTGTGTGAGCGCCGACCAGGCCGAGCCGACGGTCCCGTCGCTCGGGGAGGGGCTAGGCGGCGCCGATCCCGCCCGCGCGGCCAAACCGCGATTGTGGCCTCAGCGGCGCCGTTTGCGCGACGCCGAGGTCGCTAGCCATCGTTTGCAGAAAGAAATTGGCGTGCGGCGATTACCGAAAGCACGCGCTTGCGCGCGCCTCGAAACCCCGATGGGCGGGCATCGCGCGGGAAGGGGCCTCCGCCGCGTCGCGCGACCCGAACAGAGCCTCCCGCTCGACCGCGGTCGATCGAAAGAAGGGATAGCGCGCCTCGAATTGCTCTTTTCCGATGCGCATATCTGCTCCCATGCAAGCGATCCTGGCATTAACGTCAGGATAATCGCGCGGCTCGCACCACGGAGCAAAGTGAAATACACGGCGATAGAACGCCGAATGCTCGCTGCGAACCGTCGCGACGGCGAAGTCGGCGTCAAAATGCTCAGCCGCCAAATATCCGGGGCGCATTATGATATAGGCCAATTCGGGATACGCGCCGGCTAAATCAAGCCGCGTGGCAAGACGGGTAAATTCCACAATTGCACGGCCAACGCGCAGTCGGGGCGCGATTACATCGCGAAAGACGCTCAAAGAGGGAAGAACCGCATTCTCATCGGCGCCTAGGTTAACCCTGGTCGTGCCGGCGAGCTCGCCATCGACGAATGTCGTCGTAATCCAGGAATTTGGCGCGTCGTCGTAGCGCTCGTCATGCAATCGCCCGTCGGCGCGTGGCTCGATCAGGCCATTTCGGATATAGGCTTCATATCGCAGCCGGAACACCGCCTCTCTTTCCGCGGCGGTCCTCGCGACGCGATGCTCGACTCTCTCCAAGAACCGAACGACCCGATCCGAAAATCGGGATGTGGCGTGGGCGACTCGCGCGTCCATCGAAATCCTCGCTTAACCGTGTTGGCGAGGTAAGGTTACCAAAAGTTAAATAAGTGTAAAGGGATACACGGAAATCTTTAATGGACTTGGTTAACAAAATCGCGGCGCCATAGCGCGTGAGAAAATTGTGATAATGGCCTAACCGGCCCAATCGCTCGTCAAATGTTCGAGCAAGAGCTGCGCATAGCGATCGAGCGCGGTCTCGGA
Source organism: Roseiarcus sp. (assembly GCA_050012775.1). GTDB lineage: Bacteria > Pseudomonadota > Alphaproteobacteria > Rhizobiales > Beijerinckiaceae > Roseiarcus. The sequence continues at coordinate 12,576 of JBEKGN010000013.1, forward strand.
TGGGTTTTGCCCGAGACACGCGCACCATTCGACGAAGCTGCCGACGCGAACCGGCAATTCCTCGACGCCCCAGCCGATCGCGTTCGCCTTGGCCCGTAACGCTCGGCGATGTCGCGCCCAGCCTTGATAATCACGCCGGCCGGCGAAAGCGGGGACATCAAGAGAACGCGCCGCGAAATCGTCCTCGCCGACAACGGCGAGAACATTCAACGCGCGTGAATTTCGCACGCTCAGCGCCAGCGCGGCGAAAGCGTCGAGCGCGGGCTGGCCGGACGAGGCGCCGGTCAGGTCGCGCCATTCCAGGAACGAGCGGAGACTGACGCGGACCGTCGCCGCGTCGACGCCCGCCGCCGACAGGCCGATTTGCAGGCCCTCGCGCGAATCGAGCCAATCGTCATAATCGATATAGCCCGCCAAATCGGCGATCTCGGCCTGCGCCCGCGCGAATTCCCGCTCGGCGACGAGGCCGATGACGACAGTTTTTCCATGCGGCTTGGCGCCGACAAGCGCAGAATTTTTCGGATCGAGGTCGAAAACACTCATGTCACACCGCTGCCGAGCCACAATGCGCTTGCCGTTTACTGTCTTTTGAACGCCGGTCTTCGAGGAGCGTCACTGCGAGAATGTCAGAAAGGGCTAAAGGACTTTTTAATGCGCGCTGTGGATAGTGCCTCGTGGGTTACTAACACTTCGGTACTTTTCATGACGCGTTCGCGAAGCCCTGCCAGCTCGTTGCCCGGGAACAAAATTCCGGACGCCATGTACATGGGCTTCGTCGACAGTCATCTCGTCGATGTCAGAGCGCTCGTTTTAGCCAGTCTAGTCGTGATCGCAGCGCAATGCGCCGTTGCGTTCATAAATCACAACATTTTGCTGTGGTGCTGCGCCGCGTTGATGGCGCTCGTCAGCGTGATGCGTCTATACTTTATGATTGCACATGCGCGAAACCGGCCCAGCGCCGACATGAAGGCCGCCCGAAAGCGCGAGATCGAATACGCTTTCGGGGTCATGTCCTATATTGCGGCGCTTGGAGTGTGGGCGTTTGTCACCTTCTGCGTTACGGAGGACGGTTTCTCTCGGCTTCTCGCCACGACGCTGGCCATTTGCTACGCTTTTGGCATGTGGACGCGAAGTTTCGCGATCAGCAGAGGAAACAACTTACAAATTCTCGTCGCCTTTGTTCCGTTGAGCGCGGCGATGTTCGTCGCCGGCGGTCACTATCCCGCGGCGATTGTTTTTGGACTCATCCCTCTTGCCATATATGTGAAAGGCTCTTCGGAGCGGTTGCGAGCGAACTTCCTGGCCGTCGTCGCGGCGCAAAGCCAATCCGCAATGCTCGCCAAGCGGCTCGACATGGCGCTCAACAACATGTCGCACGGGCTCGTGATGGTCGACGCCAAGGACCGTCTCACCCTGGCGAACAGCCAAATCCTAAACCTCTTCGGCTTGGACGAAGACGACGTGAAGGTCGGCGCGGATTTGCGCGGGATCGTTCGCAAACTGGTGCGCAACAAGGTCGTCGCGCGGGGCGAGGTCGATCGCATCTGGCAGGCGCTCTTCCACAACGGCTGCGAAGGCGATTTCGTGGTTCCGTTCGAAACCATCGACAAGCGCGCGATCGAAATCACGGTTCATCGCATGAACGGGGAGGGCGTCGTCGTCGTCGTCCAGGATGTGACGGAACGGCGCAACGCGGCGCGTGCGATCGACCGGATGGCGCGAGTCGACTCCGTCACCGAGCTTCCCAATCGCCGTTGCTTCGAAGAAGAGCTGTCGGCGATGCTGCGCGCGCCCGGCGACGCGCAAATCCCGGTCAACGTGCTGTTTCTCGACCTCGACGACTTCAAGCAAGTCAATGACAGTCTCGGTCATGCGCGCGGCGACAAACTGCTCGCCGCCATCGCCAAGCGACTTCAGGCGATCGTCCGGCCGAGCGATCTCGTGGCGCGCTGGGGCGGCGACGAGTTCGCCATTCTGCAGCGCCCGGTCAAGGATCCGCTGCAGACGGCCGAACTCGCCGAACAGATCATCCGAGAAATCCGGCGGCCGGTCTTCGTCGACGGTTACGAGGTGATCGTCGGCGCGAGCATCGGCAGCGCGAGCGCGCCCAACGACGGCATGACGCCCGAGGCTATCCTTTCGAACGCCGACATGGCGCTCTATGCGGCCAAGGGCGAAGGGCGGGGCAACTGGCGCGCCTTCGAGAAGTCGATGGACGCCAAGATCCAAATCCGCCGTCTCATCGAACTCGATCTGCGCGCCGCGGTGGCCAACGACGCGATCGAAGTCTACTACCAACCCATCGTCGCCGTCGCGACCGGCGAAATCGCGGGTTTCGAGGCGCTCGCGCGTTGGAACCATCCAGTGCGGGGGAGGGTGCCGCCCAACGAGTTCATTCCGATCGTCGAGGAACTCGGCCTCATGGAGGAGTTCGGCGCCAGCGTGCTGCGGCGAGCGTGCCTGGCCTGCGCTTCCTGGCCGAACAACGTCAGCGTCTCGGTCAACCTGTCTCCGATGCAATTCCGCAACGGAAGGGTCGAGCAGACGGTTCTCGACGCGCTCTCCGCAGCCAAGCTCGCGCCGGAGCGCCTCGACCTCGAGATCACCGAATCCACGCTGCTCGACGATCGCGGTTCGACACGGGCCACGCTCGAATCCTTGCGCAAGCTCGGCGTCCGCATCTCGCTCGACGATTTCGGCACCGGATATTCGAGCTTGAGCTACGTCCTGGCTTTCCCCCTCGACCGCATCAAGATCGACCGTTCGTTCACCATCGGCCTGGGCTTGCAGGAGCGCGCCTCGATCCTCGTCGAAAGCGTCGCGCAAATGTGCGCCCGACTCGGCATGAGCGTCCTGGTGGAGGGCGTCGAAACGGACCTGCAGCTCCGCTTCATCGAACGCGTCGGTTCGATCTCCGAAGTTCAGGGCTTCTATTTCAGCCCGGCCGTGCCGGAATTGGAAGCGCGCAAAATGATCGGCCAAAAGAAGCGTCTGAACGCGGCGTGACGCGCGCCTGTCGCTTGCCGCGACGATGGCCCTTTGGCGTCGCGGCGTCTCTCGACCAGTCGTCGGCGGCGCTCCCTCGTCATTCCAGGCGCACCAGGATCGAATCCGACGCTCCCTTGGCGTCGATCACCGAAACGCGCGCGAAGCCGGCGCCGTCGGGACGCCAGGCGGCTTGGCGTCGGGCGTCGGGTTCCCCGATCGGCGCGCCGTTGACGAACCATGTGAGGGGCAGCGCGCCGCCCAGCGCCTTGAGCGCCAGAGTCTCCTCGCGTCCGCCCTCCTTCAGTCCGAGATCGATGCGCGCGCCGTCGGGCGGAAAGGCGATTTTCAGCGGCGGCGCGGCGGTCGCGGCGATCGTCTTGGGGGCGTCCTTGCGCAAATGGCGCAGCGGCGGCGGCAGATCGGCGCTCACGGCGACGCGCAGCACCCCCTTGGGCGGGCGGATCAGTTCGATGTCGCGACCGAGGCGCGCGAAGGCGTCGAACAGAATCGGCGCGGCGGCCTGACGTCCGACGAGGCCGGGCGTCGGGCCGTTGTCGGGTCGCCCGACCCAGACGGCGATCGTCGTCCCCTTATCGTAGCCGATCGCCAGCGCGTCGCGAAAGCCGTAGGACGTGCCGGTCTTGAAGGCGATGCGGCCGCTCAAGGCGCTCGACGGCGGCGGCGCGCCGCGCAAGATGTCCTCGACGTAATAGGCGGCGACGGGATCGGTGACGCGCTTGGGCCCAATGATCGGCGGCGCCCCGTCGAGCCGCTCGATCAGCGCCGGCGCCTCGCCGCCGCGCGCCAGGCCGGCGTAAAGCCTGGCGATGTCGGTCAGCGAGATGCCGAGGCCGCCGAGGCCGATCGCCAGGCCGACCGGCGTGTCCTTGGGCAGCGCGATCTGGGCGCCCGCGCCGTGCAGCCGCGCGAGAAAGCTCGACGGCCCGACATCGGCGAGCAATTCGACCGCCGGCAGGTTGAGCGACATTTGCAGCGCCTTGCGCGCCGTCACCGTGCCCTGGTAGCCGAGGTCGAAATTTTCCGGCGCATAGGCGCCGTAGCGAGCGGGCCGATCGAACAGCACGGTCTCGGGATGCGCGAGACCTTCCTCGAAAGCGAGCGCATAGATCAAGGGTTTGAGCGCCGAACCCGGCGAACGCGGCGCGCGCGACATATCGACCGACCCGTCGCGCGCGGCGTCGAGATAGTCGGCGGCGCCGATCCGCGCCCTTATCTCGCCGCTGGAATTGTCGATGACGACGATCGCCGCGGAAAGTTTGGGGCCGAGGCGCGCGACCGCCTCGCGCGCCAGCGCTTCGAGCTTGGCTTGCAAGCGCGCGTCGATCGAGAGCTTCAGCACATGGGCGCGCGGGTCGGCCGCGACGGCCTCTTCCGCGGCGTGCGCGGCGAGCAGCGGGAAGGGCTTGCGGGTCTCGGGAATCGGCTCCCGCTTGGCCGCGTTCGCCTCCTCGGGCGTGATGATTCCGCGCGCGGCGACGCGATCGAGCACGCGCGCGCGCGCGACGCGGGCCGCTTCGGGAAAGCGCTCCGGCCGGCGCGACTCCGGCGATTGCGGCAGGGCGACGAGCAGCGCCGCCTCGCCGATGGTCAGTCGCCGCGGCTCTTTGCCGAAATAGGCGAGCGAGGCCGCGCGCACGCCTTCGAGATTGCCGCCGAAGGGCGCCAGCATGAGATAGCGATCGATGATTCCGGCTTTGGCGAGGCGCCGCTCCATCTGCCAGGCGCGCGTCGCCTGACGCAACTTGGCGCTCAAGTTGCGCTCGTCGCGCGGCTCGATCAGCCGCGCCACTTGCATCGTCAGCGTCGATCCGCCGGAGACGACATGGCCGCTCGCGATCCACTGGCCCGCGGCGCGCGCCATCGCGCGCCAGTCGACGCCGCCATGCTGGTAAAAGCGTCCGTCCTCGTAGGCGAGCAGCATCGCGAGATAGCGCGGGTCGACCTCGCCGCTGGTGATGGGCAGGCGCCAGCGCCCGTCGGGCAACGTGAAGGCGCGCAAGAGCCGCCCGTCGCGATCGACGACGATCGTCGAGCCGAAACGGGAGGAGGCGAGATCGAGCGACCCGAGGCTGTCGAGATAGCTGTTCCAAGCCGCGGGCAGCCCCAGCCCGAGGATGAAGACGAGCGCGCCGACGATGGCGAAGCCGCGGCGTTCGAGGGAGTATCGTCTCACTTCGCCTTCACCTCGATCGCGCCGAAGCCGGTGCGGCCGAAGCGGTCGGGGCGATACATGTCCTCCGCCGTCGCCGGCGGATAGACGTATTGGCCCGGCGCGACGGCGCGCACGACATAGGCCACGCTGAAGAAGGCGGATTGGCCGGGCTCGCGGTCGAATGCGGCGACGAATCGGTCGTCGCGATATTCGGCGTGCACGGGATCGATATCCTTCTTCAGCCAGGAAAACGCGTCGATCGAGCCGCTGTCGAACAGCGTGGGATTGTCGATCTCGAGGCCGGCAGGCAGGCGATCGACCACCAGCAGCTTGGCGTAGCGCGCTTCGCTTTCCGTGATCTTCAGCACGACGACGACGCGCTCGTTCTGCGTCAGGCTCTTGAGATCGATTTTCGTTCCGTCGAGCTTGTAGAACGTGCGCTCCAGCGCATAGCCCTGGGCCGCAGCCGGCTCGGGCGAGAGCGGCACGCCCGAAGTCGTGGTCACGACCTGCGCGGTCGTCTTGCCGGTGTTGGCGATGGCGATCAGCTTCTGCCCGAGCGCATAGCCGCTCCATTTGCGATAGATCGCGCCTTTGACCGGCTGCCCGTCGACGCTGAACTGGCTCAGCGTCTGATGTTCGGCGAGCGCCTCGGCGGCGATTAAGAGCCAGTTGTCTTCCTGCGTGCTGGTGTAGCCGCGGGCCGCGCGGGCGCGATCGACCGCCTCGCCCGCGCGATCGATCGGATCGCCCGCGATTTCGCTCGTCGTGAGGTTGGCTTCGGCGACGAGCGCGAGAACCGCCGCGCCGTCGCGCAGCGCCGAGCCGTAGTCGGGTCGCGAAAAGCCATTGTCCTGCTCGGCGTCGAGCGCGTCGAGCGCCGACGAAAAGACCTTGCCGGCGCGCGCGCGGTCGCCGAGCATGGCGAGCGCGGCGGCGAGCTGCGCTTCGGCCATCGGCGTGCGGAAGATCGCGAGCTTGGTGTCGGCGAGATAACGCAAATCGCCGATGACCGGGCGTCCGTTGCGCGCGAGCACGTAGAGCGCGTAGGCGAGCGGTTCGCCCGCGCCCTCGCCGGGATCGGCTGCGTTGAGCGCCTCGTTGCGCAAATGGTCGAGCGCGGAATCGAATCCCTGCTGCGGCACGGCGAAGGCGCGTTCGCGCGCCCGCGTGAGGAAATCGGCGACGAAAGCGTCGAGCCAGAGGTCGTCGCTGTCGCTGTCGGCCGCCCAGAGGCCGAAGGCGCCGCTGGAATTCTGCCGCGTCATCACCCGCTCGATCGCGTTCTTCACGCGCCCGTCGAGATTGGGGTCGGTCGCGAGATGTTCGAGCGCGGCGAGCCGGTTGGCGTAGAGCAGCGGCATCGCGATGCTGACCACCTGCTCGGAGCAGCCGTAGGGATAGCGTTCGAGCGCCTGGAGGATCGCCGGCGCGTCGAGCGCGCCGAACGGCGAAGCCGCGACGGAGACCGATCCGGTGCCGGGAACGAAGTCGGCGATCAGATCGTCGGAGATCGTCTCGCTGGCGCCCGCGGGCAGAGGATGGATCACGCGGCGATAGATGTCGGGAGCGCCCGCCGCGACGCCGAGCGGGAATCGCTGGGTCGCGGAAACGCCGGGGCCGGCGATCTTGAGATCGAGCGTCGCGGTTCCGACGCCGGCGGCGCCGATCGGCATCGTGACCGAGGCGCGCTGATGCGCGGCGAGCTTCACCGTCCGGGTCAGCGCGTCGGCCTCGGCGGTCAGCGGCCCGTGAATGTCGAGATCGAGCTGGTAATCGCCGGCTTCGCCCTCGACATTGTCGATGTCGATATGCATCTGCGAGCGGTCGCCGAGGTCGAGGAACCGCGGCAGCGTCGCGGTGACGACGACGGGATCGCGCACGATCACATTCGCCTCCGCCGAGCCGACTTTGGTCTTCGACCATGCGATCGCCATCACCCGCACCGAACCGTTGAAGGCGGGGATGTCGAAGGACACGCTGGCAGCGCCGTCGGCGCCGACCTTGACGACGCCGGAAAAGAGCGCGAGCGGCGGTTGGGTCGGCAGATTGCCTTCCAGATTGCCGCTGTTGTCGCCGCCGGTTTGCAGGGAGCCGGCGACGCCTTCCATGCCGTCGATCAGCAGCCCATAGAGATCGCGGATATCGACGGCGAGCTTGCGCTGCCCGAAGAAAAAGCCGCGCGGGTCCGGCGTCTTGTACCCCGTCAGATTGAGGATGCCGACGTCGACCGCGGCGACTGTGACCTCGGCCTCTTCGCCGGCGGCGAGGCCGCCGATCTTGATCGGCAGCGTCAGGGCTTGGCGCGGCCGGGTCTTGTCGGGCGCGTTGATCGCGATATCGAGCTTGCGCGCGCCCTCATCGATGCTGAACCAGGCGAGGCCCAGCGCGCGGCCGGGCATGCGCTTGGCCTTGACGTCGAGCGGGCGATGCGTCAGCGCGACCGCGTAGGCGCCCGCGCCCCAATCCGCCCCGACCTTGAACGGCACGACATTGTCGCCCTCGGCGAGATCGACGTCGATGAATTGCTCGAGCTTGTCGCCGACCAGGGCGACCGTCGCTTTGCCCTGGAAATGCGAGGCGATGCGCAGCTTGGCCTCGTCGCCGGGAGCGTAGTTGGCTTTGTCGAGCGTCACGACGACGTTGTCGGGCGTGTCGGCGCTCGCCGTGCCCGACCAGCCGACATCGAAGGTGATGCTGGTCTGTTCGCCATCGGGCGTCTTCACGTCGAGCCTGTGCCGGCCCCAGCCGACCTGCGCGCTGATCTTCGCCGGCGCGTCGGCGCTGATGTCGATGCTCCCTTCAGCGATGCGTTTGGAGGACTTGACCGGCTCGTAGCTCCAATGTCCGTCCGAGTTGAACCATTGGTAGTCGTTGTTGATCTTGTAAAGCGACCATGCGACGCCCTTGCGCACGCCGCGCGCGCCGTCAGGCGCGACGGCGATCGCCTCGAAGGTGGCGGTGTCGCCCTCGCCGATTCCTTCGTCGAAATCCTTCTTGAGGCCGATCATCACGCCCTTTGCGCGCACCGGCGCCGTCACGACGCGTTCGACCGTCCGTCCGCCCGATTCCGCGACATCGACGATGACCTTCGCCTCGAGCGGCTTGGCGGCCGCGCCCTCCGGCAGATCGACCGAGAGATCGGCGTGGCCCTTGTCGTCGGTCTGGACCTTGTTGGTGAACTGAGCCTCGACGGTGGTGAACTCGTCGTCGGTCAAACCGCCGACATAGCCGGGATAGCCCGCGATCTCGGAGCCCTCGACCGCCTCCAGGCGCACCGCGCCGGTGACGTCGAGGCCCGCCGCCGGCGCGCCATAGAGGAATTTGGCGTCGAGCGAAATGTCGATCGGCTCGCCCGGCGCAGCCGTCGGCTTGGCCAATTTCAGCGTGAAGTCGAGGCGCTCCGGGACATAATCCTCGAGCAGGAATTCGGCGTGCCCGATGCTCGGCGCCTTGGGATCGCCGTAGGCGTCGATCTCCCATTTGCCGGCCGCCGCGTCGGAGACCAGCGGCACGGCCAAGGCGCGGCCGCCGAGCCCCTGATCCGCGACGCTCGCGCGCTTGTATTCGACGCCGTCGGGACGCTTGACGACGAGCGTCAGCGGCAGACCGCTCTTGGCCTCGCCCTTGCCGTCGCGCAGCAGGGCGGTGACGAACACCGTCTCGCCGGAGCGATAGACCCCGCGCTCGGTATAGACAAACGCGTCGAGCGCGCCAGGCGCTTCGCGCCCGCTGACGCCGCGATCGGTCAGATCGAAAGCGTTCTGCGTCAGATTGAGGAAGCCGTAATCGTCGGCGAGCGTCGCGACGAGGAGGCTCGGCGCCGAGCCTCCCGTCCCACGCGACAGGCCGGGGTCGAAATCGACGCGCCCGTCCGCCCCCGTCGTCTTGCTCGCCAGCACTTCGTTGTTGCGCGCGACAAGGCGGACTTCGACGCCCGCGAGCGGAGCGGCGCTGGCCAGCGAGCGCACCGACGCGTGGACCCCGTCATCGCCCGAGAACGTGGTGAGGCCGAGGTCGGAGACGACCATCCATTGCGTCGCCACCGCCGATTCGTCGCCTTCGTCGGAGGATTCGCCGCTCGGCGCCTTCGCGCCTTTCCAAGGCCGAGCGGTGACGAGATAGACGCCGGGCTGCAATTTGCCGACCGCCTCGAGAAGCGGAAAATCGGTGACGATCTCCTTGTTGAGTTCCGAGGCGACGTCCATCGAGCCGCTCCAAACTTTCACGCCGTCCTGCGACTCGATCTCGCCGGCCCGCGAGGGCGTGATCGGTTTGAGGAAGTCGTCGCGCGAGGTCTGGGCGAGCAGGTTGCGGTCGCCGATCCGGTAGACGTCGATTCCGACCTTCGACGTGTTGACGGTGGTCAGCGGCGCGCCGAGCTGGCCCTGGCGCGGCAGCACATAGGCCTTGCCGGCGAAATGGGCTTGCGGCGAACGGTCGCGCACGTAAATTTCGTAGTCGGCCGATTTGAGCAGCGACTCGCCGACCGCCGACGGCAGGCCCTCGCGGATGACGATCGCATAGCGCTCGCCGTGCTTGAGGCCTTCGACGCAAATCTGCTGATCCTCGCTCGAAATGGCCGAACTGGCGGCGCCGGCGACGGCGACATAGGGCGAAAAGTCCGTCTTGCGCGCGAGCGACTCGGAGAAGTTGAAGCAAACCCGCGGCGCCGAGGATTCGTTGTCGACCTTGTAGTCGAGGATGCGGAAGCCGTGCTTTTCGCGCATGTCTTGGTAGATCTTGCGCGTGTCCTCGTCGTCGCGCCGCTCGAGGCTGGCGCGATAGGCGTCGAGGGCGGGGCGCCACATCTCGTGGCGAGCAAAGAGATTGCCGAGCAGCGCGAGGGCCTCGGCTTGCTGCGCGGCGCCGTTCGCGCGCTGATAGGCGGCGTAAGCCGCAGTCTGGCCGCGCTGAACGAAATCGTAGCGGCCGTCCGCCTGCGCGTCGTCGGCTTGCGCGCCGAGCCGGGCGAGCGCCAGCCACGCGCCGGCGTCCTTCGGGGCGCTGGCGACCGCCGCGCCGAGAAGCGCGCTCGCGTCCTTGAAATTGGCGGCGACGACGGCGCCGGCCGCGTCCTTGCGCAATTGCTCGACGCTCTTGCCTTTGATTTTCGCGCCGATCTGCGCCGTCTCCTTGCGCAAGGTCTCGGTGAGCCGCACGACGTCGCTGGCGAGGTCTTCCCGCGCGTAGGGCTTGATTTCCGCCGCGAGGGCGGCTCCGGCGGCGATCAGCAGCGCGAGCGCGAGAAAACTGCGAATGGCTTGGAGCATGTCTCGACCCTTGTTTTGCAAGGCGGCCGGTCGGCCCGCCCGCGGGCGTGTGCGAGGCGTCATACCGTAAGGGCGCTTTGCGACGGTGTCCTTACGGGACGGCCGATGCTAGCATGGCCGCGCGAGGCTGAGGGAGCCGGGAATGAAAGAATATCGCTTTTGGGGGGGCGCCATCCTCGGCCTGCTCGCGGCGTGCGCGGCGCATGTATCGGGTCTCGCCCAGACAGCCGCGCCAACGCCGCAGTCGGGCGTCGACTCGCGAACGGAGGGGCAAAAAGGCGCCTTTCTGGCGATGCCGGAAGCGGATCGCAAGGCGGTTCAGGACGCGCTCGGCTGGCTCGGGCTCTATAACGGCGGGGTCGACGGCGCCTTCGGCAAGCGCACGCGCGATTCCATCCTCGCTTATCAGACAAGCGTCAACGCGACGGCCGACGGGCTGGTTTCCCCTCCGCAGCTGGCCGCGTTGAAGGCCGCCGCGCAGAAGGCGCGGGCGGCGGTCGGATTCGAACTCATCGACGAACGGCGCTCGGGCGTGCGCATCGGCGCGCCGTTGAAAATTCTCGACAAAATCGCGATGATCGCTGGCGACGTGACGATCGAGAAAGCGGACGGCGGCGTGACTTTGGCGATGCAATATCGGACCGGCGAGGAGGCCGGTCTCGCGGCCCAGTACGCGAAGCTGACCGCCGACGCCAACGGGCGCAAGGTTGCCTATAAAGCGATGAAGGCGGACGAATTCTTCGTCGTGGCGGGCGAAGAGGCGGGGCGAAAATTCTATTCGCGCTTCGCCAAGGCGCCGGCGAACTGGCCCGACGGGCCCTCGCTGCGCGGGTTCACGTTTTCTTACCCGAGCGCGCTCGCCGCGGACTTCGACAAGGTCGCCCTGGCGATCGCCAATTCCTTCGAGCCGTTTTCGTCGTCGGCGGCGAGCCTCGATACGGCGCCCGCGCGGGCGACGTCGAGCCTCACGTGGCGCGACATCGTGAAAGTCGCGCCGGAGAACCCCATCGCCCAGCCGACGCCGTCGAGCGCGACCGCGGACTCGAGCGTCAAGACGCCGCCGCGCGCGCCGGAAACGGCGGCGACCGGCCTGATCGTCGCCCCCGGCCAGGCGCTGACCGCGATCGGCGAGGCCGATTGCGCCAATCCGACCGTCGACGGCAAGGCCGCGAACAGCCTGCGCGCGGACGCCGCGACGGGGCTCATGCTGCTCGCCGGCGATTTTGGCGCGGGGGCCGAGCCGCCGAGCTATGGCGCCGGGTCCGCCGAGCTTCTCGTGCTCAGCATCGAACTGGGCGCGACGCCGGGGAAGACCACGCTCGAAGCGAGCGCCGCGACGCCGACGCCGGCGGGCGAGGGACGCCAGGCGATCCTCGCGGCGCTGACGAAAAGCGCGAGCGGCGCGCCGGTGTTCGATCGCAAGGGCGCTTTGGAAGCGCTCGTCGCGCCGATCAAGAGCGAACCCAGGCGCGTCGCCGGGGTCGTGCTGGTCGAGCCGCACGCTTTGATCGCAGGCGACGCGATCAAGCGTTTTCTCGGGCAGACGGGCGCCGAGGCGCCGGCTGAGGCCCCCGCTCTCGGCGCCGGCGAGATCGCGCGCGAGAAGCGCGCGTTGGTCGTCAAGATCGTCTGCCGCCCATGAACGCCATGGACGCCTTGGGCGTGGCGCGCGGCGCGCGGGTTCTGATTTTCGATTCCGGCCTCGGCGGCCTGACCGTGCTCGCCGGCATCGCGCGCGAGCGGCCGGACGCCGAGCTGATCTACGCCGCCGATGACGCGTTCTTTCCCTATGGCGCGCTCGACGAGGCGGCGCTCGTCGCGCGCGTCGGCTCGGTGATGGCGGCGCTGATCGAGCGCCATGCGCCCGATCTCGCGGTGATCGCCTGCAACACCGCCTCGACGCTGGTCTTGCCGCCGCTGCGGGCCGCGTTTCCTCAATTGCCCTTCGTCGGCACGGTGCCGGCGATCAAGCCGGCGGCGGAAGCCTCGCTGACGCGCCTCGTCAGCGTGCTGGCGACGCCGGGGACCGTCGCGCGCGATTATACGCGCGCCCTTGTGCGCGATTTCGCCGGGGATTGCGAAGTGACGCTGGTCGGCTCGGCGCGCCTCGCCGGTCTGGCCGAGCTTTTTTTGCGCGGCGCGGCGATCGACGAGGCCGAGGTCGCGCGCGAAATCGCGCCGTGTTTTGTCCAGCGCGGCGATCGCAGGACCGATCAAGTGGTTCTCGCCTGCACGCATTTTCCCCTGCTCATGGAGCATTTTGCCCGCCTCGCGCCTTGGCCGGTCGACTTCGTCGATCCCGCGCCGGCCATCGCGCGCCGAGTCGACGCTCTCCTGGGCCAGCGCGGCGCGCCGCGCGGCCCGCGGGTCCTTTCGCCCGCGATCTTCACCAGCGGGCGGCCGCCCTCGGTCGAGCTGCAAAAAGCCTTGCGCCGGCATGGTCTGGCCGCTACCTCGACGGGCGAGCCCGTGACGGCGATTTGAAGTCGTGGCGACGCGAACGGGGGATGCGCGGGGCTGGAATTCACAGTCGGCGTTCCGCTCCCTTCGCCGAAATTATCGAAAGGCCGCCTGGATGCGCACCTCCGTTGGACAGCCCGTACGCCTCGAAGACTATCGCGTCCCCGACTATCTCGTCGATTCGGTCGATCTCGATATCTCGCTCGACCGCAACGCGACGCGCGTCGTCGCGGTGTTGACGATGCGGCCCAATCCGCAGGGCCGGCCCGGCGCCGCGTTGGCGCTCGACGGCGACGATCTGCATTTTGTCGGCGCGGCGCTCGACAACGCGACGCTCGAGCCGTCCGCCTATGAAGTCAGCCCGTCCGCGTTCGTTCTGCCCAATCCGCCGCGCCGCGCCTTCACTCTGCGCATCGAGACGCGGCTCGATCCGGCGGGGAACACCAAGCTGATGGGCCTTTATCGTTCCGGCTCGGCCTATTGCACGCAATGCGAGGCCGAAGGCTTTCGCCGCATCGCGTATTTTCTCGACCGGCCGGACGTTCTCTCGACCTATCGCGTGCGCATGGAAGCGAACAAGGCGGAGGCGCCGGTGCTGCTTTCCAACGGCAATCTCGAAAGCGCCGGCGAGGCTGACGAGGGCCGCCACTGGGCGGTTTGGAGCGATCCGTTCAAGAAGCCCTGCTATCTCTTCGCGCTCGTGGCCGGCGATCTCGGCCATGTCGCCGATTCGTTCGTCACGATGTCCGGGCGGCGAGTGGCGCTCGGCATTTATGTCGAACGCGGGCGGGAAGAGCGCGCGTCCTACGCGATGGACGCGCTGAAGCGTGCGATGGCGTGGGACGAGCGCGCCTTCGGGCGCGAATACGACCTCGATCGCTTCAACATCGTCGCCGTGTCCGATTTCAATATGGGCGCGATGGAGAACAAGGGCCTCAACGTCTTCAACGATAAATATGTGCTGGCCTCGCCCGAGACCGCCACCGACGACGATTACGCCGGCATCGAGGGCGTCATCGCGCACGAATATTTTCACAATTGGACCGGCGATCGCATCACCTGCCGCGATTGGTTTCAGCTATGCCTGAAGGAGGGGCTGACGGTCTTTCGCGACCAGGAATTCTCCGCCGACCAGCGCTCGGCGCCGGTCAAGCGCATCGCCGACGTGCGCGGATTGAAGGCGTCGCAATTTCCCGAGGACGCCGGGCCGCTCGCCCACCCCGTGCGCCCGGCGGTCTATCACGAAATCAACAATTTCTATACGGCGACAGTCTATCAGAAGGGCGCCGAAGTCGTTCGCATGCTCAAACTGCTGATCGGCGCCCAAGCGTTCCGCGCGGGAATGGACCTCTATTTCCAGCGCTGCGACGGAACGGCGGCGACGGTCGAAGATTTTCTGTCTTGCTTCGCCGAAAGCTCGGGGCGCGACCTCGCCGAATTCAAGCTCTGGTACGCCCAGGCGGGCACGCCGCTTCTGACCGTTCGCACCGCCTACGACGCACCGCGCGGCGCGTTCCGGGTCGAGATCGCGCAGTCCCTCGCGCCTACGCCGGGCCAGCCGGCCAAATCGCCGATGACGATGCCGATCGCGCTCGGTCTGGTCGATCCCGAGGGAGCGGAGGTCGAGCTCGTTTCGGCCGACGCCGGTCCCGCCGAATTGCGCTCGGGGGTCTTCGCGCTGGAGGGCGTGCGCCGGACCCTCGAATTCACCGGCGTTTCGCGCCGGCCGGCGCTGTCGTTCCTGCGCGGCTTTTCGGCGCCCGTGCGCGTCTTCGACGACCTCGGCGACGACGATCTCGTCACGCTGCTCAAGCATGATCGCGACAGTTTCAATCGTTGGCAGGCGTTGCAGAATTTGGCGACGCGTTTGCTGCTGCGCTCCGTCTCCGATATCCGCTCGGGGAGCGCGCCGACGTCCGAGCCGGCTTTTATCGGCGCCTATGGCTCGGTCGTCGCGGACGCATTGAGCGGACGCATCGACCCGGCTTTCGCGGCGCAGGCGCTCAGTCTACCCAGCGAAGCCGACATCGCGCGCGAAATGGCCGTGAACGTGGATCCCGACGCGATCTTCCGCGCCCGCGAAGATCTGCGTGGCGCGCTCGGGCGCGCGCATGCCGCGAACTTGATCGCGCTGCACGACGCCATGGCCGACGCCGCGGCCTTCAGTCCCGACGCGACGAGCGCCGGCCGCCGCGCCCTGCGCAATGGCGCGCTGGCTATGTTCGTCGGCGGGAACGCAATCGAAGGCGGCGCGCGCGCGCATCGCCAATTCGCCGAGGCGGACAATATGACCGCGCGGCTCGGCGCGCTCGCCTCGATCGCCACGATTCCCGGCGCGCCGCGCGAGCGCGCGCTCGAAGCCTTTGCGCGCCGCTTCGCTGCGGAGCCGCTCATTCTCGACAAATGGTTCGCCTTGCAGGCGCAGATCCCGGAACCCGAGACGCTGGAGCGCGTGCGCGGCCTGATGACCCACCATGCGTTCTCGCTGAGCAATCCCAACCGCGTGCGGGCGCTGATCGGCGGGTTCACCGCCAACGCGACGCAGTTCAACCGGGCCGACGGCGCGGGCTACGACCTGCTTTGCGAGATCGTGCTGATCCTCGATCCGACCAATCCGCAGATCGCCGCTCGCCTGCTGACGGCGCTGCGGTCCTGGCGATCGCTCGAGGCGGTTCGCCAAGCCAAGGCGGAAGCCGTATTGCGGCGCATCATCGGCCAGCAGACCCTGTCGGCCGACGTGCGCGACATCGTCACCCGCTCGCTCGGCTAACTGCGCATCCCGCAGGTCTTGACCTACGAGATACGGCAAGCGCGGGACGCGCGAAGAGCGACCAGCCGCTCTTTGCGAGACTTGGCGTCAAGCGCATCGAGAAAAGCGGGAGCCAGTTTTCCCGCATGGCCCTGGTCCGCCGAGAAACGTGACGCGGATTCGCCGCTCCACGGTCGGGGAGCCCGCTTTCCCCAGCGAGCGAGTCGGCGCCGGCGTCGGCGCAAAAAAAATTCCCGTCAACGATTCATTAAGGTCTGGACAAAGATTCTCACAGAGATTCTTATCGTACTGATTCGGGTCGTTGCGGCGGTTTGCCCGATCTCATTGCGACAGGGATATTGGGGGTTTGCGATGACGCGTGCGAACGCGGCAATCGAGGAGTCGCGACCATGGCCGGGCCATGCCGACGCTGCGGCGTCGGCGCGAGGCGAAGAGGCTCGCGGCTCGATGGGCGCGGTCAAAGCCTGGCTTCCCGCATTCCCGCCGATCGTCGCCGCGCTCTTTTTCATCGCGGTGGCTGCGCTCACCTTTCAACATTTACGCGCGCAGCGCGAGCATGCGCTGTCGGCGGCCGCTGTCGAACTCGACTTGCGCGCCACGGCGCTCGCCCATAGCCTCGACGAGGCGCTGGCCGCCTCGCCGGCGCTCGCGCCCGTCGAAGTTCTGCGCGCGGTCCTGGCCGCCAATCCGGACTTGCGCCCGAGCGAAGCTCTGCTGACCGACGCAGGCGGTCTCGTGATCGCCAGCGAGCCCGAGCGAGGGCAAGCAAACGCGACGCTGGCGAGCCTGCTCGGCGCCGACGAGCCCTTGACGATCCTCGCGGAGAAAGCAGGCGCGATGCGGGTCGAAACGACCGATGGCGAAGATGAATTCGCCACGGTGCGCAACCTGCGCTCGACCGCCGGACAGGTCGAGTTCGCCATGCCCGTGAGCGAAATGCTCGCGCTCTGGCGCCAATCGGCGCTGGCGATGATCCTGCTGTTGGGATCCACCGCCATGGTCCTTGTCGGCGCGACGGGCGCTTACGTGCTGCAATTGCGAGGCGCGCGCTCGCGCGCTCGCACCGAGGCGACCGCGCGCGCTCACGTCGATCTCGCGCTCAACCGCGGTCGTTGCGGCCTGTGGAATTGGGATCTGGCGCGAGGCCATGTCGCATGGTCGAAATCGATGTTCGAAATGCTCGACCTGCAACCGTCCACGCGCAATCTTTCGATCGGCGACCTGCAGGCGATGATCCATCCCGACGATGAGGCTCTGGCGGCGATCGCCGATCGCGCGCTGGAGGCGCGATTGTCGTTCGTCGACCTCGAATTCCGGATGCGTAAGCGGGATGGCGAGTGGGTGTGGCTGCGAAAACGCGCCGAGCTCGTCGAGGAACCGGCGACCGGGGCGTGGCGCCTCGTCGGCATCGCCGTGGATATCTCCGACCAAAAGCGCGAAGCCGAGATGTCCGCGACGGCGGACCAGCGGCTGCGCGAGGCGATCGAGGCGATTTCCGAGGCGTTCGTGCTGTGGGACGCGTCCAATCGCCTGGTGCTGTGCAATTCGAAATATCAGCGGCTGCACAATCTGCCCGGCGAGGCGATCCGAGCGGGAGCGGCCTATTCCGACCTCGCGGCGCTGGGCGCCGCGCCGCTCGTGGACAGGGAAACGATGGTCGATCCCGGCGAGCCGGCGCTCGGCGACGGCCGCGCCAAGACCTATGAGGCGCGTCTGGCCGATGGGCGTTGGCTGCAGGTCAACGAGCGCCGAACGCGCGACGGCGGCTATGTTTCCGTCGGCACGGACATCACCGCCCTGAAGGAGCACGAACAGCAACTGGTCAAATCCGAGCAACTGTTGCTCGCCACGGTCGCCCAGCTGCGCCAGTCGCGCCGATCGCTCGAGGCGCAGGCCCAACAATTGGCCGATCTGGCCGAGCGCTATCACGAGCAGAAGGCGCAAGCGGAAATGGCCAATCGCGCCAAGGCCGAGTTTCTCGCCAATATGAGCCACGAATTGCGTACGCCGCTCAACGCGATCATCGGTTTTTCGCAGTTGATGGAGGGCGAGACCTTCGGCCCGCTCGGATCGGAGAAATATCGCGATTACTGCTCGCATATTCTCTCAAGCGGGCAATATCTGCTCAACGTGTTTTCCGATGTGCTGGACATGTCGCGCCTCGAATCCGGGCGCATCCGCCTGAAACACGCGCAATTCAAGGTCGAAAAGGCCGTCAACAAGGCCGTGCTCGACGTCGCCCCGACCGCTCGCGAGAAACGCGTGAGCATCGAGATCGAAGTGAACGGCGCCGATACGCTCGACGCCGATCCGGCCGCGGTCGAGAGAATCCTCATGACGTTGCTGCGCAACGCCGTGAAATTCTCGCCCGAGGGCGGCGTCGTGACGATCGGCGCCCAAGCCTTCACCGATCAGATCTATTTCTACGTCGAGGACGCCGGGCCCGGCATCGCGAGCGAGGACGTTTCGCGGCTGGGCCGTCCCTTCGAGCAGGCCGATACGACCATGGCCAACGGCATGAAGGGTTCTGGGCTCGGCCTCGCGATCGCCAATTCGCTCGTCGAATTGCACGGCGGCGCGCTGCGCATCACCTCGAAACTGGGCGAGGGCACCGTTGTGCTGGTGAGCCTGCCCAAATCCGCGCGCAGCCCTCGCGCCCTCGCGCTCGCGGCCGTCGCATAGCCTGCGGACTCCTCGCCTATTCCTCCGGCCTCGCGCTTCGCGCCATCTTCTCGCGCGCGATCTTCGCCAGCTCGACGTAGTCGATCTTGCCCGAGCCGAGCAAGGGCAACGCGTCGAGAACGAGGACCGCCGCCGGCGTCATGATTTCCGACGCGCCCTTGATTTTCATCCACGCCTGCGCTTCGGCGCGGGTCGCGCCGGGCTTCGTCGTCGCCATGATGATGCGCTCGCCCTTCTTGGAGTCGGGCGCCGCGACGACGACGGGAGGATGGTCCGGCCACAGGTCGAACGCGAGGTCTTCGACCGCCGCGAGGGACACCATTTCGCCCGCGATATTGGCGAAGCGCTTGGCTCGTCCCTTGATCCAAACGTAACCGTCGCGATCGATCGCGACGATGTCGCCGGTGTCGTGCCAGCCGAGCGGCGGCGCCTCGATCTCGCCGGGATTGTCGGCGCGGTAATAGCCGGCCATG
Organism: Roseiarcus sp.; assembly: GCA_050012775.1. GTDB lineage: Bacteria > Pseudomonadota > Alphaproteobacteria > Rhizobiales > Beijerinckiaceae > Roseiarcus. The sequence goes on from JBEKGN010000013.1 coordinate 31,395, forward strand.
ACATTGGGACCGCGCACGAACAGCCGGCCGCCGTCGTCTATGCCGGGGATGGGTTCGAGACGGGGCTCGACGGCGGGCAGCAGGCGTCCGACCGAGCCGTTGCGATTGAACATCGGCGTGTTGACCGCGAGCACGGGCGAAGCCTCGGTGACGCCATAGCCTTCGAGAATGCGCAGACCGAATTTTTCCATATAGATCCGACGCGTCTCCGCCTTCACCGGTTCGGCGCCGCAGACGAGATAGCGCAACGCGCGGAAGTCGTGAGCGTTGGCGTGGCGGGCGTAGCCCGCCAGGAACGTGTCGGTGCCGAAAAGCGCGGTGGCGCCGACGCTGTGGACCAGCTCGGGAATCTGCCGATAGTGCAGGGGGGTCGGATAGAGATAGACCTTCAGTCCGCTCATCAGCCCCAGCAACATTCCGCCGGTCAGTCCGAAGGCGTGGAAAATCGGCAACGGGTTGAATACGATGTCCGCCGTGGTGAAATCGAAGCGCGCGGTGATCTGGGCGATATTGGCGAGAATGTTGGCGTGGGTGAGCGCGACCCCTTTCGGCATGCCTTCCGATCCGGACGTGAACAGCACGACGGCGGGGTCGCCGGGCCGGCGCGGCGCGAACGCACGGCCCCGCTCGAGAAAGGCGCGCGCCTTGTCGAGAAGGGTCGCGCCGTCGCGCAAGTCCTCGAGCCAGACGAAGCGGACATGCGGCTCCATTTGCCGGACGACGTGCTCCAGCTGTCCCTTCTCGACAAAGGCCCTCGAGGAAAGAACGAGATGGATTTTCGCGGTATGGCACGCGGTGATCAGATTGAAGGGGCCCGAGGTGAAGTTCAACATCGCCACGACCCGACCCGCCGCCTGCACCGCCATGAAGGCCACCGCGGCGCCGCTGGCGTTGGGCAGCATCAGGCCGACCGTTTCGCCCGCTGCCGTGCGCGCGACGATCTTGCGCGCGAGCAAGGCGACGCCGAGGCGAAAGCGGCGCTGCTTGAGCGGCCCGCCGATCGGGTCCTCGAGGATCACGCGACCGCCCCAGCGCTCCCGCGCGCCGTCCTCGAACGCCTCAAAGAGCGTGCGCTGACAGTTCGTCGTGGCGAAGACGAGGTCGGACATGATGTCGTAAAGCGTTGCGCCCGCCGCGCGCCGGCGCGCGCGGCCGCGCAGGGTTGGATCGACCTCTATTCTGCGCGGCGGCAGGAACGTCACCGTCGTCTTGGGGAACCAGCGGCGGCGGATCTGCGTCGCGGGGAGGCGCGAGAACGGCGTGCGGTCCGGTCCGTCGACCCGCACCGGCGTCACCCAAGCCTCGGCCTTCTCGGCGATCATCGCCGCGCCGCCAAGGGTCCTTATCAGCGAGCCGGTGACGGCGCCGCGTCCCTCGGGAAAGATCACGACCCGCTTGCCGCGCTTGACTTCGTTAATGAGCGCGCGCGTCGCCAGCGGGCGCGTCGGGTCCAGCGGGCGCGCGTCGCACAGTTTCAGAAACGGCTTGATCCACCAGCGCTTGGCCATTTCCGAATCGATGGCGAAAATGGGCGCGTCGTCGAGCAGCGACAGGACGATCGGCGCGTCGAGAAACGAGACGTCGTTGACCGCGATGACGCTTCGCTCGCCCGGCTTGGGAAGATTTTCGAGGCCGACGACCTCGAGCCGAAACGCAAGGCGCCACAGCGCGCGCAACGCGAAGCCAAGAAAATTGGCCGGCAGCCGGCGGAAGAAATAGATCGCCGCGACGACGTTGGCGAGCCCGAGCAGGACGAGAGCCATCGATTCGCTCAGGCCCGTCAGCTTCAGCAGCAGCGTCGTGGCGAGCGACCCGGCGACCATGTAAATGGAATTCAACGTATTGACGGCGCCGATGACGCGGGCGCGCCGATCCTCGCTCGCCCAGGTTTGCACGGCGGCGAAGATCGGCACGACGAACAGCCCGGCGGCGCACGAATAAGCGAGCACCTCGATCACGATGCGGCGCCCGGCCGCGCCGCCGAAAAAGTCGATCAGGCCGACTTCCGCGCTCGCCTGGGGCAGGGCGCTCGTCTGCAAGCCGAGACCGATGGCGAGCCCCGCCATGATCAGCAGCAGGAACGGAGCCGCCGCGAGCTGGATGCGGCCGTGCGCCAGCACCGCCGCGAGCAGCGATCCCGCGGCGATGCCGATGGCGAAGAAGAGGTTGATCGCGGTTTCGACCTCGACCCCGCCGCCGATGCGCGATTTGATGATGACCGGCACCAAGGACAGCGTGATCGCGCCGACCGTCCAGAACCAGCTCACCGCGATCGCGCCGACCCACTGACGATCGTCGGCCCTGAGTTCGCGCAGGATCGAACGCGTCGCCGTCCAGAGATTGAAGTCGATCTTGAGGTTCGGCGCGCCGACGCCGGTCGCCGGAATGAACAAGGACGCGCCGTAGCACGCCGCCGCGACGACCACGAGCTGGGCGACGACCGTCCACGGCTCGCGCCCTTGCGCCGCCGCGTAGCCGCCGACGACGAGACCGCAGATGATCGCGGCGAATGTCGCGCCTTCGACGAGCGCATTGCCGGAGATCAGTTCCTCCGCCTTCAAGTGATCGGGAAGAATGCCGTATTTGATCGGCCCGAACAGCGCGGAGATGCAGCCGAGCCCGAACAGCGCGGCGTAGAGCAATTCGAGCGAGGAGAAATAGAACCCCGCCGCCGCGACCAATTGCACGAAGATCTCGACGAGTTTGAGCCGCCTGGCGACGGCGGCCTTGTCGTGAGCGTCGGCGATCTCGCCGCCGAGCGGCGACAGCGGGATCGACGGCAGCACGAAAATCGCGACGGCGAGCGAGACCTTGGCGCCGGCGTCCTCGGCGCCGAAGCGAAAGAGAATGAGCATCGCCAGCATCTGGCGAACGAAATTGTCGTTGAACGCGGAAAAGAACTGGCACCAAAAAAGCGGCGCGAAGCGCCGCGAACTCATCAATGTGCGGAACATACGGTCGGCCGCCATTCTCAGGACGAGGACACGGGATGGGAGACCGAATCCCCGGTCCGCGTCAAGCGGGGTTGACCGGTCGAACGCCGTCTTTTCAAGCCTGCGACGGTATGTTCGCTCTGCGCGGAATGCGCCGCGCCAGGGGAAGTCGTTCAGTTCGCCATGTAGCGGATGCCGACCAGCACCTGCTGGGCGGAGGCCCGGGTCGAGCCGAACAGATCCTGGGTAAGATAACGATAGCCGACGTCCAGCGTCGCGCTGGGACTCATCTGGAAGCCGATGCCGGCCATCAGGTCGGCTGCCACCGTGTATTGGGTCATACTGAACTTGCGGTCCCAATTCTGGGCGCCGAACACCACATTCGGTTGGGTGGCGAGGGGTGTGTAGGTGGGCGTATTGTTGGGGCCTGTCGTTGTCCCGGTCAGCGTGACCCACTGCAGGGGAGCGCCGCCAGTGGCGGTCGTGTTGCCCGCGAAGTGGCTTCCGTCGTTGGCCAAGTAAAACTGCGTCGACCCGGTGATCGTATTGGCGTTCATGCCTACGCCGGCGCCGATATACGGGGTTATGAAGCCCCAGTAGGTGCCGAGATCGAGATAGGCGTTGACCAATCCCGTGTTGTTGTATTGCTTGACGTTCAGATAACCGGTGCAGGAGACCGGCGCCCATACATAGCCGACCGGTTGCTGCGTGTAAGTGGTCGTGGGGACGCCCCCCGTGACGGTCGTCGTCGCAACGGTGTTCGACACCGCCGACGTCGTGTCCGGGCAAAGCGACTTCTGCGAGAAGCTCAGTCCAGGACCCCGCTCGAAATTGTACGTTGCCTCGAGCCGGAGGTAATTGTTCACACGGTAGCCAACGCTGATGTCGAACGTGGCGCTATCGCTGGTCTGGATGTTCCCGCGCGTGACCGGGACGTTGTGGGACGCATCGCCAATGGGAGCGTTGACGAAGGGCACGCCCGTGCCGGGGGTATCATAGAGAATCTGTGGAATCAGGCCCGCGGCGGGGACGACTGTCGCCTGATCTTCGATCCCGTAGCCGACATCGCCGCGCAGATACCAGTTCGAGCCGACCTCGGCCGTCGGGCCGTTTTCGGCGGGAAACGACATCGGGGGCGCGGCGGTGCCGAAGAGGTCCGCGGCCAGCGAAGGCGTCGACGCCATCGCGATGCCGGCGAGAGCGGCGGCGGCGATTGCTTTCATCGATTCATTCCCCATCGAAACGGGCCCAGCGGACGCGATGCGCCGAGGCGCCTAGGGGAAATTTCGCCTAGATATGTTAAATTCGGATTAACCCTAATGCTTTGCCGCCAAAGCCTGGGGCCGGTGACGATTTGTTAATCATCGAGGAAACGCTGCGCAGCCAGGAACGCCGTCAGCCGTTCGGCGAATTGGCGGCGCGCGGCGGTCTTGCGCGGCTTACGAGCGCGCCCGGCCGGGGCGGGCGACGACCAGTCCGGCCAGGGCGAAGCGGCGAACCAGCTTCGGTAGGCTTCGGCGAAGCGCGTCTCGCCGCGCCAGCGTTGATACTCCCAAGGCTTGGGGCTGTTGACGAAATGCAGCACGATCGGCGCGATCGTCGCCTCGAGATCGAGCAGGAAGAAGTCGCCCATGAAATTGCAGCGCGGCGACAGCGGCGCGAAGCCGCCCGCGAGCGTCGCGTTGAGCGCGTCCTGCTCCATGAAGGGAAATTTTCGTGGCTCGTCGCGAAGCGCGCGCGCGGCGCGCTCGCCGAGCTCGGCGGCCCGCCAGGCGGCGCGGTCGACGACCATCAGGCCGGCGTTGAAATAGGGCGTCGCGAGGTCGAGGCCGAGCGAGCGGCGGTAGGCCTGAAATCGCCGCGCCAGCGCGCCGCCGCTGAAATCCATGAGATAGATCATGTCGTAGGCCGCCGCGATCGGCTTGCCCCGGAGATCGACTTGTCCCAGACGCGCGAGCCCCGGCCGCGTCGCCAGCATATCGGAGTCCATCGTAATGATGCGCGGATAGGATTCCGGCACGACGCGATCGAGGAACAGCCGGCGAAAGACCGCCCGGGAAAAGCGGCCGCGGCCGGCGAGGCCGCCGTCGAAGCGCGAGAAGTCGACGATCAGAAGCTTGATCCTCTCGCGCAGGGCGGGATCGAGCGCGTCGAAGCCGGGCGCGACATCCCCGGCCTCGCAGACAATGAAGATGTCGAAAGCGTCGGCGTCGCCTTGCGCAAGAAGCGACGCCGCGGCGCGGACCGCCGGCCGGAAGAACGCGAGGTCGGGCGTGAAGCAAAGCGCGGTCTTCATTTCTCACCGGAATTCCGCGCTGGGCGCTTCAGCCGTAAACCGGATCGACGGCGCCGACTTCGCGGTAATAGTGCGCGACGCGCGCATGCCAGGAGCGGCGCGACTGCAGGTGTTCGACGCCCGGCGCGTGCGAGGGCAGATCGAGCGCCGCGACGAGCCCTTCGATTTCGCGCCGCGCCGCATGTTGCGACGTCGTCAGCGCTCCGGCGGAGGCGTCCTCGATCCGGTCCAGCGCGGTGAGCCCGATCGGAAACAATTCGCGAAAGATGACGCGGTCGTGAAGGCCGTCGGCGACGCGAAAGTGCAATTCCGCGGCGAGCCGCGCGACGCTGACCGCAATCTGCCGCGCGTTGTTGCTGGCGATCGAGGCCATGCGGTTGCGCACCATCACCCAGTCGATGACGCCGTTGTCGACGAGGCGGCGCTTGCGCCGCGCCTCCATGACGAGGTCCGCGTAATGGGCCACGGCGCCGCGTTGCGAGCGGTCGTGATGGACGCGAGAAAAGACGTCGATGTCGATATAGCTGTCGTTGAGCGGCGAAACCAGCGTGTCCGCGAGGGAATGGGCGAGCCGCATGAGATAGGAATCGCTCGCCGGCGTGTCGATGACGACGAATTCGTATTCGTGCTCGACCGCGCCGATCGCCTCGGCGAACAGCGCGAATTCATGCGCTTCGTTGGCGCGCACGTCGTTCGATTGTCCGCGCGCCATCGCGCAATGGCGCGGCAGTTCGATCGGCCAAGGCGCGTTCGCCGACCACGACTTCCGGTTCTCGAAGAAGCGCGTGAGGGTTTGCTGGCGGGTGTCGAGATCGATGCAGGCGACCTTGTAGCCCGCCTTGAGCAGCGCCACCGCGAGATGGATCGACAGCGTCGATTTTCCCGCGCCGCCCTTTTCGTTGCCGACCACAATCACGTGAGCGCTGCGCAAATCCGGTGCTTCGTTGTCGAATTCCATGGCGGCGCCGAATCAGTGAAATTGCTCGCAGCAAACATAGACTCTTTGCGGCGAAGCGCCAATTGTGGCGCGAGATTTCAGGCGCGACTTCGTCGTCAGCGCGCGGGCTCGGCGTGGCCGATGATGCGAATGACGTCGGGGAATTCATCGCGCACCGATCGTTCGAGTGCGTCGACCCGGGCATGGGCCGCCTCGACCGTGACGTCGGGATCGACGCGGCAGTGAAAAATGACGAAATGGCCGGCCTCCGCCTTGCGAACCCGCACATCGTGGATATCGCGCAAGGCGCCCAGGCGCGCCGCGTTGCGGCTCAGCGAGAGCGCGATTTTCGCGGCCGCCGCGGGATCGGCCGCGCGGCCCCCGATCTCGCGCGTCTCCATCGGTTCGATATGGGTCTCGACTTCGATGTCGGCGCCCAATTCATCCTGGATGGCATTTTCAAGTTGCGTCGCGATTTCATGCGCGGCGGCCAGACTCATGCGTCCGTCGACCTCCAGATCGAGCGTCACGCTCTTGCGCTCGCCGACGTTCTGGACCGCGACGTGATGAACGAACAGGCGGCGTCGGCCGGCGATCACTTGCACGCGCTCGAGCACGGTCTCGTCGTCGAGCGCCGTGGGATCGGCGGTGATGGTCAGCGCGACATAGGGCCACCGCCGCGCGATGACCTCGGCGACTTCCGCCTTGATCGCGGCGACGCGTTCCAGCGGCAAGGTGCGCGAGACGAGCAGCCCGAGATCGCCGACGATCCGCGGGCCGTTGCGGCGAAGCCGAACGAAGTCGGTTCCCGCGACGCCGGGCACGCGCTCCACCGCGACGCGCAAGGCGCCCGCGACGCCCTTGGGCGCGGCGTCGACCAGCGCGTCGACGGTCCGCCGTCCCAGGCGAAAGCCCGCGACGCCGATGAATACGGCGACGCCGACCGCGGCGAGCGCGTCGGCGTGCGGCCAGCCCGCGCGCGTCGCGGCGAGGCCGACGAGGACGAGGACCGAGGAAATGAGATCGCTGGAGAAATGCAGCGCGTCGGCGGCGAGCGCGTCGCTTTGCGTTTCCCGCGCGACGCGCGTCAGGGCGCGCCAGCGCGCCAGGTCGACGCCGATCGACAGGAGGATCGCGCCGAACGCGAAGACATTGGCGTCGACGATCGGCGCCTCTTCCCCGATGCGGCGTAGCGCCTCGAAGGCGACGGCGACGGCGAGAACGATGAGAAACCCGGTCTGCGCGAGCGCCGCGACCGCCTCGATCTTGGCGTGGCCGAATGGATGATCGTCGTCGGCCGGCTTGTCGGCTTCGCGCACGGCGAAATAAGTCAGCCCGCTCGCGCCGATATCGAGGGCGTTATGCGCGGCTTCCGAGAGAAGCGCCAGCGAACCGGACATAGCCCCCGCCGCGAGCTTGGCGAGCGCCAGGGCGAGGCTCGCCGCGACGGAGGCGAGCGCGGCGCGCTGCTTGCGCGCCGAGGGAGCTTCGTTCTTGCCGGCTTGCATCATCAAGGGCATGTAGGCTTGGGTCATCAAGGACATGTATAAGTCGCGCGAGCGCGTTGCGCTTTATGATCCGTCGGCCGCGTCGACGCAAACCAGGAAGGGCCCAAGACCATGAAATATCTGCACACCATGATTCGCGTCAGCGATCTCGAGGCGTCGCTGGACTTTTTCGTCGGCAAGTTCGGTCTGGTCGAGACGAGGCGGCTGAGCAACGAAAAGGGCCGCTATACCCTGGTCTTCCTCGCCGCCCCCGATGACGCCGAGACTGCGAAGAAGACCCAGGCGCCGTTGGTGGAGCTGACGTACAACTGGGATCCGGAAGTCTATACGGGCGGGCGCAATTTCGGCCATCTCGCCTACGCCGTCGACGACATCTATGCGACTTGCGACAGGCTGCAAAAGGCGGGGGTCGTCATCAACCGTCCGCCGCGAGACGGCCGCATGGCGTTCATCCGCAGCCCCGACAATGTCTCGATCGAGTTGCTGCAGAAGGGCGAGGCGCTCGCGCCCGCCGAGCCCTGGGCGTCGATGGCCAATACCGGGGTGTGGTGAGGTCCGCGGGTCTCGGCGTTCAAACGATCGCCGCGTTGACGAGGTTGCGGAAGAGCAGGCGGAAATATTCGCGATACTCGGGAGCCTGCACCATCAGGATCGCGAATAACGCGTCGCGCGGCGAAATCCAGAACACGGTGCCCGCTATGCCGCCCCAGAAATATTCGCCGACGGCGCCCGCCGTCGGCGCAATGCCGGCATCGAGCCGCACCGCGAAGCCGAGCCCGAACCCGTGGCCGGGCCACAGCAAGGGGTGATTCTTGACGACATGCGGCCCCAGGTGGTCGCTCGCCATGAAGGCGAGGGTTCGCGAGCCGAGAATTCGGCCGCCGTTGAACGCGCCGCCGCCGCTCACCATGGCGAGAAAGCGCGCGTAATCGCTGATCGTCGAAAACAATCCGCCGCCGCCCATTTCGCAACGCGGCGGCGCGCTCAATTCGGTCGTGTCGGCCCCTGCGGAATTTAGCAGGTCGAACGAGAACGGCAGCGCGCGGCGCGCATGCTTGGACTCGGGCGTGTAGAAACCCGTGTCGGTCATGCCCAGCGGCGCGAATATTCGCTCGCGCAGGAATTCGCCGAGGCTGCGGCCAGCCACGATTTCGATGACCCGGCCGAGCACGTCGGTCGAGAGGCTATATTCCCACACCTCGCCCGGCTGATGCTGGAGCGGCAGGGTGGCCAAGACCTCCATGTGTTCGGCGGTCGACCGGTCGTGACTCATGATGCCGGCCGCGTGCGTCAGCTTCTGAACCGCGCCGAGGCCGGTGAATCCATAAGTCAGGCCCGAAGTGTGGCGCATCAGGTCCTGGATCGTGATCGGGCGCTTGGCGGGGACGAGATCGAGCTTGTCGCCGTTCTCGACGCCGACCTTCATGTCGGCGAAGGCGGGAATGTATTTGGCGAGCGGATCGGAGATCAGCAGCCGCCCTTCCTCGACGAGCGTCATCGCCGCGACGGTCACGATCGGCTTGGTCATGGAATAGATGCGGAAGATCGCGTCGGCGGACATCGGCGGCCCGTCCGGGCGCAACGCGCCGAGCGATTGCGCGAAGGCGACCTTGCCGTGCCGCGCGATCAGCATCGACATTCCCGGCGCATGTCTCGCCGCGATTTCCCGCTCCATCGCGTCGGTCATGCGACGCAGCCCGGCGCTCGAAAGGCCGACCTCCTCGGGCCGGGCGGTCGGCAGGCCCGAAAGAGCGTTGGAAGGGGCGTTCATCGGGCACTCCTCGCGTCGTTCGAAACGCGCGCACAATGTTCTAATCCGGCCTTGCGGGCAAGGCGGAACGGAGCCTGGGCCTGGCCGGACGGGGTCGGACTGGACTTGATCGGGGCGGCGGGACAAGAGTGAGGCATGAACGGTCCGCCCGACATGCTGAGCGTCCTGGCGCCGCCCGCGCCGCTGCCTGAGCGGCTGCGTCCGCAAAGCCTCGCCGAGGTCGCGGGGCAGGAGCATCTGACCGGGCCCGAGGGGGCGCTGACGCGGATGCTGCAAGCCCCGACGCTCGGCTCGATGATCTTCTGGGGGCCGCCCGGCTCCGGCAAGACGACGGTCGCGCGGCTGATCGGCCGCCAGGCGAAGGCCGAGTTCGTGCAAGTGTCGGCGATCCATTCCGGCGTCGCGGAGCTGAAGAAGATTTTCGACGCGGCGCGCGCGCGGCGCGCGGTCGGGGGCGCGACGCTGCTGTTCGTCGACGAAATCCATCGCTTCAACCGCGCCCAGCAGGATTCGTTCCTGCCGGTGGTGGAGGACGGCTCGATCACGCTGATCGGCGCGACGACCGAGAATCCGTCGTTCGAGCTCAACGCGGCGCTGCTCTCGCGCGCGCGCGTGCTGGTGTTTCGCGCGCTCGACGAGGCGGCGATCGAAAAGCTGATCGCGCGCGCGGAAAGCCTCACCGGCAAATCCCTGCCGCTCGACGGCGAGGCGCGCGCCGCGCTGATCGGCATGGCCGACGGCGACGGCCGCGCGGCGCTGACGCTCGCCGAGGAAGTGTGGCGCGCCGCGCGCGAAGGCGAGATATTCGACGCCGCGGGCCTCGTGGAAGTCGTGCAGCGCCGCGCGCCGATCTACGACAAGGCGCAAGAGGGCCATTACAACCTGATCTCGGCGCTGCACAAATGCGTGCGCGGCTCCGACCCGGACGCCGCGCTCTATTATCTCGCGCGCATGCTCGACGCGGGCGAGGACCCGCTGTTCCTGGCGCGGCGCGTGGTGCGCATGGCGAGCGAGGACATCGGCCTCGCCGACCCGCAGGCGCTCGTCGTCGCCAACGCCGCCAAGGACGCCTACGATTTCCTCGGCAGCCCGGAAGGCGAGCTGGCGATCGCCCAGGCGGTCGTCTACATGGCGACCGCGCCCAAATCCAACGCTGTCTATATGGCCTTCAACGCGGCGAAGGATCTGGCCAAGACCCGCGGCTCGCTGACTCCGCCCAAGACCATCCTCAACGCGCCGACCAAGCTGATGCGCGGGGAAGGCTACGGCGCGGGTTACGAGTACGACCACGACGCGCCGGACGCCTTCAGCGGCCAAAACTATTGGCCCGAGGCGCTCGGCCGGCGCAAGCTCTACGAGCCGGTCGAGCGCGGCTTCGAGCGCGAAATCAGGAAGCGGCTGGAGTATTGGGCGAAGCTGCGGCGGGAGCGAGGGCAGGGGTGAGCGGGGGATCGGCCGCCCCCGCTAATGCACCCGTCTTTCCTCGTCCTTCCAGAACGGCTTCCTCAGCTCGCGTTTGAGGATCTTGCCGGCGCCGGAGAGCGGCAGCGGGCTCTCTCGGATCTCCACGCTGCGCGGGCATTTGTAATGGGCGATCAGCGTCTTGGCGAAGGCGATCAGTTCGTCGGCGGAAACCTGCGCGCCGCCGCGGGGCACGACGACGGCGTGGACCTGCTCGCCCCATTCCTCGTCGGGAATGCCGATGACGGCGCATTGGGCGACGGCGGGATGTTGGGCGAGAGCGTTCTCGACCTCGATCGAATAGACGTTCTCGCCGCCGGTGATGATCATGTCCTTGACGCGGTCGACGATGTAGACGAAGCCGTCCTCGTCCATGTAGCCGCCGTCGCCGGTATGCATCCATCCCTCGACGATCGCCTTGGCGGTTTCTTCGGGACGCTCCCAATAGCCCATCATCACGTTGTCGCCGCGCGCCACGATCTCGCCGATGACGCCCGCCGCCACGGGCTGGTCATGGGGATCGACGATCCTCACTTCGCAGCCGTATGTCGCGCGGCCCGCCGAACGATGGCGGCCTTTGGCGAAGCCCGCGCCGACGTGTTCCTCCCAGCGCAGCACGGTCGCGACAGGCGACAACTCGGTCATGCCGTAGCCTTGGGCGAACTGCACATGCGGCAGGGCCGCCATGGCCCTGCGGAGCACGGCTTCGCTGATCGGCGAAGCGCCGTAGGTGACGCGTATCAGAGAAGACAAATCATAGGACCCGATCCTGGGGTGATCGGCGAGCATCTGAATCATCGTCGGCACCAGGACGGTGTCGGTGACGCGCTCCTTCTCGATGATCGCCAGGACGCCCTCGGGAGTGAACGCCGGGATCATCACATTGGCGCCGCCGTGGAGCAGCAGCATGTACATCGCGCCGGCGTTGGCGAGATGGAACATCGGCGCGGCATGCAGGTAGGCGCGTGTCCCGGAGGAGGGGAATTCGGCGAGCCCATTGAGCGCGTTCGCCATCAGATTGCCATGGCTGAGCATGACCCCTTTCGAGCGGCCCGTGGTGCCGCCGGTGTAGAAGATTCCCGCAAGGTCCGCGCTCTTGCGCATGGCGTCGGGAATCGGCTCGCTTCGTCGAAGCAAGCCTTCGTAACTCTGCGCTCGGCCGGGCGGCTCGCCGTCGTCCGCATAGACCAGCTCGAGATCGGGCATCGCCTGCCCCAGCGCGAGCCCGACCGGCGCGAACGTCTTGTCGAACAGCAGCGCCTTTGGCCGGCAGTCGCGCAGCGCGTCCTCGTTCTCCGCCTGGTTCCATCGGATATTGAGCGGCACGATCACCGCGCCGGCCCATGCCGCGGCAAGATAGGTTTCGAGATAGCGGTCGGAATTGAGCGCAAGGATCGCGACGCGTTCGCCGGGAGCGGCGCCGAGCGCGCGCAGCCCGGCCGCCAGCCGCGCGACGCGCTCTGCGGTCTCCCGCCATGTGCGCCGCCGGTCGCCATATATTGTCGCGAGGCCGTCAGGGTTGAGTTGCAGAACCCGCCGCAATCCATGCGTGACATTCATCGCGAACTCCTCCCAGGAATTGGCGCTCTGCGTCGCCCATGCCTTTTGCCGGCGACTAGAGCACACCGAGAGGTCGACGGGAAGCTTTGATAAGACAGCTTATTTTCGCTCGTCGATCGTCCGCTCGCCGCCGCTTCCGCTTCATTCGCCGTCAGCGAAATAGCGCGGCAGCTCGCGCTCGAATTCCGGGAAATAGCGCGCGATCACGCTGACGTCGAAGCGCGCGAGAATGGACTCCTTCGCCTCGCGGTCGAGGAGGAAGCGGAACGCGGCTTCGATCAGTCGCTCGGGCGCCCGCCCGCCGGCGAGGCGCGCAACATCGGCGCGCCTTAGGGTTACGCGATGGCGGCTCGTCCCGGCCGCTTCGCCGACGACGACGTCGAAGACGAGCGGGTCGTCGCCGCTGCGTCTTGTGATCGTGATCATATGTCGACTCCCGGTCCCGAGTGGACGACGAAGCCCGGCGTCGCCCGCCTTGCCGCTCCCGCCGCCCGCCGTTATAAGCGCGGCGCGTTTCCCGCAACCCTTCCCTGAAGAAAGCGCCCATGGCCCTCGAACGGACTTTTTCGATTCTCAAACCCGACGTCACGCGCCGCAACCTCACCGGCGCCGTCAACGCCAGGATCGAGGCCGCCGGGCTTCGCATCGTCGCGCAAAAGCGCGTTCACATGACCCGCGCCCAGGCCGAGACGTTCTATGGGGTGCACAAGGAGCGGCCGTTCTTCGGCGAGCTGGTGGAGATGATGACCGCGGCGCCGGTCGTCGTCCAGGTGCTCGAGGGCGACAACGCGATCCAGCGCTACCGCGACGTGATGGGCGCGACCAATCCTGAAAAGGCCGCCGCGGGCACCATCCGCAAGGATTTCGCGCTCTCGATGGGCGAGAATTCCGTGCACGGCTCGGACGCGCCGGAGACGGCGGCGGCAGAGATCGCGCAGTTCTTCGCCGGCAACGAGATCGTCGGCTAAGCAGGATTTCGGAAAAGTGGACGCCGGTTTTCCGACAAAAATCCTGCCTTTTAAAGGAGTCTAAGCAGACCCGCGTTGGCGAGCCAACGTGGGTTTGCTTAGTCGCCTTCCGCCGGCGCGCGCGGCTTGGCCTCGCGCGCGCGCTTCATCAGCGCCTCCTCCATGCGCTCGGCCGTTTCGCGCAAATGCGGATTGCGCGACTCGCGCCCGGCGCGGCCGGCGTCGAGGTCGGCCTGGAAGCCGTCGCGCAGCGGCCATTGCTCGCCGAGCAGCTCGAAGCCGGCCTCCGCGATCGACTCGATCGCCCTGGCGAGCTGGGCCTCCGAGCGGCCGACCTTGGACAGGACGAGGACGACGCGTCCTTCGGCGCCGCGCTTGGCGAGCTTGCGCGCGAGCGCCAGGGTCGGGCGCAGATCGTCGATCGAGGTGCCCGTCGGCAGGAACACCACGTCGCTCTCCTCGGCGAGTTCCTTGGTCAGGTCGTCGGCGAGTCCGCGCGTGTCGGCGACGATGAAATCGACCCCCTCGTCGTTCTTGCGCAGCTTCTTCAGGCTCTTGAACGAACGCGCGTCGATTTCCGGCTCGATGCCGCCGCGTAAGCGAACCGCGTTCCATTCGACGCAAGTGAGCTGCTCGAGATCGAAGTCGGCGAGCATGGCCTTGTGGCCGCGGTGCGCGGCGCCGACCGCGAAAAGCCGCGCCAGCGTGCTCTTGCCGACGCCGCCCTTCTGGCTGACGAAACTGACCGTTTTCGACAGCCGGTTGCCCTTGCTCATCGTCCCCTCCGCGAAACCCATGGGGCAACATAGGATGAAACGACACGGTCCAAAAGGCCTTTACGCGCCGCGCGGGACGGGCGCCCGCTCAGCGCTTCGGCGCCAAGAGCGCGAACTTCGCGCCTTGCGGATCGAGGGCTTGGAGAACCCAACCCCCGCCGGGAACCTGATGCGGGCCGTTGACGCCCCGACCGCCGGCGGACTTGACGCGCTCGGCGGCGGCGTCGATGGCGTCGACGTTGAAGTAATAGAGCCAGTACGGGGCCGGCGTCTCGGCCGTCTTGGTCATCATGCCGCCGCCCTGACCGCCTGCGATCTCGAACACCTGATAGGTTCCCATCGCCCCCATATCCATCGCCTGGGTCTTCTTCCAGCCGAACAGGCCGGAATAGAAGGCGAAGGCGCTGTCGAGGTCGCCGGCGCGCAACTCGCGCCAGCCGACATTGCCCGCAGCGTCCGAAGCCATCGGCGGGCGCGGGTCTTCGGCGGGCCGCCCTTTGAAGACGACGAACGCCGCGCCATGGGGATCGCCGACGACGGCGAAGCGGCCGACGGTCGGGATGTCCGCGGGGGCGCGGTAGATCTTGCCGCCGGCGGCGGCGATCTTCGCCGCATAGGCGTCGACGTCGGGCACGCCGACATAGCCGAGCCAGCCCGGCCGCGCGCCCATCTCGCGCGCCTCGTCGGGCAGCGCCATCAGCCCCGCGACCACGTTCGGCCCGGTGGAAAACAGGGTGTAGGGAAAGCCGGCCATCCCAGCGTCCGCCGCGCTCCAGCCGACCACGCGAGCGTAGAAATCCGCCGCGGCCTTCGCGTCGGCGGCCATGTATTCGTACCAGACGAAGCTTCCCAGAGGCGCAGGCATGGGGGTTTCTCCCTTTGGAAGTCGCGATAAGCGGGCGCCGCGCCGGCGACGACGCTGATAATGTGAATGTCTATCATGTTTTGCGTGTGACGGGCCGGATGGCTCCGGGCGCGGCCTCGGCGGCGCCGGGTCGGTCTTCGCAAAATGCAAGGGCATGGAAGCTGGCGGGCAGGTTTGCTATGTTGCCGGCATGAAACGCGATGACGCCATGAGCCTGCTGCGGGCGCACGAAGCCGATTTGAAGCGACTCGGCGTCGAGCATCTGTACTTGTTCGGATCGACCGCGCGCGGCGAGGCGAGGGACGATTCCGACGTCGACCTGTTTTTCGATCATGAAAAAGGCAAGCTCGGCCTGTTCGAACTGATGGACCTGAAGGAGCGCGCCGCCGACATACTCGGCCGCCCGGCCGACATCATGACGCGGGGCAGCCTGCATCCGCGTCTAAGGAAGCGGATCGAAGAGTCGGCCGTGCACGTGTTTTAGCGTTTCGACGTCGTCGGATATTGACGGGCACTTCGTCATTGCGAGCAAAGCGAAGCAATCCAGACTTGGGGATTGCGGCGGCGGCTTAGTCTGGATCGCTTCGCTTTGCTCGCGATGACGACGCGGGGAGCGCCGCTTCATTGAAATTTTCGCTTCTTGAACGCCGAGATGTCCGCCGACGCCAGTTTGAACCATTCGCCGTTCGCTCGTTTGTCTTCGAAGCGCCGATGCCAATAGGCTTCAATGCCAGCGGGATCGTCGGTCCTGATTGCGTGAACGAGCGTCGCCTTATCGGGAAGGGCGACGCGAATTTGTTTAACTCGCCGTTCCAAGTCGTCGCTTCGGCCAACTTTGTAGAAATCGCCCGATCGGATTAGATAAACAAAGCCCTCTGGTACCCATGCTGGCCTCGCAAGGGGAGTACGATTGGTCATTTGCCCTTCTGGCAGCATGGCGGCGATATCAGCGAATGCGGCATCTTCCGTCGTGCGTTTCGCGATTGCGGCGATAAGGTTTGAACGCGCTCCAAAATGTCGTTTGACGGCTTGCGCGGTGGGAACGGAAGGGGCGGACTTCCGATAGATTTCGATTTCATCGTAAGTCGGCAGCCGCCCAAAGTGACGACAAGCAGCGATGACGCCGGCGAGCACCTCGTCAGAGTCGAGGCGTTCGGTCCAATCGTTCGGCCGATATCCGGCTTCGATTAGAGCGTCGCCCCAGCGCGCCCAGAGCTTCCCGCGCCACTGATGCTCGGCGATGCCGGTTTCTCGCGCGAACAGCTTTTGTCCGGGCGGCCGCCCGTCGTTCGACGCGGCGAGCCTGCGAATCTCGCTAAGAACCAAATCGCCCATTCGAAATCGATACTCGAACGGCTGAGAAAAGCCAAAACCCCAAATGGGAGGCGTGTATGCTCCCCATCTACTCCGCCGCCGCCCGTGCCTTCTTCCCCGCCCGCTTCGCCAGCGCCGCGCGCAAATACGCCCCCGTGTGGCTTCGCGGGTTGCGCGCGATCTGCTCCGGCGTGCCCGCAGCGACCACTTCGCCGCCGCCGTCGCCGCCTTCCGGCCCCATGTCGACGATCCAGTCGGCGGTCTTCACCACTTCGAGATTGTGCTCGATGACCACCATGGTGTTGCCCTGGTCGACCAGTTCGTGCAGCACGTCGAGCAATTGCGCGACGTCGTGGAAATGCAGGCCCGTCGTCGGCTCGTCCAAGAGATAGAGCGTGCGCCCGGTGGAGCGGCGCGCGAGCTCCTTGGCGAGCTTGACGCGCTGCGCCTCGCCGCCCGACAGGGTGGTCGCGGGCTGGCCGACCTTGACGTAGCCGAGGCCGACGCGCTTCAGCGTCTCCATCTTGTCGCGGATCGAGGGCACCGCCTTGAAGAGATTCGCCGCTTCCTCGACCGTCATGTCGAGCACGTCGGCGATCGAATGGTCGCGATAGCGCACTTCCAGCGTTTCGCGATCGTAGCGCTTGCCCTTGCAGACGTCGCAGGTGACGTAGACGTCGGGCAGGAAGTGCATCTCGATCTTGATGACGCCGTCGCCCTGGCAGGCTTCGCAGCGCCCGCCCTTGACGTTGAAGGAGAAGCGCCCGGCCTGATAGCCGCGCGCCTTGGCCTCGGGCAGGCCGGCGAACCATTCGCGCATGGGGGTGAAGGCGCCGGTGTAGGTGGCGGGATTGGAGCGCGGCGTGCGGCCGATCGGCGACTGGTCGATGTCGATGACCTTGTCCAGCCGCTCGAGCCCCTCGATGCGCTCGTGCGGCGCGGGATGCTCGCTGGCGCCGTTCAAATGGCGCGCCACCGCCTTGTAGAGCGTGTCGACGATGAGGGTCGACTTGCCGCCGCCGGAGACGCCGGTGACGCAGGTGAAGGCGCCGAGCGGAATCGTCGCCGTGACGTTTTTCAAATTGTTGCCGCGCGCGCCGACGATGCGAATTTCGTGGCCCGGCGCCGCGACGCGCCGCCGCGCGGGCGTCGGCACGAAACGCACGCCCGAGAGATATTGCCCGGTGAGCGAGTTTGGGTTGGCTTTAATTTCCTCCGGCGTTCCCTTGGCGACGATCTCGCCGCCGTGAACGCCCGCGCCGGGGCCGATGTCGACGACGTAATCGGCGGCGAGAATCGCATCCTCGTCGTGCTCGACGACGATCACGGTGTTGCCGAGTTCGCGCAGGCGCCTCAGCGTGTCGAGCAGGCGCGCGTTGTCGCGCTGGTGCAGGCCGATCGAGGGCTCGTCGAGCACGTAGAGCACGCCGGTGAGGCCGGAGCCGATCTGCGAGGCCAGGCGGATGCGCTGGCTCTCGCCGCCCGACAGCGTGCCGGAGGCGCGCGACAGGGTGAGATAGTCGAGGCCGACGTCGCGTAAGAAAGTCAGCCGGTCGCCGATCTCCTTGAGGATGCGATGGGCGATTTCGTTGCGCTGGGAATCGAGCGCGCGCGGCAGCTCGCGCGCCCAATCGATCGCCGCCTTGACCGAAAGCGTGCTGACCTCGCCGATGTGCTTGCCGTCGATCTTCACCGCGAGCGCCTCGGGCTTGAGGCGGAAGCCGTGGCAGGCCTCGCACGGCGTCGCGGTCATGAAGCGCTCGATTTCCTCGCGCGACCATTCGCTTTCCGTTTCGCGGTAGCGCCGCTCGAGGTTCTTGACGACGCCCTCGAACGGCTTCTTCACCTCATAGGATCGCAGCCCGTCGTCGTAGGCGAAGCGCACGTCCTCCTCGCCCGAACCGTTGAGGATGACGTCGCGCGCCTTCTCCGGCAGGCTCGCCCAGGGCGCGTCGAGGCGGAACTTGTAATGCCGGCCGAGCGCCTCCAGCGTCTGCAGATAATAGGGCGAGGTCGATTTCGCCCAGGGGGCGACGGCGCCCCTGCGCAGGGTCAGGCGCGGATCGGGAACGACGAGCCCGGGATCGACCGTAAGTTCGGAGCCGAGGCCGCCGCAGGCCGGACAGGCGCCGAAAGGATTGTTGAACGAGAACAGCCGCGGCTCGATTTCCGCGATCGTGAAGCCGGAGACGGGGCAGGCGAATTTCGAGGAGAAGAGGATGCGGCGCGGCTCGCCGCCCTCTTCAGGCGCGTCGGCGAATTCGACGATCGCGAGGCCGTCGGCGAGCTCCAGCGCGGTCTCGAAGCTTTCGGCGAGGCGGCTCGCCATGTCGGGGCGCACCACCAGTCGATCGACGACGACCTCGATGTCGTGCTTGAGCTTCTTGTCGAGCGCGGGCGCGTCGGCGATTTCGTAGAAGGCGCCGTCGATCTTCACGCGCTGAAAGCCGCGCTTCATGAATTCGGCGAGCTCCTTGCGATATTCGCCCTTGCGGCCGCGAACGACCGGCGCGGTGAGATAGAGCCGCGTGCGCTCGGGCAGGGCGAGCACGCGATCGACCATCTGGCTCACCGTCTGGCTCTCGATCGGCAGCCCGGTGGCGGGCGAATAGGGCACGCCGACGCGCGCCCACAGCAAGCGCATGTAGTCGTGGATCTCCGTCACCGTGCCGACCGTCGAGCGCGGATTTTTCGACGTGGTCTTCTGTTCGATGGCGATCGCCGGGGAAAGCCCGTCGATCTGGTCGACGTCGGGCTTCTGCATCATTTCGAGGAACTGGCGCGCATAGGCCGAGAGCGACTCGACATAGCGGCGCTGACCCTCCGCGTAGATCGTGTCGAAGGCGAGCGACGACTTGCCCGAGCCGGAAAGACCGGTGAACACCACGAGCTTGTCGCGCGGAATCGTCAGGTCGACGTTCTTGAGATTGTGCTCGCGCGCGCCGCGCACCTCGATCGTGCGGCCGCCGAACAGCCTTTCGACCGGCTGCGCGGCTTTGGATGGTTTCGAAGACTTGACGCTCGCCATGACGGCCTTTGCTGCAGAGACGCGAATCGCTTGGGGGCTTGCGCCGGGCCTGGGCGAATGCTAGAACAAACTAAGAACGTTGGGAAGCGCCCCAAGGGGGCGTTCATGGGGAATGTAGTGCGGAAATCGCGCTCGCCAAATGACGGGCGCGCGCGCGGGCTGTGGACAAGTGGCGCAAGGCGCCAGCGCCGCCGGCGCGCGACGGGTACGGTGGCCCGGGTTTGCCCTTCTCCCGCAAGCGCGAGAGGGGGCAATGAGCGTTAGAAGGAGAGCATCATGGCGGGTAGCGTCAACAAAGTCATTCTGATCGGGAATCTCGGCAAGGACCCGAAGGTGAGCCGCTTGAATTCCGGCGATCAGGTGGTGAGCTTCAGCCTCGCGACGTCGGAGACCTGGCGCGACAAGGCGACCGGCGAGCGCAAGGAAAAGACCGAGTGGCACAACGTCGTGGTCTTCAATGAGAACATCGGCAAGATCGTCGAGCAATATTGCAAGAAGGGCACGAAGGTTTACGTCGAGGGCCAGTTGCAGACGCGCAAATGGACCGATCAGTCGGGCGTCGAAAAATACACCACCGAAGTCGTGCTGCAGCGCTTTCGCGGCGAATTGACCCTGCTCGACTCGCGCGGCGGCGGCGAGGGCCGCGACAGCGTTTCCGGCGGCGAAGAACGCGGCGCGAGCTTCGGTCGCTCGTCGCCGGTCGACAAGCGCCCGGCGCTGGCGAGCGGCGGCGGCGCGGGCGCCGACCTCGACGACGACATTCCGTTCTGAGCCATAAGTGTCGCTTGCGCGTGAGCGACGGGACGAGAACAGCTTTGTGCGCACATTTGGGGACCGGGAGTTTCCCCGTCCGTCGGTCCCGGCGCCGTTCGCCGATTTGACCGGGAAATTTGGCCCGGTCCTCGACGCCCGCGCCGAATTTGCATTGACGCCGTTGCAGGCCTCCGGCCCGGCGCGGCCTCCCTTGATCGCGATGGCGGTCTCGCTGGCCGCGCATGGCGCGCTGTTCGCCGCGTTGGCGTTGTTCGCCTCGTCGTCCGCGCCGCTGGACGGCGCCGTGGAAATCCCCGTCGAAATCGTCGTCGAGGCGCCTCCGGAAACGCCGGCGGTCGCCGAACCGCCCGCGCCTGTCGAGCCGCCGCCAGCGGCGGTCGCGCCATCGCCGCCGCCCACGCCCGCTGAGGCGACGCCGCCGCCGCCCGTTGAGCCGCAGCCTCCGCCGCCCGTCGAGACGCCGCCGCCCGCGCCCGCTGAGGCGACGCCCCTGCCGGCCATTGAGCCGCCTCCGCCGTCGCCTGTCGAGACGCTTCCGCCGCCGCCTGCGCAGACGCCTCCTCCGCCGAAGCCCGAGCTCCCGCCGGCGCCGAAGGAGCCGCCGCCGGCGCCCAAGGCGGCGCCGCGGCCTCAGCCGAAGCCGCAGCCCAAACCGGCGCCCGCGCGGCCGGCCGCGACCGAACCCGCCGCCGCGCCCAAATCCGCGGCGCCGAGCCCGGCGGCGCCCAAGGCGGACCTCGGCGCCTATCGCGCGTCGCTTTACGCGCGAATCTACAGCGCCGTCCGCTATCCCGAATCGGCGCGCGAGCGCGGCGCCGTCGGCGTGGCGGTCGTGAGTTTTTCCTTCGACGCGACGGGGCAGGTGACGTCCGCCGCCCTCGCGCAATCGAGCGGCGACGCCGCGCTCGACGCCGACGCGGTGGCGAGCGTTCGGCGCGCGAGTCCGCTGCCGCCGCCGCCCGAAGGGGCGCCGCGCGCCTATGCGGTCCCGATCCGCTATCGCCTGCGCTAAAGCCGCAAGCAGCGCGGCGGCGAGGCGCGCGCCTTTTGTCGCCATTGCCGGCGCGAGCGAAGCCATCCATATTGGCCCCGCGGCGCTCCGTCCGAATTCAAACCGGAAATCGTTCGCCGGGGGAACGAAGCGGGAGGGAGGGGCGAAGCGATGCGGGCGATTGCGGATGGCCTCCTGCGCGAGCCGGCCCACGTCTGCGCGGCCGTCTGCGCGGTGCTGCGCGACGAAACGCGCGCGGCAAACGATCTCTTCGTTCGCGTCGCCGAACGCGCGAAGAGCGCCGGCCTGCGCCTCGCCGGCGCATTGCAGCAGGACGAGCCGCGTCCGGGGCGACGCCGCTGCGACATGTTTCTGCGCGATCTCGCGAGCGGGCGGCTGATCCGCATTTCCGAGGATCGCGGCGATCTCGCGCAAGGCTGCCGTCTCGATCCGGGCGCGCTGACCGAAGCGGCGGAACTGATCGAGCGCGCGATCCGCAGCGCCTCGCCCGATCTCGTCATTCTCAACAAATTCGCCAAGGCCGAGGCGGAGGAGGGCGGCGGCGTGCGCGACGCGATCGCCGCGGCGCTGGAAGCCGACATCCCCGTTCTCATCGGCGTCGCCGCGGCCTACGCTCCCGCGCTCAGAGACTTCGCCGGCGATCTCTGCGCGATCGTCGCGGACGAAGCGGCGGTGCGGCGGTGGCTCGGGGCGCGCTTTGGCGAATGGGAATGGCTTGCCGAGGGCGAGGCGGTGGCGCGCTGACGCAAGCGTCGAGGCCGACCGCGCCGTGCTAAATTACAGCGACGATTCGCGCCCGGCGGAATGCGGCGCGGCTCTCACGGAGACCTAGGAATGACGTCGCTCGCAACCGCCGTCACGGTCGCCGCGCTGATGTTCGTCAGCGGCGGGATCGGGCTGTCGCTGCAAAAGCGATTGGCCGAGCACCATACGTCGGACCGGTCGAGCGACATGATCGGGGGCGTCGTCGGGCTCATCACGCTGCTGCTCGCGCTGGTTCTCGGGCTCCTCATCTGGACCGCCTATGGCGTCTTCAATACGCAGCAGAGCGAGCTGCAAACGCTCTGCGCGAAGGCGCTGGAGTTCGATCTGGAAATGCGGCAATATGGCCCCGAGGCGAAGCACGGGCGCGAATTGCTCAGGACCGACCTCGTCTGGGCGCACGAGCAATTCTGGGGCGACGAAGAGGCGGCGAACCTGGCTTACGCGGCGTCCTACGCCAACATGGACACGATGAGTTCGTTCCTCGGCGCTCTCCAGCCGACGACGGAGGCGCAGAAGCAATTGCTCGGCGACGCCCGGCGCAATTACGGGTTCATCGGCGAATATCGATTGCTGATGTCGCTGCAATTGACCCATCCCATATCCTGGCCGCTCATCGTCGCGGTGACGGCTTGGTCGTGTCTATTGTTCTGCGGGCTGGGCATGCTCTCGCGCGTCAACGCGACGACGCTGACCGCGCTCGCGCTGGGCGCGTGCGCCGTGGCCAGCGCGATCTTCCTGATTCTCGAATTCAGTCAGCCCTATACGAGTTCGATCCGCATTTCGCCGGCAGGGCTCGAACAAGTGATCGTCGACCTGGACAAATAGCCTTCCCCGCCGCGCCTGCGCGGGGACAATCGAGGAGACGCGCCATGGCGAATTACCAGATACTCAGCGAGTCCGAAATTCATTCGGCGCTGCAAAGGCTGAGGGATTGGTCGGTCAAGGGGCAAAATATCGAAGCTGTCTTCGAGTTCCAGACCTTTCGCGACGCGATCGCGTTCATCGTGCAGGTCGCGATCGAGGCCGAAGTGATGAACCATCATCCGGAATTCCATAATTCGTACAATCGCGTGTCGTTTTCGTTCTGCACCCATGACGCGGGCTTCAAGATCACCGACCTCGACATCGAAATCGCGTCACGGATCAGCGCCGCCGCGCATCGCTTCCAGAGCATGGGATGACGCGCCGCCGGGGCGAAGGGGGCGATCGTGGTTTCGACCGAGGAGGCCGCTCCCGTGCCTGATTCCCATCCCCCATCCGATTGCGAATTCGCGCGGAAGGTCGTCGTCGTCACCGGAGGAAGCGCCGGCATCGGCCGCGCCGTCGCTCAGCGCTTCGCGAAGCGCGGCGCGCATGTCGTCATCGCCGGCAGAAACATCGACGCGGCCAATCGGGCGGCGGACGAAATCGCGCGCGAGACGAAGGTCGGCGCCCTGGCGGTGCAAGTCGACGTCAGCGTTCCCGAACAGTGCGAAAAGCTCGTCGCCGAGGCCGTGGCGCATTTCGGCGCGCTCGACGTCCTCGTGAACAACGCGGCCCATTTCGCGGTGGTCGCGCTGCTCGACGCGCACGCCGAGGAAGCCGCGCGGTTTCTCGACACGAACATCCGCGGCCCGTTGCTCTGCGCCCGCGCGCTGGCGCGTTGGGCCGTTGGGGCCAGCCGAACCGCCGCCATCGTCAATATCAGCAGCATCGCGGGAGCGCGGCCGGCGCCGGGCTGCGGGCTCTATTCGGCCTCCAAGGCGGCGCTCGACAGCCTGACGCGGTCGATGGCGCTGGAATGGACCCCTAGGGGAATTCGCGTCAACGCCGTCGCGCCCGGCCACGTGAACACCGAAGGCGTGATGGCGGATTTCGCCGCGGGCCGGCTCGACTACGCCGCCATGATCGGGCGCATCCCGGCGGGCCGGATCGCCGACGTTCAGGACGTCGCCGAGGCCGTGATCTTCCTCGCCAGCGAAAGGTCGCGCCACATCGTCGGACAGACGCTGACCGTCGACGGCGGGGAAGGGTTCTAAGGGGGAAAACCGGCGTCCTCAGGCGAACGCCAGCGCGGCCCGCTTGTGCTCGGCGACGAGCGCGGCGAGATCGACGCCGACGGGCGCGCCGTCGAGGACGCGCCAACGCCCGGCGATCATCACGCGGTCGGCGCGGTGCGCGCCGCACAACACCAGCGCGGCGATCGGATCGTGGGCGCCGCTGAAGCGCGGCTCGTCGAGCGTGAACATCGCCAGGTCCGCCTCCAGGCCGACGGCGATGCGGCCGATGTCGTCGCGCCCCAGGCAGCGCGCCGAACCCTCGGTCGCCCAGCGCAACGCGTCGAGGTGGGTGACGCCGGAGGCGCCGTAGCGCAGCCGCCCGAGCATCAGGGAATGGCGCACCGCCTCCATCATGTTGGAGGAATCGTTCGAGGCGGAGCCGTCGACGCCGAGCCCCACCGGCGCGCCGGCGGCCTCGAGATCCTTCGTCGGGCAGATGCCCATCGCCAGCAGCATGTCGGAAGCCGCGCAATGGCAGATTCCGACGCCCGCGCGCCCCAGCCTGCCGATTTCGTCGGGGTTGAAGTGGATGCCGTGCGCCACCCAGGCGCGCTGGGTCAGCCAACCCGCCTCCTCCAGCAGGTCGACCGAGCGCATGCCGAAAGTCGCCTGGGCATAGACGTCCTCGTCCGGGGATTGGCAGAGATGGGTGTGCAGCCGGCAATCGTGGCGCTCGGCGAGCCGAGCCGATTCGACGAGGACCCGCCGGGGCACGGCCAGCGGCGAACACGGCGCCAGCGCGATGCGGATTTGCGCGCCGGGGCTGGGGTCATGGAACAGCTTGAGCACGCGCTCGCAATCCTCCAAGATTGTGTCCGCGTCCTGCACGATCGAGTCGGGTTGCAGCCCGCCGTCCTTTTCCGAAAGGCCCATCGAGCCGCGCGTCACCGTCATGCGCGGGCCGAGCTTCAGCGCTTCCTCGACCTCGATGTCGATCGCGTTCTCCAGCCCCGCCGGGAACAGATTGTGATGGTCGGCCGCCGTCGTGCAGCCCGATAGCATCAGCTCGATCAAGGCCATGCGCACGGCGATGCGCAAGTGCTCCGGCTTCGTGCGCGCCCAGACGCGTTCGAGCGCGACGAGCCAGGGGAGGAGGTCCTTGCCGAACCCGGCGGGGTGCGCGCGCGTCAGCGTCTGATAGAAATGATGATGGGCGTTGACGAGGCCGGGCAGGACGACGTGGCGCGAAGCCTCGAAGGTCGCCTCGACGGGCGCCGACGGCGTGCCGCCGCGACCGACGAGCTCGACGATGTGCGTCCCCTCGACGACGATTCCGCGCTCGGCGCCCTCGGCGAGAATCGCGAGCGGGTCCTTGATCCACAGACGCATGCCGGGCGGTGTCCTTGAAATGGATTCAGGCCGCGCCGGGGGGCGGCCGCGCCTTATCGCTCGATGCGCATCTTCGACGCCCCCTTGGGCGCTGTAAACCTGTTTCTCCCCGCGGCGTCCGCTCGAAGACGATCGGGGCGGCGGTCGGGGAGAAAGGAAATTTAGAGTCGACCTGTCGGCTGGGCTCTCCTATGCTGCCGCATCGGGGAGGTTGGGGGCGAGTTGGGCGGTCCGAGAGTCCGGCTGGAATCGAACGCGGTTCCGTCTTGCGATTGCATCGCGCGCGAAGTCCTCGACGTTGATGACGACTGGAGACTTTCATGCGCGCCGCCGTAGCACTCGCTTTCGCCATCGCGGGAGGGCTTTGGAGTCCCGCGTTCGCGCTCGACAAAGTCACGTTCGGCACCAATTGGCTCGCCGACGCCGAGCACGGCGGCTATTATCAGGCGCTGGTCGACGGCACCTACGCCAAATACGGGCTCGACGTGACGATCCTGCAGGGCGGGCCGCAGTCGAACGGGGGCATGCTCCTCGTCGCGGGAAAGATCGAATTCTTCATGGGCGGCGACATGATCGGCGATTTCCTGTCGGTCGAGCAGGGGATACCGACGATCGCCGTCGCCGCCGACTTTCAAAAGAACCCGCAGATCTTCATGTCGCATCCCGGCGTCGGGCTGGACAAATGGACCGATTTGCCCAAGGCGACCGTGTTCGCCAGCAGCGGCGCGCTCAACACCTTCTACGCCTGGATGCGCATGGCCTATGGGTTCAAGGACGAGAACGTCAAACCCTACAATTATAATTCGGCGCCGTTCATCGCCGACAAGAATTCGATCCAGCAGGGCTACCTGACCTCGGAACCCTTCGAGGTGGAAAGGCAGGGCGGCTTCAAGCCCAATGTCTTCCTGCTGTCGGACTACGGCTATTCGACTTACGCCACCTTGATCGAGACGCGCCGCGAAATCGTGGAGAAGAACCCCGGTCTCGTGCAGCGTTTCGTCGACGCCTCGGCGATCGGCTGGTACCACTATCTCTATGGCGACAACAAAAAAGCCAACGAGATGATCAAGAAAGAGAACCCCGAAGTGACCGACGAGCAGATCGCGTTTTCGGTCGCCAAGATGAAGGAATACGGCGTCGTCGATTCCGGCGATACGGTCAAGCTGGGCATCGGCGCGATGACCGACGAACGCGTGAAGGACTTCTTCGACAAGATGGTCAAGGTCGGCATCGTCAAGGCGGACACCGATTACAAGAAGGCCTACACGTTGCAGTTCGTCGACAAGGGCGTCGGCGCGGATCTGAGGCCGAAGTGAGACGGACGCGCCTCCTTCCCCCGCAAGGGGGGAAGGGGCGCTCCGCCATCCGAAAACCGCATCGCTTCTGCGCCGCCAGCGCGGTCGACTGGCCTTCCCTCGTCGCGCGCTTCTCCGCCGTCACGCGTCGGGGCTGACCGCGAAGCCGGCGAGGTGCTCGGGAACGCTCCACCTTTGCGTCGGGTCGGGGAGGTGGCGGACGGGGTGAATATCGCCGCGCCACGCGACCCCCATCATCTGCGCGGTTTGGTAGACCATCGTCCTCCAGCCTTTGGCGTCCAGCGCGCGCAAGGCGGCGGAAACATGGGGCGATACGAGATCGTGGAACAGGACCATCGCCGTCGGTTCGAGATAAGGCTCGCACGCGAGCGCGTCGTTGGTCGGCGCCTCGCCCTCGTGGTCTCCGTCGATGAACGCGAACGACCAGCGCGCGCCGCTTTCGCCCAACCGCACGACGGCTTCGGGACTGGATTCGGCAACGAGAATCGCGCGGTCGGCGCCGCCCGCCGCGTCCACCGCGGCTGAGAATTCGCGCCGCCACGCCTCGTCGCGAAGCAAGGGTTCGACGACATGGAGCGAGGCGAGCCCCGCGGCGATGAGGTGGCATGTCGACCATCCTCTCCAGGCGCCGATCTCAAGGCCGCGCCGACCCGAAAACAAGAGGGCGTTGCCGTAAAGGATCGAGGCTTCGTCCTTGTTGATGAAGCCGACCTGCGGGTTCCGGCGATCGGCATACCAATTGTGATCGATGCCCCGTCGGAAATACGGCCAGGTCAACGCGTCTTTGTCGCCGACGATCATGTTGGGGAACAAAGAGTCGAGATTCGGCAATTTCAGATTTTCCGCCACGTAGTCGGTCGCCATGATGAAAATCTCGTTCGATCGAAGGGTGGGGCCGAGCGCCGCGATGATCGACGGCCGCCGACGAGAGGGCGATGCGCGACCTGTATCAAGTTTCTCGTTTCCTGGCGAGGAGACGAAAGGGGCCGCGACGCGCCGCCGATCCCGTCCGCATTCTCGCCGTCGCTCGCCCCGTTCGCAAATCCGTTTCGCCGCTCGCGCTCAGGCCAATTTGACGAGGCTCGGCGAGGCATATACGCTTCTACCCGTCGCCGAAGCCGTCCGGCCCGAACGACGTCCGAATCAATTGTGGGTTAGGGAAGGTGCGGCAAGCTTTCGGCCATGCTCACGCGCACTCTGGCGCCTCGCGTGAAGAAACAGGCGGCGCATCGGTCGAACGATCGGCGAAGCCGATGCGCTCTCTCCCGCAATCCCTCGCCGCGGTCGGTGGGGCAAGCGTTTCCGCCTCATGTCGCTGACGCAGCCCTTGGCGCCGGACTCTTCGCCGTCCGATCTCTCGGCGTCCGCGCCGCTCGCCACCTTGCGCGGCGTCGGCAAGGTCTTCGCCAACAAGCTCGAGGCCTTGCGGAGCGTCGACATCGACGTGCGCGAAGGGGAGTTTCTGTCCTTGCTCGGCCCCTCCGGCTGCGGCAAGTCGACGGTGCTCAGGCTCTTGGCGGGCCTCACGCCGCCGACGCAAGGCGCAATCGACTGGCGTGGCGAGCGCCCGACGCTGAGCTTCGTGTTTCAGGAGCCGACGCTGATGCCGTGGGCGACGGTCTTCGCCAACGTCTGGCTGCCGTTGCGCCTGACCGGCGTCTCCAAGAGCAAGGCGCGGCCGCGCGTCGAGGAAGCGCTCGAGATGGTCGGTCTGGGCGGATTCGCCAACGCCTATCCGCGCGAACTTTCCGGGGGCATGAAGATGCGCGCCTCGATCGCGCGCGCGCTGATCACGCGCCCCGCGGTGCTGCTGATGGACGAGCCCTTCGCCGCGCTCGACGAAATCACGCGAACGAGGCTCAACGACGATCTCGTGGCGTTGAAATGCTCGCTCGGCGCGACCGTCGTTTTCGTCACGCATTCCGTCTTTGAAAGCGTCTATCTCTCGACCCGCATCGTGATCTTCGCGCCGCGCCCCGGACGCGCCGTGGCGGAAATTTCCGTCGACGCGCCATTGCCGCGCAGCGCGGAGTTTCGCATGAGCCCCGGCTATGCCGAGAAATGCCGCGAGACCTCCTTGGCGCTGCACGAAGCCATGGATTTGGCCCCGGAAACCGAATCGTCGAGCGTCAAAGGCGCCAGGGCATGAATCGAGAGGAAGTCATCGAATATTTGTTGCCGTTGCTTGCGCTGGCGCTCGCGCTTTTGGCTTGGGAAGGGGCGGTGCGCTATTATGCGGTTCCCGCTTATATATTGCCGGCGCCGAGTCTCGTCATCGCGACGCTGATCAAGGACTGGGGCACGCTCTCCGGCTCGCTGTTCGTGACGCTCTCCATCACGTTCGAGGCCCTCGCGGCGGCGGTCGTCGGCGGCGTGGCCATCGCCATCGTGTTCGCGCAGTGGCGTCTGGTCGAACGCGCTTTCTTCCCCTTCGCCGTGGCGATGCAGGTCACGCCGATCGTCGCGATCGCGCCGCTGCTGTTGATTTACCTCAGCTCCAGCACCGCGGTGCTGGTCGTCGCGTTCCTCGTCGCGTTTTTCCCGATCCTGGCCAATACGACGCTCGGACTTTCCTCGGCCGATCACAATCTGCTCGATCTTTTTCATCTCTACCGCGCTTCGCGCTGGCAGCAATTGCGCTGGCTGCGTCTGCCTTCCGCTCTGCCCTATTTCCTCGCGGGCCTGCGCATCGGCGGCGGGCTCGCGCTGATCGGAGCGATCGTGGCGGAAATCGCGGCGGGGTCGGCCGGACACGGCGCCGGGCTCGCCTATCGCATCGTCGAATCCGGCTTTCGCCTGAACATTGCGCGAATGTTCGCGGCGTTGCTGTTGATCTCGGTGTCCGGCATAACGATTTACCTCGTGCTCGCCGCTCTTTCGCATTTGCTGCTGCGACATTGGCACGAGAGCGCGCAAGGGCGTGAAACGTGACGAATCGCGACTGTTCCGATCGGCGAAGACGCTTGGCCGACGACGGCGCGGGTCCGCCCGCGATGCGAGCGTCGTAGCGCGCCGAAAGCGTGTTCGCGCCGTCGCGGATGCGAGAATCCCGGAATTGTCGCGAACAGGATCGGAGCGATCCGCGGCGCCAAAGACGGTCCGCGGAAACCGAAAGTGAACTCCTAATGGATATCGAAAGCAGAGAAGAAGCGCGCGAGAGGGTCCTCGAGACGCTCGGTCTCTCGGGATTGGTGACCCCGTCGTTCATGGATATCGCGCTCCCCCATAGCGCCCTCGTCGAAAAACAATCCGTGCCGGCGCGGTTTCTCATCGATGGATTGACGATCGACGCACCGGCCGGCGTCTATCATCCCACGCCCGATTCGAGTTCGGAGTTTTTCATTCGCAACTTGCGGGAGATGAAGTCCGACAGAATCAAATCGGTGTTGGAGATCGGCGCCGGTTGCGGCGCGATTTCTTTGTATATCGCCGCGAGATGGAACGCGACGATCAAGGCGTCGGACATTTCGCCCGCCGCCATCGAGTCGATCAAGCACAACGCGGCGTTGAACGGCCTGCAAATCGACGTCATCGAGTCGGATATGTTCGAGCGGATTCCTAAGCAGAAATTCGATCTGATAATTTTCAATGCGCCGCTTATCGACAAAATGCCGGATAATGCGATCGAGCAATATAGCCTATGCGATCCGAGCGGCATGATCACGCGCTCGTTTCTGCGCGGGTCGAAGCGGTTTCTGAACAACAACGGCGTCGCCATCGTGTCGATATGCCGGAATTCCGCCTATGAAGTGCTCGACGGCGTCGACCTGAAATTCAAAATTGTCGGATTCGAGCTCTCCTACGGCGGATTTTGGCGCGCGATCGTCGGCGCGACTCTCAGGGGAGAGTAAGCTTTCGGACGGGGGTCACGCCGAAGCTTTTCTTCGCCACGTGACCAGCGTGACCGCTTTCGCTTCGTCGAGCATGCGCTCCGTCACCGGCTCGAGGCCATATTGCCTCAGCACGGCCTCGGGCGAGCGTCCCAGTCGGCCTTGCAGGAAGACGGGCAGGCCGCCCGGCAGGCTGACCTTGCCGGAGCGGCTGAGGTGAAAAGCGTCATAGCCGATGTCGAGGAACAGACTGTAGACTTCGGGGCCGCCGATGATGGCCGCGAGGCCGCTCGAAAGCCCCAGCGCCGCGCAGGCTTCACGGAACGACGCGCCGGCGGGGTTCCACAGCATGGAATTGGGAAGATCCGGATTGGGCTCGATCGTCGCGATTCTGCGCGTCACGACCAGCCGGCGCCGGCGCTCCGAGTTGTCATGGCCTTCATGCGAATTTCGCCCCTGAACCACGACGTCGGCCCGCTCCAACTGAGAATCGAAGAAGCGCAGATCGGCCTCGTTCCTGAGGATGTCGGGCATATGGCCGTTCTCGTCCGCGATCATGCCGTCGGCTGAGACGATGGCGTAGCCTTCGATGCGGCAATCTTCGGACATGAACGGCTGATCCCCTGGAATTCGATCGTCGACACGGATCGAGGCGACATTCAGGCGGCCGCAAGCTTTACGCCCCGCTTGTCGGCCGAAATCCACCAAGAGCAAACTTCTATTCGCTCATCGCCTCGAGCGTTTGCATAATGACTGCCGGCGAAATACGGAACAGGCCGGTGTAGGGCTGGTTCAACTCGAGGATCAGAAAGATCGCGCTCGCGACCGCGAACGATCCGAGCGCCAGCGTCGCAAGGACCGTGGCGTTGGCCCGGGAAAGCAGCCCATAGCCGCAGAACAGCAGCAGCGACCACGAGACGACGATAATCATCAGCGGCCATGAGATCGGGGCGACCAGTTGCAGCGACATTAGCAGGCGCGTCTGCTCGATCCAGCTGGCGTTTATGCTCGCCGTGGTCAGCAATTGCTTTTGCGCATCCGTGGTCGGCTTGAGCGAGAGGAGGAACTGGTCCATTTTCTTCAGGCCGGCGAGCGCGGTTCCGACGCTTTGCGCCTTCGGGTCGTATTGCCCGGCGCCCCAGAACATGTCGTAGCCCTGCTGGAGGGCCCTGCGCAGGCCGTCACGGCCGGGCTGGGCCTCCGGGCCGTAGGCCGCCAATGCCGAATCGAACTGCAGCGCCCGCGCGTCGAGCGTTTCGAGTTCGGCCTTTTGCGTCGCATAGAAGCTGTAGCTCGACCCGATCAGCGTCCCCAGGACCAGAGCGAGAAGCAAGCCCAAGAGCCCGGAAATCGCTCCGATCATGTCGCGAGAGCGGTCCGAGGTGTGATGGTCCGGCAGGAGCGACTGCAGCTTCAATCCGATCAAGCCGCTGGCGAACGCGAGCACGCCGACGACAAGAGCGATTTCGAGGGAACCCATGCGTGCGTCCCAGTCCAACGAGGATTGATTTTCTCGAGGCGCCGCGTCGCCGCGTCGATCGCGCCTATGACCCGGCAAAAATTCCACGTCGGCGCCGAGCGGCGCCTTCGCCTCCTCTATAATGCGTTCAACGCCCCGCCGCGCTTCGATCGATCGGCCGCGGCCCGCGATCGCTTTTTCCCTGGCGCCGGCGCAAGCTTAGATTGGCGGGCTCGCTGGATCAAGCCGGCCGGCCCGGGCGCGCGGACCGCGCCGGGCGAGGCGCATGGGGGTTGCGCTTCGCGCCGATTTCCTGAACAAGTCGCGGCTTTCCGGCGTTTGCCGATTGTGCGCCGCGGCGGCGAGGGCTCTGTTGTGAGGGCGTCGACATGATGAATGGCCGAAAGCTCATTCCGGGAAAGGTCGTGCCGCCTTCCGAAATTCCCGACTATTCGATCGATCGCAGGGATTCGTCGGAGATCTTGTCGCCGCGTTTCGTGCGCAGGCTGAACGAATTGAACCGCCGCGTGGCCGACTCGAACGAGACGCTGGAAGGCAACATTTTCTATTGGGACGGAGACCGCAATTTCAGCGGCAGTCCGCCGACCGCGAATTTGGCGCCGGCCAGACGGAACATGTGGCGCGCGACGCGCTTCAAGCGGCGCTTGCTGGAAATCGGCGTCAACGCCGGTCACAGCGCGCTGCTCGCCCTCTCGGCCAATCCGTCCTTGGCGTATCACGGCGTGGACCTCGACATTCATCGTTATACAGGCCCGTGCGTGGATTATTTGAAGAGCGAATTTCCCGGCCGCGTCCACTTTTGGCCCGGCGATTCGCGCGAAGTGCTGCCTTATCTGGCCATGAATCGCGCCGATCTCGATTTCGATATTTTTCACGTCGACGGCGGGCATACGAGCGAACTCTGTCGCGCCGACGTCGCCAATTGTCTTCGCCTCGCCGGGAGCGGACGCGGCAAGCATCTGCTGCTCGACGACATCGACGCGAGCTGGATTTTCGACGTCTATTCCGAATTCGTCTCGCAGGGATATCTGACGACGGAAACGTTCTTCGGGGACTGGGAAGACGCCAACCGCAACGTCCTGGGCCGGATCCTGTGAAGCCGCGAGGCGCCGGTCGATGACGCCTCGCGATCGTGGGGCGACGCCGGAATTCGCGACGTTCTGGCACGGGCCGCTCGACGCGCTCACCTACGGCTGCATGGCGTCCTTCGCGCATTTCGGCGCGGGCCTGCGGGTCTACAGCTACGACGACCGGCTCGACGCGCCGCGCGGCGTGGAATTGGCGGACGCGCGCCGGATTTGCCCCGACGAATCGCTGCTCGGGCGCTATATCGTGAAGGGCAGGCCTTCGATCGCCACGTTCGCCGACAGGTTCCGCTACGAGATGATTCGCGAAACCGGTTGCTGCTGGGTCGACTCCGACATTCTCTGTCTGCGCAAGCCCGATTTCGCCCAGGAGGAAATCGTATTCGGTCGCCAGTCGGAGTTCCGCGGGGAATCCGTCATCAACAACGCCGTGCTGAAACTGCCGCCCGACGATCCGACGCTGAACGCACTCGTCGCGAAAGCCGAAAGCGCCGTCGATGTCGATCAGAGCTGGGGCGCCATCGGCCCGTTCCTGCTGACGGAGATTGCGACGCGAAACGGCATCGACCGCTACGCGCGCGAATTCCACCATTTCTATCCCATCGAACCCGATTGCTTCTGGAAGCCGTTCTTGCCCGCCTGTCGCGACGAGGTCGCCGAGGCCGTGCGCGGCGCGACGTTCCTGCACCTGTGGAGCGAATTGATCGCGCGATCGGGCTACGACCGGTCGGCTTGCCCCCCGGTCGGATCGTTCCTCAACGAGGTTTTCGGCCGGTTGGGCGTGGTCGACCGTTTCGCCCGCGTCTATGAGGCGGGCGAACTCGAAGCCCTCATGGCCAAGTGGATTGCGGCGGAGGGCGAGTCCGCGGTGAGCGACTCTTCCGAGCCGGTCGCGCGCAATGACGGCTCCTTGGCCCCGCCAACTTCCGGCAAGACCTAAATCGACGGCGTGGTCGGCGCTTGGAGCTTAAATTGGTGCTTCTTGCCGGAGCGGCGCGTGCGCGCGGAGGCGGTGAGGAAGGTCACCTTGGGCGATTCGGCGAGCAATTCGCGGATCTCTTCTTCCAGCATGCGGTCGGCGTTGGTGACGCGCGCGCGCAGATGCTGCATTTCCCGCCATGACTCGATCAGGAACGTCTCGAGGTAGCGTCCGCTTTCCGCGGCGTCCTCGAATACGCCCCAGGCGAAGGCGCCGTCGCGCTTGCGCTCGCGTCCCATCTCGTCGATCGCGCCGAGAAAGGCGGCGCAATTTTCCTTGGCGACGCGATATTCGATGGTCACGAGGACCGGTCCCTGATCCGGCTCGACCTTTTGCGCAAAGACCGGCGTGCGCCAATGCATGGACGGGGAAAGATCGAGCCCGGCGGCGGCCTGAAGTTTCCAACGCAGCGTCACGGGAATGGCCAGCAGCGCCCCGCCGGCCGCCGCGAGAAGCGCGATGGAGAGCCCCTCTCGGCTCGCGACTTGGCCCCAAACCGCGCTTCCCAGCGTCATCGCTCCGAAGTGGACGGTGAGGAAGACCGCCAGCCCGCGACCGCGAACCCAATCGGGCAGAGCGACCTGAACCGACACGAACAGGCACGCCAGAACCACGATCCACGAAGCGCCGGCGACGAGGCTGGCGAGGAGCGCGATGACCGGCTCGTGCGCGAACGCGAACAGCACGAGGGCCAGCGCGCTGCCGAGCGACCCGAGAACGGCCAGCAGATCGGGTCCCAGTTCGGCCTTCAACCAGTTCAGCGCGAAGGAACAGCCGATGGCGCCGAGGCCGATCGCGCCGAGCAAGGCGCCGTAGACCTCCGGCCCGTTGTTCATCTGACTGCGCGCGATGAGAGGCAGCAGCGCCCAATAGGCGCTGGCGAACGGAAAGAACGCGATCGCCCGGATCATCGTCGCGCCGAGGAATCGATTGTTCGCGGCGTAGCGAATGCCGGTGCGGATCGCGCTGGTCAGCCGTTCCGCCGGCAGGCTTTGCGCGCCCTGGCGCGGCGGGCGCCACCACAGCAACGCCGCGATGATTCCCAGATTGCTGGCGCTGAACGCCCAGAAGGGCGAATCGATGCCTATCGCGCCGATGGCGAGACCGCCGAGCGCCGGCCCGACGGCGCGGCTGAGGTTGTAGGCGGCGCCGTTGGCGGCCACCGCGCTGTCCAGGTGGCGCACGGGCACGAGGAGCGGCGTGATCTTCAGCCACGCCGGCGCGCTCAGCGCGCCGCCGGCGCCCAGCATGAACGTCGTCGCCAACAGGGCGCCCGGCGTCGCCAGACCGAGGGAAACCAGGGCGGCGAATGCCGCCGACACCACCAAGACGACGATTTCGACGCCGATCAGCAGCCGGCGCGAGTCGACGATGTCCGCAAGCGCTCCGGCCGGCAACGTCAGGAGAAACATCGGCAGCGTCGTCGCGATTTGAACGGTCGACACCGCCATCGGATCGGCGTTGAGAGTGGTCATCAACCAGCCCGAGCACGTGTCGAAAATCGCGATGCCGATGTTGGCGATCGTGCTGGCGATCAAAATGATCGTGAAAGCGGCGCTGTCGAACGGGCCCCAGCGGGTGGGGACGAAACCGGCCGGCTTGTCGGAAGCATCGAGTTCGGCGCTCAAATCAATCTCCCCGGGCCGGCCTCGAGGGGCGCCCCGATCGTCTTTCGGACCGCACAGATGGCTTCAGAAGGAGGCGCTTTCAAGTTGCCTCAAGTCAACGTGATCGCGGCGGCAGGGCAAGCCGAATGGCGTCCAACACGAATTTTCGCCGTCCTCTTTCGCGGCGCCGCGCCGAAACGCCGCACGAACCGTCCGCCCGCCGTCGGCAAAAGGTCGAGCGACAGCCGAGGCGTTCTCGGCGCTCGCGAGGCGCAAACCGCGTTGGTCGAAGCCGCGTAAATTTGCTATAATTAATATGATTTACGGCCGGCGCGCCTTGCGTCGGGCCGCAGGCCTGAACAGGCGTCCGCGCCTTTCCAAAGGGAAAGCATTCGCCGAATGAAGCGTTCGACCGGCCCTCGTCTGGCGATTCTGTGGTCCGTTTCGGTTGGCGCGGCGGCGATGTTTCCCGCGGGAGCGGCGCGTTGCCAGTCCGCAATGGAGATTTCCATGTCGGATGGACCGCGATCCGTGAGCGAAATTCCCGAGTTTGCGTCGGCGGAAGAGGCGAAAACCTTCCTGGCGCGGCGCCTCCCCATCGCGACCGCCGCCAATCCGAGATATCGCTCCAAGGACAGCAGCGTGGAAACGCAATGGATCGTGAAATCGATCCGCTTCGATCGCGACCCGGCGACGAATCGGATTCTGGCGTCGATGAACGAGGCGATTCTGGAATACAGCAATGACGCCCTCAGCGCCGAAGGCGCGCACGAGGCCGTATTCTGGCTCGACGACGTTCAAGTGTCCGAGCGGCGGGACAGTCCCGATTTCACCAGCGCCGGAGATCCCGCCATCGGGATCATCTTCAATTGCAAATCCGGGAAATGCATTCAGTCCGTCTATATGGGCGCGAAATCGTCGAATGAATGGAGCGACGTCTATATCCAGGACGAAAAGTCGCGCGCGGCGATTCTCAAGGCGTTCAAGGCGCTCGAGCGCCCGGCCGGCGACGCCGACGCGCCGACCGCGCCAAAGCCGCCATGACGGTTCAGGCTTCCGCGTCCGAATTGACCAGCGACAGGAACTCCGCGCGGGTCATCGGCTGATCGCGGAAACATCCGAGCATGCGACTGGTGACGAGATCCGTTCCGCGTTTGCGGACGCCGCGGCTCATCATGCAATGATGCGCCGCCTTGACCACGACGGCGACGCCGCGCGGCTGCAACACGCTTTCGATCGTGTTGGCGATCTGGGCGGTCAGGCGCTCCTGGATCTGAAGGCGTTTGGCGTAGATCTCGACGACGCGGGCCAGTTTGGAGATGCCGACGACCCGCCGGTCCGGGACGTAACCGACCCAGGCGCGGCCGATGATGGGCGCGACGTGATGCTCGCAGTGACTCTCGAAGGCGACGCTGCGCAGCACGATCATCTCGTCGTAGCCTTCGACCTCCTCGAACGTCTTTCTCAGAACCTCTTCCGGCTCCTCGTCGTATCCGCAAAAATACTCGCGAAACGCCCGCACGAGCCGTTTCGGCGTTTCCCGCAGGCCGTCGCGATTAGGGTCCTCGCCGATCCAGCGAAGGATTTGGCGAAAGGCGTCCTCGGCCTGCGCGTCGGTCGGCGCCGCCGCGTCGGCCCCCGCGAGATTCGCGGATTGTTCAACGAACGTTGCGTTGACTTTCACGGACATCTTCCAAATTCTCGATCGCGCCAAGGCCAGGCTGGAAAGCTGTAGCCGCCCGGCTCGGCTCGCGTCAACTTCGCGGCGCCGACCGGTCGCGACGGCGCGGACCCGAGGGAGTGGATCGTTGACTCAGATCAAAACGCCGGCGTCGACCGCCGCACACATGTGCCCCTGTCGATCCCCCGATGTTTCGGAGCTTCGCCGCATGGTGAGATCGTGGCCGTGACTTTTGCGACATTGCTGGTGTGCTTGCGGCTCGAACGCGCGAACGCCGACCTGCTCGCGGTTACGGCGGATTTGGCGGAGAGATTTCGCTCGAGCGTCATCGGCGTCGCGACGCGACACCCCATGCAATTCATGTTCAGCGGCGGCCTTGTTCCCGAGGAGCTCATCGAGCAAGAGGCTAAGGAATTCAGGGAACAGGTCGATGGTCTCGAGGCCGAATTTCGCAACGCCCTTCTCGGACGGGCCGGGAAGCTGCAATGGCGGGCGAAAATGGAGCTCGGGCCCTTGTCCGACTATATCGCGAACGAAGCGCGATGCGCCGACCTCGTCATAACGGAGGTCGACCGCAGCGGTTCGTTTTCTCACCCGTCGACCCACGTCGACGTCGGCGATCTCCTGATGCGGGTCGGGCGACCGGTTCTCGTG
This sequence comes from Roseiarcus sp., assembly GCA_050012775.1. Taxonomy (GTDB): domain Bacteria; phylum Pseudomonadota; class Alphaproteobacteria; order Rhizobiales; family Beijerinckiaceae; genus Roseiarcus. The sequence continues at coordinate 69,363 of JBEKGN010000013.1, forward strand.
GCGCCGCCAGCCGTGAGCAAACTGAAACTCGAACGAGCCGTCGTCGGCTGGAAAGAGACGCCCGAGGCGCGCCGCGCCGTCTTCGACGCTCTGCCGTTCCTGAAGGAGGCCGCCAGCGTCGCGGTCGTCGAGATCGCCGGCGAAGCTGAATTGGAGGCGGCGCGCTTCCGTCTCGAGGATGTCGTCGCCTGGCTCGATCGTCACGGAGTCGCCGCGGAGCCGATCGCGGCGGCCTTGAGAGGCGCCGACGCGAGCGGATTGGAGGCGATTGCGCAGGAGCTGGGGGCCGACCTGATCGTCGCCGGAGCGTTCGGCCACAGCCGTCTACGGGAATGGGTGTTCGGCGGCGTGACGAGAGATTTGTTGCTGCGTTCGGATCAATTCACGCTGTTGTCGCATTGACCGCGAATTCGGGCGCCCCCACATTGACGTCCGGCAGGCAGGAATTTGCGACAGTGGGGGCCGATCGTCCCGCGAGAGTCCTGCTTCGTCAAAGGGGCCTGAGCGGCGGCCGGCGGAATTCGCTGAGATTGGCTTGAGCATGGACCCGAAGTCCTCCGCGACGTCAGACGCGCCCGCCGCCTCGCCCTGGGGCGCGTTCGGCCACTTGCCGTTCACGGTGATATGGATCGCCAGCACGATCTCGCTGATCGGCATCGCGATGTACGACACCGCGTCGGGCTGGCTGATGACGACTCTCAACGCGGATCCGTTGGCGGTCTCGTCGGTGCAGGTCGCGACCAGTTTGCCGATGTTTCTGTTCACGTTGCCGGCCGGCGCGCTCGCGGACATCATCGACGCGCGCCGGTTTATCATCATCGTCTCGGCGGGGATCGCGGCGCTGATGGCGACATTCGCGACGCTGGTCTCCCTCGACCTGGCCACGCCGTTCTCGTTGTTGCTGACGACCTTCGTGCTGAGCGGGGCCTGGGCGCTGAACGCGCCGGCCTGGCTGTCGATCACCCCGCTCCTCGTGCCCAGGTCGGAACTGGACGGAGCCATCGCCGCCAGCAGTATCGGCTATAATATCAGCCGCGTGGTGGGCCCCGCGCTGGGAGGCCTCGCGATCGTCGGGTTGGGAATGGCGGCGCCGTTCTGGGCGTTCGCCGCCGCCAACCTCGTGGCGATCGCGGCGTTGGCGTGGTGGCGTTCTCCGCGAAGGAGCGCCGAAAGCTTGCCGGCGGAGCGTTTGACGAGCGCGGTTCGCACGGGCTTTCGTCACGCCGCGAACAATCAGCATCTGCGCGCGACGCTGGTTCGAACGGTCGCCATCTACCCGTTCGCCAGCGCCTATTTGGCGCTGCTGCCTCTCATCGCCCGCCGGCAGATAGGCCAGGGACCGGAATTCTACGGCGTTCTGCTTTGCGCGATCAGCGCCGGCGCCATCGCAGGCGCGTTTGCGATCAGACGGCTCAAGGACAAGCTGGGACCCGACCGCGTCGTCGCCCTCGGGTCGATCGGCATCGCGATCGCGCTCGTCTTGTTCGGGCTGGCGCGCGAGCCGCTGATCGCTCTATGCGCCAGCGTCCTCGCCGGCGCCTCATGGATCGTCGTCCTGGCGAGTCTTTACGTATCGGCGCAGTTCGCCTTGCCCGATTGGGTGCGCGGGCGCGGGCTTGCGATTTTCCTGACCGTCATCTTCGGCTCCATGACGGTCGGCAGCGCGGTATGGGGAAAAATCGCGGCGATGGCGGGTCTTCCCATGGCGCAATTCATCGCGGCGGCCGGCGCGATTTTGGCCATTCCGCTGACGTGGAGATGGAAACTTCAGACCGGCGCCGGGCTTGACCTTACCCCTTCGATGCATTGGCAGCCCCCCAACTTCACGCGCAAGGTGGAGAACGATCAAGGGCCGGTCATGGTGAGCGTCGAATATCGCGTCGAGGCGAAGAACCGCTCGGAGTTTCTTGGCCTTCTCGACGAACTGGGGCATGAGCGCAAGCGCGATGGCGGGTTTGCATGGGGAATTTTCGAGGACGCTGTCGATGAGGGACGATACGTGGAGACATTCTTGATCGAGTCGTGGCTCGAGCTCAGGCACCTTCGTGAACGCGTGACCAACGCCGATCGCATGCTCGAGGATCGCGTTCGAGGTCTGCTGACCGACGTTCCGCACGTCACCCTTCTCATCGCCGCGGAGCGCCGCGGCGGTTCGAGGAAGTGGCACGCTCTCCGATCGGGAGGTTGAGCGATGCGCGTCCTCGTTCTCTTCGCGCATCCCGTGGAGACCAGTTTCGTCGCCGCGCTGCATAAGCGGGTCGTCGAGACGCTGCGCGCGCGCGGCCATGAGGTCGACGATCTCGATCTCTACGCCGAAAAGTTCGATCCCTTGCTGTCGCGCGAGACGCTCCTCCACTATGTCGACGTTTCGAAGAATCGCGCGGAGGTCGTTCCCTATGTCGAGCGGGTGCTCGCCGCCGACGCTCTCGTCCTGGTCTTCCCCGTATGGTTCGACGGCCTTCCCGCGATCCTGCAAGGCTTTTTCGAACGCGTCTTCCTGCCCGGGGTCAGTTTCAAGATCGACGAGAACGGCCTCTTTCATCCGATGCTGTGGAACATCAAGCGGCTCGCCGCGGTTTGCACATACGGCGAAAGCCGCCGGCACATATCGCTCAAGGGCGATCCGCCGCGCCGTTTCGTCCGACAGAACATCGGCGGCGTGATCGCGCCGAAGGGACGCTTTGAATATATCGCCCATTACGACATGAATTTCACGACGCCGGGTCAGCGCGCGCGATTCCTCCAGAGGGTGACGCGCGCGTTTCGCGCCTGGTAGCTCGGGCGGCGTCTTTTTTCGGCGCCTTGCGATGGCGTCGGCGCGCGCGGCCGCGCCGGGAAGGACTCAGCCGGCCTTCGCCGCGAGACCCCCTTCGCTTGCGCCGACGCCCTGCGGCAGAAATTCGGCGCCGTGCGCCTCGGCGAAATCGCGGAACGCGCTCGCCGCCGGCGACAGCGGGCGATCGGTGCGGTGCACGACGAACCACTGGCGGACGATCGGCAAGCCCTCGACGTCGAGACAGGCGAGTCGTCCATCGGCGAGTTCCGCGGCGATCGTGTGGGCGGAGATCAGGGCGATGCCGAGCCCGGCCATCACGGCCTGCTTGATCGTTTCGTTGGAGCCGAGCTCCATGCCGAGTTGCACGCGGCGGATTTCGGTGTCGCCGATGAAATATTCGAACAGCGACCGCGTTCCCGAACCCGGTTCGCGAAAGAGAAACGCTTCGCCCGCCAATTGCTGACGGGCGATGCGGCCGGCGCCGGCGAGTCGGTGGCCGGGAGGGGCGATCATCACGTAAGGGTGCGGACCGAGCGCGACCTTGGCGATCGGCATGTCCGCCGGCGGGCGTCCGGCGAGCGCGATTTCGACGTCCATGGCCCTCAAGGAATCGATCGTTTGCGCGCGATTGCCGATGAGGAAGCGCAATTCGAGCTTGGGATGGCGCGCCAGGAAGCCGGCGATCAGGCGCGGCGCGAAATATTTGGCGGTGGAGACGACGCCGACCGACAGCCGTCCGCCCTGGCCCGTCTTGACCGCGTGCATCGCCTCGACGAATTCGCGCACCGCGCGTTCGATGCCGCCGGCCGCTTCGAGCGCGACCCGGCCCGATGTGTTGAGGCGCAATCCCGCCGAAGTCCGATCGAACAGGGGCAGTCCGACCACGCTCTCCAGCCCTTTGAGCCGCGCGGTCAGCGCCGCAGGGGTCATGTTGAGATCGGCCGCCGCGCCGACCAGGGAGCCCGCCTCGGCGATGGCTTGCAGCGTGTCGATTTGTTGCAGCGTCAAAGCGCGAATGGCGTCGATCCTCGGCGTATTCAATATTTTCTAATGGAAATCAAAAATAAGTCAGTTTTCTTTCAAGCGCAAGGCGTCATATTCGCGCCTGCCGCGCAACGGGTCCGTCGAGGCCGGCGGCGCGGCAAGGAGGAGCCATGACCGAATTCGAGACGATAGGTCAGGATCTGGGCGAGTTTCTCAGCCGTCACGGCGCGCCGGCGCCGGCGCGAGTCGTGGAGGCCTTCGCGCGGGCCGCGATCCCGGTCGCGCATCTCATTCGGCGCGGCCCGCTGGCCGGCGCGATGGAAGTCGCCCTCGGCGCCGCCAATCCCGACGGCGACGCCCAGAAGGCGCTCGACCTCTTCGCCGACAAGGCGTTCGAACAGGGTTTGCGCGGCTGCCGCGTTCGCGCCTTCGTGTCCGAGATGCGCGACGCCCCGACGATCGTCGATCCCGAGGGCGAACTGCTCGTCGCGCTCGATCCGCTCGACGGATCGTCGAATATCGACGCCAACATTTCGATCGGCTCGATCTTTACCGCGCTCGACGCCCCCGCGGGCGGCGGCGCGAGCGCGCAGGATTTCCTGCAGCCGGGGAACCGGCAACGCGCCGCCGGCTTCGTCATCTATGGGCCGCGGACTTGCCTCGTCTTCACCACCGGCGCGGGAACGCACGTGGCGACCCTCGATCCGGACGCTGGGACGTTCCGCATGTCGCGGTTGAATCTGCATATCCGCGAGGGCTCCGCCGAATTCGCGATCGACGCGTCGAACTCCCGGCATTGGCCCGAACCGGTCCGCGCCTATGTCGACGATTGCGTCATGGGCGACGAAGGGCCGCGCGGCAAGAATTTCAACATGCGCTGGATCGCCTCGATGGTCGCCGACGCCTATCGGATCATCGTGCGCGGCGGCGTCTGCCTCTACCCCGACGACGCCCGCGCCGGCCACGCCAAGGGGCGGCTGCGGCTTCTCTACGAAGCCAATCCGATCGCCATGCTGGTCGAGCAGGCGGGCGGGCTGGCGATCGACGGCGTCAACCGCATTCTCGACGTCGCGCCCACGAGCATCCATGCGCGCACCCCCTTCATCTTCGGCTCGATCGACAAGGTCGAACGGGTCAAACGCTATTTTCTTCACGGCGATCATTCGGCGGAACGCTCGCCGCTTTTCGGCAAGCGCGGCCTGTTGCGCAACTGACGTTCGATTTTGGGGAAAGTCCGATGTCTCTCAAGCATCCGATCATCGCGATCACCGGTTCGTCCGGCGCCGGCACCACGTCGGTCAAGCGCACTTTCGAGCAGATCTTTCGCCGCGAGAAGGTCGAGCCCGTCTACATCGAGGGCGACGCTTTCCATCGCTGGGACCGCATGGAGATGCGCGAGCGGATGAAGGAGGCCGCCAAGCGCGGCGACAACCACTACAGCCATTTCGGCGCCGACGCGAACCTCCTCGACGAGCTCGAGAAGACCTTCGCCGAATACGCCGCGAGCGGCGGCGGCCGCACACGCAACTATATCCACGACGCGGAAGAAGCCGAAATCCACGGCTGTCCGCCGGGGACGTTCACGCCCTGGCGCGAATTCGCGCCGGGATCGGACCTGCTGTTCTACGAGGGCCTGCACGGCTGCGTCGTCTCCGACAAGGTGAACGTCGCCCAGCACGTCGATCTGAAGATCGGCGTCGTTCCCGTCATCAATCTCGAATGGATTCAGAAGCTGTTTCGCGACCGCTCGGCGCGCGGCTATTCGACCGAGGCGGTGACCGACACGATTCTTCGGCGCATGCCCGATTACCTCACCTACATCTGCCCGCAATTCTCCGAGACGAACATCAATTTCCAACGCGTGCCGACCGTCGACACGTCGAATCCGTTCATCGCGCGATGGATCCCGACGCCGGACGAATCGATGGTGGTCATCCGGTTCAGCAATCCGCGCGGGATCGACTTCCCCTACCTCCTCTCGATGATCGACGGCAGCTTCATGAGCCGAGCCAATTCGATCGTGGTTCCCGGCGGCAAGCTCGACATCGCGATGCAGCTGATCCTGACGCCGATGATCCTGAAACTCGTGGAACGCCGTCGGCGCGCGATCTGAGCAGAAACGCGGAAAGGTCAGACTATGAACGCGATTGAAAAGACGACGACGCCCGCGGTCCCGCACGCCGTCATGGCCAATGCGATCCGCTTCCTCGCGATGGACGCGGTGGAGCGCGCCAAATCCGGCCATCCCGGCATGCCGATGGGCATGGCCGACGTCGCCACGGTGCTGTTTGCGCGCGTGATGAAATTCGACCCCGCGGCGCCCCATTGGCCCGATCGCGACCGCTTCGTGCTGTCGGCGGGGCACGGCTCGATGCTGCAATACGCGATCCATTACCTCGTCGGCTATCCCGACATGACCATCGACGAAATCAAGCGCTTTCGCCAACTCGGCGCGAAGACGGCGGGGCATCCCGAGTACGGGCACGCGCTGGGAGTGGAGACGACGACCGGGCCGCTCGGCCAAGGCCTGGCGACGGCGGTCGGCATGGCGATCGCCGAGCGCGCTCTGGCCGCCCGCTTCGGCGCCGAACTCGTCGATCACCACACCTACGTCATCGCCGGCGACGGCTGTCTGATGGAAGGCGTCAGTCAGGAAGCGATCGACCTCGCCGGACACTTGAAGCTGAGCCGGCTCATCGTGCTCTGGGACGACAACAAGATCACCATCGACGGCAGCGCCACGCTTTCCACCAGCACGGACCAACGGGCGCGCTTCGAGGCCTCCGGCTGGCATACTCTGGCGGTCGACGGTCACGATTCGGGCGCGGTGATAGCCGCGCTCGACGCCGCCAAGAAACAGTCGCGCCCGACCCTCATCGCCTGCCGCACCACGATCGGCTTCGGCGCCCCCAGCAAGCAGGGATCGGAATCGACCCACGGCGCGCCGCTCGGCGCCGCCGAGATCGAAGCGGCGCGGGCCAATCTCGATTGGCCGTGGCCGCCTTTCGAGATCCCTGAGGACTGCCTCGCCGCCTGGCGGGCCGCCGGCAGGCGAGCCGAACGCCAGCGCGAATTGTGGGAAGCGCGGCTCGCCGCTCATCCCGAGCGCGAACGCTTCGCGCGCGCCCTTTCGGGCGAGATTCCCGCGGAGTTTTCCCAGCGCATGGCCGAATTCAAGGCGGGCCTCGTCGCCAAGGCCCCGTCGGTGGCGACGCGCAAGGCCTCGGAAATGACCCTCGAAGTCGTCAACGCCGCGATCCCCATGACGCTCGGCGGTTCGGCCGATCTCACCCATTCCAACCTGACGATCACCAAGGGCATGGCGTCGCTGACGGCGGGCGACTTTTCGGGGCGCTACGTGCGCTATGGCGTCCGCGAATTCGGCATGGCGGCGGCGATGAACGGCATCGCGCTGCACGGCGGTTTCATTCCCTATGGCGGAACGTTCCTCGTCTTCAGCGACTACGCGCGCGGCGCCATTCGTCTTTCCGCGCTGATGGGCAAGCAGGTGATCTACGTCCTCACCCACGATTCCATCGGGCTGGGCGAAGACGGGCCGACGCATCAGCCGGTCGAACATGTCGCGATGCTGCGCGCCACGCCGAACCTCAATGTGTTCCGTCCCTGCGACGCGGTGGAGACCGCCGAGTGCTGGGAGTTGGCGCTCGCCGCCAGCGAGACGCCGTCCGCGCTCGTTCTGTCGCGCCAGAATCTGCCGACCCTGCGCAAGGCGCACGAGGTCAACAGGAGCGCGCTCGGCGCCTATGTCCTGAGGGAAGCCGACGGTCCCAGGGATCTGACGCTCATCGCGACGGGATCGGAAGTCGCGCTCGCGGTCGAAGCCGCGACGGCCCTTCTCGCGCTCGGCAAGCGCGCGGCGGTCGTTTCGATGCCGTGCTGGGAGCTCTTCGAGAGCCAACCCTGGAGCTATCGCCGCGAAGTGCTGGGAACGGCGCCGCGCATCGCCATCGAAGCGCTCTGCCGGTTCGGCTGGGATCGCTGGATCGGCGAACGCGGCGCCTTCATCGGCATGCCCGGCTTCGGCGCCAGCGCGCCGGCCGCCGATCTCTACAAGCATTTCGGCATCACCGTCGACGCGGTCGTCGCGACGGCGGCGACGCTGACGCACTGAAGGTCCAACGAAACATCCGAGCGGCGCGCGTCCCGAACCCCGCGCGCCCGATCGACAGGAGAAAGCCATGAACACCCAGCCGTCGCAAACCGTCACCGGCAAGGACCGCTACAAGTCCGGCGTGATGGAATATCGCAAGATGGGCTATTGGGAGCCCGATTACACGCCCAAGGAGACCGACATCATCGCCTGTTTCCGCGTCAGCCCGCAGGACGGCGTCGACCCGATCGAGGCCTCCGCGGCGGTGGCGGGCGAATCCTCGACCGCGACCTGGACGGTGGTGTGGACGGACCGTCTCACCGCGAGCGAGAAATATCGCGGCAAGTGCTACCGGGTCGATCCCGTGCCGGGCGCGCCGGGTCAGTATTTCGCCTATATCGCCTATGATCTCGACCTGTTCGAATCGGGATCGATCGCCAATCTCTCGGCTTCGATCATCGGCAACGTGTTCGGCTTCAAGCCGCTGAAGGCGCTGCGGTTGGAGGACATGCGTTTTCCCGTCGCCTACGTGAAGACCTATCAGGGTCCCGCGACCGGCATCGTCGTCGAGCGCGAGCGCCTCGACAAGTTCGGCCGGCCGCTGCTCGGCGCGACGATCAAGCCCAAGCTCGGGCTCTCCGGGCGCAACTACGGCCGCGTCGTCTACGAAGCGCTGAAGGGCGGGCTCGACTTCACCAAGGACGACGAGAACATCAACTCGCAGCCCTTCATGCATTGGCGCGAGCGCTTCCTCTATTGCATGGAGGCGGTCAACCGCGCTCAGGCGATGTCCGGCGAGATCAAGGGCACCTATCTCAACGTGACCGGCGCAACGATGGAGGACATGTACGAGCGCGCCGAATTCGCCAAGGAGCTCGGCTCCTGCGTCGTCATGATCGATCTCGTCATCGGCTACACCGCCATCCAGTCGATGGCGAAATGGGCGCGCAGGAACGACATGATCCTGCATCTGCACCGCGCGGGCCACAGCACCTATACGCGGCAGAAGACGCACGGCGTTTCGTTCCGCGTCATCGCCAAATGGATGCGTCTGGCGGGCGTCGACCACATTCACGCCGGCACGGTCGTCGGCAAGCTCGAGGGCGATCCGGCCACGACCATCGGCTATTACGACATCTGCCGCGAGGACTTTAATCCGATGCGGCTCGATCACGGCATCTTCTTCGATCAGCATTGGGCGTCGATGAACAAGGTGATGCCGGTCGCCTCGGGCGGCATCCACGCCGGCCAGATGCATCAGCTGCTCAATCTGTTCGGCGACGACGTCGTGCTGCAGTTCGGCGGCGGCACGATCGGCCATCCCGCGGGCATCCATGCGGGCGCCACCGCCAACCGCGTCGCGCTCGAGGCGATGGTGTTCGCGCGCAACGCCGGCCGCGACTATGTCAACGAGGGTCCGACCATTCTCGCCGAGGCGGCCAAGACCTGCACGCCGCTGCGCCAGGCGCTCGACGTCTGGGGCAACGTGACGTTCAACTACGCCTCGACCGACCAGCTCGATTATGTCCCCACCGCGCAGGTCGCGGGCTAAGGAGATTTCCCATGCGCATCACCCAGGGTTGCTTTTCGTTTCTGCCGGATTTGACCGACGACCAGATCGAGTCGCAGGTGCAGTATTGTCTCGACAACGGCTGGGCGGTGAACCTCGAGTTCACCGACGATCCTCATCCCCGCAACACCTTTTGGGAGATGTGGGGCCTGCCAATGTTCGATCTCAAGGACGCCAAGGGCGTGTTGATGGAATTGCAGGCGTGCCGAAAGGTCTACGGCGACCGCTATATCCGGTTGTCGGCGTTCGACGCCTCGCACGGCTGGGAGTCGGTGCGCATTTCCTTCATCGTCAACCGGCCGCAAAACGAAGACGGTTTCCGTCTCGAACGGATGGAGGGCCGCGGCCGCGAACAGCGCTACACGACGCGCGCTTACGCGACCGACAAGCCCGAGGGAAAGCGCTACTCATGACGAGCGAAACGGGCGAGGCTCCAGCGGCGCCGCCGGCCAGGATCAATCTTGCCGAGGAGTTCGCGCAGTCGGGCGTCGGGCCCGTGCTGCAACAGCTCGACGACGAGCTGATCGGCCTCGCTCCCGTCAAGCAGCGCATTCGCGAGATCGCGGCGCTGCTGCTCGTCGATCGCGTGCGGCGCAAGTTCGGGCTCACTTCCCAGGCGCCGACGCTGCATATGAGTTTCACCGGCAATCCTGGCACCGGCAAGACCACCGTCGCCATGCGCATGGCCGAGATTCTGCACAAGCTCGGCTATGTCAGGCGCGGCCATCTCGTCTCCGTCACGCGCGACGACCTCGTCGGCCAATATATCGGCCACACCGCGCCCAAGACCAAGGAAGTGCTGAAAAAGGCGATGGGCGGGGTGCTGTTCATCGACGAAGCCTATTACCTCTATCGCCAGGAAAACGAGCGCGACTATGGGCAGGAGGCGATCGAGATCCTGTTGCAGGTGATGGAGAACAACCGCGACGATCTCGTTGTGATTCTCGCCGGCTACGCCGACAAGATGGATCGGTTCTTCCACTCCAACCCCGGCTTTCGCTCGCGCGTCGCCCATCACATCGATTTTCCCGATTACAACGACGCCGACCTGCTCGCGATCGGCGAGAAGATGCTCGCCGGGCTCAACTACAAGCTGAGTCCGGCGGCGTGGCAGGCGCTCGCCGAATATATCGCGGCGCGGCGCACGCAGCCGCATTTCGCCAATGCGCGAAGCATCCGCAACGCGCTCGATCGCGCGCGCCTGCGCCAGGCCAACCGCTGCTTCGCCATGCTTGACGCGGAATTGACAATCGATCAGCTGATGACCATCGAAGCCGAGGACATTCGCCAGAGCCGGGTGTTCCAGCAACAGGAGAATGGCGCATGACGCCACCGGTTCTCATCGCGCCGTCGATTCTGTCGGCCGACTTTTCCAAGCTCGGCCAGGAGGTGCGCGACGTCGTCTCGGCCGGCGCCGATTGGATCCATCTCGACGTGATGGACGGGCATTTCGTTCCCAACATCACCTTCGGACCGCCTGTCGCGGCGGCGCTGCGCCCGCACACGGACAAGGTGTTCGATTGCCATCTGATGATCGAGCCCGCCGATGCCTATCTCGAGGCCTTCGCCAAGGCGGGCTGCGACGTCATCACCGTCCATGTCGAAGCGTGCAAACATCTCGACCGCACGTTGCAGGCGATTCGCGCGTTGGGCAAGAAGGCGGGCGCAGCGCTCAATCCCGCGACGCCGGCCGAGACGATCGAATACGTGCTCGATCGGCTCGATCTCGTCCTGCTGATGACGGTGAATCCCGGCTTCGGCGGTCAGGCGTTCATCCCCGCGGTCATCGAAAAGATCGCGCGCGTCAAGCGCATGATCGGCGCGCGCCGAATCGACATCGAGATCGACGGCGGCGTGACGCCGGAGACCGCGCCGCTGGTGGTCGGGGCCGGCGCGAACGTGCTGGTCGCGGGATCGGCGGTCTTCAAGGGCGGACCCGCCGCCTACGCCGGGAATATCGAGGCGATCCGCGCCGCGGCTTCGCGCGCGCCGCTTGCCAGGAGCCGAGCAAGATAGCAAACTCTCGGGATGACCGAGAACAACGCGATCCTCATCACCGGCGCCTCGCGCGGCATCGGGCGCGCCGCGGCGCTGCTCGCTTGCGTGCGCGGCTGGTCGGTCGGCGTCAATTATTTGCATGACGAGGACTCGGCCCACGAAGTCGTCGAGGCGATCGCCCGCGCCGGCGGCAAGGCGGTGGCGTTGCGCGGCGACGTCGCCGACGAGGACGACGTCGTCGCGATGTTCGAAGGCGCGACGCGCGCGCTCGGGCCCCTTCGCGGCGTCGTCGCCAACGCCGGAATCGTCGCGCCGACGGCGCGCCTCGTCGACATGAGCGCCGAGCGCATGCGGCGGGTGTTCGAGGTCAACATCCTCGGCGCCTACCTGACCGCGCGCGAGGCGGCGCGGCGGATGTCGAGGAGCCTCGGGGGCGCCGGCGGCTCGATGGTGCTCATTTCGTCCGCCGCGGCGCGGCTCGGCTCCCCCGGTCTTTACGTCGATTACGCCGGGTCGAAGGGCGCGATCGATACGCTGACGCTGGGCCTGGCCAAGGAGTTGGCGCCCGAAGGCGTGCGCGTCAACGCGATCCGGCCGGGCCTGATCGACACCGAAATCCACGCCAACGGCGGCGAACCCGATCGCGCGTTGAAGCTCGGCGCGGCGACGCCTCTCGGCCGGCCGGGAACGGCCGAGGAAGTCGCCGAGGCGATCATCTGGCTGCTCAGCGACGCCGCCTCCTACGTCACCGGCGCCATTCTCGACGTGGCGGGCGGGCGGTAGCGGGCGAGGGCGGACGCTGGGCGCCGAAGTCAAAGGGCCGCTTTGGGTGGGAGAGCGGCCGCGACTTTATCGATTCAAACATTTGAAGACGAAGTTTCTAGGCCCCGCGCTCCGCGACGAGCGTCGCGGCAAATTGCGGATAGGTCTCCGCGATTTCTTCCGTCACGCGTCCACGCAATAGTGCAAGCGTTTCCGAAACGGGCTCAACGGTGGTCGGTACGGAGGTCGGCGCATCGTATTCAAACCCCGTATTCGCTTTCACGTCGGCGCTGGACGCGCCGCGATGCACGCTCCGCAGCAGGAAGCGTTTGCGCTCTTTATCAAATGCAAACAGCGCCAGTCCCGTAAGCAGTGCGTATGGGCCGCCATTGCGAACGATGCCCTCGCTTGTGCCGGGCGCGCTGACGAAATCGATTTTATCGACAAACACGCGAGGCGAATGCTCCTCACGAAACAAGATCACACGCGGCACGACGTAATAGAGAAACGCCGATCCGAAAGAACCCGGCCAGCGCACCGTGGTCCGCGGATAATCGCCTATCCCAACGAGATTGACATTGGCCTGGCCGTCGATCTGTCCGCCGCCGAGAAAGAAGGCGTCGATACGGCCTTGTGCGGCGCAGTCAAACAGTTCAAAGGCGCCGTTGGTGAAGAAATTGTGCTCGCGCGATCCGAGCACGGCGATGCGAATCCGCTCAAGCCCACGCGCTTCGTTGCGAGCCCGCAGCAACATCGCGCCAGCGGCCGGAATCGGTGAAGAGGCCCCAACGGCGACCGTGCGGACGCCTGTCAACAACTCCGCAACCGTGGCGATCAGGATTTCGCGCGACGTGGCTCGACGAGAGTTCACGCCGCTGCCTCGGGTCGGCGCATGAAGGCTTCCATATAGGCCGCAAAGCCGTCGACCGATCTCGCCATGCGGGCGTATCGCGCAACTTCGGCGTCATCAACGGGATATTCACCCCATAGCCCGAGCGGCCAAGCTCCGTTGCGCGCCTGGGCGATCGCGGTCACGTAGAGCGCCGGCAGAACGCCGGCGGCGGAATTCTCGTCCGCAAGCAGCGAGGTCTCGCGGATACGTTCCACCGTGACCAACGTCGCCTTCGCGGCATAGGCCATTGTGGCGAGTTCAGCTTGACGCCCGATCCGGACATTGCCGAAGCGATCCGCCTCCGGCGCATGGAACAGCGCGACATCGGGACGTATCGCCGGGACAACGACGATCGGATCATCTGGCGCGAACGGATTGCCGATGATCTTCCAGTCCGGTCGAGCCTTCATCAAATCGCTGCCGATGATGCCCCGGATCGGCAGAAACGGAACGCCTTTCTGACCCGCCGTGAGACCGGCCAATACGGCAGGACATGTCGCGTCCATCAGTTGCAGGGCTCCCGCGCGCACGCCTTCGGCGAAACGGGGCGCTCCGCCAGCCTCACCCAAGGTGACGGCGCTGGTTTCGATTGATCTGACGAGACCCGCGCCGATCAGCATATCGGCTTGTATGCCGCTGATGGGTACGCAGACGAGGTGAAGATTCTTGCGGCCAGCAGCAATTATCGCTGCTGTTGCAGCCATGGCGACGCCGGAGCGATCAGCGGGAACCGCAAGCGACATGCCATCTTGAACCTGGGCGGCAAGAGCTTCGAGGGAAATGAAGTTTTCCATGTCGTCCTCACATCGCAAAATGCTGTCGTGCGCTCTTGCGAATGTCAATGCCGTCTTAAGCGGTCAAAATCGAACGTTTGACCGGCGCCGCCGGCGTTTCCCGGAAGTCTGCCCCGCGTCGACGCTTCGCCGCCATTCGGATCGCGAGAGCTATCGTCGGCGTTGACAGCCGCTATGGTTTCGGCCTATTTGTCACCGAATGGTGACATTTGGACCAAAACGCAGCTCAGGCCGAGATTCGGAAGCGATGCGCGCGCGCATCCTCGAGGCGGTCAGGCGGATGATCGTGCGCGACGGGCTGGCGGCGATCGGCGTCAACGCGCTCGCGCGCGAGGCGGCCTGTGACAAGGTTCTCATCTACCGCTATTTCGGCGACCTCGAGGGCGTCTATGCCGCCTACGCCGCGCAGAGCGATTTCTGGTGGGATGTCGACGAGCTGACGCGCGGGATCGACCCCTCGCGAGCGTCGGCGGGCGAGGCGATGAAAACGATCCTTCGCCGCCATGCGCAGGCCCTGCGCGCGCGGCCCGTGACGCTGGCCGTGCTCGCGGCCGAACTCGTGGATCGCACGCGGCTCGTCGTCGCGCTCGAGGCGGTTCGCGAACGCCGCGCGCTGGAATTGTCGGCATGGATCGGCCAACACTACAGGCTGCCTCCGTCCGCCGACGTCGAAGCCGTCGGCATGCTGCTCGGCGTCGCCATCAACTATCTCGCCGTGCGCGCGCGGACGATTCGGGTGATGGGCGGCGTCAAAATAAAGACCGACGGCGACTGGGAGCGGATTTTTGCCGCCATCGACTCGCTGATCGACGGCGTCATGCGCGTGGAGTGATTTTTTTTGCGCAAAATGTCACCTGCCGGTGACAAAGGGAAGGAGAACTGTCATGATGTCTCTTGCCTCGAACAGGCGGGAAGCGCTCGCCATCGGCGGCGCCACGATCTTTCTGGCGGCCGCCGGCGGCATGCTGCGCGCAGTCGACGCGGCGGGCCAACCTTTGCCTGAAGGGGACGCCTACGCGCCCTGGCGGCTTTGGAACGATCCCTCGATCGGCGGCACGCCATTGGCGCTCGTCGCCGCGGGCGTTCTCGCCGCCAACCCGCACGACACGCAGCCCTGGCTGTTCGGCGTGAGCGCGAACGCCATCGAGATTTTCGCCGATCTGTCGCGCAACCTCGGAGCCATGGACACTTATGTGCGCGAGATGCATCTCGGTCTCGGTTGCGCGATAGAGAACATGCGGCTTGCGGCCGGTCCCAATGGCTATTCCGCAGAGATCGAGGCGACGCCGGGATTGCTGACGGCGCTCGCAGAGCGGCGAATGCCGGTTCACGCCGCGACCGTGCGCCTGATCGAGCGCGGGCGAACCGCGCCGGATTCGCTCTACCGCGCAATACCGGATCGCCACACCAACCGTTACGCATACGATCGCGACAGGGCGCTGCCGGAAGACTGGCGCCATTTCGCGAGCCATGCCGACGTCGGCGCCGACGTTCGCGTGTTCCTCTTCGAGGATGGCGAGCCGCGCCGCCTCTTCGACGCCGCCGTCGTCGAGGCCACCGAGGCCATTATCGCCGACCAGACCATGGTCGCCGACAGCGACCGCTGGTTCCGCGCCTCGAGCGCCGAGATCGACGCCCATCGCGACGGGCCGACGCTGGAGGCGGCCGGTCTGTCTTCCCTCACGCTGATGCTTGCGCGTCTGTTTCCGGTCTCCGCCGAGACGAGCCACAAGGGCTGGATGGATCAAACGCGCGACGTTCAGGTGGCGAGCGCGCCGGCGGTCGGCCTCATAGCCGTGCGCGACCGCTACGACCGCGTCAGCGCGATCGCGGCGGGCCGCGTTTGGCAGCGGCTGCATTTGAGCGCCACGGCGCTCGGCATGGCGATGCAACCGCTCAATCAGCCCATCGAGATGATCGACCGCGAGCGGCAGGCCGGGCTCGGCGCGGCTTGGGCGGCGCGCGTGGCGCGCCTGACGGGCGACGACTGGCAGGCGACGTTTTCATTCCGCGCCGGCTTCGCGTCACAAACGGCGCCGGCGAGTCCCCGCCGGCGCCTCAAGGATGTGCTGAGAGTCTAGCGGCCTGCGATGCCGCGATCGACGAAAACCCGGTCAGTGGAAGGCCGGATGGATGAAGATGACGACGGTCAGCGCCATGCCGACAAAGAAACTCGCGGAGCGCAGAGGCTGCCGGTCCATCAGGTAGAACGCCATGTGGGCGAGCCGCGCGAGGATGAAGGCGAGGGCGAGCCAGCCCACGGTGGCGTTGGCGCCTTCGACGATATGCGAAACGATCACCGCCGCGGCGAAGAACGGAAAAGCCTCGAAGCCGTTGAGATGCGCGCCATAGGCGCGCGCGGCGAGCCCTTCGAGGGCGGCGACGCCGAGCCTCGGCGCGTGCGCATTGAGTTTGCTCGAGGCGAGCCCGAAGGGAACATAGGGCAGCAGGGCGGCGACGAATACGCACCAAAAGGCGATGGTCATGGGAGCCTCCCCCAGGGATGAAACGACGCGGCCAGACCTTATCGCGACGCGCTCGGCGACGATAGGGAGCGCGTCAGGGTTTCATGCAAGCGGCCGTTGACTTTGGCGACGTCCGCAGCGCCGAATACGCCGGTCGATCCGATTCCCGTGCGATCGTCCCTTTTCATGAGGCGCTTCGATGAACCCCCGCCTTTTCCTTCTCGTCTTTCTGTTGGCGCCCGGTCTCGATCAGGCGCGCGCGCAAGACGCCGCGGCGACGCATCCGGCCTATTGGGGCGCGCCTTCGGTCGACGGCGGCAAGTGTTGCGCGAGCCTCAATGAAGTGCGCGACAACATCGATCGGCTGGATCGGCAAATCATCCAGCTCATGGCCGAGCGCGGAAAATACGTCGCCGAGGCCGGCCGCTTCAAAGCCGATCCCGCCGCGGTCAGCGCGCCGGCGCGCGTCGAAGCGATCATCGCCAAGGTCAAGACGATCGCCCGCGAGGACGGCCTCGCGGAAAGCGTCGCCGAACGCAGCTATCGCGCGATGATCGCCGCGTTCGAGGATTACGAGCGGGAGGAATGGACGCGCCGCAACGCGGGCGGGGCGAGTGAGGTGAAGTGAGCGGGGCGATTGGCCGCCAGGCTCACACGATCGCGTCGATAGGATTTGGCCGCAATGTCGGCCGACCGACCCTAACCCATGACGCTCATCACGCCGCGCGGCTCGCGCTCGCGGCCTTCGCGCGCGCTCTGACCACGTCCCCGGCGCCCGCCGGCCGGCCGACCTGGAACTGGCCGATCAGGTTGGCGAGTTGCTCCGTCTCCTGCGACATCGAGTGGCTCGCCGCGGTCGACTCCTCGACCATCGCCGCATTCTGTTGCGTCACCTGATCCATCTGGTTGATCGCGATGTTGACTTGTTCGAGTCCCGTCGACTGCTCCTCGGCGCCGGCGGCGATGTCGCCGACGACGCGGTTGATCTCGGTCACTTGCGCCATGATGCGCTCGAGCGACTTGCCGGTTTCAGCCACCAGCGTGACGCCCTCGCCGACCTGGGTCGCGGAGGTCGAGATCAGACCCTTGATCTCCTTGGCGGCTTCAGCCGAGCGCTGGGCGAGCGCGCGCACTTCGGCGGCCACCACGGCGAAGCCGCGGCCGGCGTCGCCGGCCCGCGCCGCCTCGACACCGGCGTTCAGGGCGAGCAGATTGGTCTGGAACGCGATCTCGTCGATCACGCCGATGATCTGGCTGATCTGTTGCGACGACTTGGCGATGTCGCCC
Source organism: Roseiarcus sp. (assembly GCA_050012775.1). Taxonomy (GTDB): domain Bacteria; phylum Pseudomonadota; class Alphaproteobacteria; order Rhizobiales; family Beijerinckiaceae; genus Roseiarcus. Next base: position 87,002 of record JBEKGN010000013.1, read on the forward strand.
ATCGCGACGACCGCCTTGCGCACCACGCCGCCGCTCTTTTCGGCGTCGACCCTGGCCGCGGCCACCACCTCGCGCGCGTGGATCGCGCCTGTCGCCGCCTTCCTCGCCGTCGCGGTGATCTCGTCGAGCGCCGCCGCGGTCTCTTCGAGGCTCGCCGCCTGCTGCTCGGTGCGGCGCGACAGGTCGTCTGCGGCCGTCGAGATCTCCCGCGAACCTGAATGGATCGCGCCCGTTCTCCCGGTCACGCCCGCCATCGCCTCTTCAAGCTGCGCGATCGCCGTATTGAAGTCCGTTCGCAGCTTGCGATAGGCGTCGGGAATGTCCGACGACATCCGGTAGGTGAGATCCTTCGCCGCGAGCCTGGCCAGACCGGCGCCAAGCAGCGTTACCGCCTGTTCCGCCTGAACGCGTTGATCGGCCTCGTGCCTTTCGCGGGTTGCGCGCTCCGCTTCGAGCAGGGACCGCGCGGCCTCCGCTTCGGCGTCCATGCGCCGCTTCTCGATCGCCGCCGCTTTGAAGTTTTCGACGGCGGCGGCCATCAGGCCCAGTTCGTCGGCCTGCCCCGCGGCGGGAACGTCGAGATCGGTTTCGCCGGCGGCCAATTTCCTCATCGCATTGGTCATGCCGGATATCGGCCTGGCGATCCCTCGATAAAGGCCCCAACCCACCAACAGGGAGCAGATCATCGCGACCATCCCGGCCGCGATTTGCGCGTTCTTCACAAACGCAAGGGCGGCCGCCTGCTCATCTTGACTGCTTTTCAGGGAGGCTCCGACGACCGCCCGCGCGTTTTCCAGCGCCTCGCGGAATTTTTGCATCAGAGCGCTGCTCGTCGGCGATTTGGCGATCTCGATCGCCTGTTCGACCGTGGCGGGATCGCGAGTCAGCCGAATTTCCGGATCGCCGACCTCTCGCCGCCAATTCGCGGCCGCGTCCGTCAACTTCGTCAAGGCGTCCAGGGCGGTCGCGCTGTCGGGAGAGGCGAGGGCGTCGCTGCGCGCCTTGGCGAGCGTTTGATCGAAAAGGTTGGCCGCGTTCGCGTAGAGATTTGCGTGTCGTTCGACCCGAATAATAATGAATCCGCGCGCCGTTTGCGATTGATCGTAGCGCGCCGCGGCCAACTGCTCGAGATCGACGAGCATGGCGTGCGCCGCGACATTGGCGGCCTCCGTGCTTTCCACCCGCGCCAACGCCGCGAAAATCGCCGCGCTCGCCGCCGCGAAAATCGCCAGGATGCAGGCAAAGCCGATGACGAGCTTGTGGGCGATGCGCACGTTGGCAAGACGCATTAGCGCGATCTCCGGTTTGGAGGGAGGGATACATGCCGGATCGAAACCGGCGCGCCAGAGCGACAGCATGTCTGGAAGGCTCGGACGGCGGGCGCTCCAATCTGGACGACGGCAAGGTGACGAGACCGGGTTACGTTTGGGTTAACGTCGCAGCGTGGCCGTCAGACCCTTGTCGGTCGGGCGCGCGGGAACGCGGATGGCGTGGATGCGCGCGCCTTGCGGATTCAGCCGCCGCCCGCTCGCACCGCGCTCGTCACCCCGTCGATGACGAACTGCACCGCCAGCGCCGCGAGCACGACGCCCAGCATTCGCGTCAGTACGACATTGCCGGTCGTTCCCAAGAGGTTCGAGACGCGCTCCGCGGCGAGATAGGTCACAAAGGTCGCCGCCATGACCAGCGCGACGATCGCCATGAGGCCGGCGAGTTCGAGCCAGTCGCCGCCGGCGCGCCCGGCGAGCAGCATCGTCGCGGTGATCGAGCCGGGGCCGGCCATCAGCGGAATGGCCAGCGGAAAGGCCGCGACGTTGCGGATATGGTCGATCGACACGGCGTCGCTCGCCAACTCTCTCTTGCGCTCGGCTTTCAGCGCGAAGACCATGTCGAAGGCGATGTAGAACAACAACAGGCCGCCGGCGATGCGGAAGGCCGGAATCGATATGCCGAGCGCGTCCATCACCGCCCGGCCGCCGAAGGCGAAAGCGGCGAGGATGGCGAAGGCGATCAGGCAGGCGCGTAGCGCGACTTCGCGTTTGGCGGCGTTGGTCATGCCAAGCGTCAGGCCGATGAAAACCGGCGCCAGGCCCGGCGGATCGAGCGTCACCAGCAGCGTGACGAGGGCTGTCTTGAGATAATCGAACGCCATCGCCGGGCTCCTCCGTGCGGCCGATTGAGCCCGCCCGCGCCCAGGCGTCAAGGCGGTCCTCGTCCAGGCCCGGCGCGCGATTTGCCGAAATACGGCTAATGCATTGAAATAAAAACAAGAAGTCGATAGCCGCAGGAGCGCGGGAGATGTGGCGCGGCGCAGCGGAATCGGCTACATATATAGAATCAAAGTTCGCCTCAGGATGCCCCCGAATTGACTGACGACAAAGACGAGCGGCCCGCGCACGGCGGCCCCGCCGACATCAAGCCTGTTTCGATCCTCGACGAAATGAAGCGCAGCTATCTCGATTACGCGATGAGCGTGATCGTCAGCCGCGCGTTGCCCGACGTGCGCGACGGGCTGAAGCCGGTGCATCGGCGCATTCTCTATGCGATGCACGAGCTCAAATTCACCCCCGACAAGGGCTACAACAAATCGGCGCGCACGGTCGGCGAGACGATGGGCAAGTTCCATCCGCACGGCGATCTGGCGATCTACGACGCGTTGGTGCGCATGGCGCAGGATTTTTCCATGCGCGCGCCGCTGGTCGACGGGCAGGGCAATTTCGGCTCGGTCGACGGCGATCCGCCGGCGGCCTCGCGCTACACCGAGGCGCGTCTCGAGAAGATCGCCCTGGCGCTGCTCGACGATCTCGATCTCGACACCGTCGATTTCCGCCCCAATTACGACGAGAAGGAGCAGGAGCCGGTCGTCCTGCCGGCGCGCTTTCCCAACCTGCTGGTCAACGGCGCGGGCGGCATCGCGGTGGGCATGGCGACCAACATCCCGCCGCACAACCTGGGCGAGACGATCGACGGCGTCCTTGCGCTGATGGACAAGCCCGACATCGCGATCGAAGAATTGATGGAGCATATTCCCGGACCGGATTTCCCCACTGGGGGCGCGATCCTCGGGCGCGGCGGCATCCGCTCGGCCTATGCGACCGGGCGCGGCCCGATTATCATGCGCGCCAAGGTCAATGTGGAGTCCTTGCGCAAGGATCGCGAGGCGCTGATCGTCACCGAGATTCCCTATCAGGTCAACAAGGCGACCCTGATCGAGAAGATCGCCGACCTGGTGCGCGAGAAGCGCATCGAGGGCATCAGCGATCTGCGCGACGAATCCGATCGCGACGGCATGCGCATCGTCATCGAATTGAAGCGCGACGCCGTCGCGGACGTCGTGCTCAATCAGCTCTGGCGCTTCACCGCGATGCAGTCGAGCTTCGGCGCCAATATGATCGCGCTGAACGGCGGCCGGCCGGAGATGATGAACCTCAAGGACATGCTCGTCGCCTTCCTCGAGTTCCGCGAGGACGTGGTGACGCGGCGCACGAAGCACCTGCTCGCCAAGGCGCGCGACAGCGCGCATGTCCAGGTCGGGCTCGCCATCGCCGTCGCCAATATCGACGAAGTGATTCGCCTGATCCGCACCGCGCCGGATACGGGCGCCGCGCGCGCCGCGCTGATGGAGCGCGCCTGGCCGGCGCGCGACATGGCGCCGCTGATCGCCCTCATCGCCGATCCGCGCCACACGCTCGGCGAAGACGGAGCGATGCGTCTCTCCGACGCGCAGGCGCGCGCCATTCTGGAGTTGCGTCTGGCGCGCCTCACCGCGCTCGGGCGCGACGAAATCGCCGAGGCGCTGAACAAGCTCGCGGCGGAGATCGCCGACTATCTCGACATCCTCGCCTCGCGGACGCGCCTGATGGGCATCATCCGCGACGAGCTGACGGCGGTGAAGACCGCCTTCGCCAATCCGCGCCGCACCGAGATTCTCGACAGCGAAGCGGACATGGAAGACGAGGACCTGATCCAGCGCGAGGACATGGTCGTGCTGGTGAGCCATGGCGGCTACATCAAGCGCGTTCCGCTTTCGACCTATCGGGCGCAGAGGCGCGGCGGCAAGGGCCGTTCGGGCATGGCGACGCGCGAGGAGGATTTCGTCGCGCGGCTGTTCGTCGCCTCGACCCATCAGCCGGTGCTCTACTTCTCCTCGAAGGGGCAGGTCTACAAGGAGAAGGTCTGGCGGTTGCCGTTGTCGGCGCCGCAATCGCGCGGCAAGGCGCTCGTCAATCTGCTGCCGCTCGAGCAGGGCGAGCGCATCACCACCATCATGCCTCTGCCCGAGGACGAAGCGAGCTGGGAAACGCTCGACGTGATGTTCGCCACCACGAGCGGCGCCGTGCGGCGCAACAAATTGTCTGACTTCGCCCAGGTCAATCGCGCTGGGAAAATCGCGATGAGGCTCGACGAAGGCGAGAACATCGTCGACGTGCAAATCTGCTCGGAAAAGGACGACGTGCTGCTGACGACGGCGTTGGGTCAGTGCATCCGTTTCGCGGTCGACGACGTGCGCGTTTTCAAGGGCCGGGATTCGATGGGCGTGCGCGGCGTCAGCCTCGCGGACAGCGACAACGTCATCTCGATGGCGATCCTGCGCGAATTCGACGCTTCGAGCGACGAGCGCGTCGCCTATCTCAAAATGCGCCGCGCGATGGCGGGCGAGACGACGGAAGAAGCCAATGTCGAGGCGGAAGGCGAGGCCGAGACGCCCGCGGCCGCCGCGCGGACGCCCGAGCGCTACGCCGCGATGTCGGCCGCCGAGCAGTTCATCCTGACGATTTCCGAGAACGGTTACGGCAAGCGCACCTCGTCGTTCGAGTATCGTCTCACCGGACGCGGCGGCAAGGGAATCGTCGCGATGGCGGTCAACGCCCGCAACGGCAAGCTGGTCGCGTCGTTTCCTGTCGAACACGGCGACGAAATCATGCTGGTGACCGATGGCGGTCAACTCATCCGCTGCCCGGTCGAGGGCATAAGGGTCGCCGGCCGCGCGACGCAAGGCGTCATCGTGTTCGACACCGCCGAGCAGGAGCGCGTCGTCTCGGTCGAGCGCATTTCCGAGCCGGAGGGCGAGGAGGAGGCGGGCGGCGAGGGCGAAGCCGAAGCCGAAGCCTGACGACTTCAGCCCCTCTCCCCGCACGCGGGGAGAGGGGGAGTCTCCCATGAAAGCCGCGCCGAGCGGGCGTCAGGGCGCTTCGCGGGTCAGCGTCGTCGCGATGGTCGGCGCGCGCTTGAGCGTCTGCAACACGACGCAGTAGCGCTCGGTGAGCTTGAGAAGCGTGTCGAGCTCGGCCTGCGTCGCGTCGGTGTCGAGCGCGAATTTGAGGCGGATGTCGGTGAAGCCGACAGGCGCCTCCTTGGCGACGCCGAGCGTGCCGCGAAAATCGAGCTCTCCCTCGGCGCTGACGCGCCCTGAGCGCAGAGTGACGCCGATCGCCGTCGCAACCGCCTTCAGCGTCACGCCGGCGCAGGCGACGAGCGCCTCGAGCAGCATGTCGCCCGAGCAGAGTTCGAGGCCGCTGCCGCCTGTCGCGGGATGCAAGCCGGCCAGCGCGATGGCGCGCCCGGTCTCGACCTTGCATGCCAGCGAGGAGGCGTCGAGCGAGCCTTGCGCGCGCAGGGTCACTTTCGCCGCGCCGGGCTCGGCCCGGTAGTGGTCCTTCAATGGCGCCTGCAGCGTGCGCAATTCGTCGGCGTTCATGGTCGCTCCTTCCTTTGTCCGCCCTTATCTGGCGCGTGGCGCGACGGTTGCGCAAGCCGGACCTTGCCGCCGGCCTCGGCGCAGGCTAACCGTCGGGAATGGCGCGCATCGCATTCTATTCCGGATCGTTCGATCCGATCACCAACGGTCATCTCGACGTGATCGCCAGCGCGGCGGCGCTGTGCGACAAGCTGGTGGTCGGCGTCGGCACCAATCCCAACAAGGCCGGCCTGTTCTCGACGGGGGAGCGGCTCGAGATGATCCGCGCCGCCGCCGCGCCGATCCTCGCCCAAACCGGCGGCGCGCTGGAGGTGATCGCGTTCGCGGGTCTCGCGATCGAGGCGGCGCGCGCGGCAGGCGCTTCGATCATCGTGCGCGGCCTGCGCGATTCCACCGACTTCGATTTCGAAATGCAGATGGCGGGCATGAACGGCGCGATGGCGCCGGAAATTCACACCGTGTTCCTGCCCGCCTCCTCGCCGGTGCGGCCGATCACCGCGACGCTGGTGCGCCAGGTCGCCGCGATGGGCGGCGACGTCTCTCCCTTCGTGCCGCCCAATGTCGCGGCGGCGTTCAAGGCGAAATTCGCCAAGCCCGCCTGATCGTTTCCGCCTCAGGCGTCGGCGAGAGCCGCGCAGGAGCCGCCGCCGCAGCACGCGCCCATAGGCGCGCCGCAGGCCGCCGTTTCGGCGCTCGACTCGCCGCCTTTGTTCGGCGAGGCGATGAGCGAGAGCTGCCGCTCGAGATCGGCGCTTTCGCAGGCCTTGCAGACCGGCGTCTCGCCGGACATCACCAGCGTCTGGAATTCCTCGCCGCAGGCGCGGCAGCGATAGGCGAAGATCGGCATTGCGTTTTTTCCGTTCGTCGCATTCGACCGTCTGCATGTGTCGCATGCGCGGCGAAATTGCAAGGCCGAACCGGGGGGCGCGGCGGCTTGAACTCTTTTGATCGACTCGGTCCGTGCGCCGATTATGATGTCGTATGGGCACATATCGGCGATTCGCCAGTCAGGATTGAGAATGCACGGCCCGGAAATCCTCGTCCGCACGCTGACGAAGACGATGCGCGAGGACCGTTTCGGAAATTTCTGGCAATACCATTCCCGCAGCGATCATCATTCGAAGGTGGCCTGCTGGGGCATCGTCTTCGACCTGCTGCGGACCAGCCCTTTGCTGAAGCGCCATGTTCGGGACGGTCGCGTGTATTTCGGCATCAATCACGAAATGCGCGACTTCGTGCACGACCGGAAAAAGAATCTCGATTTGGTCCTGTGCATGGCGTCGAGCGCCGGCGACAGGGGCTCCGCTCAGACGCTCGGTTCGTTGGCGAAAGACTACGGGATCGAGCTTACCGGAGCGGAGCAAGCCGAACTCGCCGCGCTGCCGGAGTTGCGCCGAGCGCCCGTGGGCAGCGTCTTGATGGCGCTCGAGGCCAAGGCTTGCATGACCGCGCATCAGCGCGCCCTTCCTCGACTCTACGACGAGCTCAATTCCTCGCACCTGACGGTGCACGGCGCCAGCGACCAAGCGATCGCCGCCGGCTTCGTCATGGTCAACATTGCAAGGCGATATCTCAGCCCGGACCTCAACAAGAAAAATCGCGCCGCCGATCCCGTGTGGAGCAATCACAATCAGCCACGCGACGCGAGCCTCGCCGTGGACAAGGTGCGTCAATTGCCGAAGCGGTCGAAAACCGGGGATGCGGGTTACGACGCCCTGTCGATCGTAGTCGTCGAATGCGCGAACGACGGCTCGCCTGTCGAGCTCGTGACGACGCCTCCAGCTCCGCAACCGGGCGACATCTATCACTATGCGTCAATGATCGATCGCCTAGAGCACGTTTACGCTACGCGATTCAAAGATCTTTGACAGTCTCGCGAAAAGGGCGTCGCGATCGGCGGTCTCGCATTCCCATATGATCGCGACTCGAAAACCCGCGCGACGCATGGCCCGGACGGCCTTGGCGTCTCGCGCGCGGTTGGCCTTGAATTTCGATAGCCAGAACGCTTCGTTCGTTTTTGGAATCGTTGCGCATTTGCAACCCGTATGGCGATGCCAAAAACATCCGTGGACGAAGATTGCCCATTTACGCCTGCGGTTGGCGAAATCGGGGGCGCCGGCAAGCGCGCGGACGTTCAGTCGATAAGACCGACCCAGGCTTCTCAAGGCGGCGGCGACCGCGATTTCCGGGGCCGTGCCTTTTTGTCGGACCCGCGCCATCAATGCGCTTCGTCTCGGGTCGTCGGGCTTGGGTGGTCTCATTCCGCGGCGACGGCCGCGATCTCGAAGTCGGACGCAAATGCGGCGCTTCCCTTCTCGACGCGTTGCAGATGACGCCGCAAGCGTTCGATGAAGCCGGGGACGAAGCGAAGGCTGCTGCGCTCGGTACGCGAAAGAAAGCCTCTCGTCGCGCGGGCAGAGAGGGGCTTTCCCGGAAACCGCAAGAAATCGACGAGCGGTGGACGCTCCCGCCAAACGGGGAATGCGCCGATCTCCACTCGCTTTCGACAGTCGCCATCGAAGCGCGCCGCCTTTGGCCAACGTCCGTCGTCGGCGAGGCTGCGATCACGTTCCGTCTCGTAGGCGCCTGGATTTACGAGACGCGCGCCCAACCATTCCGCGACCGGCACGGTAACGGCATTGCCTACGAGTGACCACCGTAACGAAGCGCGTCCGACCGTTGTCGCCGGTTCGGTCCACCCGGCAGGAAACCCTTGAAGACGCTCGGCGTCGTGGATGTCGGGCGTCACGACTTCGCCCGTCGGGAGCAGGATCGCCGGAGGCGATGCGATTCCTACGGTCGAGCCGTTCTTCAACGTCGGGATCGCATCGATCGCCCAGCCGAGCCCGCGAATGCCCTCTGTCCAATAGAAGCCGTGTGCGTGCGTGAGGAGAGACGCCTCTGGTTCACGGGCGGCGACATCGTCCGCGAACAGCACGTCGGCCGGGTCGACGTCGGTAGTGGTCGCGACAAACAAGACGCGTTCGCGCCGCTGCGGGAGAAACGCGAGCGAGTTCACGACGCGGTACGCCCAACGGTAACCGCGATCCTCAAAGGCCTCGACGAGTGTGCGCAGTCCCTTGCCCTTGTCGAGGTGGAGCATGAACGAGACGTTCTCGAGAACGACCCAAGGCGCGCGTCGGCGATCCAGAAGCCGAAAGACGTGTCCGACGAGACCGGAACGCTTGCCGGCGATTCCGGCCGTCATACCTGCTTGGCTCAAGTCCTGACACGGGAAGCCCGCCACCACCATCTCGGTCTCGTCGGGCAGCGCATCCAAGTCGACGATATCGGTCTCGATCCGGATGTCCGAAAATTTGGCGGAGAGGACTGCCCGCGCGGGCTCCCATATCTCGCACAGCATCAGCGATCGGTGGCCCGCGCTCGCCAACCCCGATTCCAAGCCGCCGATCCCCGCAAATAGCCCAGCGACCTTCATTTCACCGCTTCCTTACGTTCCACAGCCCTGCCAACCTTTGGCGAACCGGTGGGTTCCCTCTCGGATGTGGATCGAATCTCGATCGCCACGAAATATGTTCACATATTGTTCCGTCACAAGGAAGCGGTCAATTCGTCCACGACAAGACGATTGGACGGCTGCGAAGTCGCGGCCCGATCGCTTCTCTTGACGAGCGCCGCGCCGACTGCTTTCCCTCGCCCATGCCCTCGCCCCTCTCGCCCCTCCTCGCCACCGGTTTCCTGCTCGGCTGGTCGGTCGCCTGGCCGCCGGGGCCGATCAACGCGGAGATCGCGCGTCGCTGCCTGGCGGGCGGCTTTTGGGCCGGATTCGCGCTGTTGCTGGGGGCGTGCGGCGCCGACGCGCTTTGGGCGGTGCTGGTTTCGCTCGGGGTCGGCCTGGTGTTCACGGGACCGCTGATGCGCGAGATCATGGGCGTGGTCAGCGTCGCGCTGCTCATCGCGCTGAGCTTTGTCTTTCTGCGCGGCGCCTGGCGCGCGCTCACGAACGGACAGGCGGCGCCCGCGGCGCCCTCGCGCTTCGACTCGCGGCGCGCGAGCTTCCTTCTCGGCGCCGCGATGGCGCTGACGAGCCCTTGGAACGTCGCCTTCTGGCTCGCCGCGATGGGCCGGCCCGAAATGGCGGGATATGCGACGCCGGCGCTGCTGGTCATGGCGGCGGCGGTGATCGCCGGCGCGCTGACCTGGGGCGTGTTGTGGTCCGGCTCGGTCGTCCTCCTGCACAGGCGCGCCGATTCCGGCGCCGCCGGCCGCTGGTGGGCCTTCGGGGTCGATCTCGCGACCGGCGCGCTGATGGCCTATTTTGCGTTTCGTTCGGCGGCGCGGCTGTTCGGCGGCTGATCGGACGCGAGATCGAGGCGAGCAGGAGAGTCGCCGGCGCTGTTCGCCTTGCCTCGCGGGCGCGTCCCCTCTATGGCAAGGGCCGCCCCTTTCACGAACAGGAACGACATGGCTGAACCGTTGCGCGCTCACGCGGCGCCGCCCCGATTGCCGGGCGCGCGCATTCTCATCGTCGAGGCGCGTTATTACGACGCGATCGGGGCCATGCTGTTCGAGGGCGCTCGCGCCGCGATCGAGACGGCCGGCGCGTCGTGCGACGTCGTCGGCGTGCCCGGCGCGCTGGAGATTCCCGCTGGGATCGCGATCGCGCTCGACGCGGCGAGCGCGGCCGGCCGCCCCTACGACGGCGCGGTCGCGCTGGGCTGCGTGATCCGCGGCGAGACCTTTCACTTCGAGATCGTCGCGGGCGAATCCGCCCGCGCGCTGATGGATATGTCCGTCGCGCGCAAGCTCGCCCTCGGAAACGGCATCCTCACCGTCGACACGCTCGCCCAGGCTGAGGAGCGCGCCGATCCCCGGCGCGGCGACAAGGGCGGCGACGCGGCGCGCGCGACCCTGAGCCTGGCCGCTCTCAAGGGCGGCGGCGCGCGATGAGCAAGGCCGAACGTCGCGCCGCCGCTCGGCTCGCCGCCGCGCAGGCGCTCTACGAGATGGAAGTCGCCGACAAAGGGCTCGCCGACATCCTCGCCGAGTTCGAGGCGCACTGGATCGGCCGCGAGGTCGAGGGCGATCAATACAATCCCGCCGAATTGGCGTTCTTCCGCGACGTCGTCTCCGGCGTGCTGAAAGATCAGCACGCGATCGATCGCGGCCTCGACGCCGCGCTCGCCAGGGGGTGGCCGCTCAAACGCGTCGAAGCGCTCATGCGCGCGATCCTGCGCGCCGCCTATTACGAACTCAAAGGCCGGCCGGACGTGCCCGCGCGGGTCGTCATCACGGAATATGTCGACATCGCCGGCGCGTTCTTCGGCCCCGAGGAGAGCGGCATGATCAACGCCGTGCTCGACGCGCTCGCGCGCGAGTCGCGCCCCGCCGAATTCCAGGCGCGCGCGTGAAGCTTTGGCCGGGGCGTTGGTCTCGCCGCACGGCAGGGTTGCGCGCGCAACGAAGAGTTGCGTTGCAAGTCATTGAGAATTAGTTTCGACCGACGTGCGTGAGTCGCATCGCGTCCGGCCTCTTGCGAGGATGACGACATTGCGGAGCTTCGACGCTAGGGATGGCCGTCTGGGTCTGCTCGAATGGTCGGAGCCGGTGATCTTCGATCGTTTGCGCGACGCCTACCGGCGGCGCGTCGCCGATGGAGAGGCCGGGTGGGCGCTCGCGCGCCTGCATTGCCGCGTCTGGCGCGCGCTGATCGCCGACGACACGGCCAAATTCGATCGTTTGCGCGGCGAACTCGTCGTCGCGATCGTCCACCGCGGCCTCAAGCTCGACAGCCTGGCCGACGCGGACGCGCAGATCATATCGGAACTGCTCGAAATCGTGATCGCGCGTTTCCAGCGTTCCGAGCGGGTGGCCAAGGGCTATCATCTCGCGCTGATCGAATTGGCCGGACGCCTGGCGCCGGGCGTCCGGGGGGCATGACCGCAGGCGCCAGCAAATCGAGCCCGTCGCGCCGGTCGCGGCGAGGCGCGCGTGATTCGATTGGTTTCGCGCAACGAAAGATTAATTTTTCGCATTGAGTTGCGCAACAAACTGCCGTGAATTAATGTGCATCGAGGCGCCTGGGCGGCGTCGCGTCCCCTCTTTTCGAGGGTCAAGCGTTGTTTCCTCTGTTTTGAGGATGAAGGCGTTGCAAAATTTTGGCGCTGCCGACGGCCTTTTAGGCTTGCTCGAATGGTCGGAGCCGGTGATCTTCGACCGCTTGCGCGAAACGTATCGCGCCCGCGTCGCTGAAGAGGCCCTGATCTGGAATCTCGCTCGGCAGCACTGTCGGGTCTGGCGCGCGCTGATCGTCGGCGATATGGGGAAATTCGAGGTTCTGCGCCGCGAACTCGTCGGCACGCTGGAAAGGCTCGGCCTCAACATCGGCTGTGTCGTCGACGCGGACGCCCAGACCCTCACGGAATTGAACGAAATCGTCGCCGCGCGTTTCCAGCGTTGCGCGCGCCTCGCCCAAGGATATCGCCTCGCGCTGACCGAACTGGCCGGACGCCTAGCGCCGGCCGGCCGCGCCGCCTGAACTTCAGAGTTCGCCGCGCCAGGCTTTCCCGTGCAATTCGCGATAGAAGGGGCGCTTGCGAAAGCGGTCCATGCCCGACTGCGCCGCGGCCGCCAGTTCGCCGAGCACGGTGCGCGTGATGCGGGGAATGTCGAGTTCCAGCGCCTCGTCCAGCGGCGTCCAGACGAGTTCGACGAGTTCGGCCTCGGCGTGAACGATGTCGGGCGTATGGTGGGCGATGAGGGTCGCGTCGGCGACGAAGAAACGCGCGTCGAAACGCTTGGGCCGCCCGGGCGGCGTGATCGCGCGCGCGAGCAAATCGAGCCGGTCGAGCGCGGGGTAGACGCCGGTCGCGGCGAAGCGCGTCCAAACGCCCTCCGGCGGATTCTCCGGCGCGCCGCAATCGGTGACGCCGAGCGCGAGTCCGGTCTCCTCGAAGGTTTCGCGCAACGCCGCGAGCGCGAGCGCGCGGGCGAAGTCGGGCGAGGAATGGCGCGTCTTCTCGAGCAGCTTGGCCTCGACGACCGGATCGAGCGGACCGGCCACGCTCATGCGCCGATCGGCCGCCTCGAGGCCGCCGCCGGGGAAGACGAACTTGCCCGGCATGAATTTGTGCCCGGCGTGACGCTTGCCCATCAGCACCCGCGTCTTGGCGCCCGTGCGCTCGACCAGAATGAGCGTCGCCGCGTCGCGCGGCCGCTGAGCCGCCGGCTTGGCCGCCGAGGATTTCGGCGGGCTTTGGCTCACGTGGGCTCCTTGTCGGGTTCGCCGAAGCCGTGCATGCGCACGGCCCATTGGTAGCCGACCAGGGCGCCCTTGACGCGCGGCAGCATGAGCAAGCTCGCCGCGCCGGCGAGCAGCGTCCACACGATCGAGCCGAGAAGCACCGGAGAATCCGGCCACAATTCCTCGGCGGCGATGATCCCGGCGACGATGAAATGGCCGACGATCAGCATCGTGATATAGGCCGGCGCGTCGTCGGCGCGCTGCGGCGACAAATCCTCGCGGCAAACGGGGCAGGCATCGACGACCTTGAGATAGGCGCGAAAAATCCGACCTTGCCCGCAGCGCGGGCAACGGCCGAACAATCCGCGCCGCACCGCCAGACCGACATCGCGCCGATTGGACCCGTCCGCCGTCGCCGGCGTCGCTTGCGTCATCGGCGACGATCCTTCTTTGCGCGCGGCGCGCGCGCGCCGCCCTTGGAGAGCATCTCGAAGCGCAACGCGCCGGCGAAGGGCGCGGCCTCGATGAGCTTGACCTCGACCGTGTCGCCGAGCCGGAACGTTTCGCCCGTGCGCGTTCCCACCAGCGAGCGGTTCGCCTCTTCAAATCGGAAATAGTCGACGCCGAGGCTGGCGGCGGGAATGAATCCGTCGGCGCCCGTCTCCTTCAGGCGCACGAACAGGCCGACGCGGGTGACGCCGGCGATGCGCGCGAAAAAGCGCGCGCCGATCTGTGCGGCCATGTGCGCGGCGACCAGCCGGTCCATGGTTTCGCGTTCGGCCGCCATCGCGCGCCGTTCGGCGCCGGAAATGCGCTCGGCGACGTCGGCGAGTTCGCGCCCGCCCAAATCCTCGAGGCCGCCCGGCCCGAAATTCATCGCTCGGATCAACGCGCGATGCACGATCAGGTCGGCGTAACGGCGGATCGGCGAAGTGAAATGCGCGTAGCGGCGCAAGTTGAGGCCGAAATGGCCGTAATTCTCGTGGGTGTATTCGGCCTGCGCCTGAGCTCGCAGCACCACCTCGTTGACCAGCGCCTCGGCGGCCTCGCCCTTCACGCGCGAGAGGATGCTGTTGAAATGCGCCGGGCGCATGCGTTCGCTCTTGGCGAGCTTGACGCCGAGAGTCGAGAGGAACTCGCTCAATTCGCCGACTTTCTCCTGGCTGGGCGCGTCGTGGGCGCGATAGATCAGCGGGGAATGCGCGGCCTCGAGCGTCTCGGCCGCCGCGACATTGGCGAGGATCATGAATTCCTCGATCAGCTTGTGCGCCTCCAGCCGCTCCGGCCAATGCACCCCGACGAGCTTGCCGTCGGCGTCGAGGATCAGTTTGCGTTCGGGCAGGTCGAGATCGAGCGGATTGCGCTGCGAGCGCTCGATCTTGACGACGTGATGCGCGGCGTAGAGCGATTTGAGCACGCCCTCCAACAGCGGCGCCGTCGTTTCGTCCGGCTGGCCGTCGATCGCGCGCTGGGCCTGCTCGTAGGAAAGTTTCGCGGCCGAGCGCATCATGACGCGATGGAAGCTGTGGCGCCGCTTGCGCCCGTCCGCGCCCAGGATCATGCGCACCCCGAGGGCGGGGCGATCCTCGCCCGGGCGCAGCGAGCACAGATCGTTGGAAATGCGCTCGGGCAGCATCGCAACGACGCGGTCGGGGAAATAGACCGAATTGCCGCGGTCCTGGGCTTCCTTGTCGAGCGCGGAGCCGGGGCGCACGTAATGCGCGACGTCGGCGATCGCCACGGTGAGAACGAAGCCGCCGGGGTTGGCCGGGTCCGTATCCGGCTCGGCATGGACCGCGTCGTCGTGGTCCTTGGCGTCGGGCGGATCGATGGTCACCAGCGGCAGATCGCGCCAGTCCTCGCGATGAGCCATGGTCGCGGGCCGCGCCGCCTCGGCCTCGGCGAGCGTCGCCGGCGAAAAGACATGCGGGATGTTGTGCGCGGTGAGCGCGATGAGACTGATCGCGCGCTCGGAGGCGACCGAGCCGAGGCGTTCGACGACGCGCGCCGAGGGCAGGCCGAAGCGGCCCTCGCGCAGCATTTCGAGCGCGACGAGATCGCCTTCGGCGGCTTCGGCGCTCATGCCCTTGGGAATGAAGATTTCGCGCGCGGCGCCGCGCTTCTCGATCGGCAGCACGCGCCCGGCGCCGTTCTCCAGTTCGCGATAGACGCCGAGCGCGCGCGCGCGCGCCTTGTCGAGAATCTTGACGACGCGGCCGCTGTAGGCGGGCGCCTTGGGGCCCGCTTCGGCGTCGAATTCGACGCGCATCAGCACGCGCGCGCCGAGGCCCGGCGCGGGCGCGGCCTCACGCTTGATTTTGGCGCGACGCACCAGAATGCGCGGCGCTTCGCCCGCTTCGCTCCAATCGGCGGGACGCGCGATGAGTTCGCCGTCGCGATCGCGCTCGGCGATTTCGGCGACGACCATCGCCGGCAACCGGCCTTGCCGGCTGAGGGTCTTGCGGCCGCGCGTCACCGCGCCGTCCGTTTCCATATCCTTGATGAGCATTTTCAGCGCGGTCTTGCCTTCGCCCTTGACGCCGAAGGCGCGCGCGATCTCGCGCTTGGTGACGCGCGCCGGCGGCTTCTCGCCGCTCGGCGCCGCCTCGCCGGAAATGAAGGCGAGCAACTCGTCGCGCGAGGGCAGGGCGGCCGCGCGCTGGGCGGCGGCGCGCACCGGCTTGGCGCGGAAGCCGCGCTTGGATTTCAAACTTTGTGACAATGTGATTTCTTAGAGATTTCTTTAATCGATCGCTGAAGGAGCTTCGGGCGTTCGTCGCGCGAAGGCTCAGCCGATCCTAGGGGGAAGTCGCCGTTCTAACAAGGCGCGGACGGCAGGAAACCACATCCCTGCGCCTGGGCGACCTTCGACAGATGGGAACGCTTGGCGCAAATGTCAACAGGCCGGATTTGGCGGCGGGCCCGTTTGAATTTTCGGTTTTCGACCCTGGGCGACATGCAACTTGGCTGCGACCAACCGTCGCGAATATCCTGGGAATCGCGTATAGGACGCGCCGATCTTCAAACGATTGGAAAGCGCGTCGGCATGCGCCTGACCGAAAGCGAAAAAGAGATGGCTGCAGGCGCGCGAGGGCCAGCGCGCGCCTTCGCCATGGAAATCTTGCTGCGCTACGCGGAAGCCGTCGGCGCCGAAGAATTGATCGACATTACGCAAGCCCATGTCGACGGGTGTCTCTATCACGGCCAGGTCAGTCTCGATTTCGTCGAGGCGCTGGTCGCCAAAGGCGGGCGCGTCGCG
Source organism: Roseiarcus sp. (assembly GCA_050012775.1). Taxonomy (GTDB): domain Bacteria; phylum Pseudomonadota; class Alphaproteobacteria; order Rhizobiales; family Beijerinckiaceae; genus Roseiarcus. The sequence goes on from JBEKGN010000013.1 coordinate 103,163, forward strand.
GTTCCCACGACGCTCAATGTCGGCTCGATGGACTTGCTGCACCCCAACCTGATCAAAGCGCCCGCGGCCGAGCGCTCCGCTGGGCGGCGCTTGATGGAGGCGCATCTGACCCTGGGTTGCGAGCCCAGCTTCACCTGCGCGCCGTATCAGACGCGGTTCCGCCCCTGTTTTGGCGCCCAGATCGCCTGGGGCGAGTCGAACGCCATCGTCTTCGCGAATTCAGTCATTGGCGCGCGCACCAATCGCTACGGGGATTTCATCGACCTTTGCTGCGCGATGACGGGCCGCGCCCCCGCCTATGGCTTGCATCTCGCCGAAAACAGGCGCGGCGAGATCCTGTTTCGGCTCATCGATTTGCCGTCTTCGGCGGCGGCGACGGAATCGTTGTTCATCGCGGTCGGCGCCCTGGTGGGCGAAAAGTCGGCGGGTCGAATTCCCGTCATCGAGGGATTGCCGCCGCCCGATTCCGAAGACCTGCTTAAAGCGCTCGGCGCGGTCGCGGCCTCGACAGGTTCGGTCGCGTTGTTCCACGTCGTCGGCATAACGCCGGAGGCGCCGACGCTGACGCAGGCCATGGGAAGCCGGGCGCCGGCGGCCGTCATCGACGTGACGCAGGCCGATCTCGCCGCGGCGCTTGCGGGACTTTCGACGGCTCGCGAGGGGGACCCGGTCGCTGCGGTGAGCCTCGGCACGCCGCATTTTTCGCTCGCCGAATTCGAGGCTCTGGCTTCGCGCCTGGCTTCGTTCAGCCTCGCGCCCGACGTCGCGCTCTATGTCAATACGTCGCGCGAAACGCTCGCCCTCATCGCCCAATCCGGGCTTCTGTCGCGGCTGGAGGCCGCGGGCTTGACGTTGGTCGCCGACACCTGCGTCTACGTGACGTCGATCCTCGCCGACCTCAAAGGCGTCGTCATGACCAATTCCGGCAAGATGGCGCATTATGCGCCGGGCAATCTCGGCGTCGACATCGCCTTCGGATCGCTCGAGGACTGTCTCGCCTCGGCGTCGGCGGGACGGGTCATGAGGCTCGGCCTGTCATGATCTTCGCCGCGCTCGGGCTGGTCGAAGGCGAAGCCGAGGGCGCGCTCGCCTTTTGGCATGCGCCGCTGAGTTTCTGGGGCGGCTATGACTCGGCGACGGGCCGCGTCATCGATCGCACCCATCCCGCCTTCGGTGAAAGCATGGCAGGGCGGATCGTCGTCATGCCCTCGGGGCGCGGCTCCAGTTCCGCGAGCTCCGTGCTGGCCGAAGCGATCCGCCTCGGCACGGCGCCAGCGGCGATCCTCCTCGGCGCGCCCGATCCGATCATCGCCGTCGGCGCCATCGTGGCGCGGCGGCTCTACGGCAAGGTTTGTCCTTTGGCGGCCTGCGACGCCGCGAGCCTCAGCGGCCTAAGCGAGGGAACGATCGTGCGGCTCGTCGTGAAGAAGGATCGGCTGGAAGTGATCGCCGGTTGACGCCGGGCTGGAAATTTACGACTCGCCATGGCCGGGCGCGTCCCGGCCAATCCCCAGGCGATTGCGCGGCAATCGTCCGCCCCCAGGCGATTGCGCAGCAGTCGTCCGCATGCCGTCATGCCGCCGCTTCGCCAGGCGAACAGCCGCGCGTTGCTAGCCGCTTTCCGGCGGCGGGAAGCGGCTTCACCGCGTCGACGCCCGTGACAAGCGCAGGCATGACGGCGGTTGGCGGTCCCCACGGTCGGCGCAGCCTGGGCCATCGCTCCTCGATGCGGATCGCCGCGCGACATGTGGCAAACGCCACATCGTCCGGCGCGGCGCAGGCCCATACACAAAACGGGCGAGGGATCGTCGAAGCCAAGCCCCACTGAGAAAAACTCGACGAGCGCAGTCAATGGAGGCTTCCGTGGAACACGCCCGAAACAGCAACGCGTTCTCCATCCTGTTCATCGTGTCGTTTTTCGCCACGTTCGCGACGGTGTTGATCAGATTTGCTTGAAGTCGCGGCGGCCCTCGCCGCCGCCCGAACCCCGGAATTTGCAGCGCCTGAATCGCGCTGCATCGTCCCCAATTTTGGAGCCTGTCCCATGCGCCAAGATCTTACCGTCAATTCGTCCGCCGTTGGAAAAAGAGCCGGCGGCGGCTTGCCTCTATCCCTTATGCGCCACGAGGTCGGCATGGCCGCCGTCGTCGCCGAACTTCGCTTGGACGTCAATGAGCTCGAGCCCGAGGCGGCGGCGGCTGTCGAAAGGGGCGCCGCGGCGCTCTTCCTGGCGGGATTTGGCCCGATGTCGAGCGGATTGCGCGCGCGCGGCCGAACGGGCCAAGAGCGCGGCGGAGGCGAGAGGCGGCCCGCTCGGGCCAAGGCCAAGGGCGCCGCGCATCTCGGGGCAAGAGATGTGGCGACGGTCGCCGATCGCTCGCCGATTTCCGAATCGCCCCCACCCTGCTGAGTTGGTTTCCCCCCAACGCCGCCCCTGGCGCGTTTCCCGTTCGATGAACGACCGCTCTCGACGCCGAGGCGGTCGTTTTCGGCGCGACACAATCGAGCGATCGCGATCGGCGAGCGGCCTCGACGCGGAGCGGCGCGGATTGATCGCCATGCCGATTGATCCCCCTCATTGACGCGGGGCGCGCGGCCGGGTCACCAAGGCGAAGGCGTTCGCGTCGAATCGGGCGGGGAGGCCGGTTCGCGAATGCGCTCGCGGGGGGACTCCAACGATGATCAACGTGTGGCGCCCTCGCAGAGCCGTTTCCGCCGCGTCCCTCGCGGCGCAAGCCGAGGAGCGCGCGTCCCATGCGCCGCGCGGCGGGCTCGCGGCTTTGTCGATCGGCGCGCTCGGCGTCGTCTACGGCGATATCGGCACTTCGCCGCTCTATGCCGTCGACCAGGTCTTCTCGGGGCCGGCCGGCGTGGCCGCGACGCCCGCCAATGTGCTCGGCTCGATATCCCTGGCGATCTGGACGATCACGCTGATCGTCGCGGTCAAATACGCGTTGCTCGTCCTCAACGCGCAGAACGACGGCGAAGGCGGCGTCTTCGCGCTGTACGGCCTGCTGCACAAATACAAGAATCACGGCGCGCTCGTCCTGTTGTGGTCGCTGATGCTCGGCGCCGGCCTGCTGTTCGGCGACGGCATGATCACGCCCGCGATCAGCGTGCTCTCGGCGGTCGAAGGACTCGACGTCGCCACGCCCGCTTTCGCGCCTTATGTAATCCCGATTACGGTCGCGCTGCTGACCGCGCTGTTCGCCATTCAGTTCAAGGGCGCCTCGCGCATCGGCGTCGTATTCGGGCCGGTGCTGATCGTGTGGTTCGTCGTCATCGCCGTTCTCGGCGTCTCGCAGATCGCGCGCGAGCCGCAAATCCTGGCGGCGTTCAATCCTGTGCTCGGATTGGCGTTCCTCGCGCGCTCCGGATTGCGCGAAGCGCTGCTCATCCTCAGCGCGATGATGCTGGTCGTCACCGGCGGCGAAGCGATGTACGCCGATCTCGGGCATTTCGGCGCGCGGCCGATCCGCGTCAGCTGGTTCGCGATCGTCTTTCCCGCGCTTCTGGCCAATTATCTCGGGCAGGGCGCCTATATGCTCAGCGGCGCTCCCGTCGTGGGCGGCAAGCTCTTCTACAGCATGGCGCCGGCGCCGATGCTCTACCCCTTGGTGCTGCTGGCGACGGTCGCGACCGTGATCGCCTCGCAGGCGTTGATTTCCGGCGCCTTTTCGCTGGCCTCGCAGGCCATCGGGCTCGGTCTCTTCCCGCGCATCGCCGTCCTGCACACCCATCGCGCCCATGCCGGGCAGATTTACATTCCCTTCGTCAATTGGTCGCTCTTCCTCGGCTGCGTCGCGCTCGTCGTGGCGTTCGGTTCGGCCGCGGCGTTGGCGGCGGCCTATGGGCTGGCGGTGGCGGGCGTGATGCTGATCACGTCGCTGGCGATGTTCGCGATCGCACGGCGCTACTGGCGCTGGAGCGCATTGCGCACGGCCCTCGTCTGGGCGCCGCTGACGGCGGTCAACGCGGCTTTCCTGATCGCCAGCTCGCTCAAATTCCTCGAAGGCGGCTTCGTGCCGCTCTCGGTCGGCGCGGCGGCTTTTGTGATCATGGCGACCTGGCGCTGGGGCCGCAAGGCGACCTTCGCCGCCTATGCCGCGAAATCGACGATGACGATGGCCGAGCTGATCGCGCTCCATCGCGGCGCCAAGTTTCTCGTCGAGCGCAACGCGCTGCTGATGGCGCCGCATCCGTTGCACCATCCCGGCGACCGCGCGCCCGCCCTCGTCGCGCTTCTTTGGGAGCGGAGCGGCGTCCTGCCGCGCAACATGATCTTCGTCGAAGTGACCCACCCCAAGGTCCCCTACATCAGGGACAATCGCTATCACGTCACGGTCTTCGATCGCGATGGCGACAAGGGAAGCATCATCGGCGTCGAGCTTCGTTTCGGCTTCATGGAGGAGCCGAACGTCGAGCGCTTTCTCGAGGATATGGCGCGCCACAGGCAGATCGACCTGCCGTCGGATCCCTCGCAATGGATCGTCCACGTCGCGCACGAAAACCTGCTGCCGGCCCGGAGCATGAGCGTCTTCAGGCGCCTGCGATTCCGGTTGTTCCTGTTCCTGCGCCTGGTTTCGCGGCCCGCCTATTACGCCTATGGCCTGGGCGACGAAGTGCGGCTTTCCGTGGAAATCATGCCGGTCAGGGTGCGGTAGCGGACAAAGTCACACGCTTGGGGCCCGGTTGGCGGGTCCGTATTGGGCGGCGAGCGCAATCCGCCTCGGCAACGTCGCAGGCGTCTTGCGGCGGGTCGAAACGCGCCGATCGCGGCTCCGCCCGACCTCTCCTTGCGTCTCTTACGACTGTCGGCTTATGCTTGCGTGCCCACATTCGGATCCGTGCGGTTTGGGGAGGGGCCAATGAAGTGCGGCTTCGGCAAGACATTCGCCGGCGTGACAATCGTCATGGCTCTGGCTGCGCCGCTCGCGGGGTGCGGCTGGATTCCGGGGCCGACGCCAGCGTCAGCGCCTGCGCCAGCGCCGGCGCCTGCGGGGCCGTCCATTGCGTCGGACATGCTCGTCGGCAAGTGGGGCCTCGCTTCCTATCGCAAGGACGCGGACAAGGCCCGCACCGAGACCGCCGCGCGCGGGCAATGCAACAAGCCCTATGTGATCGGCAAGGGTCCGTCGGGCGGCGTCATGATGTATCTGGCCGATCAGCCGCAGGCGCAGGAACTCGTGGTCAAGGCCGGCGATGGGGGCAAGACCTATATTGGCCCGGCCGGCGATCCGCCCGGGGGTCAACTCGATCGCGAGCTGCTTTCCTTCGACAACAACATGTTCGTCACACAATGGGTCGATCCCGACGCCGCGACGCGCTACGGGACGATGGTCTTTGTCCGTTGCTCGTCGAAATAGAAAACGCCCTCGCTTGGGTTCGCGAGGGAGGGTTCGGACGGATCGATGCGGCATTCGCAGCCGGAGCAGAAAACCATGCGAGGCGAGATGAGACTCGGATTGGCGGCGGCGGCGATTTGCCTGCTGGCCTTGGCCACGCCCTGCGGGCTCGGGGGCGGATCGGCGATGGCGGATCCCGCGTCGCGCGACGAGATGCAGATCGACGACCAGCCGGGTTACGAACCCAGCGCGGAGCAGGAACAGCTTGACCCGCAGTATCAGCGCCAGTTCGTGTTTTACCGGACTGCGGAAGCGCCGGGCACCATCATCATTCAGACGGCTGAGCGCTACCTCTATCTCGTTCAGGGCAACAATCGCGCGATCCGTTACGGCATTGGCGTCGGTCGCGACGGGTTCCAATGGCGGGGTCTGGTCAAGATTTCGCGCAAGCAGGAATGGCCGGACTGGCGCCCGCCGCCGGAGATGATCGACCGCCAGCCCTACTTGCCGCGTTTCATGGCGGGGGGTCCCGGAAATCCGCTCGGCGCGCGTGCGATGTATCTCGGCGCGACCGTCTACAGAATTCACGGCACCAATCAGCCGGAAACGATCGGCTCGGCGGTTTCGTCGGGGTGCTTCCGGCTGATCAATCCCGACGTGATCGATCTCTTCGATCGGGTTCCCGTGGGCGCCAAAGTCATCGTGCGTCAGGCTCCCTCCGTCGAGGGCTGACACTGCGCAAACCGAAATGGCGAAGGCCCTGACTAGGTTCTAACCGCCGAAGCAAGCGAGTACAGCGCCCATGTTCATTCGCAAACGCAGATCGGTTTCATTCTCGTGCGCGGCGTTCGTCGCCGGCGCGTTGGCCTGCGGCGCGGCGTCCGCGCAAACGTTGAAGGCGGTCAAGGACCGCGGCGCGCTGATCTGCGGCGTCAGTCACGGGTTGCCGGGTTTTGCGAGCGCCGACGCCAAAGGCGTCTGGTCGGGGATCGACGTCGATTACTGTCGCGCCGTCGCCGCGGCCATTTTCAACGATCCCGAGAAGGTGCAATTCACGCCGCTCGCGGTCGACGAGCGTTTCGACGCGCTCCGGTCGGGCAAGATCGACGTGTTGGCGCACAACTCGACCTGGACGATGGCGCGCGAAGCGGAGTACGGCCTGACCTTCGTCGGCGTCAACTACTATGATGGACAAGGATTTCTGGTGCACAAAGTTCCCGAGATCGCCTCGGCGCTGGAACTCGACGGCGCCAAGGTCTGCGTTCAGACGGGAACGACGACGATCGACAATTTCGAGGATTACTTCAAAAGCAACAATATGAAATTCGAAGCGATCGAGGAAGCCTCGCAGGACGACGCGCTGAAGGATTACGCCTCCGGCAAATGCGCGGTGCTGACAAGCGACGTATCTCAACTCTACGCGCTGCGACTGCAACTGGCCAAGCCCGGCGACCATGTGATTCTGCCCGACGTCATTTCAAAAGAGCCGCTCGGCCTAGCGGTTCGCCAGGACGATCCGCAATGGGTGCAAATCGTCAAGTGGGTCGATTTCGCGCTGATCAACGCCGAGGAACTCGGCGTTGGTTCGAAGACCGTCGACGACGCGCTGAAGTCGAGAAAACCGGCCGTCAGACGGCTCGTCGGCGTCGAAGGGAATTTCGGCGAAAAGATCGGCCTTGGGGCCGATTGGGCGGCCGACGCCATCCGCGCGGTCGGCAATTACGGCGAAGTTTATGAGCGCGACATCGGCTCGAAATCCAAACTCGGCATCCCCCGCGGACTGAATGAGCTGTGGAACATGGGCGGCATCCAATACGCGCCGCCGATCCGTTGAGACGCAATTCCAATGACGACGCGGCGCGGAAGGAAAAGCCCGCGAGGGCCGATTTCAAGCCCGCGCAGATCGAACGATCCCGACGGCGGCCGTCCGTTCAATGTGCCGCCGGTCAGGCTCCCGTTTCGCATTTGATCGTCGCGGCGGCGTGATCGTCGTCGCTGTTTTTGGCTGAGCGCGCTTTCCCGCGCCAACCCGACCAGCTTCGCTGCGCCGGCCCGCGCGCCGTCAACGCTCGGGCGATCGCGGGAACCTGAACCTCGAATTTATCCGCGGTCGCCGGCCGCGGGAAGAGCCGCCTTGCGCAGCCTGAGCAAGGTGAAGAGGCGCAGCGGCGCCAGTTCGCGCCGCTCCAGCAGTTCCGCGTCGGGGCGCGCGGCGATCCAGCCGCCGATCGCGGAATAGGGGAATTGCGGATGCCAGCCGAGCCAGGCGGCGGATTTTTCCATCGCGGCTTCGATTGTGGCGCGCGCGCCGCGTTCGGCGGCGAAATGGTTCATGACGATCATCTGTCCGCCGGGCCGCAGGACGCGCCACATCTCATCGAGCACGCGCGCCGGGTTCGGCACGACGCTCATGACATAGGGCGCGAGGGCGACATCGAATTGCGCATCGGGAAATTCGAGCGCGCCAGCGTCCATGACCTGAAGGCTCTTCACTTGCCGCAACGCTTTGCGGGCGACGCGCTCGCGCGCGATTCTGAGCATCGCCGCGCTGAGGTCGATGCCGGTGACGCGCACGTTCGCGGGCATCAGGCCGAGTTCCAGGCCGGTGCCGACGCCCACGACGAGGATCGCGCCGTCCGCGCCCGCCGCCTCGACCGCCGCGCGCGTCGCGGCCAGCCGGCCGGGATGGAACGGCAGATCGAAAATGAGATCGTAGATCGGCGCCCAGCGGCTGTAGGCGGCTTCGGTCGGGCCTTTGGCGGAGGCATGCGTCCGCGCCGCGCTGGAATGGGGCATGACGCAAAACTCCCCTTTTCGCCCTTCGTCCGCGCGGCGGAGGCCGCGACCGAAGTTATCATCTTACGCCAAATGGCCGCGCCGCGCCAACTCCCGATCGTCTTGCGTGGGTCCGTGTTCAGGCCTTTCGCTTCGTCTTCGTGGGCGCGGTCTTAGCCTTGGCGACGGCCGGCTTGGTCTTGGCTTTCTTGGCGTCCGGCGCGGACGGCGCCGCCGCCTTGGCCGCGCCCGTCTTCTTGGCGGGGGCCTTGGTCTTGGGTTTGGCGGTCTTGCGGGCGCTGGGCCGGGCCGGGCGGCCTTCGCGTTCCGCGATCAAGGCGACCGCTTCGCCGAGCGTGATTTCGTCAGGCGAAATCGATTTGGGGATCGTCGCATTGACCTTGCCCCAATTGACGTAGGCGCCGAAGCGTCCCGCGCGCACGGTGATCGGACCGCCCTCGGGATGATCGCCCAGCGCGCGGCCGCCTCCGCCGCCGCCGCCCGCGGCCCGGGCCGCGAGCATCGCCACGGCGTCATCGAGCGTCAGCGACGCGGGATCGGTTCCCTTGGGCAGCGTCGCATTGACCTTGCCGTGATTGACATAGGCGCCGAAACGCCCTTGCCGGACAGTGACGGCGCCGCCGAGCGTCGGATGTTCGCCGAGCGCGCGCCCCGCGTCGGCGCCGAAGCGACCGCGGCCGGCGCCGCTCTCCTTGGCCACGATCAAGTCGATCGCGCGGTTGGCGCCGATTTCCAGCACGTCGTCGTCCTTGCCGAGATTGGCGTAGATCTTGCCGTGCTGCACGTAAGATCCGTAGCGCCCGACTCCCGCCAGGATCGGCTCGCCGCTCGTCGGATGTTTGGCCACCTCGCGCGGCAGCGACAAGAGCGCGAGCGCTTGGGCCAAGGTGACGTCGCCCGGCGAGAGGCCCTTGGGCAGCGAGCAGCGCTTCGGCTTCTCGCCCTCGCCCTGCTGCACGTAATCGCCGAAGCGGCCGCCGCGCAGCGTGATCTCGTCGCCGGTTTGCGGATCGACGCCGAGCGCGCGCACGCCCGGCCGATCGCCGTCGGCGCCGGCGCCGTCCTGCCCATTGGGCGACAGCACGCGGGTGAACTTGCATTCGGGATAATTCGAGCAGCCGATGAAAGCGCCGAACTTGCCGAGCTTCAGCGACAATTGTCCCTTGCCGCAGGACGGGCATTGCCGGGGATCGCCGCCGTCGGCGCGCGCGGGAAATATGTGCGGACCGAGCAGCTCGTTGAGGCTGTCGAGCACCTGCGTGGTGCGCAAATCCTTGGTGCCGCCGAGCGCGCCCGAAAAATCGTTCCAGAAGTCGCGCAGCAGATCCTTCCAGTCGATCTCGCTGTTGGAGACCCTGTCGAGCTTCTCCTCGAGGTCGGCGGTGAAGTCGTAGCCGACGTATTTGGCGAAGAAGGACTCGAGAAAGGCGGTGACGAGCCGGCCCTTGTCCTCGGGGATCAGCCGTTTCTTCTCCAACCTGACGTAGTCGCGGTCGCGCAGCACGGCGAGCGTCGAGGCGTAGGTCGAGGGACGGCCGATGCCGAGTTCCTCCATGCGCTTGACCAGCGTCGCCTCGGTGTAGCGCGGCGGCGGCTCGGTGAAATGCTGGCTCGCCTCGATGCGCTCCTTGGTCAGCGGCTCGCCCACCTTCATCGGCGGCAGGCGCGCCGAGTCCTCGTCCTCGTCGTCGTCGCGGCCTTCCTGGTAGAGCGCGAGGAAGCCGGCAAAACGCACGACCTGGCCGGTGGCGCGGAATTCGAGCTTGCGCTGAGCCGCCTCGGCGAGAATGTCGACCGTCGTGCGTTCGAGTTCGGCGCTCTCCATCTGGCAGGCGAGCGTGCGGTTCCAGATCAGCTCGTAGAGCTTGGCCTGCTCGGGTTCGAGGTGGCGCGCGACGTCGCGCGGGCGCAGCGTCATGTCCGTCGGGCGAATCGCCTCGTGGGCTTCCTGCGCGTTCTTGGCCTTGACGGTGTATTTGCGCGGCGCGCCGGGCACATAGGCGTCGCCGAAGTCCTTGGCGATGACCTTGCGCGCGCTGGCGACGGCCTCGGGCGCGAGGTCGACGCCGTCGGTGCGCATATAGGTGATGAGGCCGACGGCGCCCTCGCCGATGTCGAGGCCCTCGTAGAGGCGCTGGGCGATCTGCATGGTGCGCGCCGGCGCCAGGCCGAGCTTGCGCGAGGCTTCCTGCTGCAACGTGGAGGTGGTGAACGGCGGGTAGGGGTGGCGCTTGATCGGCTTCGCCTCGACCTCGACGACGGTGAACTTCGCCGTTTCGAGCGCGGCCTTGAAATCTTCCGCCTCCTTGCCCGAGCCGATGTCGAGCCGGGCGATCTTCTTGCCGTCGGCGCCGACGAGGCGCGCCGTGAAGGGCGCGTCGGCGAGCGTCTTCAAATGCGCGACGATCGACCAATATTCGCGCTGGACGAATTTCTCGATCTCCAGCTCGCGATCGCAGACGATGCGCAGCGCCACCGATTGCACGCGGCCCGCCGAGCGCGCGCCCGGCAATTTGCGCCACAGGACCGGCGAGAGGTTGAAGCCGACGAGATAGTCGAGCGCGCGGCGGGCGCGATAGGCGTCGACCAGCGCCTCGTCGATCTCGCGGGGGTGGCGCATCGCCTCGGCGACGGCGTCCTTGGTTACGGCGTTGAAGACGACGCGGTCGACGCGCTTGTCCTTGAGAACTTTCTTGGCCTTGAGGATTTCATAGACGTGCCACGAGATCGCCTCGCCCTCGCGGTCCGGGTCGGTCGCCAGAATGACGCGCTCGGCGTTCTTGACCGCCCCGGCGATGTCGGCGAGCCGCTTGGCGGCCTTGGCGTCGATTTCCCAACGCATGGCGAAATCGTGGTCGGGATCGACCGAGCCGTCCTTGGCGGCGAGATCGCGAACGTGGCCGAAGGAGGCGTAGACCTCATAATCCTTGCCGAGATATTTGCCGACGGTCTTCACCTTGGTCGGCGACTCGACGATGACGACTTTCATGCGCAATGGTCCTCGCAGGAGCAGCGCCGTCTCGGCGCGCCTGCTGAAAATCTCAAGGCCCGAACGGGCCGGGCGGCGCGCGGAAAATGGTTGAGGGCGAGGCAAGTGTCAAATTCGCCCCGGCGGCGGTCGGCGATTCCGGCTCAGCCGCCCGCCCGCTTGCCCCATCGCGGCGCGGCGCATATAGGCTTGACTTCTCATGTCGTCAACGTCGCCGATTTCCGCCTTCTCCCGCCGCCACCTGCTCGGCATCGAAGGCCTGTCGCGGCCTGAGATCGAGGCGCTGCTCGATCTCTCGGACGAAGCGGTCGGCATTTCCCGGCAGGTCGAGAAGAAGCGCGCGACCTTGCGCGGGCGCACGCAGATCAATCTGTTCTTCGAGGCTTCGACCCGCACCCAATCCTCGTTCGAGATCGCCGGCAAGCGCCTGGGCGCCGACGTGATGAATATGGCGGTCAGCACTTCCAGCGTGAAGAAGGGCGAGACGCTCATCGACACCGCGATGACGCTCAACGCGATGCGGCCCGACATCATCGTGGTGCGCCATCATCAGGCCGGCGCGGTGCATCTGCTGGCGCGCAAGGTCGATTGCTCCGTCGTCAACGCCGGCGACGGCGCGCACGAGCATCCGACGCAGGCCCTGCTCGACGCGCTCACCATCCGCCGCAATCTCGGCCGCATCGAGGGCCTGACGGTGGCGATCTGCGGCGACATCCTGCATTCGCGCGTCGCGCGCTCCAACATCTTGGCTCTGGGGACGCTCGGCGCGCGGGTGCGCGTCGTCGGTCCCTCGACGCTGCTGCCGGCGGGAATCGAAAACATGGGCGTCGAGGTGTTCCGCGACATGAAGGCGGGGCTGAAGGACGCCGACATCGTGATGATGCTGCGCCTGCAGCGCGAGCGCATGAGCGGCGCCTTCGTGCCCTCGACCAAGGAATATTTCCGCTATTTCGGCCTCGACGCGGAAAAGCTCGCCTACGCCAAGCCCGGCGCGCTCGTCATGCACCCCGGCCCGATGAACCGCGGCGTCGAGATCGATTCCCTCGTCGCCGACGGCGCGCAATCGCTGATTCGCGAACAGGTCGAAATGGGCGTCGCGGTGCGCATGGCGGTGCTGGAGGCGCTGGCGCGGCATTTGCCGAACGGGTGAGGCGCTATCGCGCGTCACCGCGAACGCGAGGCTCTCAGTCGCGCCGGCCTGCCTTGTCCAGGGCCGCGAATTCCGCGTCCGTCAGCGCGATCTCCGCCGCAGCGACGTTTTCTTCGAGATGCGCGACTTTCGACGTGCCGGGAATCGGCAGCATGACGGGGCTGCGCTTGAGGAGCCAGGCGAGGGCGATCTGGCCGGGCGTCGCGCGATGGGCGCGCGCGATCGCTTCGAGCGAGGCGCCGGGCCTGGCGAGTTCGCCGGCGGCGAGCGGATACCAGGGAATGAAGCCGATGCCGCGTTTCTCGCAGTGCTCGAGCACGGCCTCGCTCGCACGATCGGCGAGGTTGTAGCGGTTCTGCACCGTCGCGACGGGAAAGACCTTCGCGGCCGCCTCGATGTCGTCGACCGAGACTTCGCTGAGGCCCGCGAAGCGGATGACCTTCGCGTCGATGAGGGACTTGATCGCGCCGAACTGCTCGTCGCGCGGCACTTTGGGATCGATGCGGTGCAATTGCCACAGGTCGATCGTCTCGACGCCGAGATTGCGGCGGCTCTTGTGGGCCTGCTCGACGAGATAGTCCGGCCGCCCCAGCGGGCTCCACCGGTCCGGCCCGCTGCGCGTGAGGCCGCCCTTCGTGGCGACGAGGATTTCGCCGTAGGGATGCAGCGCTTCACGGATGAGCCGCTCGGAAACGTCGGGCCCGTAGGAATCGGCGGTGTCGATGAAATTCACGCCGAGGTCGGGCAGGCGCCGCAGCACGCGCAGAGCTTCGGCGCGATCCGCCGGCTCGCCCCAGATTCCACGCCCGGTCACGCGCATCGCGCCATAGCCGAGGCGATGGATCGCGATCTCTCCGCCGATCTTGAATACGCCTGATTTCGCCGCGTCGCTCATTTCGTCGTCTCCGTCTTCGCGTCCCGCGGCCCATGACAGCGTCCGCCGCCGCTCATGGCCAGCGCGCCAGCGGCGGCATCGAGGAGAGGATCGCGGCGACATTGCCGCCGGTCTTCAGCCCGAACACCGTGCCGCGATCGTAGAGCAGGTTGAACTCGACATAGCGGCCGCGGCGCACGAGCTGCTCCTCGCGCTCACCTTCGGTCCACGGCTTGGCGAAATTGCGGCGCACGATTTCGCTGTAGAGCGAGACGAAGGTCTCGCCGACGTCGCGCGTGAAGGCGAAGTCGGCGTCCCAAGCCGAGTTCGCCGCGTCGCCCGCGCTGTTGAGATAATCATAGAAGATGCCGCCGATTCCGCGCGGCTCGCCGCGGTGCTTGAGAAAGAAATATTCGTCGCACCACGCCTTGAATTTTTCGTGCGACGCAGCCGCGGGATGGCGCTCGCAAGCGCGGCGCATCGCGTCGTGGAACAGGACCGCGTCGGGATCGTCGGCGCGGCGGCGCGCGTCGAGCGTCGGCGTCAGGTCCGCGCCGCCGCCGAACCACGCCTTCGCCGTCACGACGAAGCGGGTGTTCATGTGCACCGTCGGAACGTGCGGATTCCAGGGATGCGCGATCACCGAAAGCCCGGACGCCCAGAAGCGCGGATCGTCCTCGGCGCCGGGAATCTGCTTGGCGAATTCCGGCGCGAAGGTCCCGTAGACGGTCGAGGCGTGCGCGCCCATCTTCTCGAACAGCCGGCCGCGCAGCATCGCCATGCGCCCCCCCCCGCCCGGCGCGCCGGAGTGATCGAGCCGGCTCCACGGCTCCAGCGCGAAGCGCCCCGGCGCCAGGCCGGGCGCCCCTTGCGGGCATTCGGTTTCGAGCGCCTCCATCGCCGCGATCAGTTTGAGCTGCAGCGCCTCGAACCAGTCTCGGGCTCGCCCCTGCCGCGCGTTCGTCTCGTCCATATCGGTCAGTCCCCGGCGCGTTTCGCGCGCGGCGCTTCGTTCCCACAGACGCCGGCGCGGCGCAAGGCGCTCAGGGAGAGCGGAAGATCTGGCGATTGCCGAGGCCGAGCTGATTGGCCCGCTGGGCCGCGCACCACGCGGGGACGCCGGCCGCGCGCATTTCCTGCTCGCGCCGCGGCAATTCGGCGGCGAGTTCCGCGTCGAAGCGCGCCTGGCCATAGCTCTTGTGGCCGATTTCGAGGAAGGCGTCCGCGAATTTTTTCGCTTCCTCGGGAATGACGTCGGGACAATTGGCGCCCATTTCGCGCATCAGGCTCACCGAGCGCGCGACGCCGTTCATGGTGATCGCCTGCGCGGCGGCGGGGCCGACGAGCGCCAGCGACGCGGCGATTAACGCGGCGCGCATCCCGACCTTGTCCATGGCGTTCGCCTCCCTGGCTTCAACCCGCCCCGCGCACGCGCGCGACGAGCCGCTCGACATGCGCGATCGGCGTCTCCGGCAGGATTCCGTGGCCGAGGTTGAAGATATGCGCGCGGCCGGCGAAGCCCTGCAACACGCGCTCGACGCCTTCGTCCAGCGCCCGCCCGCCCGCGAGCAGGGCGAGCGGATCAAGATTGCCTTGCAGCGCGAGGGTCGGAGGCAGGACCGCGGCCGCGGCGCGCGGCTCGACCGCAGTGTCCAGGCCGATGGCCGAGAGTCCGTCGAGATCAGCGAATTTGGCGAGTTGGGTCGCCGCGCCGCGTGGGAAAGCGATGACCGGCGCGCGCGGCGCGGCGACGCGCAACCTCGCAAGCATGCGCTCGATCGGCTTCACGCACCAGCGCTCGAATTCGGCCGGCGGCAGCACGCCCGACCAGGAGTCGAATATCTGCACCGCCTCGGCGCCGGCGCGAATTTGGCGCGCGAGATAATCCGCCGAGGCGTCGGCGAGCCGATCGATCAGCGTCGCGAAGAGATCGGGCTGGCGATAGGCGAAGAGTCGCGCCGGCGCCTGGTCCGGCGTGCCGCGCCCCGCGATCATGTAGCTCGCCACCGTCCAGGGCGCGCCGCAGAAGCCGATCAGCGCCGTCTCGGCGGGCAGGCTCGCCTTCACCCGCTCGATCGTCTCGAACACCGGCTCTAACCGCGCCCAGTCGAGTTCGTCGCGTAAGCGCGCCAGATCGGCGGCGGTCTCGATCGGCGTCAGGCGCGGACCCTCGCCGTCCTCGAAACTGACGCTTTGCCCGAGCGCGTCGGGCGCGACGAGAATGTCGCAAAAGAGGATCGCCGCGTCGAAGCCGAAGCGGCGGATCGGCTGGAGGGTCGCCTCGGTCGCCAATTTGGAATTATAGCAAAAATCGAGGAAGGACGGAGCCTCGGCGCGGATCGCGCGATATTCCGGGAGATAGCGGCCGGCCTGGCGCATCAGCCAGATCGGCGGGATTGTCTGCGCGGCGCCGCCGAGCGCGGCGAGGAACCGCTTCGGCGGGGGGGCGTTCGTCGATGGAGCGGCTGCCGTCATGGGGCTTTCCGGTGAAGAGTTGCTGGGTTCGCGCTGCCCCTCATCCGACCCTTCGGGCCACATTCTCCCGCGAGCGGGAGAAGGGGTTCGGCGGCGCCGCAAAGCCCCTCGCCCGCTTGCGGGAGAGGGGTTGGGGTGAGGGCTCTCGCAATGACGATTAGAGCGGCTCGAGGCCGCTCTAACGTGAAAAGCCGAAAGCGTGCAAGGCCCGGCCGCCTATTCCGCCGCCTTCTTCATTTCGGGATAGGTGCAGTTCGCCGCGGCGTCCGCGCTGGGGCGGCGCAGCGGCACGACGTGCGACTCCTCGAAGGATAGGCCCAGAGTGTTCCAGACGTCGACCAACGCCTCGACCAGCGTCGCGACCTGCGCCTCGGTATGCCTAGGCGTCGGCGTGATGCGCAGACGCTCGGTTCCCTTGGCGACGGTCGGGTAGTTGATCGGCTGAATGTAGATTTCGTGGCGCCGAAGCAGCATCTCGCTCGCCGCGCGGCACTTCTTGGCGTCGCGCACCATCAACGGCACGATGTGCGAGGGATTGTCGAGCACGGGAAGGCCGGCCGCGCGCAACGCGTGCTTGACCAGCCGCGCCATCGTCTGATGCCGCTCGCGTTCGGCGCTCGAGGCCTTGAGATGGCGCACCGCGGCCGTGGCGCTCGCGGCGACGCTTGGCGGCAAGGTCGAGGTGAAGATGAACTGGGGGGCGTAGCTGCGCACCGCGTCGATCAGCGCGGCGCTGCCCGCGATATAGCCGCCCAGGCCGCCAAATCCCTTGGCGAGCGTGCCCTCGACGACGTCGATCTCGCCCATCAGGCCTTCGCGCTCGCTTATCCCCCCGCCGCGCGGCCCGTACATGCCGACCGCGTGAACTTCGTCGATATAGGTGAGCGCGTTGTATTTCTTGGCGAGCGCGACGATCTCGGCGATCGGCGCGATGTCGCCGTCCATCGAATAGAGGCTTTCGAACGCGATCAGCTTGGCGCGCCCGGGTTCGGCGGCGGCGAGCAGCTCTTCGAGATGCTTCGGGTCGTTGTGGCGCCACACCTTCTTTTCGCATCCCGAACGGCGCACGCCTTCGATCATCGAATTGTGGTTGAGCGCGTCGGAAAGGATCAGGCAGTTCGGCAGCAGGCCGGCGATCGTCGAAATCGAGGCGAGATTGGAAATCCAGCCGGAAGTGAAGACCAGCGCCGCCTCCTTGCCGTGCAGGTCGGCGAGTTCCGCCTCCAATTGCACGATCGGATGGTGGGTGCCCGAGATATTGCGCGTGCCGCCGGCGCCGGCGCCATGGGCGCGCGCCGCGCTCACGCCCGCTTCGATGACGTCCTTGTGACCGCCCATGCCGAGATAGTCGTTCGAGCACCAGACGGTGACTTCGCGCGGGGCGTGCTCTTCGCCCGCGGGGCGCCACAGCGCCATGGGAAAACGCGACGCGTCGCGTTCGAGATTGGCGAAGACGCGATACCGCTCTTCCCGCTTCAACTCGTCAATCGCCTCTTCGAACCGCCGTTGATAATCCATCGGTCGTCAACCCCCGAGATGCCGAACGCGCCCTCTCCAGACAGCGTTCCGGCGCCTTTTCTCGCCTAATGATCTATCTGCGAGCGCCCCGCGAGTAAAGAGCGCCGCCTGCGGCGGCTTCGGCGTTCTCTCGCCCGAAGACCCGTTCCGCTGCGTTCACGCTCGCCCACCAGCGTTCGCAAGGAATTGCGCTAGCGCAAAAACGCCGCGAAAACGATCGGAAAGGATTTGCGCAGGCCGGTCGCGCCGCGGGGGCGCGACACTATGTCCTACCGGCCCGCAGGCGCCTTGCCGGACGGCAGGACGCCCGGCGGAAGCCGCCGCGCGAGATCGCGGCCGGCCTCGGCGCCCAGGCGCGCGGCGTCGGCGGGGGCGCCTTCGAGGCGCACGTCGAAAGCCTCGGAGCCGTCCTCGCGCAGGACTTGCCCGGTCAGCGTCAGCGCGGCGCCTTCGAGGCGCGCATGGCCGGCGATCGGCGTGCGGCAGGAGCCTTCGAGTTCGGCGAGAAACGCCCGCTCGGCCGTCAGGGCCGTCATCGTGTCGGCGTGGCCGATCGGCGCCAGCGCGGCGAGCGCCCGCGCGTCGCCGGCCCGCGCCGTGAGCGCGATGGCGCCCTGGCCGACCGCGGGCAGAAACGTCTCGATGTCGAGCACGGCGCGGGCGCGATGGGCGAAACCGAGGCGCTTCAAGCCGGCGAGCGCCAGCAGCGTCGCGTCGATTTCTCTCGTTTCGGCCTTGCGCAGCCGCGTCTCGACATTGCCGCGCAACAGCTCGATCCTCAGGTCCGGCCTGAGCCGGCGCGCTTGCGCCTGGCGGCGCAGCGAGGCGGCGCCGAGGCGCGCGCCCGGGGGCAGGGCGGCAATCGAATCGGCGACGACGGAAATCAGCGCGTCGCGCACGTCCTCGCGTTCGAGATAGCCGGCGATCGCCACGCCCTCGGGCAGCAGCGTCGGCAGGTCCTTGGCCGAATGCACGGCGAAGTCGATGCGGCCCTCGAGCAGCGCGGCGTCGATCTCCTTGGTGAACAGGCCCTTGCCGCCGGCCTCGGCGAGCGGGCGATCCTGGATCATGTCGCCGCTGGTGCGGATAACCGCAATGGCGACGTTTTGCTCCTCCCAGCCGTGGGCGAGCGCGAGCCGTCTGCGCGTCTCGTGGGCTTGGGCGAGGGCGAGCGGCGAGCCGCGCGTGCCGAGCGTGAAAAGGATGCTGGAAGCCATGAGCGCGCCATTAAGCGAGAATGGGCGCGTTGGCTAGGGGGCGGCGGCAGGGCGCCTCCTTCCCCCGCAAGGAGGGAAGGGATGCGCGACCTGAACCGGCGCCAGCTTGGCAGGGAGCGCCGTCGACCTCATGGAAGCCTCTCTTTTCCGAAGCTTTGAGGCTGTCAATGGCGCGCTTTTTGCGCGCCGCCTCCGGCGGTCGAAGACCATTGACAGCCTCAAGACTTCGGAAGTTCATGCTTCCATGAGGAAAGACGGCTTGGCGTGTGACGGAGAGGGGGGCGGCGCCAGTCGAGAAAGTCTGCCGCCGACTTCGGGTTACGAAATTGTGCAATTCGTATCTTGTTTCCGTAATCCTGATTTCAACGAAATCCTCCACGCGGCAAAGCGTGGCGGACAAAATAAGAAGCAGGATTTCCGGACGCGGATACAGCACCCGCCAGCGCTCGTGGGGGTCCGAAAGTGCGGAAAAATGGTCCGACAAGCAGGCGGTCGGCGGCGTTTTCCACATGGCGGCTCCGAATCATCGAAGCCGCCAAGGAATCACAGTCCCGCATAGCTAGCCAAGCCGTTAACCTGAAGCGATCGCCCTGCGGCGCGCGTCGCGTCCCTTGACAAATCGCCATTGCGGCGCCAAATACGCTATTCGAAATTCGGCCGGACTACTTTTGCTTTGAGCGTTTTAAAATGCTCATGCTGACGCGCTCCCTCCAAAAATCGAAACTTTAAGACGATTTCGCGTCGCGGAGTCGCGTCACTATTCTCGAATGCAAAAGGTATGGTCATGGCTATAGGCACAGTGAAGTGGTACAACGCCCAAAAGGGCTTCGGTTTCATTCAACCCGACGACGGCGGCAAGGACGCTTTCGTTCATGTCAGCGCGATCGAACGGGCCGGCATGAGCGATTTGCGCGAAGGCCAGAAGATCAGTTTCGAACTGGTCACCGATACGCGTTCGGGCAAAATGTCCGCGGATAAACTTCAGGCGGTCTGAACGAGGATATGGATCATGCCGACTGGCGACCGCGGATGTACCGGCGCTGGCGGCGAACGATCCGTACCGTTCGTCCGACTTAGGGGAGGGTCAGGTTCATTCCTGGCCCTTTTTTCGTGTTCTCTTATTTGCGAGGGGTCGAACCATGACTCGGCATAAATTCGCGATTGGGCAACTCGTCGACTTCGACGTCAAAACCGGGCCGGTATGGAAACCCAGCGGTCCCTATGAGGTCGTGCGCGTGCAACCGGCGGACGACGTGAGATCGCGCACCTATCGCATCAAGAGCAAGGCCGAGGCTTTCGAGCGCACCGCCAAAGAATACGAAATCGTCGCCGTCGGTTAGGCGCGGTTGGAACGAAATTCGCGCCATTGGCGACAGGGGCTGCCGATGATCGCACTCGAGGTCCGCCACCGCACGACCTACCGATATCGCGGGCGGGTCGATCTCGGGCCGCATCGGCTGATGCTTCGCCCGCGCGAGAGCCGCGATTTGCGGTTGATTTCCAGCGCGGTGACGGTTGCGCCGGCGGCGCAAGTCACGTGGGCGCACGATGTCTTCGGCAATTCCGTCGCGACCGCCGTGTTTCAAGGCGCCACGGACAGCCTCGTCATCGACAGCGTCGTGGAACTCCAACTCTATGGATCGGCATGGCCGGTCTTCGACATCGCGGCCTCGGCGATCGTCTATCCCTTTCGCTATTCGGACGACGAATGGACGGACCTTGGCGCGCTGACCATCCAGCAATATCCAGATCCGGACCGACGGCTGGAAAAATGGGCGCGGGCGTTCGTCGGCGGCGATCGGACGGATACGCTCGCCCTGCTCAAGGACCTCAGCGTGGGCGTGTCCGGATGGATCGGCTACCAGAGCCGCGAGGACGAAGGCACGCAGTCGCCGATACAAACTCTGGACCGCGGCTGGGGCTCCTGCCGGGATTTCGCCGTGCTGTTCGTGGAAGCGGCGCGCTGTCTCGGCTTCGGCGCGAGGATCGTCTCGGGCTACCTCTTCAATCCCGATCAGAGTCTTGTGGGCGCGACAGACGGGGGATCGACCCACGCTTGGGGCGAAGTCTTCGTGTCGGGCGCCGGCTGGATCAGCTTCGATCCGACGAACCGCAGCGTCGGCGGCTTCAACCTCATTCCGGTCGCCGTCGCGCGCGACATCCGGCAAGCCATGCCGGTCGCCGGCAGCTTTGTGGGAAACAGCGACGCTTTCGAGGGGATGACGGTGGAAATCCTCGTGACCTCAAACGCCGCGCGCGCGGGGAACCGCGGCTTCGAAACGGCGTCGAGCGTCGGCGGGGCGCGTAGGGAGGCGGATCGCTTCCGGGCCTGACCCGGCGCGCCGCCTTCATCGTCATTTCCCGCGCATTCGCGCTCGACGAGAAACTTGGCTGACGACATGACCCATGCCGCGCTCACCCCTCTTCTCGGCCGCGAGTTCGACAATTTCCTATTCGCGTCGATCGGCGAGGATCGAAATGGAACGTCGCTGAGCGTGCTTTCGGCTTTGGCGCGGCTCGACGTCGATCCCTGGCGGGAAGCAGCCGGTCTGGCGCGAATGCCCAGAGAAAAAGCGACGGAGCGGCTGACCCAGCTGATCGCGGCCGCGCCAAAGGACTTGGCGACAAGTCTATCGCCCGAGACGATCGCCGCCCGCCTGATCGTGCTTTTGCCGCAAGCGGCGAGCTTCAACGTCCCCGCTCCCGAGGCGTTGCTCAAAGTCGCCGCCGTCAAGCCTTTCCGGCTTTTCGTCGCACTGGGCGTCGCCGCTCTCTTGCTGGGCGCCTACATGATCTTCGCGGCTCATCCTTCGTCCGCGCCTGGAGGCGGCGCCAATCCGGCCGCCACGACAAGCGAAGCCGCCGGGGCGCGCCAGCGTTGAAAATCTGACGCGCCTCGAGTGGAAGCCGGTCATTGGCCTTGGCCGCGTCGATGGTTGGCGCTCGCCAACAGCGCCGAAAGTGCGCCTCGAGGCGCAACAGGCGCGCGCGCCATCCTTGTCAACCGTCGGCGTCCCCGCCGTCTCCTCGCCAGGGTTCGCTCGCCGCGGCGCAGGGGGTCGGCGTCGCAGGCGGACCGGCGGAGCAGCGCGACGTTGAGAACTCCATGATCGACGACATCGCGCTCGCTCGCGCCCTGCACGTGCTCTTCGTCACACATTGGATCGGCGGCGTCGCCTTCGTCACGCTCGTCGCGCTGCCGCTCGCGCTCGCGAGCGAGGACAGCGCCCAGGGGTGGGCGCTGTTCGGGCGATCGAGCGACGTTTCGCGGCCCAGGTCCGCGTCTCCATCCCGCTCGCCGGCGCGCACGGCGGGGCATTGAACTGAAATGAGGAGGCCAGGCCGTGTGGCCGGACGCCGCGACGGCCAGCGCGACCCGACGAGAAAGCGGAACGGAACGTGAAGAGCGCCGTCCGCAACGCCTGCGGAAACTGGCGACGCCGCCGACTGCGTCTCGATCAGGTCATTGATTTTAATGGTGCCCAGGGGCGGAATCGAACCACCGACACTGCGATTTTCAGTCGCATGCTCTACCAACTGAGCTACCTGGGCGCCGAAGCGCTTTGGCGCCGCGGACGGCGGTTTATAGGGAGGCGGTCGCGGCTTGTCCAGCGCGTTTGCGTCCGACGCCGCGCTCGCCGGCGAGCGGTGGACATCTTCGGGCGCGCGTGGGAGATTCGCCTCACTGTCCTCGCTTCGCTCGGGAGAACGACGATGTTTCGTTTCGCCATCTGCGTGGCGGCGCTCGCGCTCGCGACGCCGTCCTTCGCCGAAAGTCTGCCCAAGCGCGTCGGACAATGCGCGACCACCCGCGTCGAGCGGGTCGAGACCCGGCTGCTCGACGGGTCGAATCAGCCCGTTCCGGGCTCGGGCAGCGCCATCGTCTTCGTCAACGGCGGCTACCAGGTCTCCTACGATCAGATCCCCGCGGTCGACGCTTCGCGCCCCGGCGACACGGTGAATATCTGCCTCGTCTCGATCCCTCAGGGCTGCCCTCCCGGCGACCACCGCGGCCGCGAATACAAGACCACCAATCTGCGCACCAAGGGCTCCTGGACCTTGCCCGACGCCGAGCATTCCTGCGGCGGCGCCTGACGCGCGGCCGGCGCTGAGGACGCGCCTCGTCCGCGCATTGCGCCGCGCGCGGGCATTTGCCATCATTGAGCCTCGGCGGGTCGGCGGTTGGGCGTTGCGTGGGGCCGGCCAATCGGATCGACCGCGGGCGGTGGGATGGCGGCGGAGAAACCCAGTCGATCCTCGTTGGCGAACGATCCGCGCGCGCGCGGGCTCGTCTACCAGGGCCTGCTCGCGGCCGCGCTCGTCGCGCTTCTGTGGATGGGCTGGCGCAACGCCGTCGTCAACATGCAGGCGCGCGGCATTCCCATGGGCTTCGGCTTCTGGGACGAGATCGCCGGCTTCAACATCAATCAGTCGCTGATCGACTATTCCGCTTTGTCGACCTACGGGCGCGCATTCTGGGTCGGGCTCATCAACACGCTGATGGTCGGCGCGATCAGCGTCGCGCTGGCGACGCCGCTGGGTTTCGCGGTCGGCGTCGCGCGGCTGTCGCCAAACTGGATTCTGTCGAAAGTCGCGCTCGTCTATGTCGAACTGATGCGCAACACGCCGCTGCTGCTGCAACTGGCGTTCTGGTACAACGCGGTGCTGAAGACGCTGCCCGGCCCGCGCCAATCGGTCAGTCTCGGCGGTCTCGCGCTGCTCAACAACCGCGGCCTCTATCTGCCGCGCCCGGAATTCGGCGCCGGCGCGATCGTTGTCGCCGCCGCGCTCGCGCTGGCGCTTCTCGGCGCGCTGGCGTTTCGTTTTTGGGCGCGCCGGCGCCAGGCCTCGAGCGGCGAGCGCGCGCCCGTCGCGCTCGTCGCCATCCTCGCGATCGTCGGCCTGCCGACGCTCGCCTATTTCGCCGCGGGCGAGCCGATCGGCTTTTCCCTGGCAAAACTCTCCGGCTTCAACCTCAGCGGCGGGCTGCAGCTCTATCCGGAATTCGCGGCGCTGACCTTCGGGCTCGTCACCTACACCGCCGGCTTCATCGCCGAGATCGTGCGCGCGGGCGTGCTCGCGGTGCCGCACGGCCAGAGCGAGGCGGCCAGGGCGCTCGGGCTTCATCGCTCGCTGACGATGAAGCTCGTCGTCGTCCCCCAGGCGATGCGCCTCATCATCCCGCCGCTGACTTCGCAATATCTCAACATCATCAAGAATTCGTCGCTCGCGGTGTTCGTCGGCTATCCCGATCTCGTGCTGATCTTCGCGGGAACGGTGCTCAATCAGACGCACGCGGCGGTGCAGGTGATGGCGATCACGATGGCGGTCTATCTCGCGATTTCGCTCTCCGTCGCCTTCGCGCTCAATCTCTTCAACGCGCGCAACGCGCTCAAGGAGCGCTAGGGATGGCGACGCCCGCGACCCCCGGCGCGGCCTATGTCCGCCTCGCCTCCGGGCCGGTCCTGCCGCCGCCGCCTCTCTCGCGCGGCGCAATCGCCTGGATGCGCGCCAATCTCTTTTCTTCGCCCCTGTCGAGCGCGATCACGCTCGCGCTCGCCGCGCTCGGCCTGTGGACGCTGCCGCCGCTGTTCCTCTGGGCGACCGTGCACGCAGTGTGGTCGGCGCCCGACGGCGCGCTGTGCCGCGCCCATCAGGACGGCGCCTGCTGGGCGTTCGTCGCGCAAAAGTTGGATTATCTCCGCTACGGCTCCTATCCCGTAGCCGAGCGCTGGCGCGTCGACGCCGTCGAGATGGTCGGCGGCGCGCTGATCGTGTGGCTGCTGTGGACGGGCGCGCCGCGTCGCGGCCTCGGCGCGGTTCTGTTCTTCCTCGGCTTCCCCGTCCTCGCCTTCGTGCTGCTGCGCGGCGCCGACAGCCTCGGCCTGCCCGTCGTCGACACCTTGCTGTGGGGCGGCGTGTTCGTTTCGTTGGTCACCGCGCTGGTCGGCATCGTGTTTTCGCTGCCGCTTGGCGTGCTGCTGGCGCTGGGGCGTCGTTCCAGCCTGCCCATCGTCAGGGCCGCGAGCGTCGTCTTCATCGAATTCGTGCGGGGCGTGCCCTTCATCACCGTGCTCTACATGGCCAACAACATGCTGCCGCTGTTCCTGCCGCCGGGCTGGGTTCCCGATCGCTTCGTTCCGCCTCTCGTCGGCACGGCGCTGTTCGCCGCCGCCTATATGGCCGAGGAGGTGCGCGGCGGCCTGCAGTCCCTCGACAAGGGCCAATACGAGGGCGCGATGGCGCTCGGGCTCGGCTATTGGCGCATGATGGGGCTCATCGTTCTGCCGCAGGCGCTGACGCTGGTCATCCCCGGCCTCGTCAACAATTTCATCGGCCTGTTCAAGGACACGACGCTGGTCGCGATCGTCGGCATGACCGACTTCCTGGCGGCGATGGACAACGCCTTCAAGGACACGGTGTGGAGCGGGCCGACGATCCTGCCGACCGGCTATGTCTTCGCCGGGCTGTTCTATTTCGTGTTCTGCTACGCGATGTCGCGCTATTCCGCCGCGATGGAGCGCCGCCTCGCGGTCGGGCGAAGGGGCTGAAGGGAACCGGGCCGATGGCGGCGGATGAGGGAAACGCGATCGAGTTCGTCGACGTCCACAAATGGTACGGCGCGTTCCATGTGCTGCGCGCCGTCAATCTCACGGTCGGACGCGGCGAACGCATCGTCGTGTGCGGGCCGTCGGGCTCGGGCAAGTCGACGCTGATCCGTTGCGTCAACCGGCTCGAGGAGCATCAGCGCGGCACGATCCGCGTCGACGGCGTCGAGCTCACCGCCGACATCAAACGCATCGACGAAGTGCGCCGCGAAGTTGGCATGGTGTTCCAGCAGTTCAACCTGTTCCCGCATCTGACGATCCTGGAGAATTGCACGCTGGCGCCGATCTGGGTGCGCAAGACGCCCAAGCGCGAGGCCGAGGAGCTGGCGATGAAACTGCTCGCCCGCGTAAAAATCCCGGAGCAGGCGCTGAAATACCCCGGCCAGCTTTCCGGCGGCCAGCAGCAGCGCGTCGCGATCGCCCGAGCCTTGTGCATGAACCCGAAGATCATGCTGTTCGACGAGCCGACCTCGGCGCTCGATCCGGAAATGGTCAAGGAAGTGCTCGACACCATGACCGCGCTCGCCCAGGACGGCATGACGATGATCGTCGTCACCCACGAAATGGGCTTCGCGCGAAAGGTCGCCGATCGCGTGGTCTTCATGGACCAGGGCGAGATCGTCGAGATCAACGCCCCGGCGGAATTCTTCGCCAACCCGCGGCACGAGAGGACGAGGCTGTTTTTGAGCCAGATATTGCGGTGAGGGCGTTGATCGACTCGACCGGAAATCGCTGTCGGCGACCGCCCAAGGAGCCTTCATGTCCGATCCCGATTCTGTTCACGCCGCAGCGGCCGCCGGCTTCGCCGCCGGGGCGGCGACCTACGCCGCCGGCCGGCCCGAATACCCGGCCGAAGTCGAAGGCTGGCTCAGCGAAGACCTCCGCCTCGGGCCGGGCAGGGCGGTTCTCGATCTCGGCGCCGGCACGGGCAAGTTCCTCTCCCGTCTGCGCAGCGTCGGCGCCAGGCTCTATGCCGTCGAGCCCGTGCCGGCGATGCTGCAAAGGCTGATCGCGGACAACCCCGACGTCGCGGCCAAGGCCGGAACGGCGGAGCGCATTCCGTTCGCCGACGCCTCGATGGACGCGATCGTCTGCGCGCAATCGTTCCATTGGTTCGCGAGCCCGCCGGCGCTCGCCGAAATGCGCCGCGTGCTGAAGGTCGGCGGCGTCTTGGGGCTCATTTGGAACGTGCGCGACGAAAGCGTCGATTGGGTCGCGGCGCTCGCGCGCATCATCGCGCCCTACGAGGGCGACGCGCCGCGCTTCGCCGGCGGGCGCTGGCGCGAGGTCTTTCCCGCCGAAGGCTTTTCGCCGTTGATCGAGCGCCGCTTCGCCCACGCCCATTTCGGGCCGCCCGAACGCGTCATCGTCGATCGTATTCTGTCGACGAGTTTCATCGCCGCGCTCGGCGCCGTCGAGCAAGGCCGGATCGCCGCTCGGGTTCGCGAATTCGTCGCCGCGACGCCGGCGCTGGCGGGCCGGGCGGAGGTCGCCTTTCCCTATGAAACACGCGCGTTCCACTGCGTCAGGATCGGCTGAGCGTCGGCGCGCGGGTCACTTGCGCTGACGCTTCCCTTTCGCCGCCTCTGCGGCGTGGGCGGCGAGCGCCTTGTCGAGGCGGCGGCGCAGCGCGGCGTCGCCATGCGCGGGATGCGCGGGGTCGGCGCTCGCCGCGGCCATGCGGCGCATCAGGTCGTAATCGTGTTCGTCGCGATAGGGCTTGAGGTCGAGGTCGGGCGGCAGCTTGGTCAGCCGCTCGTCGCCCATCCGCTTGACGTAGGACTGCATGAACCGATCATAGGCGCGCCAGGAGACTCCGTCGGCGCGCACCGCCGCTTCCTCGGCGCGCGTCGCGATCTGGTGCGCGTGCTGATAATGCAGGTCGAGCTGGTCGATCAGCGTCTTCTCGACCTCTTCGTGCAGCAGCAGATAGCGGTCGACCGGGATCGCGCGGCCCTTGTAGAGGAAAGTCTCCGGCAGATGCCGGTCGATATAGACGTGGGCGCCGTCGAGGCTGTAGCCGGCCAGATAGGGAATGTCGTGATCGCGGTCGACGCGGCCGACCCGGCGCTGGATGGCGTCGAGCGCGCGATCGAGCATCAGGCTCGACACATAGGTGTCGGGAATGCGCAGGCGCTCGTGCGCGCCGACGGGATGGCAGCAGCTTTCCGGCACTTTCCCCTCCCTTAAAAGCAAAACGCCGCTTCGCTCTTGAAGAAGCGAAGCGGCGTCGAAGGCCTGACGTTTCGACGAGCCGCTTATTCCTTCGGCTTTTCGCCCTTGGCGGCGACGTCGCCGGCGGCGGTGGCGTCGGCCTCGCACATATAGGCGCCCTGCTTGGTCGTCCCGTAGCTCTTATGGCCGGCGTAATGGTACTTGTGCGACTTGGTGTTGACCCAGACGACGGTGTCGCCAGGGCATTTCGCCTTGGCCTCGGCCTCGGTGGCGAATTCGCCGGCGCCGGTCGGCGCGGCGGCGGGCTTCGCCGGCGCCGGCTTCTTCGGCGCGGGCTTCATCGGCGCCGGGGCGGCGGCGGCGGGAGTCGGCGCGGGCGCGGGCGCGGCGGCGGCAGGCGCCGGAGCGGCGGCAGGGGCCGGAGCGGGCGCGGCCGCGGGCGCCGGAGCCGGCGCGGCGGCGCCTTCCTTCTGCGCCCGACAAGCCTTCAGGAATTCCTGCCAGGTCTGGCCGTTGGTCGTGCCGGCCGCCTTGACCGCCTTCCAATCGTCGCCGCATTGCTTCATCACGCTTTCGGCGTTGGCCGCGCCGGTCGCCGAGAGAGCGAACGCGCCGGCGAGCAGGATGGCCGAAAAGGCGATCCCCATTGTCTTTTTCATCATGGCAAGTCCCTTCACAATCCGCTCTGCCCGCCACAGCTTGGCCCAGCGCCAGAGTCTTCCCCTTCTCGCCGCGAATCGCCGCGGCCGCGCCTTCATTGGCTTCACGCCGCTGAACCCGGAACGAGCATGTTCTTGAACTTCTTCAACTTGGTCACGAACTGGTGCCGAAGCTGCTCGCGGTTGACCACCTCCCGCGAGGTCACCCAATTCAACTGAATGGCGCGGCGCTGGCCGGATATCGGCTTGTGGCCGTGCCAGGAATTGTCGGCGCGTCGGAACGCGAGCAGCGTGCCGCCGTAGGGCGGCACCTCCGCGACATAATCGTCGAGGTCGTCCGGGCCGCGCAATAGGCGCAGCCGGCCCGCGTCCTCCTGCCAGCGCTCGTTCATGTAAAGCAGCACGGTGATGATCTTGGTTTTCGAATCCGTATGGATCGAGCCGTCCTTTTCCTGGACATAGCCGCGCACCGTATACATGGTCGGCCGCCCCGTCAGATCGATGTCGAACTTGCGCTCGATCGC
Organism: Roseiarcus sp.; assembly: GCA_050012775.1. GTDB lineage: Bacteria > Pseudomonadota > Alphaproteobacteria > Rhizobiales > Beijerinckiaceae > Roseiarcus. Next base: position 131,493 of record JBEKGN010000013.1, read on the forward strand.
CGTCTGGAAGGCGGGTCCCTGCAACTCGTCGATCAGCGCCCGGAAATGGCCGCGAATGGACAGTTCCGCCGGCGGATGCGAGCCGGGGCCGGGCACCTTGGGATAGTCGACGAGGACGGAGGGAAAAAGGTCGCTCTTCAGAAAGTCGGGCACGACGATGAAATCGAACGGGTCGCGCTCGAGCGGAATGCGCTCCAGCGCGGCGAAATCGCAGTAGGTCATCAGCCGCTCCGAGGCGGCGCCCGCTGTGCGAAGCGCCCTATTTTCGCAAGCCTATAACAGAATTGCCGGCGCTCGCCAAGAAAGTGGCCGGGCTCGAGGCGCCGGTTTCGTCGGCTCGGCGCGACCCGTGGCGGGCCGGCGTCGCCTCCGATAGAATGTCCCAGACGCGGCGCTGGATCGGCGCCGGTCGAAGGCGCACGCTCATGTCCAACGCCGACGCCGCCTTTTCCGATGCCGAAACGCTCGCCGCGGCGCTGGCGCGCACCCGCCGGAGCTACGACGAGACGCCCTATTTTTCGGCGCCGCTCATCCGCCTCCATCCCGCGCGAATGGCGGCCAACGCGCGCTGGTTTGGGCTCGGCGCGCCCGGCGCGCGAACCGCGCGGGTGTTGGAGATCGGGTGCGCGTCGGGCGGCCATCTCATTCCGCTCGCGGCGGCGCTTCCCGACGCGCGCTTCGTCGGCGTCGATCTCTCGGCGGTGCAGATCGCGGCGGGAAAGACGCGCATCGAGCGTCTCGGCCTGACCAATGTCGCGCTCGACGCGCGTAGCCTCGGCGACATCGGCGCGGCGGACGGCGAATTCGATTTTATCGTCTGCCACGGCGTCTACAGCTGGATCCCCGAGCCGCTGCGCGAGGACCTGTTGCGCGTGATCGAGGAGCGCCTTTCTCCCGAAGGCGTCGCGGTCGTCAGCTTCAACGTTCTGCCGGGCTGGCGGTTGTTCCAAATCGCGCGCGATTCGATGCTGCTCAACGCGCGCATCCAGAACGATCCGGCCCATCGCGCCGAACAGACGCGCGCGCTCTTCGCGCTGCTCGCCGATGAGAGCCTCGACCGCTACACTTACGGCCGGTTTTGGCGCAAGGAGGCGCTGCGCATGGCGGCGGGCGGCGACGCCTATCTCGCCCACGAAATCTTCGAGGACGCCAACGCGCCCTGTTCCTTCAGCGACTTTTGCGCCGCGCTCGGCCGGCATGGCCTCGCCTATCTCGGCGAAAGCGTGATTTCCGCCAATTGCGAGGAAAGTCTCGTCCCCGACGGCGCCCTGAGCATTCGCGCCTTGGCGCGAGGCGGCGACCTGGCGCGCGAGCAATATATCGACATTTTCAGCGGTCGCGCGTTTCGCGAGGCGCTGGTCACGCATGCGCGACGCGCGCCGCTCATCGATCGCGCGCCCGCGCTCGAGACCATGGAGGCGTTCCACTTCGTCGCGCCGCTCGAATTGCAAGTGACGCCCGCCGAAGGCCGCGACGGCGAATGGCTGGTCGCCGACGCCGACGAGGGCGTTTACGTGCGCGAGGCGGCGGCGGCCGCGGCGATCGAGCGCCTTATCGCGCGATTGCCGCGCTCCTCGCGCCTCGAAGATATCGCGCCCGCGGCCTCGACCGAGCCGGCCGCGCGCCTCGCCGTCGCCGAAGCCTTGCGGCGCATGGTCCAATATGGGCAATGCGCGGTCTCGCTGCTGCCGGTCGATTGCGCGGCCCGCCTGTCGGAGCGCCCTGTCGCCTGGAGCCTGGCGGCGAGCGACGCGTGCGGCGGCGACGCCACCGCGAGCCTTCGCCACGCGCCGGTCCGGCTCGAGCCGTTGCAGCGGCTGTTCCTGCCGCTGCTCGACGGAACGCGCACGCGCGAGGATCTCCTCGCCTATGCGATCGAGCTGGCCGAGCGCGACGTGCTGCAATTCAACGGCCCGGAGGGCAGGGTCGAGGGTCGCGAGAATTTCGCCGCGCGGCTTGGCCCCGCCGTCGATCGCTGCCTGGAGAGCCTCTTCCGACTGGGGCTGCTCGTCGAGGCGTGACGCCGTTGGCCGACGCCGAGCGGAAGGCGAGGGCGAACCTCAACCCGCGAGTTCGTCGGCGAGCGCTTTTCTCACGGCGGGCCGCTCCTGCATCCGCCTTCGGTGGTCCAAGACGCGAGGAATCGGGTTCACATCCACGCCATCGGCCTCCAGCCATTGCGCGATCGTGAACAGGTAGGGGTCGGCGATCGTGTAAGCGTCCCCCATCACCCATGGACCTCTGAACATCCGGCGCTCGATGAGATCGAAACAGGCGCCGACGGATTCCGGAACTTTCCTCTGCATGGCGGCGATCGCCGCGGGGTCATCCGCCCAGCGATATCCGCGCACGCGGTGCGCATGGGCGACATGAACGGTCGAGCAGAGATAGGCGTTGAAGGCCTGAACTTCGGCGAACGCGAAGGCGTCGCCCAGCGGCGCAAGCCCCGCCTCGGGGAAACTCTGGGCGATGAACGCAAGAATCGCCGGCGTTTCCGTCAGAACGCCGCGCGGGGTTTGCAAGGCCGGAACCCGCGCCTTCGGATTGATCGCGAGATAGTCCGACTTCGTCTGCTCGGCCGCGCCGAAGTCGACGCGCTTCAGCGCGTAATCGGCTCCCGCCTCTTCGAGCGCGATATGCGAGGCCAACGCGCAGGCGCCCGGCGAATAAAACAACGTCAACATTGCCGGAGCCCTCAAAGACGGCGCCCAGTCGGCGCCGGTCATCGTCAGGATGGCCGATCGCCCCTCGGTCCGCAACGGCCCGAGGGGTGAGATTCAGAAGAATGTTCTGCCGCGCCGCCCCTACAAGCGCCCGCGCGCCGCCTCGACCAGAGAAGCGAGGTCGCCGGAGGCGTCGAGCGCGCTCCAGCCGGTCTCGGCGAGCGGCGCGGCCATCTGCGTCGCGACGATGCGCGCGTCGGCGTCCGAGGCGTCGCGGGCGCGCACGCCGACGCGCCGCAGGCGCGGGCCGAGCGGCGCTTCGAGCCACAAGCCGGTGAAGGCGACGCCGAGATCGGCAGCCAGGCGCGCCGCCGCCTCGCGTTCGCGCCCATGCGCATGGACGGCGTCGATGACGACGCAGTGTCCCGCCCGCAGCGCCAGCCCCGCCTTGCGCGTGAGGCGCGCATAGGTTTCGCGCGACGCCGCCTCGCCATAGGCCTCGTCGGGCAGGCGCGTCGTCTCTTCGACCGCGAACAGATGCTTGCGCTCGACGTCGCTGCGCAACAGAATCGCGCCCGGCGCGCGGCCGATTTCGGGCGCCAGCGCGGCGGCGAGCGTGCTCTTGCCCGTCCCCGAGAGCCCGCCGACCGCGACGAGGCGCGCGGGCGCGGGTTGCAGGAACGCCTCGGCGAAGACGAAGTAGCGCCTCGCGGCCTCTCTCTCGCGCGCCTGCTCGGCGCCGGTCAGATGCGCGATGTTGGCCGCCTCGACCTTGGCGCGGATCGCCGCGCGGATGCTCATGAATATCGGGAGCGCCGCGAGACCGGAGAATTGCGGCTCGTCGCTCAACGATAAATAGGTCGTCAGAAGCAGATTGGCGGCGGGGCGCAGGCCGCGCTCCCAAAGATCCATCAGCGCGAAGGCGAGATCGTAGAGAATGTCGCCGGTGGCGATGTCGGGGTCGAATTCGATCGCGTCGAACAGCACCGGCTCGCCGTCGACGACCGCGATGTTGCGCAGGTGCAGATCGCCGTGGCAGCGGCGGACGTAGCCCCGCTCGCCGCGCGCGACGAGCAGCGGCCGGACGGCGGCGAGCGCTTCGCGCGACTCGCGCGCCAGCTCCGCCGCTCGCGCGGGATCGAACAGATCGGGCCGCGCGGCGAAGACGGCTTCGTTCTGATCGAGATAGGTCGCGAGCGATTGCGTCGCTCTCTCGCCGTCGCGCGTGGGCGCGCGTTCGTGCGAGAGGCGGATCGCATGCGCGAGCTTGCGCACGAATTCGGATGTCAGGCCGCCGCGCTCGGCGATCTTGTCGAGCGTCGCGTTCTCGTCGAAGCGGCGCATATGCGTCGCCCATTCCACCACTTCGCCCGTGCCGCCGATCGCCAGGGCGTCGCCCTGACGCGTGACGGCCACGACGTCGAGATAGATGCGCGGCGCGTTTTCGCGGTTGACCTCGATCTCCGCCTCGCACGCGGCGCGGCGCTTCTCGAGCGTCGAGAAATCGAGGAACGGCAGGCGGATCGCGCGCCTGACCTTGTAGACGTCCTCGCCCGCGAGGAAGACGGCCGCGCCTTGCGTATCGATCCTCTTCACCGGACCGGCGAGGCCATACGCGCGCCCCTGCGCGAGAAAAGAGAACACCGCCGACTGATCGCCCTCGAGAGGGGCCGCAGGCGGGCCGCCTGGGCCGGCGGACGGGGCGACGCGCTTCGTCATCGTTTCGGCTCGGCGATGGATAGACGAGTGGTCCGCTGCAATTTGGCTGGCGCCAATCACTCGAGGAATCCTATGAAGTCCCGCCGCGCGCGGCGCCTTGATGTGCGTCAAGCCTCGCGCGCATCGGCGGGCTAAGAGGCTGCGAGCGCGGCGCGCGCCTCGCCAGCGCCGGCGCGGCGCTCTACGATGGCGGCCCGGACCTTTGCCAACCCAAGTCGAACCCGCCCATGACCCGCATCGAGAACCACACCTTCGACGAATTGGCGATCGGCGACCGCGAGACATTCGCGCACGCGCTGACGCCGGAAGATTGCGACCGCTTCGCCGGCGCGGCGGGGGCGCTCGATCCCGACGCCGTCGAATCGGGTCTGGTGACGACCAACGGCTTCCAGGCGATCGCGGCCGAGAGCGGCTGGGGCGGCGCTCTGATCGCGGCGGTCATCGCCGGGCGGTTTCCCGGCGCGGGAACCGTGCTCGTCCGCCAGGCCCTGGAGATCCAGGGCGCGGCGGGGCCGGGCGACGTCATGACCCTCGTCGTCTCCGTCAAGTCCAAGACCGCCGAAGGCCGGCGCGTCGTGCTCGATTGCCGCGCCGCCAATCAGCTGGGCGAACCGACCTTGAGCGGAACCGTCGAGGTCGTGGCGCCCACGGAGAAGATCGCGCGCGGCCGCGTCGGCGACCAGAGTGGAGAAATTCACGAAAAAGGCCGCCGCTATCGCCGGCTGATCGAGATGACGCGCGGCCTCCAGCCGCTGCGCACGGCGGTCGTCCATCCCGTCGACGAAGCTTCGCTCGTCGGCGCCGTCGAAGCCGCGCGCGAGGGGCTGATCGAGGCGGTTCTCGTCGGTCCCGAGGCGAAAATCCGCCGCGCCGCGGAGGAGGCGCATATCGACCTGTCGCCGTTCGAGATCGTGGCCACCGAACACAGCCACGCGGCGGCGGAAGCGGCGGTGGCGATGGCGCGCTCCGGCAAGGTCGAGGCGCTGATGAAGGGCGCCCTGCACACCGACGAACTGATGCGCGCCGTCGTCGATCCGACGATAGGCCTGCGCACCGCGCGCCGCGTCAGCCATGTCTTCGCCATCGATGCGCCGAGCTATCCCCGGCCTTTGTTCATCACCGACGCGGCGGTCAACATCTATCCCACGCTGATGGACAAGCGCGACATCGTGCAGAACGCCATCGATCTCGCCCGGGCGCTGGGCATCGTGACGCCGCGCGTCGCGATTCTGTCGGCGGTGGAGACGGTCTCGCCGGACATCCGCTCGACGCTCGACGCCGCGGCTCTGTGCAAGATGGCCGATCGCGGCCAGATCGTCGGCGCCATCCTCGACGGGCCGCTCGCCTTCGACAACGCCGTGTCGCTGGAGGCGGCGCGCGCGAAAGGCATCGTCTCGCCGGTCGCGGGGCGCGCCGACATTCTCGTGGCGCCCGATCTCGAAGCCGGCAACATGCTCGCCAAGCAGCTCGAATATCTCGCCGACGCCGACATGGCCGGCGTCGTCCTCGGCGCGCGCGTGCCGATCATGCTGACGAGCCGCGCCGACAAGACCATCGCGCGGCTGGGGTCGTGCGCGATCGCGCTGCTGCTGGCGCGGCGCCGGGGGTGAACCCCTTCCTGCGTTGCGGGGAAGGCGCCATGGCGCCAAGAAAGAAGCCGGCAAGAGCCGGCTTCGCAGGTCTTGGCGTTCCTTTCGTGCAACGCGTCAATACTTGGCCGCCCGGGGGCCGGCGCCGCCTAGTTGAACTTGAAGTTCAGACCAACGAGGATGGTCTGCAAATCATCCGTCTCCTTATACCTGTATGGCGTTGCATTGGCGGGGTTGGGGGCGGTGTACGACAATGTGGCGTTCTGGCTGCCGAAGCCCATGTAATCGTATTCGACGAAGATGGACCAGTTGCGCGCGAACGAATATTCGGCGCCGCCCCCGATTGTCCATCCAACCCGAGTGGCGCTCGCCGATCCCCAATAAGGCGAAATCGCGCTCACCGTCCGGTCCACGTCCGAATAGCGAATGCCCGCCTCGGCCAAGCCACCCCTAAAATACACCAAAGCTTGCGGCATAAGGAGGTAACCGATGCGCCCCGTCTCCGTCGCAACCCAACTCGTGTTGAATCGCAGGCTCTCGCCGGGATCGCCGTTTGGCGGCGGATAAATGTGATTGCCCTTGACCCCCGCACCGTCCAGCATTCCCTGAACGCCGAACACCCAGGCCGACGCCTGATAATCGCATCCGATCTGACCGCCCCCCGCCGCCCCGTCTGCGGTGTCGCTGCCCGCGCTGGCGGCGTATTGGGGATCGTAGGGCTGATTTGCCTGCCATCCATAACCGATGTTGGCGCCGACGTGGCAGCCGGTCCAACTCCAAATCGGCGGCGCCGCCTGATAGGCCGGCGGCGACTTGGGAGCGGGCAGATCGGCGGCGAAAGCCCCGCCGGCGACGAGTGAGCCCGCGATCGTCGCTGCAAGAAATTTCACGCGCATGGGTCCGGCCTCCAGCTAAATCTCCAACGGAAATGTCCTCCGGGGAGCATAGCGATCCGCTGCGCGTCGCGATGTAGCAATTATGCAACTAATGAGATTATTTTATAGTCACGCAACTGATGAGTTGCGGCCGCGCGTCCAGCGATGGCGCGCGGCGAAGCGGCGATCGGTTCGTCGACGGAACAACTCGCGATCCTAGGTTTCGGCCATCGCGCGCGCTAATGTCCGCGAGCGGCGCCGCTGCGTCTCGACAATCGACCAACACAGGAGAATGCCCATGCGATTCCTGGCCCTCATCGGCGCGCTCGCGATCGTCGGCGCCATCGCCGCCGCGGTCTTCTTTTTCGGCGGCTTCTACAGCGTTGCGGAAGTCGAGGACGCCGGGGTCGTCACCTGGGCGCTGGACAGCGTCAGAGCCGCATCGGTCGCTCGGCACGCCAGCGGCGCGCCGCCGATTTCTCTCGACGATGCCGCGACGGCGCAAGCCGGCGCCCGCGCCTACGCCACGATCGGCTGCGTGAATTGCCACGGCGGGCCGGGCGTCGGTTGGGCCAAGTTTTCCGAGGGACTGCAGCCGGTTCCCGCCGACCTCAAGAAAATGGCGACGGAGCGGACCGCGTCGGAGCTGTTCTGGGTCGTCAAGAACGGCGTCAAGATGACAGGCATGCCGAGCTTCGGCGCGGCCGGGGCGAGCGACCAGCAAATCTGGACGATCGTCGCTTTCATCAAGAAATTGCCGACCCTGTCGGACGCAGACTACAAGACGTGGACGGCGGCGCCGTAGGCGACGGGCGAACGGTTGCGGAATTGCGGCGGCGACGGCGCGGGAAATCGATCGCCGTCGCGCGCCTCGCCCTATGGCTGGTAGGCGACGAGGATCGCGTGGGCAGTCGCCGCCGGCAAGCCGACAATTCACGTTGCAGCCCGCCGAGCTTCGCCGGCCGGCTCTCCATCGCGAAATGCCAGGCAAAGACGGTTCGCTCGCTTGCACCGCTCAGCGGCGCAGAATTCATTAACTTTCCTCTCTTAAGCCATTCGCCATGAGGTGTTGATCCCGCGACGCGCAAGCTGGGGATCAATGGCATGAGGCCGTACGCTCATACCGGTTTCGACCCGGAATCGCCGCGCTTTCGCCATCGACGCCGTCTGCGCCATCGCCATCGGGCTGGCGCGGGCGAGGCGCGATCGCGCCTCGCCATCGCCATCGGGCTGGCGCGGGCGAGGCGCGATCGCGCCTCGCGCGTTCGAACGATTTGAATTTCTCAACCGCACGACGAGGGGGTTTCGTTGTCGTTCTTCAACCTGACAATCAAAAGCCGGCTCTATTTCGGCTTCGCCGCGATCGTTCTGTTCGGTCTCGCGCTCTCCGTCTTTTCCGGCTGGCAATTTATGGGGGTGGAGAGCGACGTAGCCACAATGGGCGCGCTCTCCAACGGCGCGGTTCGCGCGCGTGAGATTTCGGAACATATCCAGGCCGTCCGGCGCGCGCTCCTGCAGTACATGCACGATGGAGATCAAGCGGCCTTCAAGGAATCCGCCGACCGGGGGGCGAAGGCGATGGAGCTCTTGAAGCAGGCCGCCGCCGCCGCCGCCGGCAGGCCGGACCGGCTCGCCGCCTATCAGGGGCTGCAGAAGTCGGTCGAGCAACTGGCGGCCAAACGGGACGCGCTTGGAAAGGCTGTCGCACGGAAGGAAGCCGGCCGGGAAGCTCTCTTCGCCGGCGGCGACGAATTCACCGCCGCCAGTCAAAAGCTGGTCCAGGCGGCGCGCGACACCGGCGATCCCGGGATGACTCGAGGCGCGGCGAACGTCGAAACGGCCGTGCTGTCGACGCGCATCGCCAGTTGGCAATTCCTCGCCACTGAGGATCCCAAGGGCGTCGATGCGTTCAACGCCAATGCGCAGAAGGCATGGCGGGAGATGGCCGGGTTGGAACAGATGGACTTGCCCGTGGAGGTCGGCGCGCTCGTCGCGCCGGTTCAAGCGGCTCTGACGAATTACATCGCTGCGTTCGAGAAGACCTCCACCAGCCTCTTCAAGGCGGAAGACCTCTATGCCAAGGAGGTCGCTCCCCTCGCGAGCGCGATCAGCGAAACCGTCGACGCCGTCACCGCCGCGCAGAAGGAGGAGCTGGAGGCCGACGAGACGCGCACCGGCGAGACGATCGCCGGCACGATCACGGTGCAGGAAATCGTCGCGACGCTCACGGTCCTGCTTGGCGGGCTGGCCGCCTTCCTGATCGCGCGCGGCATCAGCGGCCCGCTTCTGAAGATGGGCGGCGCCATGAAGGAACTCGCGTCCGGCAACCTCGAAGTGACGATTCCCGCCCAGGACAAGCGGGACGAAATCGGCGAGATGGCGAAGGCGGTTCTGGTGTTTCAGGAAGCGGCGGTCGAGAACGCGCGGCTGGAGCGCGAGGCGGCCGAGCACCGCGCGCAAGCCGAAGGCGATCGCGCCCGCAACGAGCAGGCGCAACGCGAAGCGATCGAACACGAGCGGGCGGTCGTCGCCAGTTCGATCGGCTCGGCTTTGAGCAAGTTGGCGGCCAAGGATCTGACCTATCGCATGCCGACGGATATTCCGGACGCCTATCGCAAGCTGCAGGCCGACTTCAACGCGGCGATCGCCCAGCTGGAAGAGGCGATGCGGAGCGTGACCGGCAGCGCTCATGCGATCCACTCGGGGACGCAGGAGATATCGACGGCCTCCGACGACCTGTCGCGCCGCACCGAACAGCAGGCGGCGAGCCTCGAGGAGACGGCGGCCGCGCTCGACGAGATCACCGCGACCGTCAAGAAATCGGCCGAAGGGGCGAAACACGCGCGCCAGGTGGTCGCCGCGGCCGACGAAGACGCCAAAAAGAGCGCGATTGTGGTGCGCGAGGCGGTCGCGGCGATGGACGCCATCGCCAAATCGGCGCAGCAGATCAGCCAGATCATCGGCGTGATCGACGAGATCGCGTTCCAGACCAATCTGCTCGCCCTGAACGCGGGGGTCGAGGCGGCGCGGGCGGGCGACGCCGGCAGAGGCTTCGCGGTCGTCGCCTCGG
>JBEKGN010000014.1:0-127444 GCA_050012775.1 Roseiarcus sp.
CGGCGAAGCTCGCGCCATCCGCCAGCGCGCCGCCGCCCGAAAGCGTGATCGACAACGTATCCGTATCCGTCCCGCCGTTGTTGGCGTCGGCGATCGTCACGCCGGAGAATGGCGTAACCGGCGCTTCCGAGGTCGTGTCGGTGATCGTCGTCCCCGTAATCGTCGGCGCCACCGCCGGATCGCTGTCGATCACCGTGGTCGCGCCGTCGACGATGGGGGTCGCGAAGGCGCTGCTCAAATCGCTCAGCGTGAAGCTTGTCGTCGCCGAGGTGTTGGGAACGCCGTCGACCGGGGTGAACGACAGCGCGTCGAGTTGGCTCGTGATCGCCGCCGCCGTTCCCGTCAGGCTGTAGCTGCCGTTCGAGCCGCTCAGGCCCGTTCCGCTCAGCGCGCCGCCGCCCGAAAGCGTGATCGACAACGTATCCGTTTCCGTCCCGCCGTCGTTGGCGTCGGTAATCGTCACGCCGGCGAACGGCGTCACCGGCGCTTCCGAGGTCGTCGTCTGACCCGCGACCGTCCCTGTAATCGTCGGGACAATCGCGGTCGCGGCGGTCAAAAGCACGCCGCCCGTGTTATCGGCGGCCACCGTGAAATTCGTCGTGGCCGGATTGTTCAACGTGAAAGTTTCAGAGGCGGTCCCGTTCGTGACGGTCAGCGTGGATCCCGACACCGTCGCTGTGGTCGCGCCCGACTCGAATTGCAGCCCGTCGAGATCGATTTGATCGCCAACGACGATGTTCGCGAGTGTGTTGGCGAACGCGGTCGCGCCGCTCGTCAATGTCGCGTCGAGTTGCAACAGCGCCGAAGCCGAGCCGAAGGTGATCGCGCCTGTTCCCGCGGAATCGTTCGCGCCGAGTTCCAATGTGCCGGAGTCGAGCGTCGTGCCGCCGGTGAACGTGTTCGCGCCGGTGAGTTCGGCGTCTCCCGCGCCGTCGATGACGAGACTGCCCGCGGCCGAACCGTCGACGATCGCGCCGCCGAAATCGGACGAAGTCGACGTCGTCGGATCAAGCGTCAGAACATGGCCGTTGAGCGCAACCGAAGTCGTGTTCGACGCATTGCTCGACAGGCTGGCCAAAGTATTGTTGGCGCCGAGCGCCAGTGTCGCAGTAGCGCCGCCGCCGACGCGGCCGAGGATCGCCCCGCTCGAATCTGCGACGGCATTGGCGATTCCGAGGGTCAGCGTGCCGGCTTCCACATAAGTGGCGCCGGTGTAGGTCTGCACGGCTGTCAGCGTGACATTACCCGCCCCGTCCGTCGCGCTGTCGTCCTTGTCGAGCGAGCCGGCCCCGCTGATCACCCCGCCGAATGCGCCCGAGGTCGTCTGGTCGAAATCAACCAAACTGCCGCTGGCGGCGCTGATGTCGTTGCCGATCGGAAGATTGGCCGTCGTAACGTCGAGGGTCGTGCCCGTCGTGAGAATGGTATTGCCGGTATAGCTATTGGCGCCGGTCAACTGCAAAGTGCCGGTGACGAGATCGAGCGAGCCGGCGCCCGAAATCGAGCCGGCGTATTGGCCCTCGCTTTGCGCGAACTGCAATTGAGCGTTGTTGCTCAGGACGAAATTGGGCGCGCTGCCGGCGGTCGCGCTATTCGTCAGCGCGCCGGTCGCGACGCGCAGTTCGCCGCCAGTGGCGTCGATCGCGCTGCCCGCGACGAGCGTGAGAGTGGCGCCGGAGAGGTCGACGAGGCCAGACCCGGCCGTTACAATAGCGGGCGCCGTATCGGTCGTATTCGTGATCGTGCTCGACAATGTCGAGCTCTCGTTATTGGTCGTGTCGCCGATCGTCAGAGTGTCGCCGGCGCCGATATTGATCGCGCTTTTGCTGCCGATGCTGTTGAGCGTGGAGAAGGTCTGACTGGCGGTCAAATCCAAGATGGAATTGGATGGCTTGCTCTTGACGTCGCCCAATTCGACGCCAGCGATGTCATTGGCGAACACATTGGCCGCCGAGAGCGTCACCGTGCCGGAATCGATGGTGACGACGCCGCTGACATTGGCTGCCGTGCCGAGGTTCACCGCGCCGGATCCGGCGAAGGTCAGACCGTTGCCGCCGGTAATTTTCGATGAGATCGTCGCGCTTCCGCTCAGCCAGACGACGCCTTGGCTGCCGCCGAAAGCCAATGTGCCGCCGTTGATCGCGCTGCCGTTGGCGAGAATGAGGCCGGCGTCGTCCGTGCCGTCGCCGATCGTCAGCGTGTTCGAGCCGAGCGAGATCGCGTAACCGTTGGTGTTGAGCGCATAGGCGGCGAGACTGCCGCTCGCGGTCGTGGTGGCCGCGAGTTCGACGACGTCGGAGCCGGTCGCGGCGCTGAGCGTCGTAGCGGCGCCGCTTTCCTGCACGTAGCCGTCGGCGCCATAGGTGACGAAATCATAGGGGCCGCTGCTGCTGCCCTCGTTGGTGACGATCCAGACCGGCGCGATGCCGTCGACGAGCGTCGCCGACGGTCCGTTGGAATACACCTGTTCCGTCGTGCCGAGCGCGCTCGCCGACGAGGGGTCGAGGACGAGCGTGTCCGAGGCCGCCGTTTGAAAGATGCCGTTGGTGAACGTCACCGATTCGGCGCCGCTGTAGGTCGTGCCGTTGGCGGTCCCGTCCAACTGCAAGGTCGACGTCTGCGAAATGGTCAAGTTGTTGAAGGTGATGGCGCCCGGCGTCGAACTGCTGTTCACGATCGCCAGCGTGCGCTTCACGTCGGTCAGCGAACCCCAGGCGGTGTCGTTGCCGTCGACGTCGATCTGGCTGCCGCCCTCGACGTTGATGTCGCGCTCGGACGCCGAGAACGATGCGCCCGTCTGCAGCGTGCCGCCGTTCAGTTCGACCTCGCCGATCTCGTCCGCCGGACCCGTCGTATTGCCGAGCGCGGCGTCGCTCATGACTTCGACGGTCGGTGTGCCGGTGTCGCCGATGATGACGTCGCCGTAAAAATCCGGGCTCGGCGTCGACAGGACGAGCGTTCCCGCGGTCGCGGTCTTGCCGCCGCCGCTGCTGAGGTCGTCGATGGTGAAAGCAGGAAAGCCGGCCGTCTCGCCGAGACCCAAATTGTCGTATCCCAGCGTGACGAGCTGCCCCTCCAGTTCCACGTAACTGCCGTTAACGTTGACCGTCGCCGCTTCGTTGCCGACCGCGATTACACGGCTGGTCGTGAACGGGCTCGCGCTGGTGAATGCGCCCGCGGTCGTCCCGATCGTCAGCGTGCCGTTGCCTTCGCTCAGGCTGTTGAAAATAATGCCGTTGTCCGCTTGGACGGCCGCCGTGACATTGTCGGCGAAGCCCTCCGTGTCGAACGTCAGGCTGGCGTCGAAGGCGGCGTTGGATTCGGTCGGCGCGGCGCCGAGCGAACCATCGCCGGCGATGGCCAAAGTGCCGGCGAGGAAGGTCGTCCCGCCAATATAAGTATTATCGGTGTTGGTGAGCGTGACGTCGTAGCCCCGGTCGGCGCCGACCTGCATGATGAGGCCGATATTCGGCGTATCGATATAGATTGGATTGGCCGTCGTCCCGGCGTTGATCTCGGTAATGCCGGTGAAGGTTCCGTTGCCGTCGATCGCGCCTTCCATCGAGCCATTGCCCGGCTCCGAATTGCCCAGCGTCGCATTGCTGATCGAGGCGCTGATCACAACGTTTTGCGACAGGATGAAACCCGGCAATTGATAGGCGTAGACCGTGCCGGAGACATTCGGCAAAGTCGTGGTGCTCAAGGGATTGAGGTTCCATTGCGTCGCGAGCGCGATGTCGCCGGGCGACAGATAGGGAAGCCCGAGGCCGGCATCGGCGTCCTGATACGCGGCGGCCTCGGCGAAGTCGGAGTAAAGGCCCGGCATTTTGTCGAGACCCGGCGTCTTGGCGCCCGTCGCCCCGGTGATATTCGCGGTCGTCGTGAAGAGCTTCGAATCCTTTTGCTTCAGAATGCTGTATTCGAGGCCGCGATAGACGTTGCTCGTGAGGCCCGTCAGGGTCGCGGGGATGGGCGCGCCGGTCGTCGAATTGACGGTTTGCGGGACGCCGTCGTTCAGAGGCAGCAGCCAGTTGTTGGCCTCCATCTGCGCGATGAACTGCGTCTCCGAGTCCGAGGAGTAATTGGCGATGACATTGACGTAGACCGTCGGATCGGACGCGCCCCAGCTCGAATCGATCAAGGCGGTGAAGGTGTGATGCCCGTCGAGGAGATAGAGCTGTCCGCCCGGCCCGATCACGACTGGCTCGATATCGCCCATCAGATCGGCTTCGAGCGCGGCGCTCGTCGTGAAGAGATCGAAGGCGGCGGCCTTGGCGTCGACCTCGGTGAAGCCTTCGTTCATCTGCGTCGGCGCGATGTCGTCGACCGCTACGCTATAAAGCGCAAGCGGCCCCGCCGAGATCGTGCTCGCCGTGCCCGAATTGTACGCTTGAAAGCCAAGATCGGAGGGAGCCGCGGAAGTTTCGAGATCGACGGCGCCGCCGGAGGTCACGAGCGACAGCGTGCTGCTCGTATAGGTCGACGTGCCGGCGAATATCAGCGTTTCGGCGCCGCTCGCGCCGCTAACTGTCACGACCTCGTCGCCGCCGCTGGTCGCAAACGACAGCGTTGCGTTTGAGCCGACGCCCGAGATCACGATATTGTCGGTCGAGGAGAACCCGGAGATCACCGCCTGCTCGCCATCCCCACTGCTGGCGATCGCAGCGATATCGAGCGTGTTGCCGCCGTCCGAGAACGTGAGCGAACCCGAGAGCGTGGCGGTCGGCGATTCCAATTCGACCACGCCGCCGCCGTCCAACACGATATTGCTCGCCACAGCGCCGCCGCCGATGGCGAGCGCGCCGCCGTCCTCCACGGTTTCGCTCGTGACTGTAGCGCCGGCGTCGACGGTCGCGCCGCCGTAGATCTGATCCCCGATCGCCGAACCCGCTGAAATCGTCTCGACGGCGCCGGCCAAGATGGCCGCCGCGTAATCGGCGCCGCCGCTGACGATGAGAGAGGCGCCGCTTTCGATGGTCGCGGCGGAGACGCTGCCGCCTTGTTCGACGATAAGGATATTGCGGGCGGCTTCGGTATAGGCGCCCGACGCGGTGGACGTCGTCACCGACGTCGCGCTGCTATATTCCAAATCGACGGCGCCGCCCGACGACGCGAGCGAGAGAGTGTTGCTGGTATAGGTCGACGTGCCGGAAAATATCAGCGTCTCGGCGCCGCTCGCGCCACCGACTGTCACGACCTCGTTGCCGCCACTGGTCGAAAACGACAGCGTCGGGTCGGCGCCGACGCCCGAGATCGCGATTTGGTCGGTGATCGAGAATCCGGAGATCACCGCCTGCTCGCCATCCCCGCCGCTAGCGATCGAAGCGATGCCGAGCGTGTTGCCGCCGTCCGAGAACGTCAGCGCACCCGAGAGGGTGGCCGTCGGCGACGCCAATTCGACCACGCCGCCGCCGCTCAGCACGATATTGCTCGCCGCAGCGCCGCCGCTAAGGGCGAGCATGCCGCCGCTCAGCACGGTTTCGTCGCTGACAGCGCCGCCGTCGACGATCGCCGAGCCGTAGATCTGGTCGCCGGCGGCAGACCCGCCAGCGGAAACGGTCTCCGCGCCGCCCGCCGAAATGGTCGCCGAGACATCGGCGCCGCTGACGATCTCCATGCCGCCAGCGTCGACAATCGTCGCGCTTGCTGTGCCGCCGGATTGCACGGTGAGCGTCACATCGGCGCTGACGGTCAGGCCGTTCGACGTCGTACCGCTGCTGACGGTCAGCGTCGTCGGATTGGGGTTATATTCGAGGTCGACGCCGCTGCCCGCGTCCGCCGTCAAGAACAAAGTATTGTTATTGTAAGTCGTCGTGCCGGAAAATATGAACGACTCGGCGGCGGCCGCGCCGCCACTCGTGCCGCTGATCGTGACCACCTCATTGCCGGCGCCGTTCACCGAATACGAGAGCGTCGCGCCTGTTGCACTGATCACCGTCACATCGATCTTGTCGGTGGACGAGAAGCCGGAGATCACGGCTTGGTCGCCAGTGCTCGTAGCATTGATTTTGGTGACCTCGAGCGTGTTGCCGCCTTCCTCGAAGGTCAGCGAACCACCTATCATTGCCTGAGGCGACGCCAAATCGAGAACGCCGCCGCCGCTCAGTGTCGTATTGTTCGCCTCATTGTCGGCGCCGCTGATGAAGAGCGTGCCACCGCTCAAAACCGTCGTGCCGATGGCGGAATCGCCGTTGAGCAGGTTCAACGTGCCGCCGTTCTCGACCGTCTCGCTGGTGAGGGTCGCCGAATTGCCGCTGATGGTCGACAAAGTGCCGAAGATCTGGTCGCCGGTCGCTGAACCTCCCCCCAAAACCGTCTCGGCGCCATGCGCCGAAATGGTCGCCGCGCTATCGGCGCCGCCATTGATGGTGAGCGCGCCGCCACTCAGCACATTTTCACTCGTGACAGTGCCGCCTGCGCTGACGGTCGCATTGCCGGCGATCTGGTCGCCGGTCGCCGAACCCGCAGAAATCGTCTCCGTGCCGCCCGACGATATGACCGCGGCAGAATCGACGCCGCCGCTGATGGTGAGAAAGGCGCCGTTGTCGATGATTGGCGCGGAGACGCTGCCGCCCGCTTCGACGAGCAGCGTATTGCCGGAGGTTTCGGTATAGGCGCCCGACGCGGTGGAGGTCGTCACCGACGTCGTCGTGCCCGAAGCGGCGGGCGTGTATTCCAACACCTCGGCGCTCCCGGACGTCACCCACGACAGGGTCGAGTTGGTGTACTGCGAACCGGAAAACGTGAGCGTGTCGGTGACGCCGCCGCTCGAGATGGTCGCGATCTCGTGGCCGCCGCTGCTGGAAACCGCGACTGTCGTCGCCCCCGACACGACGATCTTGTCCGTGGACGAGAAACCTTCGATCGTCACGCCGCTGGTGGCTGCCGAGCTCAGCACCTTGTCGATTTGGAGCGTGTTGCTGCCGCCCTCGAAGGTGAGCGTACCGGCCAGCGTCGCGCCTGACGTCGCCAATTCGAGCGTGCCACCGCCGCTCAGGACTGTATTGCTGGCGGTGTTGCCGCCGCTGATATAAAGCTTGCCGCCGCCGTCGACCGTCGTGCCGGTGGCGGCGCCTTTAATCAAGTCAATCGTGCCGCCGCTATGGACCGTTTCGTTGCTGACCGTCCCGGTGCTCGACCCGCTGGTGCTGCTGCTGCCAACGCTCATCGTGCCGTAGATTTGGTCTCCGGTCGCCGAGCCAGCAGCGTAAACTGACCCCGTGCCGCCCGACGAAATGGTCGCCGAATTATCGACGCCGCCGCTGACAACGAGCGAACCGCCGTTATCAATGATCGCCGACGTGACGTTGCCGCCCGATGCGACGAGGAGTTCGTTGCCCGACGTTTCTGTATATACGCTTGTCGTGCTGGTCGTTACCGATGTCGTCGTCATAGCGCCCCACCCGAAACAGAGAGAAAACTTAAGCTGTTAGCGACCGGGTCATGTCGGCGCGCTATGCGAGCCGAAGCTCGGAATTGCCTCTATTACCCGCATCACCTGCGCCGATGTGATCAGCCGCGTGCATTCGAACTGCCGCGGCGTATTGGCGTGGCGCGGGCACCACAAGAAGTCCTTGTGGTCGAAACAGTGCTTGGGATCGTTCCAGCAGCCATTGCAGGTGTGCCAGTTGATCACCCGATAGGGCGTCGTGAACTCGGTGGTCGGATGGCTGAAGCCCGAGATCAGCACCGCGGGGCATCCGGCCGCCCAGGCGAGCCAGGACAGGCCGCTCGACAAGCCGACGAAAAGCGAGGCGTGCTTGAGCCAGCGGGCCGCTTCGCTGAGCGGGCGGCCCGTCTCGTCCTCGACGCCGTGCGGGATATGCGTCCACATGATCCCGGAGCCGTGCACGGGCTTCTGATCGATGCAGACGACCCGATAGCCGCGCCCCTTCAGAAAGGCGACGACGTCGCGCCAACCGTTCGGATTGTTCCAATACTTGGCCCCGCTGGTGGCTTGCACGGCGATCACCGCATAGGGCTCCGCGATCGGCCGGCTGTCGTCGGGCAAAGCGAGGCGCGGCGGCTTTTCCTCGAGATCGACGCCGAGAATATACGCGGCGGTGCGGTGCAGACCGACAAAACGAAAATCGGTCGGCTGATGTTCGCAAGCGGCGTCGGTGAAGAACAGGCCGAGGCAATAAGTGGCGTAGGCGCTCTCGGCGAGTTTTTGCGCCGCCACTTCCTCCGGCGCCACGAAGCGAATGTCGGGATAGGCGTCGCGCAGCAGCGCGATAATGGCCGGCGCCATGACGCAGGTGACGCGGCAGCCTGGGTGGCGCGCGCCGAAGCGGGCGGCGTAGGAGAACCAGGCGATGGAATCGCCGAGCGTGCCGACCGGAAACTGGATCAGCACCTCACGCTCCGAGGCGTCGTATTGGTGATTAAGCACGAGGCGCGGCTCGGTCCGGCCCTCCTCGATCGACCAGACCTCGATGGAAAAGCGCACATACCAACGCTTCGAGGAGCGGATCAACGCGCCCTTGTTCTCGGTCTCGAACAAAATATTGCCGGTGTCGAGATCGCGCAGCCTCGCTCGCCAAGACCCATGTTCCCTGGGAGGCAGAAGGACGCGGCAGCCCTGGTTGAAGTCGAAGAATATTCCCTCGGCGCCGGTCTGGGTCGGCCTGTCCGCGGGTTGCGGATAGTTTCCCTTGATTGGCGCAGCGGCGTCGCCCGATCCCGCCGGCGGCGCGGACACAGCCTTTTCGCCGGCCGTCGCCGCAACGACGGTATCATCCGCCGGCCCGTCGATAACCCGGCTGAGTCCCGGAGCCGGCGAAGCCAGGCCGATGGAGGTCAGCGAACCATGCTCCTGCTCGACGCCGCCCATTCCGGGCGTCGCGCCCATCAACGCAATGTCTTCGAGAACGATCGGGGGAACCCGGTTGTCGGCGTTGACGATCGAATCCGCTACGGCGCCTTCGTCATAGACGTCGCCAAGGAGATCATCAGGAGCGAGATCATCAACCATCAACCCAACTGCACCGACTGCATACAATGATTGCCGCAGCGTTAATGCAAGAGAACTACAGTTTTATGACGAAATTTACCTCTCTTTTTCTTTCCGCACGGCGCCGCAGGCGTACAAGTGTGGGGGAATCAAAACGTATCAAAATGGAGCATTTCGCAGTAAATCGAAGCGTGGCGAAAATGCTTCGAAATGCTTCGAGCGCTCAGCGAGTCGAGGCTATGGATTCGTCCTCGATGATGCTGGATCAAACAGCGCCGGCGACGTCGTTTCGATCGGAAACCGCTCTGGGCCTCACGAAGACGCGGCGAAGAAAATCGTCAAACGGTCCGCCGCGCCGCGCAACGCCGCGCGGATCGGCATCGCCTCCGTCGGTCCCTCGCCGAGCGCCTTCGCCAGCGTCGCCGACTTCGCTTCGCCCTCGATATGAAGCGCGATCGCGCGGGCGCGCAAGATCACGCGTCCGGTCAGCGTCAGCCGCGGTTCGGCGGCGCCCGGCGCGCGAATCGGCGCCACCAGCGCGCGCGCGCCGGGGTCGATCGCTTCGGCAAGGCCGTCGGCGCGGGGAAACCACGAGGCGGTATGGCCGTCCTCGCCCATGCCCAGCACCACCAGATCGGCCGGCGAGGGGAGCGTCGCGATTCGCGCGTTCGCCGCCGCCAGCTCGAGATCCTCGTCCAGGCGCGAATCGGCGAGCGGAGCAAATTGCGCGCGCGAGGCGAGGTCGCGCAACAGCGCATCGCGAACCAATCCGGCGTTGGATCGCGGATCGTCGTCGGGAACCCGGCGTTCGTCGGCCAGCGTCACCGCGACGCGCGACCAGTCGATCGGTTGGCTCGAGAGCGCGTGAAAATAGCGGACCGGCGTGGTTCCCCCGGAGACGACGAGCAATGCGGCGCCGCGCGCGTCGATCGCCTCGCGCAAGCGTTCCGCCGTCCATTGGGCGAAGACGGGCGCGAGGGCCGCGCCGGTCGGAAAATCGTGGCGGGCGAGCGCGACCGGGCTCATTCGTATTCCTCGTTCCAGGTGCGCCCGTCCCGTTCGATCAGCGCGATCGAGGCGGCGGGCCCCCAAGTGCCGGCGGCGTAGGGCCGCGGCGAATCGTGCGAGCGCCCCCAGGCCTCGCGGATCGGGTCGATGAATCGCCAGGCCGCCTCCACTTCGTCTCGGCGCATGAACAGCGACGCGTTGCCGCGCAGCGCGTCCATCAGCAGCCGTTCGTAGGCGTCGGCCGAGGGCGCGGAGAACGTCTTGGCGAAACTCATGTCGAGCGGCACATGCTGCAGGCGCATGCCGCCGGGACCCGGCTCCTTGATCATCAGCCAGAGTTTGATGCCTTCGTCCGGCTGGACGCGGATGACGAGCCGGTTGGCGGGGATGCCGTCGACGTCCGTCTCGAAGATGGCGTGCGGCACGCGGCGAAAGCCGACGACGATTTCCGAGAACCGCTGCGGCAATCGCTTGCCGGTGCGCAGATAGAAAGGCACGCCCGCCCATCGCCAGTTGGCGACCGCGAGTTTCAGCGCGACGAAGGTTTCGGTTTCGCTCGCTTCCCCGCCGATGTCCTGGAGATAGGACGCCGCCGGGGCGCCCTCGGCGAATCCGGCGCGATATTGGCCGCGCACGGTCGCCGCCGACGCGTTGGAGGCGTCGATCGGCGTCAGCGATTTCAGCACTTTCAGTTTTTCGTCGCGAAGAGAATCGGCCTGCAGCGAGAACGGAGGCTCCATCGCCACGAGGCAAAGCAGCTGCAGCATATGGTTCTGCACCATGTCGCGCAGCGCGCCGGATTCGTCGTAATAGACGCCGCGCCCCTCGACGCCGAGCGTCTCCGCGACCGTGATCTGCACATGATCGACATGCGCGTTGTTCCATATCGGCTCGAGCAGCGCGTTGGCGAAGCGCAGCGCCATCAAATTCTGCACCGATTCCTTGCCGAGGTAATGGTCGATGCGAAAGATGTTCGTCTCGAGGAAGACGTCGCCGATCGCGTCGTTGATCGCGTCGGCGCTCGCTCCGTCCTTGCCGATCGGCTTTTCCACGATGATGCGCGATCGCGGGGTCGCCAATCCGGTTTCGCCGAGGCGCCTCGCGATGGGGCCGAAAAGATCGGGTCCGGTGGCGAGATAATAGGCGCGCGTGCGCTCGTCCGGGCCGAGCAGCGTCTTCAACTGCTCCCATCCGGGTTCGCCGACGGCGTCGACCGCGACATAGTCGATGCGCTGAAGGAAGCGATCGAGGAATTCGTTCGGCCCGAGGTCGGCGGGGCCGAACTTGACGAGCGCGTCCTTGACCGAGGCCTGAAACGCCTCGCGATCGAAATGGCGCCGGGCGACTCCGACGATCCGCGTGGGCTCGGTGAACTGATCGCTCATTTCGCGGTGAAACAGCGCGGGGTACAATTTGCGATAGGCGAGATCGCCCGTGCCGCCGAAAACGATGAGATCGAAGGGCTCGACTTTGATGAATCTGGCCGCCATGGACGTCTCTCTCGCTTTGGGTCGACTGGCGCTGCGAACGGAAAGATCGTTCGACATTTCTGTGCGGACCGCGGCGCTGCCGCGCGATCCGCCGACGCGGGATCGGGAAAATCAGCCCAGTCCGACGGGCGCGTCCTTAAACAACACTTCTCTGTCACGCGCAAAATTCTTGATCAGCGGCAACGCCGCGCCGCCGATTGCGCGCGCGTCCGCGCCGATCGCGCCGGCGACGATCTTCACGTCGGATAATCCACGCCGATCGAGCGTTTCGATCTGCGCGGCCACGCGCAAGCAGAGCTTCTGGCGGACGGCGACAGGCATCGCCCCGTCGATGACGATCGCTTCGACGTCGAGGACCGAGATCGCCGCGATCGCCGCATAGGCCAGCGCGAAAGAAGCCTCCTCGATCCACTCGTCGAGGAGCGGCCCAAAATCGTCCCAGGCGTCGGGAGTCCGCCAGATCGAGGAGGGATCGGTTCCCGCGGCTTCGACGCGCCGCTCGAGCTGACAGATCGACGCGCGGGCGATCAATTGGGACGTCGTCTGGCGGCTGGGGTCCTGCGGGGCGATCGGCATCGATCCGAGCGCCGCGGCGTTGCCGGTGCGGCCGGGATAAATCGCCCCGTCGAGGACAAGTCCGCCGCCGACGAACGCGCCGAGAAAGAAATAAAGGAAGTCGCGATGCCGCCACGCCTCGCCGAAAAAGAACTCCGCCGCGCAGGCCGACGTCGCGTCGTTCCACAGCGTCACCCTGTAGGGGCACGAGCGCGCCAATTCCTCTTCGATCGAGAAGGATCGCCAAGCGTCCATCTCCTCCGCGGGCGCGCCGATCTCGGCCGACCAGTTCCACAATTGAAACGGCGACGCGACGCCGAGTCCCGCGATGCGTCGACGCTGCGCCGGCGTCAGCGTCTGCGTCATCGGCTCCAGCGCCCCTGTGAAGAAATCCATCACCAAATTCGGCGTCGGATAGGCATAGGTTCGGTGCGTTCGCCGCTGGATTCGTCCGCAGAAGTCGATCAAGACGAGATCGCAACTGCGGCGGCCGATTTTCAGGCCTAGCGAAAACGCGCCCTCGGGATCGAGCGACACCGGAACGGTCGGCTGGCCGACGCGTCCGCGCAACGGCGCCTCGCGGCGCAGAAGGCCGTCGACCTGCAGGCGATTCATGATCGCGGAAGTCGATTGCACGGAAAGTCCAGTCATTCGCGCAACCTCGATTTTGGAGAGCTGCTGGAAACGCCGAACGAGCGAGAGGATCAACCGCTCGTTGTAAAGACGCACCCCCGTCTGGTCGGCGCCGCTGGCGACGGGCGACGATAGCGGGGGAGGCGCGGCGCTCTCGTCGACCGCTTCCGACATGAACTCTCCTCGTGCGTTTTCCCTGGCGGCGCGTTTTCGCGGCGGTCGCCCTTGTCGTTGCGCCTAGCATGCTGGCGCGCGACCAGCGTGTCAATAATAATTCAGGCGGCTTGATTTATCCATTGACTCTGGCTTCGGATTTTGTCCCTATAGCGGCGCGACGGCGCGGATCCGACCTGGCCAGAGTCGGTTTCGGCGTTTCGTTCCTGTCATGCGCGAAGCGCAGACTCCGTCGCCAGTGCAATTGTTTCGGGAGGAAACCATGTCCAAGAAGTTCGCAATCTTGTCGACCGCGGCGATCGCGGCTTTGTCGATCGCTATGATGAGCGCGCCGTCTTTCGCCGCCGAGACCATCATCGGTCTGGTCACCAAGACCAACACCAATCCCTTCTTCGTCAAGATGAAGGAAGGCGCTCAGGCGAAAGCCAAGGAACTCGGCGTCACCCTGCAGGCTTACGCCGGCAAGGCCGACGGCGACAACGACGGCCAGGTCGCCGCCATCGAGGCGCTGATGGCCGCCGGCGCCAAGGGCATTCTGCTCGTGCCCAGCGACTCCTCGGCGATCGTGCCGACCGTCGAAAAGGCGCGCAAGGCTGGCATCATCGTGATCACGCTCGACACGCCGCTCGATCCGATCACCGCCGCCGACGCCAATTTCGCCACCGACAATTTCAAGGCGGGCGAATTGATCGGCGCGTGGGCGAAAGCGACGCTCGGCGACAAGGCCGCGAGCGCCAAGATCGCCACGCTCGACCTCGCCGCCAACCAGCCGACGGTCGACTATCTCCGCCACAACGGCTTCCTCACCGGCTTCGGCATTCCGGTCAAGGATCCCAAGCACTTCGCGCAAAGCGACAGCCCGCAGATCGTCGGCTCCGACGTGACTGCGGGTTCGGACGAAGGCGGGCGCAAGGCGATGGAGAACATCCTGCAGAAGGCCTCCGAGATCAACGTGGTTTATGCGATCAACGAGCCGTCGGCGGACGGCGGCTATGCCGCGCTCAAGGCGGCGGGCAAGGAAAAGGGCGTGCTGGTCGTCGCGGTCGACGGCGGCTGCCCCGGCGTCAAGAGCGTCAAGGAAGGCGTCATCGGCGCCACCTCGCAGCAATATCCGCTGCTGATGGCCGCGGACGGCGTCGAAGCGGTCGTCGAATACCTCAAGAGCGGCAAGAAGCCCGTCAGCATGGACACCGGCGAGAAGCTCGTGACCGATCATCCCGTGCCGGGCGTTCCCTCGATCGACACCACCGAGGGAGCCAAGCTCTGCTGGGGTTGATTTCGTTAGCGTTTGATCGCTTAATGATGTGACAAGTCGGCGCTCGCAAGCTTCGTCTTCGAGCGCCGATTTCGCAAAGGCGCAAGCCGGCGACGAAACAAGGGGGGAGCGAGCGATGAGCGAAGCCTCGCAAGGCGAGCGGCCCGCGCCGCAGGAATTCGAACGCGTGCTCGCCGCTGCCGCAACCGCCCAGGCTTCGTTCGAGGAAGAACATCTTTCGTTCGCAAAACGCGCCCAGCGCTTCCTGCACATTTATCCCACCACCGTTCCCTTCGTGGTGCTGCTCCTCGGCCTTTTGCTCGGTGTGACCGTCAATTACTCGCACTTCGTCACCGCGAGCAATTTGTCGACGGTGCTGACCCAAGTGACGATCATCGCCTTCCTCGGCATCGCGCAGACCCTGGTGATCCTGACCGCCGGCATCGATCTGTCCGTCGGCGTGATGATGGTGATTTCGTCGGTCGTGATGGGGCGCCTGGCCGTCATCGACGGTCTGCCGATCGTTATCGCGTTTCCGCTGGGATTGTTGTGCGGCGTCGCCTTCGGTTTCCTCAACGGCTCGCTCGTCACGCGTCTGAAGATGCCGCCCTTCATCGTCACCTTGGGCACGCTGAGCATCATCGGCGCCCTCAATACGTTCTATTCGCAAAGCCAAACCATTCGCTCGCAGGATCTCGAGGACAAGGCGCCGTTCCTGCAATTGATGGGCGATCCCGTGAGCATCGGGGGCGCGCGCATCATCATCGGCAGCTTCCTGTTGATCGCATTGGCGCTCGTCGTTTGGTACGTGCTCAACCGCACCGCCTACGGCCGTCACGTCTATGCGACCGGCGACGATCCGGAGGCCGCGCGCCTGGCCGGCATCGACACCGACCGCATCCTGCTCAGCGTTTACGTCCTGGCCGGGCTCGTCTCCTCGATCGCCGGCTGGGTGCTGATCGGCCGCATCGGCGCGATCAGCCCGACGGCCGGCGAGAACGCCAACCTCGACAGCATCACCGCCGTCGTGATCGGCGGCACCAGTCTGTTCGGCGGGCGCGGCTCGATCATCGGCACGCTGATCGGAGCGCTGATCGTCGGCGTCTTCCGCTCCGCGGTTTCGCTCGCCGGGCTCGACGTGCTGTGGCAGGAATTCGCCATCGGCGTGCTGATCATCGTCGCCGTGGCGCTCGATCAATGGATTCGGAGGGTCTCCAAATGAGCGTCGAACCGATGCTGCAGGCGCGTTCCCTCGTCAAGCGATACGGTCGCGTCACGGCGCTCGACCACGCCGATTTCGACCTTTATCCCGGCGAGATTCTCGCTGTCATCGGCGACAATGGCGCGGGCAAGTCGACGCTGATCAAGGCGCTCTGCGGCGCGGTGATCCCCGATTCCGGGGAAATCAGGCTGGCCGGCGATATCATTCATTTCCGCTCGCCGATCGACGCGCGCGAGGCCGGCATCGAAACCGTCTATCAAAACCTCGCGCTTTCGCCCGCCTTGTCGATCGCCGACAACATGTTCCTGGGGCGCGAGATTCGTTCGCAAACCCTTCTAGGCAAGCTGTTTCGCAGCCTTGATCGCGCCGCGATGCAAAAAATCGCGCGAGAAAAGTTGAACGAGCTCGGGCTGATGACGATCCAAAACATCAATCAGCCCGTCGAAACGCTGTCGGGCGGCCAGCGGCAAGGCGTGGCGGTCGCGCGGGCGGCGGCTTTCGCACGCCGCGTCGTCATCATGGACGAGCCGACGGCGGCGCTGGGCGTCAAGGAATCGCGGCGCGTGCTCGAACTCATCCTCGACGTGAAGAAGCGCGGCCTGCCGATCATCCTCATTTCGCACAACATGCCGCATGTCTTCGAGGTCGCCGATCGCATCCACATCCATCGGCTCGGCCGCCGCCTGGCGGTGATCGATCCCAAGAAGCAGACGATGTCCGACGCCGTCGCGATGATGACCGGCGCCTTGGCGCCGCCGGTCGACCAAGCCGCTTGATCGGATCGATCGAGCCGCTTGATCGGCTCGATCCGCGCGGCGGACGAGCGATAAACCTTTCGTGCGTTGCGAGGCGACGGATCGGCGCCTAAATGTTCGAGGCGATGCGGCGCCCCCAGAGGGGTTAGGCGCGGTCAGGATTCGAGCCTCAGGGAAATTCGCGCATGAAATATCGTCCGCTCGGCCGCACCGGCCAATTCGTCTCGGAAATTTGTTTGGGCACGATGACCTTCAGCGGCGGCTCAGGGATGTGGCGCGCCATCGGAACGGTCGAACAGAAGGGCGCGACCGCGCTGGTCGCGCGCGCGCTGGAGGCGGGCGTCAATTTCATCGACACCGCCGACGTCTATTCGGAGGGGCAATCCGAGGTCATGCTCGGTCAGGTCTTGCGCGATTTGCAGGTCAAGCGCGAGGAGGTCATCGTCGCCACCAAGGTGCGCGGCCGGACCGGGCCGGGGCCGAACGCGGTCGGCCTGTCGCGCGGCCATATCATGGACCAGATCGCCGGCAGCCTGAAGCGGCTCGGGCTCGATCACGTCGACCTTTATCAAATCCACGGCTTCGATCCCGTAACGCCGATCGAGGAGACGCTGCGCGCGCTCGACGACTGCGTTTCGCGCGGCCTCGTGCGCACGATCGGCTGCTCCAATCTCGCGGCGTGGCAGATCATGAAGGCGCTGGGGATTTCCGAGCGGCGCGGCTTCGCGCGCTTCGAGACCGTGCAGGCCTATTACACCATCGCCGGCCGCGATCTCGAACGCGAGATTCTGCCGCTGGTCGAGGACCAGGGCCTCGGCGTGATGGTGTGGAGCCCGCTGGCCGGCGGCCTGTTGTCCGGCAAGTTCACGCGCGAGGGCGCGGGGCCGCAGGGCGCGCGGCGCGCTTCGTTCGATTTTCCGCCTGTCGACCGCGAGCGCGCCTACGACGTCATCGACGCGATGCAACCGATCGCCAAGGCGCACGACGTCTCGGTGGCGCGCGTCGCGCTCGCCTGGCTGCTGCAACGCAAGGGCGTCATGAGCGTCATCGTCGGCGCCAAGACGGTCGAGCAGCTCGACGACAATCTCGCCGCCGCGAAGCTCGTCCTCAGCGCCGAGGATGTCGCAGCGCTCGATAAGGCGAGCGCGCTGGCGCCCGAATATCCGGGATGGATGATCGCGCGCCAGAGCGACCAGCGCGCGCCGGCGCCGAAGGACTGAGGCGCGAAGCCGAAGAGGGGGAGGGGATGACAAGGAAGGTGTCCTGGGGCGTGCTCGGCGCCGCCAAGATCGGGATCGAGAAGGTCATTCCCGCGATGCAGCGCGGCGAGGTTTCGCGCGTCGACGCGATCGCCTCGCGCGACATCGCCAAGGCGCGCCGCGCCGCCGCCGATCTCGGCATCGCCAAGGCCTACGGTTCCTATGAGGAATTGCTCGCCGACCCCGCGATCGAAGCGGTCTACAATCCCCTGCCCAACGAGTTGCACGTGCCCTGGACGATCCGCGCGCTCGAAGCGGGCAAGCACGTCTTGTGCGAGAAGCCGATCGCGCTCGACGCCGCCGAGGCGGGCGCGCTGATCGAGGCGCGCCGGCGTTCCGGCAAGCTCGTCGCCGAGGCCTTCATGGTGCGCTTTCACCCGCAATGGCGGCGCGCGCGAGAGATCGCGCGTTCGGGCGCGATCGGGGACGTGCGCGCGATCCAGACTTTCTTTTCCTATCGGCTGACCGACGCGCAAAATATCCGCAACCGGCCGCCGGGCGGCGGCGGGCTCTACGACATCGGCTGCTACGCGATCCTCACCGCGCGCCACGTCTTCGCCGCCGAGCCGACGCGCATCGTCGCCGCGCTCGACATCGATCCCGCCTTCGGCACGGACCGATTGACCAGCGCGCTGATCGAATTTCCCGGCGGCCGGCATCTGACGTTCACCTGCGCGACGCAGCTCTCCGCGCATCAGCGCGTCACCATCGTCGGCGAGGCGGGCCGCGTCGAAGTCGCCGTTCCCTTCAACGCGCCGATCGATCGGCCGACGCGCATCCTCGTCGACAGCGGCGCGCGCGTCGAGGAATTTCCCGTTTGCGATCAATATACGCTGCAGGGCGACGCCTTCTCGCGCGCGATTCTTGGCGAGGCGCCGCTGGAATTTCCCATCGAAGACGCCGTCGCCAACATGCGCGTGATCGACGCCGCCTTCCGCTCGGGGCGCAACGGCGGTTGGGAGAGGCCGTGAGCGCACGGGTGGCGGGTCGGTTCGAATTTCGACTTGAGGCGCGGTTCCCCGCCTAGACTGCGGCGAATTGAAAATCTTGGCGCAATAATTCGCTCGCCGCCGCCGCCGGCATCGGCTTGCCGAAATAATAGCCCTGCGCGAACTTGCAGCCGGCCGAGACCAAGAAATCCCGTTGCCCGGCGGTTTCCACTCCTTCCGCGATCACCTCGATGCCCAGTTCGTGCGCGAGCCCGATGGTGGCTCGTACGATCGCCGCATCATCCGCGCTTATCGTCACATCGTTAATAAAACGCCGGTCGATCTTCAGGTGGGAGACGCGAAAGGAGCGTAAATAATCGAGCGAGGAATAGCCGGTGCCAAAATCATCGATAGCAAGCCGCACCCCGATCTTTCGAAGCCGTTTGAAGACCTCGCCGTGGCGTTGCGTCGTCTCGATCAGAACCGATTCGGTGAGTTCAAGCTCCAGCCGCTCGGGCGCGACATTGTAGCGGGCGAGATTTTCGGTGACGATCCGATCAATTTGCGACGCCAGTTTGAACTGCGCGCCGGAAAGGTTCACGGCGACAGTGGGCGGCGCAATCGCCAAGTCGCTCCAGGCCCTGATCTGCCGACAAGCATGTTCGATCACCCATTCCCCGATCGAGACGATGGTTCCGCTCGTTTCGGCGATCGGAATGAAAGCGGCCGGCAATATCAGGCCGCGTCTTGGGTGATGCCAACGGAGCAGCGCCTCCAGCCCGACTATCGATCCGGACTGAATGTCCACCTGCGGCTGATAGTACAATTCGAATTCGCCGCGCTCGATCGCGTGCCGCAGCTCTTTGCCGATGATCATCCGCTCCTGGGTCTGCTCGTCGAGTTCGACAACATGGAAGCGGAACTGATTGCGGCCGTCGTTCTTTGCGCGATAGAGGGCGAGATCGGCCTTCATCATCATGACGTCGACAGTCGCGACGTCGCCGCGGTAGAGGACGATGCCGATGCTGGCGGTGGTTTGCACCTGATTACCTTCGATTGTGAAGGGAGCGGCGAGTATTTCACCGATCCTCGCCGCCAGCGTTTCGACGTCGGCGGCGTCTTCGATGGCGTCCTGCAGCACGGCGAATTCATCGCCGCCGAAGCGCGCGACCATGTCGGTCTCGCGCGCGCAGCCCTGGAGCCGTTCGGCGACCGCGCGCAGCAAGGCGTCGCCCATCGGATGGCCAAGTGTGTCGTTGACGTCCTTGAAATGGTCGAGGTCGAGGTAATGCACGGCGAATTGATTGGCGCCGCGATTGGCGCGCGCGAATTCCAGATTGAGCCGTTCGAGAAAGGCTGCGCGGTTGGGAAGGCCTGTGAGCGAGTCGGTCCGCGCCAGCGTTGCAACCTTCTCTATCGCGAGCTTGCGGTCGGTGATGTCGGTGAGGATGCCCTCGAAGGCGACCAGCCGGTTTTGGCCGTCACGGAGCGCGCGGCCGTGGCCGTCAAACCACACGATCGAACCGTCGGGCTTGCGCACACGGAATTCCTTTTGATTGGAATCCATCTTGCCCTCTCTGATCGACCGGATATCGTCGATCATGGCGGGCAGGTCGGCGCGGTCGACGAGTTGCGCCCA
This sequence comes from Roseiarcus sp., assembly GCA_050012775.1. Lineage (GTDB taxonomy): Bacteria > Pseudomonadota > Alphaproteobacteria > Rhizobiales > Beijerinckiaceae > Roseiarcus. Next base: position 19,873 of record JBEKGN010000014.1, read on the forward strand.
GCGCTCGGGATGGGCCAACAGTTCGTCGGCCCGGTAGCCGTACCGGCTGATGTTCTGCGACAGGAAGATCAGCGGAAACGGGGGCTTTAGGCCGATTCGATAAAGAATGGTCGCGCTGTTCTCGACGATGCGATTGGCGTCGGCCAAGGTCTTGAGATGCCGTGTCCGGGCGACCGCTGCGCCAACCAGTTCGGCTAGCGTTTTGAAGGGTTCGATCTCGGCAGGTCCCCAATGGCGTTCAAACCCGCAGTCATCGAAAGTGATCAGCCCCCACCACCGGCCGTCGACGAACACCGGAACGGCCGTGACCGATTTGACGTTTCCCCTTTCGAACAGGGTGCGAGCGGCGGGCCCAAAATCGCGGGTGTTGCCGGCGACCGTCTCGCCCCGTATGAGCCTCGGCACCCAGGATTCGAGTCCGACTTCGGCCAGGGATTCCGTCATTTCCTGGTACTTGATGGATGTTGAAGCGCCGGGCGCGCTCCAGACGTAGTGCTGGGCGACCGGGCTGTGCTCGGAAGGCGTGTCGGCGTCAATCTCGATGATGTGCACCCGGTCGACGCCGGTGGCTTGGCCGAGCCGCTCCACCACCCTCGGCAACGATTGCTGCAGATCGGACGAACGCAGAAGTTCCTTTGCGCTCATCGCCACCGCTTCGAGGATGGCCTCGTGGCGGTGGGCCGAGACGGCCGCGCCGATCAGTTCCGCCAGCGTTTCGAGTGTATCGATCTCGGCGGGCGACCACTCGCGTTCGTCTCGGCAGTCGTCCAGTCCGATGTGTCCCCACAAATAGCCGTCGGCGAACACCGGAACAGCCATCGCCGACTTGACGCCAGCCGATTTGAAAAATGTGCGAGCGGGTTCTTCGAAGCTCCGGACGTGGCCGACGACAACCTTGCCCGCCGCGAGGCTCCGCAGCCACGATTTGAGGCCAACGTCGACCATCGCTACGCCCTTCGCGTCCTTGAAGAGGGGCGGCGCCGAGATCCCTGATGCGCTCCAGAGATCATGCTGGACGATGGCGCCTCGATCGGGCGCGGCCGGATCGATCTTGAGGATATGCACTCGGTCGACGCCAGTGGCCTGGCCGATGCGCTCGATCACTTTCGGCAACGATTGCTGCAGATCAGACGAGCGCAGAAGTTCCTTCGCGCTCATCGCCACCGCTTCGAGGATGGCGTCCCGCCGATGCGTTGCGAGGATCACGAGCGCATCGTTGAGGTTGCACGTCTCCTCGACCGATTCCGGCCACGCCTGCGGCTTGCGTTGCTGAGTCATCGAGCCCCCGTAGTCGGAAGAAAGCGGCGATCGGAAAACCCCGCACGCGATGTCTGTGATATTGTCAGCAAAATACCGCTTTGCCGTTCCGGCAATCGCCCAAATTGTCACGAATGAATTATCGTGGCGTTAATCACGAGCCGCCCTGGCCCGAGCGGGGGATGCGCTCGTATGCGCCGAGGATACGGCGTATCGAGGAGGTCGCTATTTCCGCTTGTGGCGCGCGCCAGCCGTCGGCGCCGCCCAAGCGAATGAGCGCTCTCTCCCCGCCGCCAATCGGCTCCCCGCCGGCGGGCGCCTTCCTTTCCCGTCCCGCGCGTGTCAATACGGTCCCGACAGATTGGGACCCCGAGCCATGCCCCACGCCAAGCCGCGCGGCGAGCCGACGCCGCCCAGGGCCGCCGAGCGGCCGCAGGAACGCCACGCCCACGGCGTCTTTTGGCGCGACGACTATTCCTGGATCCGCGCCGAGAACTGGCGCGAGGTGCTGCGCGATCCGGCGGCGCTGCCGCCGGACATTCGCGCGCTGCTGGAGGCGGAGAACGCCTACGCCGACGAAATTCTCGGTCCGACCCGCGCCTTGCAAAGGCAGCTCGTTCGCGAAATGCGCGCGCGACTCAAGGAGGACGACAGCGAGGTTCCCCAATCGGACGGCCCTTACGCCTATTATTCGCGCTTCCGTCACGGCGGCCAGCAGCGGATACTCTGCCGCCGGCCGCGCGCGGGCGGCAGGGAAACGATCCTGCTCGACGGCGACGAGCGCGCGGACGCCAAGCCGTTCTTTCACCTGAACGCCGCGCGCCATTCGCCCGATCATCGCAAGCTCGCCTGGAGCGCCGACGACAAGGGTTCGGAGATGTACGCGATCGCCGTGCGCGACGTCGCTGGCGGCGCCGACTTGCCCGACCTCGTGGAAAACGCCGCCGGCGAAGTGGTGTGGACGCGCGATTCCAGCGCCTTTCTCTATGTCGCGCAGGACGAAAACCACCGCCCCTGGTGCGTGATGCTGCATCGCCTCGGCGCTTCCCAGAGCGAGGATCTCGAGGTCTTCGAGGAGGCCGACCCCGCCTGGTTCATCGCCATCGCGCCGACGCGGCTCGGCCGCAGCGCGATCATTTCCGTGCACGGCCATGACGCGTCCGAGGCGCGCGTCGTCGATCTCGACGATCCGGCCGCGCCGCCGCTGCTGATCGCGCCCCGCCGGCCGGGGCTGCGCTACGAGGCGATGGATCACGGCGACGTCTTCTACATCAAGACCAACAGCGGCGGCGCGCGCGACTTCCGGATCGTGACCGCGCCGCGCGAGGCGCCGGGCGAGGCCAATTGGCGCCCCTTCGTCGCCCACAAGGACGGCCGTCTCATCGAGAGCGCCGCGCTGTTCAAGGATTATCTCGTGCTGCTGGCGCGCGAGGACAACGTCCCGCGCCTGATGATCCACGAACTCGCGAGCGGCGAGGCCCATGAGATCGGCTTCGAGGCGCAGACCTATTTCCTCAAGCTCGAGCCGGTGTTCGAATTCGACACGCCGGTCTTCCGCTTCAGCTATTCGTCGATGGCCTGCAGCCAGGAAATCTACGATTACGACTTCGGCGCGCGCCAGCGCATCCTGCGCAAGAAGCAGATGACGCCGAAAGACTTCGACGCCTCCGCCTATGTCACGCGCCGCGTCTTCGCGCGCGCCGACGACGGCGAGGCCGTGCCGATCTCGCTGCTCTATCGTCGCGGCGCGCCGATCGACGGGACGGCGCCGATGCTGATTTACGGCTACGGCGCCTACGGCCACGTGATGGACGCGAATTTCTCCACCAATCGGCTTTCCCTCGTCGATCGCGGATTCGTCTACGCCATCGCCCACGTGCGCGGCGGCACGGAAAAGGGCTGGCGCTGGTACGACGACGGCAAGCTCGCCAACAAGCCCAATACGTTCAGCGACTTCCTCGCCGCCACGCGCCATCTCGTCGCCGAAGGCTTCGCCGCTCACGGCCGCATCGTCGCCCACGGCGGCAGCGCCGGCGGCATGCTGATGGGCGCGATCGCCAACGCCGCGCCGGAGCTTTACGCCGGCATCATCGCCGACGTGCCCTTCGTCGACGTGCTCAATACGATGCTCGACGAGAGCCTGCCGCTGACCCCGCCGGAATGGCTGGAATGGGGCGATCCGATCCGCAGCATGGAGGCTTTCGCTGCGATCCGCGCCTACAGCCCGTACGACAATATCCGCGCGCAACGCTATCCCGCGATCCTCGCGCTCGCCGGGCTGACCGATCCGCGCGTGACCTATTGGGAGCCGGCCAAATGGGTCGCCAAATTGCGCGCGACGATGACCGGCGGCGGCCCGATCCTGCTGCGCACCGCGATGGAGGCCGGCCACGCCGGCGCGCCGGGACGCTTCGATCGCCTCGACGACGTCGCGCGCGCTTACGCCTTCGCGATCGCCTGCGCGAGCGGGCAGATCGGCGCGGAGGAGGCGCGCGCGGGAGCGGCGGCTTGACCGGGAACGGTCGGCGCCGAGCCGGCGAACGACGGGCGCCGTTCCACCGCCTTCATCGCTCATCGCTGAGACAAATTGTCGCAGGCGGAATTCCTTGACGATTTGATCCAAGTCAATGACAAAGACGACATAGGCCGATCGCGCCGATAATCCCCCAAAATACATCCGAGGAATCGTCATGAAGTACGCCGGTCAAGCCGTGCTGCGGCTTCCCGTTGTCGGCTGGCTCCTCAGCGACGCCATCAACGGATTGCCTGACGCAAGATACTATTTCTTCGCCAATTGCGTGCTCGTCCTGGGCGTGGCGATCTATGCGTTCGGCTATCCCCTCGTCATCACGCTGGCGCTGACGGCGGCTGCGGTTTCGCTCGCCCTTCTCGTCTATATGACCGCCGCCGACAGTTTTTCCAGGGCCAACCGTCGAGCCTTGGCCCTCGAGGCTAAGCTGCGGCGAACGCGGCCGATCTGATTTCGATCGCGCGCCGAAGCTAAGGCTCGTCGTCGTTCTCGCGGCTCGCCGGCTCGCCGCCGGGGATCACGTAGCCTCCCTTCAGCCAGCGATGCAGGTCGACGTCGGCGCAGCGGCGCGAGCAGAAGGGGTCGTAATGCGGGTCGCGCGGGCGACCGCAATTGACGCAGACGCCTCTGGCTTTCGCGGCCCGATCGGCGCGGGCGGGTTCTTTTGCGGGCTCGGCCATCTCGCTCAGGCTCCCGGCGTCCAGGCGCGATGCGCGAGGTAACCCTCGCCGGCGAGCAGCGCCGCCGTTTCCGCGAGCGGCAGGCCGACGACGCTGGTGTAGGAGCCGATGAGGCGCAGCACGAAGGCGCCCGCGAGTCCCTGAATCGCGTAGCCCCCCGCCTTGCCTCGCCATTCGCCGCTCGCGAGATAGTCGGTCATTTCGCCGCGCGACAGGCGCTTGAAGCGCACGCGCGTCTCGACGAGGCGCTGGCGCGTCGCCCCGCTCGGCGTCGTCAGCGCGAGCCCGGTGTAGACGCGATGCGCGCGCCCCGAAAGCAGGCTCAAGCAATCCTCCGCTTCGTCGAGGATTTCGCATTTGGGCAGGATGCGCCGGCCGACGCAGACCACCGTGTCGGCGGCGAGAACGAGCGAAGGGCCGACGTCGGGCCGCTTGAGCGCGACGGCCGCCGCGATGGCCGCCTTTTCCGCGCTGAGGCGCTGCGCGAGCGCGCGCGGCGATTCGTTGCGGCGCGGCGTCTCCTCGATGTCGGCGGGAATGACCGCGTCGGGCTCGACGCCGATCTGCGCCAGCAGCGCCAGGCGGCGCGGCGAGCCGGAGGCGAGCACCAGGCGAGGGCGTGTCAAAGTCTCGCTCACGCTGGGAACCTCACGGCGAAGCGTCCATCCACGGGGCGCTTATTTGAATCGGTAGGTGATGCGGCCCTTGGTCAGGTCGTAGGGCGTCATTTCGACCAGGACCTTGTCGCCGGCCAGAACGCGGATGCGGTTCTTGCGCATCTTGCCGGCGGTGTGGGCGATGATTTCGTGTTCGTTTTCGAGTTTGACGCGAAAGGTCGCGTTGGGCAGCAATTCCACGACGAAACCCGGAAACTCGAGCAATTCTTCCTTCGACATTGGGGCCTTTCATGTTTTCGCCGAGCAACTCGCGACGGCGAGGACCGGGAGTGAAACGCTCGGCGGACCGGGCCGGCGCAAAAACACGCGAACCCTATATGAATTCCCCGCAAAGGGGAAACCGCAATTGTCGCCCAAGGCGGCCGCTTCTCCCGGCCTCAGCCGTTTTCGCGTTGCAGCGCCCTGAACTGCCGCACGCTGAAGGGAATCGTCGCGAGATAGAACAGGGAGAGCGCGACGAGCGACTGAAGGGGAAAATTGATGATCAGCAACAGCGCCGCCGCCAAGCCGATCAGCACCACCGCGACATAGTCGCGCGGAACGCGGCCGATCGATTTTCCCGAGAAGTGCGGCACGCGGCTGGCCATCAGCAGCGCGATTCCCACGACATAAGCGATTTCGAGTATGATGAAGCGCGGCTCGGACGATCCCGGGGACAGCAAGAAGCGCAAATAGACCGGCAGCAGCCCGACGATGGCGCCCGCGGGCGCGGGCATGCCGACGAAGAAATTCTTGCGCCAGGCGGGAAGCTCGGGACCTTCGATCGTCACGTTGAAACGCGCGAGGCGCAGCGCGCACGCGATGCAAAACACCAGCGTCGCCAGCCAGCCGAGGCTCTTCATTTGATCGAGGCCGGAGAAATAGAGCACGATCCCCGGCGCGACGCCGAAATCGACGAAGTCGGCGAGCGAATCGAGTTCCGCGCCGAAGCGCGAAGTGCCTTTGAGCGCGCGCGCGATCCGTCCGTCGAGGCCGTCGAGCACCGCCGCGGCGGCGATCGCGCTGACCGCCCATTCGATCGCGCCCTCGAAGGCGAAGCGGATCGCGGTCAGCCCGAGGCAGAGCGCCAGCAACGTGATGAGATTGGGAATGAGCAGGCGCAACGGCACGGCCTTGAACCCGCGTAAGCCGTCGCCGGCGGGGCGCCCTTGCGGGAAGGAGCTTTGCGGTTGGGTCTCGCTCATCGGGAATTGCCTTCCAGCATCAGCTCAGGCGGAATCGCAGCAATCCCTCGTCGCGTCCCATCTCGGCGATCACGGTTTCGCCGGCGACGGCGCGCGAATGAAGGCCGACGAGGATGCGAGCGCCTTCGGGCATATAGACGTCGACGCGCGAGCCGAAGCGTATGAGGCCGAAGCGATCGCCCGCGCTGAGGCGCGCTCCCTCGTGGGTGAAGCAGACGATCCGGCGCGCGATCATGCCGGCGATCTGCACGACGCCGAAGACGCCTCCGGCGCTTTCGATCACGAGGCCGTTGCGTTCGTTGGCCTCGCTCGCCTTGTCGAGATCCGCGCTGAGGAATGCGCCGGGATGATAAGCGATGCGCGTAACCCGGCCTTCGACAGGGGCGCGATTGACGTGGCAATCGAACACCGACATGAAGATCGACACGCGCGGCAAGGGCTGCGCGCCGAGCTCGAGTTCAGGCGGCGGGGCGGCATAGTCGCAGAAGCTGACGACGCCGTCGGCGGGGGCGACGACGAGGTCGGCGCGCAGCGGCGTCACGCGCGGCGGATCGCGAAAGAAAAAGACGCACCACAGCGTCGCGACGAACGCGATCCAGCCGAGCGGCGCCCAAAGCCAGCCCAAAATCAACGTCGCCACAATGAACGCCGCAATGAAAATATAGCCCTCGGGATGGATGGGCGTGATCTGACGACGAACGGAATCCAGCACCGACATAGGAAGCGCCTCGAGGGAGGCAGTCTTTTGGCGCCAAACGCGACAAAAGTCACGGCTCAGCGTCGTCCGACTCCTCTCGGCTCGCTAACCCAAGTTCGCTCGCCGTTCTCGTCGAATCCGGATTCTCATCGGAAAACCCGGCGTCCACTTTTGCAAAATCCTGCTTAGCTTCGAGCGCCGCTTCCACCACCGCCTCCTCCTCGGCGGTGTCCGCTCGCCGCAGCGCTTCTTGCGCCGCGTCGACCTCGCGTTGACGGCTCCACAGCCCGGCGTAGAGCCCGCCGCGCGCCAACAGCTCCTCGTGCTTGCCGCGTTCGACGATGACGCCCTTGTCGAGCACCAGGATTTCGTCGGCGTGAACGACCGTCGAAAGCCGGTGAGCGATGATCAGGGTCGTGCGCCCTTGCGAAACCCGCTCCAGAGCCGCCTGGATTTCGCGTTCGGTGAAACTGTCGAGGGCCGAGGTCGCCTCGTCGAGCACCAGGATCGGCGGCCCCTTCAGCATTGTGCGCGCGATCGCGACGCGCTGCTTCTCGCCGCCCGACAATTTCAAGCCGCGCTCGCCCACATGCGCGCCGTACCCCTGAGGAAGCGAGCGAATGAAGGAATCGATCTGGGCGTTTTCGGCGGCGGCCTTGACGTCCGCGTCGCTGGCGCCGTCGCGGCCGTAGCGAATGTTGTAGAGAATCGTGTCATTGAACAGCACGGTGTCCTGCGGCACCATGCCGATGGCGGCGCGCAGACTGGACTGCGTGACTTCGCAGATGTCCTGCCCGTCGATCGTGATGCGCCCCGCGGAGGGTTCGTAAAAGCGAAACAACAGGCGCGAGATCGTCGACTTTCCCGCTCCCGAGGGTCCGACGATGGCGATCGTGTGCCCCGCGGGCGCTTCGAAGGAGACGCCGCGCAAGATTTTGCGCGCGGGATCATAACTGAACTCGACGTTCTCGAACCGCACCGCGCCCTGCGCGACGACGAGCGGGCGCGCGCCCGGACGATCTTGAATCTCGGGGTTCTGCGACAGGATGTCGAACATCATTTCAATGTCGACGATCGCCTGCTTGATGTCGCGATACACCATGCCCATGAAATTGAGGGGTTGGTAGAGTTGCAGCATCATCGCGTTGAGCAGCACGAAATCGCCGATGTTGTTGCGATTGTGGCGGATGCCGTCGACGCACATGACGAGAACGACGATCATGCCGATGGTGAAAATCACGGCCTGCCCGGCGTTCAGCACCGCGAGGGAGACGTAGGTCTTCACGCTGAGGCGCTCGTAACGCGCCATCGACTTGTCGTAACGCGTCGCCTCGCGCTGTTCGGCGCCGAAATATTTCACCGTCTCGAAATTCAGAAGGCTGTCGATCGCCTTGGTGTTGGCGTCGGTGTCGCTTTCGTTCATCGAGCGGCGAATGCCGATGCGCCAGTTCGTCGCGATCGTCGTATAGACGAGATACGCGAACACCGTGACGCTGATCGCCAAGACGTAGCGCCAGTCGAACGTATAAAGAAGAGCGGCGACGATCAGCGAGAACTCGACGACCGTCGGCACGGCCACCAGCATCGAGGTGCGAATGATCGTCTCGATCGCGTTGCGGCCGCGTTCCAGAATCCGCGTGAGGCCGCCGGTCTTGCGCTCGAGGTGAAAGCGCAGCGACAATTGATGGAGATGGACGAAGACTTCGAGTGCGAGGCGTCGCACGGCGTTCATCGCCACTGCGGCGAACAGCGCGTCGCGCCCTTGCTGAGTCAGCGCCATGAGGATGCGCATCAACCCGTAGAGGACCGTCAACGCAATGGCGCCCGTCAGCGCGCTCGGCAGAGCGCCCGCTAGATGAGAAGCGTTGGGCGTCAACGCGTCCGTCGCCCATTTCAGCGCATAGGGCGTTGCGACCGTCACGGCCTTGGACGCGAGCATCAGCGCGACCGCGAGAAGGATGCGAAACTTGAGATCGACGCGATCGGCCGGCCAGATATAGGGCCACAGAAGCCGGACCGTTCCGATTAGGGAGCCTCGATCATGGCCGCGCGCGCGGGCGGTGACGAAACTCGACGACTTCTGATGTTGCATGGCGATCCGAGGCGTAAGGTCAAGCTGAGATATAGTGGCCCGGCGGCGCGAAAGCACCCCCCAAGGGATCGCCGCGCCGGCGCCAATCCCGCATCGATCGCGCCGCTCGAGCGCGCCGACTTCAGGAGAGCCGGATCAGCGCCGCGGCGAAGAACTGACGTTACGTCGCGCGCTGAGCGACGGGTCCTAGGCAGTCTTGTCGCCGCAGCGGGCGCCGCACAGCGCAATATTTGCCAGGGATGACTTGCTCAGACAATACAAAAAGTTTTGAAACAGTCTTGAATTGCGAATTGTTTGCGCCTATGAAGACGGCGTTCTGTAAGCGAACGAGTCGAATTTCGGCGTTTCTGGACATCCATCGACCGCGGCAAAGGTGTCGCGTGATCTCACGATCCAATTCAACCAGGCCTGCGAGGGCGCATTGGGAGCTATTTTCGGTATGAGCGAATCGAATAATCATGTTGAACTCGCGGCCGAGATTGTTTCGGCTTACGTTTCCAACAATTCAGTGCCGGCGAGCGAATTGCCCGCACTGCTGAGCGATGTTCATGCGGCGATCGTGCGGGTCGCCAGCGGCGCTGTCGTCGCGGTTCCCGAAGCGGCGAAGCCGGCGATCGCTCCCAAGAAGTCGATCACCAACGATTACATCATTTGCTTGGAAGACGGACGCAAGTTCAAGTCGCTCAAGCGGCATTTGCGCACGCAATACAACCTGTCTCCCGAGCAATATCGCGAAAAGTGGAGCCTGCCGCCGGACTATCCCATGGTGGCTCCCGCCTATGCCAAGGCGCGCTCGGCTCTGGCCAAGCAGATGGGCCTCGGGCAGCAGCGTCGTCGGCGCGCCAAGTAATTCGGACGCGACGCGGCGACGCGCCGTTCGCGAGCGCGCCGTCGCGTTTTCGCCGGCGGGCGGTCGGCCGCATCGGAAGCGATGCGGCCCCAGCGCCTTGACGCTCGCGCGGGCGTCGGGGCAAATCGGCTCATGGATACGATTCGCAACATCTGCGTCTATTGCGGTTCGAGCCCCGGCGCCGATCCGCGCTTCGGCGAAGCCGCGGACGCGCTGGGCAAGGCGCTCGCTCGCGCCGGGATCGGGCTGGTCTTCGGCGGCGGCGGCGATGGGCTGATGGGCCGTATCGCGCGAGCGGTCTTGGACGACGGCGGGCGCGTGACGGGAATTATCCCCAAGTTTCTCGTCAAGCGCGAACATGCGCTCTTGGCGGCGCAAGATCTGGTCGTCGTCGACGATATGCATCAGCGCAAGCAACTGATGTTCGACCGAGCCGATGCTTTCATCGCCCTTCCCGGGGGAATCGGCACGTTGGAAGAGCTGGTCGAGCAGCTCACCTGGGTTCAATTGCAGCGTCACCACAAGCCGGTCCTGCTCGCCGACATCGGCGGCTTCTGGCGCCCTTTGCTGGCGCTGTTCGCCCACATGCGCAATCTCGGATTCGTCCGCGAGGGTTTCGAAGTGCGCTATCTCGTGGCCGAGAAAATCGACGACGCGCTGCCGATGCTGATGGCCGCGGCGCGTCGCCTCGCGCCCCCGGCGGCCTGAGCTTTCGCTCGACCGCAGTCTTTCCCTTAACGACCGTTAATGCCATTGTCGCCGCCGTTGGCGGGGCGTCGATGGAAAGCGCGCCCCGAATGGAGGATGCGGTATGAGTTCGAATAGTAAAATTTTGTGGGCGTTTTGGGGATTGTTCGCTGGCGCGCTCTTGGCCACAAGCGCCGCCACCGCGCAAGTCGTCGCCCCGGCGGCGGACGCCGCCGGCGCGGTCGCGGCGCCGAGCGACGCCGCTCCGGCGAAGCCGAAAGCCAAACCCAAGAAGGCCGGGCCCCCGACCGTCGACGTCGTCGTCATCAATAATCGCGCCGTGGCGCTGACCGATCTTCTCGCGTCGCCCACGGGATCGTCCGAGAGCAAGAAAATCGCGGGCCCGCTCGCGCCCGGCAAGAAGGTCGTCGTCCATGTCGCGCACGACAAGGACTGCCTTTTCGATCTGCACGGCGCTTACGAAGACGGCACGACTACGGACGTGACGGGAGTCGCCCTGTGCAAGGACAAGAAGATCAACCTGGTCGAATGACCGCGAAGCCGCTCGCGCGGCCCGACGCGACAGCGCTCGCCGATCGATGAAACGATCGGCGAGCCGGTCGGCGGTCCGCGGCGAGAATGCGCGGCGTGTGAACTTATTTGCTCGCGGCGTGATAGAGTTCCGCCACATATTCCCAATTGACGAGATTTTCGACGAAAGCCTTGAGATAATCGGGGCGGCGATTGCGGTAGTCGATGTAATAGGAATGTTCCCAGACGTCGACGCCGAGAATCGGGCGGCCTCTGTGCACCAGCGGGCTTTCGCCGTTGGGGGTCTTGGTGGCGACGATCTTGCCCTCCATGACGGTGAGCCAGCCCCAGCCCGAACCGAACTGAGTCGTTCCCGCCTGGATGAGGTCCTCCTTGGCCTTCTCGACCGAGCCGAACGAATCGATCAGCGCTTTTTCGAGTTCGCCGGGAATCTTGCCGCCGCCATGCGGCTTCATCCATTTCCAGAAATGGAGATGGTTGTAGTGCTGGCCCGCGTTGTTGAAGAGGCCCGGATTCTTGCCGTGAGAGCCGCGCACGATTTCCTCGAGCGACTTGCCTTCCCATTCCGTGCCCTTGAGCAGATTATTGCCGTTGTTGACATAGGCCAGGTGGTGCTTGTCGTGGTGATATTCGAGCGTTTCCTTGGACATGTAGGGGGCCAAGGCGTCATGAGCGTAGGGCAGATCGGGAAGCGAAAAGGTCATCGACGTGGCTCCTTGAATGAAGGGGTGCGGGAATCGCGCGCGCCGAGTGAGCGACGTCGCTCGCACGCGACGCTATTGTTAGACCGCTATCGGGCGCCTCGCAACAGGGCGGGCCCTCGTCCGCGGCCGCGTCGCGCCCGCGTATTCCCGCGAGCGCCTTCGCTTCGCGCCGCTTTTTTGACAAATTGAGCGCGTTGGAAGGCGAATGGCGATTTTCACTTTTGTTCTTGGACTCCTTCTCGTCGCGGCGGGAGCGGGCGGGCTTATCGCCAGCTTCGATTTGCTGCCTACCGAGATCGGCCTTCTCTATGCCGTCTGCGGCACGCTGGCGCTGAGCGCGGGCGGCGTGACGCTGGCGATCGGCGCGCTGATTCGTCGCCTCGACGTTTTCGCGACAGCGATGCGGTCCTCGCAAAATCGCGACTCCCGGCAAGGCTTGCCGGCGGCCACGGAGGAAGCCGTCGCGCCGCCTGAAACGGAGCCGCCAGGCGGCGAAGAGGCGACGGAGCCGGCTCCCGCCGACCAGCCCGCCGCGATCGAGGACGAGCCGAATGCGCTCGCCGACGACGATTCGGTCAACGAAAACCGGTCGGGTCATTTGCCGACGATCGCGGCGATCGAGCACGCGTTGGGCGAACCCGAGGCCTCGCCGACGCTGGTCGGCCGCTACAGCGCCGGCGGCGCCCACTATATGATTTTCTCGGACGGCTCGATCGAAGCCGAAACCGAGAACGGCGCCTTCAAATTTGCGTCGATGAGCGACTTCAAGGCTTATCTCGCCGGCGCGCGCGGCTAGCGCGACTGACGAACCCGCGCCCCTGCCGGCGCGCGCGGCTCGAAGTCAGGCGGCCAGATCGTTTTCGCGCGCGAGCGTCGCGAGCGAGACGAGCGGCCGGGCGCCCAAATGCTGAATGATCTCGGCTGCGGCGAGCGCGCCGAGCCGAGCGCAAGTCTCGAGATCCGCGCCGTTCGCCAGGCCCGCCAGGAAGCCCGCCGAAAACATGTCGCCCGCCCCGGTGGTGTCGACGACGCGCGCGACCGGAAACGCGGGGACTTCGTGCGTCCTGTGGCCGTCGACGACGATCGATCCCTTTTCCGAGCGCGTCACGATGGCGAGGACGCCTTCGCGCCGCACCGCGTCGATCGCCTCGGCGAAATGCGTCGTCTGATAGAGCGACAGGACTTCGTCGGTATTGGCGAACAACGTGTCGACGAGACCGCGGCGCATGAGATCGATGAATTCGCCGCGGAACCGATCGACGCAAAACGAGTCGGACAGCGTCAGCGCCACGCGATGGCCCGCCTGGCGCGCGATTTCGGCCGCCTTCTGGAACGCCGACTTCGCCGCCGGCCGGTCCCACATGTAGCCCTCGAGATAGATGATGCGCGCCGCGCGCACCAACGCCTCGTCGACGTCGGGCGGCGAAAGATAGGTGCTCGCTCCCAGATAGGTGTTCATCGTGCGCTCGCCGTCCGGCGTCACATAGACGAAGCAACGGCCCGTCGCCGGCCCGTCCTCGGCCGGGAGCGTGGCGAAGCCGACGCCGGTGGCGCGGATGTCCTCGGCGAAGGCGTAGCCGAGCGCATCGTTCTTGACCTTGCCGATATAGGCGCTCCTAACGCCGAACGAAGCGACGCCGACGATGGTGTTGGCCGCCGATCCGCCCGAGACGATCCGCGGGTCGACGCGCGCGGCGTAGAGCGCCTCGGCGCGGTCTTCGTCGATCAGCGTCATCGCGCCTTTGATCATTTCCTGGGCGCGCAGATACTCGTCGTCGGCATGCGCGATGATGTCGACGAGCGAATTGCCCAGGCCCAGAACGTCTACGGCTTCGGTCATGGAACGAACGCCCCCTTGTTTCGGCGCGCCCTCCTCGCATCGCCGCGCCGCGAGGTCAATTCCCCGGCCGGCGGGAAATCGCGAGGGCGGCCGTCACCGCCGGTCGCGGCGGCGCAGGCGGACATAGAGCGCGCCGGCGCCGCCGTGCGCGCGTCCCGCTTCCTCGAAGCCGAGCACCACCGCGCGCAGGTCCGCTTCACGCAGCCAGTGCGGGACCATTCGCCTGAGGACGCCGGGTTCGTCGATCCACGACGCGGCGTCCGGCCTCGATTTGGAGCCGCCCTTGCCGGTGACGACGATCACCAATCGGTCGCCCTGCGACTGCGCGTGGACGAGAAAGCCGCGCAGCGCGTGATGCGCCTCGGCCTGGTTCATGCCGTGCAGATCGATGGCGCTGTCGACGGCGCTCCGCCCGCGCGCGAGATCGCGTTTCAAGCGGCGCTCCAGAGGCGCGAGGGGCGGAGGGCCCGAGGCTTTTCGCGGCTCGGCGGGCGGCGCGGCGGCGGGCGCCGCCGTCGGCGCAGGCGGCGCGGGCGGGTTCGGCGAGGCGAGCGTCGGCAGGCTCGCGCCGCGCCGCTTGGCCACGCTCTTGGCGACTTCGACCCACAGCGCGATCTCTTCGTCGCTGAGGCGCCTCAGGCGGGAGGAGCGCGGCCTATCCGTCGCCTCCTTCATGGTTCGTCCCCGTTGGGCAGCAGCGCCGTGAATTCGCCGCGATGGCGAATGGCGCCGGCGCGCGCCCCGGCCGCGTCGCCGCCGCCGAAAAAGATGTCGGCGCGCGCCGCGCCGAGGATCGCCGATCCCGTGTCCTGCGCGATCATCAGGCGGCGGAACGGACTCGCCGCCTCGCCGTCCCAGGGCAGCTCCGCATCGATCCAGAACGGCGTCCCATAGACCCAAATCGCGCGGTCGACCGCGATCGAGCGCAGCGGCGTCAGGGGAATGCCGGCGCCGCCGATCGGCCCCTGCGAAGGATCGAATTCCTCCTCGATCTTGAAGAAGACATAGGAGCGATTGCGCTGCATCAGCGCGCGTCCCTTGTCCCCAGGCTCGAGGCCGTGCTCGCGCAGCCAGGACTTCAGCCGGGCGAGCGACATCTCGCGCTCCGGAATCTCGCCCGCTTCGATGAGCAGGCGGCCGATCGACGTATAGGGCTGGCCGTTGCGGCCGTCGTAGGCGAGGCGCGCCTCGCGCCCGTCGGGCAGCGCCACGCGCGCCGATCCCTGGACCTGGGCGAGAAAAACCTCGACCGGATCGGCGAGCCAAAGCACCGCTTGCCCGCCCTGCGCCTCGATCGTCGCGCGGTCGGGATAGGGCCGCAACGTCCCGTCGCCCAGGCGCTGCGCGCCGCTCAACGCCGGATCGAAGCCGGCGGGCGCGGCGCCGAGGGGAAAGGCGACGAGATCGCGGGGTCGCGCCAGGATCGGCGCCGTGAACTCCGCCGTCCGCGTCGGCGAACCCTTAACGCATGGTTCGTAATATCCGGTGAGGAATCCCTTGCCGTCCGCCTCCCCGGAATCCACGCGAAAGGCTTGAAAGCGCGCGGCGAAAAAGCGACGCGCGTCGGCGCTCTCGCGGATTTCGGCGGTCAAGGCCTCGCGCGCGATCGCGACGAGCCGCCGCGAAGGGACGCGGGCGGGGCGCGTCGGCGCCGCGCCGTCGCACAGCGCGCGCGCCGAGCGGGCGAAAGCGGCGAAGGCGGCGAGGCCGTCGTCGGATTCGAAGCCGGCGAGATCGTCGAAACGAACGCGTCGCAGGCGCGGCGCCATGGCGGTTCTCCTGACCAAAGCGCCTCTATGCCCGCATCCGCTTCTCGAGGCGTTGTGATCAATGAACCGTTTGCGTCGCCGCGAGCAGCCAGTTGGGATCGCGCGAACCCACGTCGCGCGTGAACGTCCAGATGTCGAGATGGTCGACGACTTCGCTCGCCGATCCCTCGACCTCCGCGCCGGAGGCGTCGCGCGTCGCCGAAGCGAGTTTGGCGGCGAAACGCACGGCGACCGTGGCGATCGAGCCCGCCAACCGCGCCTCGACGATATCGGCCGCATCGACGGAGACCAGCGTCGTCGTCATCGTTTGCTCGGCGGCCTGACGCGCCCGAATCGCTTTGTCGAAATTGGCGAGCACGTCGGGCGCCAGCAGCCTGCGCAAGGTCGCCATGTCCCCTGCCGCGAAAGCCGCGACGACCATCTCGTAGGCCGAGCGCGCGCCGGCGAGGAAGCTGGCGGGGGCGAAGCCGCGGTCGGCGGCGGCGATCGCGTCGAACCCCGCCGCGACCGTCGATCCCGGCTCCGCGAGACCCTTCCAACGCTCGGCGGCGGCGCCCGCCTCCTCCGGCCCCCCGGCCGCTTTCGCAGCGACGCCGAGCGGGATGACGTTGCCCCCGGCGGGCGCGCTCTTCACGTCGTTCTGGCCGCGCGGCGGCGGCGCGGACTCGGCGGGCGGCCTCTCCGCGCCGTTGCGCGTTCCCAGCACGGAACGAAGCTTGAAGACCACGAAGATCGCGACGACCGCGAAGACGATCGTCGAAATGTCGAGATTCTGCATGGCCAGTCCCTTGGGTTGCGCCGCGCGGCCGCCGCCGCTCCGTTCACTGCGACCGCCACGCCTCTAGTTAGGCTTCCGAGGTCGATTTGGCTAGAACCCCGCCGCCGCTATCGGAGTTGCGCCGACTGCGAATCGATGGTTTCAACGGGGCGGCGGGCGGGCGACCCGCTCACGGGAAGGGCGCCACGTGAAGCACTATCCGAAGATCGGCGTCGCGGGGGCGGGCGCCTGGGGGCTCGCGCTGGCCAACGCGGCGGCGAGCGCGGGGCGAAGCGTCGCGATCTGGGGCCGCGACCCGGCGCTGATGCGCGCGCTCGATGAGACGCGGCGCGGCGCGCGCCTTCCCGGCGTCGTGCTGGCGCCTGCGGTTCGCGCGAGCGCGGATTTGCGCGTTCTCGACGATTGCGACGCCATCCTCGTCGCCGTTCCCGCGCAGGCGACGCGCGATGCGGCGGGACGAATCGCCGCGGCGCTGTCGCGGCCGAGGCCGCTGGTGGCCTGCGGCAAGGGCATCGAGCGCGGCACCGATCGCTTCATGACCGAGGTTCTCGTCGAAGCCGCGCCGGGATGGCCGGGCGCGATCCTCTCCGGGCCGAGCTTCGCCGTCGACGTCGCCGCCGGCCTGCCGACGGCGGTGACGCTGGCGAGCGCCGACGAAGATTTGGCGCGCGGACTTTGCGCCGCGCTACGTGGACCAAATTTACGATTGTATCATTCGACCGACGTGCGCGGCGTCGAGATCGGCGGGGCGGCCAAGAACGTGCTGGCGATCGCTTGCGGCGTCGCGGCGGGGCTCGGGCTCGGCGCCAGCGCCGGCGCGGCGCTGATCGCGCGCGGCTTCGCCGAGCTCAGACGCTTCGGCGAGGCTTTCGGCGCTCGCCCGAACACGTTGATGGGCCTTTCCGGGCTCGGCGATCTCGTGCTCACCTGCTCGTCGGCGCAGTCGCGAAACTTCGCCTTCGGCTTCGCGCTCGGGCAGGGGCGCAGCGTCGCCGAGGCGAGCGGCGGTAAATTGGTCGAGGGCGCCTTCACCACCTCGGCGCTGATGAAAATGGCGCGCGCGCGCGGCGTCGACATGCCGATCTCGGCGGCCGTCGAAGCGCTGCTGGCGGGAACGATCGACGCCACGGCCGCCGTGGGCGAGCTGCTTTCACGTCCGCTGAAGGGCGAGGAATAGGCCGGCCGGCGGCGCTTTACGATCGAAGCGCGATCGCCTAGTTTTGCGTACGAAAAGGGAAAACGCATGCTCTTCGTCGCGACGTGTACGGACAAGCCCGACAGCATGGCTCGGCGGCTCGAAAATCGGCCCGCGCATCTCGCCCATCTCGCCTCGCTCGGCGCGCGGGTGAAGCTCGGCGGCGCGCTGTTGACGCCGGATCAAAAGTCGGTGGTCGGCTCGTTGATCGTCTTCGAGGCCGCCGACGAAGCGGAGGTGGCGGCGCTTCTCGCCGACGACCCCTATGCGAAGGCGCAGCTCTTTGCGAGCGTCGACATCAAGCCGTGGCGGCTGGCCGTCGGCGCGCCGCTGCTGGCGTGAGGCGACGATGGCCCATTGGCTCTTCAAGAGCGAACCCTCGGTGTGGTCCTTCGACGCGCAGGTCGCTGAAGGCGAAAAGGGCACGAGCTGGAACGGCGTGCGCAACCATTCCGCCAAGCTCAACATGATGGCGATGAAGGTCGGCGACGAGGGGTTTTTCTATCATTCCAACGAAGGCAAGCAAATCGTCGGCATCGTCGCGGTGATCAAGCCCTATTATCCCGATCCGACCGACGAGAGCGGCAAGTTCGGCATGGTCGACGTCAAGGCGGTGAAGCCTTTGCCCACGCCTGTGACGCTGGAAGCGGTCAAGGGCGAGAAGCGCCTCGCCAAAATGGCGCTGGTCGCCAACTCGCGTCTCTCCGTGCAGCCGGTGACCGACGAGGAATGGGCGCTGGTTTGCGAGATGGGCGGGCTTTGACGGGGTTTGCGCGCGATCGGCTCTCGAGGCGCGCGTTGGCTCGTATGCAATTCAGACGATGCTCAGAAACAGGGCGAGCGCGCGATTGACCCGCAATAGCAAGGCGTCGTCCGCCGCGCCGATCACGGCGCCGATCTTGGCGCTCGGCACCACGGTGATTTTGTCGATCGCGATCTGCGATAGCTCCCGCAATCCGTTCCGTGGCGAAGGCTCGACGTCGAGCCGGAATTGATCGGCGTCGGTGCGGATGGTCGTCGTCAGCGGGCAGATCACGACCGAGGGAAGCTCGGCGAAGAGATCGCTTTGGACGACAAGGGCGGGACGCGGCTTGCCATAGTCGCCCGCCGTGGCGACCGTTACGAATTGCCCGCGCTGCATTACGGCTCCGGCCATTCATAGACGCTGGCGACAAAGCGCATGATTTCGTCGCCGGCGGGATCGCTGGCGGCGACCGCGCGCGCCTGCCGGCGACAAGTCTCGACGAAATTGGGAGCGCGCGTGTCGGGCACCCAGATTTGTACGGGGCGCAAACCTGAGGCGCGCATCCGTTGGCGATAGCTCGCCATGCGCTTGGATGGTGGAGCGGGCTTTCGGGTCGAGCGCGGCATTCTAGCCTCCATTGCGTAACATGTTACATGAAGGGGCGATGAATGTCACGATGATTCCAGTGGCCTCCGTTGGCCAAATTGATAGGACGGCCGTTTTTAGGCCAGAGGCGAATTTTCGCACGGACGCCAAAAACCGCTCATATGAACTCACATGAACTTTCGCCGCTTGAAAGATTCGACGTCCTGTCGAGAGAGCGAGAACCATTCACCTTTTGTGTTTTTTGCGGCGAAGCGTTTGTGCCAATATTCTTCTATTCCATACGCATCGTCGGTCGTGATTGCATGAACCAACTCTAGGTCTTCTGGTAGCTGCAGCGAAATTTGATCCCTCCGCCGCTCAACCAGCACGGCCTTTCCAATTTTATAACGCTTCTCGCGGCCGAGTTTTAGCAATCCAAGATACAGGTATCCTTCTTTCGCGCTGTCGGAAGAATTTGTCGAGGGCGCGTCGGCTGGATCCTTTGGTTGCTGCCGCTCGCCTAGTCGCTCGGCGATAGGTCCGCACAATGCAGCCACGTCCTCGTATCCAGCACGGCCCTTGCAGTAATCCAAAATCTTTGTGGCGACCTGTTGTCTGGGACCGAAACGCCCAAAGGTGTTGTGGCACGGAAAGCCTTCATCGCTCCGCGCCTTCATCTTGATCTCGGTCGCGACGGGGAAATGGCCGAGTTCGCGCGCGAGCTCGATGAACTTCTCGATCAGCACTTTCTCGTCATATGCCGCCTGCAATTGATTTGGTTGAAATCCGGCCTCGCGAATTGCATTGCCCCAGCGCGGCCAAATTTTGCCGCGCCAGTCGGAATCCTTTATCCCGGTCGCCTGACTGAACCTCGCGACACCAAGCGCCACACCGCCGTTCGCTTCGGCTGTTCGCCTGATCTCGTTCAGAATACGTCGCTTGCTGGTTTCAAGATTGGGATTCACGGCAAAAATTGCCGCTCTGGTGGAAGCCGACGGTCAACAGGGAATCAATATGGCTCATTTTGCATTGCCGAGCCCAAGACGCAATTTGCTCACCAACTCGTCGTATCAACCAGCGATAAAGGCTGTCCGCCGCAATCCGCCAGAGACTTGGCCCGCAGCAACTCTTACTCCGCCTGCGAAACGATCGCCGGCGCCAGAGCCGCCTGGTTAGCGGGCAGGCGGACGGTGAGCAGGAAAAAATCCGGGCCGTCGGGCGAATCCTTGAGCGTCGCCATGCCGGCGATCGGCAGCGAATTCTTTTGCAGCCGGTCGGAGGTTCCGAGCCCGTCGGTGTTGGCGGGCGTCTCGAATTCGACGAGGCGGGCGGTCTTGTAGGTCGTCTTATCCGCGGGGTAGGGGCCGGAGGGAAAGTTTTCCTTCGGCTCGACGCCTTCCGCAATCACGCCGGCGATGAACGCTTGCTCCTCCTTGGGGAAGAGCCGCGCCGAATATTTGGCCACCGCGAACCTCCCGGACGTGCCGCCGAGGTCCAGGGTCGCGACTACGGCCGAACCGGTCAGCGGTAGGGGGGAGTCCGCCATGCTTTGGAGGTTGCCGCTCGGCGCGACCAGCAGCGTGGCGCCGCTGGAACCATACAAATAAAAGCACTTCCATCCCCTGGGGGCGAGAACGCCGAAGGAGTCCTGGGCCTGATAGAAGGCGAGTTGGCGCGCCGCCGCGGCGTCGATGTCGACTGCCTTCGGGACGCCTTTAGGAGCCGCGACCGGCCCCGTCTGTCCGTCGCCCGCGCATCCGACGAACGGAACTTGTTCCGCCGCCCGCGCCCCGGCGAACGGCAAAGGGCAAAAGGCGAGGAAGGCGACGGCGCAGATCGCTGTCGATTTGTGCAGGAGAATAGGCATGGCGCGCGAACTCCCAAAACGATCCGTCGCAAAACGCAATCGAGGCCGTGTGATCCTGTAGGCTTGCCGACGATCGTCCGCAACGCCGCAGCAGCGTGTCGACAACGGAAATTCAAACGGACCTGGCGCCGTCGCCCAGAAATCGCGAACCCTCACGCGGGCATGTCGAGGCGCTCGTAGAGCGCGCTCAGCGGCAGCGTCACGTCGATCGCCGGCAGCGCGATGACGGCGTCCTTGCCGACGAGGTCTTTGTCGAGCCATGTGCCTTCGTCCGCCCGCGAATAGAGCTTGGCCGCGACGCTGTCGGGATCGACGAGCAGGATATGGCGCAGGCTCGGATGGCGGCGATATTCCTCGAGTTTGGTGAAGCGGTCGATCTTGCGCGTCGACGGCGAGAGGACCTCGATGACGACGGTCGGACGATGCGCCTCGTAGGACCCGGCCTCAGGCGGCGCGCAATCGACCGTCACGTCGGGACGGCGCGAGGAGCGGATCGAGGTTCTCAGCGCCGTGTCGGCGCTGGCGACGCGGCAGGGCTTGCCGCGCAGGCGCGTGTGCAACTCGCCGATGCAATTGACCAGGATCACGTCGTGGGCGTTGCTCGCGCCGGTCATCGCGCGCAGCGGCACGGGCACGCCGTCGACGAGCTCGTAGCGCTCGTCCTGGTCGAGCTGCCATCGATAGAATTCCTCGGCGGTCATCGTGCGGGCCTGGGCTTCGGCCATGCGGGGCCCTCCTCCGGCTAAATGATACCATGATCGCCCTCGCGCCAGAAGCCGCGGGGCCAGTCGAAGGAGTTAAGACCAAAGGACCACCGGCGCCGGCTTGTCGCGCTTGCCTCCGATGAGGCATATTGACCCCTGAAAAAGCGCCGCCGCGAGCGCGCGAGGGAGAAACCGATGTCCGAGAAGGTCTACGACGTTCCCGCCGAATGGGCGAAGCGCGCTTGGATCAACGAGGCGCAGTACGAGGAAATGTACGCCCGCTCGATCACGGACCCGCAAGGGTTCTGGGCCGAGCACGGCAAGCGCATCGACTGGTTCAAGCCCTACACGAGGGTCAAGGACACCTCGTACGATACGCACCACGTCGCGATCAATTGGTTCGAGGACGGCGTCACCAACGTCGCCTACAATTGCATCGATCGCCACCTGGCCAAGCGGGCCAATCAAACCGCGATCATCTGGGAAGGCGACGATCCCAACCGCGCCAAGCACATCACCTACGCCGAACTGTTCGATCGGGTCTGCCATTTCGCCAACGTGCTGAAATGGCACGGCGTCAAGAAGGGCGATCGCGTCACGATCTATTTGCCGATGATCCCGGAGACGGCCTATGCGATGCTCGCTTGCGCGCGCATCGGCGCGATCCACTCGGTCGTCTTCGGCGGCTTCTCGCCCGACGCGCTCGCGGGCCGCATCGAAGACGCCAAGTCGGAAGTCGTGATCACGGCCGACGAGGGCTTGCGCGGCGGGCGCAGGGTGCCCCTCAAGGCCAACGTCGACATCGCCATTGAAAAGGTCGGCGGCGTGAAGCATGTCATCGTCGTGCAGAACACCGGCGGCGAAGTCGCGTGGAATCCGGACCGCGACGTCTGGCTCAACGAGGCGGTGGAGAAGGTCTCCGCGCATTGTCCGGCCGAGCCGATGGGCGCCGAGGATCCCTTGTTCATCCTTTACACCTCGGGCTCGACCGGCACGCCCAAAGGCGTCGTCCACACGACGGGCGGCTATCTCGTCTTCGCCGCGATGACGCATCAATATGTCTTCGACTATCACGAGGGCGACATCTATTGGTGCACCGCGGACGTCGGCTGGGTGACGGGCCACAGCTATATCGTCTACGGTCCGCTCGCCAACGGCGCGACGACGCTGATGTTCGAAGGCGTCCCGAATTACCCCTCGGTCAGTCGGTTCTGGGAAGTTATCGACAAGCACAAGGTCAATATCTTTTACACCGCCCCGACCGCCATTCGCTCGCTGATGGCGTCGGGCGAAGCTCCGGTGAAGAAAACCAGCCGCGCGTCGTTGCGCCTGCTCGGCACGGTCGGCGAGCCGATCAACCCGGAAGCGTGGGAATGGTATCACCGCGTCGTCGGCGAGCACCGCTGTCCGGTCGTCGACACCTGGTGGCAGACGGAAACGGGCGGCATCCTGATCACGCCGCTGCCGGGCGCCACCCGGTTGAAGCCGGGCTCGGCGACGCGACCGTTTTTTGGCATTCTGCCCGAAATCGTCGACGCGACCGGCGTCGTGCTCGACGGGGCCTGCGAGGGCAATCTCGTCATTGCGGATTCCTGGCCCGGTCAGGCGCGCACCGTCTACGGCGATCACGTGCGCTTCGTGAAGACCTACTTCGCCGCCTATCCCGGCAAGTACTTCACCGGCGACGGCTGCCGGCGCGACGCCGACGGCTATTATTGGATCACCGGACGCGTCGACGACGTCATCAACGTGTCCGGTCATCGCATGGGCACCGCGGAAGTCGAGAGCGCGCTGGTCGCGCACGCGCAAGTCTCGGAGGCGGCGGTCGTCGGCTATCCCCACGACATCAAGGGTCAGGGCATCTACGCCTATGTGACGCTGATGTCGGGCGCCGAGCCGAGCGAAGCGCTGCGCAAGGAGTTGGTGGGCTGGGTGCGCAAGGAAATCGGGCCGTTCGCCTCGCCCGATCTCATCCAGTTCTCGCCGGGCCTGCCGAAGACCCGCTCCGGCAAGATCATGCGGCGCATCCTACGCAAGATCGCCGAAAACGAGTACGGCTCGCTCGGCGACACTTCGACGCTCGCCGATCCCGGCGTGGTCAAGGAATTGATCGACAACAGGCAGAACCGCGGCAAGGCGTAGCGGCCCTCACGGGGTGGGGGTCAGTTCGTGCATTTTCTCGATCTTGGCGGCGAGAATGACCGCCTGGGTGCGGCTCTCGACGCCCAGCTTCTGCAGAATCGCGGAGACGTGGGCCTTCACCGTGGCCTCGGAGACGCCGAGCTCGTAGGCGATCTGTTTGTTGAGCAGGCCTTGCGACAGCATCATAAGGACGCGCACCTGCTGCGGCGTCAGCGACGAAAGCCGGCGCACCAGGGCGCTCGCTTCGCGGTTGGGCTGCGCGCTCATGTCGAGATCGGGCGGCGTCCATTGCCCGCCCTCGAGCACCTTGCGGATCGCTGCGCGCATCGTCTCGACGTCGACGGATTTGGGGACGTAAGCGGCCGCCCCGAACTCGATGCAATGGCGCATGACGGCGCGGTCTTCGTTGCCGGAGACGACGATGACGGGAACGCCCGGCCGTTCGGAGCGCAGGAACAACAGCCCAGAATATCCGCGCACGCCCGGCATCGTCAGGTCGAGCAGCACCAAGTCCATGTCCGGCGTCTCCTCGAGCGCCGCCGCGAGGCTTTCGAAATCGTTCGCCTCGTGGATTTTGGCCCCGGGAATCGCGCCGCTCGCCGCCTGGCGCAGGGCGCCCAGGACAAGCGGATGATCGTCGGCGATCAGCACCCGCACCGTGTCGTTCAAGCCAATCCCCCCGTTTCCGCGACTTTCGTCTTAGCACCACGGCGCGAACATGTCGCAAGTCGAGGACATTGTCACGCCCGTGCGGCGCCCTGGTCGCCCGCCGCGCCGGCAACGGCGCGGATCGGACCCGGCTCGCCGCGCAACTGGCGCCGCGCTTCGCCCAGCGCCAGGGCGGCGGCGACGCCGACGTTGAGCGAGCGCAGCGGCGGTCGAATGGGAATTTTCACCCGCGCGTCGGCCCGCGCCCGCACCTCCGCCGGAACGCCCGCCGATTCGCGGCCGACGAGAATGACGTCGCCCGGGCGGAAGGCGAAGTCCCATAGCGCGGCTTCGCCCTTGGTCGTCAGCAGGACGAGGCGACGCCCAGCCCGCGCGCGCCAGGCCTCGAAATGCTCGAAGGACAGGTGCCGCTCGATGATGAGCGCGTCGAGATAGTCCATCCCGGAGCGGCGCAGGCGGCGATCGGAAATGGCGAAACCCGCGGGTTCGATGATCGCGGCGTCGACCCCCAGACACGCGCAGGTGCGCAGCATCGCGCCGGCGTTCTGCGCGATGTCGGGCTCGTAGAGCGCCAGGGTCAGCGGAGCGGAGGGCGTCGTCATCGATTTCGTCCCTAAGCAGGATTCCGCGCGCTTGTCATGCCCGCGGGCGCGCAAGTCGCAGCCCGCGCGCAAGCGCGCCGCTGCAAATTTCCTTCTCGCCGTCGAGAGTTGCCGCGCCGCCGGCCGCGCCTTGGCGGCGGCGGTCTTTAGCCCGGCCGAATTTGCGCCGGCAAGCCTATAGACAACCACGAAGAACGATGCGAAATAGCCCCGTCCGAACAGTGGCGCGCTCGATCGAGCGCGGGGATTTCCTAGCTCGGTTCGCATCGCGGAAGCCTTTGGGGGCGTCGCGAAGGCCGCGGAATTCATTTCGCCGACCGACCGGCTGGCGAGAACGATTGGGGGAGCATTTGTCGAGCGCGGCTATCGAGAATCCAAACCGCCGGGACTTCTTGTTCATCGCCACCGGCGCCGTCGGCGCGGTCGGGGTCGGCGCCGTGGTCTGGCCGCTCATCGATCAGATGAACCCCGACGCCTCGACGCTCGCGCTCGCCTCGATCGAGGTCGACATCGGCGCGATTCCCGAGGGGCAGATCGTCACGGTCAAATGGCGCGGCGGTCCCGTCTTCATCCGACATCGCACGAAGAAGGAAATCGACGACGCGGTGAATACGCCGTTGAGCGACCTCAAAGATCCGCAGACCGATCAACAGCGCGTGAAAAGGCCGGAATGGCTGATCGTCGTCGGCATTTGCACGCATTTGGGATGCGTGCCGCTGGGCCATGAAGGCCAGTACGACGGCTGGAAGTGCCCGTGCCATGGTTCGGTTTACGACACCTCTGGGCGCATTCGTCAGGGGCCCGCGCCGCTGAATCTCGCCGTGCCCGAATATGCCTTCCTGAGCGACACGAAAGTGAAGATCGGCTGACCCATCCGCCGTTCGACTCGCCTTCGACAGCCGCGCCCCAAATCCATCCCAGAGAATCGAAGCCATGAGCGGAACCTCGAGCTACGTCCCCAAGAGCGCCCTCGGGCGGTGGTTTGAATCGCGCCTGCCGATCATGGGTCTGGTGCATTCCTCGTTCGTCGCCTATCCGGTGCCGCGAAACATCAGCTATCTCTGGGCCTTCGGCGCGATCCTGTCGTTCATGCTGATCGCGCAGATCGTCACCGGGATCGTTCTGGCGATGCACTATGTGCCGAGCGCGGCGCTGGCGTTCGCCTCGATCGAGCACATCATGCGCGACGTCAACTACGGTTGGCTGATCCGCTATTTGCACACCAACGGCGCCTCGATGTTCTTCCTCGCCGTTTATATCCACATGTTCCGCGGCCTCTATTACGGGTCCTACAAGGCGCCGCGCGAGGTGCTGTGGATTCTCGGCGTGATCATCTATGTCCTGATGACGGCGGCGGCGTTCATGGGCTACGTGTTGCCCTGGGGCTCGATGAGCTTCGCCGGGGCGACGGTGATCACCAATCTCTTCACCGCCATTCCGCTGGTCGGCGGGAGCGTTTCGCACTGGCTGTGGGGCGGCTACGCGGTCGGCGATCCCACGCTGAACCGCTTCTTTTCGCTCCATTATCTGCTGCCGTTCATGATCGTCGGCGTCGTCGGCCTGCACGTGTGGGCGCTGCACGTCACCGGGCAGAACAATCCGGACGGCGTCGAGGTCAAGAACGTCGAGCGCGATACGGTGCCATTCACGCCTTACGCGACGATCAAGGACTTCTTCGCCCTTTCGGTGTTCCTGATTCTCTACGCCTGGTTCGTATTCTACATTCCCAATTATCTGCTCGACGCGGACAATTCGGTGATGGCCAATCCGCTCGTGACGCCCGCGCATATCGTGCCGGAATGGTATCTCTTGCCCTTCTACGCGATCCTGCGCGCGATCCCGAACAAGCTCGTCGGCGTCCTCGCCCTCGGCGCGGCGATCGCGCTGCTCGCCTTCATTCCCTGGCTGGACACCTCGCCGGTCAAGTCGGCCAAATATCGACCGCTGTTCCGCTTCTTCTTCTGGGTGTTCGTGGTCTGCTGCATCGGCCTTGGATATCTCGGCTCGCAGGAAGTTTCCGATGGAACGACCTTGGCGGCGCGGATTCTTGCGTTCGGCTATTTCGCCTTCCTCATCATCGTGCTGCCGCTGCTGGGCCTGATCGAGAAGACCAAGCCCATGCCCGCCTCGATCGCCGACGCCGTTTTGGCGAAAAAGGGCGAAGCGAGCGCGCCGTCGGTCGCGAGTTGATTGGCGGCCACTCCCAGGGAAATCCGACCATGATCCGTTTGAAGACTTCCTTTTTCGTCCCGGCCGCCCTCGCGCTGCTGGTCGTGAGCGGCTCGATCGCGCTCGCCCAGGACGAGGCCGAGCAGCCCAAACCCGCGCGCCAGAGCTGGAGCTTCTCCGGCATGTTCGGCACGTTCGATCAGGCCCAGTTGCAACGCGGATTTCAGGTCTACAAGGAAGTCTGCAGCAATTGCCACCGCCTGAGCATTCCCTTCCGCGCCCTCGAAGAGCCCGGCGGGCCCGGCTTTAGCCTGGCTCAGGTCCAGACGCTGGCGGCGAGCTATCAGGTCGTCAACGACGAGCCGAACGAGAAGGGCGAGGTTTTCAAGCGGCCGGGCGCGCCCTCGGACATTTTTCCGCCGCCGGATGCGTTCCCGAACGACCAAGCCGCCGCAGCGTCTTTCGGCAAGGCGCCGCCCGACATGGCGTTGCTCGCCAAGGCGCGCAAATACGAGCGCGGCTTTCCCTGGTTCATTTTCGACGCGCTGCCGTTCGTCCAATATCAGGAAGTCGGCGCCGACTATATCTATGCGATCCTGACCGGCTATACGAAATCCGACGATACGCAATGGAACCTTTATTATCCCGGTCACAGGATCGCGATGCCCCAGCCGATCACCGACGGGGCGGTCGCGTATAAGGACGGCACGCCGCCGACCCTGGATCATTACGCGAAAGACATGGCGGCCTTTCTGAGCTGGGCCGCGGATCCGACCTTGGACGAGCGCAAGAAGATCGGCTTGCGCGTCATGATCTTCCTGATCGTTTTCTCCTCGCTGCTCTATTTCACCAAAAAGCGCATCTGGAGCGATCTGCATTGAGGCGAGGGGCGGAGCGAGCGCATCCGCCGTTTTCGGCGGCGTAAAAACGCCGTCGCCCGCTCGGCGGCGCCGGCTGACTATGGCTATCCAGCGCGAGGGGGCCTCATGGCCAAGGCGATCGTCGGCGTAATCGGCGGCTCGGGCGTCTATCATCTCGAGGGCATGAGCGAAATTAGAGAAGAGCGCGTCGCGACGCCCTGGGGCGAGCCGTCGGACGTTCTTCGCTTCGGCCGCATCGCGGACACGCAGGCCGTGTTCCTCTCGCGGCACGGCCAGGGGCACCGCTTTTCGCCATCCACGGTCAATTATCGCGCCAATATCGACGCGCTCAAGCGCTGCGGCGTCACCGACATCATCGCGATCTCCGCCTGCGGCTCCTTTCGCCGGGAGCTGTATCCCGGGCTGTTCGTGCTCGTCGATCAATTCGAGGACAGAACCTTCGCGCGCCAGACGAGCTTTTTCGGTGCGGGCTGCGTCGCGCATGTCTCGATGGCCCACCCGATCGCGCCGCTCTTGAGCCGGCGCGTCGCCGCCGCGGCCGAGGCGGAGGGAATCGCCTGCCGTCGCGGGGGCACTTATGTCTGTATGGAAGGGCCGCAATTCTCGACGCTGGCCGAGTCGCTGGGTTATCAGGCGCGCGGCGCCGACGTGATCGGCATGACCGCCGCGACCGAGGCCAAGCTCGCGCGCGAGGCCGAAATCTCCTACGCGACGGTCGCGATGGTCACGGACTACGATTGCTGGCATGAGGAACATGGCGTGGTGGACGTCGCGTCGGTCATGCAAGTGGCCAAGGACAATGCGCAGCGCGTCAACGCGCTGGTGGCGCGGGTGCTCAGAGACTTCCCCGCCGAACACGAAGCGTGCCCGGTCGGGTCGGATCGCGCTCTCGAGGGCGCGATCATGACGCATCCGGACGCGCGCGATCCTGATCTCATGCGCAAGCTGGACGCCGTCGCCGCGCGAGTCCTCGGCCCGCGCTCCTGATCCCAATTCCGATTGGTTGGAAAGGCCGGCGCTCCACGCGCCGGGCTCCGCTCGCGCTGCTCAGGCGGTCGCGCGCGCAAAGAAATTTTGCCCGGCCCTTGTGCCGAGTTCATTCTGTCTATATATTTTATAGACAGAAGGAAAATGTAGTGACCATCGACTGGGCGCATTTCACGCCGTTCTCGGGGCTCGCGGGTGGCGCGATGATCGGCGCGGCCGCCGCTTTGCTGATCCTGGGCGCAGGCCGCATCATGGGCGCCGCGGGGATCGTCGGCGGCGCGCTCGACGGGCGCGACCGCGAGGCGGCTTGGCGCTGGTCGCTGATCGCCGGGCTGGCGGCGGCGCCGAGTCTCGCGCAGGCTTTCTGGGGCGCGGCGGCGCCGACTTTCACGGCGGGCTGGCCCGTCCTGCTCGTCTCCGGCCTGCTCGTCGGATTCGGCGCGCGGTTGGGCTCTGGCTGCACCAGCGGCCACGGCGTCTGCGGCCTGTCGCGGCTGTCGCCGCGCTCGTTCGTCGCGACGGCGCTGTTCATGGGCGCCGGTTTCGCGACCGTCTTCGTCGTTCGCCACGTCTTGGCCTGAAAAATCGGAATCCCGCGATGCGCAACGGACTTGCCCTGGTTGTCGGCCTCATTTTCGGTCTCGGGCTCTGCCTTTCCGGCATGAGCGAACCGTCCAAGGTTCTCGGCTTCCTCGATCTCGCGGGGGCCTGGGATCCCTCGCTCGCCTTCGTCATGGGCGGGGCGATCGCCATCGGGGCGCCTGCGTTCGCGCTGGCGCGCCGCCGCCGCGTCGCCTGGCTCGGCGGCGACGTCGAGCTGCCGAAGACGCGCGGGATCGACGCGCCGCTGGCGCTCGGCGCGCTGATTTTCGGCGTCGGCTGGGGATTGGCCGGCGTTTGCCCCGCTCCCGGCGTCGTCGGCGTCGGCTTCTTGAGCCCAAGCGCGATGGTTTTCGTCGCGGCGATGGCGGTCGGCATGCTCGCGTCCCGCCTCGCCGATTTGCGCTTGCGACTTCCCAGGATATCGACGCAAGATGCGTGAGCCGTTCGGGGGCTCGCGTGATCAAACCGTCCTTCGAGAAAATTCTCTTCGCGAGCCGATGGCTGCTGACGCCGTTTTATGTCGCGCTCGTTTTCGCGCTGCTGGCGTTGCTCGCCAAGGTCGGCATGCGTGTTTACGATTTGGCGACGCGGTTCGTCGGCTTGGGCGAGGAAGAGGTTCTGCTCGCCGCGCTCGGGATCGTCGATCTGACGCTCTCGGCGTCGCTGATCGTGATCGTCATCCTTTCCGGCTACATCAACTTCGTTTCGCGCATCGACATCGAAGCGCACGCGGATTGGCCGCGCTGGATGGCCGACGTCGATTTCGGCGAACTCAAGCTGAAGTTGATGGCGTCGATCGTCGCCATTTCCGCCATCAAGCTGCTCGAGGCTTTCATGGACGTCGGGCGCCAATCGGACCGCGACCTCGGCTGGCAGACGGGCGTGCTCGCAGCTTTCGTCATCTCCGCTCTTCTGCTGGCGCTCGCCGACCGGATCGGCCATCGCCAGGGCGGCGCGCGCTGAACGCCCGCGCTATTTCTCCAGCGCCACGCGCCGGCATTCCGGCGGCAATTGCGCGAGCGTGAGCGGCGGCTTGGGCTTGGCGTTGGGATCGGCGCGCGGATGCAGCGCCTCGTCGGTGAACCACCAATCCAGCGATTTGTCGCATCCGTCGCCGGGCGGAACCGGGTCCTGCGGTTGGCATGCGGTATCGCCGGCCGGGCAGACGATGCGAATATGGAAGTGATAATTGTGCCCCCAATAGGGGCGCACCTTGTTCATCCAAGGCTCGCCCTTGGCGGTTTCGCACAGGGCTTTCTTGATCGCCGCGTTGACGAAGATTCTTTCGACCTCGGGCTCCTCCGCGGCGGCTTTGATGACGCCCGCCTGGCGCGCCGTCCAATGCGCGGGATCGACCGAGAGCCCGTCCTCGCTCACCATGTCGAGCGCCGACATGTCCTCGCGTTCGCCGCGGCTTAGCGTATGGTCCGGCATCGGCGTCAACCACACGTCGGCGTCGAGCCCGATCTGATGGGAAGCGTGGCCGGTCAGCATCGGCCCGCCGCGCGGTTGCGAAATGTCGCCCACGAGAATGCCCGGCCAGACGCCTTCGCGGGCCGCCTTGCGCGAGAAGCGCTCGAGGAAGGCGATCATCGCGGGATGGCCCCAATTGCGATTGCGCGACAAGCGCATCACTTGCCAAGTTTCGCCGTCGACGGGCAGCGCCTTGGCGCCGGCCAGACAGCCGCGCGCATAGAAGCCGATCGATCGCGTCTGCACCTCGGTAGGCGTCATCGCGCGCCCGAAGATTTCCTTGGCCGGCAGATTCGGATCGGCGGGATTGGCGATCGGCGGCAAGGGCTCGGGCTCGAGGGCGCCTTTGTCTTGCGCGAGCGCGCGCCCGCCGGCGCCCACGAGCGCGGCGGCGAGGCACGCCAAAGCGAGAAAGGTCCGTCGCATCGTTCGCTCCCGCGACTTCTCTCATACCCGATCTCACGGGCCGCGACCGGTGAGATTCGCCGTAAGCATGTCGGCTCGGCGTGAAGGAACCGTCAATCCCCTTCGAGCGCCTCGGCGCCTCGCGAGGCGACGATGAAGAGGCGCGGGAACGGCAGGAGCACGCCGCCGCCCGCGCGCGGCGGATAGGCGCCGGCGATCGCGGCGCGATAGCGCGCGAGGTAGCCGACGCGCTCTTCGACCGCGAGCGGGGCGAGAAAGGGACGCAGCCCCGCGCTCTCGACCCAGGCGACGATCGCGTCGGGGCCCTCCAGGCGATGGACGTAAACGGTGCGCCAGATGTCGATTTCGTCGCAAAACGGCGAAAGCGCCGCGTCATAGTCCGCGAAGGAGCCGATCGTCTCTCTCGCGCCCGCTGCCTGCGCCAGTTTGTCGCGGAACCGCGGTTCGGCGGCGATCTCGCGCATCAGGACATGCGTCGGCTCGTCCTCGTTGTCGGGCATCTGCACGGCCAGGCAGCCAAGCGGCGCGAGTTGTCGCGCGAGGCGCGCCATGACCGCGATGTGTTCGGGAACCCAATGCAGAACGGCGTTGGCAAAAATGAGATCGGCCGGCCCGCCGCGCCATTCCGCAAGGTCGCCCTGTGTAAATGTCAGCCGCGGCAGACGCGCCCGCGCCGACGCGAGCATGTCGGGCGAAGCGTCCAGCCCCACGACCTCGCTGTCGGGGTGGCGCTCGGCGAGCAGTTGCGTGGAGTTGCCGGGCCCGCAACCGAGATCGACGATCCGTCGGCGCGGGTGGCCGGGGACGCGCGCGAGAAGCTCCGCCGCGGGGCGACTCCGCTCGGCTTCGAAGCGTCGGTACGCTCTGGCGTTCCAATCGTCCATGAGGTCGCCTACAATGAGCAAAACGCAGAAAAATTTTCAACTCGCTTCCTTGCGACAAAATTGCAACACAATTGCGACTGTCCCTACGGGATTCGCGCGAACATGAAAATGTCAAACTTTACAAAACGTTAACGGCAAAGCGCCTGCTCGGCTCGAATCCGTGCGGCGCAATATGGCGAAATTGTTCCAGATGTTTGACGAAGAGATATCGTTCGCGCCGGAGCCGCAGGAATTTTCTCGGCGACGAACTTTGCCCGCTTATCAATCGTTTGCCCAGAGCGACCGGCGAGAGATCGAACGGCCTCGGCGCGCGCGCCGGCGGCGCGCCGGATTATCGCCGCGAAGTGGGTTGCCCTGTCCGCGCGACCGTGCGATATTGTGCTTAGGCAAGCATACATCGATGCGGTGAGAGAGATGGCGCGGCTTACGTTGTATTTACCGCGTTTTCGACGAGTATACTGCCGGGGGATGTTAAATTGAGAGAGTTTTATATTTGATTTTCAGAGCCGACGTCTGTTAATCGACGTCAATAACCCAACGATTTTCTTGTAAATTCTGTAAGTGTCGTGAAGATGCTTATACTGCCACCACAGTGCGGGCTGTGGAAGGAGAGGCCATGTCATTTCAACGACCTGCGGGATACGCGGGGGATCTGTCCATCGAGGACGCGTATGCCCTTCTGACCGAAGAAGAAAAATCCGTCCTTGTCGACGTGCGCACCCAGGCGGAATGGGCCTATGTCGGCGTTCCCGACATTGGCCGGCTGGGCAAGACGCCTATTTTTCAGGAGTGGCAGGTCTATCCGTCGATGCAAGTCGTCGCCGATTTCACGCCTCGTCTCGTCGCCGCGCTGACCGCGCGCGGCGCCGAGCCATTGACGTCCGTGCTTTTCCTTTGCCGTTCCGGCGTGCGCTCGCGCGCGGCGGCGATCGCGCTGACCGGCGCCGGATGGGGGCGTTGCTACAATATTGCGGAAGGGTTTGAAGGGGGGCTGAACGAGACGCGCAAACGCGGCGCTCTCGGCGGCTGGCGGGCGAGAGGCTTGCCGTGGATTCAGTCCTGATCGGCTCCGCGGAGCCGATATTCGCCCCTTTCTTCAGCGCCTCCTTTTTCCATCAAGAGATTCCGATGAACCAGAGCGCCGATTTGGCTGCGGCTTCGGCCGACTTGCGAGTTCCTTCCGTCATGCGAGATATCGAGGACAGCTGGCGACGCTGCTGCAAGCGCCTGCGCGCGGAGTTGGGCGAGGATGTCTTCACCAGCTGGTTCGGCCGACTCGCGATCGACTCGGTCGACAACGGTCGCGCGCATTTTTTCGTGCCGACGCGATTTTTGAAAAGCTGGATTGAATCGCATTATCATGAGCGCATCCTCGCGGCGTTGGAGGCCGAGATCGGCGGCGTCGCGTCGATCAGCATCTCCGTCCGCTCCTCGACCACCGCGCCGGGGCCGCAAGGCGGGCCGCCGGTGACCCAATCCAGCAATTCGAAGGCGATCGACGGGATGCGGACGGGAGCGATCCGCGCGCCGGCGCTTGGATCCGCCGCGCCGCGCGCGGGACATAAAAGCGAGAACGGGGGACACGACGAGACCCTGGCGGGATCGCCGCTCGATCGTCGGCTTTCCTTCGCTTCTTTTCTTGTGGGGCGGTCCAATCAATTGGCCTTTTCGGCTGCTCAGCGCGTCGCGGAGGGACGCTGCGGCCAGCCGCCCGCCTTCAGTCCGCTTTACGTCCATTCGGCGGTCGGGCTCGGAAAGACGCATCTCCTGCAAGCCACCGCGCAAGCGGCGACCGCGCAGGGGCGCAGCGTCATTTATCTGACGGCCGAAAAATTCATGTACGGTTTTGTCGCGGCGTTGCAGTCGCAAACGGCGATCGCGTTCAAGGAGGCCTTGCGTTCGATCGATCTCTTGATCTTCGACGACGCCCAGTTCCTTCAGGGCAAGGCGATCCAGAACGAATTCGGCCATGCGCTCAACGCTCTGCTCGATTCCGGGCGCCAGGTGGTGGTCGCGGCCGATCGCCCGCCGGGGGATCTCGAATCGCTCGAGGAGCGGGTGCGTTCGCGCCTGGCGGGAGGGCTCTGCGTCGAGATGACCGCGCTGGACGATGCGCTGCGCGTGAAGATCCTCGAGGCGCGGATCGCCGCGGCGCACGCCCAGAACCCGCATTTTGAGGTCTCCCCGGCGGTGCTCGCTTTCGTCGCGCGCTCGATCACCTCGAATGGACGCGATCTCGAAGGCGCGGTCAATCGCCTGCTCGCGCACTCGATCGAGGGCGCGCCGCCGCTCAATGTCGAAGCGGCGGAAATCGCGATCCGCGACCTCATCCGCGCGAGGGAGCCCAAGCGCGTGAAGATTGAGGACATTCAAAAGCTGGTCGCGAGCCATTACAGCGTGACGCGCGCCGACATTCTGTCCTCGCGCCGCACCGCCACCGTGGTCAAGCCGCGGCAGGTCGCGATGTATTTGTCCAAGGCGCTCACCTTGCGCTCGCTGCCCGAGATCGGCCGCCGCTTCGGCGGACGCGACCACACGACGGTGCTGCACGCCGTGCGCAAGATCGAGGGCCTCACCTCCTCCGACTCCGCTCTGCGCGAAGAGTTGGAATTGCTGAAACGCATGTTGCAGGAATAAGCCGGGAGCGGCGATGACGCTGATCTTCAAGATCGTCGGCGCCGAGGAATGGCGCGCGGCCGAGGCGGCGGGCGTTTTCGCCGGCGCGGCGGTCGACCGGGCCGACGGCTACATTCATTTCTCGACCGCCGCGCAGGCGCCGGAAACGGCGGCGAAATGGTTCGGCGGGCGGTGCGACCTCGTTCTCGCGGCGGTCGACGCCGACGCCCTCGGGCCCGCGTTGCGCTGGGAGCCGTCGCGCGGCGGGGCGCTGTTTCCGCATCTCTATGGAGCGCTGGCGCTCGACGCGGTCGTTTGGACGCGCCTCCTGCCGTTGGGCGATGAAGGCCGTCACCTCTTCGGAAGTCTCGAGGCATGATGCGCGCTCTCGGCGCGCTTGCGCTGCCCGTTCTCGCGCGTCTCGCGCCGGAGACGGCGCATCGCGCCACGATCGCGGCGCTGAGGCTCGCGCCCCCCGCGCGGCTGCGAGCGCCCGATCCGCGCCTTGGCGTTCGCGCCTTCGGGCTGGAGTTTCCCAATCCTCTGGGCATGGCCGCGGGCTTCGACAAGAACGCCGAAGTTCCGCGCGCGCTGCTCGCGTTGGGATTCGGTTTCGTCGAGGTGGGAACGCTGACGCCGCGCCCGCAATCGGGAAATCCGCGCCCGCGGCTCTTCCGCTTGCCGGCCGACCATGCGCTCGTCAATCGGCTCGGCTTCAACAATTGCGGTTACGAGGCGGCGCGCGCGCGCTTGGCGGCGGGGACGATCGCGGGCGTCGTCGGCGTCAATGTCGGCCCCAACAAGGACGCGGCCGACCGGCTCGCCGATTATGCGCTCGGCGTGAAGACCTTCGCGCCCTTCGCGAGCTATCTCGCCATCAACATTTCCTCGCCGAACACGCCGGGCCTGCGCGATCTGCAACGACGCGACGCGCTCGACGAACTCGTGGCGCGCGTCGTCGGCGCGCGCGACGAGGCCGCGCCGCGCCGTCCGGTGCTGATCAAGATCGCGCCGGATCTCGATCTGCGCGCGCTCGACGACGTCGTCGAGGTTTGCGCGGCGCGCGGCGTCGACGGCATGATCGTCGCCAACACGACGATCGCGCGGCCGCCCTCGCTGCGCGACGCCAACGCGCGCGAGGCGGGCGGTCTGTCGGGTCGGCCGCTGTTCGAGCCGTCCACGCGGATGCTGGCGCGGACCTTTCTGCGCTGCGGGGGAGCGTTTCCGCTGATCGGCTGCGGCGGCGTCGACGACGCGCAATCGGCGCTGGCCAAGATCGAGGCGGGCGCGACGCTCGTGCAGCTTTATACCGGGCTCGTCTATCGCGGCGCGAGCCTGATCGACGAGATTCTCGACGGAGTGACGGGCGCCGTCGCGGCGCGCGGCGCCGGCGGCGTCGCCGATCTCGTCGGCGTCGGCGCGCGCGAATGGGCGGCGTCGACGGATTGACCGTTCAGCGCGCGCGGCGCCAATCGAGCAGCCGCAGCACGAACCAGACGGGCAGCACGACGAGCGCGCCGGTCGCCAGGACGCGGCCGATCTGGCGCACGTCGGTGAGGCCGAACTCGACGAGGCGATGAACCATGCGCATGAAGCTGTCGACGATGTCGGCGGGCTCGAAGCCGAACGTGACCAGGATCATGCCGACGATGAAGGAGACGACGATCAGGCGCAGCGCCACCGACGCCGGCGAGCCGCCGAGAAATCCCGTAATGGCCGAGTTGCTCATGGAGCCGCGTCCCTATTCGTTCGGCCCACGGGCGCGCGCCCGCAAGTCGCATCTCATGTGCTTCGATTTCGCGTCATAATTGCGACGGGTGGAAAATTCCAGGCGCACTTGGAGCGGGACGGGCGGGGCCGGAGCGCTGCGACGCGCGCCGCCCCTTTGCTCGAAAGCGCCTCACGCCCCCTTCGGAAAGTTCACCACTGTCGCCGGTTTCACGCCCTTCGGCGCCTCGGCCTCCGCCTCGGCGCCGACCGCCTTGCCGTCGAACGTCAGGGCGCCGTGCGAGGCGCTGATCTTGACGGTCGCGCCGTCGCGGATTTCGCCGGCGAGCAGCATCTGCGCGAGCGGGTCCTGGACCGACTTCTGGATCGCGCGCTTGAGCGGGCGCGCGCCATAGGCCGGGTCGTAGCCCTTGTCGGCGAGCCATTGCCGGCCCTTGGCGTCGAGCGCGAGCGTGATCTTGCGGTCCTCGAGCAGCTGAGCGAGCCGCTTGAACTGGATGTCGACGATCGCGCCCATGTCCTCGCGCCGCAGCCGATGGAACAGGATGATCTCGTCGACGCGGTTGAGGAACTCGGGCCGGAAATGCCCGCGCACCACCGCCATGACTTCCTTCTCGACCGTCTTGCTGTCCTCGCCCTCGGGCTGGTTGACGAGATAGTCGGAGCCGAGGTTCGATGTCATCACGATCAGCACGTTGCGGAAGTCGACGGTGCGGCCCTGGCCGTCGGTCAGCCGCCCGTCGTCGAGCACTTGCAGAAGGACGTTGAACACGTCCGGGTGCGCCTTCTCGATTTCGTCGAACAGCACGACCTGGTAGGGGCGCCGGCGCACGGCCTCGGTGAGCGCGCCGCCTTCCTCGTAACCGACATAGCCGGGCGGCGCGCCGATGAGACGGGAGACGGAGTGCTTCTCCATGTATTCGGACATGTCGATGCGCACCATCGCCGTGTCGTCGTCGAACAGGAACGAGGCCAGCGCCTTGGTCAGCTCCGTCTTGCCGACGCCGGTCGGCCCGAGGAACATGAACGAGCCGATGGGACGGTTGGGGTCCTGCAGGCCGGCGCGCGCGCGGCGCACCGCGGTCGAGACCGCCTTCACCGCCTCCGCCTGGCCGACGACCCGTTTGGCGATCTCCTCTTCCATCTTCAGGAGCTTGTCGCGTTCGCCCTCCAGCATTTTGTCGACGGGCACGCCGGTCCAGCGCGAGACGACCTGCGCGACATGATCGGGCGTGACCGCTTCGTCGACGAGAGCGCCGGCGCTCTGGACCTCCGTCGCGGCCAGCTTCTTCTCGAGATCGGGGATGATCCCATAGGCGATTTCGCCCGCGCGCTGGTATTCGCCCTTGCGTTGCGCCTGGGCGAGATCGTTGCGCGCGTTCTCGAGCTGCTCCTTGAGTTTTTGCGCCGCGCCGAGCTTGTCCTTTTCGGCGCGCCAACGCGTCGTCAGCGCGTCGGACTTCTCCTGGAGTTCGGCCAGTTCGCCCGACAGCTTGGCCAGGCGATCCCGGGAGGCGATGTCGGTCTCCTTCTTGAGCGCTTCCTGCTCGATCTTGAGCTGGATGATGCGCCGATCGAGTTCGTCGAGCTCTTCGGGCTTGGAATCGACCTGCATGCGTTGGCGCGAGGCCGCCTCGTCGATCAAGTCGATCGCCTTGTCCGGCAGGAAGCGGTCGGCGATGTAGCGGTTCGACAGCGTCGCGGCGGCGACGATCGCGGCGTCGGTGATGTGGACGCCATGGTGGACCTCGTATTTCTCCTTGAGGCCGCGCAGGATCGAGATCGTGTCCTCGACTGTCGGCTGCGAGACGAACACCGGCTGGAAGCGGCGCGCCAGCGCCGCGTCCTTTTCGACGTGCTTGCGATATTCGTCGAGCGTGGTCGCGCCGATGCAATGGAGTTCGCCGCGCGCTAGCGCCGGCTTCAAGAGGTTCGAGGCGTCCATCGCGCCGTCGGCCTTGCCGGCGCCGACCAGCGTGTGCATTTCGTCGATGAACAGGATGACGCCGCCCTCGGCCGCCGTCACCTCGTTGAGCACGCCCTTCAGCCGCTCCTCGAATTCGCCGCGATATTTCGCGCCGGCGATGAGCGCGCCCATGTCGAGCGACAGCAGCTTCTTGTCTTTCAGCGATTCCGGCACGTCGCCGTTGACGATGCGCAAAGCGAGGCCTTCGACGATCGCGGTCTTGCCGACGCCGGGCTCGCCGATCAGCACGGGATTGTTCTTGGTGCGGCGCGACAGCACCTGCATGGTGCGGCGAATTTCCTCGTCGCGGCCGATCACGGGATCGAGCTTGCCGGCGCGCGCGGCGTCGGTGAGATTGCGCGTATATTTCTTCAGCGCGTCATAGGCGTTTTCGGCGCTCGCCGAATCGGCCTTGCGGCCCTTGCGCAAATCCTCGATCGCGGCGTTCAGGGTCTGCGCGGAAACGCCTGAGTTGGCGAGAATCTTGCCCGCGTCGCTGCCCTTCTCCATCGCCAGGGCGAGCAGGAGCCGCTCGACCGTGACGAAGGAATCGCCCGCCTTCTGCGCGATCTTTTCCGCGTTGTCGAAAATGCGCGCGGTGGTGGGGGCGAGATAGAGCTGGCCGGCGCCCGAGCCCTGGACCTTGGGCAGCTTGGCGAGCGCCAATTCGACCTGCGCCAGCGCGTCGCGCGAGCGTCCGCCCGCCTTGTCGATGAGGCCGGCGGCGAGCCCCTCTTCGTCGTCGAGAAGAACCTTGAGGACGTGCTCGGGCGTGAACTGCTGGTGGCCTTCGCGCAACGCCAGGGATTGCGCGCTCTGGACGAAGCCGCGCGCGCGCTCGGTGTATTTCTCCAAATTCATTTTTCATCTCCCCTCTGGCCCCGTAAGCGCCCCGAAGCGGCGCCGAACGGTCCGGATGATGCCGAACGAGCCGCTTTCGCGGTCTCGAAGCCTATGTAGGGGCGGGACGTCGGCGGCGGAAGGGCGGGGCGGGGGGCGCGCGGGCAAAAAGTTCGGCGGCGAAGGCGATTGGCGGGCGCGCGGTTGTAGGCGCGGCCGTTGGCCGCGCTCTTCCGGCGGCGTCGAGATCGCCGCGGCAAGGCGCTCGCGCGCCGGACGCGCTCGCCGCGCGCGTCTATAAGCTGCGTTCGGCGAGCAGCTGCGCGATATGGGCGCGCAATTCCGCGACGCCCTCGCCGGTGCGCGCCGAGGTGAAGAACGTTCCGGGATAGGCGGCGGGGCGTTTGCGCAAGGCCTCGAGCGTCTCGGCGACGCGCGCGCTCTGGTCGGCGCCCTTCACTTCGTCGCGCTTGGTCAGCACGATGGCGTAGGACACCGCCGCGGCGTCGAGCGCCTTCATCGTCGCCTCGTCGCTGTCCTTGATTCCGCGCCGGCCGTCGATCAGCACGAAGGCGCGCATCAGCGAGGGGCGCCCGCGCAGATAGTCGCGCGCCAGCGCGCCCCACGAGGCCGACTTGTTCTTGGCGACGGCGGCGTAGCCGTATCCCGGCATGTCCACGATATCGAGCCGGCCGCCGAGGTTGAAGAAGATCAGCTCTTGCGTGCGCCCGGGCGTATTCGAAGTGCGCGCCAGCGCCGAGCGTCCGGTGAGCGCGTTGATCAGCGACGATTTGCCGACGTTCGACCGGCCGGCGAAGGCGATTTCCGGCGCGCCGATCGGCGGCAGGCCGTCGGACTTGGCGGCGGCGAAGAAGAATTCGCAGGAGCCGGCGAAGAGCTTGCGCCCCGCCTCGATCGCCTCGGCGGAGAACGCTTCGCTGGGCGAGGCGCTCATGACGTCCGAGCTTTAGGGACCAGCTTCTTCAAATTGCCCCAAAGCTCGACCTTCACGCCGGCCTTCGTCATGATGTAGGACTGCTGGATGACCGTCAGCGTGTTGTTCCAGGTCCAGTAGATCACCAGACCGACGGGGAACGAGCCGAGCATGAAGGTGAAAATGACCGGCATCCACGCGAACATGGTCTTTTGCACGGGGTCGGCCGGCTCGGGGTTCATCTTCATCTGGAAGAACATCGAGACGCCCATGATGAGCGGCCAGATGCCGAGCGCGAGGAAGTGACCGAACATCGGCAACGCCGTCGGATCCCAGGGGATGAGCCCGAACAGCGTGAAGAGATTGGTCGGGTCGGGCGCCGAGAGATCCTTGATCCAGCCGAAGAACGGCGCATGCCGCATCTCGATGGTGATGAAGATCACCTTGTAGAGCGCAAAGAACACCGGGATCTGAATCACCATCGGCAGGCAGCCGGCGACCGGATTGACGCCTTCCTTCTTGAACAGCTCCATCTGCGCCTGCTGCTGCTTCTGGCGGTCGTCGGGGTAGAGGTCCTTCAGCGCGGCGATCTGCGGCTGAATCTTCTTCATCTTCGCCATCGAGCGGTAGCTTTGATTGGCGAGCGGGAAGAAGGCGAGCTTGACCAGGACGGTGACGATGAGGATCGCCACGCCGAAATTGCCGACGTAGTGATAGATGACGTCGATCAGCTTAAACAGCGGCTTGGTGATGAAATAGAACCAGCCCCAGTCGATCATCAGATCGAATTTCTTGATGCCGAGACTCGCCTCGTAGGCGTCGATGGTGGAAACTTCCTTGGCGCCGGCGAAGACGTGCGTGACGGCCTCGCTCGAAGCCCCCGGCGCGATCGCGCGCGCGGCGCCGAGAAAGTCGGACTGATAATCCTCGGGCTGCGCCGCCCCACTCGCCGAGAAGCGCGCCTCGATCGGTTCGGCCTGATCGGGGATGATCGCCGAGGCCCAGTATTTGTCGGTGAAGCCGAGCCATCCGCCGTCGCCTTTGAAGGCGCTGACCTTGCCGGTCGCCTTGTCGATGCCGGGATAGGTGACTTCCTGCACCGATCCGTCGCCGATGACGCCGACGAAACCTTCGTGCAGCACGGCGTAGCCCGCGACCTCCGGCTTGCCGCGGCGCAGGATCAGCGCATAGGGGCGCAGCGAAACCGGCTCGGCGCCGCTGTTCTCGACCGAATCCTTGATCGTGAACATGAACTTGTCGTCGACGGAAATGACGCGCTTGAATTTCAGCCCGGCGCCGTTGTCCCAGGCCAGCGTCACCGGCTTGTCGGCGCTCAGCTTCGTCGAATCCGCGCTCCAGACGGTCGTGCGGTTCGGCGTTCTCACGCCCTGCGCGTCGGTGACGAAGCCGGTTTCGGCCCAATAAGGTTGAGGTCCGCCCTGCGGCGAGAACAACGTGATGTTGGGGCTCTTGGGATCGATGGTCTCGCGATAGGCCTTCAATACGAGGTCGTCGACGAGGCCGCCCGTCAGGTCGATCGAGCCGCCCAGGCTCGCCGTGTCGATGGCGACGCGCGGGTTGGCCGCGAGCGCCTCGGCGCGGGACTTGGGCCCGGCTTCGATCGGCGCCGCGCCCAGCGGCGCGCTCGCGCCATTGGCGCCGACGGAGGGCGCGCCAGCATTGGCTTGCGGCTGCGTCTGGGTCTGCGCCTGCCGATCCTTTTGCAGCTGCGGGGCGGCATAGAAATAATTCCAACCGATCAGCACGAGCACCGAAAGGACGATCGCCAGGATGATGTTGCGGGTGTC
Source organism: Roseiarcus sp. (assembly GCA_050012775.1). Classification (GTDB taxonomy): domain Bacteria; phylum Pseudomonadota; class Alphaproteobacteria; order Rhizobiales; family Beijerinckiaceae; genus Roseiarcus. The sequence continues at coordinate 61,994 of JBEKGN010000014.1, forward strand.
CTCGGAGTTCATGGTCGCTTTTCTCTGTCGGTTACGGACGTTTCGCGCCGATGGGCCGCGCGGGCCGGCGGCTTGAGCCGGCTCATCTGGGCGAACGCTCGTTCGATGTCGGCGATCAGCGCGGCGAAGGGACGCGTCAGCGCCTCGCGGCGCGCCATCAGCACGTAATCATGGCCCGGCGAGGGCGCAACCGCGCCGGCGCGGCGCAGCGCCTCTTTCAGGCGGCGGCGGATGCGATTGCGCTCGACGGCGTCGCCGACCTTCTTGGTGACGGTGAATCCGACGCGTGCGCCGTCCGCTGGCGCCGCGCCCAAACTGGCGCGTGGATTGGCCTGCAGGGTGAACGTCTCCGCCTGCGCGCGGCGGCCGCGCGACACGCGCTGGAACTCCGCCCGTCGCTTCAGGCGTCCCCATGAAGGGGGCTGGCCGGACGCTCGCCCTGCGTCGTCGCCCAAGGCGTCAGGCTCCATCATCGGGATTCTCGCGCGCGGCGCCTCAGCGGCCGCGGGGCAGGTCAAGCCGAAAGGCGCTTGCGGCCGCGGGCGCGGCGCGCGTTCAGCACCTTGCGGCCTCCGACCGTTTCCATGCGCGCGCGAAAGCCATGGCGGCGTTTGCGAACGAGCTTGCTCGGTTGATAGGTCCGCTTCACGTCATTAACTCCAAGAGCCGGGATTTCACCGGGGAAAGCGCGATAGGCTTTCCCAATAAGCCAACCCCGGACCTCGCCGCGCCGCCCCCCTGCTGGAGCCGTCGGACGAGCCGGGAAAATGTCTGGCGGCGGCGTCGCCGTCGCGCGGGGCAGCTTATAGGCGCGCGGCGCGCGCCAAGTCAATCGCGAGGAGGCCGGGGGCGGCGGCATTTTCCGGCGGGCGTGCCTGATTTCAAGAACCTGCGCCGCAATGCCGCCGCCGGAGGCTCACGCCACGCGGTACACGTTCGACAAGCCGCCTTCCGGCCTGGGCTGGTCGGCGCGCATCACGCGGTTGCGCCCCGCGGCCTTGGCGCGGTAGAGCGCGATGTCGGAATATTCGAGCAGCGCGGTCAGCGCATGTTCGCCGTTCACGCTCGCCGACACGCCGCCGCTCACCGTTGCGTTGACCCCATGCTCGCCGATGAAGCGACAATTTTCCGCGAAAGAGGCGCAGATCCGGTCCGCGCGCACGCCGGCCGCCTCGATGCCCGATCCCGGCGAAACCACGGCGAATTCCTCGCCGCCGATCCGGCCGAATACCTCGTCCAGCCGGAGCGCCGCGGCGGCCACCTCGCAGAACTTCCGGATGACGTCGTCGCCGACCGCATGGCCGTATGTGTCGTTGACCGCCTTGAACCGATCGAGGTCGAACATCATCACCGAAACCGGTGCGCTTTCGCGCCGGCAGCGCTCGATAGCCCGCCCGGCGCTCTCCATAAAGGCCGCTCGGTTGGCGATGCCTGTCAGCGGGTCGATCTTGGCGGCCGTCCTGCTCGCGGCCTCATTGCGCTCCTTGACCAGAGCGAGAATGAACACGGCGGTGCCAAGCGCGAAGATGATGCTTTCAAAATGAATGAAACCGAACAAGCTCATCGCCGGCGGCGCCTCGTCCTGGCCGGCGGAGCCGTCGAAGGTGCTGTATGCGCCGATCGACAACACCATCGCATGCACGGCCGGCAGGACGATGATCGGCCAGCGCGCGGCCAGCCGCTCCTTCCGACCGAGCCACAAAGTGGTCGCCGCGGCGAACAGATAGATGGCGCCCGTCGCGAGAGCCAGCGATCCGGTGAAGTCCTGCATGCCGGGAACGCCGCTCGCGAGCCCGACGACTAAAGTCCCGAGGAGCGCGAGGACGAGCGGCGCCGGCTTCGCGTCAAGAGTTCGGGCGGCCTTCCATATCAGGCCCGGCGCCGCCACCAGCACGGCGCCGCCGAGAATCGACCAAACCGGCTGATGCCAAGCCGACCCCAGCATCAGGGAAAACATGCCTCCGGCGGCGACGATGTTGGCGAGCCCCCATAGCGCCAATGCCGATATTTTTCGGTTCTGCGACCAGGCGACGAGCAGCACGGCGCCGGCGCACGCCGCGACGAAGCTCTCCATTGTCATCACGGTCGGTGTGTCAAGATTCATGATGCGACATCCCACCAACGCTCCGTCGCAAACGCGCCGCCCTCCCGCGCCAAGGCCCGGCAGGCGCGCTCGCCCTGGCGCCGACTGGCTCGACCTTCTTATCAGGGTCACCTTGGAATACCGGCAACCCGCTAGCTGCAATTGCAGGCGAGTTCCCCCGGATGAATCCAAGGTTCGAGCGTCACAGCGGCCATTCGGGCTACTCCGCCGGCCGCGAACCGGCGCCCGTCACCGCGGCCTTCCCACGCCGCTGGGCGTTCTGCCTTTGCGTCGCCGAGCCAAAACCGCTCGGTTGAGCCCATTCCAAATTCGCCGGCAATCACCGCGCGAGCGACTTAGCGCATCGCCAGCTTCGCCACATAATCATTGATAATTATTGAATCTGGCGCCCTCGGATTCTGGCGATGTCGCATTTGGCTTTCGCCGTCTCCGGGCAAGAAGTCGCAAGCAAGCTCCGAGGCCGTTCCGCCCACGCTCCTCCGAGGTTTGATGCGACTTCCCCAGTGAATGGTTCGCGGCTTCGCGCAGCCCCTTATCCGGCTCGCCACGGGCTGAGGGGGCGCGGCGCGCCAATCACCGGGAAACCGTATGAGTCACTTTTCAATCGCGCAAGGGAGAAATCGGGCGCCGACGCCGCACCGTCACGGCGTTCGCGGAGGGGCCGCCGCCGGCTCGACCAACTCGAGGCAATCGCGGCGGCCGGAATTCACGCAGTTCTCCAACTTGCGATGTTCGTCGAGCGTCTTCATCAACCAGAACCCCGCCAAGGCCAGCAGGAGGACGGCGATCGCCGCGGCGAGATTGACGAAGACGCGCCGGTCGTTCTCCTCGCTCTCCTCGGCGGGCTCATCGGGCTCGCTCACGCAATCAGGCTCGCCGCGCCGCCGGCTTCGAACACGGCCAGAGCCTTGGCGACGATCGCCTTGGCGTCGAGCCCCGCCGCCGCGTAGAGCCGCTCGGGCTTGTCCTGATCCTGAAACACGTCGGGCAAGGTCATGGCGCGGAACTTGAGGCCTCGGTCGAGCGCGCCGCTTTCACAGAGCAGGCTCATGACATGCGAGCCGAAGCCGCCGATCGAGCCCTCCTCGATCGTGATCAGCAATTCGTGGCCAGCGGCAAGGCTGAGGACGAGCTCGCGATCGATCGGCTTGGCGAAGCGCGCGTCGGCGACGGTCGTCGAAAGGCCGCGGGCGGCGAGATCCTCGGCGGCCTTCAACGCTTCGGCGAGGCGCGTCCCCAGCGAAAGGATGGCGATGCGCGAACCTTCGCGCAGCACGCGCCCCTTGCCGATGGGCAGCGCAACGCCGCGCTCCGGCATCTCGACGCCGACGCCTTCGCCGCGGGGATAGCGCACGGCGATCGGGCCGCCGTCATGGGCGGCGCAGGTGGCGACCATGTGCACGAGTTCGGCTTCGTCGGCCGCCGCCATCACCGTCATGTTGGGCAGGCAGGTCAGATAGGCGACGTCGAACGACCCGGCGTGCGTCGGGCCGTCCGCGCCGACCAGCCCCGCGCGATCGATGGCGAAGCGCACGGGAAGGTTCTGGATCGCGACGTCGTGCACCACCTGATCGTAGGCGCGCTGCAGAAACGTCGAATAGATCGCGCAGAACGGCTTGTAGCCTTCGCAGGCGAGGCCCGCCGCGAAGGTGACGGCGTGCTGCTCGGCGATGCCGACGTCGAACGTCCGGTCGGGATAGGCTCGGCCGAAGCGATCGAGGCCGGTGCCATTCGGCATGGCGGCGGTGATGGCGACGATTCTGTCGTCGCGCGCCGCTTCGGCGATGAGCGCATCGGCGAAGACCCTCGTGTAGGTCGGCGCGTTGGACTTGGGCTTGGCCTGCGCGCCGGTGACGACGTCGAACGCGCTGACCCCGTGGTATTTGTCGTCGGCGGCCTCGGCGGGGGGATAGCCCTTGCCCTTCTTGGTGACGACGTGGACCAGCACCGGCCCGTCCGGCATGTCGCGCACGTTTTGCAGGATCGGCAGCAGGTGGTCGAGATTGTGGCCGTCGATCGGCCCGACATAGAAAAAGCCGAGTTCCTCGAACAAAGTGCCGCCGGTCCAAAAGCCGCGGCCGAATTCCTCGGTGCGCTTGGCCTTGTCATAGAAAAATTTCGGCAGGCGGCGCGCCAGCTGCTTGGCGGCGTCGCGCAGCGAGCGATAGGTATGGCTCGAGACCAGGCGCGCGAGATAGGCGGACATGGCGCCGGTCGGCGGCGCGATCGACATATCGTTGTCGTTGAGAATGACGATCAGGCGCGAATGCAAGGCGCCGGCGTTGTTCATCGCCTCGTAGGCCATGCCGGCCGACATCGCGCCGTCGCCGATCACCGCGATGACGGCGTTGTCGCCGTGCGAGAGATCGCGCGCCACCGCCATGCCGAGGCCGGCCGAAATCGAGGTCGAGGAATGGGCCGCGCCGAACGGGTCGTATTCGCTCTCGGCGCGCTTGGTGAAGCCGGACAAGCCGCCGCCCTGGCGCAGCGTGCGGATGCGGTCGCGCCGCCCGGTGAGAATCTTGTGGGGATAGGCCTGATGCCCGACGTCCCAGATCAGCCGGTCGCGCGGCGTGTCGAAGACGTAGTGCAGCGCCACGGTGAGTTCGACGACGCCGAGGCCCGCGCCGAGATGCCCGCCGGTCACCGAGACGGCGCTGATCGTCTCGGCGCGCAATTCGTCGGCGAGCCGCCCGAGGTCCCCGACCGGCAACTTGCGCAGATCGGCTGGCGTTCGAACTCGATCGAGCAGCGGCGTCTTCGATTGCGTCACGAGCATCCTCCGGCGCGGCGGCTGGCCAATCCGCCGGCGCGAAACCTGACGACTACACCAGAAGCCGCACGGGCCGCAATTGCATAGGCCGGCGCGTCCAGCGTCGAGGCTTCCGACGAATTGTGCGCAAGCGCTCCGCTGCGTATGGGAATCGGCCGACGCCCCGGGGCCCGATTCAGGCGCAAAAGGGGCGCGATGGAGGGAGCGCGCAATGATGTCAAAACTGATCGACGGCGCGTTGTCGACGGTGGGCCCCGCCGCTTCGGCGTAGGCCGCCATGACCGCTCCCTCGATGGACCGGGGGCCGGCCGTCACCCTCGTCGCCGAGGGTTGTGGACCGCGATTTTGGCGCGGTCCGGGCGGACGCCGCCACCCGTTCGCGACGAACCGGAGGCGCCCGCACGGCTACCGCCTTGGCCCCGAGAGCCGTCGCTGCTGGCCGGACGGAGCCTTCCCCTCGGATTCCCTGCGGGTTGAAACTTTCGGCGGCCGGGCGACCTCGCCCGGTCGTCTCGTTTCCAGGGGGCGTAGGCGACAAGGGATCGGCGCGCCTCGCTTCAGGCCTTCGCCGTCCGGTCGCGCCGCGCGCCGCGCGTGCGAAACACGCGATCCCAGACTCCGACGCTGACGCCGAAATTGGCGTCGTCGTGATAATGATGCGCCATGTGCCGGACGCGCGCCTCGTAGAGCCAGTCGCCGGGCTGGATCGAGAAATGATGCGTCGCGTGGTGGACGAACATGTAGCCGGCGTAGCCGATGAGCATGCCGCTGGTGAACCCGCTGGCGACGATCGGCTCAATCAAGCGCAAGGGCAGGTAGCAGATCGCGATGACCAACCCGCTCGACAAAAAGGACGGGACGCCGACGAAGGCGAGCGGTTCGCGATGATGCGCGTCATGCAGCGCCGTGAGCACCGGCGCGCCGTGGTAGACGAAACGGTGAATGAGATATTCGACCAGAGTCCAGACCGCGATTCCGACGATCAGGCTCAGCGCCCACGCCGGCGCGGCTTCTAGGCCGCGATCGGCGAAGGCGAAGCCGGCGAACAGCAGAACCGCTATGGGGATCACGGCAAAGTCGCCGAAATAAAGGAATCTGCCGATCGGCATGGACGCGCTCCGTTTCACGCAATTGACGTCGGGACACAGGCAGGGCCACGCGCAATAATGGTCAGAAATTCGATTTTCGCAAGTTCGTTGTAGCGGTCCGCGCCTTTCGGCGAACGCCGCTCGCCAATTGGGACCGCGGGAGCAATAGCATGTTCCGGCGGAAGCGATAAGGGCGCGCGTTCGCGAGCCGCGCTAAGCGCGAAGAACCGCCGCGATGTCTACCGGCGCGTCGTCGCGCGCGGCCAGCGCGAGGTCGCCGAAAATGTGATCGAGGTGTTCGGCCATCGCCGCGGCGGCGCGCTCGCCGTCGCGGCGTTCGAGCGCGTCGACGAAGGCGAGATGCTCGTCATGGCCGCAAGCCGAGGCGGGACCGCGTCCGTAAAGCGCGATCACCAGCGAGGAGCGGGAAATGAGGCCTCGCAGAAATTGGGTCAGCGCGCCTTCGCCGCAAATCGCGGCGACGGCGACGTGAAAAGCGCCGGAGAGCCGAATCGCCTTCTGGCGCTCGCCGCACCGCAAGGCCTCGCGCTCCTCGGCGAGGAGGGCGCGTAATTTGGCGATGTCCGGCGCATCGATCCGCCGCGCGACTTCGCGCGCGACCGCGGATTCCACGAGCTTGCGGCTGAAGAAGATGTCCCGCGCATCGGCGACGGTGGGCGCCGAGACGAAGGCTCCGCGATGCCGTTCGATCGTGACGATATGATCGTGCGCGAGCGCCTGCAGGGCGCTGCGCACGATCGTGCGGCTCGCATCGAAAATCGCGCCGAGTTGTTCCTCTGTGAGCTTGGCGCCCGGCGGCAATCTTTGATCGACGATCGCGTCGAAAACGCTTCGATAAATGGCCTCGGCGCGCGCGCCCCGGCCGACCGCGCCGCGCCCTCGCGCAGCCTCGGGCGCTTCCTCGGATATGATCGACTTCAACATGATGCGAACGCGCTTCGTGCGAACGGGACTCGCGCCTGAATACGGCGACGCGCGAATCCTGCCACGTTCGAACGGCCTTCGCCAATCCATTTTGTATACAAGAACGCCGAAATTGTAGACAGTTGGCGCCCAAGGTTTCGGCGGAGCGGCGCAATCAAGGCCGGACGGTCGCCCAAGATTTTCCCATATCGTCATGACATCAGTCGGTTAGCGAGTCTTCTGGGCATGGCATGCGCTTTGCTCCTGGGAAGCGCAACCCTCCGACGATTCATGAGCCTATGGCGGAATTGGGCAATCTCGAACTGGTGCGTGTCACGAAGCGCTACGGCGCTACGACCGCCGTCGACGCGATCGACCTGCGCGTTCCCGCGGCAAGCTATTGCTGCCTTCTGGGACCGTCGGGCTGCGGCAAGACCTCGACGCTGCGCATGATCGCCGGCCACGAAAGCGCGAGCGAAGGCGATATTCTCATCGGCTCGGCCAACGTCACGGACTTGCCGCCGGCCAAGCGCGGCACGGCGATGATGTTCCAGAGCTATGCGCTCTTCCCGCACCTGAGCTGTCTCGACAACGTCGCTTTCTCGCTGAAGATGCGCGGCGTCGACAAGACGACGCGACGCAGACAGGCGATGGAGTTCCTTGAGCTCGTCGCGATGGAGGCATACGCCCAGCGCGTTCCCGCGCAGCTGTCCGGCGGGCAGCAGCAGCGCGTCGCGCTCGCGCGCGCGCTCATCACCCATCCCCAGATCCTGTTGCTCGACGAGCCGCTTTCGGCGCTCGATCCCTTCCTGCGCGTGCGCATGCGCGGCGAGTTGCGGCGTCTGCAAAGCAGGCTCGGCATTCCCTTCATCCACGTCACGCACGGCCAGGACGAGGCGCTCGCGCTCGCCGATCTCGTCGTGGTGATGAACAAGGGGCGCATCGAGCAGGCGGGGAACCCGCGCCAAGTGTTCGAGAAGCCGGCGACGGAATTCGTCGCGCGCTTTCTGGGCGGCCACAACGTCATCGATACGCCGGCCGGAAAGGTCGCGGTGCGCGCCGATCGCGTGCGGCTCCTGGCGGCGAGCGGGCCGGCCGGCGCGCCGGCCGCGCGCATGACGGCCATGGTTCGCGGCGTCGAATATCAAGGCGCGCATTATCAAATCGCGCTCGAAGGCGGCGGCGTCGCCGATCTGACGGCTGTGGTCGGCGACGCCGATTTCGCCGCCGCGCCGCTCGCCGCGGGCGACCAAGTCGCCCTCGCCTGGGACGACGCGGACATCCATCCCCTTTCGCCGGCGCCATGAACGGCGCGGGCTCTTGCCAGAGGAGCAAACCATGACGACGAAGCATATCAAGGGTTCTGGCGGCGTTTCGCGTCGCAACGTGCTGAGAGGCGCAGGCGCGCTGGCCGGCGCGGCGGCCGGGTCGACCGCGATCACCGGCTTTCCCGCGGTATGGGCGGCCGAGGAGAAAGTGCTGCGCTATCTCGGCACCGCGGTGAATCAATCCGATGACATCACCAAGAAAGTGAAGGCCGACACCGGCATCACCATCCAAAACATCGTCGCGACGACCGACGACGTCACCAAGCGCGTCATCACCCAGCCGAACTCGTTCGACATTCTCGACACCGAATATTTCAGCCTGAAGAAGCTGGTGCCGTCGGGCAACATCCTCGCGATGGACGCCAAGAAGATCAAGGAGTTCGACAATATCACGCCGATTTTCACCAAGGGCCAACTGCCCAACGGCAAGGTCATCGGCGATCAGGGCACGGCGCCCAAGAAAGTCATGTTCCTCGAAGGGCCGCATTCGACGAAGTTCTCGAAGACTCCCACCGAGTGGGTGACCCTGATTCCGACCGTTTACAACGCCGACACGCTCGGCATCCGCCCCGATCTGATCAAGCGCCCGATCAACAATTGGTCGGAGCTGCTCAATCCGGAGTTCAAGGGCAAGGCGGCGATCCTCAATATTCCCTCGATCGGCATCATGGACGCGGCGATGGTCGTCGAGTCGCTTGGCAAGTATAAGTATCCCGACAAGGGCAACATGACGAGGGCCGAGATCGACATGACGATGGGGGTTCTCACCGAAGCCAAGAAGGCCGGACAGTTCCGCGCCTTCTGGAAAGACTTCAACGAGAGCGTCAATCTGATGGCGTCGGGAGAAACGGTGATTCAGTCGATGTGGTCGCCCGCCGTGACCGCCGTGCGCTCCAAGGGCATTCCCTGCATCTTCCAACCGTTGAAGGAAGGCTATCGCTCCTGGGCGTCGGGCTTCTGCCTTTCCAAGGGAACGACATCCAAACAGGCGGAATGGGCCTACGAGTTCGTCAATTGGTATCTGTCGGGATGGGCCGGCGCCTATCTCAATCGGCAGGGCTATTATTCGGCTGTCCTGTCGACCGCCAAAGCCAATATGGAGCCCTACGAATGGGCCTATTGGATGGAAGGCAAGCCCGCCGAGAAGGACATCCACGCGCCCGACGGCTCGCTGCTGGAAAAGGCCGGAGCGACGCGCGACGGCGGCTCTTACGAAGACCGCATGGGCAATGTCGCGTGCTGGAACGCGGTGATGGACGAAAACGACTACATGGTCCGCAAATGGAACGAGTTCATCGCGGCGTAGTCGAACCGAAGCGGAAGGCTTCTCTTCTCCCGCGAGCGCAAGCGCATTCGCACATTTGGCGAAGTCTGCGGCAAATCACCCAGCCCCTCACCCAACCTCTCCCCGTAAACGGGGAGAGGAGCGAGCGGCGCCCTTCTTCCCCTCTCCCCGTTTACGGGGAGAGGCAGGGTGAGGGGCGGGGCGAGTTTCCGCTCCGTCGCCAGGATGTGAATGTTCGAGAGCGCGAGAAGGAGTGGGAGCGACACACGGATAAAGCGATATTCATGTCGACATCGCGCTCCCAAATCGAAAGTCCCGCCGTTCCCGCCTGGCTTCAGGCGGCGCCGTTCGCGCTGGTGTTTCTCGTGTTCTTCGTCCTGCCGCTGGTCTTCGTCGTGATCGTCAGCTTCTGGGACTACAACGACTACGAGATGCTGCCCGCCTTCACCACGCGCAGCTACGTCGAGAGTTTCGAGGGCTGCTGGACGCAGCTGCCCGATCTCTGCACCATCCTGAAGACCTATGTCTCGACCGCGAAGTTTTGTTTCATCGTCTGGGCCGCGACCCTCGCCATCGGCTTCACGGTCGCTTACTTTCTCGCCTTTCACGTGCGCAGCATAACGACGCAGATGGTGTTGTTCCTTCTGTGCACCATCCCATTCTGGACTTCGAACGTCATCCGCATGATATCGTGGATTCCGCTGCTCGGGCGCAACGGTCTGGTCAATCAGCTGCTGATGAACGCGCATCTGACGGCCACGCCGCTGGAATGGCTGCTCTATTCGCCGTTCTCGGTCGCGCTCGCCTTCGTCCACCTCTTCACCTTCTTCATGGTCGTGCCGATCTTCAATTCGATGATGCGCATCGATCGCACGCTCATCGAGGCGGCCTATGACTCGGGCGCGAGCGCTTGGCAGACGCTGTGGAGCGTCGTCGTCCCGCTGTGCAAGCCGGGCATCGTCATCGGCTCGATCTTCGTCGTCACCATCGTCATGGGCGATTTCATCACCTTCGGCGTGATGGGCGGCCAGCAGATCGCCTCGGCCGGCAAGGTGGTCGAGACGCGGCTCGACGCGCTGCAATTCCCGCCCGCCGCGGCGAATGCGGTGATCCTGCTCGGCGTCACGCTGCTCATCATCGTCGCGCTCAATCGCATCGTCGACGTGCGGAAGGAGCTCTAGTCATGAGGGAAGGCCGCTCGCCCGCGTTTTATGCGCTCGCCGTCTTTTTCGCGGCCTTCGTGCTGTTCCTCTACGGGCCGATGATCGTCATTTTCATCCTTTCGTTCCAGGGGCCGTCCGGCGGGCTGACGTTTCCGATGAACGGCGTGTCGCTGCATTGGTTCGAGCGCCTCTGGCAGGGCGGCGGCATCGTCGACATCGCCGGCGCCTTCAAGCGCTCGTTGCAGCTCGGAATCGTGGTGATGATCCTCACGGTGGCGCTGTCGCTGAGCGCGGGCCTCGCCTTCCGCAAGCGCTTCTTCGGCGCGGGCGCGCTGTTCTTCGTCGCGGTGGCGAGCCTCATCGTGCCCTCGATCGTCACCTCGCTCGGCATCGCCCTGGAATTCCGCCTGCTCGACGATTTCCTCAAGAGCCACGGCCCCGCCTTGATCGCCGACGGTCTGACGACGACGATGGGCCTCTTCACCTCGGGGCTGGGGGCGCATCTGACCTGGACGCTGCCGTTCGGCCTGCTGGTGATGTTCGCGATCTTCAACCGCTTCGATCAGCGCTACGAGGAGGCGGCGCGCGATCTCGGCGCGACGCCGTGGCAGACGCTGCGCCACGTCGTCCTGCCGATCATCCTGCCCTCGGTGATCGGCGTCGGCCTGTTCGGCTTCACCTTGTCCTGGGACGAAATCGCGCGATCGAGCCAGGCGATCGGCGAGCGCAACACGCTGCCGATGGAATTGCAGGCGCTGACCACCACGGTGACGACTCCGGACATCTATGCGCTCGGCACGGCGACGACGGGCGTTTCGTTCCTCGTCATCGCTCTCGCGCTCGGCGCCATCGCGATCCTGCGCGCGCGCCAGGCGCGTCACGGCTCCGACGCCGGTCAGGCGTGAGGCGTCATGCGGCTGCTCCTGGTCAATCCCAACACCTCGGCGAACATGACCGCGCGCATCGGCGCCGCGGCCAGCGCCGCGGCCGCGCCGCGAACCAAAGTCCGCGCGGTCAACCCGACGAGCGGCCCGGCCTCGATCGAAGGCTATTTCGACGAAGCCTTCGCCGCGCCGGGCGTGCTCGAGGAAATCGTCAAAGGCGAGGCCGAAGGCTTCGACGCCTTCGTCATCGCCTGTTTCGACGACACCGCGCTCGAAGCGGCGCGTTGCGTCGCGAGCGGGCCGGTCGTGGGCATCGGCGAGGCGGCGTTTCACATCGCCGCGCTCGTCGCGCATCGCTTCAGCGTCGTGACGACGCTGTCGCGCTCGATCGCGCCGATCGAGGCCAATCTGATGAAATACGGCCTCGACCGGCGCTGCGCGCGGGTGCGCGCCTGTGAAGTGCCCGTGCTCGCGCTCGACGATCCCGCTTCGGGCGCCTGCGAGCGCTTGTCGGCGGAGATCGAGCGCGCCAAAGGGGAGGAGGGGGCCGAGGCGATCGTGCTCGGCTGCGCCGGCATGGCCGACCTCGCCGCCTCGCTTTCGCGCCGGCACGGGCTGCCGGTGATCGACGGCGTCGCCGCGGCGGTGAAGCTCGCCGAGGCGCTGGTGGGTCTGGGGCTCGCGACCTCGAAGCTGGGTCCCTACGCCCGGCCGCTGCCGAAGGCGTTTGCGGGGGCGTTCGCGGGGTTGTCTTCCGGGTAGGCCGCCGCCGATCGCGGCTTCGAATTTCATTTGCGCCGCCGCGCCGCCCGGCCGAAAGATGGCGCCTCCCTTCACGCGAGTCGCGCAATGACCGGTTTCATCGATCCCACCAAGGAAGCCTTCGCGGCGTTCCGCCAGAACGACCGCCCCGGGCCGATCCACATGCTCAATCTCGTGCGCTTGCGCGCGCGGGCCGTCTATCCCGACGGCCGGGCGGCGACGGGCGCCGAGGCCTACGCCGCCTATGGGCGCGAGAGCGCGCCGGTCTTCGCGCGGCTCGGCGGCGCTGTCATCTGGCGCGGCCGCTTCGAATTGATGCTGATCGGCCCCAGCGAAGAGCGCTGGGATCGTTGCTTCATCGCGCAATATCCTTCCGTCGCCGCCTTCGTCGAAATGATCCGCGATCCCGTCTACCGCGAAGCCGTCAAGCATCGGCAGGCGGCGGTCGAGGATTCCCGGCTGATCCGGCTCGCCGCGGTCGCGCCGGGCGATAATTTCGGCGAATGATCGATTTTTCGCAATAAGCCCCGGAGTGCGGCGAATTCGCCCACGGCGTTTCTTTCGTCATGCTCCCGTGATATCCGCGTGGCGCCGAGAGTCCCCCTCGCGAGAGCTTGCTCGATGCCGCCGCCTGCCTCCCATTTCGTCAATCGCGCCGGCTGGCTGCGCGCGGCGGTGCTCGGCGCCAACGACGGCATCATTTCGACGGCGAGCCTGATCGTCGGCGTCGCCTCGGCCGGCGCGTCGCGCGGCGAAATCCTCACCGCCGCGGTGGCGGGCTGGGCGGCGGGCGCCATGGCGATGGCCGCGGGCGAATATGTTTCGGTGAGTTCGCAGGCCGATTCCGAGGCGGCCGATCTCGAACGCGAGCGACATTCGCTGGAGGAAACGCCGGAAGTCGAAACGCTGGAGCTGACGCTGATCTATCAGCGGCGCGGCCTGGCGCCCGCGCTGGCGCGTCAGGTCGCCGAGGAGCTGATGGCCAAGGACGCCCTCAGCGCTCATGCGCGCGACGAACTCGGCCTTTCCGACGCCCGCAGCGCCAATCCGATCCTGGCGGCCTTCACCTCGGCGATCAGCTTCTCCGCGGGCGCCGCGATGCCGACGCTCGCCGCGTTCCTGGCGCCGCGCGAGGCGACGGTCGCGGCGGTTTCTCTCGCGACCCTGGCGGTTCTCGCCGCGCTCGGCGCGCTCGGCGCCTGGCTCGGCGGCGCGAGAATCGTCAGGCCGACGCTACGCGTCGCGTTCTGGGGCGCGCTGGCGATGGCGGTGACGGCGGGGATCGGCGCGCTGGTCGGCAAGGCGGTTTGAGGGCGGGAAATTCCGCGAGCGCGAGGCTCAGCTCTGATGCCCGCCGGTGAACGGCACGAACGGGATGATCGCGCCGCCGTAAATGTCCGATCGCGTGACGGCGAAAGCGCCGTCCGGTCCTTGGGTCTTGACCGCCTTGATGACATGCTGCGCGCCGGGCGGCCCGACCGGGATGACCATGATTCCGCCGGGGACGAGCTGTTGCAGCAGCGGCGGCGGGATATGGTCGATGCCGCAGGTGACGATGATCTTGTCGAACGGCGCCGCCTCCGGCCAGCCGTAATAGCCGTCGGCGGTCTTGGCCTGAATCGCGCGATACTCGCCATAGCCGCGCGCGATAAGCGAATCATAAAGCGCGCGCGTGCGCCGCGCCAGCGCCGGAATGATCTCGATCGACCACAGCCGATCGGTGAGATAGCTCAAATAGGCCGATTGGTAGCCGGACCCCGTGCCGATCTCCAGAACCTTGTCGCCGCGCTTGACGGCGAGCGTGTTGGTCATGCGCGCGACCGTGTGCGGTCCGGTGATGGTGACGCCGAAACCGATGTTGAGATGATGCCATTCGTAGGCGCGCGAGAGATTGTCCGCCGTGACGAATTCCTCGCGCGGCGTCATCAGGAAGGCGCGTTTGTCCGCTTCGTCCCAGACGTCGGCGTGCGCGATCAATTGCAGATAGCGATCCCAGCGCTGCCCAAGGAACCCTAAGTCCTCGCCGCGCTTCTCCCGCATCCAGGCGACGAAGGCCTCGCGGCCGGCCGTCGGCGGCCAAAGGTCCCAGTCGAAGGGCGCGGAGACGTCGGCGTCGGCGGGCGCGCCGAGGGCCATCCCGGCCGCCGCCGCGGCGGCGCCGTAGAGAAAATCGCGTCGGTTCATGGGTCGGTTCTCGCGGCTCGGCGGGAGGTTGAGGAATTTGCGCGCGAACGCGACGCGGGGCAAGGGCGCGGCGCGCTTTTCGGCGATTTGCGTGATGGGATCATAAGATCGCTCTGGTCGACAAGCCTCCGATCCTGTAGCCATTCCATACAAGAGCGTAGTCCGCCGGCCACATTGTCGCCGCGGAAATTGAATCCATTCGCGTCTGGGGCTCCCGCCCGCGGCGCGCGCCCGTTGGCCGGAGAACAGCATCGTGACGCACGCCGAGGCCCGGCTTCCCTTGAGCGGTGAATTTCTCAAACCCAACCACGCCTATGGCGTCGATACGTGTCGGCGCGAATATTACAGCCTGCGCCAGGCGCGCTACGACGCGCTCGGGGACGACATCGACGCCTGGGCCGCCGAGGCCGCGGCCGAGGGCCGCAAGCTCAAGGTGATCGACGTCGGATCCACCGCCGGCACCTTGTTTCGCCATCTCGAACCGCGGCCGCATTGCGCCAACATCGAAATCGCCGCGACCGACATCAAGTACGAGCCGCTCTACCGGCGGGAGCGGTACGCTTCGTATACGATGGACGATCTCATGGCCGGCAATCCCAACACCCCGTCGAACGCTTTCGACGTCGTGGTCTGCGAACAAGTGCTGGAGCATCTGCCGCGCATCGATGTCGCGATCGCGGCGCTCGAGCGCATGGCCAAGCCCGGCGGGAAAGTGTGCGTCGGCGTGCCGATCTTCCTTTCGCCGCTCGCCTTCGCGCGAGACGTCTATATCCAGGCGTCGCTGGTTCTGCGGCCGCAAAAGAAGTGGAGCCACATTCAGACGTTCTCGCAGCGCTCCTTTCTGCGCCAGTTGCGGCGCCATTCGGGGCTCAAGCTCATCGAGACGCGCGGATTCCGGGTTGTTTCCGGCGGCCTGCTGCGCCCGCTCGAAAATCACCGCTGGTGGTGGGCCTTCAATCGGCGGCTTGGCGCGCTGGCGCCCTGGGCGTGCGTCGAGATTCAGGCGATTCTGGAAAAGCCGTCGGCGCCGGGCGCCTGATGGCGTCTCCCGTTCGCGCGCGGTAGGATGAAGCCGCATCGGCCGCAAGGGGAGGGCGCGAAATGCCGCTGGTATTTTTCCGTCATGGCGGGACCGCCTTGTTGGCCGTCGGCGTCGTCGCGCTGATCCTCGCCTGGCTCGCGGGCGCGGCGACGCTTTCTCCGATCGAGATCGTCCTCGGCGCGCTGCTCTTTTATGTCAGCGAATACCTGATGCACCGCTTCGCCTTCCATGCGGCGCCGGCGCCCTGGGCATTCGTGCGCAAGCTGCAACATCGCCTGCATTACGATCATCACGCCGAGCCGAATCGGCTCGATCTCCTGTTCCTGCCGGTGTGGTTCCTGGCGCCCAATCTCCTGGGCACGGCGGCGCTGGTGGCGCTGATTCTCGGCGTCAAGGCCGTCGCCTCCGTCCTGCTCGGCGTGATGCTGGCGATGCTGCACTACGAATGGGTGCATTACGTCGCGCATATCCCTTATCAGCCGCTGACGCCGCTCGGCCGCTGGATCAAGCAATATCACCTTCGCCATCACTTCATCAGCGAGAAGCTCTGGTTCGGCGTCAGCAATCCCTCGCTCGACGTCGTGTTCGGCACCTACGGGAAAGCGAGGGACGTCGAAAGAAGCGCGACGACGCGCAAACTCCATTCGTGATCGGGACGGCTCGGCTCGCACGGTTCTTGCTAGCCTCGAATTGCAAGCCTGAAATCGACTGCCGCGCGCCCCGCGCGCGGGAAGCGGAGACCCCCTTTGAGCGAGACCATCCCTGAGATTCTCGCCCGCCACGCTGGCGGGCGACGCATCGCCGAGACGATCGAGGCGACCTATGCGCGGATCGAGGCGCATGCCGATCCCGCGCTGTTCATCGCGCTCAGGCCTAAGGCCGAGGCGCTCGCGGCGGCCGAAGCGCTCGCCGCCGCCGGTCCGGCGGGCAAGCCGCTCTATGGCGTTCCCTTCGCGGTCAAGGACAATATCGACGTCGCGGGTCTGCCGACGACCGCCGCCTGTCCCGCCTTCGCCTATCGGCCGGCGCGGTCGAGCTTCGTCGTCGAGCGGCTGGAGCGCGCGGGCGCGATTCCCGTCGGCAAGACCAATCTCGATCAGTTCGCCACCGGCCTCGTCGGCGTGCGCTCGCCCTATGGGATCCCTCGCAACGCCTTGCGCGCCGATCTCATTCCCGGCGGCTCGAGTTCCGGTTCGGCGGCGGCGGTCGGCGCCGGGCTCGTCGCCTTTTCTCTCGGCACCGACACCGCGGGCTCGGGCCGCGTGCCCGCGGCGCTCAACGGAATCGTCGGGCTGAAGCCGACGCTCGGGCTCCTTTCGGCGAGCGGCGTCGTCCCGGCGTGCCGCACGCTCGACACGGTTTCGATCTTCGCGCTCAGCGTCGCCGACGCTTTCGCGGCCCTGCGGACGGCGGCGGGGTTCGACGCCGACGACGCCTATAGCAAGCTCTCTCCGGCGCCGCGCTTGCTCGCCCCGCCGCCGCGCTTCAAGGTCGGCGCGCCGAGGCCGGGGCAGCGGCTGTTCTTCGGCGACGACGAGGCCAAGCGCGCCTACGAGGCCGATCTTAGCCAGTTCGCCGATCTCGGCGCGCAAATCGTCGAATTCGACATCGAGCCGTTTACCGCCGTCGCGCGCCTGCTCTACGAGGGGCCCTGGGTCGCCGAGCGCTATGCCGCGACGAAGGCCTTGATCGAGAGCGATCCCGACGCGCTGCATCCGGTGACGCGCAAGATCATCGAGGGCGCGCGCAAGTTCGACGCGGTCGCCTGTTTCGAGGCGGGCTATCGGCTTCAAGGGCTGAAGCGCGCGACGATGGAGGCGTGGCGCGGCTTCGATGCGATGGCGGTCCCGACGATGCCGCGCTTCTACACCCGCGCCGAGGTCGAGGCCGAGCCGTTTCAGACCAATTCGAACCTCGGGACCTATACGAATTTCGTCAATCTGCTTGATCTCTCGGCGATCGCGGTTCCCTCGGGAATGCGGCGCGACGGACTGCCGTCCAGCCTCACGCTGATCGCTCCGGCGGGCGCCGACGGGCTCATCGCCGGGATCGCCGCGCGCCTGCACGCCGCCTCCGGCGCGCCGATGGGCGCAACGGGGCGCGCGCCGCCGCCGCCGGCGGCGTTGGAGGCGCGCAGCGATGGCATCGAGATCGCCGTCGTCGGCGCGCATCTCTCCGGCTTGCCGCTCAACGGCGAATTGAAGGCGCTTGGCGCGACCTTCGTGCGCGAGGCGCGCACCAAAGCCGACTATCGGCTCTACGCCTTGCCGAACACGGCGCCGCCAAAACCCGGCCTGCTGCGCGTCGGCGCCGGCGCCGGCGAGCGAATTGCAGTCGAAATCTGGTCGCTCGCCCCCGCCGCCTTCGGCGCGTTCGTCGCCGCAATTCCCTCGCCGCTGGGAATCGGCGCGATTGGCTTCGACGACGGGACGAGCGCGAAGGGGTTCCTGGTCGAGGCGGAGGCGGTCAAGGGGGCCGAGGACGTGTCGCGGTTCGGCGGCTGGCGGGCCTATTTGGCGGGGCGGGGGTGACCCCCCTCGCCGTTGCGGGGGCGGGCGAACGCCACACATTCGCTCGCAGAAGGAGAGCCGCCACTGCCCTCGAGTCGCGGTTGTCGCTGGTACTAAATAATGGTATCATAATTTCTATGAAGAAGAGGCGTCACGCCACCTTGGTTCAGATATTTGCGCGACCGGCGAGCGGTTCGATCCGACGGAGCGACATAGAGGCGCTGCTGGTCGCGCTGGGCGCCGAGGTGACGGAAAGGGAAGGCTCCCGAATCGGCGTCTATTTGTTCGAGGAAGTCCGTGTATTTCACCGGCCTCATCCCTCGCCCGATGCGGACAAGGGCGCTGTCGCAAGCATCAAGAAATGGCTGGAAAGCCATGGAGTCAAGCCATGAAGAACATCATCGAAATCGACGGCCACAAGGCTGTCGTGTCTTTCGACCCCGAGATTGGAATGTTCAGGGGCGAATTCTTGGGTCTGGCCGGGGGCGCGGATTTCTATGCCAAGAGCGTCGCGGCGCTCGAGGCGGAGGGGAGAAAGTCTCTCCAGGTCTATCTCGACCTTTGCCGGGAAAAGGGTGTCGAGCCATATCGCGCGTTTTCTGGAAAGTTCAACGTGCGGCTCGATCCAAGAACGCACGAAGCGGCGGTGCTCGCCGCCGCGGCGGAAAACAAGAGCCTCAACGAATGGGTGGCCGAAGCCATCGAGGCCGCGGCTCGCGCGGCTTGAGGGCGCAGGTCTCAATCGATCAATCGGTCTGGGGCGAAATCGAGAAATGGGGCGCGAACCGGCGATCGCGGGAACTATCGGTCTCGCGCGACGGCGGGCTCCGCCATGGCTCGCCTTTCCAGCGCTCCTGATTTTGCTGGCGATGAGCGCAATCGCCCTCGCGGAGCCGACGAAGGACCGAGAGTCCGGCCCAGCGGCGAACTCCGAAGCGTTTTCGACTCTCCGTGCGACTCTTAGGGAAAAATATCCGAGCGTTCGCGCTCTCGTTCTTGCGCGGGGCGCCTGCGTCGTTTTCGAATATTACCGAAGCGGGGTTACGGCGGGAACCCGCTCGCCGGTCTATTCGGTGACGAAGAGCGTGCTCTCCATCCTGGTGGGGATCGCCATCGACAAGGGTAGTTTGCGGCTCGACGAGAAGGTGTCCGAACGCCTTCCCGAGGCCTCCGAAGCGAATGTCGGTCCGCTCGTCCGCGAGATCACGGTCCGCGATCTCCTCACGATGACTGCCGGCTTTGCGCCGAGCGCAGACGACGCCGATTCGAAGATCGGCGACCCGGCTTCGCGCACTTGGCGGCGGCTGCTCGATCGCCCGATGCGCGATCCGCCGGGGAGCCGCTTCGCCTACGACACCGCCGACCAGAACTTGCTGTCCATCGTGCTGAGCCGGGCGATCAAGCAGGACGCCAAGCGCTTTGCGCGGCGCAATCTTTTCGACCCGTTGCACGTGGAAAACTACGACTGGACGACCGACGCCGAGGGGCACTTGATCGGCGCGACTTCTCTCTTTCTGACGGCGCGCGATATGGCGAAAATCGGCGTTCTCTATCTCCGGCATGGCCGATGGGGCGATAGGCAAATTGTTTCCAAGGCGTTCGTGCTGGATTCGACCGCGAAACACAGCGAAGGCGGGCCCCCGAGCGACGCCGCCTACGGTTACCTCTGGTGGATAGGCAAGACCAGGACAGGCGAGGACGCTTTTTTCGCCGCAGGGCAAAATGACCAGCTCGTCTACGTCGCGCCGAAGCTCGATCTTGTCGTGGCTCTCGCGGCGGAGTCGATCCCAGGGGGAAGCGTGAGCTTGGCCAACGACCTCGTGCTGCCCGCCGCGGCCCAATTGCCGAAGTCGGCGCCATGCCTCGCGCGATTCGCGCAGGGGCGGCCCTGACGATCCCTGGGGGGCGCGCGCTCCGGGGCGCGCGCGCTCACGCCGCCAGACCGGCGAGAATGCGCGCCCAGGACCGCGCGCCCTTGTGGAAGGACGACAGCTGGTATTTCTCATTGGGCGAATGGATCGCGTCGTCGTCGAGGCCGAAGCCGACCAACAGGCTGTCCATGTTCAGTTCGCGCTTGAACGCGCCGACGACCGGAATCGAGCCCCCCGAGCCGATGAGCGCGGGCGGCTTGCCCCATTCGGCCTCCAGGGCGCGCCGAGTTCTGCGCAAAGCTTCGCCGCGCGAGGACAGCGCGATCGCCGGACTTCCGCCATGGGGAACGAACTCGGCGGTGACGTCGGCGGGCAGGCGCGCCTTGACGAAGGCGCGGAACGCTTGCGAGATGCGCTCGGGGTTCTGCTTGCCGACCAGGCGAAACGAGACTTTGGCGCTCGCTTTGGCGGGCAACACGGTCTTCGTCCCCTCGCCGATGTAGCCGCCGACGATCCCGTTGACGTCGCAGGTCGGGCGCGACCAGATCATCTCCAGCGTCGAGCGCCCCTTTTCGCCCGCGGGAACGGAGAGGCCGACTCCGCCGAGGAAAGCCTCGTCGTCGAAATCGAGGCCGCGCCATTGCTCCGCGATCTCCTCGGGAAGCTCCTCGACGCCGTCGTAAAATCCGGGCAGGGCGACCGCGCCGTTGGAATCGTGCAGATCGGCGATAATGCGCGCGAGCACGCGGATCGGATTGATCGCGGCGCCGCCGTAAAGGCCGGAGTGGAGGTCGCGGTTTGGTCCATGCAGCACGACCTCCTCGAGCGCGAGGCCGCGCAGCATGGTCGTGATCGCGGGAGTCTTGGCGTCCCACATCGCCGTGTCGCAAACGAGAGCCAAGTCGGCCTTCAGCGTCCACGCGTTCTTGGCGAGGAAAGCGGGCAGGGAGGGCGAGCCCGTTTCCTCCTCGCCCTCGAACAGCACGCTGACGTTGCACGGCAGCCCGCCGTTCTGGCGGAACGCGCGGCAGGCCTCGAGGAAGGTCATCAACTGGCCTTTGTCGTCGCAGGCGCCGCGCGCGACGATCCGTTGCCCGTTCGGGCCGTCGGCGAGGCGCGGCTCGAAGGGCGGCGTCGTCCACAGTTCGAGCGGGTCGGCGGGCTGCACGTCGTAATGGCCATAGAAAAGCACATGCGGCGCGTCGCGCGTCTTCGCCTTGGCCGATCCCACGACCATCGGCCGGCCGGGCGTGTCCTGTCGCGAGGCGTCGAATCCGAGCTCGCGCAGCTCGCGCGCGAGCCAGTCGGCGGCGCGGTCGCAATCGGGAAAATGGGCGGGGATCGCCGATATCGAGGGAATCGCGAGCAGGGCGAAGAGACGATCCAGAGCTCCGCCCTGATCGGCGTCGATCGTCGAAAGCACATCCTCGAGCGTGGCCATGAAAACTCCGGCGCGCCGCGGCCGGACTGGGACGCCGACCGCGTTCGCCTGTGCTTCTATCAGGCGCGCGGCGCGCGTCCAACTGCGGCGCCGGCGGGACGTTTAGGGGATTTGGCGGCGGGCGGCGTAGGCTCTCGTCTACGCCGCCGCCCCGCCGCCGGTCAGAAGAGATGGCGGAACAAGAAGTACAACGTGCCCGACAGGAGAATGGCGACGGGAAGGGTCAGCACCCAGCCGAGCGCGATATTGCGCAAGGTCGACCACTGGATGCCCGAGCCGTTGGCCAGCATCGTTCCGGCGACGCCGGAGGACAGCACGTGCGTCGTCGAGACCGGCAGCCCCATGCCGTCGGCCACGCCGATGGTCGCCATCGCGACGATCTCGGCGGCCGCGCCCTGGCCGTAGGTCAGATGCGTCTTGCCGATCTTCTCGCCGACGGTGATGACGATGCGCTTCCAGCCGACCATCGTGCCGAGGCCGAGCGCGACCGCGACGACGATCTTGACCCAGGTCGGAATGAACTTGGTCGAGAGGTCGAGCTGTTTCTTGTAGGCGTTGAGCGTCGAGACTTCCTCGGGCTTCAGCTCGGCTTGCTTGTCCTTGGCGAGGAAGCGCAGCGCCTCGGAGGCCAGATACATGTCGTTGCGGACGTTCTGGACCTTGTCGGCGGGCGTCCTGGCGAGCGAGCCGTATTGCGAGACCTGATCGCTGATCTGCGTCACCAGGACCGCGAGCGAGGGATAGGTCCCCTCGGAGATCTTGTGGGCGTGCACGTAGTCGGTGACGGCCGGGCGCGGGTCGCCGATGATCGCATAGCCGGCGCCGTGGGCTCCGATGATTTTCGAGGCGGCTTGCGAGGCGCTGACGAACTGCGGCACGTGGCTCTCGGGGAGCGCGCGGTTCAAGGCGTAGGCGGTCGGCGCGACGCCGATGAGGATGAGCATGATGAGGCCCATGCCCTTCTGACCGTCGTTGGAGCCGTGGAAGAACGAAACGCCGGTGCAGGTGAAGACCAGCAGCGCGCGGATCCACAGCGGAGGCGGCGCGTCGGAGGTCGGCGACGCATAGAGCGCAGGCTTGCGCACCGCGAACTTCATGACCAGCAACAGCAGCGCGGCGAAGATGAAGCCGAACAACGGCGACAACAGCAGCGAGTTGCCGATATTCGTCACCTGGCTCCAGTCGACTCCGGAGGTGCCGTCCTGACCGCGCATCAAGGCGTTGGCGACGCCGACGCCGACAATCGAGCCGATCAGCGTGTGCGAACTGGAGGCCGGCAGGCCGAACGACCAGGTGCCGAGGTTCCAGATGATCGCCGAGATCAGCAGCGCGAACACCATCGCGAAGCCGGCGCTGGAGCCGACCTGCATGATGAGTTCGACAGGCAGCAGCGAGACGATGCCGAACGCGACCGCGCCGGCGGAGGTAAGCACGCCGAGCAGGTTCCATACGCCCGACCACACGACGGCGATCTGGGGCTTGAGGGAGTGCGTGTAGATGACCGTCGCCACCGCGTTGGCGGTGTCGTGGAAGCCGTTGACGAATTCGAAGCCGAGCGCGATCAGCATCGCCACGCCGAGCAGCAGGTATGGCAGGATCGTGGTCGGGCTTGCGCCGGTTTCGGCGATGTCGGAATAAATGGAATAGGCCATGAAGAACAGGCCGCCCGCGAGAATCGCGAGGAAAACAAGCAAGGCGCGGATGTCGACCGGCTGATCCAATTTGACGCGCGCCTGCGCCGAATGCGGCGCGGACGTTGTTGCGGCTGCAATAGCTGTCATGGCGTCGGAGCTCCCCTGCGGCGAAATGGCTCAGCTTCTATCGCCAACGCGTGTGACAGGTTCGTGACGCGGCCCGCGGATCGTCTCGGATTCGCGCTCAGCCGGCTTCGGCGAGCAGCGACATTTGCAGCTTGTCGGGCTCGCCGTCCTGATCGGTCAAGCGCGTCGGGTAATCGCCGGTGAAGCAATGATCGGTGAATTGCGGGCGCCGATCGTCGCGCCGCTCGTAGCCCATGGCGCGATAGATGCCGTCGATGGAAAGGAAGGCGAGGCTGTCCGCGCCCATGAAGCGGCGCATCGACTCCAGATCCATGCGCGCCGCCAGCAGCTTGTCGCGCTCGGGCGTGTCGATGCCGTAGAAGTCGGGATGGGTGATCGGCGGCGAGGAAATGCGCAAATGCACCTCGCGGGCGCCCGCTTCGCGCATCATCTGCACGATTTTCACGCTTGTCGTGCCGCGCACGATCGAATCGTCGATCAGCACGATGCGTTTGCCCGCGACGACCACGCGATTGGCGTTGTGCTTGAGGCGGACCCCCAACTCGCGGATCGCCTGCGTCGGCTGGATGAAGGTTCGCCCGACGTAATGATTGCGGATAATGCCGAGTTCGAAGGGAATGCCGCACGCGGCGGAATACCCGAGCGCCGCCGGCACGCCGGAGTCGGGCACGGGCACGACGACGTCGGCGTCCGCCGGCGCCTCGCGCGCGAGTTCCGCGCCCATCGCCTTGCGCGCGGAATAGACCGGCCGTCCCTGCACGATCGAGTCCGGCCGCGCGAAATAAATATATTCGAAGATGCAGGGCCGCATTCTCTGCGGCGGAAACGGCTTCAGGCTCTGCACGCCGTCGCCGTCAATGACGATGACCTCGCCGTTCTCGATGTCGCGCACGAATTTGGCGCCGATGATGTCGAGCGCGCAGGTCTCCGAGCACAGAATCGGGCAGCCCTCGAGTTCGCCGAGCACCAAGGGACGAATGCCGAGCGGGTCGCGCGCCCCGATGAGCTTCTTGTTGGTCAGGGCCACCAGCGCATAGGCCCCCTCGATCTGCCCGAGCGCCTCGACGAAGCGTTCGACGATGCGCGGGCGCCGCGAGCGGGCCGACAGCAAGAGCACGACTTCCGTGTCCGAAGTCGATTGGCAGATCGCGCCGGCGCGGATCAGCTCGCGCCTCAGGGTCAGGCCGTTGGTGAGGTTGCCGTTGTGGGCGACCGCGAGGCCGCCGGCGTCGAGCTCGGCGAACAAGGGCTGCACGTTGCGCAAAATCGTCTCGCCGGTCGTGGAATAGCGGACGTGGCCGATCGCCGCCGAACCGGGCAGGCGCTCGATCGTCGCGGCGCTGGAGAAATGGTCGCCGACCAGGCCCTGCCGACGCTCCGAATGGAACCGCGCGCCGTCGAAGGCGACGATGCCCGCCGCCTCCTGTCCGCGATGTTGCAGCGCGTGCAGGCCCAGCGCGGTGATCGCGGCGGCGTCGGGATGTCCGAAAATCCCGAATACGCCACACTCCTCGCGCAACCGGTCGCCATCGAGATCGAATTCCCCGGCTTCGGCCGGGACGCCGGGGTTGGCGGAAGGAGTTGCGCGGCTTCTATCCATCGGCGTTCAGGGTTTGAGAGGCGTCGGCATGATCGCCGGCGCCGGCGGCGCCGGCATCGGCACGCCCTTGTTGATCAACGAGTCGAGCTTTTGTTTGTCCGCCGTCGTCGCGCCGGCGGCGGGAGGGGAGGCTTCGGTCTTCTTGGCCGGGGCCGGGGCCGGCGCGGGCGAGGGGGCGGGCGCGGCCTCCGTAGCGTTGTTTTCGTCCGGCGGCTCCTCGGCGGCGGCGCCCGCGTTTTTCGACTTGATCCAGCCCTCGATCGTGGCGGCGGCGTCCTCAGGCAACATCGCGATCACGCGGTTGGCCGTGTCGATCAGCGCCGGCCGGGTCTTCGCGGTCTTCACCCATTCCGGTTGCTGTTTTTCCGCCACCAGCCAATTGAAGATCGAGAAGGCGACGACCCCGAGCAGGAAGCCGCGCGCCGCGCCGAACAGGAATCCGAGCGAGCGGTCGAGCGCGCCGATCTTGCTGTCGAGAATCGCGTCGGACAGGCGAACCGTAAACAGCGACACGACGATCAGCGTCACGAAAAACACCGCCGCCGCCGAAACGGCCTGAGCGACGATTTCCTTGTGAATATAGGGCGTGGCGTAGGGCATGACGACGGGATAGAAGTAATAGGCCGCCGCCGCGGCGGCGGCCCACGAGCCGATGGCGAGAACCTCGCGCGTGAAGCCCCGCATCATCGACAACAAGGCCGAAATAAGAATAATGCCGAGAATTCCAAGATCTAGATAAGAAGGCATTGCACCGAGCCTCGCACGCGCGGGAAAAATTCGGGCTCGCCCGACGGCCGCCCATCGCATCGTCGCCCGGCCTTATAACCAAGCCGCTCGGCTTCGTCACCTTGCCTTCGGCGTCTTCGTCGTCACGCCCGCCGCCGCGATCTCCGCCACCAGACTGGCGACCGAGGCGATCGGCGTCGTCGCCAGCCGCGCGCCTTCGTCGTCCTTACGGGACGCGGGCGCGACGGCTCGGGTAAAGCCGAGCTTGGCGGCTTCCTTCAGGCGCAGAGCGCTGTGGCCGACCGCGCGCACCGCGCCGGAAAGGGCGATCTCGCCGAAATAGACGGCGTCGTGCGGCAGGCTGACGCCGACGAGCGAGGAGACCAGCGCCGCCGCCGCCGCCAGATCGGCGGCCGGCTCGGCGATCCTGAGCCCGCCCGCGACATTGAGATAAACGTCGTGCTGGCCGAGCTTCAAGCCGCCATGGGCCTCCAGCACCGCCAGGATCATCGCCAGGCGGCTCGGCTCCCAGCCGACCACCGCGCGACGCGGCGTGCCGAGCGTCGAGGGCGCCACGAGCGCCTGGATCTCCACCAGCAGCGGCCGCGCGCCTTCGACGCCGGCGAACACCGCCGCGCCCGGCGCCGCGCCGTCGCGCCCGGCCAGGAACAGCTGGGAAGGGTTGGCGACTTCGGCGAGGCCGCCGCCCGTCATTTCGAACACGCCGATCTCGTCGGTGGCGCCGAAGCGGTTCTTCGAGGCGCGCAGCAGGCGGAAGGCGTGCGCGCCTTCCCCCTCGAAGGATAGCACCGCGTCGACCATGTGCTCGACGACGCGCGGACCGGCGATCTGTCCGTCCTTGGTGACATGGCCGACGAGGATCAGCGCGGCGCCGCTGGTCTTGGCGAAGCGGATGAGCGCCTGCGCCGAGCCGCGCACCTGGCTCACCGTGCCGGGCGCCGATTCGATCGAATCGCTCCACATGGTCTGGATCGAATCGATGATGACGAATTTGGGCGCGTCGCCCGAGCCGAGCGTGGCGACGATGTCCTCGACCAGGGTCTGCGCCGCCAATTGCACCGGCGCGTCGGCGAGGCCGAGGCGCGAGGCGCGAAGGCGCACCTGCTCGGTCGATTCCTCGCCCGAGACATAGACCACGCGCCCGCCGCGCCGCGCCAGCGCGGCGCAGGCCTGGATCAGCAGCGTCGACTTGCCGATGCCCGGCTCGCCGCCGATCAAGGTCGCCGAACCCGCCACGAAGCCGCCGCCCGCGACGCGGTCGAGCTCGCCGACGCCGGTGACGATGCGCGGCTGCGGCTCGGAGGCGCCGGAGAGGTTTTCCAGCGCGAAGGGCCGCCCGGCGCCGCCGCGCCGCGCCGCCGCCGCGCCGATGCCCAGCGCCGCCGCCTCCTCGATAATGGCGTTCCATTCGCCGCAGGATTCGCACTTGCCCTGCCAGCGCTGCGTGATCGCGCCGCAATTCTGGCAGACGTACGAGGAGCGCGGCTTGGCCATGGCGCGACAAGTGGCAGGATTCGGGGCGTCCTGTCGAGCCGCGCGTCGGCGAATGGCGAGAAAAACGCCGGCGACCCCGTCGTATTTCGCCGCGCCGCCGCCGGCCCCGCTCAAGCCAGCGATTGATAGAGCGCGCCATACCTTCCGGCCGGACGCGCCCAGGCGAAGTCCCGCGACATCGCCCGCCGCCGCATCTCGTTGATGCGGCCTCGCGAGGCGAACGCCGCCGTGGCGCGCCGCACCGCGCTGGATAGCGCGTCCCGGCTGATCGCATTGAAGAGAAAGCCGGTCACGCCGTCCTCGATCGTGTCGACCAATCCCCCGGTGCGGTGCGCGATCGGCAACGAGCCGCTCTTTTGCGCATACATTTGACTGAGGCCGCAGGGCTCGAACCGCGACGGCATGAGCAGAAAATCGCTCCCGGCGAATATCCGCCGCGCCTGCTCGTCGTCGAAACCGATGTGCGCGCCGACCGCGCCGGGGTGTCGTCGCCGCAGGTCCATGATCGCGTCCTCGAAGCGTTTTTCGCCGCTCCCGGTCGCGACGATCTGCCCGCCGGCCGAAATGATTTCATCGGCGGCCTCGATCGAAAGGTCGACGCCTTTCTGATGGACGAGCCGGGAGATGATCGCAAAAAGCGGCCCCTTGCTGAGGGCCAGTCCAAAGGCGTTGCGCACCGCGTCGGCGTTCGCTTCCTTCCACGCGTCGGGGTCGATCGGGGCCTGGCCGGCGCCGCCCGCCGCGATTCCCCAATCGTCTTCGATTCCATTCAGGATGCCGGTCAGTTTTCCCTCCCGCGCGCGGCCCGCCAGCAGACCATGAAGCCCGCAGCCGGTTTCGGATCGGGTGATCTCCTGCGCGTAGGTCTCGCTGACCGTGGTGACGTGAGAGGCGTAGTAGATTCCCGCCTTCAGATAGGAAAGCTTGCCATGGAACTCGATCCCGTTCTGGGCGAACGCACGGTCGGGGATGCCGAGTCGGCCGAGCCTCTCCGGCGGGAACAGCCCATGAAAGGCCAGATTGTGAATCGTCATGACCGAGGACGCTCGAATGCCGAGCCATTCGAGATAGCCCGCCGCCAGCGCCGTCGGCCAATCGTTGAGATGCAGCACGTCGGGCGTCCATGTGGGGTCGCCGAGCCCCCCGGCCATTTGCGCGGCGCCGAGCGAGAGACGCGCGAACCGCAAATCGGAATCGGCCCATTGCGTTCCCTGACAGTCCGCATACGGGGTTCCCGGCCGCAGAAAAAGCTCCGGGCACATCAGAACATAGACGACCAGCCCGTCGCGGGCGACCAATCGCGCCAATCCGCAGGGCGGGATGTCCGCCAGCCCCGGCAATTCCCCGACGCGTTCGAGCGAGGATCGTCCCTCGATGACTTCGCGATAGCCGGGGATGAGGACGCGGGCGTCGGCGAAGCTCTTCAACGCTCGGGGCAGGGTCGCCGACACCAGCCCCAATCCGCCGACCTTGACGAAGTCCGACATCTCGGGCGTTGCGAACAGAATCCGTCGATTTGGCGCCGCGAGCGAATCCGCCTTCGCGGGCGGCCGTTCCTGTTCGAGACGCCTCGCGGAGGCGTTGGCGATCGCCGCGCCGTCCATTGGCTACGCCTTCCCTTCCGGTTCGACGCCAACGAACCGCCCCGGCGAATATTTCCGCGGGGGACGAGGGAAGAGGGTGCGGCGCGCGCGCGCCGCGCTCACGAGAGCGGCGCCTGCCTTCCGCCGGTCATTTTGCGATCGTCGGCGATCGCCCCCATCGAGTCGGCCAGAAAGATCGCGTCGCCGCGACGGGTCGGGTCGATCTTCGGGGCGCCGCTCTGGCCGACCTTGATCTCGTTGGTCACGCCGACGACGCCGCGGATCTTGAGCACATCCGCCTCGGCGGAACTCTTTTGATAAGGTCGGTCGACCTCGCCGGTCAGCGTGACCCAGCCCTTCTCGCATTTGACGCACACCCGATCGGGCGGCACGGCCAGGTCCCAGTACAGGGCGTTGAGAACGCTCGCGGCGATATCGTCGAACCCTGGCCGGGGTTTCGCGGGAGCGCAAACTTCGAGTTCGTCGTCGACTTCCTTTACGCCCGGCAGGCATTGAGCTTTGTGCCGGACCGCCGACTTCTGGGCGAGGCTGTCGACTTCGCCGGTCAGGGTCACCACGCCGTCACGCGCCGTGACGACGACCCGGTCGGCATTGATCAAAGGCTCCAAGTAGAGCGCGCTGAGCACAGCTTGCTCCAAGGTTCGGTCCATCATGGCCTCCTCCTTTGTTCACCACGCGCGCCATCGCTCGCCGCAGGACACGGTCGCCGGCGCAACGCCGATCGCTGGAGAAGCCTGACTGTCGAATCGGGCCGCCCGACTCGCTATGACGCTGCTGAACCCGTCCCCGTCCCTCTCGCTCTCGGATGGGCCGCGGATATCCCCGTTCCTCCTATGGTCGTCGTTCTGTCCTTCTGCGGGCAGATTAAAAAAACATTTTACGCTAAACCCCTTTTTCGACGTTGACGCGCATCAAGATCAGACATTTTAAAAATAGCAAATTCGCTGCGCAAAAAATTGTCAAAAATATATTTGTAGATAAAACTAGCACGCGATTGTGGCGGCAAGTTTACGCAAATGCGACAGCCGCCGCGCGCTTCAAGTTCGCCCGCGCGCCCCTTGCGGCGCGAACGCGCAAGCCGCGAAGCCGAGCGCGCCGACGCCCATGACGAGCGGCGTCGCCATGCCGCCGCCGTATCGGGCGGCCAGCAACGAAAGCGCGATCCCGCCGATCTGCTGCGCCAGGCCGAGCCAAGCCGAAGCTTGCCCCGCCATGTCGGCAAACGGCCGCATCGCGATGGCGATCGCCATCGGCTGGGCGACGCCCCAACCGACGTAGAACGGCAGCACGCAGACGAGGATGATCGCCCAATGGCGATATCCTTCCTCCAGCGCGAGCGTCGGCGCCGCGGCGCCGAGCAGCAGCAGCAGGCTCGCCGCGCGCAGGATCGCGATTGGCGAGAAGCTGCGCGCGAGCCGCATGCCGGCCAGCGATCCCGCGAGAAGGCCGGCCGAGCCGAGGACATAGATCGCCGACGCCTCCAATTTGCTCATGCCGAGCGCGCCGATCAGCAGGAACGCCGAGGTGCTGAGCCAGGTGAGCAGAATGCCGTAGCCGCAGGCGAGCGCCGCCGCGCCGGTCAGGAAGCCGCGATGGCGCAGCAGCCTGGCGAGCGCGCGGCGGATCGGGATCCTGGCGCCATGGCGGATTTCGCGAGGACGCGTCTCGGGCAGGCGCCGCCACAGCGTCAGCGCGAGCAGGGCGCCATAGACCGCCAGCAGACCGATCGCGGCGCGCCAACCGCCGCGCGAAGCGGCGAACGTGCCGATCAGCGGCGCCGTCAACGGCGCGATGGAGCCATAGGCGACCATCTTGGCGAGCGCGCTCCCGGCGTGATCGGGCGCAACGGCGTCGCGGATCAGCGTGCGCGACAGGATCGGCCCGCTCGCCGCCGCCGCTCCCTGCAAGAAGCGCGCGGCGACGAGGACGTCGAGGCTCGGCGCCGTCGCCGCCAGGATCGAGGCCGCGCAGTAGAGGCCAATGCCGACGATCGCGGTCGGCCGACGCCCGAAGCGGTCGGCGAGTTCGCCGATGACGAGATGCGTGAGCCCGAAACCGAGCGTGAACGCGAGCATCGTGCGCTGCGCCCCGGCGACGGCGACGCCGAATTCGCGTGCGAGATCGACCATCGCGGTGAGATAGACGTCGGTCGAGAGCGGCAGCACCGCGAAAAGCGCCGCGGCCATGGGAATGATCGCGGCGGTCGCGGCGGGAATCTCGCGCCGGCTGGCAGGGGGCGGGGGGAGGGACATCGCGGGGCTAAAGCAGGTTTGATCGCGCAAGGCAACGCGGGGAACTTGTGGATTTGATCCGCGAAAGCGCCGCGGCCGAGCGAGGCCGCGCGTCGGTTGCCAAGGCGGCCGAGTTGGGCGAACCTGCCGGCCGAGTCCTCATCCCCTAGGGAGCCGAGCATGGCCCTTCGCGCGTTTTGTCTCGTGAGCCTGGTGTGGCTGTTCGGTCTCGCCCAACCGGCGCGAGCGGACGACGGCGCCTTCGTCATCGGCATCATGAACGATCAGTCCGGGCCCTACGCCGATCTGGCGGGGCCGAGTTCGGTCGAGGCGGTTCGCCTGGCGATCGAGGATTTCGGCGCGACCGTCCTGGGCAAGAAGATCGAGCTTCTCGTCGCCGACCATCAGAACAAGGTCGACATCGGCATGTCGATCGCGCGCCAGTGGTACGACGAGCGCGGCGTCGAGGCGATTTTCGACATCACCAACTCGGGCGTCGCGCTGGCGATTCAGGAACTGGCGAAATCGCGCCACAGGCTGGTGATCTTCGATTCCGCGTCGTCGTCCGATTTGACCGCCAAGGCCTGCTCGCCCAACGGCATGCAGTGGAACGCCGACAATTGGTCGAACGGCGTTGCGCTGATGCGCCTGTTGATCAAGCAGAAGCTCGACAGCTTCTTCTTCATCACCGCCGATTACGCGTTCGGCGCCTCGCTGGAGGCGGACGCGCGCGACGCCATCGCCAAGGCGGGCGGGACGACGCTCGGCGGCGTCAGGGCGCCGCTCAACACCGCCGATTTCAGCTCCTATCTGTTGTCGGCGCAGGCCTCTGGCGCCAAGGTCGTCGTGCTCGCCAACACCGGCGCGGATCTTTCCACCTCGCTCAAGCAGGCCAATGAATTCGGCGTCGCGCCGGCGCAATACATCGCGACGCCGATCACCTACCTCAGCGACGTCAATGCGCTCGGTCTCGCCATCGCGCATGACCTCGTGTTCATGCAATCCTGGTACTGGGATCTCGACGACGCGAAGCGCGCCTGGGCGAAGCGTTTCTATGCCCGCACCAAGCGGATGCCCAACGACAATCAGGCGGTTCTCTATTCCTCCGTGCGCCATTATCTCGAAGCGGTCGCCCGCGCCGGAACGGACGACGCGCTTGTCGTCGCCAAGGCGATGCGCGACGCGCCGATCCACGACGTCTTCACCGACAACGGCCATATCCGCGAGGACGGACGCGTCGTCTACGACCGCTACCTCATGAAGGTGAAGACCGAAGCGGAGTCGAAATATCCCTGGGACTATCTGACGGTCCTCGCCAAAATTCCCGCCGAAGAGGCGTTCCGCCCGCCCGGCGCCGGCGGTTGCACGCTGGGCGTGCGCTAGAGAGAGGCGCGAAGTTGCATAAAATGCCGCTCGCGGGCCGGGCGACGACGCTCGCCGGCCCGGTCGATCGCAAGCTGAGCGACGGTCGAAACCGGCGCGCGCGGCGTTGTGTTTCGAGTCCCGCAATCGCGTTGCCTTGCGAACGGGCGTTATAGCCGTCGCGACCGTCCCGGCGTACCGGTTTTATTGTGTTTTCCTGCCGGCGCGTGGTTCATGCGCCATTCATCTTGTCTAGGTCCTAATTGAACTGTGCGGCAACGAATATTGGAGGGAAGTACATCATGATTAGGACACTCGTCTTGAGCGGAGCGTTGGCGTTTGGTCTGGCCTCGACCGCCAGCGCGGCAATCATGCCGGCGCCGGTCGTCAGCGGCGACGCGGGAATCGTGAAAGTCGCGGAAGCCTGCGGCGCCAACCGGTGGCGCGATGCGTATGGGCATTGCCATTGGTTCCACAACCAGTACGGAACTATGCGCGGCACTCACGAAGCCTGCCCGACCTGGGCTCATTGGTACGCTGGGCGCTGCGTCCACAATTGACACTTTGGCATCAACGTCGCGCGCCGCCACGGAGCCAAACTCCTTGGCCCGCGCGCTCCGCAATGCGCGGCTCCGCGGCTGAAGCGATTCCGTGAATTCCGCGGATTGAGGCATTTGTCTTGAGCGCCGCTTTGGCTTTTGGTCTTGCCTCGGCGGCCAACGCCGCGACGTCGCCGGCGCCGGTCGCCGGCGGCGATGCGGAAATCGTGAAGGTCGCGGAAGGCTGCGGCGCCGACCATTGGCGCGACGCGAGCGGTCATCGTCACTGTTCCACTCCGGCGGCGGCGGCCTCCGCGGCGCCCATTTCGCCTGCCCGCCCGGCATGCACGTAGGCCCGGAAGGGCATAGGCGCTGGCCCAATCATTAAGGATTCGAGGCTCGAAGAAAGGCCGCCGGGCGCCCCCGGCGGCCCGATCGCATGAGATTCTCGTCCGCTGCGGCGGTTGCGCGGGTTAACAAAACGTCATACTCGTATCTCGTCATTGGCGATCCGGCGCGAGCCGGGTCAAACGGGAACGCGGTGCGGTTCGAGCCTTACGGGCTCGGGCCAATGCCGCGGCTGCCCCCGCAACTGTAAGCGGCGAGCCGCTCTCCATTTGATCCACTGGGACCCCTGGGGTTCTGGGAAGGAGGGGAGGGGCGAGAACCCGCGAGCCAGGAGACCGGCCTTTGATCGTGCAACCCCAAACGCCGTCGGTGGGACGGCCGGAGGAATCATGTTCAAAGCCGCATTCCGGCCCGCGAGTCGGGCCGCCCTGATTCTCGTCGCGCTGCCCCTCGCGCTCGCGCCACGCGCGCGCGCCGACGAATTACCGGAAATCGTGGTGACGGCCGATCGGATCGAGGAGCCGATCGGACAGACCGGCGCCTCGGTGACGATCATCCCCGCCGCCGAGGTCGAGAGACTGGGCTCCAAGGGCCTCGCCGACGTGTTACGCGGAGTCGCCGGCCTCGACGTCGACGAATCCGGCGGCGTCGGCGCCGTGACCGAGGTCCGCCTGCGCGGCTCGAACCCCGGCGAGACGCTGGTCCTGATCGACGGCGTGCGCATCGGCAACCCTGCCTCGACCGACGGCTCGGTCGATTTCGGCAATCTTTCCGCCGTCGACATCGAGCGCATCGAAGTGCTGCGCGGACCGCAATCCGCGCTCTACGGCTCGGACGCGATGGGCGGCGTCATCAACATCATCACGCGCAAGGGAGGCAAGACGCCGCATCGCTCGGTGACGGTGGAAGCGGGCAGTTACGGCACGATCTCGACCCGAGCGTCGATGTCGGGCGGCGACGACGTCTGGACCTATTCGCTCGGCGTCAACGCGCTGCACGCGGACGGCTTTCCCCGCTACGGCTACCGCATCGACCGACCGCTGACGATCGGCGACGGCGTCACGCCCCTGCCGCCTCCGCCGGCGGACGATCCGACCGACAAGGGGGGCGCCAGCGGGCGATTTTCCTATCGCCTTTCCCAAGACGTCACGATCGACGCCGGCTTCTCGCTGTTCGGCAACGCGCAGCGCTTCGACAATCCCTACGCGATGATCGCATCGGACGTGTTCAGCCACTACAACGTCTCGCAAACGACGATCGCCGACGGTTTCGTGCGCGCGACCGCCGATTCGTTCGGCGGCCTGCTGCGCAGCCAGCTCACGGTCTTCAGCAACGTTTCGACCAGCAACATATGGGAAACCGAGGGTTGCTACGACGCGTCGTACAACGCGTTCAACTGCCGCTCTGGCTATCAGGGCGCGCGCACCGGCGCGGAATATCAGGGCGATCTGAAGCTCGGCGCCTTCGGCGGCCTGACCCTGGGCGCGCGCACCGAGACCGAGACCGCGAGCGCCTCGCAGAGCCCCAATCCGGACGACGGGTCGTTCACGCCGATCCGCGCGCGGCAGACGACGAATTCGGTCTTCGCCGAACATCGCCTGACGCTCGGCGACCGTCTCGACCTCACGCTCGGGGGGCGGATCGACGCGATCGAAGGCGGGCAAACTTTCGAGACCTGGCGCGCGACGGCGGCCTATCGCATCGACGAGACGGGAACCAAGCTGCGGGCGAGCGTCGGCACCGGCGACAAGGCCGCGACGCTCTATCAGCGCTTCAGTCCGTACGGCGATCCGACCTTGGCGCCCGAGCAGAGCTTCGGCTTCGACGCTGGGATCGACCAGAAACTGTTCAACGGCCGCGTCACCGCGTCGGCGACGGTTTTCGATACCCGCTACCGCGATCTCATCGACTTCGCCGATGTTCCTTCGTGCACGCCCGCGCAGATCAATACCGTCGGCGGCTGCTATTACAACGTCGGCCGCGCGGAGACCAAGGGCGTCGAAGTCTCCGCCGACGCGATCATGGTTCCCGACGCTTGGCGCGCGCGGGCGAGCTACACCTATCTCGACGCGCGCGATCTCGAGACGGATACGCAACTGTTGCAGCGCCCGCGCAACAAGGGATCGCTGTCGCTGATCTATGACGGAATCGCCAAGCTCGAGCTGGAGCCGCGGTTGACGCTGGTCGGATCGCGTCTGGACTACGGCACGACCTCGAACGTAACGCTGGCGCCCTACGCCAAGCTCGATTTCCTCGCCAACTACAAGTTCAACGACAGTTTCGCCTTGTTCGGCCGCGTCGAGAACGTCACCGACGCGCGCTACGAGGAAGTGTACAATTACGGCACGGCCGGACGCTCCTACTACGCGGGGATGACCTACAGTTGGTGACGATTTGACCAGTGCGCCGACGCGGCGCGACGGGCGCGGAGCGCGCGGCTTGGCGCGTCGCCTCGCGCTCGTTGCGGCGCTGACCGGCGCCGCCGGAGCGCAGGCGGCCGATTCCGTGGGCAGGCCGAGGCGCATCGTCTCCATCAATATGTGCACCGACGAACTGGTCCTGAGATTGGCCGATCGCGACGCCATCGCTTCCGTCACCTGGTTTTCGCAAGATCCGCGCAACGCCAATATGGCTGACGCGGCGATGGGCGTGCCGGCCAATCACGGGCTCGCGGAGGAGGCGCTCTCCTACCGTCCCGACCTGGTGCTCGCCGGTCCGTTCACGGAGCGCTCGACCGTCGCGCTGCTCGCCCAAGTCGGCGCGCCGGTCGTCGAATTCTCCGTTCCCGAGACGCTCGACGGCGTCCGGCGCCAGATTCGCGAAGTCGCGGACGTCCTCGGCGAACCGGAGCGAGGCGAAGCGCTGGTGGCGGAAATCGATCGTCGTTTGGCCAGGATTTCGCTCGATCCGAGCCGGCCGCCGTTGCGCGCGATCATCCTGCGGCCGAACGGCTTCACGGTCGGTCCGGGATCGCTCGTCGACGAGATTCTGCGCCGTGCGGGAATGACGAATCTGGCCGCCACGCTCGATATCGGCGCCTATCAGCAGATTTCGCTGGAAAGGCTGGCCCTGCTCGACGCGGACGTGCTGATCGTCGACAGCGAAAGCGTCGGGGCGCCCTCGCTCGCGACGGAGGCGCTTGGTCACCCGATCGTCGCCGAGCTTTCCCGCAGCCTGAAAGTCGTTGCGCTGCCCTCGCGTCTGTGGACCTGCGCGGGCCCCGCTTTGGTCGACGCCATCGAGATGCTGGTCGAAGCGACCGAAGGCCCTCTTGCGCGGGGGACGCGCAATTGAGCGGCGCGCTCGCTCGCGCGCCGGCCCCCTATTGGCCGCTCGCCGCCGCGCTCGCCGGCTTGGCGCTCGTCGCGACATGCGCGTCGCTCGTCGTCGGCTACGTCCATCTCGACCTCCTCGCGGCGCTGAACGATATCGCGCACGGCCGCCCGAGCCTTCCCGCCCTGGTGTTGGTCCAGCTGCGATTGCCGCGCGCCGTGCTCGGCTGCGCCGTCGGATTCAGCCTCGGGCTGACCGGCGCCGCGATGCAGGGGCTGCTGCGCAATCCGCTCGCCGATCCCGGCGTCGTCGGCGTCTCGGGCGGCGCGGCGCTCGGCGCCGTCGTCGTCTTCTATTCCGGGCTCGCCGGCGCCTTCGCGCTCGCCCTGCCGCTCGGGGGCGTCGCCGGCGCGATCGTCGCCGCGCTGACTCTCTTCGGCCTCGCCGGACGGGGCGCCGGCACGATGACGCTGATCCTCGCGGGCGTGACGATCAACAGCTTCGCCGGCGCGCTGACCGCGCTCGCGCTCAACCTTTCTCCCAACCCCTACGCCGCCTTCGAAATCATGTTCTGGCTGATGGGTTCGCTCACCGATCGCAGCCTGCCGCAAGTCTGGTTGGCGCTGCCGCTGATGCTGGCCGGTTGGGCTTTGCTGCTGTCCGCGGCGCCGGCGCTGGACGCCCTGAGCCTGGGCGAGGACACGGCGAGCAGCCTCGGCTTCGACCTCGCGCGCCTGCGCCTGACGCTCGTCGCGGGATCGGCGTTGGCGGTCGGTAGCGCCGTCGCCGTCACCGGCGCGATCGGCTTCGTCGGTCTGGTGGTTCCGCACGTGCTGCGTCCGCTCGTCGGCCATCGGCCGGGCCGGCTGCTCCTCGTCAGCGGTTTCGGCGGCGCGATCGTTCTCCTCTGCGCCGACATCGGGGTTCGCCTCTTGCCGATCCATCCCGAACTCAAATTGGGCGTCGTCACCGCGCTCATCGGCGCGCCGTTCCTGTTCAGCCTGATCGATCGTCTGCGGCGGGAGGCCTGATGCGCATCGTCGCGACGAACGCCACTGTCCGTTTCGGCGACAGAATCGCGCTCGCGGGCGTCGATTGCGCCGTTCGCTCTGGCGAGATGGTCGCTCTCATCGGTCCGAACGGGGCCGGCAAGACGACGCTGATGCGCGTCCTCGCCGATCTTCAACCCTTGCAGGCGGGCGAGGCGCGCTACGACGGCAGACCCGCGCGCGAACTCGGGCGCGGCGAATTGGCCAGGCGCGTCGCCTTCCTCGCGCAGGGCGGGGCGGCGCATTGGCCCCTGCGGGTCGATCATCTCGTGGGACTGGGGCGTCTGCCGCATCGACGCGCGTTCTTAGGGCTCAGCGCCGCCGACCACGCCGCGATCGAGGCCGCGCTCGCCGCGGCGGACGTCGCGCATCTGCGCGCGAGAACGCTCGGCGCGCTTTCCGGAGGCGAGCGGGCGCGCGTGCTTCTGGCGCGCGCGCTCGCGGTCGAGGCCGAGATGCTTCTGGCCGACGAGCCCGTCGCGGCGCTCGACCCGCTGCACCAGCTGCGCGCGATGGAGCTTCTGCGTTCGGTCGCCAGGAGCGGCGCCGGGGTCGTCGCGGTCCTTCACGATCTGACCCTGGCCGTCCGCTTTTGCGATCGGTTGATCGTGCTCGCCGGCGGACGCGTCGTCGCCGACGGACCGCCGTCCGTGCTCACCGACGCCGTCGTCGCGGCCGTCTATGGCGTCGAGGCCCTGCGCGGCGAATATCGCGGCGAACCCTTCATCGTGCCGTGGACGGCGACCGAGCCCTCGCCAGCCGCACGCCCGGGGAACGCCGGCGCCTGACCCCGCGGGGCGCCCCGCCGCTCGCTATCCCTCGTCGTCGAGCGTCCACGGCGCGCCCTCGTGACCGCCGGCTCCGCGGCCGAAGCGCGCCGGATCGGCGCCGGCGCGGGGCGCGGCGCAGGGGCGCGGGTCGGAATCGCCGATATAACCGTCGTCCTCCCGCGCGGCTCGCGCCCAATGCAGCACGGCGAGCGCCTTGCGCTTGCGGTTGGAGACATATTCCAACGTCGCCAGCCAGGTCGGGCCGGGATCGCGCGGGCGCATGTCCGGGACGCCGTTCTCGATGTTGGCGGCCACTTCGACCTGCAGCGCGAGCCAGTCGACCAATTCACAATCGCGCAATGGACGAAATCGCTCCAGCGCCCCGCGCCAGACGTCGGAGCGCTTCGCGCGCGTTCGATCGCGATAGGCGTGACGGCGCGTCCAGCGATGCAGCAACCGCCATTTTTCGAGACTCGCGCGGCTGGTT
The DNA here is from genome assembly GCA_050012775.1 of Roseiarcus sp. Taxonomy (GTDB): domain Bacteria; phylum Pseudomonadota; class Alphaproteobacteria; order Rhizobiales; family Beijerinckiaceae; genus Roseiarcus. The sequence goes on from JBEKGN010000014.1 coordinate 100,638, forward strand.
TCGATTGCGTCGGCGCGTGGGTCGTCCCGGAGCTCCGCCTCGCGCCGGACGGCCTCGCGCAGCTCGGCGAGGAAGGCGACCGCCTCACTGCGCGTGAACGGCCGCACGGCGGCGCCGAGGCGCGCGAATCGCGCTTCGTCGCCGATTTCGCAAGCCGCGCCGCGCTGCGTCATGATTTCCTCGCGACCATGGCGGGCCCGGGAACGGCGGCTGACGTCGCCGCGCCGCCCGAGCTCTGTCGCCGCCCAATATGGGCGCGGGCGTCCCGGCGCGCCAGACGTCGGAAGGGCGGCTGGCTCGGGCCCTACGACCTTTTCGTGAGGAACGGCCCGCTTGCCAAGCCGCCTGCGAATTGTCATGGAAGGGGAATGCCCCGCCAGTTCGTCATCGCCGACGATCACGCCCTGTTCCGCACCGGCCTGCGTTTGCTCCTGTGCGACGGCTGCGGGCCGGCCGAGGTGCGCGAGGCCGCGAGCCTGCCCGAATTGCGCGCTCTGCTCGACTTCGACCCGCAGGTCGATCTCGCGGTCGTCGACCTCGCGATGCCCGGCATGAACGGCGGCGGCTCGATTCGCGAGCTGCGCCAGGCGTTCGCCCAGCTGCGATTCGTCGTCATGTCCGGCTCGGAGCAGCGCCAGGACGTGCTCGACGCCCTCGCCGCCGGCGCGTTCGGCTATATCCCCAAATCGCTCGACCCCGAGGCGATGGTCGCGGCGTTCCAGCAAGTCCTCGGCGGCGGCATCTACGCGCCGACGCTGCTCTTGACCGAGCCCGCGAAGACCTTCGAGCCTTCGCAGTCCCTCGACGCCGGCATCATCGCCATGCTGACGCCGCGCCAGTGCGACGTGCTGCGCCTGCTCGGCAAGGGCCAGGCGAACAAGGAAATCGCGCGCGCGCTCGACATTTCCGAAGGCACCGTCAAGATCCACCTCGCCGCGATTTTCCGCCTGCTCGACGTGCGCAACCGCACCGAGGCGGTGCTGAAGGCGAGCGCGCTGGACATCTGACGACGGCGAGCGGACGAAGAAAAATATCGCCGCCCGCTACCGCGCGAGCGCATGGATCAAGGTCGAGCGCAACGTCCGCGGATCGACCGGCTTGGTGAGCCATGGCAGGCCCGAGCCGCGCAACGCGGCGACCGCCTCGACGTCGGTCGAGCCGCTGATCATGACGACGGAAGCCTCGGCGCCCCTGGCGCGCAAGGTCTCGACGAATTGCAGCCCGGTCGGCCCCTCGCGCAGGTCGTAATCGACCACCAGCGCCTCGGGCATTCCCGTGGCGTCGATCGACGCGCGCGCGGCGGAAATGGACGCCGCGGAAGCGACGACGGCGCCATGATCGAGAAATTCCTGTTTCATCGCGGCGGCGCAAAGCGGGTCGTCGTCGAGGATGAGAATGCGGCGGCCCGCGAGCGATTCGCCCTGGATCTCCGCGCGGCCCTCGGGGCGGGGCGCCGACGCGGCTTCCCGCAGCCAAAGCGTGAAGACGCTGCCCTTGCCCGGTCGCGAGCGCAGCGAGACCCTGCCGCCCATCAGCGCCGCTACGCGCCTGGCGATGGCGAGCCCGAGGCCGATGCCCTCGTTGGGGCCGGTCGCGGTCATCCTGTCGCGATGAAATTCCTCGAACACGCGCTCGGCCCGGTCGGGCGCCACGCCGACGCCGGTGTCGGCGACGACGATGCCGATTTCTCCGCGCCGGCGTCGGCAGCCGAGCAGCACGCCGCCGCTGCGCGTGAATTTGAACGCGTTGGCGAGCAGATTGCGCAGCGCCAGTTCGACGAGCGTGCGATCGGCCACGATCTTCGCGCTGGTCGGCGCGACGCGGAATTCGAGCCGCCGGTCGCGCGCCGTCGCGCTGAAGCCGGGGCGCAACGCCTCGAACAGCTCGGCGAGCGACATCGGGGCCAGATTCGGCTTGATCAGGCCCGCGTCGATCTTCGAGATGTCGAGCAGCGTGTCGATCATCGCGCGCAAGGAGCGCAGCGAACTGTCGATGTTGCCCACCAGTTCGGCCGCCTCGCCCTCCCCCAGGCGCCGCGACAGCGCGCTGACGAACAGCGTCATCGCGTGCAGCGGCTGGCGCAGATCATGGCTCGCGGCGGCGAGGAATCGCGATTTGGAGCGGATGGCTTCGATCGCCTCGTCGCGCGCGGATTGCAATTGGGCTTCGAACGCCCGCTCCCGCGTGATGTCGAGCAGAAGCAGGAAGCAGCCGAGAACGCGGCCGTCGGCGTCGTGGTCGGGATAAGCGAAGCCGCGCACGACGTTGATCATGCCGCCGGCGAAATTGACCGGCGCTTCGAATTCGGCGTGCGCCCCGGCGAGGGCGCGTTCGATGTGGGCGCGCGCTCCGGCGGCGAACTCCCGCCCGACGTCGCCGAGACGTCTGTTGAGATAGGCGGAGGGGCGCGCCCCGGTCCACGCCTCGACCGTCGCATTGACGAAATGACAAACAAGATCAACGTCGTAATAGGCGACAACCCCGGGAAGGCCGTCGGCCATGACGTTGAGCATCTGCGCGTCGCACAAGAAGCGCGTGGTGCGCTCCCTGCCGAGGCAATGAAACGGCGACTGCGGCTTGTTCATCCCACGCGTTTCCCGAGCGTCATCCGTCATAAACTTTACATCTGCGCATCGCGGCGGCCAATGGCAAGCGCCCGAACGGCCTATGCCCTTCGGCATAGGTTCTCGCATAGCGCGTAAGGCGAATAGCGCCCCGCGCCGATTTGGGTCAATCGTTGCCGGCGGAAAACGCGGAGTCTGGCCATGACCATTGCAATTCATTCCTGCGATCCGGCATTGCGATTGACTCCTGATCATTTCGCGCTCGGCGATCTGGCGGCGCTGAAGTTTCCGTATACCGACGCCGTCGTCGTTTCCTATGCGCCAGGTCAAGAAGTGGTCGGCGAAGGCGACCCGACGGAAAATTATTTTCTGGTCGTAAGGGGCGTTTTTCGCGCGGTGAAGGTGACCCGCGACGGACGGCGACAGATTTTCGCCTTTTACATGCCGGGCGACATGTGCGGGCTCGAACCGGACGAATTGCACGGGTTGACGGTCGAGGCCGTCAACTCCGGGGCCATGGCGACGCTTTCGCGCCAGGTGTGCCGCGCAAGGATGAATCGCGACGCCCAGTTCAACCAAGCGGTTTTTGAGAACGTGACGCGCGCGTTGGCGCACGCCGTCGAGCATATGATGATGGTCGGACGCAGTTCGGCCGAGGAACGCCTCGCCTGGTTCTTGTCGAAGCTGAGCGCGCGCGGCGCCGGGCGCCGCTCCGATTCGATCGAACTCGCGATGCAGCGCCAGGACATCGCCGACTATCTCGGCCTCACCATCGAAACCGTCAGCAGAACGTTCACGCATCTGAAGGCGCAGGGCCTCATCGCGCTGCCGACGACGCGCCGCATCGACATCCTCAGGCAGGATCTCCTGGCGCGCTTGGCCTCGGCTGACCGCGACGCGCCGATCCGCGATTACCGAGCGGTCTGCTGAGGCGCCGCGCTTCATCGGCTTCGCTTGCGTCGATGAGCGGGATCGCGGAGCGCCAGACGGCGGTCTTCCGACAAAAACGCTGTTTTATCAAAGGATTCTAAGCGCGCTTGCGGCGCCGAGCCGGCGCCGGCGCGCCTCGTCTCAATTCGCGAAGAACATCGGCATACGCGCCAGGGCGAGCGAAGCGCGCGTCGTCCCGCCGTAGATCCATTCGGTGGCGCGCACATGGCCGTAGCCGCCGAGCACCAGCATCGAAGCGCCGAATTGGTCGGCTTCCTCCGCCAGCACCGTCGCGACGTCGCGCCCGCGGCTATGGGCGCGCTTGGTTTCGATCGGAATTTCGTGGCGCCCCATATGCCGCGCGATGCTCGCGCCGGGATCCTCGGCGTCGCTGAAGGCGGAGTCCTCGGCGTCGACGGTGACGAAACGGGTCAGGCGGGTTTGCCGCAACAACGGCAGGGCCTCGCGGAGCGCGCGCGTCGCTTCCCGGCTGCCGTTCCAGGCGACCACCGCGCGTTGCGGAATGGCGCGGAACGCATAGCCGGCGGGAACGACCAGGACGGGTCGACCGGATTCGAATAGGCAGCTTTCAAAAAAGGCGCGCTCGATATCGGCGCCGCCGCCCGCCGACCATCCGAGCACCGTGATGTCGGCGCTGCGGGCGTGACGCGCGCAGATGTGGCCGACTTCCTGCTCAAACGCGTCGACGCGGCGCAGTTCGTTGCGCGCCGTCAGCTTGCCGTAAACCGCCCGGAGCCGCTTTTCCGACTGCTCGGCCTCTTCGCTCGCCTGGCGCTGGGCGTGAATCCAGGCCTCCGGAACCTTCGCGGCGGCGAGCGACATGGGATAGAACGGCACCAGCCCAAACATCAGCCCCGTCAAATGCGCGCCGAACGCCGAGCAAAGCATGTCGGCGTAGACGAGCGCGTGAATGGCGGCGTCCGTTTCCTCCTGCGGCACGAGCACGTCCCGAATTCCGCCCGCCGCGGACTCCCTCGCAATCGCGAAATCGACGGCCGCCATGGCCTGAACTCTCCAGGAAACCTTCACCGCGTCGCTGCGCACATCGCCGCCACGGCGTTAGATGCATTCACGCTAAACGCATGCGGGCGTGGGCTGTTGACATAGGTCAAGCTGGCCCTTTCCCGCGCGCGTCGCCGTCGCTCGATCGCGCCTCCGAGCGGGCGATCGCGTCGAGCGCAAGGCGCCGCGCCCTCCGCGAAGCGGCCGGGACTGCGACAGAGAGTCACATGCCCCCGCGCGACGTTTCGCCGGCGTGCCAGGCCGGAACGCCGAAAGGCCGGGAAAACCGGGCACGGGCAAACGTTCCCCCTCCGCCCGGGAGCCCGGGCGGCGCGCGCCCCGGCCTGACCGCGCTCGTCGGGGGCTAGACGCACGCTCGCGCCACCGGCTAAAGGCCGTATGTCGAGGCGAGGCGCGGCGCGGCAAGCCGATAAAAATGGGACGACAGGCGACGCGCGTCATTGACTTGAATCAAGATGTGCGGAACTTCTTCATCCAGCTTGCCATGAAGGTTTCGCGAGAAGTGCAGGGGGTTCCAAATGCAGGCGGTCACGACGAGAAAGTCGATGCGCGGCGGCGAAGTCAGTCTCATCGCCGTTTTGGCCATCATAGCTTTGGCGTGCCTCTATATCGCGGCCAAGACGATCGAGCCGGCCTTCGCTTTTCACATGGCGCTGGGCGTCATCGCGAGCGCGGCGGGCATTTTCGCCATCTTCCAGCGCTACTCCGGCCGGCCGGCCGAGAGTCCGCCGCTCGAGATCGACGGCAAGCCCAATTATAATTTCGGCCCCGTCAAGTTCGCCACCCTGGCGGCCCTGCTGTGGGGCGTGGCGGGCATGGCGGTCGGCATCTACATCGCCTTCGAGCTCGCCTATCCCTGGCTCAATATCGCGCCCTGGTTCAATTTCGGCCGCCTGCGCCCGCTGCACACCTCGGCGGTGATCTTCGCTTTTGGCGGCAACGTGCTGCTGGCGACTTCGTTCTATGTCGTGCAGCGCACCTGCCGCGCGCGGCTGGCAGGCGATCTGGCCCCGTGGTTCGTCGTGCTCGGCTACAACTTCTTCATCGTGATCGCCGGGACGGGCTACCTGCTCGGCATCACCCAGGGCAAGGAATACGCCGAGCCGGAATGGTACTCCGATCTGTGGCTGACCATCGTCTGGGTCGTCTATCTCCTGGTGTTTCTCGGCACGTTGATGCGTCGCAAAGAGCCGCACATCTACGTCGCCAACTGGTTCTACCTGGCTTTCATCCTCACGATCGCGTTGCTGCATATCGGCAACAACGCGACGATCCCGATTTCGCTGTTCTCGTCGAAGTCGGTCATCCTGTGGGGCGGCGTGCAGGACGCGATGTTCCAATGGTGGTACGGCCATAACGCGGTCGGCTTCTTCCTCACCGCCGGTTTCCTGGCGATCATGTACTACTTCGTGCCGAAGCGGGCGGAGCGGCCGGTCTATTCCTACCGATTGTCGATCATCCACTTCTGGGCGCTGATTTTCCTTTATATCTGGGCGGGTCCGCACCATCTGCACTACACGGCGCTGCCGGATTGGGCGCAGACGCTCGGCATGACCTTCTCGATCATGCTGTGGATGCCTTCGTGGGGCGGCATGATCAACGGCCTGCTGACCCTGTCGGGCGCGTGGGACAAGCTGCGCACCGATCCCGTCCTGCGCATGCTGGTGGTGTCGATCGCCTTCTACGGCATGTCGACCTTCGAAGGTCCGGTGATGTCGATCAAGACGGTCAATTCGCTGTCGCACTACACGGACTGGACCATCGGGCACGTTCATTCGGGCGCGCTCGGCTGGGTCGCCTATGTGTCGTTCGGCGCGCTCTACTGCCTGGTTCCCTGGCTGTGGAACAAGCGTGAAGTCTATTCGATCCGCTTAGTGAACTGGCACTTCTGGATCTCGACCCTCGGCATCGTGCTGTACATCACCTCGATGTGGGTGTCGGGAATTCTTCAGGGCCTGATGTGGCGGTCGTACACGGCGCAAGGCTATCTCGAATATTCCTTCATCGAGACCGTAGCGGCGATGCATCCCTTCTATGTCATCCGCGCGCTCGGCGGCGTTCTGTTCATCGCCGGCTATCTGCTCATGGTCTACAACATCTTCATGACGATCCGCTCGGGCGAGGAAGCGGCCGCTTCCGCCCAACCCTCCCTCCAGCCCGCCGAATGAGGAACTGAGCCATGAGCAGCGGGACGCCAACCCCCAATACCGCGGGTCTCTTCGCCAAGCATTACATCCTGGAGAAGAACCCGATCCTCCTGGTGATCGCCATCCTGATCGTCGTCGCGATCGGCGGCATCGTCCAGATCGTGCCTCTGTTCTACCTGCAAAGCACGGTCGAGAAGGTCGAGGGCATGCGGCCCTATACGCCGCTCGAACTCGCCGGGCGCAACATCTACGTGCGCGAGGGCTGCTACCTCTGCCACAGCCAGATGATCCGCTCGCTGCGCGACGAGGTGGAGCGCTACGGCCATTATTCCCTGGCGGCGGAAAGCATGTACGACCATCCGTTCCAGTGGGGTTCGAAGCGCAACGGTCCCGACCTGGCGCGCGTCGGCCTGAAATACACCGACTCCTGGCAGGTCGCGCATCTCAAGGATCCGCGCTCGGTCGTGCCGCAATCGATCATGCCGACCTACGCGTTCCTCGCCAATACCGAATTGGACACCCGCGAGGTCGCCGACTACATGCGCGCCAGCCGGCTCGTCGGCGTTCCCTATACCGACGAGATGATCGCCGACGTCGACGCCGATCTGAAGACGCAGATCAACCCCGACAGCCCGGATGCGGCGGCGTTCCAGAAGCGTTACCCGAAGGCGCAACTGCGCAAGTTCAACGGGGAGAGCGCCGCGCTGACCGAGGCCGACGCGGTGGTGGCCTATCTGCAGATGCTCGGCACGCTGGTCGACTACAATCTCTACGACGACAAGGCCAACCTGCGTTGAGGGGGAAGCGTCATGGATTCGACGTACGAAATGCTCGCGCAATTCGCGCGGTCCGGCGGAACGATTTACTGCTTCGCGTTGTTCCTGGGGGTGCTGGTCTATGCGCTGTGGCCGGCCAATGGAGAGGCTTTCAATGAAGCGGCCCGCATGCCGCTGCGCGAGGATTGAGCGATGGCGACGACAGAACCAAACCAGGTCGATTCGGTCACGGGCCAGACCACCACGGGGCACGAGTGGGACGGCATCCGCGAACTCAACACGCCGTTGCCGCGCTGGTGGCTATGGACCTTCTATGCATGCATCCTCTTCGCGATCGTCTATTGGGTTCTGTACCCGGCCTGGCCGCTGGTCAGCGGGTTCTCGCGCGGCGCGTTGGCATATTCCTCGCGCGGCCAGGTCGCCGAGGATATTCAAGCGATCCAGGCGCAGCGCGCTCAAACGGAAGCGGGCCTGGACAAGGCTAGCGTGACGCAGATCGTGGCCGACAAGAAGCTGCTGAGTCTGGCGTTGGCTCATGGCAAGGCGGCGTTCGCCGAGGACTGCGCGCCCTGCCACGGTTCGGGCGGCCAGGGCTCGAAGGGCTACCGCAACCTCACCAACGAAGACTGGCTGTGGGGCGGCACGCTCGACGACATCCAGACGACGATCACCCACGGCATTCGCGCCGACTACGACAAGGACACGCGCTCCAGCGCGATGCCGGCCTTCGGCCGCGACGGCGTCTTGAAGCCGGAGGAGATCCGCCAGGTCGCCAGCTACGTGCGCACGCTGAGCAAGCTCGAGCCGGAAGCGGGCGTGGACGTCGCCGCCGGCAAGAAGGTCTTCGCCGACAATTGCGCGGTGTGCCACGGCGACGACGGCAAGGGCAACTTGGCGATGGGCTCCGCCAACCTGACCGACGGCCTGCAGCTCTATGGCGGAGACTTTAAAGACCTGATCCAGACGATTACCTATGCGCGAAACAGCACGATGCCGGCCTGGGGCGCGCGCCTCGATCCGGTGACGATCAAGTCACTGGCGGTATACGTGCATAGCTTGGGCGCTGGACAGTGATTCAATCGGAGATTGTTGGGGACCAGGAGGTTTACGACGATAGTCCCCTCTACGCGGCGGCGACGAAGATTTACCCGCAGAAGGTCGAAGGGACCTTTCGCCGCCTGAAATGGGCCCTGCTGATCGTCTGCCTGGGAATTTACTACTTTCTCCCCTTCGTTCGCTGGGACCGCGGACCGAACGAGCCGCATCAGGCGGTTCTCGTCGATCTCGCGCACTCGCGTTTCTACTTCTTCTTCATCGAGCTATGGCCGCAGGAGGTCTATTACTTCACCGGCCTGCTCATTCTCGCCTCGCTCGCGCTGTTCCTGTCGAACGCGCTGTTCGGTCGCGTCTGGTGCGGCTATTTCTGCTTTCAGACGGTGTGGACCGATTTGTTCATGTGGGTCGAACGTCTTGTCGAGGGCGACCGGCGCGACCGCATCAAGCTCGACGCAGCGCCGTGGGACGCGAACAAGATCGCCAAGCGCGCCGCCAAGCACGGGATCTGGGTTCTGATCGCCTGGTGGACCGGCGGCGTCTGGGTGCTCTATTTCGCCGACGCGCCGACGCTGGTGCGCGATCTCGCGACATTCCAAGCCTCTCTAGTGGCTTATGTCTGGATCGGCATCCTCACCTTCACGACCTATTACCTGGCGGGGCACATGCGCGAGCAGGTGTGCCTCTATATGTGTCCGTGGCCGCGCATCCAGGCCGCGCTGACCGACGTCGACGCGCTCAACGTCACCTACCGGCGCGATCGCGGCGAACCGCGCATGTCGCTCAAAGAGGCGAGCAAGGAGCGGGCGGCGGGTCAGCCCGCCGGCGACTGCATCGATTGCTATCAGTGCGTCGCGGTGTGCCCGACGGGGGTCGACATCCGCAAGGGCTCGCAGCTCGGCTGCATCCAGTGCGGTCTGTGCATCGACGCCTGCGACACGGTGATGAAGAAGGTCAACCGGCCGACCCGGCTGATCAGCTACGACACCGACGAGAACATCAAGCGCCGCCAGCGCGGCGAGGCGCCGGTTTACCGGATCGTGCGCTCGCGCACGATCCTCTATGTCGTGGTGATCGCGATCGTCGGCGCTCTGATGCTCTATCAGTTGACGACGCGCCAGCACATGGGCCTGAGCGTGCTGCACGTGCGCGCGCCGATGTTCACGACCGCCAGGGACGGCGCCGTCCGCAACGGCTATACGCTGCGTTTCTCCAATAAGTCGAACGAGACGCACAAGTTCGCCATCGAGATCGGCGGGATCAAGGGCGCGGTCGCCAAGAGCGAGGAGACCGACACGCTGCCGGACGGCCGCCTGATGGTCAGCGTCGATCCCGACTCGACGCAGGAGATCGAGCTCTACGTCACCGCGCCGCTCTCGTCGGCGACCAATGCGGGCGCTCCGATCGTCGTGAAGGCGACCGACCTGCAGGACGGCGAGACGGTCAGCGTGAGCGACCACTTCTTCGGGCCGTGAGGTTGCGCCGATGTGCTGCGAGGGACTAGACATCATGCTTCTCAACTCGGATCGAGCGATGGCGCAGCGCGGCTTTCCCCAACGTCCCGACTTGACGAAGCCGCTGACCGGCCGCGCAGTGGTGATCATGCTCGGCCTGTTCTTCGCCGTGATGTTCGCCGCCAACGGCGCGTTGATCTACACCGCGCTCAGCACGCTGCACGGCGAGGAGCTCGCCAATTCCTATGACGCGAGCCAGGTCTACAACCAGCGCATCGCCGAGGCGCGCGCGCAGAACCTACTGGGCTGGGTCGCCGACGTGACGACCCGCCAGGAGGGCGGCGGCGAGCGCGTCGTCGCTGATTTCCGCGACCGCGACGGCGCGCCGATCCCCGGCCTGGAGGTGCGCGCGCGCTTCGTGCATCCGTTCGACAAGGGCGCCGATCGGGAAGCGATCCTGACTTCCGACGGGGGCGCTTACGAAGGCGTCGCCGCGCCGCTGCATTCGGGCCGGTGGACCCTCGTCATCGAGGCGAAACAAGACGGACAGCGGAAGTTCACGAGCCAGAACAAGATCACGCTCGCGGAGACCGCTGTCGGGGATTAGCCGGTGTCCGAGACGCAGGATTTGTCGGTATTCGTTCGCCATCCCGCCGAAGGGGTGTCGGCGATGGATCTCGTCGTCGAGGGCGTCCATTGCGGCGCCTGCATCAGCACGATCGAAAAGGGCCTCGGTCGCGAGGCCGGCGTGCGCGGCGCGCGCGTCAATCTGGCGAGCAAGCGCGTCACCGTCGAATGGGATGACGGCGCGCTGGAGCCGGCGGCGATCCTCGTCCGGCTGAGCGGCCTCGGCTACCCCGCTTATCCCTTCGCCGCCGCGATCGCCGACAGCGTCGAGGCCGCCGAGGAGAGGCGCCTGCTGCGCTGTCTCGGGGTCGCCGCTTTCGGCGCGATGAACGTCATGCTCATCTCGGTCGCGCTGTGGTCGGGCGCGGCGGACGCGCGGGGTTGGGCGACGCGCGATTTCTTCCATTGGCTCTCGGCGATCGTCGTGCTGCCGACCGTCGCCTACGCAGGGCGGCCGTTCTTCGACAACGCGATGCGCGCGCTGCGCCAGGCCACGTTCAACATGGACGTGCCGATCACCATCGGCGTCATGCTCGCGCTATTGCTGTCGGTGGTGCAGACGCTACAGCACGCCCGCGAGACCTATTTCGACAGCGCGGCGATGCTGCTGCTGTTTCTGCTCGCTGGGCGCTTTCTCGATCAGCGCGTGCGGCGCAAGACGCGCGACGTCGCGACCAATCTGGCGGCGATCAAGGCGGAAAAGGCGATCAAGCTTCTCGAGGGCGGCGAGGCGCGGGAAACGCCGATCGAGGCGGTGGCGCCCGGCGATCTCGTGCTGGTGCGCGCCGGCGAACGGGTCGCGGTCGACGGAATCGTCGAGGACGGACGATCCGAGGTCGATCAGAGTCTGGTGACGGGCGAGACCGCGGCCGTCGCGGTCGCTCCGGGCGCGATGGTCTACGCCGGCACGCTGAATATGTCGGGCGCGCTGCGCGTGCGCGTCAGCAACGCCGCGACCGGCACGCTGCTCGACGAAGTCAACGCGCTGCTGGACAAGGCCATCGAGCAGCGCTCGTCCTATGTGCGGCTCGCCGATCGCGCCGCGCGGCTCTATGCGCCGGTGGTGCATCTGACGGCGCTGGCGACGTTTCTCGGCTGGATCGCGGCGGGCCTCTCCTGGCAGCCGGCGCTGGTCATCGCGATCACCGTGCTGATCATCACCTGTCCCTGCGCGCTCGGCCTCGCGGTGCCGGCGGTGCAAGTGGTCGCCGCGAGCGCGATGTTCCGCCGCGGCGTCATGCTCAATTCCGGCGACGCGCTGGAGCGCCTCGCCGAGGTCGACACGATCGTGTTCGACAAGACGGGAACCCTGACCCTGCCGCAGCCGAGCCTGGCCAATTCAGCCGACATCGACCCTGAGGATCTTGCGCTCGCGGGATCGCTGGCGCTGGCGAGCAAGCATCCGCTCGCCAAGGCGGTGGCCGCCGCGGCGGGAGCGAAGAACCCGCTCGCCGCGCATGAATTCCCTGGCCAGGGCGTCACCGTGTTCCATGAAGGCAAGCGGGTCAAGCTCGGCTCCGCCGCCTATTGCAAGGCCGAGGCCGAGGCGTCCGAGGTCGCGGCGCGATGGCCCGACGCCTCGCTGATCGCCTTTCGCGCGCCTGAGCGCGCGGTCGTCTTCGCGATCCGCCAGGCGCCGCGTCCCGACGCGCGCGAAGTCGTCGCCGGCCTTGCGCGCGAGGGTTACGCGATCGAAATCCTGTCGGGCGATCGGCCCGAGGCGGTCGAAGAGGTCGCGCGCGAATTGGCGATCGCGCATTTTTCCGCGGGGCTCAAGCCCGCCGACAAGATCGCGCGGCTGAAGACGCTGAGACGCGAAGGCCGCCGCGTGCTGATGGTCGGCGACGGCCTCAACGACGCGCCGGCGCTCGCGAGCGCCGACGTCTCGATTTCGCCGATCTCGGCCGCGCATCTCACTCAGGCCCAGGCCGACGCGGTGTTCCTGCGCGACCGGCTCGCCCCCGTGGCCGACGCGCTGCATCTCGCGCGCAAGGCCAAGAGCCTGATGGTGGAGAACCTCTGGCTGTCCGTAATCTATAATTTGATCGCCGTGCCGATCGCGATCGCCGGCTACGCGACGCCGCTCATCGCGGCGCTGGCGATGTCCGGCTCGTCGATCCTGGTGACGCTGAACGCGCTGCGCGCGCGCAGCGCGGGGGCGCGGCGATGAACGTCCTCGTCTATCTCGTGCCCCTCGCCTTGGCGCTCGGCGGCCTCGGCCTCGCCGGCTTTCTGTGGGCGATGAAGAGCGGCCAGTTCGACGACCTGGAGGGCGCGGCGTGGCGGGCGATTTCGGACGACGACCTGCCGGAGGAGAAGGACGGGAAGGGGCGGGGGTAGGGGCGGCGGCGCCGTTCAACGCTTCGGCCGCTCGCCAAAATAAGCCTCGACGTCGCGGTGTCCTTCGAGAATGTTCACGACCTCGAATCGATCCGCGACGTAACGAAAGAAGATGACGTAGCCTTTGTAAGGGAAGCTTCGCATATCCGGGCGAAGCTCGGGCCGCGGGCGGCCGACCACGCTATCCAACGCCGCGAGCTCGTGACATTTTGCGCGAAGCCGCCGCACGAAGTCTTCGGCCACGGCCACGCTTCCGCTGGCGTCCGCGATATAGGCGAGAATATCGAGAAGGTCGGCGCGGACGGAAGCGAGGAACGTCGCCCGCCTCAAGCGCCATACCCGTTCGACCGCAACTCGGCGCCTTTGGCCGAAATTGCTGCGTCGAGTTCGGCGTCCGTGACTTCGCCGCCTTCAGCGATCGAGGCGTTGAGCGTCGCACGCAACGCGAGCAGTTTGGCCTCGCGTTCCTCGACCAGACGCAATCCTTCCCGAACGACCTCGCTGGCCGAGCCGTAACGGCCCTCCCTGACCACGCGATCAACGAACCCTTGCCAACGATCCCCAATGGAAACGTTCATGGCGGCGACTCCGGGATAAATTGCAAAATACGATAACATAAATTGCGCTATTTGCGCTATCGGAAATCAATCGTGCGGCGAACGGCCGGCGCTGCGTCGAGCGTATCGGACGCCACCTCGATAGCGGTCGTGTCACCGCACTCGCAGCGCTTCCGTCACCGCCGACGGATTGCGGCCGATCACGATGAGATAGGCGCGGGCCGCGGCGTCGGGGTCCTTGCGGCCCTGCTCCCAATCGCGCAACGTGCCGAGCGGAATATGGAAGCGCGCCGCGAATTCCTCCTGCGACAGGCCGAGCGCGCGGCGAATGATTTTCGCTCGCGGCGTGCGCTTCATGCGCTTGAAGTCCTCGGGGGTGAGCGGCTGCGCGTCGGGGTCGCCGAGCGCGGCGGCGTGGATTTGCTCCTCGGACATCGCATCGAGCCGACTCCAGTCGTGCGCTGTTGCCGCCTTGCCAGTCCTGCTCCTGGTATTCTCGTTGCTCATGGGGTTCGGCGCCTCGCGCCGCTATCATGCGAATGGCTTGGTGACAGGGGCTCGTTTCGCCATCTATCCTCAACTTCGGTTTACCAGCAATATCCGCCCGTATTTCAGCTTGTTATTCACGCCCGATTACGGAATTTGTTACGATTTTCGGCCCGGGAATTGTCGGGCAACGATAGGACTCCGCATATGTCAAGCGCCGACAACATACCTGACGATCTCGTTAAAAACTTGATCGATATCATGGCGACGAAATTTGTAGAACAATCTTACGATCAAGCACTGAATTGCGCCATTTTCATAAAGCTCATGACCAATAATGATCTCAATCCGCATCGACGCACTGCCGCGCTGACATTCATTCATGATTGCGCAAATATTTTGTTGGGCAACCAGACAGCGTCGGCGCAAGAAAAGAATCCAAATCGCGCTTGTTCATTTTGTGGACAACAACCACCGGCGGTCAGGCTGGGGGCGGGGCCGTCGGTATTCATTTGCAATGAATGCGTCGAAACGTTCGCAAAGGTCTTGTGAGAGAAATACCGTGCGATCCGGTTGGAGCGACGCGTAGGGTTTCGGCGACGCTTTTTGCCTGACGAGCCCAACTCCAAGCGCGCGCGGCTTGCCGCCCCCGGCTACGACGCGCGCAACCGGAAGACCGGCCGCAACGCCGGGCAGCTCGCGACGGGCGTGCGTCTTGCGCGGACCGCCCTCCCTTGCCCCCGCTCCCCCGATTTGCCACATAAGACTCGCTCGCGCCCCCTCATCCCAAAGGCCACGCCCATGCCCGCTTACCGCTCCCGCACCTCCACGCACGGCCGCAACATGGCGGGCGCGCGCGGACTTTGGCGCGCCACCGGCATGAAGGACGGCGATTTCGGCAAGCCGATCGTCGCGGTGGTCAATTCCTTCACCCAGTTCGTGCCCGGTCACGTTCATTTGAAGGACCTCGGGCAATTGGTTGCGCGCGAGATCGAGGCGGCGGGCGGCGTCGCCAAGGAATTCGACACCATCGCGATCGACGACGGCATCGCGATGGGCCACGACGGCATGCTCTATTCGCTGCCCAGCCGCGAGATCATCGCCGACAGCGTCGAATATATGGCCAACGCCCATTGCGCCGACGCGCTGGTGTGCATCTCCAATTGCGACAAGATCACGCCGGGCATGCTGATGGCGGCGCTGCGGCTCAACATCCCCGCGGTGTTCGTCTCGGGCGGGCCGATGGAGGCCGGCAAGATCGTCGCCAAGGGCAAGATCAAGAAGATCGACCTCATCGACGCGATGGTCGCCGCCGCCGACAGCGCCGTCAGCGACGAAGAGGTCAAGGTCATCGAGCGTTCGGCGTGCCCGACCTGCGGCTCGTGTTCGGGCATGTTCACCGCCAATTCCATGAACTGCCTGACCGAGGCGCTCGGCCTGTCGCTGCCCGGCAACGGCACGATCGTCGCCACCCACGCCGACCGCCGGCAATTGTTCGTCGAGGCGGGCCATCTGATCGTCGATCTCGCGCGCCGCTGGTACGACGAGGACGATCGCAACGCGCTGCCGCGCTCGATCGCGAGCTTCAAGGCGTTCGAGAATGCGATGACCCTGGACATCGCGATGGGCGGCTCGACCAACACCGTGCTGCACCTGCTCGCCGCCGCGCACGAGGCCGAAATCGATTTCACCATGGCCGACATCGACCGACTTTCGCGCCGCGTGCCGGTGCTGTGCAAAGTGGCGCCGTCGGTCCCCGACGTGCACGTCGAGGACGTTCATCGCGCCGGCGGAATCATGGGAATCCTCGGCGAACTCGACCGCGCCGGGCTGCTCAACCGCGACGTGACGATGGTCCATTCCGAGTCGCTCGAGCACGCGTTGTCGCGCTACGACCTCAAGCGCGGCGCCGGCGCCTCGACGCGGACGTTCTTCGCCGCGGCGCCGGGCGGCGTGCCGACGCAGGAAGCCTTCAGCCAGGCTTCGCGCTACGAATCGCTCGACGAGGATCGCGCGCTCGGCGCCATCCGCGACGCCGAGCACGCCTTTTCCCGCGACGGCGGCCTCGCGGTGCTCAAGGGCAATCTCGCCGCGGACGGCTGCATCGTGAAGACCGCGGGCGTCGACGCCGGCAATCTCAAATTCGAGGGACCGGCGAAAATCTTCGAGAGCCAGGACGACGCCGTGCAGGGCATTCTCGCCGGCGAAGTCGTCGCCGGCGACGTCGTCGTCATCCGCTACGAGGGGCCGCGCGGCGGGCCGGGCATGCAGGAAATGCTCTATCCCACCAGCTATCTCAAATCGAAGGGTCTGGGAAAGGCGTGCGCGCTGATCACCGACGGCCGCTTTTCCGGCGGCACGTCGGGCCTCTCCATCGGCCACGTCTCGCCGGAAGCCGCCGAAGGCGGCGTCATCGGCCTCGTCGAAGCGGGCGACAGAATCGCCATCGACATTCCCGGCCGGTCGATCCGGCTGCTCGTCTCCGACGAGGTTCTCGCGCGACGCCGCGCCGCGATCGCGGCGAAGGGCAAAGACGCCTGGAAGCCCGCCAATCCCCGCAAGCGCCACGTCTCGACCGCGCTGCGCGCCTATGCGGCCTTCGCCACCAGCGCGGCGCGCGGCGCGGTAAGGGAAGTGCCGTGAGCGCCCGCCGATTGAGGAGATTCCCATGCAAAAGCGAAGACTAGGCCGCACCGATCTTTCCATCGCCCCGATGGTTTTCGGCGGCAACGTGTTCGGCTGGACGACCGACGCCAAAACCGCGTTCGCTCTGCTCGACCGCTTCGCTGCGGCGGGCCTCAACGCCATCGACACCGCCGACGTCTATTCGGCCTGGGCGCCGGGCAACACAGGCGGCGAGTCCGAGACGATCATCGGCGACTGGATGAAGGCGCGCGGCAATCGCCACGCGATGACCGTCGTCACCAAGGTGGGCTCGCCGATGGGGCCGGGCAAGAAGGGCTTAAGCGCCCGCTATATCGAGGAGGCGGTCGAAGCGTCGTTGAAGCGGCTGAAGGTCGAGACCATCGACCTCTATCTCTCGCACTGGCCGGACGAGGCGACGCCGCACGAGGAGACGCTCGGCGCCTATCAGCGGCTGATCGCCAAGGGCAAGATCCGCTGGTGCGGCGCCTCGAATTTCAACGCGACGCAACTTGCCGCCGCGCTCGACGCCTCCCAGGCGCGGGGCCTGCCGCGCTACGAGGTCTTGCAGCCCGAATACAACCTCTACGATCGCGACCTGTTCGACGGGCCATTACGCGATCTCTGCGTCGCCCAGGAGATCGGCGTCATCACCTATTACAGCCTCGCCAAGGGCTTCCTTTCCGGCAAATACCGCGGCGAAGCCGACCTCGGCCAAAGCCCGCGCGGCGGCGGCGTGAAGGCCTATCTCAATGCGCGCGGATTTCGCATTCTCGCCGCGCTCGACGCCGTCGCGGCCCGGCTCGGGGCCAAGCCCGCCGAGGTCGCGCTCGCCTGGCTGATTCAACGCCCCGGCGTCACCGCGCCGATCGCCAGCGCGACCTCTCTCGCCCAGCTGGAGAGTCTGATTCGAGCGGCGACGCTCGCGCTGAGCGGGGATGACGTCGCCGCGCTGGATCGGGCCAGCGCGCCATAGCGGCGGCGACGCTCTCGGGTGCGTCCGATGGTCGCGGGCGGCGATCGACTGGAATGATATATGCTTGCTCGAGGCCGGGTCGCTCCGGCGCCGTTTTGGTTGCGGGCGGGTCGATGGCGTTGCTGGATCTCGAGGCGTTGGAGGCGGCGCCGCTGGTGCGCGATCCCTTCAACTTCACTGTCGTCAAAGAAGCGATTCGACCCGTGGACGCCGCGGCGATCCGCGACGATTTTCCCGAAATCGAGGATTCCGGGCTGTTGCCCGTCGAGGCGACGCGCTACGGGCCGCTATTCCGCCGACTGATCCGGGAGTTGCAGAGCGAGGAAGTGGCGCGCGCCTTCTCGGAGAAGTTCGGCGTCAACCTCGTCGGCCGCCCGCAGATGATCACCGTGCGCGGGCGCTGCGCCGCCAAGGACGGGCGCATCCACACCGACAGCAAGACCAAGCTCATCACCGTGCTGATCTATTTCAACGATCAATGGGAGGCTGCGGGCGGGCGGCTGCGGCTGCTGCGCTCGCCGACCGATCTCAACGACATGATCGAAGAGGCGCCGCCGGATTCCGGGACGATGATCGCGTTCCGCCGCTCCGACAAATCCTACCACGGGCATGAGCCCTACGAGGGGGTGCGGCGCTACGTCATGATCAATTGGATGACCAGCGACTTCGCCGCGCGCCGCGAATTGTTCCGGCACCGGCTGTCGGCGCGCGCCAAGCAGGCGCTTTCGCTCTTCAAGCCGCGGCGCGCCGCCAGAGCGGGAGTCGCTCATGGTTGACGCCGCCGCCGTCGCCGCGAGCCTGATCAGCTGCTTCGACCTCAGCCGTTTCCGCGCCGAGCCCTTTCGCTATTGGCTGCTCGAAGACATCCTGCCCGCGGACGTCTGCGTTGGGATCGACGCGATTCCCGTCGCGCCGCCCGAGATCGGCGACACGCGCGGCAAGCGCGAGACGCACAACAGCTCGCGCCTATTCTTCGGCGCGGAAAATCGCGCGCGCTATTCCGTGTGCGACGCGCTCGGCGCGGGCTTTCAGAGCTTGGGCGTCGTCGAGCGCATCGAACTGCTTGGCGACGTGAAGCTGCGCGAGAGCTTTCTGCGCATCGAATATTGCCTCGACACCGACGGCTTCTGGCTCGAACCGCACACCGACATCGGCGCCAAGCTGGTCACGATGCTGGTCTATCTCTCCAGCGAGCCCGGAGCTGAGGCCTGGGGCACAGACATTCTCGATTCGCACCTGAACGTGGTCGCTGCCGCGCCCTACCGACGCAACGCCGGCCTCCTCTTCATCCCCGGCAGCGACACCTGGCACGGCTTCCGCCGCCGCCCGATCGTCGGCGTGCGGCGCTCGCTGATCGTCAATTACGTCAAGCCGGAGTGGCGCAGCCGCCACGAACTCGCTTTTCCCGATCGGCTTGCAGGCTCCTGACGCCTCGCCGCCAAGGACTCCCATGCGGCGCGCGAACCTCCATCGCCGCCGCTTTCCGGGCGTGAGGACGATTCGTCGAATCGCCCTCACGCTCTTTTTTGTTTGCGTATGGTCCTTGCCTGGAAACCGGCGTCCGCTCTCGCGCGATGGCCCTCTATTTCGGCGTGAACACGAGTTCCTGCGCGCCCGCGCGCTTCAGATCGTCCTCGCTCCCCGAAAGCGTGATCGATTTGCCGACGATCCACAGCGGCGCGAGGTCGCGATAATGCGGCGAGAAAATATGGCCGGATTCGCCTGTCGTGATCACGAAGCGCGAGTTGTCAGGGTCGGAAAGGTCGTAGATCCCGCGAAAGCCGGCGCCGTGCGTGCGCGCGAAGGGCTGGTCGGCCGGAACCTCGAAGCCGCCGCCGCGGTCCAGCGTGTAGAAGTCGCCGCTCGAGGGCATGCTGAGGTCGCTGACCCGATCCAGCAACGGGATGTGGCTGTAGACTTTGTGCTGCAGCAGCGCGATGTGTTCATGTCCCCATTTCCATTGGCTCATGTCGGCGCCGTCGCGCTTGACGACGAGTGCGAGCCCTTCGTCGAGCGCGCGCGCGAGCGTCGCGCGGCAGTCGGGATCGGGCTTGCCCGGCGCGTCGCACCAGGAGGGATGGTCGCGCAGCAGCGAAATCAGCGTGGTCGCGGCGTAGGGACCTTTCTCGCTCATGGAAAGGCCGACTTTCTCGACGAGCATGATCCGGTGCAGCGCATTGAGGAAGGCGGTGAAGATCAGCGGCTCGGGGCGATCCTTGTCCGTCACGCCGTCCCAGCCGGCGAGCAGCGCCAGCGCTTGGCGCGCGCGCTCGTCGCTCGGCGTCACGCCCTTGAGAAACGGCAGCAAATCCTTAGCGGCGAGCGAAACGTGGTCGGCTTGCATCGCGGCCGATGTGTCGAGGCTGTGCTTGTCGATCGTGTCGAAGAATTGCTGGATGCGCCGCGCGCGAAACGCCTCCTCCCAATCCTGACCGAGGGGCGGCTGGTGACCGTCGGCGACGAGGGCGTTGTTGGCGTTGAACGCGAATCCGGCCGCAGGATTGTGCAGCTGCGGCCATTGCTCGAACGGAATCGTCCCGATCCAGTCCGTCTGGCCCGACGCGCCGTCGGTGGGCGCCAGCCCGTCGCCCGATTTGCGCAGCGGCACGAGGCCGGGGCTGATGTAGCCGATATCGCCGGAGACATCGGCGTAGACCAGGTTCTGCGTCGGCGTCTGGTAGAGGCGCAGCGCGGCGAGAAACTCGTCCCAGTTACGCGCCGCGTTGACGCGCAGGAGGCTCTCGGCGGTCGTGTCCTGACCGCCGAGCCCGGTATAGGCGAGCGCCATCGCCTTGCCCGCTCCCGCGAGCGCCGCGAGATCCGCGTCGACGTCGGAGAGAACCGGCCCGTGGCGCGTCTCCCTCACGTGCAGGGCGACGTCCGCCCCACCTTTGACGTGGATCGTCTCGTCGCGCGTCGCGAACGGCTTGGGCCCGTCGGGCGTGAGATATTGGTTTGCATTGGCCGGGTCGATCGTCTCGACAAATAGATCCTGAACGTCGGTGTAGGCGTTGGTGATGCCCCAGGCGATGCGATCGTTCTGCCCGAGCAGCACGACCGGCAGTCCGGGGACGGTCGCGCCCTTGACCGAGCCTTCGGGCGTGACGACGCGGGCGAGGTACCAAAGGATCGGCGCGCCGATTTCGAGGTGGGGATCGTTGGCGAGAATGGGCTTGCCGGTCACCGTCCGCGCGCCGGAGACGACCCATTCGTTCGATGCGCCGTGCCGCTCGGGCAGCAGCGCTCCGAGTTGGTCGGCCGGGCTGTCGAGTTCGGCGTGGCTTGGGTTGGCGACGGGGGAGGTCGTGACGGGCCAATCGGCTTGCGGCATGGGGAACAGCCAGCGCGCCTGCTCCGGCGGCAACTTCTGCAGCAGCTTGGCGCGCAACCCCTCCATCGCGTAGTTGCTGCTGAGCTGGAGGGACATCAGCTTGCCCCACACCAGCGAGTCCGCCGGCTTCCAGGGCTCCGGCTTATCGCCGAGGATCAGGAACTCCGGCGGCAGCGCGTTCTCATGGGTTTCGAGAAAGGCGTTGACGCCGTCCGCGTAAGCCTGCAGGCGCGCCTGCGCCCATGGCGAGAGCGCGGCGAAACTACTTTCGGATAGCCGGTAGAAGTCGAGCGTGCGGATGAAGCGATCGACGCCGACGAGGTCGGGACCGGCGATTTCGGCGATGCGGCCCTGACCGACGCGGCGCTGAATCTCCATCTGATAGAGCCGCTCGCTGGCGTGGACATAGCCGAGCGCGCGCGCCGCGTCGTCCAGCGACGGCGCGAAAATATGGGGAACGCCGTAGGCGTCGCGCCAGACGCGCGTCTCCGCGGTCAGGCCGGGAAGGGCGGCGGCGCCGGAATAGGCGGGCATCGCGCGATAAAAGAGATAGACCCCGGCGACGGCCGCAATGACGACGAGCGCGACGACGAATTTTGCGATCGCCTTCAACAGACGGAATTTCATCAGCGCTCCCCTTTCGCGCGAGACTCGGCGGCTGTCGCGGCGACGACGCGAGTCAAGCGGGTTTGCGCGGGCTTGTCCATGCCTAACCGGCTGAGGCGACGACTCTGCGACGGCGCGCCGCGGTCGGCTCGCCTACAGCGCCAGCTCCACATTCACCGGCGCGTGGTCGGAAGGGCGCTCCCAGCCGCGGGCGTCGCGCAGCACGTGCATCGATTTCACGGCGTCCGCGAGCGCGGCGCTGACCCAGACATGGTCGAGGCGGCGGCCTTTATCGGCCTTCGACCACTCGGGCGTGCGGTAGCTCCACCAAGTGTAGAGCTTTTCGTCGTTGGGAACGAACTTGCGCAAGGCGTCGCTCCAGGGACCGGCGGCCTGCGCGCGGCCGAGCTTTTCCACTTCGATCGGCGTATGGCTGACGACGTGGACGAGCGCCTTGTGGCTCCAGACGTCGTGCTCCAGCGGCGCGATATTGAGATCGCCGACGAGAATGGCGCGGCCGGCGGCTTTCTTTTCGTCCCTGAACCAGGCCGTCATTTCATCGACGAAGGCGAGCTTGTGCGCGAATTTGTCGTTGATCGCGGGATCGGGTTCGTCGCCACCCGCGGGCACGTAAAAATTATGGATTTCCAGGCCGTCCGCCTTGCCCCCGAGCGTCACGCGCAGGTGCCGCGAATCGCCCTTGGCGCAGAAATCGCGCGGGGTCGCATCGACGATCGGCAGCTTCGAGACGACGGCGACGCCGTGATAGCCCTTCTGGCCGTTGATCGCGATATGCTCGTAGCCGAGCTTGTGAAATTCGCCGAACGGAAATTGCGCGTCGGGGCACTTGGTCTCCTGCAGGCACAGGACGTCCGGACGGCGTTCCTCGAGATAGCGCGCGACCAGCCCGATGCGCAGGCGCACGGAGTTGATGTTCCAGGTCGAGATCGAAAAGCGCACGGGGAAGCCTTTTCCAGAGGGGCCGGGCGAACATGGCGGCTTCGGGCGCGGACGCAAGAGCCGCCGCCGACTTGCCCACAGGCGAGGCGGGACGTCGGAGCTGCGCGCCGGCGGCGCTATTTTCGCTTGTTCATCTCCGAGGCCGGCGAGTCGTCGATGTGGAAGAGGTCGGGATCGGGCTTGGTCGTCAGATCGACGTTGAACAGGGAGACCACCGTCTGAAAGCCCTGCGCGTCGAGGACGGTCCATTGCTTCAACGCGAAGGTCGCGGGATCGAACACCAGCGCGATCTCGGCCGTGCCGCCCAAGGTCGCCTTGTCCTCGATCTCGATCGTGGCGGCGTTGTCGTCGATCGCAACCCGTTTGACCCTGGTGTCCTTGGCGATGTCGATATGGTCGGCGAGCAGGAATTTCAGCGGCGTCTGGGCGATGAAATAAAGATCCTGGGTGTCGAGCTTCTGGTCGCGCACCGCGACCGAGCGGCCGTCGGCGACGATTTCCAGCCGAGCGGGCGGGGCGAAGCGGAACAGCATCCGGCCCGGCCGCGCGACATAGAGCTGGCCTTCGGAACGCTCGCCGTCGGGCGCGATCTGCACGAAATCCGCGGTCATGACGCGCGCGCCGTCGAGATAGGCGTTGGCCTTGGCGATGGCGTCGGCGGCGGTCAATTCCGGTTTGGGCGCGTCCTTGGCCGGGGCGGCGAGCGCGGCGGGCCTGACGGGCGGCGTCGGCGGCGCGTTGAGATCGATCGGCGCGTCCCCGGCGCAGGCGAGGCGCGCGAAGGCGAGAAGCGCGAGGGCTGACCAGGCAAGGGGTCGAAGGACCGTCATGAACTCTCCGCTTTCGCCCGCTCGAAGGGCGCGTTTCGCCGCGGCGACCGCGGCGAAGCGGTCAGTGCCAGCCCCTTGCGCCCATTTTGTGGCGGCCGGGATCGGCCCGACAGCGATATCGGCGTCATGATCGAAATCGCGCGCGGGGCGAGGGAGCCGGCGCCGGATCGGGCCGTGACTCGCCGATGGCGCCTACCCTTTCGTAACCTTCTCGGCGGAATGTTCGGATCCAGCGGCCGATCGATAGAATTTTAAGGGTTCCGTTTTACAAGAATTCGTTCGAATGCGCGCATATCGATACAAATTATTCGCTCGAGCCGTCGCGGAATTCGGGGCGACGTCATCGCAACGACCGGACTTGGCGTGTTCCGACGATCCGCCGAGTTCAGGCCGAGATCGGAGGCTCAGGCCTCCCGCATCGCGAAGGCGCCCGATCGAGGCCTGGATGGCGCGGCGGCGCGCTCGTGCGGCAACATCGTGAGTGTGGTCATGCTCTTTCGTGTCTCGCGCAAATTCCATAGCGACCGCCGCGGCAACATCGCGATGATGTACGCGCTAGCCCTGCCGGTGTTGATGTTCGGCATCGGGGTGGCGATCGACTTCACCCACGCCGCGCAAGTGCGCACGGAGCTGAATGCGGCCGCGGACGCCGCGGTGCTCGCCGCTTTGACGCCGAGCATGATGGACCAGCCGGTCGCGACCGCGCAGACCGCCGCGCAAAACATGTTCAACGGCCAGATCGCCAACCTCACCTCGCTGGCGGCCGGAGACACGACCGTCACCGTCACCATCACCAATCCCACCAACAACCCCCTCGTCCGCAATGTCACGGTCGCCTACACCGCGCAGAACGACAACATTTTCGCCAGCGTCCTCGGCGTGCCCACTCTTGGGCTGGCCGGCTCGTCGACCGCGAGCGCGGCGCTCGCCGCGAACATCAATTTCTACCTGCTGCTCGACAATTCCCCCTCGATGGCCCTGCCGGCGTCGCCGGGAGGGCCAGGGAACCCGCCGGGCATCATCGAGATGGAGAACCTGACGCCGCAGCAGGGCAATTGCGCGTTCGCCTGCCATGAGGGAAGCACCAACAACGCCGATTCGGCGGGAAATCCGTGCCTGAAGGGCGCCACCTACTCGACCCCGACGCTCAGCAGCCCGCCGCCGTCGACGTCACACGGGAACACGTACTGCGCAACGAGCGCCGGCACGCAGATCGACGACTTCGCGCTAGCGCGCCAAAACGGCATCCAGTTGCGCCTCGACGCCCTCAGCACGGGGATCACCGATCTGATGTCGGACGCCTACAAGACCCAGCAAAACGCGCCCCCCACGCCTCCGGTGTATCAGTTCGCCGCCTATGCCATGGATTCCCCTTGGCAAATCGGCATGTCGAGCGCCACCACTCCCGCGTACAACAACCTGATGGCGATGACGCCCAACTACGTCTCCGGTTGGACGGCCGCCGCGCCGAATTTCGGCGTCATGGAGTACTACGCCAACAACGAGGAATGCGGCAACGCGGCGTGCACCAGCAACGGCGGCGGCGGCGACTACGCCACCAGTTTCAGCAACGCGCTGGGCGCCATGAACACGGTCATGCCCAATCCCGGCCTAGGCACCAACGTGGCGGGCGACACGCCGCAGGAAGTGCTGTTCCTCGTCACCGACGGCGTCGAGGACGATCTCGCTTCCTCGTGCAGCGAGCCGGAGACCAGCGGTCGATGCCAGGCGCCGATCAATCCGGCTCTGTGCACGACGATCAAGAACCGCGGCATCCGCATCGCGATTCTCTATACCGACTATTATCAGGTGACCTCGAATACCTGGTACGAAGATTGGATCGCGCCGTTCAATCCCGCTCCGCCCGCCCAATCGCAGATCGCGACCAACCTGGAGGCTTGCGCTTCGCCCGGCCTGTTCTACGACGCGGGCGTCGACGCCACCAACCTCGGCGGCGATCTGCAGGCGCTCTTCAACACGGTCGTGCAAACAGCTCACTTGACGCAGTGACGGCAGCGCGACTTCACGGGCGGCGCGTCGCGCCCGACCGAGCGCCGCGAGGCCATGGCGCCGCTTCCTCCCTTGCGGGACGACCGCATCGAGGCGAGCCGAATTTGATCGCGTCCCGACGCAAGTCGCATACCAGCGGGTCGTGCGAGCGCGCGCGCCCTTTGCGGAACCTCCGGGAAAATAGCCGAGCCCGATGTTGACGAGCGGCCGGGTCGCGTTGGCCGCGCGGTTGCGCCTCCTCGGCCGGCCCCTCGTCCCAGCCCTCTCCGCGGCGAACGGCTGCGATATGCGCACAAGTCAAGTCGCCGTCGCATGTCCAGGCGCGGAGACGCCTCATGTGGGCTCGCGACTCGGCCACGGGGCGGAGGAGCGGCTTGCCGAGTCGCGCTGCAGCGCCTCGGAAAGCGACGGGCGTCAAGGAGCCGTCATTGCGGCCCGGCGCCCGGCGAGGAGGGAAGCCGCGACGCTAAATGCGACGGCCGTGTTTTCCGGCCGGCGCTCTAGGTCCTGTGGACTCTTGGGATTCCCATTTTTGTAGAACCATGATTCAAGGCTTCTTTTTAGGAGGCGGCCTTGGGCGTCATGGATCGGCTCGTCTTGAGCGATGGGCAATGGGAGCGCATTTCCGGCTTGACCATCGGGCGACCGGATCAACGCGGTTCCACGGGGCGTGACAATCGCATGTTCGTGGAAGGCGTTCTTTGGATTGTGCGCACCGGGTCGCCATGGCGCGATCTGCCGGAAGCTTTCGGCGATTGGAACAGCGTGTTCCGCCGTTTCAGTCGCTGGAGCGCCAAGGGCGTGTGGCGGCGCATGTTCGAGGCGCTGTCCGACGATCCGGACTTTGAATATCTGATCGTCGACTCCACGATCGTCCGGGCGCATCAACACGCCAGCGGCGCAAAAAGGGGGCTCAAAATCAAGCCATTGGCCGCTCGCGCGGCGGCCTGACAACCAAGATTCATTTGGCCGTGCGTGGATTGGGCTGTCCCGTCCGCTTCCATCTCACCAAAGGCCAAGCCGGCGACGCGCCGCAAGCCGAGTCGCTCGTCGACGGGTTCGCCGCCGAAGTGGTCATGGCCGATGCAGCCTACGATTCCGACGCGTTCCGCGCCCAGATCCCCGCAAAAGGCGCACAGGCCGTCATTCCGAACAATCCCTCACGCGCGAAAATGCATCCGCTCAACAAAGCGCTATACGCCGAACGCCATTTGATCGAATGCTGCTTCAGCAAACTCAAGCAATTCCGCCGCGTCGCCACGCGATACGAGAAGACCGCTCGAAATTATCTCGCAATCGTCGCCGTCGCCGCCATCGTCCTGTGGTTGCGATAAGTGTCCACAGAACCTAGCACTACTTTGGCAGTTTCATTCGAGTGGTCTGCGGACTCGTTTGCGGCAATGTGGGCATCGGTAGGGCGGCGCGCGCGCCAGGGCGACGACGATGGCTTTTCGTATGGCCGGCAGCGTCGGT
>JBEKGN010000015.1:0-124782 GCA_050012775.1 Roseiarcus sp.
AAGGCGGGCGTGTGATTGCGACGGCTACGCTTGGTCATCTTCGCTCCTGATTCGCAGCGAGAATCCTCGCCGCTGTCAGGCAGAAAATCCACTTAGCCTACTGTCCAGTTTTCCTGAGCCAGCTCTCCCTGATCTGGTCGCGCAGCCGAAAGGCCAGCGGCGAGTGAGCCGAACCCGCCAAAACGCCCCGCTCGGATTTCCGGGCGGGGCTTCGATCGTCACCGCCAAATTGTGAAACAGCGCCGCATATTGACCGCACGCAACCCAGTTGCGTGATAGGCTTAGCGCGCCGATCGGCGTTCGGACCCCTCGCCGAGTTACAGGGTCTACGTTGCGCCATCAGGGCTTGCTACCAGAAAGGTCTTCGAGTTCCGCACACTTTTGCCGCGTGATGGCGTCTCGCCGTTCCAGGGTTCCACGCTCCGCCGCCGCGTCCACGAAGTCCGTCCAGCCCCTCATGATCGGCCATTTGACGTGCTCTCCGTTGACGAACATATAGTGACTGGCCGTCACGTCGCCGGAGACGACGCCCTCCGAGTGATCCAAAATCAACTTAACGTCGCTCGGCTTTAAATTTGCCGTACGGGCAAAAGTCGTCGCGAAAGCCCTCCGCATGTCATGCGGGGAGCAGTCGTTTCCGGCGATTTCGGCGAACATATGCGATAGCCGGCTCGGATGGATCGTCTTCGAGGGCTGGTCGACCCGACGATCCCTGGATGCCGGAAACAGGAACTCGCTGCCGTCAGCCAATTGCGTCGCGCGCTTGACGACGGCCCAAGCGGACGGGGGCAGGGGGATCACATGGGCGCCGGGATCGATGCCGCGTCGGGCCCGGACGGAGGCCGTCTTCCGATGGAGCGCCGGGAGCTTCCATAGTCCGCCGTTGTCGCCGGCCGGTTCGAAGTCACCCTGACGCGCCAAGGCGACGGCGCGCCGTCGCTGCACGGTGTAAACCAACAGCTTTCCAGCCAAGCGGTCGCGCTCCGGCGCCGAAGCCTCGGACGCCAGCCAACCCATGATCCTGGCCACGTCGTCGGTATCGGGGATCCTCAGATGATTCGCGCCCTCGTCGCTTTCGTCCAGGGATCGCTCGGGAGCCTCCAGGCCCACCATGATATCTTTGGCGACCGACGTCTTCGACCGCAAGCCATCGCTGCCGAGGAATTTGAACAGGCCACGAATCGCGATGGCGGACGTCTCGGCTTGGCGTTCTTTGCCGCGCGCGGCGATCGCGATGACGGCCTCGGCCATTTGTTCCCGGGTGATTTCGCAGACGAGACGCTTGGCGAACGGCTTCAACTCGTTGACCGTCAGCGCGCCCTTGTAAGCCTCGGCGGTCGTGTCGCGGCGGATTCGGCGGATCTCCCTCAGCCACAGGTCGACGCCCTCGCTCCAAAGGATCGATCTCGGCGGTTCGGGCGCCGGGACGTGGCGCGCCTTCGGGGCAATGTCGACTCCGAGCTTCGCGGCCTTGCGGATGGCGAGGTTCCGTTCCCAGGACGAATCCTCGACGTAGGGATTGTCGACGTAGGTCGCCTTGCATTGGACGTCGAAGAGAGCCAGGAGGGCGCGCGCCTCGTCCAACGACCACTCGCCGCCGAGGGAGAACCGCCGCTGCTTGCCGTCCTTCATGCGGCGAATCGACCATTCCCAGATGCCGGGGCCGGAGACGCGCAGCACCAGGCCACGCGCTCGGCCGTCGCGAAGCTCGACTTTCTTGCCGGCCGCGATAGAATCGTCGACGACTTTCTTTGTCAGGGGCTTGGGCATGACGGGGGCAACTGTGGGCAAGTTTGGGGCTGTTGACAGATTTTGGCTTATAACACGCCCGGCGCGATGATTCTACTCGCGAATCGGAAAACGCGGAACGATTCCAAAGGCATCGAAAACAAAGTGAAGGCGTTCACGCTTTAGGTTTATTTGCCCATGCGCCCATTCTCGCTGACTTTTAATCAGGGGGTCGTGGGTTCGAGTCCCACCGCGCTCACCAAATAAGCCTCTGATTAATACGGCATCCCTGGCCGAGCCGCCGGGTCTGAGAGCGATTATGCTCGACGTGGCGACCGAAGGGCGACCCTCTACCCTATGAAGGCGGCGAATTGATGCGGCGCCGCGGCGCGGCTTGGTCCCGTGCTCATCTTCACGAGGCTTAAGATCGGCGCGCCAAGCAAATTTCCGGCCTTCTCTCGAAATCCATGCCGGGCGCGATCAGGCGGCCGCCACATCGGCCCGAGCGCCGAATAACGCGCGCAAGCGCCCCTTTTCAATGCCCGTAACGCCAAAGACGAACGCGCAGGGCCCGCGAATGAACCCGCCGAAACAGCGCCAATGTGGGGGCGCCTCTCGGCAGGCATAATGGAACTTGCGCCGGATCAATGACTCGCGAGGCCGTAATGGCGATTCATAGATCACAGAAAAAGGCCTTGCAGAGCTCGGATCGGGCGCTGCCCCTTGGGGGAGGGGGTTGCGATGCCGACGCAAGGCTCCGTGCGAAAAACTTCGGGCGTGAACGGATTTCATTTGGCTTTCCTTCCTCTTTTGAATGAGGTCAGAAATGGAGCGTCAAACCTTTCACCGGTTGCTGCGCGACATGATGCTGGCGCGCGTCTTCGAGGAGCGCGCCGCGGAGGAATACACCAAAGGCAATATCGTCGGATTTCTTCACCTCTATCCAGGCGAAGAAGCCGTCGGCGCCGGAGTCATCAACGCGGCGACGCCTTCGGATTACATCGTCGGCACTTATCGCGAACATGCTCATGCGCTCGTGCGCGGGGTTCCGGCTCGAAAAGTCATGGCGGAGCTGTTTGGGCGCGCCACCGGCATGTCCGGCGGCATGGGCGGGTCCATGCATATGTTCGATCGCGAACGCCGCTTCATGGGCGGTTATGCGATCGTCGGCGAGTCCTGTCCGATCGCGGTCGGCGTCGCCTATACGGTGATGCTGAAAAATCTGCCCGAGGCGGTGATCTGCTTCTTCGGCGATGGCGCGATCAACCAGGGCGCATTCCACGAATCGCTCAACATGGCGGGCCTTTGGCGGCTGCCTGTGCTGTTCGTCTGCGAGAACAATCATTATGCGATTGGAACCGAGGTCCACCGCCACTCGGCGGTGCCCGAGCTTTACAAACGCGCGGCGGCCTACAACATTCCGGCGCAAAAGATCGACGGCATGGATGTGCTGAAAGTCTATGACGCGGCAAAGAGCGCGTTGAACCTTATTCGTCACGGAGCCGGCCCGCAATTCATCGAATGCGAAACCTATCGCTATCGCGGACACTCCATGGCCGACGCTGGCGCCTACCGCCCGGCCGTCGAAGTGAAGGCCTATCAGGCGATCGATCCGCTTTCGGTCACGACCAGAAATCTGGAGCTGCGATATCCGACCACGGCGGAACTGGCCGAGGTCGGACCGGACACCATAGGCCGCTTGGCTGAACACCTGTTGAACGAAGGCCATATCGAGCAGGCCGAAATCGAAGCGGCGCGAAAAGAAGTGCAAGCCGAGGTGGACGATTCTGTTCAATTCGCCCTGCAGAGCGCAGAGCCGAGCATGGAGGACGCGTGGCGTCATCTCAACTGCAACCGCCATCATGAAGTGCTGATCTAGGAGTTCTTCTCATGTCGCAGGAATTGCTCTACTGGCAGGCGCTCAATCGGGCCATGGACGCCGAGATGGAAGCTGACGACTCGGTTTTCACCCTGGGCGAGGATGTCGGCCTCTACGGCGGCAGCTATCGCGTCACCGAAGGACTTTACGCCAAATATGGCGAGTGGCGTGTCCGCGACACGCCGATCTCCGAGGGAGGCTTCACCGGCCTCGGGGTCGGGGCTGCGATCAGCGGCTCGCGGCCGGTGGTGGAGATCATGACCATCAATTTCGCCCTGTTGGCCCTCGACTCGATCGTCAACGCCGCGGCCAAGATTCCCTTCATGTCCGGCGGTCAGTTTGCGATGCCGTTGGTGGTGCGGGTGCCAGGCGGCGTCGCCCGTCAGCTTGGGGCCCAGCACGCGCAAAGGTTCGAATCGATGTTCATGAACGTGCCGGGCCTGCGAGTCGCGGTCCCGTCAACGCCGCAGGATGCTTATTGGCAATTGCGCCAAGCGATCGCCAGCGACGATCCGATCATTCTTCTGGAGCATGAGCTTCTCTACTTCAGCAAAGGGCAGGTCGATACGCTTGCCGAGCCGCCGCCCATGCATCGGGCTATGGTTCGGCGGCCAGGCCGCGATATCACCATCGTGAGCTATTCGCGCATGGCGCTGCTCGCGCAGGAGGCGGCTACTGAACTCGCCAAAGAGGCGATCGAGGCCGAGGTCATCGATCTGCGCAGCCTCAGCCCGATCGATTGGCAGACCTGCGTCAAGTCGATTGAGAAGACGCATAGGCTCTTGGTGGTCGAGGAAGATTCGCGCTTCGGCGGGGTCGGCGGCGAGATCGCCTCGACACTGAGCGAGCGCTGCTTCTATTCAATCGACGTTCCCGTGAGAAGGGTTGCAGGCCTCGATATTCCGACGCCCTTCAATGGCAAGCTCGAGGCCGCGAGCATTCCGCGCGTCGCTGACATCGTCGAAGCCGCGCGCGCGCTCTATCGTTCTGCAATGGAAGAGCAGGAGACAGTCGATGAGGCAGCCGATCACCATGCCGGCTCTGTCGGACACGATGAACAAGGGCCGTCTGGCAAAGTGGCTTAAGCAGCCCGGCGACAAGGTGAGATTAGGCGAGGCGATCGCGGAGGTCGAAACAGATAAGGCCATTATGGAGGTCGAAGCCTTTCACGACGGCTATCTCGCCGGACCGCTCGCCGGCGTCGATCACGACTTCCCTGTCGGCGAAGCGATCGGTTACATCGCGGAGAGCGCGGCGGAGGCCGCCATGCCGCCCTCCGCCATATCTGCAGCGAGTCCCAAAGCGGCTGAGGCGCCCATTGCGGTGCAGACGCTCGTATCTGCGACATCCGACTCCAAGGAGCCGGCAAGCCAGACGGCGGCGGCGCCGTCCCATCGCGCAAGTCCCCGGGATGACGATCGGCTTTCGCCGCGCGCGCGCGCGCTTGCCCGTCACGCAAGTCACGCCCGTGCTCATGCAGAGCCGGTCCATGAACCTCAGCCGTCACCGAGCGGCGAACAAAGCAAACCGGCGCCGCAAGAGCTCGCCGCATCGCAGGCAGACCTCAGCGCCGGCCCGGCCTACCGCGTGGAGCGGGCTTCGAGCCTGCGCGAAGCCGTCGCGCTGACCATGATCGCCGCCGCCGCGACGCCGATTTTCCGCGTCAGCGCGCAGTTCGCGCTCGAAGGCGTCATTTCGCTCGCCAAAGAAAAGGGGCTTTCGCTTACGCTCCTTTTGGCGCGCGCCTGCGCCCGGGCCGTCGCGGCGCATCCGCTTTTCAATTCAGCCTATACGCCGCAGGGCCTCGCGCGCCGCGAGCGGGTCGACGTCGGCGTAGCGGTCGACAGTCCCGAAGGCCTGATCACGCCGGTTCTGCGCGACGTCGCCAATCGCCCGCTTAGCGAACTCGCGGACGATTGGCGTCAGCTGCGGGAAAAGGTGAGATCGCGGCGGCTCCAGCCGAGCGATTACCGCGGCGCGACCTTCTATCTCTCCGATCTCGGCGTCTTTCCCGTGGTCTACGCCTTCGACGCGATCATCCCGGTCGGCGCCTCGGCGATTCTTGCAGTGGCCGCTTCGAGAAAAGAGGGGACCTTCTTCACGTTGAGTTGCGATCACCGCGTGATCTTCGGCGGCGACGCCGCGCGCTTCCTTCAAAGCTTGAGCGAATGGCTCGCGAATCCTGCGAGGCTCATGGATCAGGCGATGGTGAAATGACTACGAAATATCCAGAAAAATATCACGATCTGCAGGTGCTGCTAGGCCGCCTGAGCCGAGAGATGCCCGGCACGCTGAGCGGGTTCGCGCATCTCCATAAGGAGGCGACGGCGTCCGGCGCGTTGAGTGCGAAGTTCAAAGAGCTGATGGCTCTCGGCATCGCGATCGCGATCCGTTGCGACGATTGCATCGCCTATCATGTGCATGATGCGATGAAGGCGGGCGCGACGCGCGCCGAAATCATTGAAGCGCTGGGAGTCGCGATCATGATGGGCGGCGGACCGGCGACCATGTACGCCTGCGAAGCCTACGACGCCCTTCAGCAATACGAAAACGAAAATAAAGACGGATCGAAGACTGCCGGAGCGTAGGGAAAAGCGGATCGCGCGACAGGTTGGATCGTGCGAGCGGCGCGTTGATGACCAGCGCGCTGTCGAGACTTTCGGTCAGCCAGATGTATGGTTGGGTCCGTCCGAAGTCGGCGCTGACTGGCGGTCCTCGAGCGACGGCGCATTCCAATTTGGAAGCGGTTCGCCGACGGTTCCTCCGTCAATCGCGGCCGCCAGTCATAGGTCGACGGTTGGACGCTCGGTTATAATCGAATCGAAGTCGTCGATTCTCGCAAAGAACGCCGCCACGACTTTGCCGATTTTGCTGGAGTCGACGACGAGATGACGTTCGACAGCGCAGCTCATGGCTTTTCGCTTGATCGGAACCTCATGGAAGTTCCAGCAGCTCACGCCGCGATCGCGCTCGACGCCGCCGGCGGAAATGAACGCTTTGTTGATGCCGATATTGCTCAGCGCGTCGAGGCCTTCCACGCCCGAAAATGTCGCCGACGACGGGTGATAGGCGCCGCCCAGAAGGATCATCCGAACATTGCTCTTACGACTGATGATTTGCGCGATATTGAGCGAATAGCAAACGACCGTGATATTTGAGTTCGTCGGTATGAGATTAGCCAGAAACGGCATGGTCGTTCCGCAATCGATGAAAATCGTATCGCGCTCGGCGATCAAGCTCGCGGCCTTGGCGCATGCGGCCGCCTTGGCCGTCGAGAATTTGTCTTGTTCTTGATCGATGAGATAACCGGCGTTGGCGCTAATATCGCCGGCTCGCAGAATATGCCCGCCGAAATAGGCGAACTGGCTGGCGTTCGCGGCGATGTCTCGACGCACGGTCATCTCCGACACGTTGAGCAACGCGGCCGCATCCCGCAGGCGCACGACGCCCTGTTCCGCGAGAGCTCTCGCCAGCAGATTCAGTCGCTCGGGTCGAAGCGGCGAAATTGACATCGGGAGGCGCTTTATCCGAAATCCGTCCAAGAGTTCGACGCGTCTGGCGTGGTGCGTCGATCCGTAATTATGTGGGAAGGAGCCGACGAGCAACCGTAACGATCCCAACAGTCGCGATGGCGGCGCGGCGCCCTTGCCGCTATTCCTCGCCTCGGCGACCGCCGCCGCGAACAGCCTTCGAGCTCTGACCATGCCGATCCCGCGCGCTGACGCAAAGGCGACGGTCTTCAGCGCCCATCCATTCCTTAGCTTGCCGCGCTGGTTGCGCCGACGGCCTGAAGGGCGAAGCGGATGCGCCGAAACCAGCATTTGACGAAGCGGCTTTGCCGAAAGCGACGAAAGTCATATGCGTCACTTGGCGCGCGGCGACCGCCGCCAAGGCAATCGAGGGCGATACGCCATGACGACGAACCGAAAACCGCGCATCGCCGTCATCGGCAGCAACAACGTCGATCTCGTGACCTACGTGAACCGCATGCCGGTTCGCGGCGAGACGGTCGAGGCGCAGAGCTTCGAGATGGGCCACGGCGGCAAGGGCGCCAATCAGGCGATCGCCGCCGCCAAACTCGGCGCTTCGGTGGTGATGGTGACCAAGGTCGGCGACGACATGTTCGCCGACGACACGATCAAGAACCTCGCCGGCTTCGGCATCGACGCCACCCACGTCGGGCGCGTCAAAGGCCGCTCCAGCGGCGTCGCGACGATCATGGTCGAACCGTCCGGCGAGAATTGCATCCTGATCGTCAAAGGCGCCAACGCGGACCTGTCGCCCGACGACGTCGAGCGCGCGGCCGAGGACCTGAGGACCTGCGACCTGATCCTGCTGCAACTCGAGGCGCCGCTGGAAACCGTCTATGCGGCGATCGCGTTCGGCAAGCGCCACGGCGTGAAGACGCTGCTCAACCCGGCGCCGGCGACCCCGGAGCTCGATCCTGAGAAGATACGCGACGCGAGTTTTTTGATTCCGAATGAAACCGAACTGGCCATCCTCACGGGGATGCCCGTCGGCACGCAAGACGAGATCGGCGCGGCGGCGCGCAGCCTGATGGCCAAGGGAATCGGCGCCGTCATCGTGACCATGGGCTCGCGCGGCGCGCTTCTGGCGACGCCGACGCAAATCCGCCGCATCGCGCCGATCCGCGTCACGCCGGTCGACACCACCGGCGCCGGCGACGCTTTCGTCGGCAGCTTCGCGCGCTATTTCGCCGCAGGCTTCGGCGTCGAGGCGGCGCTCGACAAGGCGGTCCGCTACGCCGCCGATTCCGTCACGCGGCGCGGCGCGCAGAAAGCCTATGCGACGGAGGCGGAATTCGCCGCGTTTTGCGCGAGCCTCGCGACGACGCCGGCGTAATCTTGCGGTCAGGTCGACCAATCGATAGCCTGCATGGCTCGGTCGTCTCGCCGAGGTCGTCGAGCGACGCCGGGCTTGGGCTCCCGGCGGGCTACCGCGACGAAGCCGCTCGGATCGCGCGCGCCGCCGGCCTTTTCGGCGCCTCGCGGACGGCGGGTTCCGCGATCGGCCCGATTTCGAAGCGTCCGATCAGGCGGCCCAACTCCTCCGTCTCCTCGACCAGCGATCGGGCCGCCGCCATCGTCTCCTCGGCCATCGCGGCGTTCTGCTGGGTGGCCTGGTCCATTTGGCTCACCGCGGCATCGACCTGTTGCAGGCCTGTCGCCTGCTCCTGGGCGCTGGCGGCGATGTTGGACACGACGTTGTTGATTTCGACGACCTGCGCCACGATCCGCTCCAACGCCTGGCCGGTCTGGGCCACCAGATCCACGCCGAGGTCGACTTGCGCCGTCGAAGAAGAAATGAGCGCTTTGATTTCCCTCGCGGCCTCGGCGGAACGTTGCGCGAGAGCGCGCACTTCGGAGGCGACCACCGCGAAGCCCCGGCCCGCGTCGCCGGCGCGCGCGGCTTCGACCCCGGCGTTCAAGGCCAGCAGATTGGTCTGGAAGGCGATCTCGTCGATCACGCCGATGATTTGGACGATATGCTTCGACGATTTTTCAATGCCGCCCATGGCCTCTATGGCCTGACGCACGACTTGGCCGCTCTTTTCGGCGTCCAGCTTGGCGGTGGAGACCACTTGGCGCGCATGTTTGACGACCTCGGCCGTCTTCTTGACCGTTCCGGCGATCTGTTCGACCGCCGCCGCCGTCTTTTCAAGACTGGCGGCCTGATGCTGCGTTCGCTTCGAAAGATCGGAAGTCGCCGCCGAGATGTCTTCGGTTCCCGATCGGATCTGCTGCGCCGCCGCGACGATCGTCGCCAGCGTGTCCTGCAAAGCGTCGATCGCGTCGTTGAAGTCCACCCGCAACTGGTCGGCGTCTTCGTGCAGGCGCGTCTCGACGCGGGAGACGAGATTGCCGTGCGCCAATTGCGCCAGGCCGGCGCCCAGGGCGGCGCGGACCGTTTCGAGACGGTTGGCCTGTTCTGCGCGCTCGGCCGCGACGGCCATTTCCGTCAATTTCTGCGATGTCATGTCCTGAAGAGTCTCGACCACGGCGACGACGGAGCCGCCCGCATCGCGAATCGGGCCCGCGTCGATCGCGAGATACACGCGCGCGCCCCGCGGCAAGTCACACCAGTTCTCGGCTCTGAGCCGCCCGCTTTCGCTGTCGCCTTGGCCTTGCGCGGCATAGAGCGAGCCGACCTTCGCTTTGCCGCCCTCGAGCGCGAGATCGGCGAGGCAAGGACGCGCCGCTGTGTAAAATCCCTTCCAGTGATCCCTAGTGCCGATGACCTTCGAGGCTTCGAGCCCCGTCAAGCGCTCGCACGCCTCGTTCCAGACGATGACGCGTCCCTCGCGATCGAGCACGAACAGCGCCACGACCATTTGCTCGATGAAGCGAGCTGCGGATTCGCGGACGTCGATCGTCTTCGCGGCTTTTCCCGGCCGGCCAAAGAACGACGCTTTGGCGGGCGACGCGATCGTTCGCCCGAGGCGCAAAGGAAACATTTCTCAGCCCTCATCCCGAGGTTTTCAGGCCGATTCGTCCCAATATCGAGCGCGGAAACTCTCTCGTCCCGACTTTATTGATAGTGACGCCATCCAACAGGACGCAAATCGACTGTCCCGGACAACCCGCGCGTTCGAACTGCGATTTGGGCGGTGTCGCCGGAGGCGGCGCCATCTCCTCTTCGACGACGAAGCGAGTCGAGTTGAGGTCTAACCGCCGTTCTCGCCTTGCAGCCGGGCCACCCTTTTTCCCGGTGGTTCGAGCGATATCGAACGGACCTTGCCCCAGGCTGGCGGGTCTCGCGGCCTTCGCGCTCTTGAACCTGACGGAGGCGGCGCCGCCGGGACCGCAGTTCACGGGAAAGGGCGTCCCGTTTCAAGATCGTCGACTCGTTCGGCCCGGGCGCGAGAGGATTCGGCGTCCCGTAAGCCGCGTTGGAGATCGGGCGATCGGCGGCCAAACGCCGCGGGAAAGCCGAACTCGCCGTTCGGCGTCGCCCGGAAGATGGAAATGGAGGATTACGTGGAACGCACCTTGCCAAGCAACGCTCCGAGCGTCTTGTTCATCCTCGCTTTCTTCGCCGCGTTCGCGTTGGTGGTGTTCCGATTCGCCTGAGGGACGGAGCGCCGCCCGAGGCTACGGGTCAAGCCCGTCCCGGCACGAGATCGACCTCGGTGAGATAGGCCAAGAACAACACATAGTTTCCCGCGAGACTTTCGACGATCTGGGCGAGATCCTCGAGGGTGTATTCGATCCGATCGTCGTCGTCCTCGAGATAGGTCCCCGACATAGCGGGATCGCCCCGCGAAGGCTTAACGCTCGGAGGGATGCGGAGAATCCAGTTCGGTTGCACGCCGGTCGCGGACACGCCGGGCTTCCACGCGGAATGGGCGATATTGTTGCGCAGTGGCGTCAAATTGTCGGGAATGACGAGATGGCCGCGGATGCGGTCGAATTGATCCAACGGAACCGGCCGGTGACGAAGCAGATCGAGTAAAACCTGCCGCTTGGCCGCAAAGTCGAGGCGACGGGTCAGCAACATGACGGCGGCGGAGTCGGAACCGGCGACCGTGGCCATGACGTCTTGCATGAGCAATTCATAGCGCGCGAACCATTGCACGATGGTTCCGAAGAGCTGCAAATGCCGCGGGGTGAGACAGTCCAGGGTCGCGTTGTTCATTCGCAGGTCCGCCCATCGCTTCGCTCGTTCGAGGACGTCTCGAGTCGGAGCGGTCGCGTTCTTTTATTGCATGGGCTCGGACCCGTCACGCCTTGAGGCGGCTCGGCGCCCACGGCGGCGCGACGAATGAAGGGTTCGACGCGCCGCGGCATTGCTGCAATGCGGCAAAAAGCATTGCCGTTTTGCGCGGTTTGTGGCATGAGCGCGCGTCGAAACAATCTTCAAGGGAAGCAATGTCGTTTCTGAACAGCAATAATTTCCTCGATCGTCAGGCCGCCGCCGCGAAGGCGCGCAAGGCGCTGGCCGAGAAATTCCTTTCCCGCCCGAAATACGATCCCAACGATCCGGCCGTCGTCGAACGCGAGGCCAAGCGCCGCGCCATTCTCGAAGCGCGCGCCGAGCGCGACGCCGAGCGGCTGAAGCGCAAGGCCGAGGCCGAGGCCGCCGAAGCCGCGCGCCGCGTCGCCGAGGAAGGGGCGCGCCAGGAGGCGCTGCGCCTCGAGGCCCTGGCGCGCGAAGCCGCCGAAACGGCGCGCCGTGAGGAGGAGGCCAAGCTCGAATACGAGCGCAAGCTTGATCGCGACGCCCGTTACGCAGCGCGTAAAGAGCGCAAGAAGAAGGCCAAGAGCGCGATCGAGCGCTACCGCTGACGCCTGGATTGATCGCCGGCCGCAAGTCGGGCAAGAAGGCCTAGGGCCGGCAAACTCGGCTTTCTCGGTGGGGCGCGATCGAATGGCGAAACCTCTGCGTGTCGGCGTGGCGGGCCTCGGCAGTGTCGGGTCTGCGCTCGTCAGGCTCTTGGGGCGCCGGCGCGCCGATCTGGCCGCGCGGACGGGCCGTGAAATCATCGTCGTCGGGGTCAGCGCCCGCAGCCGGCGCGATCGCGGTCTCGATCTCGATGGCGCGGCTTTCTATGACGATCCGACGTCCCTCGCGACATCAGGGGATATCGACGTTTTCGTCGAGCTGATCGGCGGCGCCGAAGGCCCGGCCTATGACGCGGCGAAAGCCGCTTTGTCGCGCGGCCTGCCGCTCGTCACCGCCAACAAGGCGATGATCGCGGCCCATGGCCTCGAACTCGCGCGTCTCGCCGAAGCCAAAGGCGCGCCGCTGGCGTTCGAAGCGGCGGTCGGCGGGGGGATTCCCATCGTCAAGACGCTGCGCGAAGGCTTGGCGGGCAACGCCATTCGCCGTGTCTCCGGCATCTTGAACGGCACCTGCAACTATATTCTGTCACGCATGGAGACCGACGGGCTGCCGTTCGACGTATGCCTCGCCGATGCGCAGAGGCTCGGCTACGCCGAGGCGGACCCGACCTTCGACATTGGCGGCTTCGATTCGGCCCACAAGCTCGCCATCCTCGCCTCGTTGGCGTTCGGCGCCAAGATCGACGCCGACGCGGTTTCCGTCGAGGGCATCCAGACGATCAGCCTCGCCGATCTCGCCGCGGCCGACGAACTGGGCTATCGCATCAAGCTCCTCGGCGTCGCCGAGCGCACGCAAAAAGGGGTCGAGCAGCGCGTGCATCCGACCATGGTCGCCAAATCCGAGCCGCTTGCGCAGACCATGGGGGTTCTCAATGCGGTGACGATCGATGGCGACGCGGTCGGCGCGCTGACGCTGGTCGGGGCGGGCGCCGGCGGCGACGCGACGGCCTCCGCGGTCGCCGCCGACATCGCCGACATCGCGCGCGGCGACCTTGCGCCGGCATTCGGCCGTCCGGTCGACGCGCTGGAGGACGCCGAACGCGTGCCCATGCAGCGCCACGAAGGCGGGTATTACGTGCGTCTGGCCGTGGTCGACCGCCCAGGCTCGATGGCGACGATCGCCACCCGCATGGGCGAGCGCAAGATTTCGCTCGAGGCGATCATGCAGAAACGCCCCGTCAAGGGCGCGCCGTCGACCGACGTCGCGCCGGTCGTGCTGATCACCCACGCGACGACGGAAACGTCGATCCGGGAGGCCCTCGCGCTGGCGCTCGCCGACGGCGTGGTGAAGGAAAAGCCGCAGGTCATCCGTATCGAGCGGGCCTAGAGCCGAACCGGAAAAGCCGGTCCCCGCCTGTCCTAAGGCGCGCTCAAGAACGGATCGAGCAGGCCGAAGACGCTCACCAGCGCGACGACGACGACGCCGAGAACGACTTCGGCGATGCTGGTGTTCGTCAGGATGCGCAGCGCGGGCGCATCCGGCTTGAGGCGCGGCGCCAGGACGTAGCGGTTGACGAGCGCGATAACGATCATCGTCGCCGCCAGCGCGATCTTCACGCATAGCAGCGCGCGGTACGGCGTCGTCGGAAACGGCAGCGCGCCGCTGGTCAGGGCGACGTTGGCGGCGCCAGTCAGCGCCACCAGCGCGACGTCGAACTGGCCCCAGAAGGAGAATCGCCGCATCGCGATCACCGCATCGCGGCGCAGCGCGGGATCGCGATAGGCTTTCAGACAAAGCGCGAAGGGCGGAAGCCCGCCGAGCCAGGCCCCGGTGGCGAGGAGGTGCAGCGCGTGGTTGGCGCGATGGAGCGCGCCGACGCCGCCGTGCTGCATCGAGGCGTGACCGACCACACAGAGGCTCGCCAGCAGGAGCCCGGAGAAGAGGGTCGTGAAGGTCGAGGGACCGTGTCGGCCCAGCGCCAGCGCCACGAGCAGCGCCAGCGCGATGGCCAGACGCCACTGCCAGACCGCGCCGAACGCGGTGTCCACAAGCACGCTCTCGAGGATGTCGAGGTCGACGAGGCCGGACCAGGAATCGGTCATGGAGGCCGCTTCGAGCGCGACCCAGAGCAGGGCGCTGAGCGCGGCGAGGGGGATGGCGACCGCCGCAACGCGCCGCGCGGCGGGCGCGAGGGCGCGCGCGAGGTCGGGCGGCGCCAGCAGCCGGACATAGAGGCTCATGCCGAACAGAGCCATCGCCGACAGGAAATGCGCGAAGCGGCACAGCGCGAGCGCGCTTTCCATGGCTTCCTCCTATTCGCCGCCCGCGAGGGCGGCGATCGCGCTGGCGCGAGAAAATGCGAAGGCGGCGCGAGCCGACCTCACATCTTCATCCCCTTCATGTCGCCGCCCTTCATGTCTGCGCCGGGACCGGCGGCGCCGACGCCTTGGACCGCGAAATCGACCGCGACGGCGCCTGCGCGTTCGAACGTCAGAGTCGCCTTGACGCTCTCGCCCTTGACGAGCGGGCGCTTCAGACCCGTGAACATGATGTGATAGCCGTTCGGCGCGAGCTTCACGGAGCCGTGGGCGGGAATTTCGAGGCCGCTCTTCAGCTCGCGCATTTTCATCACGCCGCCTTCCATGCTCGTTTCATGGATTTCGACGCCGGCGAAATCGGCGGAGCCGCCGGTCAGCCGGTCCGGCGCAGCGCCGTCGTTGCGGATTTGGAGATAACCGGCGCCGACTTCGGCGCCCTTGGGCGTCGCGCGCGCCCAGGGCTTTTCGATCGTCAGATCGCCCGCCTTGATTTCCTGGGCGAGGGCGGGGGCCGCGCTCAGGCCGAGCGCGAGCGCCAGACAGACGGCGTGGAAGCGATTCATTTGCGTCTCCTTCAAGTTCGTTGCGAAGAAAGCTGCGCCTTCGCATGCGAAAGCGCGCCGAGTCGGTCAGGGCTTCACGGTGAAGTCGAAGCTGCCTTGGGTCTTATGGGTGTCGACCGACACGGCGTGCCAGGTCACGGTGTAGACGCCCGGCGGCAGCGTCTTGCCGACCTTGGCGATCAGCACGGTGTTGTCGGCGGGATCGACGCTGGGCGGGCCGAGCGGCGCCGCCGCGCCGCCCTCCGAAGCCAGAGCGATGGTGCAGAATTGCGGCTCCACCCCTTCGCTGAACTTCAGCCGGATCTCGGCGGGAGACGCGACCGTGCTTCCAACCGAGGGCGTGGCCCTTTCGAGCTGCGCATGCGCGTAGGCCGCGGTGGCGGCGAGGGCGAAAGCGAGCGAGGCGGCGATTTTGATGATCGAATGGCGAATCATGGCTGACCCCACTTGGAGATTGGTTTGCCGAGAGTGTCGGGGAAAATGTCGTCGAAAAAGAAGTGCATCTCGCCGACGACGCCGACCCCGTGGCCGCTCGCGCCGTTTATCGGAACGATCGCTTCGAGCGCGAATTGCCATGTCGAGGCCATGTAGATCACGCCCGGCTGGAACGTGCCGGTGGTCACGTCGGGTCCCGGCGCGAAGTTCGAAATCGGCTTCGAGAACGCGAATTCGGCGAGCGGGATAAGATGCTTGAAGAAGTCATTGTCGATCTCGCCGACATTCGAATTGTAGTAGGGCAGGCTGTATTGGACGGTGAACCCCCAGTTGATGTTCGTCGAGTTCGTGTTTCCATCCGTCCAGGCGTGGCTTGGCAGGCTCTCGCTGAGCTCGGCCGTCACCGCGAACGGGCGCAGGATGTTCAGGCTCTTCGGCAGGTCGCCGAAGCCTTTGCCCACGTCGAGCACCGGTTGGTACACGTTGAAGGGCTGGGTCTGTGTCCCGGTGCCGGTGTTTTCCCAGATGACCGTCGTGCCGACGGAGGCCATGAATTCGAATTCCGGGATGCAGAGGAAATTGTATTTGGCCTCGGTGTTGAGGCTTTCCCATCCATAGCCGCCGGGCCTTTGCCAAGTCGGTCCGTCCTGAACCGACAGCCCGAAGTTGGGGAAGATGGTCTTGGTGTAGCTGAAGGTCGCGTTGAACTCCTGCGATCCGCCGGAATTCATCGGGAGGTAGGTCAGGGTCGGCAGCGCCAGTTCGTCGCCGACGCCGGGATCGTCGATGGCGAGCGTGGCGGGGAAGATGCGGTCGCCGCAGACGGCGTGGGCGAACGCGGGCGAGAGCCAAAAAAGCGCCGCGGCGCCGG
Source organism: Roseiarcus sp. (assembly GCA_050012775.1). GTDB lineage: Bacteria > Pseudomonadota > Alphaproteobacteria > Rhizobiales > Beijerinckiaceae > Roseiarcus. The sequence goes on from JBEKGN010000015.1 coordinate 16,099, forward strand.
CGAGTGCGCCCGCGACGGCCCGTGAAGACAGCGTGGTCATGGAATGCAGCCTTGAAGTCCGAAAGAATGGGAACGCGCGCCAATGCGATCGGCGCGCGCCGGATTCGAATCAGACTTCGAAAGGCGGGGCGCGGGGTTGGGCGAATCCGGTCGGGCTGGGCTTTCCCCGAGCGAAATCGGCGCGCGCCGCAACGGGCGCGGCGGCGACCTCAAAGCGCGCGGGAAGGGAGGGCGCCGGCGGGACGAGCAGGACCGCCTGCGCCGCGAACTGGCACAACGGGCAGCCGTCGTCGCAATGGCCTTGCCGGCGCTCCGGAGAGGTCGAGGACGCCTCGTCGTCGGCCTGGGCGCAAAGGATCGCGCTGTCCCCGAACGTCGCCTTCAGCGTCGCCGCGACGCTCGCTATGTCCGATCGCGCAATGGCATGATGATAGGGCAGCGCTATGAGTTGCGCGAACAGGGCGAACGCGGCGAGCAACACCGCGAGGCGCGGAAAGGCGCGCGACGACGGGGCGCGCGCACCGCTGCGTCGCTTCACCGTTTTCCCCGCCGCTGCCGACACCCGATCATCCCCTCGCGACTGCGACATATTGTCCCTCGACAGTTAGAAGCGAACGGCGATCGGCTGTCAATCGCGAGCGCGGAGGGGCCCGATCGCTGCGCCCATCATCCCGATCCCGCGCCCGCTTGTGAGCGGCGGCGCGACTCCGGTATGATCGCGCCGGCTCCTCATCCTCGGCGCCACGGAGTGGGCGAAATCGGTCGCGATGGATCGTGATATGGGCGCTTCCCCGTCCGACGTCGGTTTCAGGGCAAATCCCGCCGAACGCCCGATGCAATCCCGAGCGCGCTTGTCCCTGGCTGGGACGAGCGGCTGGTTCGCGCTGTTCGGCGCTCTCTTGATCCACGCGAGCATCCTGTCTTTCTTGCTTTTCGAGAACAAGCTGGAGCCTGCGATCGCACCGGAGGCGCGAGAAATCCCCGTCGAAATCCTGGTTGAGCCGCCGGAGCCAAAGAAGCCCGACGATCCCGCGGCAAAGCCGGAGCCGGCGCCGACGGCGCAACCGATCGACCTGGAGCCCGCTCACGACGCTCCCCGCGCCGCCAATGAGGAAAAGATCGAAAGAGAGGCGCCCGACGAGGCGACGAAGGCGCCGGGCGCGACGCCGATGACGAAGGAGCCAAGTCTCAAGCCCGCTCCCGCAGAAGCGGCCGGGCCGACGCGGGAAGGCGAGTCTCACGCGTCGGAGAATTCGGCTGACCCCGTCTTGGACCAAGCCGCCGACGAGGAGAAGAGGACAGTCGAGGCCGATCGCCAAGCGCCGGCGGAGCAGCAGGCGCGCGTCGACACGAATGCCCAGCCCGAGAAGCTTCCAGCGTTCGTCGGCCAACCGTTCCCCACCTGGTCCACCGGCGAACGGTTCTCCACTTCTGAGTCTTTGCCGGACATCGAACTCGGGAGCGCGGCCGGACCGACTCCCGTTTCCGGCGGAAAGGCCAGATCGACCTATCTGTCGATTCTGTACGGGATGATCATGTCCCATGTGCATGGGACCGCCGCCCCGCGCGCGCGATTCGCGGGAGAGATCGCCTTCACCATCGACGGAACGGGCAACCTCATGCAACGCTCGATCGCACGCTCGAGCGGATCGCGGGATCTCGATTCTGCGGCTCTCGCCGCGGTCGGCGAGGCGGCGCCGTTTCCGCCGCCGCCGCAGCGCATGCCCGCGAGATTGACGTTCACCTACGACGCGAGGTGAACCGAGCGTTATCCGGCCGCCGCCCCGCACTCCCGGCATAGCCCCTGCATTTCGACCATTTGTCGGTGCGGCGCAAAGCCGGCGCGGGCGGCGGTCTTCTGGAGCAGGCGCGCGATGGCGGCGTCTTCGATCTCGTCGCTGCGCCCGCATTTCTCACACAGCAGAAGGACGCCTTGATGCGCGTGGCCGAAATGTTCGCAAGGCGCATAGGCGTTGCGGCTTTCGATCTTGTGCACGAAGCCGTTGTCGAGGAAGAACTCCAGCGTGCGATAGACCGTCGGCGGCGCGATCGGCTTGCGCTCGAGGCGCGCCATTTCGTCCATGATCGCATAGGCGCCGAGAGGGGCGGGGCTGCGGCTCAGAATCGCCAGCACGCGGCGGCGCAGCGCCGTCAATTGCAGCCCTTTGCTGGCGCAGGCCCTCTCGACCTGCGCCGCCCAGGCCAGCCCCATCGCTTCATGGCCGTCAGAAATCATCGATCTCGCCTTTTCCCATCCGAATCCTATCATGCTCGAAACGGCGCGTCGCGCGGAAGGTGGCGGAGGCTTGCGCGACGTATTGTTATAACATAACAGTACGCGCTCCGCGCCGAAAGGGCGCGGCGGAAAACACCTCGGAGGCATTCCCCATGACCCAGAAACTTCTACTCGCGGCGGCCGCGACGGTCGGCTTGATGAGCGCGCCGGCGCTCGCCGACCCGGTGAAAGTCGTCGCCGCGGAGAATTTTTACGGCGACGTCGCCACGCAGATCGGCGGCGCGAATATCGCGGCGACGAGCATCCTGACCAATCCGGACCAGGACCCGCATTTGTTCGAAGCGAGCGCCGAGACCGCCAAGGCTCTTGCCGACGCGAGGATCGTCATCGTCAACGGCGCCGACTACGACCCGTGGATGGAAAAGCTTTTGAAAGCCAACAAGGCGCCGGGCCGCAAGGAAATCGTGGTCGCGCAGCTCGTCGGCCGGAAAGCCGGCGACAATCCGCACCTCTGGTACGACCCGGCCTATGTGAGAGCGGCCGCCAAGGCGCTGGTCGCGGATCTCGACGCCATCGACCCGGCCCACAAAGCCGATTATGACAAGGGCGAGGCGCAGTTCCTCGAATCGCTGAAACCGCTGGACGCGAAGATCGCCGACATGCGCAAGAAATATTCGGGACAGCCGGTCACCGCCTCGGAGCCGGTGTTCGGCTATACGGCGGGCCTGATCGGCCTGAAAGTCCACAACGAGAAATTCGCCCTCGCGGTGATGAACAACGCCGAGCCGACGCCCTCCGAAGTCGCCGGGTTCGAGAACGATCTGAAGGGCCACAAGGTCAAGGCGATGCTCTATAACGCGCAGGCGAGCGAGCCAGCGGTGCAACGGCTGGTGCAGATGGCCAAGGACAATCAAATCCCCGTCGTCGGCGTCTCCGAGACCGAACCGCCTGACACGACCTATCAGCAGTGGATGCTCGGGCAACTCGACGCGCTCGATTCGGCGCTCGGCGGCGGGGCGAAGTGAGCGCGCTTCGTTTCGACGATGTGACCATTCGACTCGGCGGCCGAGACATCCTCTCGGCCGCCAGTTTCGTCGTCGAGGACGGCGAATTCATCGGCATGCTCGGCGCCAACGGCGCCGGCAAGACCACGCTGATGCGCGCCGCGCTCGGCCTGACGCGGCTCGCCTCCGGCGCGATCAGGGTTCTCGATCAGCCGGTCACGCGTGGAAATTCATCCATCGGCTATATGCCGCAGAATCGCGCGCTCGCCTTGGGCTTGCGTCTGACCGGCTACGACATCGTCGCCAGCGCGGCGATCGGCGCGCGCTTCGGCTTCGCGTGGCTCGACAAGGCGACGCGGCGCGAAATCGACTGGGCGCTCGATCACGTCGACGCGCGCGACCTCGCGCGCCGCTCGATCGGCGAGCTCTCGGGCGGCGAGCGCCAGCGCCTGCTGCTCAGTCAGGCGCTGCTCGGCCGGCCGCGCCTGCTGTTGCTCGACGAGCCGTTGATCTCGCTCGATCCTGCCTACCAGAAGGGCGTCGTCGACATCGCGCGGCGCCTTCGCGACGAATTGAAGATCGCGATTGTCTTCAGCGCGCACGAACTCAATCCGCTGGTCAACGCGATCGACCGCGTTCTCTATCTCGGCGCCGGCGCGGCGGTGATCGGCCCGGTCGATGAAGTCGTCACCGGTCCGGTGCTTTCGCGGCTCTATGGCGCCGACATCGAGGTGGTGCGCGTGCGGGACCGTTATTTCGTCATGGCCGGCGACGTCGAGGTCGAGCGCGACGCGCATCGCCACGAGGGCGGCGATCACGGCCATGTCCACTCCCACGATCATGGCGGCGCGCATGTTTGAATACGACTTCATGCGCACCGCCTTCGCCGCTTCCGGCGTCGCGGCGATTCTCGCCGGGATCGTCGGCTTTTTTCTCGTTCTGCGCGGCCAGACCTTCGCCGGTCACGCGCTTTCGCATGTCGGCTTCACCGGCGCGACGGGGGCGGCCTTGTTCGGCCTTTCGCCGTTCGCCGGCCTCGTCGCCTTCACGCTCGTCGCCGGCGTCGGCATGGGCCTCTTCGGCGAAAAACTCGCCGAGCGCGACGTGGCGATCGGCATGATGCTTTCCCTAGCGCTCGGGCTCGGGCTGCTGTTCCTGCATTTCTACACGTCGGCGGCGACCCAGGCGACCGCGCTGCTGTTCGGCAACGTGCTCGGCGTCGACGATTCCGCGCTGCTGAGCCTCGTCGTGCTGGCCGTGGTCAGCCTCGCCGCGCTCGCCGTCATTGTGCGGCCTCTGATTTTCGCTTCGTTGCAGAGCGAACTGGCCGAGGCGCGCGGCGTGCCGTTGCGCTTCGTCTCGGCGGCCTTTCTCGCCATCGTTGCGATCGCCGTCGCCGAATGCGCGCAGATCGTCGGCGTGCTGCTGGTGTTCACGCTGATGGTCGGCCCCGCCGCCGCGGCGCAGAATCTTTCGCGCCGGCTCAAAGGCGCTCTGGCGTTGGCGGCGGGCCTCGCGCTCGTCGAGGCCTGGGGCGGCCTGACGCTGGCCTTCTACACGGATTGGCCGACGAGCTTCTGGATCACGGCGCTGTCGGGACTGGTCTATTTCGCCAGCCTCGTTGTGCGGCGGCTGGCGGCGTGATGGCGCGGGAAAGGGGGCGCTGATGAGTTTCTTCCTCGGCGTCGAGCGCTCGTTCACCGGCCGGCCGTGGCGGCCGCGGCTCGACGCGGCGGGGGAGGCGCGCGCGCTCGCCATCGCGCAGGTCAGCGGGCAGAGCGAGCTGATGGCGCGCGTGCTCGCGGGGCGGGGCGTCGGTCTCGACGAGGTCGCGCGCCATCTCGAGCCGACCTTGCGCGAGCTGATGCCCGATCCCTTTGCGTTGCGCGACATGGAGGCGGCGACGGCGCGCCTCGCACGCGCCGTTCAGCGCCGGGAGCGCGTCGCGATCTTCGGCGACTACGACGTCGACGGCGCGGCGAGCGCGGCGCTGCTGAGCGAATATCTCGAGGCCTGCGGCTGCCCGACGCTGATCCATATTCCCGATCGCGTCGCCGAGGGTTATGGCCCGAACAGCGAGGCGATGGCGGCCTTCGCGGCCAAGGGCGCGAGCCTCGTCGTCACCGTCGATTGCGGCGCGGTGAGCCACGAGCCCATCGCCGAGGCGAGGCGGCTCGGCCTCGACGTCATCGTCTTCGATCACCATCAGGCGCCGGAAAACCTGCCCGACGCGCTCGCCGTCGTCGACCCGAACCGCCAGGACGATCTTTCCGGCCTCGGCTATCTCTGCGCGGCCGGCGTCGTCTATATGGGCCTCATCGCGCTCAATCGCGCGCTGCGCGAGGCGGGCTTCTTTCACGGGCGCGCGGCGCCCGATCTCATGGCCGCGCTCGATCTCGTCGCGCTGGCGACGGTCGCGGACGTCGTGCCGCTCGTCGGCCTCAATCGCGCGTTGGTGCTGCGCGGCCTCGCCGTGATGCGCCAGCGCAAGCGTCCGGGCCTCGCGGCTCTGTTCGATGCGGCGGGCGCCGACGGTCCGCCGCGCGCCTATCATCTCGGCTTCCTCATCGGCCCGCGCATCAACGCGGGCGGACGCATCGGCGACGCCGCGCTCGGCGCGCGGCTGCTGACGACGCGCGAGGATGCGCAGGCGCGCGAAATCGCCGCCGAGCTCGACCGCCTCAATCGCGCGCGCCAGCAGATCGAATTGGCTGTTCTCGCCGAGGCCGAAGCCGAGGCCCTGCTCGCGCTCGGGCTCGAGGAGCGCGGCGCGGCGGTGGTGGTGGCGGGCGAGGGCTGGCCGTCGGGCGTCGTCGGGCTGATCGCGGCGCGCCTGAAGGAGCGCTTCGAGCGCCCTGCCTTCGCGCTGGCCTTGAGCGGGCGCGAAGCGACGGGCTCGGGGCGCTCGATCGCCGGCGTCGATCTCGGCCGCGTCGTCCGCTCGGCCGTCGAGGCGGGCCTCGCCGTCAAGGGGGGCGGCCACGCCATGGCGGCGGGCGTGACTTTGGCGAAGAACCGGATCGGCGAATTTCGCGCCTTTCTCGAGGAAAAGCTCGCCGAGCCGGTCGCCAAGGCGCGCGCCCAATCGGGATTGGCGATCGACGCCGCGCTGACCGCGGCCGGCGCGACTCCGGCGATCGCGCATTCGATCGAGGCCGCCGGGCCCTTCGGCGCCGGAAATCCCGAACCGATCTTCGCGCTGCCGCGCCATCGCCTCGTCGACGTCATCGCCGTCGGCGCCGACCATCTGCGCTTGCGCGCCGTCGCCGGGGACGGCCGGGCGATCGAAGCGATCGCGTTCCGCGCCGTCGGCAAGCCGCTGGGGGAGGCGCTCCTGCGCCTCAAGGGCGCCAACGTCCATCTGGCCGGCGCGCTCGCGATCAACCGTTACGGCGGGCGCGAGAAGGCGCAGCTGCGGGTGCTCGACGCGGCGGAAGTCGCGGAATAGCGGGGATTGGGGATCTCGATCGAGAATCTGCGCCGAGCGCTCGGCCTCGCCCGTCAGTGAAAATCGCGGACGATGCGCGGCGCCCCGCGGCTCGTCGCCCAGTCGAGCGCTTCTTGCGCGAGTTCGGCGAAGGCGCCGGGGACGCGCAAGGCGACCGAGTTCGGCTGCGAGACGAGCGCCAGCCGCGCCGCGGCGAGGAGGAGCAGGTCGATCATCGCCTTGGAAATCAGTTCGACGTCCAATTTGTCCTCCGCCGCCTGCGCGTCGACGAGGGTGACGACGTCGCGAATCGCCTCGTCGGCTTCGCGCAACCGCTCACGTTCCGGTCCCGAAATCGCAAGGACGTCCGAAAGAGTGAGAAGGCGCATGGGCGTCCAAGCGAAGCAGCGGGGTTCGACAATCGAAATTCGCATCAACGCCTATAAATTGCTTTTTATAAAGTTGCAATCCATCAGTTGTGGAACGGCCGCGACCTGCGACCGCGTCGCGTCTTAAGAAACCGCCTCGCCTTCGAACACGATCTGGTCGGCCCATCGCGACGCCGTTCGCCGTTGCTCCGCCGTTCGCACCGTCCAGACCATGACTGGCATGCCCTTGAGTTCGCGCAATAGAAACGGCGTGGGATGCGGCAGGTCGTCGACGCTCCAGGAGAGAAAATCCGGGCGCGTCTCGGGGTAATGCAGGAAGGCCGCGCAGATCTGTTTCTGCGCCGCCGAAAGATCGCGCCAATGCCATCCGCGGTAACTCGGCTGGGCGACCATGCCGAGCGGGCCGATCCCGTCGTGGCGCGCGCGCAAATAGGCGATCGCCGCGGGATCGAAGCTCTTGAACGCGAGCGGCCCGTCATATTCGCGCGCCAGCGCGGCGACGCGCTCGGCAAGGCGCATGTCGCCGTCGAAACGGCTCTTGAGCTCGCAGATCAACGGCGTGCGGCCCGCGATGCGGGCGAGCAATTGCGGCAGCGTAGGCACGCGCTCGTCGCAATCGCGAAACGGCGCGGCCTGGATTTGGGCCACCGTTCTTTCGATCAGAGCGCCGCCCGTCCGCGTGAGCCGATCGAGCCTGGCGTCGTGAAACACCATCGCCTCGCCGTCGCGGCTCAGCTGCGCGTCGCATTCAATCGCGAAGCCGCCGCGGATCGCCGCCTCCGCCGCGCCGAGCGTGTTCTCGACGACGCCTTGGCCGGCGTCGTGCAGGCCGCGATGGGCGATCGGCCGCGCGACGAGCCAGTCCGGCGCGTTCGCGTTCACGCGCCGATCTCAAAGATCGCCTCGACTTCAGCGACCGCGTTGAGCGGCAGATGAGCGACGCCGACCGTCGTGCGCGCATGGACCCCCGGCGCGCCGAACACTTCGCGCATGAGCGCGGAAGCGCCGTTCATCGCTTTGGGAAGCTCGTCGCAGCCTCCTTCGACGGCGAAAAACCCGCCGAGCCGAACGACCTGCGCGATCCGGTCGAGATCGCCGACCGCCGCCTGCGCTTGGGCGACGAGGTTGATTGCGCAGAGCCGAGCCGCCTCGCACGCCGCGCTCAGCGACGAATGCGGCCCGAGTTTGCCGATATGGGCGGGCGCGATTCTGCCATCCGGGCCGAACGGCAATTGGCCGGAGACGAACAGCAACGCCCCGACGCGTTTGAAGGGGACATAAGCAGCGACCGGCGCGGCCGGCGGCGGAAGCGTGATCCCCAGTTCTTCGAGACGCTTGGCGACGAAGCTCATGACCGTTCCTTTGCTTGCACAGGGGCGCGCCGCTCGCCAGGCGCAGCGAGATCATTAAGCCAAACGCCGCGGCAGAAGAACCCTCGCGCGTCGCGCCGCGCTTGTTTTTGCCGCTCGGCGCGCTTAGGTTGCCCAGCATGATCTTCGCGCGCCGGCGCGGCATCGACGCGCGGCGCGATTGAGCGGGATAATGGCCATGGGTAGCTTCAGCATTTGGCATTGGATGTTGTTCGGAGCGGTGGCGCTGCTGCTGTTCGGCGGCAAAGGCAAGATTTCCGACATCATGGGCGACGTCGCCAAGGGCATCAAATCGTTCAAGAAGGGCATGTCCGAGGACGATTCCGAGGCGAAACCGGCGGCGCCGACGCCCCCGCGCAGCCTCGAAAATCGTGTCGGCTCCGCGGTCGACGCGAACGAGACGAACAAGGTCAACTGACGCGCCTGGCGCGAGCGCCCGTCGCCGGGCGGGGAGGGCGCGGAGCGCTTCTCCCCAAGGGTTTCGTGTGACCGGACCGCTCCATGTTTGATTTTGACGTCGGCAAGCTCCTGATCTTCGGCATCGTCGCCCTTGCGGTCATCCCGCCGAAGGATTTGCCGCGCGTCATGCGCACCGTCGGCCAGACCATCGGCAAGATGCGGCGCATGGCGGCCGAATTCCAGGGGCAGTTCATGGAGGCGATGCGAGAGGCCGATCTGGAGAGCGTCAAGAAGGAACTGAGCGCCCTCGACCAATCCGCCAGGGTCGGCGCGGCGTTCGATCCGGCGATGGCGATGCGCCAGGAAATCACCCAGGCCGTCGAGGGATCCAAGGAGATCGGCCACTCCGAAGTGGCGCTGACCGGCGCCGGGGGGGCGAGCGGCGAGCCCGTCGGCCAAGGCGCGGTCGTCGCTCACGAAAGCGCGCCCACGCCCGCGCCCGCGTCGTCCCTGGAGGTCGTCGAGCAGCCGACCGCCGGCGCCTCCGTCGCGCGGGGCGCGGCGGAATGAGCGCCGAGGACATCGACGCCACCAAGGCGCCGCTGATGGATCATCTCATCGAGCTGCGCATGCGCCTGGTTCGCGCGCTCTACGCCTTTTTCGCGGCGTTCCTGCTTTGCTTTTACTTTTCGCGCTCGATCTACAATATCCTCACCGAGCCCTATGTGCGCGTCGTCGGCGCGGAAAAGGCGACGCTGATCGCGACGCATTTCCTCGAACAATTCTACACCAACATCCGCCTCAGCATGTTCGGCGCCGGCGTCATCGCGTTCCCGATCATCGCCACGCAGATCTACAAGTTCGTCGCGCCGGGACTGTATAAAAACGAGCGACAGGCGTTCTTGCCCTATCTCATCGCGACGCCGATCTTCTTCTTCGCCGGCGCGATGCTGGTCTATTTCGTCGTCATGCCGCTGCTGATCCGGTTCTCCGTTTCGTTGCAGCAGGTCAACGTCCCCGGCGAGGCGACGATCGAATTGCTGCCGAAGGTCAGCGAATATCTGTCGCTGATCATGACCCTGATTTTCGCGTTCGGCGTCGCGTTCCAACTGCCGGTCGTGCTGACTCTGCTCGGTCATGTCGGCATCGTCGATTCGAAATATCTGTCTTCGATGCGGCGCTACGCCATCGTCGCCGTGACCGGGCTGGCGGCGATCCTGACGCCGCCCGACCTCATCAGCATGGTCTCCCTGGCTCTGCCGATGCTTCTGCTCTACGAGGGCTCGGTCATCGCGGTGCGCATCGTCGAGAAGCGGCGCGAGGCGGCGGAAAAGGCCAAAACCAAGACATGACCGCGCGCCCGACCGGATGAAGACGCGGGACATTCCGGCGGCGATTTGCGTGCCGCGCTCGCCCATCCCTTGCTGTGGCGCTGCTCGCGCCGGTCGTCGGCGGGGTCGCTGGTTGGGGCGTCTTTGGCGAGCCGCTCGGCCCATTTGAGCTATGGGGCGCCCTTCTGGTAATGGCTGGCCTCGGCTTCAATATCTTCGGCGACCGGCTGCTGTGCCGCTGGTTGCGACCTGTCGGGTGACTCTATGCACGATATCAAGGCGATTCGCGAAAATCCTCAGGCGTTCGATGAGGGAATGGCGCGCCGTTCTCTGCCCCCGCGCGCCGAGTCGCTGCTCGCCCTCGACGACCGGCGCCGCGCCGCGATCCTCGAATTGCAGAAGGCACAGGAGCGGCGAAACGCCGCATCGAAGGAAATCGGCGCCGCGATGGCGCGCAAGGACGCGGTCGTCGCGGAAGCCCTCAAGGACGAAGTCGCCAGGTTGAAGGTGGCGATGCCCGAGCTGGAGGCGGCGGAGAAGGCGGCGGGCATGGTGCTCGACAACGAACTCGCCGCCATCCCCAACCTGCCCGCGCTCGATACGCCCGACGGCAAGGACGAGAACGACAATGTCGAGGCGCGCCGCTTCGGCGCGCCGCCGAAATTCCCCGACGGCTTCAAGCCGAAGGAGCATTTCGAGATCGGCGAGGCGCTCGGCCTGATGGATTTCGACGCGGCCTCGAAACTTTCCGGCGCGCGCTTCGTCGTGCTCAAGGGAGCGCTCGCGCGCCTCGAGCGCGCTTTGATGCAGTTCATGCTCGATCTGCATACCCGCGAACATGGTTACGAAGAGATTAATCCGCCGGTGCTGGTGCGCGACGAGGCGATGTTCGGCACGGCGCAATTGCCGAAGTTCCGCGACGATCAGTTTGCCGCCGGCGAAGGGTTCTGGCTGATTCCGACCGCCGAAGTGCCGATGACCAATCTCGTGCGCGAGAGCATCGTCGAGGAGAAGCGCCTGCCGCTGCGCTTCACCGCGGGAACGCTGTGCTTTCGCGCCGAGGCGGGCGCGGCCGGACGCGACACGCGCGGCATGATCCGTCAGCACCAGTTCGAAAAGGTCGAACTGGTTTCGATCACGACGCCGGAAGACTCGGCCGCCGAGCACGAGCGCATGACCGCCTGCGCGGAAGAAGTCCTTAAACGCCTCGATCTGCATTTCCGCACCGTCGCGCTGTGCACGGGCGACATGGGCTTCGCCTCGCAGAAGACCTACGACATCGAGGTCTGGCTGCCAGGGCAGGGGCGTTTTCGCGAGATTTCCTCGTGCTCGGTATGCGGCGATTTCCAGGCGCGGCGCATGAACGCGCGCTGCAAGGCCGCCGACGCCAAGCACACCCGCTTCGTCCATACGCTCAACGGCTCGGGCGTCGCGATCGGGCGCGCGCTCGTCGCGGTGCTCGAAAATTATCAGAATCCGGACGGCACGGTTTCGGTCCCGGAAGTCCTGTGGCCCTATATGGCCGGGCTGACGCGCATCGAGCCGAGGAAGTAGGGCGCTGCGCCCTATTGCTTGACCTGGCACTTGCCGAGATCGGCGACCGTCGCGCCGTCGGCGAAGGCGCGGCACTTGTTCGAATACATTTGGGCGACGCCGTTCTTCACGCCGCAGACGGGCGCGTATTCGTCGGTGCAGAAAACGGATCGCGACGAAGGCGGCGGGGCGGGCTTGGCCTCGCACGGACCCTGGCGGGTCACCGTGGCGTCGTCCGCCTTGGCGCAGCCCGCGTTGGAATAGGTCTTCTCGGCGCCGTCCTTGAGGGCGCAGACCGGAGCCCACAGCATCGTGCAGAACCCCGCCGCAGCGGCGGGCGGCGCCGGCGCGAGAAGCGCAAAGACGAGAAGGGTGGACGCAAGCGCTTTTGCCATCTTCGGCTTCCTCGCTGGATTCGCACTTTTCGATCGGCGATCATTACGATCGCACATGTCGCGGCTCCCGGCGAGTCGTGCGCGCGCCGCCGCGCCCGCGGCGCGGCGCGAAACTCGGCTGCGGAGCGTCATCGCGCGAATCGATTGGGCGCGGTACAAACGGCGCTCCAGCCGCGCCATGCGGGAAAGGCGATCCATGCGCATCTTGCTCACTAACGACGACGGCGTCCACGCGCCGGGCCTCAAAATATTGGAGGCGATCGCCCGCCAGTTGTCCGACGACATTTTCATCGTCGCGCCGGAGATCGATCAATCCGGCGTCGCGCATTCGCTCTCGCTCAACAATCCGTTGCGTCTGCGGGAGATCAGCCCGCGCCATTTCGCGGTGCAGGGCACGCCGACGGACTGCGTGATCATGGGCGTGCGCAAGATCATGGCCGACGCCCGCCCGGACCTGATCCTTTCGGGCGTCAACCGCGGCCAGAACATCGCCGAGGACGTCACCTATTCCGGCACGATCGCGGCGGCGATCGAGGGCGCGCTCATCGGCATTCCCTCGATCGCCCTTTCCCAGGCCTATGACGGGCGCGAGGGCCGAGGCAAGACGAATTGGGACTGCGCCGCGACGCTTGGGCCCGACGTGATCACGAGGGTCCTGCGCATCGGCGTGCCCGAAGGCGTGCTGGTCAACGTCAATTTCCCCGCGTGCGCGGCCGCGGAGGTCGCGGGCGAAGCGGTGACCACGCAAGGGCGGCGCGACACCGAATTGATGCGCATCGAGGAGCGGCGCGACGGGCGCGCCATACCCTATTACTGGCTGATGTTTCAGCGTGGCGGCTTCACCCCGGGCGCGGGGACCGACATGGAGGCGCTCGCGGCCCGGAAGGTGTCGATCACGCCTCTGCGGCTCGATCTGACCGACGAGGCGACGCGGTTGCGTTACGCCGAAGCCTTCGGGAGCCCTTGAGCCATGTCGGCGCCGCGAGACGAGGACGCGCCCGTGACGAGCCCCGAGGCGGAAGAACGCGCGCAATTCATGTTGCGCTTGCGCGCGCGCGGCATCGACGACCTTCGTCTCCTGCGCGCGTTGGAGCGCGCGCCGCGCGCTTTGTTCATGCCGCAGCGCTATGGCGACATCGCCGCGCGCGACATCGCGCTGCCGATCGGTTGCGGCCAGACCGCGCCGCCGCCCTCGATCGTCGCCGCGATGATTCAGGCTCTCGATCCGGGGCCAGGGGGCCGGGTGCTGGAGATCGGAACCGGGACTGGCTACGCCGCGGCGCTGCTGGCGCAACTGGCGGGGGAAGTCGTTTCGCTCGAGCGTTGCCAGACGCTCGCGCTCGAGGCCGCCGCCCGTCTCGACGCCTTCGGGCTCGCCAACGTCCGCGTCGCCTGGGCCGACGGACTGACGCTCGATCCCCAGGGCGGGCTCTTCGAAAGCATCCTCGTCCACGCTCTGATCAAGGCGCCGGCCTCGCGGCTGACCGACCTGCTCGCCGCAGGCGGGTCGCTCGTCGCGGCCATCGCCGACGACGCCTCCGGCGAACAGCGCATCGTCCGCCTGACGCGCGAGGCGAACGGCGAGATCGTCGCCAACGCGCACGGCGCGGCGCGGACCTTCATGCCCTTGGCCGAGGGCCTCGCGCGCGCGCTGTAAGCCGAGGAGCCTCCCGACGGCGCGACGCATTCGCAAACCAATGATTCATCTTAAACCCTCTCTTAATACAATGCGCTCAAACTGCGCATACGTTCGGTTGCGTTCGAGTGGGTTGAGCCGATGAGTAAATTCGCAGCGTTTGACGTCAAGCGGAGCGCCGCTCGCGCGGCCCTAACGGGATTAGTCGGAATTTGGCTCTCCGGGTGCTCGGCCGATTCCACCCGGTTGAGTGGGACGTTCGACAGCCCCTTCTCCAATCCGTTCTCGACCGCCTCCAACGACGCCGGGACGTCGGGGCCGCAGTTTGGGTCCGCGCCGGTCGCGCCGAACGCCGATTACGCCGCCGCGGCCCATCCGAGCCCGGTCGCCGTCGCGGCCTTGTCGCCCGCCCCGCCGGCGACGACCGGTCAGATCAAGAGTTCCGCCAATCAGCCCGTGACCGGGTTCGGCGCGGGGTGGAGCGCCGTTGGCGGCTCGCCGATCGTCGTCGCGGACGGCGAGAGCTTGGACAGCGTGTCGCGACGCTATGGCGTTCCCCCTTCGGCGATGCTGAAAACCAATGGCTTGAGCAGCGCGGCGCAAGTCCATGGCGGCATGCGCCTCGTCATCCCCGTCTATAACGCGAACGGCGCCGCCGTCGCCGCGGCGCCGGTCGAAAAAGCGAAGCGCGTCGCTTCGGCGGATGCGCCCGATCCCGCCCCTATCAAGCCGGCAAAGGCGAAGAAGCCGGCGCACGACGCGGTCGCAGACGCGAGCGCGCCGCCGGCCAAATCGGCCGTCAAGCCCGTCGCCAAGACGGCCGCTCCCGTCGTCGCGGCTCGCACGGACGCCGACGCCAAGGCGACGTCCGCGAAGAAGAAGCCGACGACCGACGCAACCCCCACCAGCAGCGTCCACGCGAGCGATCCTGCGCCCGCGCCGCCCCTGACCGGCGCGCAGGCGGACGCCGCCGGAGTCGCGCCGGAGTTTCGCTGGCCGGCGCGCGGGCGCATCATCGAGGGCTTCAAGGCCGGCGGCAACGACGGCATCAACATCGCCGTGCCCGAGGGCACGTCGGTGCGGGCGGCCGAGAGCGGCACCGTCGCCTACGCCGGCAGCGGATTGAAGGGCTACGGCAATCTCGTGTTGATCCGCCACCCCAACGGATTCGTCACCGCCTACGCCAACAACGGCGAACTGGACGTCAAGGCCGGCGACACGGTCAAGCGCGGCCAGATCGTCGCCAAGTCCGGTCAGAGCGGCAACGTCAATTCGCCGCAACTGCACTTCGAATTGCGCAAGGGCACCACGCCCGTCGATCCCACCTCTTATCTCGCCGGCCTCTGAACGACCGGCGGGATTGCCTGGGTCCAGTCTCCAGTCTGGACGTCGCGTCGCTCACAGGATGACCGCGAGACACGATTGCACTGTGAGCTTGAAAGCAAGGCGGCGGGTCCAAGGAAAGGCCCGCCGCCTTCGCGCGCGTCAATTGGCGTCGGAGTCCAAGCGTCGCCCGAGCCGGCCCGCCAGATCCTGCGTGAACTGCCAGGCCGTGCGACCCGAGCGTGAGCCCCGTGTCGTCGCCCATTCCAAAGCTTCGCGTTCGATTGCGTCCGCGGGCGCGTCCAGCGAGAAATATCTGGCGTAGCCGTGGACCATCGCGAGATAGTCGTCCTGGCTGCAATGATGGAAGCCGAGCCATAGACCGAAGCGATCGGACAGCGAAACCTTCTCCTCGACCGCCTCGCCCGGATTGATCGCGCTCGAGCGCTCGTTCTCCACCATGTCGCGCGGCAACAAGTGGCGGCGGTTCGAGGTTGCGTAGAACAGCACGTTGGCGGGTCGTCCTTCGATGCCGCCCTCGAGCGCCGCTTTCAGCGACTTGTAGGACGTGTCGCCGCCGTCGAAGGAAAGGTCGTCGCAGAAGACGATGAAACGATGCGGCGCCTCGCGCATCAGCGCCATCAACACGGGCAGGCTTTCGATGTCCTCGCGGTGGATTTCGACGAGCTTCAGCGGCGCGCCGGAGTTCGCGGCGCGGTTGATCTCGGCATGCGCCGCCTTGACGAGCGAGGATTTGCCCATGCCGCGCGCGCCCCACAGCAGTGCGTTGTTGGCCGGCAGCCCGCGGGCGAAGCGTTCGGTGTTTTCGAGAAGCATGTCGCGCACCCGGTCGACGCCGCGCAGCAGCGCGATGTCGACGCGATTGACTCTTCCGATGGGAAGCAGAGCGCCCCGGTCGGCATGCCACACGAAAGCGTCGGCGGCGGCGAAATCGGGGCGAGGCTGGGCGGGCGGGGCCAGCCGGTCGAGCGCGTCGGCGATCCGCGCGAGCAGCGCCGCAGGGTCGCCGGAGGCCGGAGGGGAAACGGACATGGGAGATTCCTATGCAGCGGATTGGCCGCCGGTTTGGCACAACTGAGCGCGAAGCTCCAGGGGAGGGCCGATCGGGTCGGGCTTCCGTTTGAACGCCGCCCGCTGATCGCGCGGCGGTGAGGCGGCCTGTCCGCATTGTCGCGGCGCCCTTTCGCCGGGCGCAAGAGCGGTCACGCAGGGGCGGTCGACGCGGCGCAATCCTCTACTTTTCCCGTCTCCAGGTCTTCCAGTATGGGGCACTCCGGCCGGTCGTCTCCATGGCAGTCGCGCACCAGTTTGCGCAATGTCGCCGCCATCGCCTGCATCTCGACAATGCGCGCCTCGAGATCCTCGAGATGGGTTCGGGCGATTCTCCTGACTTCGCGGCTGGGCCGCTTCTTGTCGCGCCAGAGCGCAAGCAATGTTGCGATTTCCTCGATCGAAAAGCCGAGCCTTCGAGCCCGGCGAACGAACCGAAGTTCGTGGATTTCATGCTCGCCATAGTCGCGGTAGTCGTTCCGCCGACGCGCGGCCGGGCGCAGCAGGCCGATCGCCTCGTAGTGGCGGATCATTTTCGCGCTGACGCCGGTCGCGGCTGCGGCGGCTCCGATGTTCACGATTCGAAACCTCTTGACGTTCCAATGGTGGGAAGGTGTAGCGGTGAGAAGGATCGGATTCAACAAGGGATCGACAATGACCCACGCGGCGGCTGACGGGCGCGAGCCGGGCGGCAAGGCCGATCCTCGCCATGGGCGCGACGACGCCGGGACGAGGGGACGGGTCAAGGATCCCGTTTGCGGCATGAACGTCGATCCGGCGACCGCGAAGCACAAGTCGGACCACGCGGGTCGGACCTATTATTTCTGCTCGGCGGGCTGCTGCGAAAAATTCGTCGCCGATCCCAGGCGCTATGTCGGCGAAACGCCTGTCGCGCCGCCGCAGGCCGCGCCGGCCGGGACCGTCTACACCTGCCCGATGCATCCCCAAATTCGCCAAATCGGACCCGGCGCCTGTCCGATCTGCGGCATGGCTCTCGAACCGGAGGCGCCGACCGCCGAGACGGGACCGAACGTCGAACTCCTCGACATGACGCGTCGCTTCTGGATCGGTCTCGTCCTCGCCGCGCCGGTCGTCGCGATCGAGATGGGCGGCCATCTGGCAAAGATGAATTGGCTGGCCACGCCGGCGTCCAACTGGGCGCAGCTGGCGTTGGCCACGCCGGTCGTTCTATGGGCGGGCTGGCCGTTCTTCGTGCGCGCTCTCGCGTCGATCAAGAGTCGAAACCTCAACATGTTCACGCTGATCGCGATGGGGACGGGCGTCGCCTGGACATACAGCGTCGCCGCGACGCTCGCCCCTCAGATCTTCCCGCCGGCGTTCCGCGACCACAGCGGCGCCGCGCCGGTCTACTTCGAAGCCGCGGCGGCCATTACCGTGCTCGTCCTGCTCGGGCAGGTGCTGGAACTCAAGGCCCGCGAGCAGACGGGCGGAGCGATCCGCGCGCTGCTCGATCTCGCGCCGAAGACCGCGCGGAGGATATCTGGCGACGGAAGCGAGCGCGACATCGCTCTCGCCGAGGTCGCCGTCGGCGACCGCCTGCGCGTCCGGCCGGGCGAGAAAATCCCGGTCGACGGCGAATTGATCGAGGGCGCCAGCGCGGTCGACGAATCGATGGTGACCGGCGAGTCGATGCCCGTCGCCAAGCGGGTCGGCGCCAAGCTGATCGGCGGCGCGATCAATGGGAGCGGCGGGTTCGTCATGCGGGCCCAGCGAGTCGGGCGCGACACGATGCTCGCGCAGATCGTCGAGATGGTCGCCAAGGCGCAGCGCAGCCGCGCGCCGGTCCAGCGTCTCGCCGATCGGGTTGCCGGCTGGTTCGTGCCCCTGGTGATCGCCGTCGCCGTGTTGGCCTTCCTCGTCTGGTCGATATTCGGCCCCGAGCCGCGCTTCGCCTATGGGCTCGTCGCCGCCGTATCGGTGCTGATCATCGCCTGCCCATGCGCATTGGGGCTCGCGACGCCGATGTCGATCATGGTCGGCGTCGGGCGTGGCGCGCGGTCGGGCGTGCTGATCAAGAGCGCCGAGGCGCTCGAACGGTTCGAGAAGGTCGACACGCTCGTCGTCGACAAGACCGGCACGCTCACCGAAGGCAGGCCGCGCGTCGTCGCCATTGCGCCGGCGCCGGGCTTCACTCCGGACGAGTTGTTGCGGTTAGCCGCCAGCCTCGAGCGTTCGAGCGAACATCCGCTGGCGGCGGCGATCGTCGCGGCCGCCAAGGAGAAGGGGCTCGATCTCGCCGAGGCGCGCGACTTCGATTCGCCGTCCGGCAAGGGCGTCGTCGGCAAGATCGAGGGACGGGCGCTCGTCATAGGCAATCAACGGTTTCTCGACGAGTTCGGCGTCGACGCAAGTCCGCTGGCCGCGCCGGCCGAGACGCTGCGCCGCGACGGCGCCACCGCCGTGTTCGTCGCTGTCGACGGCCAAGCCGCCGGCGTCATCGCGATAGCCGATCCGATCAAGGCGACGACGCCCGACGCGGTGCGCGCGTTGCTCGCGCAGGGCCTGCGCATCGTCATGCTGACCGGCGACAACCGCACGACCGCCGAGGCGGTCGCGGCCAGGCTGGGCATTAGGGATGTCGAGGCGGAAATCCTGCCCGAGCGCAAGGCCGAGACGGTCGCGCGCCTGCGTCGCGAAGGCCGTGTGGTCGCGATGGCGGGCGACGGCGTGAACGACGCGCCGGCGCTGGCGGCGGCCGACGTCGGCGTCGCGATGGGCACGGGAACGGACGTAGCGATCGAAAGCGCCGGCGTCACGCTGCTGAAGGGCGACCTCCAGGGCCTCGTTCGCGCCCGCCGCCTCTCCGCCGCGACGATGGGCAACATCCGCCAGAACCTGTTCTTCGCCTTCGTCTACAACGCCATCGGCGTGCCGATCGCCGCCGGCGTCCTTTACCCCTCCTTCGGAATTCTTCTTTCGCCCATCGTCGCCGCGGCGGCGATGGCGCTGTCCTCGGTCAGTGTAATCGGCAATGCGTTGCGGCTGCGAAACGTGAAGCTCTAAGCGAGGACCGAGGAACGCGAAAGCAAGGCCGGCCCGAGGCGGGCTGTAAATTCGCGGCGACCAGTGCTATATGGACACAAGCGCGCCGGGCCTTGAACCCGGTGGAGAAAGAGGCGCTCGATGAAAAGTTCTCGTTTGAAGGCAATGAGTCTCTCCGACGCGGCGGCGGCCCGTGTCCATGAGATTATCGCCAATGCGCAAAAGCCGATCGTCGGCCTGCGCGTCGGCGTCAAGAACGGCGGTTGCGCCGGCATGTCCTACACCATGGAATTCGCCGAAAGCGCCTCGCCGCTCGACGAGGTCGTCGAGGACAAGGGCGTCAAGCTGCTGATCGATCCCAAGGCGCTGCTGTTCCTGCTCGGCGCGCAGATGGATTTCAAGGTCGACAAGCTCTCTTCGAGTTTCGTCTTCCTCAATCCCAACGAGACGTCGGCCTGCGGCTGCGGCGAGAGCGTGGCGATCACGCCGGTGACGCCCGAGGAACTCGCCGCGAACAGCTGAGGCGGGCGCCTACGCGACGCGCCGAACTCTCAGTCCTCGGCGTCGGCGGGGACCGCCTTGGCGGGCGGCAGCCGCACCGGCCGCAGCAGGAAGCTCGGAACGTGATCGCCGAGCCCGATGACCGGCGCATCCGCCTCCTCGTCGCGGCGCGGCCGGCGCGACGGCGCGGGGCGGGCGTGAGCCGCGGGCCTCGGCGCCGCGGATTCCCGCTCGGCGCGCTCCGGGGCGCGCGGCTCCTGGGAGTGACGTTCGGGCGAACGCGGCTCGCGCGCGGCGTCCTCCGTGGGCGAAGCCGCGCGGGCGCCGCCGCCGCCGCGCCTGTGATGGGCGGACGATTTGGCTTCGCTCCCACGCGCTTCGCCGCCACGTCCGCGCCCGCGCGCGCCGCGATGCTCGCGCCCGACATGCTCGTGGCTGACATGCTCGTGGCTGACATGGGCGCTTTCCGCCTCGTCCTCGACGGGAGCCTCCTCGCCGGCCTGCCAATCGATCTTGCGGTTGATCAGTTTCTCGATGTCCTCGATCGCGCGCGCGTCGGCGCGCGTGACGATCGTCAGCGCGGCGCCGAGTTTGCCGGCGCGACCCGTCCGGCCGATGCGGTGGACATAGTCCTCGGAGTGATGGGGAGCATCGTAATTAATGACGTGGCTGACGTCGGGAATGTCGAGCCCGCGCGCCGCCACGTCCGAACAGACGAGCAATTGCACTTGATCGTTACGGAAGGCGTCGAGCGCGGCCATCCTCGAGCGCTGATCGAGGTCGCCGTGCAGCGCGCCGACGGAAAAGCCGTGCTTCTCCAACGAACGGTAGACGACCTGCACATCGCGCTTGCGGTTGCAGAAGATGAGCGCGTTCTTGAAATTCTTGGCGCTGCGGATGATGCGGCGCAATGTCGTCCGCTTCTCCTCCGGCGAGGCGCCGGAGCGCACCAGCGTCTGTGTGATGCCCTCCGCCGTCGAAGCCGCGCGGGCGACCTCGATGCGCACGGGATTATGCAGGAAAGATTCGGTGAGCCGGGTGATTTCCGGCGGCATGGTGGCGGAGAAGAAAAGCGTCTGGCGGGTGAACGGCACGAGCTTGCAGATGCGCTCGATATCGGGGATGAAACCCATATCGAGCATGCGGTCGGCTTCGTCGATGACCAGAATCTCGATGCCCGTCAGCAGGATCTTGCCGCGCTCGGCGAAATCGAGCAAGCGGCCGGGCGTCGCGATCAGCACATCGGCGCCCCGGGTGATCTTGGCCTCCTGGTCGGCGAAGGAAACGCCGCCGATCAGCAGGGCGAGATTGAGCTTATGGTTGACGCCGTACTTGCCGAAGGCTTCCTCGACCTGCGCGGCGAGTTCGCGCGTCGGCTCGAGGATCAGCGTGCGCGGCATGCGCGCGCGGGCGCGCCCTTTTTCCAACATGGACAACATCGGCAGCGTGAACGCCGCGGTCTTGCCGGTGCCGGTCTGAGCGATGCCCAAAATGTCGCGCCCTTGCAGCGCGTAGGGAATGGCTTGCTCTTGAATGGGGGTCGGCGTGTCGTAGCCAGACGCTTGGACGGCGTTGAGCACTTTCTCGCTCAGGCCGAGTTCATCAAATTTCATTGTGTCTCACAGGGATGAAGGCTTTTGGGGGGCGCATCCGGCGCCCCTCCGGGACGGCGCGGCTCTTGGATCGCGCCTGCGCGAGGGCATTCTTGTCGCGCCGCGCAAAGCCGGAGCGTTGATCGTGCCCTCGACCAATTCTCGATATAGAATAAATCCCGCCAAAGTCAATGAAAGAGCGCGTTATTCCGTAAAGAGGCCAACCTCGCCGTCGGCGTCGAACCCGCGCGTTTGGGCAAGCGCAAAGACGGGCTGCGGCCGGCGCGGTCGCGCGAGACCGCCGCCCGCGCACCTCATCGCGGCCCGATCGTCAGCTTCTGAAACCCCGATCCGGCGGTCGGCTTGCGGGCGGAAATGATGCGCGAGTTGACGCCGCTCCAGCGGATTTCCCCGGAAAGCCGACCGTACTCGATCTTCGGACAGCGGTTCATCACCACTTCGACGCCCTTGGCTTCGGCGCGCGCCGCCGCGGCGTCGTTGCGCACGCCGAGTTGCATCCAGATCGCCCGGGGCAGCGGATCGAGCGCCAGCGCCTCGTCGACGATGGCGCCCGCCGCCTCGGAATTGCGGAAGATATCGACCATGTCGATCGGTCCGGGCGCGTCGGCCAGGCGCGCATAGACGGGCAGGCCGAGAATGGCGCCGCCGGCCAGACCGGGATTGATCGGCAGCATCGTGAAGCCGCGCTCGGAAAGATATTTGAGGACGAAGAACGAAGGCCGCGCCGAATTGGCGGACGCGCCGACCATGGCGATTCGCTTCACGCCGGTGAGAATGCCGCGGATGTAGTCGTCGGGATAGGAATCGTGGTTCACGCGCCCTCCCAATGCGGCGTGCGCTTGTCGAGAAAGGCGCCGATGCCTTCGCCGGCGTCCGCGTGGGCGAGATTTTCGACCATGGCG
Source organism: Roseiarcus sp. (assembly GCA_050012775.1). GTDB lineage: Bacteria > Pseudomonadota > Alphaproteobacteria > Rhizobiales > Beijerinckiaceae > Roseiarcus. The sequence goes on from JBEKGN010000015.1 coordinate 38,232, forward strand.
CGCGCGGCGAGCGCATAGGCCTCGGCGAGCGGCATTTCCATCTGCTGATAGAAGGCGCGTTTGCCGATCGCCACGGTCGCCGCCGAGCGCGCCGCGATTGCCGCGGCGAGCTTTTGCGCTTCGGCGAGCGCCTCGCCGGCGGGGACCACGCGATTGACGAGGCCAAAACGTTCGGCCTCGTGGGCGAGGTAGAGCGCCCCGGTCAGCGCCATCTCCATCGCATGTTTGCGCGAAACCGCGCGGCCCACGGCGACGAGAGGCGTCGAGCAGAATAGCCCGATGCCGACGCCGGGCAGGGCGAAGCGCGCCTTATCGCCCGATATCGCCAGATCGCAGGTCGCGACGAGCTGACAGCCCGCCGCGGTCGCGATGCCCTCGACCGCCGCGATCACAGGTTTGGGCAAATCGACGATTTGCCGCATCAGGTCGGCGCAACGCGTCATGACGCGTTGGTAAAAGGCCTCGCCGCGATCGGCGTCGTTGCGATGCGCCCTCAGCTCCTTGAGATCGTGCCCGGCCGAAAGCGCGGGGCCGTCGCCGGCGAGGACGACGACGCGCACGGAAGGATCGGCGCCGATGGCGGCGAATTCGCCGATCAGCGCTTCGATCATCGCCAGGCTCAGCGCATTGCGGGAAGCCGGCGATTGCAGCGTGAGCGTCGCCACGCCGGCCTCGTCTTGGCGGCGAACAAGCGCGAGCGGATTTTCGCTTCGCAGCGGGGAATTCATGTCGGCCGCTCCGTTAAGACCTTAGCGCGTCGCGGGCGGGAGGGCACCATCCAGCCAACCCACCGGCGTCTTCCGCCCGGCGCCACTTATCGCCCGAAATCATGGAATGCAAAAGGCCGGCGAGCCAGAAACGTTCCCGAGGTCGCTCGAAGGGAGGCTTCCGGGATGCACTTCACGCATGCTTCCATCGCGACTCATCGTCAGCGATAGCGGCTACTGGACGGATTTCCATGGTCGGTGGTAACCCTCGCGACGATCGCGGCGTGGCCGGCCATCGGACTTTGATCATGACGTCGCGGAGCAAGGACAGCGATGGAACGGCTCAAGACCCGGTTGTCGCGCCAGTGGGAGCGGGAGCTCGTCGACGTCCATATGCCGATCCGGTCTTATATTCAGTTTGGTGAAGTTTTCTAAGGTTATGGCATATGGCCTCGAACCCATCGGCGAATCCAATTCCCACTCTCGATCGCGCCTTCGATCTTTATGAAGCAGGGGATCCGACTGGAGCGGCTGACGTTTGCAACGAAATACTGGCGGTTGATGGGAATAATTACGGCGCTCTGTATCTGCTTGGCAGCCTCCACGGAACGATGAAGGATTTCGACAATTCCATTGTCTTTCTGAGACGAGCCATCGAAATCGATTCGAAAAGACCTGTCGCATATTTCAATCTCGCCAACGCATTATATTCTTCCGAACGTTACGTTGAAGCGGTGCGCGCGATCGATTCCTATCTCGCTCTCGTTGCCAAAAATCCGGAGGCCTATAACGTTCGTGCGGCGATTTACTTTAAATTGCGACAATTCGAAGAGTCATTGCGGAGCAGCGAGCGCGCCATAGAGCTTAACCCGGACTTTGTGCAAGCTTACAACATTCGGGGCAACGCGCTCGTTGAGCTTAAGCGCGTCGATGAAGCGCTCGCGAGCTACGACAAAGCCATCGCCTTCAAGCCGGATTTCGCCGACGCTTACTACAACCGCGGCAACGCGTTCAGAGAATTGCAGCGTTTTGATAACTGCGTCGAGAGCTACGATAAAGCGATTACGCTGAAGCGCGATTTTTCCGCCGTCTACTATGGCAAGGGTTGCGCTCACGCAGAGTTAAAACAACTGGAGCCGGCGCTTTCCTGCTTTGAGAATGCATTGCGATTGGACGCTAAGCTTGAGTTCTTGCCCGGCGACATCTGCCATGTTCGCCAACAGCTATGCATTTGGTCCGCCTATGCGAGCGAAACCGAGACTCTTAAAGAACGCATTCGAAGATGTGATCGGGTCTCGAAGCCGTTCCCGATTTTGTCGATCTCCGATTCCAACGCGCTCAATATGCAAGTGGCGAGAACATTCATCGAAGCCAAGAATGGGGATTCAATTCATCCGAATGCATTCGTAAAATATTCGAGAAAAGATAGAATACGCATTGGCTATTTCTGCGCAGATTTCCGCAATCATCCTGTGCCATATTTGATGGCGGAATTGTTCGAACGCCATGACAAGAGCAAATTTGAAGTGACGGCGTTCTCATTCGGACCCGACACCGGCGACGATATGAGAAAGAGGTTGCGCGCAGCGTTCGAACGGTTCGTTGACGTGAGAGATCGATCTGATCGGCAAATTGTTGATCTGGCGCGAAGTCTGCAAATTGATATTGCGGTCGATTTGAACGGCTTCACTCAGGAAGGCAGGATTGGGATTTTTGCTGATCGTGCAGCTCCTATCCAGATAAATTATCTCGCCTATTCGGCGACAATGGGAGCGAATTTTATCGATTATATCATCGCGGATAAAGCGGTTATACCGGAGGGGCGCCAAAAAGATTATTCCGGGAAAATTGTCTATCTTCCCGGCAGCTTTATGCCAAGCGATTCAAAGCGGCAAATCGCCCATACGCAGTACACGCGCGCCGATTGTTCACTTCCGGAAAGCGGGTTCGTCTTCTGCTGCTTCAATAATAACTACAAGCTCACGCCGGTTCTGTTCGATTGCTGGATGCGCATTTTAAGGCGCGTGCCGGAGAGCGTCCTCTGGCTTCGCGACGACAATAGCGCCGCCACTGAAAATCTGCGCAAAGAAGCCCGCAAGCGGGACGTGGACCCGGCCCGCCTGATATTCGCAGCGCGCATGCCGTCAGCCGACGAGCATCTCGCCCGTCACCGGCTCGCTGGCCTTTTCCTCGACACGCTTCCTTACAACGCGCACACGACCGCGAACGACGCCTTATGGGCGGGCTTGCCCGTGCTGACGCAGATCGGCGAGACCTTCGCCGGCAGGGTCGCCGCGAGCTTGCTGACGGCGATCGGCTTGCCCGAGCTAATTACGTCGTCGCAAGCCGAATATGAAGCTCTTGCCGTCGAACTCGCGACAAGCCCGGAGAAGTTGAGCGCGATCAAGGATAAGTTGGCGGAAAATCGGCTGACGACGCCGCTGTTCGACACCGAACGTTACACACGAAATCTCGAAGCCGCTTATCACGCGATGGTCGAGCGACATCATGCGGACTTGCCGCCCGATCATATCTATGTCGAGCCTTGAATGAGTGGGGCGTTTTGGTGGAGAGCGTCGCCCGCATGCGGTCAAGGTTCGGCGTCGATAGGGGTGGTTCCAGAAATCCACTCGCCCCGTCAATGAATCGACGCCCCGCGAGCCTCGAGGCCATCCATGCGACTACGGCGATGGCGCAGGCGAGAAGCTTGTCACGAAAACCGGTCTGCGTCCCGCTCATCGGCGAGACGACGCGGATCCTCGAACAGACGCGTGGTCGCGGCGCCGAAGACGACGCCGGCGATATGAGCCACGTAGGCCACGCCGCCCGATTGCACATCCGCGACCACGCCGAAGCTGAGAAGCTGGATGACGAACCAAAACCCGATCAGCAACGCGGCCGGCACGAACGTGACGCGGACGAACCAGCCGATGATCAGGAGCGTGCGAATCCGGTCGCGGGGGTAGGTGACGAGAAAGGCGCCCATCACGGCGGCGATCGCTCCGCTCGCGCCCAGATTGGGAATCGTCGAGCCGGGATCGGCGGCGACCTGCGCGAGCATCGAGGCTATTCCGCCGACAAGGTAAAACGCCGCGTAGCGCCCGGGATTCATCGCGTCTTCCATCTCGGGGCCGAACGCCCAGAGAAAGATCATGTTGCCGAGAATGTGCGACCAGCTCGCGTGCATGAACAGGGCGGTCACGATCGTGATCGGGTGGCGGCCGGCGACGATATCGCTTGGGATGACCGACCATTGCACGACAAACGCGTCGCCGCCCATCAGCTCGAAAATGAATGCCAGCGCGTTCACCGCGATGATGGACGCGGTGACGATGGGAAAGCGCGATGGGCGTCGCGATGCGTCGTCAATTGGGAACATGCCCTCTTGCGCTCCAAAACGCCGGCGCCGCCGCGACGTCGAATTGCCTCGCCGACGAGCTGTGACGAAGATAGCGCGCGGCGGACGCGCGCGCTATGAACTCGGCATTCTCGTCGGTCAGGAAGATTCCATGCATTCGCCGGCCAAACCGCTCGCCTTCACGCTGGACGAACTCAAGTCCTATCTCGCGCACATCTTCCCGCAGATCTGGTCGACGGGCGCGCACGAGATCGAGGCGATCGGCCCGCTGAGCGCGCGGGTGCGGCTCGTCTTTCATCCCGACCATCTGCGCCCCGGCGGCACGATTTCCGGGCCGAGCCTGTTCGCGCTCGCCGATCTCGCGCTCTACGTCGCCATTCTCGCCCAGATCGGCCGCGTGCCGCTCGCGGTGACGACCAATCTCAACATCAATTTCCTGCGCAAGCCGGCGCCCGGCGACGTCATCGGCGAGGCGCGGCTGATGAAGCTGGGCAAGCGGCTGGCGGTCGGCGAGGTCGCGCTCTATTCGGTCGGCGAGGCGGCGATGGTCGCCCACGCGACGGGGACCTATTCGATCCCGGCGCGCGGCGACGCCGATACGGTATCCTAATACCTCATCGAAAAAACTCCGCTTTATCAGTCGATTCCGCTTCTTTGGCGTTGACGCGCCCCCGGCGAGGCCTTTATAAACGCGGCCCTGACCGGCTCGCCGTCGCGGCGGGCGCTCGAAAAACGGATTTAAGATTTCATGTTCGGCAACACTCATTCGACCAAGACGGCCGACATCGAGAAGAAATGGCTTCTCATCGACGCCAAAGGCCTGGTCGTCGGACGCCTGGCGACGATCATCGCGATGCGTCTGCGCGGCAAGCACAAGCCTTCCTTCACCCCGCATATGGACGACGGCGACAACGTCATCGTCGTCAACGCGGAGAAGGTGGTGTTCACCGGCCGCAAGCGCGAAAAGAAAGTCTATCACCACTACACCGGCTATATCGGCGGCATCAAAGAGCGCACGGCGAGGTCGATCCTCGAGGGACGCTTCCCCGAGCGGATCGTCGAGAAGGCGGTCGAGCGCATGCTGCCGCGCGGGCCGCTGGGCCGTCAGCAGTTGAGCAATCTGCGTGTCTACAAGGGTCCCGACCATCCGCACGCCGCCCAGGCGCCGACGCCGTTCGATATCGCCAAGCTCAATCCAAAAAACAGCCGGAGCGCCTGATCCATGGCCGAGACACTCTCCTCCCTCGCCGATCTCAAGGATTCGGCGCTCGCGCCGGCCGCGGCGGAAGCCCCCGTCCACGTGCAGAAGATCGACAAGTACGGCCGCGCCTATGCGACGGGAAAGCGCAAGAACGCCGTCGCGCGCGTCTGGATCAAGCCCGGCAAGGGCAAGGCGACCGTCAACGGCAAGCCGCTCGACATCTATTTCGCTAGGCCCGTGCTGCGCATGATCCTCAATCAGCCGCTGGTCGTCGTGAACCGCCTGACGCAATACGATCTGACGGTGACGGTGGCGGGCGGCGGCCTGTCCGGCCAGGCGGGCGCGGTGCGCCACGGCCTCGCCAAGGCGCTGACCTATTACGAGCCGGAACTGCGCGGCTCCCTCAAGAAAGAGGGCTTCCTGACCCGCGACTCGCGCGTCGTCGAGCGCAAGAAATACGGCCACAAGAAAGCGCGCGCGAGCTTCCAGTTCTCGAAGCGCTGAGCGGGCGGTTTTCGCTCGAGACTATGCGGAAAGGGCGGCTTCGGCCGCCCTTTTTGTTGGAGCGGCGCGGGGCGACATGTCGGCCTGAAATTCCGTTCCCGACCGCAGTTGCGCCTCATCGCCGCCGAGGCGCGTCGACGGCTTAGCGACGACACCAAGAAAGACGACGCGTAGCGAGCGCTCGGCGCTCTCATGCCGCATCCGCTCGAATAGTTCGTCGGTTCACGGTGGCCCTCATCCGGCCCTTCGGGCCACCTTCTCCCGCAAGCGGGCGAAGGGATCGGCGGCGGCGCGAAGCCCCTCGCCCGCTTGCGGGAGAAGGGTTGGGGTGAGGGCTTTGGCGAGCCAATCAAGTGCCCTGTCGCGACCGCCTTGACGCCGTCGCGCCAATGTAGCAAGAACCGCGCATGATCGCCCTTCGACTCCGCCGACGCTGACCGCCATTCCCCCCGCGAGGCCCCGGGCCGCGCGACGCCGCGTTGACCAATCTTCCGAGACGATCATGACAGCGACCATTTTCATCGACGGCGAAGCCGGAACGACCGGCTTGCAAATCCGCGACAAGCTCGCCAGCGTCGAAGGCGTCGCGCTGCGCAGCCTGCCGCCCGAGCAGCGCAAGGACGGCGCGGCGAAATTGCGCCTGATGGCCGAGGTCGACGTCGTCATCCTCTGCCTGCCCGACGAGGCGGCCAAGGAGACCGCCGCGCTGATCGACGGACTCGGCGACAAAGGCCCGCGCGTCATCGACGCCTCCTCCGCGCATCGCGTCGCGCCGGGCTGGACCTATGGCTTTCCCGAACTGACGCCCAAGCAGGCGCAAGCGATCGCGCGGGCGCGCAAGGTGACCAATCCGGGGTGCCACGCCACCGGCGCGGTGGCGCTGCTGCGTCCGCTGACCGCCGCCGGACTGATCCCCAAGGACGCGCCGATCACGATCGGCTCGGTCAGCGGCTATTCGGGCGGCGGCAAATCGATGATCGAGGCCTACGAGAGCGGCCGCGCGCCCGCTTTCGAGCTCTACGGCCTCGCCCTCGAGCACAAGCACATGCCGGAAATTCATCTCTATTCCGGCCTGACCGCGCGCCCGCTGTTCGTCCCCGGCGTCGGCAATTTTCGCCAGGGGATGCTGGTCAGCGTCCCGCTGCAACTCGACGCCTTGGCGGGCAAGCCGAGCGGCGCCGATCTTCGCGCGGCCTTGAGCGAGCATTATCGCGGGCAGCGGTACGTCAGCGTGGCGAGCGAGGCCGAATCGGCGGCGCAGCTCCGTTTGGAGCCGGAATCGCTCAACGGAACCAACGATATGCATATCCACGTCTACGCCAACGAGGCGCGCCGTCAGGCCGTGCTGGTGGCCAAGTTGGACAACCTCGGCAAGGGCGCTTCGGGAGCGGCGGTGCAGAATCTCGCGTTGATGCTGGGTCTCTAGATTTTTCGTCAGCGCCTTGTCGCAAAAAGGAAAATCGCGCGAATAACGGCTTCGACGAGGGCGCCGGCGCAATAGGCCAGGGCGCAGCAGAACGCCGCGGCGGCGAGCACCCGCGCCGTCGCGTCGCCGGAAAAGTCGTAGGAGCCGCCGGCGAGCCAACGCATCGTCACCGTGAACGGCAGGGCGACGAGCGCGAGCCAAATGTCGGCGAGCCATTGCCCCGACTTATTGAGAAAGTCGACATAGGCCGCGCCGAAAGCCAGCGCGTAAAGGGCGGCGAGAATCGCGCCGACCGCCGACTTCATCGCCTTCATCGCGGCATGCCCGTCATCGTCTTCGAGGGGGAAGCCGGCAGGCTCAGGCGCCTTTGGTCCAGGCGATCACGCGCTGCGCCTGCTGTCCCAAGCCGTCGATGCCGAGGGAGATCGTATCGCCCGCCTTGAGAAACCGCGGCGGCTTCTTGCCCGATCCGACGCCCGGCGGGGTGCCGGTGGTGATGACGTCGCCCGGTTCGAGAATCATGAAGTGGGAAATATACGAGACGAGCATCTGGACGCCAAAAATCATCGTTGTGGTCGAGCCGCTCTGCATACGCTCACCGTTGACGTCGAGCCACATCCCCAGCTTCTGCGGGTCGGCAATTTCGTCGGCGGTGACCAACCACGGCCCCAGCGGCCCGAAGGTCGGGCAGCCCTTGCCCTTGGTCCATTGGCCGCCGCCGCGCTCGAGTTGATAGGCGCGCTCGGAGACGTCGTTGCATATGCAATAGCCGGCGACGTGAGACAGCGCGTCGCGCTCGCCGACGTAACTGGCGCGGGAGCCGATGACGATCGCCAGTTCGACTTCCCAATCGGTCTTTTCCGATCCCTTGGGAATGACCACGTCGTCGTTGGGGCCGACGATGCAGGAAGGGGCCTTGTTGAACAGGATCGGCTCTTTGGGGATCGCCATGCCCGACTCGGCGGCATGGTCGGCGTAATTCAGGCCGACGGCGAGAAAATTGCCGACCTTGCCGACGCAGGGTCCCAGGCGCGGCTTGCCCCGCACCGCCGGCAACGCCTCCGGCTTGATCTTGGCCAGCCGCCCGAGAACGCGCGGCGAAAGCGTTTCTCCGTCGATATCGTCGATGATTTCGCTTAAGTCGCGAAGCTTGCCGGCGGCGTCGATAAGGCCCGGCTTTTCCTTGCCCGGCTTTCCATAACGAACAAGCTTCATCGTCGTCCTCCTTGGCGTCGCCGCTTTTTGACGCCGAGCGCTTTACGCTGCGCTCGGCGATTCGCGCAAAGCCATAGCGCAGGCCGGAACGTCGCACAACGAAGGCGCGATGCTCCGCCTCGCGGGCCGCTCCCGGGCGCCGGCGGCGTTGGCCGCGATCCGGGAATCGCGTCGGATATTGTTGGCAAAATCCGCCTGCGCGGCATAAATAGGCGAAAATTTGCGAGCGGCGTGTTTTCCTGCCGCCGGCGTTGAGCGCCGAATAGGCCGCGCGGCGGCGTTTTTTTTCACCGCGAGGTTGCGCGGCGCGCGCAGCCGTCTATCTATGTTTTTGTTGAGTTTCAAAATTTTTCCAGCCATGAAATGATCAAGACCATGCCAGATCAGGAACGCATCGCCCTATTTATTGACGGCGCGAATCTCTACGCCAGCGCTAAATCGCTTGGTTTCGATATCGATTACAAGCGTCTTCTAAAGGAATTCCAGGCTAAAGGACGACTCATTCGCGCTTACTACTATACAGCATTGGTCGACGATCAGGAATATTCGTCGATCCGGCCGTTGGTCGACTGGCTGGACTATAATGGATATTCCGTCGTCACCAAACCGACGAAGGAATTCGTCGATTCGGCGGGGCGTCGGAAAGTCAAAGGCAACATGGATATCGAACTCGCGGTCACCGCGATGGAAATGGCGACGCATATCGACCATATGGTGCTGTTCTCCGGCGACGGAGATTTCCGTTCGCTCGTCGAGGCGGTGCAGCGTCGCGGCGTGCGCGTCTCTGTCGTCTCGACCGTCGCGACCCAGCCGCCGATGGTGGCGGACGAGCTGCGGCGTCAAGCCGATGAATTCGTCGACCTCACTCAGCTGATGGCGCGCATCGGTCGCGATCCCGGCGAGCGGGCGGCGCGCCTGAGCGATCCCCGGCGGAGCCAGGGCTCGTTCGCGCCGAACCAGCAGCCCGTCGACGACGCCGGACGCGAGTGAGCCGGCAAGCGCGTCATGGCATTTGACGCCAGTCCCCCTGCGGATTGTCAGGCCTGCGCGCGGCTGGCGCGATTTCGCGAGGCCAATCGCGCCGCTTATCCGCAGTGGCGCAACGCGCCGGTCGAATCGTTCGGCGAGCGCGACGCGCGCTTGCTCGTCGTCGGTCTGGCGCCGGGCTTACGCGGCGCCAATCGGACGGGACGGCCGTTCACCGGCGATTACGCCGGCGATCTCTTGTATTCGACGTTGCTCGATTTCGATTTCGCGCGCGGGCTGTACGACCGGCGGCCCGACGACGGGCTCGCCTTGCGCGACTGCGCGATCGTCAACGCTGTGCGCTGCGTGCCCCCGGAGAATAAGCCGACGCCGGCTGAAATCGCCACGTGCCGGCCTTATCTCGCCGGCGCGATCCGCAGCCTGCCGCGCCTCAAGGCGATCGTCGCCCTAGGACGGATCGCCCACGACAGCGCCTTGCGCGCGTTGGGCTTGCGCCTGGCGCGATTTCCGTTCGGCCACGGCGCGCGCCACGCCCTCGAGGACGCGGACGTCGCCCTGTTCGATAGTTATCATTGTTCGCGCTACAATACGAACACGGGCGTGCTGACGCCGGTGATGTTTCGCGCCGTCTTCGCCGCCGTGCGCGCGCATCTCGCGTAAAAGACGGCATGACGATGAACGCGCCGGCCGCTTTGACGGCGAGCGGCGCTTCGGTCAATGAATGTCGCGGGCGGCGCGCGGGCGGGAGGACTTCATGAGCGTGCATGTGTTCGGGCAGATCGGCGACGTCGCGGTCGTCGAGGTCGCGATCGCCTCGAAGGCGGGGGCCAGCGCCAAGATCCTGAATTGGGGCGCGGTCCTGCGCGACCTCGTCGTGCCCTTGGCGCAAGGCCCGCAGCGCGTGACGCTGGGCCTCAACTCGATCGAGGACTATCTCGCGCATTCCCCGAGTTTCGGCGCCGTCCCCGGACGTTTCGCCAACCGCATCGCCAACGGTCGTTTCGCACTGGACGGCGCCGTCTACGAGCTGGCGCGCAAGTCTGGAGAAAAGCACACGCTGCACGGCGGACCGAACGGCTTTGGCCGCAAACTATGGAAATTAGGCCGCCATGACGCGTCCTCGGTCACGCTCGTTCTCGAATCGGGCGACGGCGACGCCGGCTTTCCCGGCGCCTTGACCGCGACTTGCGTCTACCGGCTTCTGGAGCCAGCGACGCTGCGCGTCGAACTCACTGCGCGGTGCGACCGGCCGACGATCGTGAACCTGACCCAGCACGCCTATTTCAATCTCGACGGATCGAGCGACGTGCGCGACCACGAATTGACGCTGGTGTGCGATTTCTACACGCCGACGGACGCTGAACTGATCCCCACCGGCGAAATTCGCTCGGTCGCGGGGACGCCTTTCGACTTTCGCCTGGCGCGCTCGATTCGCCATCCCTCGGGCCAGACCTACGACACGAATTTCGTCGCCTCGCGCGTGCCCGACGAAACCGGGCTGGCGCCGATCGCCAAGCTGCGCTCGCCGCGCAACGGCCTGACCTTGGAGCTGCACAGCACGGAGCCGGGCGTGCAGATCTACGACGCGGCGAAGCTGAATTGCCCGGCGCCGGGCCTCGAGGGCGCCCATTACGGCCCGCACGCCGGCCTCTGCCTCGAACCGCAGGCGTTCCCGGATTCGCCCAACCGGCGCCATTTCAGCCCTTGCGCGCTGCGGCCCGAGGGCGAATACCGCCATGTGAGCGAATTTCGCTTCGCCTGAGCGCCGACGCGCGGAGCGCGCGAAGAGCGACAGCTCGCTCTTCGCGAGACTCGCCCTTATTCGCGGCCCAGGCTCTCTCCCGGGCCGGCTTCGGCCAGGGCCTTGCCGACCTCGAGGCCGAGATCGTCCATCGAGGCTTCCTCGCGCACCGTGAGATCCTCGCCCTTGGTCTGACGTTCCGCCTGTTCGGGCGAGCGCGCGACATTGATCGTCACAAACGCCTCGACCTCGGGGTGCAAATGAACCGGCGTCTTGTGCAAGCCGAGCGCCTTGATGGGATGCAACAGCGATATGTGGTTGCGATGGGTGGGGAAACCGGCGGCGGTAATCGCCTCCGCGATGTCGCGAGCCGAAACCGAGCCATAGAGCTGCCCGGTTTCGCCGGCCTGGCGAATGATGACGAAGCTCTTTCCGTCGAGTATAGCCGACTTTTCGGCGGCGTCGCTCTTGAGTTCGAAGTTGCGCGCCTCGAGGTCGGCGCGCTGGCTCTCGAACTTCTTCTTGTTCGCCTCGGTCGCGCGCAAGGCCTTGCCGCCCGGCAGCAGGAAATTCCGGGCGAAGCCGTCCTTGACGCGCACCGTGTCGCCCATATGGCCGAGCTTGCCGACGCGCTCCAACAAAATCACTTCCATGACATTCTCCTTTGATCGACTTGACGTTGGGATTCAGACTTTTGATTTGCTCGCCGCCGCGCGGGCGCGCAGCGACGCGAAGCCATCGATCAGACCGATGATCGCGATCGCCGGCAGCGTCCAATTCGAGCGGATGAGGCAGCAAAAATACAGCGCTGACAGCAGCCAGGGACGCATCGGCAGACCGCGCGACAGCGCGTGCAGCACGGCCAATCCCTGCAGGACAAAAGCGGCGCCGAGGGCGCCCGCGACGATCCAGGCGAATTGGTTCGCCGGCGCGGGCAGGGCGAAGGCCAGCGCCAGCGAAGCGAGGGCGAGGGCGGCGAGCGGCGGCGGCAGGACGAGCGCGCTCGGCAGGTCGGGCCACGGCCGGCGCAGACGATGCGACAACGCCGCGGAGCGCGCGGCCGCGTAGAGATTGACGCAAAACATCAGCAGCGTCGATCCCGCGATCGCCGCGGGCGAGAGGCGCACGATGCTCAGCGCGAATTCATTCACGGTCTCGCCCTCGGGCAAGATCGCGGCGCCGCCGGTCGCCTCCTCGATCGCGGGTTCGAGCGCGTCCGCGAAGGACTGCAAGCCTTGTTCATAGCCGCCGTAGACCACGATCAGCGCCGCGAGCGCGCCCAGGCTGATGACGACGCCGAGCGTGGCGGCGAGCGTGACGATCGCGCCGACCGGCATCCATTCCGGCGGCGCCGCGGCGCCTTTGCGCCAGGGAAGGCGGGCGCCCGGCAAAATCGCGAACGAGGCGAGCGCCCAGCCGGGCAGGGCGATGGTCAGCGCGAACAGCAGGCCGGAAAGCGGCTCGACGACGAGCGCGACGCCGGCGCAGGCGACGCCGCACGCGATCCCGCCGCTGAGGGCGCCCCAGCCGAGCGCGGCGATCATGATCGGCAAGGGCGCGAGATAGGCCAGCGCCATCGCAAGCGCCGTCCCCTTCATGGTGACGACGAACAACAGAGCGGAGGCGAGGCCGGCGCCGATCGGGACGCCAATTCGATTCACCATGACTTTCACGCTGTCCCGCGGTTCGAGGCGGTTAGGGAAAGGCCGGACGGGTCCGCCTTTCCCAACTCGTCCCGCGCCCAGGATCGCCCGCGCGGGACTGTCGTCATTGGCGCGCGACGAGCGCGCCCGCCTTCGTCAACGAATGACGTAAGGCAGTAGACCGAGAAAACGCGCGCGCTTGATCGCCTGGGCGAGTTGGCGCTGCTTGCTCGCGCAGACCGCGGTGATGCGCGAGGGCACGATCTTGCCGCGCTCGGAGATGTAGCGCGAAAGCAGACGCGTGTCCTTGTAGTCGATCTTGGGAGCGTTGGCCCCCGTGAACGGGCAGGACTTGCGGCGGCGGAAGAAAGGGCGGCGGGGCGCGGTCGCCATCAGAATGCTCCAGCTTGGGCGTCGTCACGCGGACGACGGGGACGGTCGGGACGGTCGCCGCGGTCCGAACGATCCCCGCGGTCGGGACGATCGCCGCGCGGGCCGCGTCCGCCGCGCTCCTCGCGCTCGCCGTCGTCACGCTTGCGCAGCATCGCCGACGGTCCGACTTCGTGTTCGTCGACGCGCAACGTGATGTAGCGGATCACGTCTTCGTTGAGGCCGAGCTGACGCTCCAATTCGATGATCGCCGCCGGCGGTCCGTCGATGTTGAGCAGCGTGAAATAGGCCTTGCGGTTCTTCTTGATGCGGAACGCGAGCGACTTCAAACCCCACGCCTCGACCTTGGAGACCGAGCCGCCGTGCGTGGCGATCGTGGTTTTGAGTTGTTCCGTCAGCGCTTCGACTTGCGGCGCCGTCACGTCCTGACGCGCCAAATAGACATGCTCATAGAGAGCCATGGTGAGCCTTTCCCTAAGCCGTTATGAGGCGCCCCACGCTGAGCCCTTCGAGCCCGTTGGAAAGGCTCGATGCGGATCGTTCGAAGGCGGGAACACAGGAAGCCGGGCGTTTCTACCCTGCCGCGCCCGAACTCTCAAGAGCTCGGTCTCGGCCTTCCGTTCAGCCCCCAGCGGGACGCTTCGGTCGCGCGCTTATAGACGAGCGCGGGCGAAGCGCAAGAAAAATCCTTCTCTTCGGCTCTTCCGCTCAGGCGGGCGGCGCGAAACTCATGATCCTGTCGTGCGGAAAATCATAGAGCTTCCCCGTTTCCCGCCAATCGGGCGAGCAGATCGCGGCGATCTTGGGCGCCAGCTCCTCGGGCGTGCGAAGGCTCTGCGGATCTTCGCCCGGCATCGCGCTGGCGCGCATGCGCGTGCGCAGCGGGCCGGGATTGACCAGCATGACGCGGATTGGCGAGGTGTTGACGGTCTCGGCGGCGTAAGTGCGGGCGAGGGCGTCGAGCGCCGCCTTGGAGACCGCATAGGGCCCCCAATAGGCGCGCAGCTCCGCGCGGCTCGCCGCGCCGGAGGTGATGAAAACGACCCGCCCGGCCGGCGATTGACGCAACAACGGATCGAGCGCGCGGATCAAGCGCCAGTTCGCGGTGACGTTGAGGCTGAAGACGTCGTCCCATTGCTTGGGTTCGACATGATGCAGCGGCGACAAGGGACCCAGCGCCCCCGCGTTGCCGACGAGGACGTCGAGACGGCCCCAGCGACGAAACAGGGCCTCGCCCAGCCGGTCGATCGCGGCGTGGTCGCGCAAGTCGCAGGGAACCAGGGTCGCGGGAGTCTCGACCTCCGGCCGCAGCGCGCGGATCGCGTCGTCGAGTTCCTCGAGCGCGCCTTGGGTTCGCGCCAGGGCGACGATGTGGGCGCCGGAGGCGGCGAGGGCGAGCGCCACGGCGCGGCCGATGCCGCGCGAGGCGCCGGTCACGAGCGCGACGCGGCCGTTCCGGGTTTCTGGCGAAGGACTCATTCGTTTTCCCGTACCGGCTTTCCCCGACCCGCCGGGGCCAAAGCCGCGTAGCAGGCCGCGCGCGCGAACGCCATGGCCGATATCGGACTTTCTCTGGAGAACGTGAATGCGGCCGCGCGTCGCGCCGAGATCGAAAGCGCCGCAAACGACTTTCCTCTCGCGCGAGTTTTGGTGTAACGTTCGTTTCGAGATCGCGGCGTTCATTCTCTTTTTCGAGCCATTCGCAGGGTTCCCTCGCGGGCGGGGTCTGCATGGCGTTCGCGGTGATGCGCATATTGGGGGGTGTCATGTCCGTAGCAAAGATCGACCGCCAGTCCGGGCGGACCGTCACCCGCGCCGACTTGTCCGAAGTCGTGTATCACCGCGTCGGGCTGTCGCGCACCGAATCGGCGGAACTGGTTCAGGCCGTTCTCGACGAGATCTGCGACGCCGCCGCGCGCGGAGAGACGGTGAAGCTCTCCTCGTTCGGCTCCTTCGTCGTCCGCTCGAAAGGCCAACGCATCGGACGCAATCCGAAAACAGGCGTGGAAGTGCCGATCCTGCCGCGCCGCGTGATGGTCTTCAAGCCGTCCAACGTGTTGAAGTCGCGGATCAACGGAGAGCCCGCCGGCCGCGAGAGCGCCAGCTGAGGGCGAGAGGGGACGCGGGGACGCGGATCACAGCGCCATGGACAAGAGCCCCGAGGCTTTCCGCACGATCAGCGAAGTCGCCGAAGACATGGACCTGCCGCAGCATGTGCTGCGCTTCTGGGAAACGCGATTTCCGCAGATCAAGCCGCTCAAGCGCGGCGGCGGACGCCGCTACTATCGGCCCGACGACGTCGAACTGCTGCGCGCGATCAAAGAGCTTCTCTACGGCGAGGGCTACACGATCAAAGGCGTCCAGAAGCTGTTGCGCGAGCAGGGCGTTCCCGGGCTCGCCCGCAGCGCCGCGCGACAGGCGCCCGATCTGGCGGCCCCCGAGCGCGCGCCGCCTGGCGTCGAAAAAGCGCGCGAGGGGGCCGAGGATTCGCGCGCGAGGGTCGAGCCGGCCGATGCGCCGTCGACGCCGGCCCTGGACGCGCGACCCGCGCCGGCCGCGGATTTGGCGGCGTTGCGCGCGATCCAGGCGGATTTGCGCGAGGCGGAGAGAATTCTCGCCCAGGCGCGCGCGCTATAGATCGTTTCGCGATGGCGTTTCCCTGCATTGCCAGCGCGGCGCGGGTTGCCTATAAGGCGCTTCGTCGGAGTGTAGCGCAGCCCGGTTAGCGCACTTGTCTGGGGGACAAGGGGTCGTGGGTTCGAATCCCGCCACTCCGACCATTTTTCTAAATAAAACCAACGTATTGTCGGAATCGAGGTTGAGAGGCTTTCGACTGGCTTGTCCTCGGAGAGACGCCAAGGATGTGAGGCCGGCTCGTGGGGATGGTCTGCAGGTCGCGCTCGCCGCCTTCGTCGTCGGCCGACGCTGCGTTTCCGCCATGCAACTTCCGAGCTCGGGGTGAGGCCAGGCCTCGCGCGCCTGGAAAGGCGTTCGGTTTTGACGGCGGGCGCCTCGGCAGGGCAGGCGAAGCCTTAAACGCTCGGCGGCGCTCGCGCGACCTTTTGCGCCGGCGAGAAAATTCGGGCAGGGGAGCCTGACGCGCCGTCACGCTCGCCGCGGATGCGATTGCCCGGCAAACGGCGACAAGCCGTCGCTTCTTGCCGCGATCCGATAGGATTCCTGCCCAAGGATTTGCGCGGCGGAACGAAAAACTGGAATGCTGCAATCTTAACTTAACTTTGTAACCAGTTCGTTAGGTCTGCCGCTTACCCTCAGCCATCAGTAGCGTGCGTAGCGGCGGGTGCGGGCAATGTCGATCTCGAATTCCTTCTCGCGATTGTTCCAAGCGCTTAATTCCGAGGATTCGCAGGCGCCGACGATCGACGGCGCGGATTGGTCCGACGGGGCGGGTTCCGGCGTTCCCGACGCGGACAGTTACAATTTCAGCCAGTTGATCGCGCCGCCGAATCCGCTGTCCGGTTCGGACGGTCCGGAACAGCCGGCGCTATTTTTCGGCAGCGGGCTGCTGACGCTGTCGGGGTCGCATTCCCCTTCGGGGTCGTCAAATTCTCCCTCGGGGTCATCGGGGTCATCGGGTTCGAGCGGGACCGCGAATACGTCCGCCTCGACGCCGGCGTCGACCATCCTCGCCGAACTCAGCAACGCCGGCATCGAAGCCGACGTCGCCAAGCTGATGGTCAACGACTCGCTCAGCTATAGTTCGATGCTGACGATCCTTCAGGACGCGGCCGTCGGCGGCATGACCGCCAGCAAATTCGGCACGCTCGAGACGCTCGCCTCGCTGCTCAACGCCTCGGGCGGCATTGCCGCCACGGCCTACGTCCAGCAGATCACGCAGGACGTCATCGACGGCAATAGCGCCAACGCCACCTGGAACGGCGGTGCGTCGACCTCGGTCAAGCTTGGCGATCTCAGCGCGACGTCGACGCAGACGCAGGTCGGCGAGTTGATCGGGACGTGGTTCCTGGGAACCAACCTGCCGAGCCTCAGCGTCTCGTCGATCGGCGAATCCAACATCGGCGCCACCTACAAGACGACGACGGAGCCGCTTTACGGCTCGGGCGGCGCGCCGCTCTACACCGACGTCAACCAGGGCTACCTCGGCGACTGCTACTTCATGTCCGCGCTCGCCGACGTCGCGTTGCAGGATCCGAGCGCCGTCGAAAACATGATCGCCAACAACGGCAATGGCACTTACAGCGTGGAGTTCGTCGTCGGCGGGCAGCCGGACTACGTCACCGTCGACGACGCCCTGCCGACGATGCCGGCGGGGTATTCCTGGGCGAATGGATCGACGCTCGAATTCGCCAACGGCTCCCCCGCCTGGGCGGAGCTGATCGAAAAGGCCTACGCGGAGCTCAACGCCCAGACCAACGCGCCGCACGGCGAAGAACTCAACACGGCGAGCGACTCCTACGCCGGCATCGACGCCGGCAGCGGTTACGCCCTGACCGAGCTCACCGGCCAGGCGGTCAACGACTACTCGTTCACCTCGAGGACGTCGGCTTCGACCTTTTCCACGGACAACTCGCTGTTCGCCGCGGATTGGAAGTCGGGCGAGGAAATGCTCGTCGGCACCTCCAACATCGAAAGCGGCAATATCGTCTCCGACCACATGTACGAGGTCATCGGCTACACCGCGGGCAGCAGCGCGGCCACCGACATGCTGACGCTCCACAATCCCTGGGGCTCGGCCTATTCGGGACCCTTGGCGATGACCTTCTCCATATCGCTCGCCTCGCTCGCCGCGGACGACGTCACCATCTTCGCGACGACCGGCAAGGCGACTGCCTGACGGACCGGCCGTCACCCCGATATTTCGCCAAGCGAAACTGTCTGCGGGGGCCGGCGCGCGGGGCCGTTCAGCGCTCGTGCAGCGCGTTCGCGCCGATCTCGACGAGCGGCGAAAAGACGTATTCGAGGATGCGTCGCGCTCCCGTCCTGATTTCGACGGTGGCGGCCATGCCCGAGGTCAGCGCGATCGGCTGGCCCTCGACGCTGATGCTCGTCGCGTCCGGCCGAAGCGTGACCGGAAACACCAGATTTTGCGTGCGCTGCGCGCCGCCGAACGCCGAGCTTGCCGCCGCGCGCGCCGGATCGCCCTCGTTGAGGCTGGCCTCAGGCTCCGGAATCGCGTCGCTCGCGATGCGAGTCACCCGCGCGTTGATCGTTCCATATTGCGTGAACGGGAAGGACTCGACCTTCACCACCGCGCTCTGCCCCAATTTGACGAAGCCGATATCGCGGTTGAGGACATAGACTTCGATCTCCAGCCCCGAATCGTCGGGCACGAGGCGCATGATCTCCTGTCCGGTGGAGACGACCTGCCCGATCGTGGTGATGGCGGAGGCCTGCACGAACCCGGAAATTGGCGCTCGCAACGTCAGATGGTCGATTGCGGCTTGCGCCTTGGCGAGTTTTTGCGCGAGATCGTCGGCCTGACGTTCGCTGTCGCTCAGCTTTTGCGCGTTTTCGGAAATGAACACCTGAACCGCCTTGTCCGCGTCCTTGACGATGACGTCGAGATTGCGGTCGAGCGAGGCTGCCTGGCCTTCCTGCATCGCCAATTGGATCAACTGGTATTGCAGCGTCTCCGTCGCGTCGATCACAGCGGACTTGGCCCCGGACTTGGATTCGACGAGCGCCTGGCGCATGTCGACGCGTTGCTGCAAGGTCGCCACCAGACTCTTTTGCGTTTCGATGGTCTGCGCGACTTTATCCCGCTCGGCGCGCTTTTGCGCGCTCTGCGCATTGAGCGAGGCGAGGCTCGCCGCGAGCTGGCCGAGGTCGGCGGCGAGCACGCGCTCCTCGCGTTCGCGCAGCCCGATCGGGATATAGTCCGGCCATGCGACCGGGGAAACCGAGACGAACTGGCGCGCTTGGGCCGCGTTGATCGCGACCGCGCGCCGCGCCGCCTCGGCGCGCGCCGAGACGAGGCCCGAAAGCGCCTCGCGCGCGTCGGCCTCGGCCGAGGACCGATCGAGCTCGACGAGGACGTCCCCGGCGGCGACGTGCGCGCCGTTGGCGACATGGATCGCAGTGACCTTGCCGGTCTCCAGAGGCTCGATCACCTTGACCCGGCCCGTCGGTTGGAACTTGCCCTGCGCGACCGCGATGATGTCGATGCGCCCGAAATAGGCCCAGGCGAGCGAGACGGCGACGAGCGCGCAGATGATCCAGATCAGGGCGATGCGGACCGGCGAAGGCGGCGACTCCAGGATTTCGAGCGCGGGCGCGAGAAACTCGTTGTCGGCCGTCGAGGACCGGCGCGGCGGCGCGTTCGCGGATCCGAGTCGGCGCACGGGCTGGTTCACAAGCCGATCTCCATCGGCTGGCTCTGAAGGCCCCAGAGATGGGCGTAAAGCCCGCCGGGCCGCTTGAGCAATTCCTCATGCGTGCCCGTTTCGACGATCCGCCCGTCGACCATGCCGATGATGCGTTGGCAGCCGCGCACCGCCGCGAGCCGATGAGCGATGATGATCACAGTGCGATTCTTCACGATCCGGCGCATGTTGCGCTGGATGACGCGCTCGCTTTCGTAATCGAGGGCGGAGGTCGCTTCGTCGAAAATGAGAATTTGCGGATTGGTGGCGAGCGCGCGCGCAATCGCGAGGCGCTGGCGCTGGCCGCCGGAGAGGTTCGCGCCGCGCTCCTCGATCATCGTGTCGTAGCCTTCGGGCAGCTTGTCGATGAACTCGTCGGCGCCGGCGAGCCGCGCGACCTCGATCACATGAGCGCGCGGCATCGCGGGATTGGCGAAAGCGATGTTTTCGTGAACGGTGCGGTTGAACAGCAGGCTTTCTTGCAGGACGACGCCGATATGCCGGCGCAGCCACGCCGGATCGACCTGGCTCAGGTCGGCCCCGTCGAGCAGCACCTGGCCTTCGCTCGGCAAGTAGAGCCGCTGGACCAGCTTGGCCAGCGTCGACTTGCCCGAGCCGGACGGACCGACGACGCCGACGACTTCGCCGGGGAGGATTCGGAGCGACAGGTCCTTGAGCACGTTCGGCGCGTTCGGCCGGTAGTGGAACGTCACATGGCGCAATTCGATCGCGCCGCGCGGCGCCGGCAAGGCGACGCGCGCCAGCGGCGCGGGTTCGGGAGGAGCGTTCAAAATGTCGCCGAGCCGGTCGATCGAAATCTGCACCTGCTGGAAATCCTGCCAGATTTGCGACAGACGCAGGATCGGCTGCACGGCCTGCGCGGAAATCATATTGAAGGCGACGAGCGCGCCGACGCTGAGTTCGCCGTCGATGACGGCCTTGGCGCCGAACAAAAGCAGCGCCGCCGTCGTCAGCTTGCTCATGTATTGCACTGCGTTCTGGCCGCGCGCGCCGAGCAGCGTCGCCAAAAAGCTCGTCTGCACGTAGGCGGCGAGCCGTTCCTCCCATTGCGCGCGCATGATCGGTTCGACCGCGGCGGCCTTGATGGTGTGAATGCCGACGATCGCCTCGACGAGAAACTGCTGGCTCGCCGCGCCGCGGTTGAACTTCTCCTTGATGAGTTCCCGCAGCGGCGGGCGCACCGCGAAGCCGATGGCGAGATAAATGGGCACGCTCGCCAACACGATCATCGTCAGCTTCCAGGAATAGGCGAGCAGCACGGCGACGAACACGAACGTAAAAACAAGATCGATCGTCGAGAATAGCCCCTGTCCGGTGAGAAAATTCCGGATCGTCTCCAGTTCGCGCACCCGCGCGACCGTCTGCCCGGCCGACCGCGTCTCGAAATAGCTGAGCGGCAGACGCAGCAGATGCGCGAAGAGTCGCTGACCGAGTTCCACGTCGATGCGATTCGTCGTGTGCGAAAGGGCGTAGGTGCGCAAATATTGCAGCACGACGTCGAACAATCCGATCACGGCCATGCCGGCCACGAGAACGAAAAGCGTCGAATAGCCTTTGTGGGCGAGCACTTTGTCGACGACGACCTGAAAAAACAGCGGCGTCACGAGCGCGAAAATCTGCACGAAGAAAGAGGCGATCAGCACGTCGGCAAGCGGTCGGCGATAGCGCCAGATCGTCGGCAAGAACCAGCGAAAGCCGAAAGTCGCGGGATGGACGCCCGGCCCGCCGAGCTTGCGCGCGATCAGCAACGCCTTGCCGCCGATCTGGTCGCGCAAGCGGTCCAGCGGGATTTCCTGATCGGCGTGGCTGATCGGATCGACAAGGCGATAAAGCCCAGAGGGGGCGCGCCCGCCCAGAACCAGGAACGCGCCGTTCTTCATGCGCACGATCGCCGGCATCGGAATCGACGCCAGACGTTTGCTGGTCATGCCGGCGACATCGCGCGCCTTGAGGCCGATCATCCCCGCCGCGCGCACGATGTCCGATTCGTTGGCCAGTCGGCCCTGCAACGCCAGCTCCCGGCCGAGCTGGGCGGGATCGGCGGCGATACGGTAGAACGCCGCGATGCCGCACAGCGCCCGCAGTCCCGCGTCGACCGGCGTCGCCTCGGCGTCGATGGAAGTCGGCTGATTCATTGCCTGACCGCTCCCTCGAGCGCCGGCGCCGCGCCGCGTCGAGCGCCGGACGCAAGGAACGGCCGCCTTGAGGGATCCGTTCGCCGCATCGGCGTATTCCCCTGAGAATCGACGCGCCGCATGGCGACGGCCTGCGACAGTCTTCGCTTCCACTGGGTTAATTCGCGGTAAACCGACGCCGCCTAAATCACCGCCGATTTCCCTCTCGGACAGTCTTCCTGTCCGCTTGCAGAATCGGTGCTATCTTATGCATCGGATATTTGAATAATATCCGAAATGTCGCTTGCAGACAAAAGAGAAGCCCCGCCGGTCCAGAGGGAAACCGGCGGGGCTATCGAGGCGAGGGCGACGGGAGACAGCTCGAATACTTCCGACTGCCGCGGGGACCCGGCGCCGCGCCTCGAATTTCGGCGGGCTCTACGCTGCGGGCGCAAGCGGCGCCGAAATCGGGATTCGCTTCTTCACGTCGCCATTCTCCTTTCATCGAAAAATCGCGCGGGCGGCCACGCCGGCCAACGCGAGCCCGATCAAGGCGAGCGCGAACGATAGGGCCGTCTCGATCGCGCGCGCGCGAGTGGGGAAAACTCGCGCCGCCATCAGGGCGAGCCCTGCGGCGAGGGCGAGCGCCGCCGAGGCAAGCCAATGGCCCGTGGCGGCGCCGGCGGCGGGCGGCGCAGAGAGGAGCGCGACGATGACGGCGCGGTCGATAAGCTTGTCGAACGCCAAGGCTCCAGCCGCGAAATACGATCGCACGAGGACGACCGAGGCGGCGACGGCGTCGACAACGGCGTGCAGGAGGCCGACGACGGGAAGCGCGCGCTTGACGGGCGGGGCCTGTTCGGCGAAAGGGGTGCGGGTAGACACGGGTACGTTGTCTCTGATAACTATGCAATCAAAGGTTGCATGTTTCCAAAGGGACGTCAAGCGTGGCGTGATGCGAGAGACGAGCAAGGTGAGAAAGAAGCCGGGACCGCCTAAGACGGGGGTCGGACATGCCGTCGGCGTCCGGTTGCATCCTGATCTGGAGGCGCGCTTAGATGCCTGGATCGCGAAGCAGGCGGTCCCCGTGACGCGCCCGCTCGCCATCCGTATTCTCATGGAACGAGCGTTGGACGCCGAGCGCTAGGCCCGCCGCGTTGGTTTTCCCCGGCCCCGAGGAAGCGAGAATCGCCATGAGCGAAATCCGGCCGCATATCGTCATCGTCGGCGGCACTTCCGGAATCGGGCTCGCGACGGCGAAACTGTTCGTCGCCCGGCGCGCCCGCGTCACGATCGTCGGACGCGACCCGGAGAAGCTCGCCGCCGTCTTGCCGTCGCTGGGAGCGTCGGGCGCGGGCGAAGCGTTCGACGCCTCCGACCGAGCGGCGCTCGACGCGTTCTTCGGCCGCGTCGGCCCGATCGATCATTTGATCCTGGCGGCTTCGGCCGGCAGCGGAGCAGGGCCGTTCGCCGAGCTGGCGGCGCGGGATCTGCGCCGCGGTTTCGAGGGCAAATTCTGGGTGCATTGGCACGCCGCGCAATCCGCTTTGCCCCATATCGGCGAGGGCGGATCGATCACCTTCGTCACGGCGGCGTCCTCGCGCAAGGCCGGCCCGGGAACCTCCGGGCTGGCGGCGGTCAACGGCGCGCTCGAGAGCCTGGCGAGAACCCTGGCCAGGGAGCTTGCGCCATTGCGCGTCAACGCGGTTTCGCCGGGCGTCATCGACAGCCCGTGGTGGGCGGACAAGCCCGCCGGGATGTTCGAGGCCGCCAGCCGCTTGGCGCCGCTCGCGCGGCCCGGACACGTCGAGGAAGTCGCCGAGGCCATCGCGTTTCTCGTCGGCAATCGCTTCGTGACCGGCGTCGTTCTCGATGTCGACGGCGGACTGCACCTGACGTGACAGCGGGGCGGCGAGGCGAGGCGCGCTCTCGCCGGGATCGTTCTCGCGCGTCGATGCTGGTGCGCCGGCAAGCCGACGCGACCGGTTCGAGCCGATGGAGCGCGAAAAAAGACCGCCTCGCGGGCGGTCTTTTAAACGCCAATCGGCGTGACGATCAGATTGCGCGCGACGCCGGCGAACGCGTCATCCCGCGCCGCAACTCAGTACGAGAAGAAGCATTGCTTGTGGGCGCCGCGCAAGGGATCGCCGAACACCGAATTGTCGCAAGGCAGTCCGCCCGGAGGGCTGCGGAGGTGGGCGAATACGCCATTTCGGCCGTAATGAATCGTCGCGCCGTAAGGCGCGGCGCAGAAGCCATGTTCACGGGCGCAGAATACCCATCCTTGCGCGTCGGCCGCTGGCGACCAAGCCAACATGGCGGCCCCGACGGCCGCAGCTGCGACAATACTTTTCATCGCCGGATCCTTTGCCAACAATACGCGTCGCGACCGACTTATAAGTATGGCGGAAATCGTAGATATTCATACCTACTCTTTGCCAATTTTCGTTGACCCAGATCAATGGGCTCTTTTTCATCGGCGAGCCGGCGCTCGGGGCGTCCGACAGGGGCGGGGCGACCGGTACGGCCGGGCGCTCGACAGCTTGATCGGCGAGCGCGGTTCGATCCCGTTGGTCGCCGCGGCGTCCTCGCGCAAGGCCGCTCCCGGAACCTCTGGGCTGGCGAGGACATTGGCCAGGAACCCGGGCCCGTGAGCCTCGACACGGTCTCTCCGGGCGTCATCGACAGGGCGGCGGAGCGGACTGCGCCTGTGACATTCCTATTTTGCCAGACTGGGACATTCTAACTTTGCGGCTACAGAAGCGATTCGCATAATGTATATTATGGAACTATCGGAGCCGCCAAAGCCCGGCTGGTCTGGAACGCGCGGGGCTTGCCGACGATCAATGCAACCTTCAAGAAATCATTTTCTGCCAATGCCACGGCGCGAGGCCGTCGTCTGATCGACGCCGAGCGCGGGCGCCGCCCCGCTCAGGGTTCCCGCGCGCGCGATCCGCTGGGCGAGTTCGAGATCGGCCCAGCCGCCTTCTGCGCTCATGCCGATTCTCCTCTGAATTTTTCGGATTGATCGGCGCCGATGCGGATCGCCATAATGGAGCGCCCCCGCCACGCACAAGGAATTTCCTCATGGACCGTCCCAAGACCCTGTTCGCTCTCGCCGGCCGCGAGCCGCGCCCGCCCCGGCTCGGCGAAGCGACGCTGATCCTGATCGACTACCAGAACGAATATCTCGACGGACCGTTGGCGCTGACCGGCGCCGAGGAGGCGATCGCGCGGGCCGAGCGCCTGTTGCGGGCGATGCGCCAAGCGGGCGGCCGCATCGTCCATGTCGCGCACAAGGGCGCGCCCGGCGGCATGTTCGATCGCTCGCAGGCGCGCGGCGCGATCATCGACGCCTTGGCGCCCGTCGCCGGCGAGGACATCGTGGAGAAGTCGCGGCCCAACGCCTTCTCGGGGACCGGCCTGGCCGCGCTGGTCGGGCCGCCCGGCGCGGCTGCGATCTTCGCCGGCTTCATGACGCACAATTGCGTGTCGTCGAGCGTTCGAGCGGGCAAGGATCTGGGTTACGCGATGACGGTCGCGGCCGACGCCTGCGCGACGCGCGACTTGCCTTGCCCCGGCGGCGTGATCCGCGCGCGCGATTTGCACTTGGCGGAGCTGGCGGCGCTCGCCGACCACCACGCCTGCGTTTGCGAAGTAGCGGAGCTGATCTAAGCGCGGCTCATCGAGCGCCGAGCAAGTCCGCCAGCGTCAACGCCACGACTTCGGTCGCCTTGAAGAGGTCGGCGAGCGGCAACCGCTCGTCGGCGCGGTGGGCGTTGGCCTCCTCGATCGACCGGGGTCCGGCGCCGTAGAGCACGATCGGCACGCCAGCCTTCGCGTAATGGCGCGCGTCGGTATAGAGCGGCACGCCGCCCGCGCTGATCGTCTCGCCCATGATGCGGCTCGCGTGGCGGCAAAGAACCTGCGCGAGCTTTTCTCCGGCCGGCGTCGGCGTCAGCGGCTCGGCGAGCAGGATGCGCCTGACCGTGACTTTCGCCTCGGCATGGACTTTCGCCGCCTCGGCGATCACGTCGCGCAGTTCCTTTTCGACCTCGGCCGGGTTTTCCTCGGGGATCATGCGCCGGTCGAGCCGGAAGACGACGCGGTCGGGCACGACGTTAGTGTTGACGCCGCCGGAGATCAGCCCGACCGTCATTTGCGGCGAGCCGATGCCGGGAATTGCCGAAACCTTGCCTGCAAGGCCGCCCCGCCAGGCGTAGAGCGCGCTCAGGATCGCGTTCGCCGCCGCCAGCGCGTCGATCCCGGTGAACGGCTTGGCGGCGTGCGCGGAACGGCCGAGAACGTCGACCTCCAGATGGAGGCAGCCGTTATGAGCGTTGACGACCGCGTAGGAGAAGCCGGCCCCGAGCGCGAGATCGGGTTTCGAGAGGCCCTGCTCGAGGATATAGCGCGGTCCGATCTCGCCGCCCGCCTCCTCGTCGTAGGTGATGTGCAGTTCGACGGCGCCGCTTAGCTCCGCGCCGCTGCGCTCCAGCGCGAGCAGGGCGAAGGCGTAGGAAGCGATGTCCGATTTCGACACCGCGACCCCGCGCCCGTACATCCAGCCGTCGACGATCTCGGCGCCGTAGGGATCTTTGCTCCAGCCGGTCCCCGGAGGCACGACGTCGCCGTGAGCGTTGAGCGCGATCGTCGGCCCCGCGCCGAAACGCCGGCGCACGATGAGATTGGTCGCCGAGATCATGCCATTGGCCTTGGCGAGAGCGTTCGGAACCTTGTGGCGCTCGACGGCGAAGCCGAGGCCTTCGAGAAGGCGCGCGACGGCGGCGGCCGATGGATCGCAGTCGCCCGGCGGGTTGTCGGAGGGAACCCTGACGATTTCGGCGAGGAAACGCGTCTCGGCGTCGCGGCTGGACTCGATGAAGGCGTGGATCGCGGTTTCGATGGCGGGCGTCATGGCGTTTCTCGCTGCGTTCGACCCTTAAGTCCGACCGAAGCGCCCGACGGTCAAGCGCGCTTCGATCGCAAGGACTTTCAAAATCCTTCGACGCGCATGCCGTCATACGCGGGGACGACGCCCGCGGGCAGGCGCCCGCGCAGCGTCTCGTAGTCGAGATCGGTGTGCAGATTGGTGAGGATCGCGCGGCGCGGACGCATCGTCTCGATCCAGGCCAACGTTTCCTCGAGGCTGAAATGCGAGGGATGCGGCGCATAGCGCAAGGCGTCGACGATCCAGACCTCGAGGCCTTCGAGAAAGCGCCGGCTCGCCAACGGAATCCCATTCAAATCCGGCGTGTAGGCGAGGCCGCCGACGCGAAAGCCGAGCGACGCGATGTCGCCGTGATGGAGATCGAACGGCGTCACGTCGATCGCGCCGCCCTGCCCTTCGACGACGCTAGGCTCGCCCGCCGTCAGACGCTTTTCCCGCACGATCGGCGGATAGGAGCTTCCCGGCGGCGTTTCGAAAATATAGGAAAACTTCTTGCGCAGCGCCCTCGACGTCGCTTCGTTCATATGGATGTCGACGCGGCCGCGCATCGCCATGGCGATCGGCCTCAGGTCGTCGATCCCGTGCGTATGGTCGGCGTGCTCATGGGAAATCAGCACGCCGTCGAGATGCGCGACGCCGGAGTCGATCAGTTGCAGCCGCAGGTCGGGCCCCGCGTCGACCAGCGCCAACGTCCGGCCCGCCGGCGCCTCGCGCGCGATGAGCGCCGAACATCGCCGCCGACGGTTGCGCGGATTGGCCGGATCGCAAGCGCCCCAGCCTTGTGCGACGCGCGGCACGCCGGCGGACGAACCGCAGCCCAATATGGTCAGCGACAGGCTCAAGCGCCGATTCCCCCGTCGGCCGCCATTTTGGCGAACAGCCGCAGCGCGTTGGCGCGCGTCGCGGCGGCGAGCTCGGCTTCGTCGACCTGCTTGAGGCCGGCCAGAACGCGCGCCGTTTCGACGACGAAAGCCGGCTCGTTGCGTCGACCGCGATGGGGTACGGGCGCGAGAAACGGCGCGTCGGTCTCCACGAGCAGGCGATCGAGCGGGACATCGCGCGCGAGCGCGCGCAACTCGCCGGAGTTCTTGAATGTCAGCACGCCGGAAAAGGAAATGAAAAGCCCGAGCGCGAGGCCGGTCTCGGCGAGCGCGCGCGACGAAGTGAAACAATGCAGAACCGCCGAAAAAGCGCCAAGCGCCATTTCTTCGCGCAGGATCGCCGCGACGTCGTCGTCGGCCTCGCGGGCGTGAATCACCAGCGGCAGTCCGAGCTCGCGCGCGAGCGCGATCTGGGCGCGAAAGACCCTCTTGGCGATGTCCGCCGGCGCGTAATTGTAGTGATAGTCGAGCCCGGCTTCGCCGATCCCGACGCATTTGGGATGCGCCGCGAAGGCGCGGATCGCCGCCGCGTCGGTCTCGGCTTCCTCGGCCGCCTGGTGCGGATGGGTGCCGATGGTGAAGTAGACTGGCTCGAAGCGCTCGGCGAGCGCGACGAGTTTTGCGCCCTGCGCGACGCGCGTCGAGATCGTGACCAGCCGTTCGACGCCGGCCTCCTGCGCGCGCGCCACCACGCCCTCGATCTCGTCGGCGAAATCGGGGAAGTCGAGATGACAGTGGCTGTCGATGAGACGCATCAGGGAGCGCTCCAGCGCCCCCTCTCCCGCGTGCGGGAGAGGGTTGGGGTGAGGGCGAGGCGAGCGCTCGCTTTTGAAGGAAGGCCCTCATCCCAAGGCGAATGCGAAGCATTCGTCCGCGTCGGCTGCGCCGACACCTTCTCCCGCGCGCGGGAGAAGGGAGCGACCCCGCCTCGCCTCACCGCACTTCTCATTTCGCTGCCGCCTCGGGCTCGACGTAGCGCGGGAAAATGGCCGCCGGCGGCGGCAGACCGCCGAGTCGCAGTCGCTTGGGAGAGTTGAGGTCGCCGTACGTTCTCCCCTGATCGATGTCGGCGAACATTCGCCGGTCGGTAGGGACGGCGAGCAGGTCGAGCAATTTGCTCATTGCGGCGGGCATCACCGGCTGCAAGAGGATCGCCACGATCCGCAAAGTCTCCATCGTGGTGTAGAGCACCATCCTCATTCGCTCTGGATTCGTCTTGGCAAGTTTCCAGGGTTCCGCGGCGGCGAAATAGCGGTTCGTCTCGGCGACGACGGCAAAAACGTCGCCGAGATAAAGATGCGGTGCAAACGCCTTCATATGGCCGCGCACAAGTCCGACGAGTTCGTCCGCTCGCGCGAGCATGTCGAGGTCTGCCTTGTCGCGAACGGCGTCGCGCCAGTCGGGAACCGCGCCCCCGCAATTCTTGGCCACGATCGACAGCGAGCGTTGCGCGAGATTGCCGAGGTCGTTGGCGAGATCGGCGTTGATCCGCTGCACGATCGCCTCGTGCGAATAATTGCCGTCCTGGCCGAACGGCACTTCGCGCAGAAAGAAATAGCGCAGTTGATCGACGCCGTATTCGCTCACCAAGCTCGCGGGGCTGACGACATTGCCGGTCGACTTCGACATTTTCTCGCCGCGGTTGAACAGGAAGCCGTGGACGACGATCTGGCGCGGCAGGGGCAATTTCGCCGACATCAGGAACGCCGGCCAGTAGATCGCATGGAAGCGCGTGATGTCCTTGCCGATCACGTGCGCGTCGGCGGGCCAGAATTTCGCCCTCGGGCCATCGTCGGGAAAGCCGGTCGCCGTGATGTAGTTCGTGAGCGCGTCCACCCAGACGTACATGACGTGGCTGGGATCGTCGGGAACCGCCACGCCCCAGTCGAAGGTCGTGCGGCTGATCGAGACGTCGGCGAGCCCGCGCCTGACGAAGGCGACGATTTCGTTGCGATAGGTGTCCGGCGTGATGAACTCGGGATGGGCGTCGTAATGCGCGAGCAGCTTGTCGGCATAGGCCGACAGCTTGAAGAAATAGCTCTCCTCCTCGACCCATTGCGCCGGCGCGCCGCTCGGCGCGAATTTAACGCCGTTCGGTCCGTCCTTCAGTTCGCTCTCGTCGAAATAGGCTTCGTCGCGCACGGAATACCAGCCGGAGTATTTCGACAAATAGATGTCGCCGTTCGCCTTCATCCGCTCCCAGATCGCCTGGACGGAGCGCTTGTGCCGCTCCTGCGTCGTGCGCACGATGTCGTCGGCGCGCGCGTTGAGCGCTTCGCCCATCGCCTCGAACTGAGCGGCGATGCCGTCGACGAAGGCCTGCGGCGTCATGCCCTCGCGGGCGGCGGTCTGCTGCACTTTCAGGCCATATTCGTCCATCCCGGTGACGAACAGCGTCTCGCGCCCGTCGAGGCGCATGAAGCGCTGGATGGCGTCCGTGGCGATGCGCTCGTAGGCATGGCCGATATGCGGCGCGCCATTGGCGTAGGGAATGGCGGTCGTGATGTAAAAACGTCGGTTCGCGCTCATGCCCGCCGTCCTAAAGTATTTTTCGCGGCTTGAAAATGCGCCGCGCGCAAGCGTCGCCCGATCCTAGAGAAATCGCGCGCGGGCCGAGATTTCCTCAAAAACCGCGAGCACGTGCAGCTTGCGATCGAGGTTCAGCGCCTCGGTCTCGCGCGTCGAGGCGCGGACTTTGTCCCAAAGCGTCGTCAGGGCTTCGCGCGCGGCGGGCGACGCGTCGCCACGCGCCCGCGCCGCGAGCCAATCGTAGAGCGCGGCGGTCAACGCCTCGAACGCTTCGGCGGCCGCGCGTCCGCTCACCGCTTCGGCGAGCTTGTGGATCGCGCGCGGATCGGCGTTCGGCAATTGCGCGATCGCCGCGTCGATCAAGGCGCCGACGCCGTCGGCTTCGGGATCGAGCCGGCGCAGCGCTTCGCGAACCGAACCGTCGGCGCGCCCGGCGGCGGCCTCGCGCGCCTGCGCGTCCGCGGCGTTCCAGGGCGCCCCGAGGCCGCCCACGACATCGCCGATCTGCGATGGCGAAAGCCGCTCGAGCAGCAGCCGCCGGCAGCGCGACCGAATGGTCGCCAGCACCTGCCCCGGCCGATGCGCGACGATCAGGATCAGCGAACGCGGCGGCGGTTCCTCGATCATCTTCAACAAGCTGTTGGCGCCGCTGCGATTGAGATCCTCGGCGCTGTCGACGATAGCGACGCGCCAGCCGCCGAACGCCGCCGACATATGGAACAGCTGAAGCCCGGAGCGGACGTCGCCGACGCCGATCTCGGTGAAGAAGTTCTTCGACTTGGGATTCCACCCGCGGCGCAGCAACGCGAAATCGGGATGAGCCATCGCCGCGAGCTGGCGCGCGGCGGGATGATCGGGCGCGACCGCGAGGTTCGTCGCCGCGCGCACGGCGGGCGCGTTTGGATCGGGGTTGGCGAGCACGAAGCGGGCGAAGCGCCAGGCGAGCGTCGCCTTGCCGACGCCCTCGCGGCCGCCGATCAGCCAGGCGTGAGCGAGCCGCCCCTCGCGATAGGCGCCGAGCATTTCGGCCTCCGCGGCGGCGTGACCGATCAGCCGCGTCGCGAGGCGCGGATGCGGCGCGCCCGGGAAGGCGTCGCTTTCGGGCGGCGCGTCCGCCGCGGCTTTGCTCATTGCGCCCCCGCTTTCCGCTTCAGCGCGCCGGCCAAACGCTCGCGAACCACGCCCCAGATCGCCTCCGCGACTTCGTCCTCCCCGGCGCTGGCGTCGATGACCGCACAGCGCTTCGGCTCGGCGCGCGCGATCGACAGGAACGCCTGGCGCAGCGTCTCGTGAAACGCGAAGCCTTCGCTTTCGAACCGGTCCGCCTCCTCGCCGTCGCCGCGCCGGGCCGCGGCGCGGGCGAGGCCCTCGGCGACCGGCAGGTCCAGGATCAAAGTCAAGTCCGGCCGGCAGGCGCCGACCGCGACGCGCTCCAGGCTCGCGAGCAATTCCGGGTCGAGTTGGCCGGCGGCCCCCTGGTAAGCGCGCGTCGAATCGGCGAAGCGGTCGCAAACCACCCAGTCGCCGCGGCGCAGCGCCGGCGCGATCGTATTGTCGATGTGGTCGATGCGCGCGGCGCTGAACATCAGCGCCTCGCCCACGGCGCCGAACCGCGCGGCGGCGCCGGAAAGAATGACTTCGCGCAAGACTTCGGCGCCGGGCGAGCCGCCCGGCTCGCGCGTGAGAACGACGGCGAGCCCGAGTTCGCGCAAGCGCCCGGCGAGCCGCCGCGCCTGGACCGATTTGCCGGCGCCTTCCCCGCCTTCGAGCGTGATGAACCGGCCTTGCGCCGGCGCGCGGCGCATCAATTTCTCGCGAACGTCTTGCGGATCAGGTTCGTGGCGAACTCGATTCCGGCGTCCAAGGCCCTCTTGCTCAAGCCGCCCAGGGGAACGGCGGCCTGGGTCTTCAGCGGCGCCTCGAGCGCCAGCGTCTGTCCGCGCCAGACCTTGAGCCGCGCGACCTCGACGCCCGCGGCGACCGGCGCCGTCAGCGGGCCGACGTAGACGATCTTCGCGCTCAACTTGTCTTGCGAGCCGCGCGCGAGAAAGATCTTCACCGGTTGATCGCAAGCCAAGGGGACTTCGCTCTGCTCGCCGCCATAGACCGACGCCGTTCCGACGGTTTCGCCGGCTTGGAACAGCACGCGCGGGTCGAACGAACGAAAGCCCCAGTTGAACAGCTTGCGCGATTCCTCGGCGCGGTCGGCCGCCGTCTTGAGCCCGTTGACGACGACGATCAGCCGCTGGCCGTTCTGCACCGCCGAGCCGACGAGGCCGTAGCCGCTCTCGGCGGAGTCCCCCGCCATCAGGCCGTCGGCGCCGAGGTCCATCGTCAGCAGCGGATCGCGGTTGAGCTGGTGGATCTTGTTCCAGGTGAAGTCCTTCTCGCCGAAATAGTGGTAATAATCCGGGTAATCGCGAATGATGTGGGCGGCGAGGAGCGCCATGTCGCGCGCGGTCACGTGTTGCCTCGCGTCGCCTATCCCCCGCGCATTGGCGAAGGTTGAATGCGTCATGCCGAGTTCGGCGGCTCGCTTGTTCATCCGATCGGCAAAATTCTCTTCCGTTCCGGAGATGCCCTCCGCGAGCGTGAGCGCCGCGTCGTTGCCGGCCTGAATGACAAGGCCGCGCAACAGGTCGTCGATGCGCACTTCGCTGTGGATGTCGAGAAACGTCGCCGGCCCGTGCGAGTGCCCGCCGCCGGTGCGCCAGGCGTGTTCGGAAACCGTGAAATTGTCGTCGAGATGCAGACGCCCCTCCTTGAGCTCGTGGAACACGATCTCCGCGGTCAGCAGCTTGGCGGTCGCGGCCGGAGTCGTCGCCTGGTCGGCGTTCTTCTCGAATAGCACCGCGCCGCTCTCGAAGTCGACGAGCAGCGCGAAGGGCGCGGCGGTCTGAAAGCTCTGCGCGCGCGAAGGCGAGGTCGGCAGGACGAATCCCAGCAACATCGCGGACAACGCCAGGGCGAAGCGGAGAGCAAACAAGGCCGATCCTCGTCGGCGCGGCGAAAGAAACGCGACGCGCGCCCTGTTCTTGCATCGCATTCGAAGACAAATCAACGATCGCGCGGGCCTTCGCCGGCGCGCTATCGATCGTTCTCGGGAGGGCTCGCCGCCCGCGGCGCTTCGCCCGGCGCGATCAGCCTCGCGAACGGATCATGCCGCAGGAGGCGCGCCGCCGCGCCCTCGCTTTGAGCGAAATAGAGCGCCCGGTCGCCGGCCAGGGCCTGCTGGACAGGCCGTCGCGGCGGAACGGCCGGCGCCGTGGCGACTGGGCCGATGGTGCGGGCGATGGCGCCGAGATCGAAGGGGCGCGGCGGCGGCGGCGGCGCTTTCAGCAATTTGGGATTTGGCGCCGAGGCGGCCACCGCCGGCTCCGGCGCTGTGGCCGGCGCCGGTTCAGGCGCCGCAGCCGGCCGCGGCGCGGTGGGCTTGAAGAGATTCGGCAGGAAAGAGGTCGGCGCCTGCGAGGCGACCATCACCGGCGCGCCGCTCGGCAGGCCGTCGATCGTCGCCGGCGCGCCGTTGGTGCGCAGGCTCGCGAGCAGCATCGAATCGTCGGAGCCTTCGAGCGGGGCGGGGCCGACATAGTCGACTTTTATCTTCGCGGTGCCCGCGCCCTTGAAATCGAGCACGTCGGCAACGCGCGAGGACACGTCCATGACGCGCCCGCCGTGATAGGGGCCGCGATCGTTGACGCGCACGATGATCGAATAGCCGTTGGCGAGATTGGTGACTCTGGCGTAGCTCGGCAGGGGCATGGTGGGATGTGCCGCGGTGAACGAGCGCATGTCGTAGACTTCGCCGTTGGCGGTGCGTCGCCCGTGGAACGCGTCGCCGTACCAGGAGGCCATGCCGACGGCGCTGTACGCGGAATTCTCGCGGGGGTAATAGGTGCGCCCGGCGATCGTATAGGGATGGCCGATGAGATATTGCCCGCCGCCGCGCGGCACCGGCTCGCCGTCGGCGACTACCCGCGGGCTCGCGGGGCCATACTTGGATTGCGAAAAATATTCCTTGCCGTTGCCGCGGGCGTGGGGCGCAGGCGGTTGCGCGCAACCCGCCAGCGACGCCGCGACGACGGCCACGGCGCCCGCTCGGCGCCAGGGTCCAAAGCCCGTCTCGACGCCAAACATTCGGGCGGCGAAAATCATCGACCCAAACTCGCCACGGCTACGCCACAAAAACAAACTCGCGCCTCCCCCAAGAGTCGGGCTTGGCGCAAGCAAGATTCAGCAAACATTCGTGTCGCCACTTTGTCCCGACTTCCTTTCCAAAGGCCTAACGCATTCGCTGTCATTGCGCGAATCGATCCGCGCCGGAGAACGCTCAGCGCCAATGCTCGCTGAGCCAAGTCACCGGGCGCACGCTCTTGTAGGCCTTCTTGTACCAAGGCGCCGGCCATCGCCCCTGCGCCGCTTCGTGCGGCCGCGGATGGCCGGTGAAGACGACGATGCGGGCGCCCGCCGGAATCTCCACGTTTTTCCAATGATTGAGTGGAAAATGCGGCATCATCGTGGCCTTGAAGCTGGGGCACCATTCGCTCGGCCAGAAAACCAGCGGCAGGCCGGACTCGCGGGTCAAATAGACCTGCTCGTTCGAATAGAGCCGGCGCTTCTCCAGAGGCGCCTGTTCGAAATTGTCGACCAGATGCGGCGCGCCGCCGGCGGGAAAGCGCATGACCGAAGAATTGCCGCTGTCCTTCGATCCCCAATCCCGAATAATGGCGAGCTTGCCCGGTTCGAGATCGAAGAAGGCGTCGAGCGACCCGACGATCACGACGTCCAGGTCGAGAAACAGGATGTCGCCCTCGACGCCGATGTCGCGCGACCACAACGCGAGTTTGCGCCAGGGACTGAGGCCCAGGCCGCTCGCCGGCAACTTGATCGGCGGAATCGGCCTCGCCTCAATCCCTGGGTCCAGCCCGGTCGGATCGTCGGTGAACGCGATGAAGCGCGTCGCACGCGCGACATTGCGCATGACGCCGCGGTAGAGGCGGTTGGCGTAGTCGACGGGAAACCCTGTTCCCCAACGGATGCAAGCGACGGTTTGCAGATTTGGCTCCTCGAAAGATTTCGCGACCGGCCTGAAAACGGAGGCCACGACGCGATGTCGACCCCGGCGAGTCCGGCAGGGCTCGAACCGGCGACCCGCCGCTTAGACGATCACGTTCATATTAGACGATAACTCTGCCATTCTTCCCGCCGCGCGTCGCGTCGCGAGACACGATGAGAGACACAAAGAGTTTTGTGTGGGTACGCCTATGGTCAGATATCGAAAACGTCAAGGCCGCCGCCCCTGCCGCGAACGAAACCGCCGCCGAGTCGTCCGGCGTCCGGTCTGGACGCGGGCAAATACGCGGAATTACCGCGAGTTACTTGTTGCCTGATCCTCGAATACGAAGGTTCCGGATAATGCGGCTAAGTAACCCGCCGCTTTTTCTCGGGTCCGTCTGCGCCTTGACCTAGGCGGCCGATGATGCGAGCCTAAAATGGTGCTCGCAGCCGGGGAGGAGCGCGTCATGCCCGCAGGATCGTCACTGAATCGAGCGTGCGGCGGAGCGATGCTGGCGCTTCTCTGCGCAACCTCGAGCGCCGACGCCGACATCGTCTTCTGCAACCAGTTTTCGCATACGGTGTTCGTCGCGATCGCCTATCCGCAAACCGACGGCCACTGGCTTTCCCGAGGGTGGCTCGAAGTCGCCACCGGCGAATGCGACACGTTCGACACGGCGATCCGGGTCAAGACGTTCTACTTTCGCGGGATGACCGACCCCTACGTGGACGCGGGGCGCCATCGCGTCGTGGATTCGTGGGGGAAGGGCCGCGAGTTCGCTGTCTGGGAGCACGATAACTTCCAATATTACGACGCCGAAAGACAGGTTCTGAAGTCGACCTTGGAACCTTTCACCCAAGGCCCTGAAACCAATGGCGACGCCATATCCGCCACGGTGACCTTCCCGGCTGACGGTTCTGGCACGATCATCACAACGAAATGAGCTTCTCCTCGCGGTCGGTCGCGCGCTCAGGCAGTCGATGATCGAGGGAGGATCGCAAAGCCTGCGCTTTTCGCGCGGCGCCTGTGCGAAATTGTCGGCCCGATGCGGCGCGATGTCGGGCTGGCGACTCCGGCAGGGCTCGAACCTGCGACCTGCCGCTTAGAAGGCGGCTGCTCTATCCAGCTGAGCTACGGAGCCAGCGCCGCATTCGGCCCCGCGTCAATGCGACCACGGCACGACGCGGTTGGGCCGAAAATTGTCGGAATAGGATAAGATTTTGCGCTGGCGAAGCTTGGGCTCTTCGACGCGATAGGCGACGCCGTTGCGCGTGGCGTAGGCGATCGCTTCGTCCTTGCTGTCGAAGCGCAGCTTCACCTGCGCCTTCATGTCGCTGGAGCTCGTCCAGCCCATCAGCGGCTCGATGCGGCGGGGCGACTCCGGCTCGTATTCCAGAATCCACTTGTCTTTGGACTGGCCCGATTGCATCGCATTGCGGGCGGGGAGATAGATGCGTGCGGTCATGTCGTTGGCGTGTCCTTGAAGAACCCGATAGTGACTGGTCGGGGTAGCAGGATTCGAACCTGCGGCCTGAAGTACCCAAAACTTCCGCGCTACCGGGCTGCGCTATACCCCGACATTGGCGTCGTGGCTAACATGCGCGGCGCCGGGGAACAAGAGCGCCGGCCCGCCGTGCCGTCTCATCATGATTCAAAACCAAGAAGCCGCGCTCAATAGCAAATCATGAAGTATCCATCGCTTCGCATCGCCTGCCGGCGATAGCGGCGCCCAACCGTCAATCGGACTAGAAAGCGTCAATCGTCTCGCTAAACACGACCCTATCGACCCGTCGACGCATCCGCGCACCCCTTGGGCTCGGCGAACCCGAGGCTTGACGAAGCGGACGTCGCCCTCCAATCAGACGTCGTCGGCGCTTCGCCGTCAGGATCTCCGTTCGAATGCCCTTGGTTAAACGCCTGCGCCATAAAATTGAATATATCGCGCTTTTGGCGCTCGCGGCCCTCATCCGCGCCCTGCCTGTGGAGACGGCCTCAAGATGGTCCGGGGCCGGCTGGCGGCTCGTCGCCCCGCGTCTTCACCGCCACAAACGCGCTTTGAAGAATCTTTCTCTCGCCTTTCCGGAAAAGCCTCCAGCCGAGATCGAGGCGATCGCGGTGGGCATGTGGGACAGTCTCGGGCGCACCTTCGCGGAATTTTTTCACCTCGACGAAATCGTCAACGGCGGCCGCATTCGGTTCGAGCCGCCTGAGCTTTTCGAAGCGATACGCGGGCGCGGCGACGGCGGCGTCGCCTGCAGCCTGCATATGGCCAATTGGGAAATCGTCTCCCAGGCGGGCCCGCCGTTAGGATGGCGCCCGGCGGGCGTCTATCAGAAGATCGTCAATCCGTTCGTCGATCGCTACGTCAATGCGGTCCGCGCGCCGCTTTACCCCGGCGGGCTCTGGGCAAAGTCGCCCCAGGTCGCAAGAAACATACTGCGTTATGCGCGCGAAGGCGGTTGCGCGGCGGTCCTGGCCGATCAGCGCGACCCCAAAGGGCTTCCGGCGCCCTTTTTCGGCAGGCCGGCCCTTTCGACGACCCTTCCCGCCTCGGTCGCGCGCGCCGTCGGCGTTCCGCTTTACGCGTTTCGGGTCAAACGCGTGAGCGACGCCCGCTTCTCGATCCGAGTCGAGGAAGTGGCGGCGCCGCGCACCAATGATCGCGACGCCGATATTGCGGCGGCGACGCGCAACCTGCAGGCGACGTTTGAGGCGATGATCCGCGAGGCGCCGGAGCAATGGATGTGGGCGCAAAGCCGCTGGGGGTGAAAATTCAGGGGCCAGTCTTCGCCCGGACGAGTCTTGCTGGTCGCCCTCGGAAGCCTTCCCTACAGGCGAATCGCTCACGAATAAGTGTTCTCAAGCGGACTATCGAGGCAGGCTCGCGAAGCGCACGCCGATCGCCCGCTACCCTCGGAACGCCCAGCACTGTATAGACATGACTGTCGCAATGAACGGGAGATCGACGCGAAGCGGGTCAAGACAACTTCCGGCGGCGGGATGCGGGCCGCAGCGTCAAATTCGCTTGAAGAACCGCTTGACGATATTCGACGCGCTGTTCCAGAAGATCGTATGGTCGCTGGCGCCTCAACGAGATCGCGGCCTGTTGGGCTCTCGCCTCGCGGGACCGTCGTTCGAGAGGGAACCGGATTTTGGCCAGCGTGAAAATCGGACGGAAGAGTGCGCCGCCCCTTAAGCCATTTCAATGGCGTGCAGACTTTTGAAAGGTTCGAAGCGTCGGATTCCTTCCAATCGAAGAGACTCGGCGTCTTTCGCTGTCGTTTTTCAGCTTTACGCGCTCGGGCGGCAAATGCGAAGAACAAACAAGGCCAGAGGAGCAAAGAGAGAAGTTGTGTGGCATCGCTGGAGTCTTTACGCGGCGGGGATGCGAGCTGGACTCGCTTATTTTAGATCGGCTCGCGGCCGCGCTTGCGCACCGCGGCCCCGATGATCATGGTCGATACCAGAATCGTTCGATAGGCTTAATCAATACGCGCCTCGCAATTATTGACCTCGAGACGGGAAACCAACCGTTTGAGGCTCCGAACGGCAGCGTCCTGGTCGCCAACGGCGAAATCTACAACGATTTGGATATTCGGCGGGAACTCGCCGATGCGCCTTACAAGACGCGATCGGATTGCGAGTCGCCGCTTCATCTATATGGCGAAAAAGGACTTGCTTTCGCCGATGCGCTGCGCGGGATGTATGCGATCGCCATTTACGATAAGCCCAATGAAAAGCAGATTCTGAGCCGCGACCCGTTCGGCATCAAACCCCTATATTACGTTTCAACGCCGAATTGTTTCGCCTTCGCCTCGGAGGCGCAGGCCCTTATAGCCGCCGGGTTGGCGACCAATCGGATAACGCCGCGGAAGCGTTCGGAGTTGTTTCAACTGAAATTCACCACGGGGCAGGAAACGATATTTTCCGACATTCGCCGTGTTTCGCCCGGCGAGACGCTTGTTATTCAAAATGGCGAGATTATCGAGCGCCGCCTACGGCGCGCTCTACCCGACAAGCATTGTGAACCTGCGCGCGGCGCGAATTTTTTGCAGCGGCTTGACGGGATTCTCAAGGAAAGCGTTCAGCGACACATGCGTTCCGATGTGCCCTATGGATTGTTTCTGTCCGGCGGCATCGACTCATCCGTCCTTCTCTCCTTGATGGCGCAAATCGCGTCCAAACCGATAATCGCGTTGACGGCGACCTTCCCGGACAGCCGCGCCGCAGACGAAGGCGCAGCGGCGCGGCGCGTGGCGAAAGCGGCCGGGGCTGAGCATCATCTCGTTGAAATCACGAGAAATGACTTTTGGAACACGTCGCCGCGGGTCGCCGCCGCGTTGGATGATCCCACGACCGACGCGGCGGCGTTGCCGACTTTCATGCTGGCGGGCTTGGCCAAGGATAAAGGCCTCAAGGTCGTTCTTAGCGGCGAAGGAGCCGACGAGATTTTCGGAGGATATAGCCGTTATCGTCGCGCGACTTGGCTATGGGGTTTGCTCGGACGCAAGTCGCGAACCCACGGCGTTTTCGATAAAATGACCAACAGAGAACCGGCGTTTGAGAATTGGCGCGACGGACTCCGTGAGGCCGAACAAGCGGAAAACGGCGCGCAACGCTCATCGATGCAGAGACTTCAGGCCGTGGATTGCGCGGAATGGCTGCCGAACGATTTGATGGTCAAGCTTGATCGCTGTCTTATGGCGCACGGCGTCGAAGGCCGCACGCCGTTTCTGGACCCCGTGGTGGGGCCGTACGCTTTCGATTTGCCCGACAACATGAAAGTCCGAGGCAAGATGGGAAAATGGCTGTTGCGGCAATGGTTGTCGAAGAACCTGCCTGAAGCCGAAGCATTTGGCAAAAAAATAGGATTTAATCCCCCTATCGGCGAATGGATCGATTTTTACAAGGTCGAGTTGGAAAGGCTGGTGTCGGCTCAACCTGGAATAGCCGAAATGTCGATAAACGACGTCGTTCGACAATCGTTCGCCCAACCTTCCAAGACTCCGCAGGCGGCATGGGGCCTGGTCTTCTATGCTTTGTGGCACTCTCACCATGTACTCGGCGTGCCTGCTGACGGCGCCGCGGGCGATGTTCTCTCAGAAGCCGGGAAAAGAGGTTAGATAATGCGCGTTTTGCAAGTCATGTCTGGGGCCAAGGTCGGGGGCGCAGAAACGTTCTTTGTCGATCTGGCGTCTGCATTGCATCGCGCGGGACTTCAGCAACAGGTCATTATTCGCCGCAATGAAGAGCGGGCCGAGAGTTTGCGTAAGGCTGGTCTTGAGCCTATCGAGCTCCCTTTTGGACGCATTTTCGATTTTTCCACACGGTGGAAATTGAAACATTGCATCGAAGCCTTTCGCCCCGACATCGTGCAAACGTGGATGAGCCGGGCAAGCGCCGCGTGTCCCGCCGGTTCTTTTATTCACGTCGGTTGGCTCGGCGGGTATTACGATAGGAAACATTTCAACCACTGCGACGAGATGGTCGCCGTCACCCAAGACCTTGTCGAGTATGCCGTTGGAAAAGGATGGCCGCGGCAGCGGGTGCACTATTTGCCGACTCTGGCGTCCGATACGCCCCTACCCCGTCTGCGCCGCGAGGACTTCGATACGCCTGACAACGTTCCGCTCATCCTTGCGCTTGGGCGTTTGCATGAGGAAAAGGGTTTCGACGTTCTGTTGAACTCTCTTATCGCAGTGCCGAACGCCTATCTCTGGTTGGCCGGTTCGGGGCCTGCCGAAAATCAACTCAAGGCGTTGACCAAAACCCTCGGGCTTGAATCCCGCGTTCGGTTTTTGGGCTGGCGCGACGACCGCGCAGCTTTGTACGCCAGCTGCGATCTCTGCGTCATGCCGTCGCGCGCCGAACCTTTTGGCACCGTCATGATCGAGGCTTGGGCTTATCGTCGGCCGGTCATCGCCGCCGCGGCGATCGGCCCGCGCGCGCTCATCAAGCATGAACAAAATGGCTTGCTTGTTCCGATCGACGACGCGCCAAGTCTGACCGCCGCGATACGGCAAATTCTTGAGCAGCCCGGCCTGGCGAGAAGTTTAGCGGACGCCGGAAGGGCGGCTTACGAAGCGGATTATACCGAAGCGAAAACCGTCAGTCGCTATCTGGCCTTTTATGACTCTTTGCTCAAGACGCACGGAGGTCATAAGAACTATAAATAGCGGGGTAGAGCGCGGCCCCCGCGTCAATGCGACCACGGCACGACGCGGTTGGGCCGAAAATTGTCGGAATAGGATAAGATTTTGCGCTGGCGAAGCTTGGGCTCTTCGACGCGATAGGCGACGCCGTTGCGCGTGGCGTAGGCGATCGCTTCGTCCTTGCTGTCGAAGCGCAGCTTCACCTGCGCCTTCATGTCGCTGGAGCTCGTCCAGCCCATCAGCGGCTCGATGCGGCGGGGCGACTCCGGCTCGTATTCCAGAATCCACTTGTCTTTGGACTGGCCCGATTGCATCGCATTGCGGGCGGGGAGATAGATGCGTGCGGTCATGTCGTTGGCGCGTCCTTGAAGAACCCGATAGTGACGGGTCGGGGTACCAGGATTCGAACCTGCGGCCTGAAGTACCCAAAACTTCCGCGCCGCCGGGCTGCGCTAAACCCCGACATTGGCGTCGTGGCTAACATGCGCGGCGCCGGGGAACAAGAGCGCGCGCCCATCCGCCCTCGCGAGTTTGCGTTCATCTAAACGTATCGTATACCCGCCCAGAATTTCAGCAGGAAGCGAGGCTTCATGGCGAGGATTGTCCACGCCTCAAATTTCAGTCGCAAGGCTAAAGGCGCTTTTCAGCATTCGGTCGAGCACAAGATCACCAACGGACTGATCCGCAATGGGCACGCCGTCTCCAACTTCTCCGACCGCGACGTGGCCAGGGCGGGAACGCTTCTGGGCCATCGCGTTTTCGGCGCCGGCGCGGCCAACCGCGCCTTTCGCGAATTCTGCCGCGGCGTCGCGCCTGAATTGATCGTGCTCGGCCACGCCGACGCCATCAGTCCGGCCACCCTGTCGGACCTCAGGAGCGAACTTCCCGACGCGCGGATCCTTCAGTACAATGTCGACCCGCTCTTCGAAACGAGGAACGTCGCCGCGATCCTGTCGAAAATCGACGTCGTCGACGCGACTCTCATCACGAGCGCCGGCGAGGCGCTGCGGCCGTTCGCCAAGCCGGGACGCATTGTCGCCTTCATGCCCAATCCCGTCGATTTTTCGATCGAACGCGGGCGCAATCACGAGCGCCGCGACCTGCCCTACGATTTGTTCTACGCCTGCGGCAACGAGAACGACCCCCGCTATCTCTGCGGACGGGATTGGACGTCGATCGACTTGATCGCGCATATCGCGCGGAGCGCGCCGCAAATTCGGATTCTGTCTCCCGGCGTGCGCGGCCAGCCGCAGCTCGCAGGAGGAAAATACCAGCGGGCGCTCGAGTCGGCGGCGATCGGCCTCAACGTGAGCAAGCGGAACGACGTGTTCCTCTATTCGTCCGATCGCCTCGCCCAGCTCGCGGGCAACGGCCTGGCGACGCTCGTGGACCGGGCGACCGGCTACGAACGCCTCTTGGCGGAGGGCGAGTTCGCATATTTTTCGACGATCGAAGAACTTCTGGAGAAGCTGGCCAAGCTGGTCGGCGATCCGGCCTATCGGCAGAGTGTCGCGGCGGCCGGCCGTGCGCGCTACCACGCGCTGTTCAACGAGCAGGCGGTCGCCAAATACATCGTCGACGTCGCGTTCGGCCGCCTCGACGAACGGGCGACGCCCTGGCTGGCGGCCCACGCCTTTTGAGGGGAGTCGAACGCCGCCACGAATGACGGCGGCGCGGCATCGGGAACGCGTCGAAAGGATTTGAGCTGGCCGGGCGCTCTGCCGCGTCACCTCGCCGCGCTCGGACTGTGAGGCGCCGCCGGAGCGCCCTGCCCCGCCGGAACAGAGCCCTTTGGCGCGGACGCGTTCGAAAATCGCAAGGCGCCGTCGCCGAGCGCGCCGAACTTCAGCGCGAGAAAGTCGAGCGCGTAATTCTGCCGCCATCGCCAAGGCGATTTCGAACCTTGCTTGGGCAACCGGTCGAGCGCGCGTTGAAAAAGGCCCGAGGAGAAATCGACGAGCGGCAATCTCGCCACGAAAGGATCGTCATTGCGCGGCGTGCACTGGCGATAGCCCCGCGCGTCCATATAGTTCAGCAGGCGGCAGACGAATTGGCAGATCAAATCCGCTTTCAGGGTCCAGGAGGCGTTGGTGTAACCGAACACCGACGCGAGATTGGGGATGTCGCTGAACATGGCGCCTTTGTAGATCATCGTCTTCGCGAGATCGACCTCGGCGCCGTCGACGCTCAAGCGAACGCCGCCGAGCGGCTGAAGAACGAGGCCGGTCGCGGCGACCACCAGATCGGCCTCGATCTCCTTGCCGCCGCTCAACACGACGCCGCTTTTCGTGAACCCTTCGATGCGGTCGGTGACGACCGAGGCGCGGCCGTTCCTGATCGCCCGGAACAAATCGCCGTCGGGAACGAGGCACAGCCTTTGCTCCCAGGGATTGTAGCGCGGCGTGAAATGCCGCGCGACATCGTAATCGGGCCCGAGCGCATCCCGCACCCGCCTCAGCAATAGCCATTTCGCGCTTTGCGGGCTGCGCCGGCAAAATCGAAAGAAATACGCGCCGAGCAAAATGTTTTTCCATCGCGCCAGACGATAGGCCGGCCTTTGCGGCAGCGCGGCGCGCAGGGCGTCGGCGACAGTGTCGGTCGACGGCCTTTCCACGACATAGGTCGGCGATCGTTGCAGCATGACGACGTGGGCGGCGCGTTTGGCCAACTCCGGCACGAGCGTCACCGCCGTCGCGCCGCTGCCGATCACGAGGACGCGCTTGCCGGCGTATTCGATGTCCTCCGTCCATTTCTGCGGATGCACGACGCGGCCCTGAAAGCGCTCGACGCCGGGAAAGTCCGGGAGATAGCCGCCCTCATAGGCGTAATAGCCGGCGCACATCAGGAGGAAGCCGCAGGTCAGCCGGACGATCTCCCGTTCCGGTCCGCGCTCGACCTCGACAGTCCACCGGGCGTCGGCGGACGACCACGAAGCGGCCTTGACGCGGCAGCCGAACCTGATTTTCTCGTCGACGCCGTATTCTCGCGCGGTGTCGCGAATGTAAGTGAGGATCGCGCGTCCGCCCGCGATCGCCTTGGCGTGCGTCCAGGGCCGAAAGGAGTAGCTGAGCGTGAACATGTCGGAGTCCGACCGGACGCCGGGATAGCGGAAGAGATCCCATGTCCCGCCCAGATCGTCGCGACTTTCGAGGATGGCGTAGCTCTTTGCCGGGCAAGCCTTTTGCAAGCGACAGGCGGCTCCGACGCCGGAGAGTCCAGCGCCGACGATCAGCACGTCGAAATGCTCCCCGGCCATTTTTGTCCTTCCTCCCGTCGCTACGACCTCTTTGGACGAAGACTACGACAAAAATTCGCCTTGGGCATGAGAAAAGGGACTCGGTTGGCTCATCGGCGTCGCGAGGTCGAGGTCTGGCGTCGACGCGGCGCGCGCGGTAAGATTTTCAATTGGGGGCTCGAATAGTCGCAATGGGAGAGAGACGATGCGAGTCTCAGCGATTTGTTTGCCGTTGTCGGCGGCCATCGGTCTGGCGATCATCTTGACGGGCGCGCCCGCCGCCGCGAAGACCTTGGCCGAGTGCAACCACGACTATGCCGCCGACAAGGCCGCGATCAAGGCGAGCGGGCAAACGAAGAAGGACTATGTCGCCGCGTGCCGCTCGGGCGCTTCGGCTCCCGCGGCGGCGGCGCCGTCGCCCGAACCCAC
The DNA here is from genome assembly GCA_050012775.1 of Roseiarcus sp. Taxonomy (GTDB): domain Bacteria; phylum Pseudomonadota; class Alphaproteobacteria; order Rhizobiales; family Beijerinckiaceae; genus Roseiarcus. The sequence goes on from JBEKGN010000015.1 coordinate 83,116, forward strand.
GCCGACGCCCAGGACCGGCTACTGATCGTCGCTTGGCGCGTCGAGCGCGGTCAGCGGGCGAAAATTCGCCGATACCGATCCATCGCATTGGCGAACCAGAACCAGCCGAGCATCGCCGGCGCCATCAAGCTGAGCGCGACGACGTCCTGCAAGTCCCGCTCGGCGGCGAGGTCGATCGCGAAGCTGGTCTTCGCGCCGGGCGCTTGCGACGGCGGGGCGAGCGCGGTCGATGCGACGCTCAAGTGTCGGCGTCGCACCCATTGGTCGGGTTCGGCGACATTCGAGATCTGCGCAGCCTCGGGCTTGCGCGCCGAAACCGCGAGCGAGGGTTCGTCGATCGGCGCGGGGAAGTCGCTCGGTTCGTCGTCGCGCCGGGGCGGATCCGTCGCCGGCATCTTGAACACGATCGTTTTCTTGCTCATGCCGCTTTCCTTTCCTTCGCGCCGAGAACCTGCTTGGCGAGATCGTCCATTTCCCGCGCGGCCTCGCCGCTCGGAGCGGCTTCGATCACGGAAAGCCCCTTGGCGGCGCTCTCGGCGTAAATGATGCGTTGGCTGAGCACGGCGGAAAGAACGGGAACGTCGTCGAACCGCGCAAGGGCGGCGGCGGCGTCGCGGCCGATCGCCGTTCTCGCGATCTTGCGATTGACGACGAAGGCGGCCCGAAGGCTTTCCTTGAGCTGCCGGGCCTCGCGGATCAGTTGCACCGTGTCCGCGGCGGCCCAAACGTCGTAAGGCGACGGCTGGACGGGAATCAGCACGAGGTCGCTGGCCAGGATCGCGGATCGTCCGAGCTCGTTCACGCGCGGCGCGCCGTCGATGATCGCGATGTCGTAGTTTGCGGCGAGCTGGGGAAGATCGCGATGAAGGCTCGATTTCGCCATGCCGACGACAGGGAACAAAGGTTCGATTTCCCGCGTGCTGGACCAAGCCATCGCGCTGCCCTGGGGATCGGCGTCGACCAGAAGAACGCGCAGGCCGGTTTTGGCCAGCGTCGCCGCCAAATTGATGGCGAGGGTCGTCTTGCCGACGCCTCCTTTCTGATTCAGAACGCCGATAATCATCAGGAAACGATCCCCGGAAATTCTCACCTCGACCCTTCGTTATTCCTCGATTGCGACGTTCTCATACCGAATCGATTTGGGCAAGGCCGGGGCGCCGGCCGCGTGACAGCGCTCGCTCAAGTGCTAGAACGGAACGGATAATCTCGGGGCTATGACCGCGTCTCGACGATCGTGACCGCTCGAGACGCGCAATGACTCCGCCCAGGAGAGGGCCGGCGCCAAGATGAAAGTGACGATCAATATCGACTGCACGCCTCTCGAGGCGCGGCAATTCATGGGGCTTCCCGACGTTCAGCCGATGCAGACGGCCGTGCTCGCGGAAATGGAAAAGCGACTGTTGGCCGAAGCGGCGAAGTTCTCGCCCGAGGGCTTCATGCGCGCCTGGTTTTCCGAGGGGCAACAGAGCGCGGACTGGCTTCGCGAAATATTCAAAGGCTTCGCCCAGGCCGCCGCCCCGACGCCCATCGACCGCTCGGCGAAGCCGGGCTGACGGCGGTTCGTCTCCGTTAGCGATTACGCCGGCGCTCGACTTGACGCGTCGATCCGACGGGCGCGTGACGGGGCGCCGTCATCCCGCGCGCGCCTCACTTCTCCGGCAGGTTCAGCCGGATGTGCAGCTCGCGCAATTGCTTCGGCGTCACGTTCGACGGCGCGCCCATAAGCAAGTCTTCGGCGCGCTGGTTCATCGGGAACAGCACGACCTCGCGCAGGTTTTCCTCGCCCGCCAGCAGCATGACGATGCGGTCGACGCCCGGCGCGATGCCGCCGTGGGGCGGCGCGCCGCACTGGAACGCGCGATACATGCCGCCGAACTTCTCCAGCAACACCTCCTCGCCGTAGCCGGCGATCTCGAACGCCTTGCGCATGACGTCGGGGCGGTGGTTGCGGATCGCGCCCGACGACAGTTCGACGCCGTTGCAGACGATGTCGTACTGGTAGGCCAGGATTTCGAGCGGGTCCTTCGTCTCCAAGGCCTCGAGCCCGCCTTGCGGCATCGAGAACGGATTGTGGGAGAAATCGATCTTCTTGTCGTCTTCGTTCCATTCGTACATCGGAAAGTCGACGATCCAGCAGAACTTGAAGACGTCTTTCTCGCAGATGCCGAGATCGTTGCCGATGCGGACGCGCGCCGCGCCGGCGAGCTTGGCCGCCTTGGCCTCCTTGTCGCAGGCGAAGAACACCGCGTCGCCGGCTTTCAGGCCGGCGGCGGCGACGAGCGCGCGCTGCGCCTCGGCGGGCAGGAACTTGGCGATCGGCCCTTTGCCGGAGATCGCCTCGCCCACCCCTTCGAAAATCACATAGCCCAGCCCCGGCGCGCCCTCGCCCTTGGCCCAGTCGTTGAGCTTGTCGAAGAACGAGCGCGGCTGCTTTCCCGCCCCCGGCGCCGGAATGGCGCGCACGACGCCGCCGGACTTGATGACGTTCTTGAACGCGTTGAAGCTCACGTCGTCGCGCGCGAAGATCTCGGTGACATCGGCGATGCGAATGGGATTGCGCAGGTCCGGCTTGTCGACGCCGAATTCGAGCATCGCCTGCTTGTAGGGGATCATCGGGAATTTTTGCGTCACCGGCTTGCCGCCGCCGAACTCCTCGAACACGCCGCGCAGCACCGGCTCGACCGCTGCGAACACGTCCTCCTGGGTGACGAAGCTCATTTCGATATCGAGCTGGTAGAATTCGCCGGGGCTGCGGTCGGCGCGCGCGTCCTCGTCGCGAAAGCACGGCGCGATCTGGAAATAGCGGTCGAAACCGGCGACCATGATCAGTTGCTTGAACTGCTGCGGCGCCTGCGGCAGCGCGTAGAACTTGCCGGGATGGACGCGCGAGGGCACCAGGTAGTCGCGCGCGCCTTCCGGGCTGGAGGCGGTCAGGATCGGCGTCTGGAACTCGAAGAAGCCCTGCCCCTTCATGCGCGCGCGCAACGAATCGATGATGCGCCCGCGCAGCATGATGTTGGCGTGCAGCTTTTCGCGCCTCAGATCGAGAAAGCGATATTTCAGCCTTGTGTCCTCGGGATAGGGCTGATCGCCGAACACCGGCATCGGCAGGTCGCCGGCCGGGCCGAGCACCTCGATCTCGCGCACGTAAACCTCGACGTAGCCGGTCGGCATGTCAGGGTTTTCCGTGCCCGGCGGGCGCTTGCGCACGGCGCCGTCGATGCGGACGACGAATTCCGAGCGCAGCCTCTCCGCGTGGGTGAAGGCCGGCGAATCGGGATCGACCACGCACTGCGTCAGGCCGTAATGGTCGCGCAGATCGATGAACAGAACGCCGCCGTGGTCGCGGATGCGATGGCACCAGCCGGAAAGACGGACCGCCTGGCCTTCTTGGGCGAGGCCGAGAGCGCCGCAATTGTGCGTGCGGTAACGATGCATGGCTTCCACTTCTTTCCTAGAGTCCTGACGACGCGGGCTGCGCGGTGCGTAGCGGAAAAAGCGAGGCGGGGAAAGCGAGGGACGGGAAAGTGCTTTCGGGAAAGCGGAATCATGGTAGTTTTTCGCCTCGCCAAGCCCCGCAAAGGAATCGCCGGTGTTCGCGTCCCTTCTCGTCGACCGCGCCGCCGCGCTCGAAGCGCGCTGCCGGGATCTCGGTCTCAAGCTCGCCGCCGCCGAATCCTGCACCGGCGGGCTGCTTAGCGCCTTGCTGACGGAAATACCGGGTTCGTCGGCGGTGTTCGAGCGCGGCTTCGTCGTTTATTCCAACGAAGCCAAAGAGGAGATGCTCGGCGTTGCCGACGAGGTTCTGGCCGAGCACGGCGCGGTCAGCGACGCGACGGCGCGCGCGATGGCGCTGGGCGCCCTCGCCCATTCCGACGCCGACATCGCGGTCTCGATCACCGGAATCGCCGGCCCGGACGGCGGCACGGCGGCCAAGCCGGTCGGGCTCGTCCATTTCGCCTGCGCGCGCCGCGGCGGCGGAACGGTCGCGCTGGAGCGGCGGTTCGGCGCCCTTTCGCGCTCCGCCATTCGCCTGGCCTCGGTGGAGACGGCGCTGGGCCTGCTCGAAGCGGCGGCAAACGAGAATCAGCCGAGCTTGCGCCCGTAGATCACGTCGGCGCGCGCTTCGAACGCGGCGGAGAATCTGCGGAACGACGCGTCGAACATCGATCCCATCAGCGCGCTGAGCAGGCGGCTGCGGAATTCGTAGACGATGAAGAATTCCACCGTCGAGAAGCCCGCCTGCGGATCGTCGCGGAAATTCCAGATGTTCTCGAGGCGGCGGAACGGACCGTCGATATATTCGACGAGAATTTTCAGCCGCAGCCGGTCGAGCGTGACGCGGCTGGCGAATTTTTCGTGGATCGCGCGATAGCCGACTTCCATGTCGGCGACCAGGATCTCGACGCCTTGGTCGTCCTTGCTGCGGCGGCGCACGCGCAGCGCCTGGCACAGCGGCACGAATTCGGGATAACGCTCGACGTCGGCGACGAGCTCGAACATGTCCCTGGCGGAATGGCGCACCCGCCGCTCGTTGCGAAACGACGGCACCGGGTCAATCCATCCAAATGACGTAGGCGTCGAGGGCCGCGAAGATCGCCGCCGCGATCAGCGTCGTCCACAGCGCCGTGCGCACGAGGCGCGGCGCGACCGGCGCGCCGGGGTCGGAGCCCGGCGGCGCGTCGCCGACCCCGGCCTCCTCGCGCGGGCGGACGGCGAACGGCAGCGCCGCGAACAGCGCCACCCACCAGATCGTGAAATAGACCACGATCGACAGCGGCGCCGACATCAAGGCGCTCCGAAGGTCGATCGGCGGCGCCCGACCGCCATGCTATTTCGGCGGTTCTTGCGCCGGCGCGACGGGCGCGGGAGCGGCGGGCGCGACGGGGGTTCCGCCGCCGGACTGGTTCTGCATTTCCTTGAGCTGGTCGAGCAGGCTGCCCTGCCCCGGCGCCTTCTTCGTTTCCGTGGAACTCGAAGAGGCCGGCGCGGCGTTGTCGATGATCGAGCGCGGCGCGCGGCTCCAGCCGGCGATGACCGACATCAGGATCGAGGTCGCGAAGAACATCGCCGCCAGAATCGCGGTGGCGCGCGAAAGCGCATTGGCTTGCCCGCGCCCGGTCATGAAGCCGCCCCCGCCCCCCGCCCCGAGGACGCCGCCTTCCGAGCGCTGCAACAGCACGACGGCGACAAGGGCGATCACCACCAGCAGGTGAATGACGATCAGCACGGTTTGCATCGGGGAATCCTAAAAGGACGCGCCGCGACCCGCGCGGCGGAGTTTGATGATTTGGCGGCGCTCCTAGCACGGCGCAATGAGCGCGTCCACGTTCGCGGCGCCGATCGACGCTCGGAAATCACGCGTAGGTCGCGGCGATCGCCATGAAATCGGCCGCCTTGAGGCTGGCGCCGCCGACCAGCGCGCCGTCGACGTTGGCCAGGCCGAGCAATTCGCGCGCGTTGGCGGGCTTGACCGAGCCGCCGTAGAGAATGCGCATATGCGCGCCCGCTTCGCCGTAGATTTCGCTCAAGAGCGCGCGGATCGCGCCGTGCATCTGCGCGACGTCGGCGGGCGTCGGCGTCAGGCCGGTGCCGATCGCCCAGACCGGCTCGTAGGCGACGATCAGATCGGCGGGCGTCGCCTTGGCGGGCAGCGATCCCCTGAGCTGGCCGCTCACGACTCCGATCGCGCGGCCGCCTTCGCGCTCGGCGCGCGTTTCGCCGACGCAGAGAATCGCGCTCAGCCCGGCCCGGTGCGCCGCCTCGGCTTTGGCGCGCACCGCGGCGTCGCTCTCGGCGTGGCCAGCGCGACGCTCGGAATGGCCGACGATCACATAGGAAGCGCCGGCGTCCCTGAGCATCGGCGCGGAAATATCGCCGGTGTAGGCGCCGCCGTCGACCGCGCAGCAGTCCTGCGCGCCCAGATTCAGCGCGCCGCCCTCGAGAATCGTCGCCGCGCCGGCGAGCAGCGTCGCCGGCGGACAGACCGCGACCTCGGCGGCGCCCGCCTCGCCCGCGTCGACCGCGCGGCGCATCGCGGCGATCTCGCTCAGCGACGCCCGCGAGCCGTTCATCTTCCAGTTTCCCGCCACGAAGGGACGCACGCCAGGGGTCATGAATCGCCTCTCGGGGAAAAAACGCGTTGCGGAGGCCCGCCGATTATCATTCCCGGTCCGCCTATGCAAAGCCTTCGGCCAAGGCTAGATAGGGCCGAACGGGGCGCCGATCGGGCGTCATGGGCCCGAAAAACGACTTCGGCCGAGGAAAGGGATCAGCGACAGCCATGCTCGACGGGATGCGGAAGGCGACGCAAGGCTTGATCGGCCGTTTGATCATGACGGTCGTTCTCGGCCTCATCATCGTCAGTTTCGTCGTCTGGGGCGTCGGCGACATGTTCCGCGAATCGGTCTCCGACAAGGTCGCCGAAGTCGGCGGCGCCGTGATCACCAGCCAGCAGTTCCAGCGTGAGTTGCAGAATTTGATGTATCAGGTCCAGACCCGATCGAAGACGGGCCTGACCAACGCGCAGGCGCACGCGCTCGGCCTCGACAGCGAAGTGCTGCAACGCCTCATCGCCGAAGCGGCGCTCGATCAGCGCGCCGCGTCGCTCGGCCTGGCGATTTCCGATGACGCGATCGCCGCCGCGGTGCGCGCCGATCCGAACCTGCAGGACGCCTCGGGCGAATTCAGCCGCGCCCGCTTCGACGCCGCCCTACGCGATTCCGGCCTCAGCGAGCGCGGCTTCTTCGCCAGCCAGAGCAAGGCCTATCTGCGCCAGCAGATCGAACTCGCGCTGGTCGAAGGCCTGAGCGCGCCCAAGTCCCTTGTCGACGCGCTCGCGCGGGTCGACGCGCAGACGCGCGCGATCGACTATCTCGTCTTGCCGCCGAGCGCCGCGGGCGACGTTCCGGCGCCTGCGACGGACGCGTTGAAGAGCTATTTCGAGGATCGCAAGGCGAGCTACCGGGCGCCCGAATATCGCGGCTTCGCCATTCTCCTGGCCTCCTCCGCCGGTCTCGCCAAGCCGGCGGAAGTGTCGGACGAGGACGCCAAGGCGCTCTACGACAAGGCCCGCGACACCCGCTTCATCGTCCCCGAAAAGCGCAAACTGCAGCAGATCGTCTTCGCCAACGACGCGGAAGCGGCCGAGGCCGAATCCAAGATCAAGGGCGGCGCCGCTTTCGACGAAATCGTCAAGGCGCGCGCTCTCAAGCCGGCGGACATCGACCTCGGCGAGACGACCAAGGCCGGCATGTTCGACCACGCGATCGCCGAGGCCGCCTTCGCCCTGCCCGAGGGCGGCGTCAGCGACGTCGTCAAGGGTCAGTTCGGACCGGCCATCGTGCGGGTCGTGGCGGTCACGCCCGCGAGCGTGCAGAGCTTCGCCGAGGTCGAGGACGCCCTCAAGAAAGAGATTGCGGCCGATCGCGCCGCCGGCGACGTGCAGACCTTGCACGACAAGATCGAAGACGCGCGCGTCGCCGGCAAATCCCTGACCGAGGCGGCCAAGGACGTCGGCCTGGAGACGCGTGCGATCGCGGCCGTGGACGCACAAGGGCTCGATCCGGCCGGCGCCGCCGTCGATCTGCCGGAAAAGGCGCTGCTGCTTCGCGCGGTGTTCGCATCCGACGTCGGCGTCGACGATGCGGCGCTGCAGACCAAGGATCGCGGCTATCTCTGGTTCGAAGTCGCCAAGGTCGATCCGGCGCGCGAGCGCACGTTCGAGGAAGTCAAGGACGCCGTCGAGAAGCAATGGCGCGCCGACGAAGTCGCTCGCTTGCTCGGCGCCAAGGCGCTGGACATGGTCAAGCAGCTCGACGCCGGCGCGACCGTCGCCAGCCTCGCGCAGAGCGCCGGCCTCGAATCCAAGTCGGCGGCGGACATCCGTCGGCGCGGCGGCGCCGGGCTCGCCGAGAGCGTCGTCGGCGCGGTCTTCGCCTCGCCGCCGAACGGCGCCGGATCGGCGGCGACGCCCGATGGCCGCGTCGTCTTCAAGATCGCCGCCGACGCGACGCCGCCGACCGACGCCAACGACCCCGCCATCAAGCGGACGGCGGCGCGGCTCGCCGAGGCTTTGCAGTCGAGCCTCGTCACGCAATACGTCACCGCGCTCGAGCGCGAACTCGGGGTGACGATCCACGACAACGTCCTTCAGGCCGCCGAGGGCGGCTGAGGGTGACGATGATGAACGTCCAGGACTTTGACGACTTCGCGCGCCGCTACGCCAGCGGGCGCGCCAGCGTCGTGCAGACGACGCTGGTCGCGGACCTGGAAACGCCGGTGTCGGCCTATCTCAAGCTGGCGGCGGGGCGTTCGGGCAACATGTTCCTGCTCGAGTCGGTCGAGGGCGGCGCCCAGCGCGGGCGCTATTCGATGATCGGGCTCGATCCGGACGTCGTCTGGCGCTCCAGCGGCGAAGGGTCTGAAATCAATCGGCGCGCCTTGAGCGAACCCGACGCTTTTGTCCCCTGCCCCGGCAAGCCGCTGGAGGCGCTGCGCGCGTTGCTGGCGGAATCGCAAATCGATCTGCCCCAGGGGTTGCCGCCGATGTCGGCCGGCGTGTTCGGCTATCTCGGTTACGACATGGTGCGCCAGATGGAGCGTCTGGCGCCCGCCAAGCCGGACCCGATCGGCGTGCCCGAGGCGATTCTCATCCGCCCGACCATCATGGTGGTGTTCGACGGCGTGCGCGACGAAATGGTCGTCGTCACGCCCGTCCGCCCCGCCCCCGGCATATCGGCGCGCGCGGCGTTCGAAAGCGCGCAGGCGCGCCTCGACGCAGTGGTGGCCGCGCTCGAAGGGCCGCTCGATCACACCGCCCCCGCGGTCGAGCCGACCCTGCTGGCGGGCGAAGCCGTCTCCAACACCAGCGAGCCGGAATTCTTGAGCATGGTCGCCAAGGCGAAGGACTATATCGCCGCCGGCGACGCGTTCCAGATCGTGCTTTCGCAACGCTTCACCAGCCGTTTCGATCTCTCCGCCTTTTCGCTCTATCGCGCGCTTCGGCGCGTCAATCCCTCGCCCTACCTCTGCTTCCTCGATTTCGGCGGGTTCCAGATCGTCGTCTCGAGCCCGGAAATCCTGGTGCGCGTGCGCGAGGGCAAGGTCGTCATCCGCCCCATCGCCGGCACGCGCTGGCGCGGCAAGACGCCGGCCGAGGACGAAGCGCTCGCCGCCGAGCTTCTCGCCGACCCAAAAGAGCGCGCCGAACATCTGATGCTGCTCGATCTCGGCCGCAACGACGTCGGCCGGGTCGCCAGGATCGGCACGGTCAAGGTCACCGACAGCTTCTTCGTCGAACGCTACAGCCACGTCATGCACATCGTCTCCAACGTCGAGGGGGAGCTGCGCCCCGAACTCGACAACGTCGCGGCGCTCGCGGCCGGCTTCCCCGCCGGCACCGTGTCCGGCGCGCCAAAAGTGCGGGCGATGGAGATCATCGACGAACTGGAGAAGGAAAAGCGCGGCATCTACGCCGGCTGCATCGGCTATTTCGGCGCCGGCGGCGAAATGGACACCTGCATCGTCCTGCGCGCCTCGGTGGTGAAGGACGGCTTGATGCACGTCCAGGCGGGCGCGGGAATCGTCTATGATTCCGATCCGGCCTACGAGAACCGGGAATGCGTCAACAAGGCCAAGGCGCTGTTTCGCGCGGCGGAGGAGGCGGTGCGGTTTGCGACGCGGGCGAAGCGGGGGCAGTAGGCGGGCGGCGGCGCGCTTCCACAAACATGGTCAGGACGGAGCGCGCGACTTGCGCGCTCCGAGGTGGCCCAGCGCGAGGGCGCCGACGGCCCCTCCGGCGATGGCTCCGATCGGCATGAAGGTGAAGAACACCAGCATGCCGCAATAGCCCTCGAAGCAGCTGGTGTGGAAGACATTCGTCCACGCCAGCCCGGCGCCGACGCCGAGCGCGCCGCCCACGAGGGCGCCGAGAAGGGAACCTGCGCATCCGCCCGCCACGGCGCCCATGAAGCCCCTCCAACCCCGTCATTGCAGGCCCAGAGTGAGCAATCCAGCGGTTGTGCGCGGGCCAGCGCCAGATCGCTCCGTCGCTTCGCTCCTCGTACTGACGGCGAGGCTGCGCGCAAGACGCCCCGGCCGGTCCGCCCCGCCCCTCACCTTATCGGCGGCGCATATTGCAGCCCGCCCTGGCTCCACAGCGCGTTGAGCCCGCGCTTGATCTTGATCGGCGAGCCCTGCCCGACATTGCGCTCGAACGACTCGCCGTAATTCCCCACCGCCTTGATGATGCGATAGGCCCAGTCGTTGGTCAGCCCCAGGCTCTTGCCGAAGTCGCCTTCGACGCCGAGCAGGCGGCGGATTTCCGGGTTGTCGGATTTCAGTTTCTCGTCGACGTTGGCCTGGGTGACGCCGAGTTCCTCCGCGGTCACCAGCGCGAAATGCGTCCATTGGACGATCTCGAACCAGGGGATGTCGTCCTTGCGCACCGACGGGCCCAGCGGCTCCTTGGAGATGATTTCGGGCAGGACCATGTGATCGTCCGGCGCCGACAGCTTCAGGCGCTCGGCATAGAGGCCGGAGGCGTCGGTGGTGTAGGCGTCGCAGCGCCCGGAATCGTAGGCCTTGACCGTCTCCTCGTCGGTGGCGAAGACGACCGCCTCGAATTTCAGATTGTGGGTGCGAAAGAAGTCGGCGACGTTGAGTTCGGTCGTCGTGCCCTGCTGCACGCAGATGGAGGCGCCGTCGAGCTTCAGCGCGGAATCGACGCCGAGCTTCTTGCGCACCATGAAGCCCTGCCCGTCGTAATAATTGACGCCGGTGAAGAACATGCCGCCGATCTCGCGCGACATCGTCCAGGTGGTGTTGCGCACGAGAACGTCGACGGCGCCCGAGGCGAGAATCGTCGGCCGGTCCTTGGCGTTGATCGGCAGGTATTTCACCTTGCTCGGGTCATTGAAGATCGCCGCCGCGAGCGCCCGGCATTCGTCGACGTCGAGTCCCCTATAGACGCCCTGATCGTCGGGCAGGCCGAAGCCCGCCAATCCCGGATTGGCGCCGCAGACCAGCGCGCCGCGCGATTTGACCTGGTCGAGCGTTCCCGCGTCGGCCGTCGATACGCCGGCGCAAAGCGCGGCGGCGGCCGCGATGGACGTCACGAGCGATCGCATGCGAAAACTCCTCTATCGATGCCGGATCGGCCGCCAGTGTCGCGGCAAACTCCGGAGCGAGTCAATCGCGGCGCTTCGCGCTGGAGGCGAATGCTGCTAGGCTTCGCGCTTCCCGTTCAACCGTCAGCGAACAGGGCGCTCTCATGCACGCTCGATGGCTCTCCTCGGCCTTTCTCCTGATCGCGGCCTCGTCCGCGGGCGTCGCCGCGCCCGCCACGTCGGAGGGCGCCAAGGCGATCGAACAGGGCTACGCCGACTTCTTCAGCAAGGCGGTCATCGACAAGGGCATCGTTTCCGTCGCGCCGGACGGCGAAGATTACGTCGTCGCCTGGGATCTGCAAAAGGCGCTTGATCTGGCGGGACCGCCCAAGGGCGCGCTGCGGATCGAGCGCTTTTCCTACACGTTGACGCCGGTGGGCGAAGGCTCCTGGACGGTCAAAGCCGATCGGTTTCCGAACCTCGCCTTCGACGCGCCGACGGACAAGGGCAATGTGGCCGGCACGTTCAATCTCAGCGGCTTTCACCTGGAGACCGCCTATGACGCCGCCCAGGTGAATTTCTTGCGCTCGCTCGTCGCGGTCGATTTACTCGCCGGCAAGTTTCATATCGCCGACGTCGCTCGAGGCGCCGATATCGATCTCGCGGAATCCGGCATATCCGTCGAGACCCGCGCCAAGACGTCCGACAGCGGCGCGGGCGTCGACGTCGCTCTCGCGCAATCCGTGAAGAGCCTGACGGAAACCGTCCTTGCGCCGCCGCCGAACGGCCAGGGCGCGCCCGTCAAGGTGACATACAATGTCGACGGCGTCGTCGGCGGCGCGGCGATTACGGGATTGCGCGCGCGCGAGATCGGCGATTTCTGGAAATATGTCGTCGCCCATGTCGAAGACGCCGACGCTCCTCCGGAATGGAAGCAGCGGCTCCGAGCGACGCTGCCGGTCTGGAACAATCTTCAGGCCAACGCCGAAATTCACGATCTGACGCTGCAAATGCCGATGGTCGACGCGACGTTGAAGACGCTCGGCGAGACGATCGGGCTGAGCGGCTTCGTCGCCGACGGCGCCGCGGAAATCGGAGTCAAGATCGACGAATTGGCGTTCAAATCGCCGCTCCTGCCGTCATGGGCCGAGCAGCTTTCGCCGGCCTCGCTCAGTTTGGACCTGCGCGTCACCGGCACAGGCCTCGACCAAGCCGCCGAGCTCGCGCTCGACGATCCGAATTTCGGCGGCAAGGCCGACCTGTCGCCTGAGACGCAGGACAAGATCGGCCAGATCCTGCTCGCCGGGCGCCCGAAGATCGCCCTTTCGCCCGGCCGGCTCACGACGCCGTTGCTCGATCTCGCCTTCGAGGGCGAAGCCTCGGTCGACACGGGCGCGCCGAGCGCTCGCTTCACTTTCAGCGCCGACGGTCTCGACAAGACGATCGCCCTCCTCGAGGACATCGCCAAGACCGAGCCGGATTTGCAGACGGCCGCGCTCGGCGTCACGTTCCTCAAGGGCCTGGCGACGGCCGGTCCCGACGGGCGGCTGGTGTGGAAGGTCGAGGTGACGGAAGCCGGCGAAGTCTCGGTCAACGGCACGCCGTTGCCGACGGGCAAGTGATTGCAGGCCCTTGAAGGCGAGCGCGGACGCGCGAGGCCGGTTGACGCCGGCCCGCGCGTTTTTCATTTTGCTTGTCCCCCATTTGCGGAAACCCCGATCGATGAAAAAGCTGACCGACGAAGCCAAAACACGACTGCGCAGCCGATCGCGCCTCGTCCATCTCGGCCGCGACGCCGAGGCCTCGCAGGGCTTCGTCAATGTTCCGCCGTTCCGCGGCTCGACCGTGCTGTACCCCGACGTCGCCACGCTGAAGAACCGCAAGCAGCGCTATACCTATGGCACGCACGGCACGCCGACCACCGACGCGCTTTGCGAAGCCTGGACTTCGATTTCCGGCGCGGCGGGAACGGTCCTCGTCCCCTCCGGGCTGGCGGCGATCATCGTTTCGCTGATGGCCGCCCTCAGCGCGGGCGATCATCTCCTGATGAGCGATTCGGCCTACCAGCCGGCGCGCATCTTCTGCGACGCCACCCTGAAGCGCATGGGCGTCGAGACCACCTATTACGATCCGCTCGTCGGCGCCGGGATTTCCGCGCTGATGCGCGCCAACACCAAGGCGGTGTTCGTCGAGGCGCCGGGCTCGCAGTCGCTCGAGGTGCAGGACATCCCGGCGATCGCCGCGGCCGCCCACGCGCGCGGCGCCTGCGTCATCGCGGACAACACCTGGGCGACGCCGCTGTTCTTTTCGCCGCACGCGCACGGCGTCGACATGGCGGTGGAGGCGGGCACCAAATATCTCTCCGGCCATTCCGATCTTTTGCTCGGTCTCGTCTCGGCCAACGCGCAATGGTTTCCGCGCCTGGCCAAGACCGTGGATCAGATGGCGATCCCGCCCGGTCCCGAGGACGTGTTCCTCGCGCTGCGCGGCCTGCGCACGATGGAGTTGCGGCTTCGCGAAGCCGAGCGTCAGGGCCTCGCGCTCGCGCTCTGGCTCAAAGCGCGGCCGGAAGTCTTGCGCGTCATCCACCCCGCCCTGCCGGACGATCCCGGCCACGCCATCTGGAAGCGCGACTTTTCCGGCTCCTCCGGGCTCTTCAGCGTGGTGTTGAAGCCGGCGCCCGACGACGCCGTCGCGGCGCTGCTCGACGGGCTCGAATTGTTCGGCATGGGCTATTCCTGGGGCGGCTTCGAGAGCCTCGTCATCCCCTTCGACTGCGCGAATTACCGCACCGCGACGCGCTGGGCGCCGGGCGGACCGACCCTGCGCTTCTCCGTCGGGCTCGAGGACATCGAGGACTTGAAGGACGATCTCGATCGCGGGTTCGTCCGCCTCGCAGCCGCCTCCTGAGCGCCGGGGCCGAGCCATGCGCGCGTTTCTCATCGACACCGACACCGCTTCCGACGACGCGGTCGCGATCCTCATGGCGCTCGCGGCGCCGGATGTTCGCGTCCTCGCGCTGACGACGGTCGCCGGCAACGTTGGCCTCGAACAGGCGACGCGCAACGCGCTTTATACGGCCGAGATCGCCGGCTCGGGCGTTCCCGTGTTCAAAGGCGCGAGCGCCCCGCTGACGCGCGCGCTCGAAGACGCGCATTGGTTTCACGGCCGCGACGGCCTTGGCGACCGCAACTATCCCCCGCCGCGCCGCGGCGCGGAGCGCGAGCATGCGGTCGACGCGATCATCCGGCTCGCCAATGCCGAGCCGGGCCTGACGCTGGTGACGCTGGGTCCCTTGACCAATATCGCGCTGGCGCTGGCGCGCGATCCCGGCATCGCCAAAAGAATCGGCCGCTGCGTCGTCATGGGCGGCGCGCCGTGCTGCGAGGGCAATGTCACGCCGGCGGCGGAATACAACATTTGGGTCGATCCCGAAGCGGCGCGCATGACTTTCCGTTCGCGGCTGCCGATCGAAATGGTCGGCTGGCGCGTCTCGCGCGGCGCGTCCGTGCTCGACGAGGCGGAAATCGCCGACATCCTCGCGCTGGGGACCGTAAAGGCGCGCTTCGCCATCGAGTGCAACGGCCGCGCCAAGCAGGCCTATTTCATCCAGACCGGCGAGACCGGCCTCTCCCTCGCCGATCCGACGGCGATGGCGGTGGCGCTCGACCGCGCCGTGGGCCTGAGCTGGAGCCGCCATTTCGTCGAGATCGAATGCGCGAGCGAACTCACGCGCGGCATGACGATCGTCGATCGGCTCAATGTCGCCGCGGACGACAACAATCGCGAGGCGTGGCGCGCAGCGCTGAAGGCGGGCGCCAAGGCCGACATCTGCTGGACCTTCGACAGCGCCGCGTTCAAGGCTATGCTGAGGCGCGCGCTGGCGGGGTAGACTGCGGCGCGGTCGCCGCGAATCTTTGCTGACTATTCCGCGACGGCGTAAAGAAATCAGTCCATTGCGAGCGCCGGGGGCGCCATGCGGTCAACGGACGACGACAAGACGCTGAATCTCTCCGGCGCTTGGCGGGGCGTGTTCAGCTATCCTAAAAGGTTCGATTCGGTGTCGTTCTCGGCGACCCTCGCGGAGAAAGATTCGTGGCTGACGGGCACGACGCAGGAGCCCCGTTCTCAAAGAGAAGAGCGCGGTCTCACGATCACCGCGAGCCTCCAAGGCCGTCGGGTTGGAACCTCGGTCACTTGGCTGAAGCTTTACGACCACGCGCCGCACCTTCACTCGGTGCATTACGCAGGCGTCGTCAGCAATGACGGTGACGAGATTCACGGCCGGTGGGAGATACCCGGAATCTGGTCGGGCGCGTTCCTAATGATCCGTGAGGGCGGTGCCGGCGTAGCGCTCGCTCGGGGAACAACCGCGGTCGTCTGATCTGACGGCGCGTCGGATCGGCGGTCGGCGCCCCGCCTTGCGCCGCCGCGACGGCGCGTCCATCCTGAACGGTCAGCGCGCCCCGGAGACTGTCATGCCGCAGGAAGGAAACCGGCTCGCCGGCTCGACCTCGCCCTATCTCATCCAGCACGCCGGCAATCCCGTGCATTGGCGCCCCTGGGGCGCCGAGGCGCTCGCCGAGGCGAAGCGGCGCGACTGCCCGATCCTGCTCTCCGTCGGCTACGCCGCGTGCCATTGGTGCCATGTCATGGCGCACGAATCGTTCGAGGATTCCGAGACCGCCGCGCTGATGAACCGTCTGTTCGTCAGTGTGAAGGTCGATCGCGAAGAGCGGCCCGACGTCGATCACATCTACATGAGCGCGCTGCACGCGATGGGCGAGCAAGGCGGCTGGCCGCTGACGATGTTCCTGACGCCCGGGGGCGCGCCGATCTATGGCGGAACCTATTGGCCGCCGACGCCGCGATGGGGTCGACCGTCGTTTCGTCAGATCCTGCAAGCGGTCGACGACGCCTGGCGCGACAAGCGCGAAGCGTTGCTGGCGCAAGGCGCCTCGCTCGTCGCCCATTTGAACGAGATCGCCGCGCTCCGGCCGGGGCCGGACCTCGCTCCTGACGACCTGACCCGCGTCGGCGACGCGCTGCTGCGCCTCATCGACCCCGTCAACGGCGGCGTCGGCGGCGCGCCGAAATTTCCCAACGCGCCGATCTTTCGCTTCTTCTGGAGCGAGTCTTTTCGTCGCGCGGACGCGCGCTGCCGCACGGCGGTGCGCGATCTGCTCGACGCTTTGTGCGCGGGCGGCATCTACGATCATCTCGGCGGCGGCTTCGCCCGCTATTCGACCGACGCGCAATGGCATGTGCCGCATTTCGAGAAGATGCTCTACGACAACGCGCAGATTCTCGAATTGCTCGCGCTCGCCCACGCCGAGACGCCGACGCCGGTCTATGCCGCGCGGGCGCGCGAGACCTTCGGCTGGCTGATGCGCGAAATGCGCGCCGATTGCGCCTTCGCCGCCTCCGAGGACGCCGATTCCGAGGGCGAGGAAGGGCGGTTCTATGTCTGGAGCGCGGGCGAGATCGTTTCGGTCCTCGGCGAGGACGCGGCGGCGTTCGAGGCCGCCTACGACGTGCGTGCCGGCGGCAATTGGGAAGGCCGCAACGTGCTGCGGCGCGTGAGCCCGCCGGGCGACGCGGCGGCCGAGGCGCGGCTCGGCGCAGCGAGAGCGCGCCTCTTCGCCGAGCGGGAGGAACGCGTCAGGCCGGCGCGCGACGACAAGATCCTCGCGGACTGGAACGGGCTGACGATCGCGGCGCTCGCGCGCGGCGCCGCCGTCTTCGACGCCCCCGAGTTCTTGGACGCCGCCCGCGCGGCCTTCGCCTTCGTCGCCCAAACTTTAAGCGACCGCGAAGGCCGGCTGGTCCATGCCTGGCGCGCGGGCCGGCGCGGCGCCGCCGGCATGCTCGACGATTACGCCGCCATGGCGCGCGCCGCGCTGAGCCTGTTCGAGGCGACGGGCGAGCCGGACTATCTGAGCGCCGCGACGCGATGGGCCGAAGCGGCGCAAGACCTGTTCGGCGCCGAGGATGGCGGCTTCCACCTGACCGCGCGGGATGCGCAGGACAGCCTCGTCATGCGCCCGCGCCCAGCCCATGACGGCGCGACGCCGTCCGGCGCCTCGGTCATGGCGGAGGTCTTCGCCAGGCTCCATCTCCTCGCCGACGAGGCGCGCTGGCGCGAAGCGGCCGAGCGCCTCATCCGCGCCGCCACGGGAGCGCGCGAGGCGCTCGCCCAGAACCCGCTGCTGCTCGCGGCGGCCGATTTGCTGGAACGCGGCGCCGTGGTCGTGGTGGAAGGGCCGCTCGACGATCCCGGCGCCGCGGCGCTGGCGGCCGCCGCCCTCGCCGCGCCGGACCCGGCGACTTGCGTGCTGAGGCTCGACCCCGAGCGCTGGCCGCACGGCGCCCCCGGCGCTCGGCCGTCGCTCGGCGCCGTCCCGGCCGCGATCGTCTGTCGCGGCCAGACATGCAGCCTGCCGGTGACGACGGCGGACGCGCTGAGGCGATTGCTGGCGCAAGCGTGAGCATCGGCTGAGAAACCGCGGGGCGCCCGCGGAGGTCACAACGTCGTGACGTCGACGGCGCGCGCATTGTTCCGCGTCATGCCCAAACCTATCTGCGACGCTCTGGCGCGATTCTTGTTTGAGAAGCGTCATGGCGGACCAGACGCGCATCGGCGGCATCGACTTCGCGCGGGGCGTCGTCCTCGTCGCGATCATGATCGACCATGTTCCCGGCAATATTCTGGAAGGCCTGACGCCGCGCAATTTTGCGCTTTCGGACAGCGCCGAAGCCTTCGTGTTTCTGTCCGGACTCTCGGTCGGCGTCGCCTACTATCGCAAGTCGCTCGTTTCCGGCCTGACGCCGGTGATTCGCAGCTGTTTCTCGCGCGCCGGACGGATTTACGGCCTTCATGTCGCTCTGACGATGTGCGCCGTCGCGATTTTCGGCGCCTGCTACTGGTTCAGCGGCCTCTCCGCGCTGATCGAGGCGCACGGCCGCACCGTGGTGTTTCACGACCCGCTGCAAGGCGCGATCGGGGTCGCCTTGCTCACTCATCAGCTCGGCTATTTCAATATCCTGCCTCTCTACGTCGTCCTCATGGCCCTTTCGCCGCTGATTCTCGCCGTCGCGAGGATCGAACCGCTGCTTGCCTTATTTACGGCGGCCGGCGCCTATTTGGCGGCCAGATTGCTCGATTTTCACCTCCCGAACTGGCCTGAGCCGGGAGGGTGGTTCTTCAATCCCTTCGCCTGGCAGTTCATTTTCACGCTTGGGATCGTCGCGGCGATCCGCTGGCGCGATGCGCCGTTGCGCCCCTCTCCCGCGATTCAGGCGATATGTTTGGCTTTGACGGCCGCCGGCGCGATCGTCGTGACCGACGGATTGGGCCTTCGCCCCGGCCTGCACGACTTGGTTTTCGCCCAGCTCGACGTCGGCAAGCAAAATCTCGGCGCGGCGCGGCTCGTCAACTTTCTTGCGCTGGCCTATGTGGTCGCCACGTCTCCCATCCTGACGAATCTCGCGCGGACCGCAGTCGGAGAGGCGTTGCAGAGCCTCGGGCGACACAGCCTGACGATATTCGCCGCCAGCTCGGTGTTGAGCGCGCTCGGCCAAGCCGGCATCGCCGCGTGGAGCGGCGGCGAAGACGTAGCGAAATGGCTCGAGTTGGGTTACACCCTCGCTTGCATTGGCGGATTGTTCGCGCTGGCGAGATATTTGGAATGGCGAAAATTGCCGAAGGCCGACAGGCGGCAAGCCGCGGCCGGAGTTGGGGGGGAGACGCGAGGGGACTTTGCGCGCTCGCCGCGCTCGCCGCTGGCGCGTTCGGTCTTGGCCCGCTAGAGGCGCGGGCCGCCGGGCCCGACAGCGCGTGTCCGCCTGCCGTGGCCTCCTCGTTCGCCGAGAACGGAGCCGAGGCGATATTGGCCGCCCGCGCCAGCGCTGCGCAGCCCCTGCGAATCTTGGCGATCGGATCGTCTTCGACGCTCGGCGTCGGCGCTTCCGCGCCGAGCCATGCGTATCCCGCGCAATTGGCCTCGGATTTGTCCACGCAATGGGGCATCGCGACCGACGTGCGCAACGCCGGAGTCGGCGGCGAGGTGAGTTCGGCGACGCTGGCGCGGCTGCGAAGCGAATTGGCCGACAACGCTCCCGACCTCGTGGTCTGGCAGGTCGGCACGAATGACGCGGTGGCGGGCGTGGACGTCGCCGATTTTCGCGCCAATCTCGAAGCGGGCGTCGCCGCCGCGCGCGCTCAGCGCGTTCCGATCATTCTCGTCGATCCGCAGTTCTATTTCGGCATCAGGAATCTCGCTCGTTTCGAGCAGTTCGTCGCCGTCGTCAGCGACGTCGGCGCGAGCATGCATGTTCCCGTCTTCTCACGCTTCGCAATGATGAAGGCCTGGGCGGCGCAATCGGCGGCGGCCTTGCGCGCCACGCTTTCGTCCGACGGCTTTCACATGGGCGACCAGGGTTACGCCTGTTTCGCCCGCGCGCTCGCCGGAGACATCGCGCAGGAAGGCGCGCGCATCGGCAAGCCGGCGGCCGCGAAGATGTGACGCCGCCCGCGAGACGTCGCCGGGGTGCCCGGCCTTTTCGGACGATCCAATCCCGATTCTAGGCGGCGTCCGGCTCTTTTGCGCGGACGGCGGCGCGCATCTAATCCCTCGCCCTGCCGCGCGGACCGCCCAATTTCAACAACGCGAAATAGGCGGCCCAGGGCAGCAGATTGATCGCCCGAACAATCCAGGCGAGCCGGCGAGGAAAGCGAATCTCAAAGCCGCCGCGCTCGAAGCCGTCGCAGATCCGCCGGCACGCCTCATCGCATTCCATCAGGAACGGCATCGGAAATTTATTGTCCGCGGTGAGCGGCGTCTTGACATAGCCGGGATTGACGATCTGCACCGTCACGTTGTGCGGATCGGCGCGAAACTTTTGGCCGACGGCCAGCGCGATGATCGCCGACTTGCTCGGCGCGTAAGCGCCGGAATTGGGCAGCCCGCCGTAGCCGGCGAGCGAGCCGGTGATCGCGATCTGGCCGCGCTTGCGCGCGCGCATCGCGTTGAAGACGGGATTGAGGCCGTTGACGACGCCCTGCACGTTGAGCGCGAAAGTGCGGGCGAAGCCGTCGCCGCCGAAATCGCCGGCGGCGTCCTGGAAGCCGCCGCCGGCGTTGAGGAAGGCGAGCGCGATGGGGCGCTTGCTCTCGATATCCGCGACGAGGCGCGCCATGGCCTCGCGATCGGTCGCGTCGCCGGGCGCCGGGACGACGCGGCCTTCGAGGCCTTGCGCCTCGCTCGCCAGCGACGACAGTTCGTCGGCGCGGCGCGCGGTCGCATGGACTTCATAGCCGCGCCGCGCCAGTTCGAGCGCGACGCCGCGCCCGATGCCGGCGCTCGCGCCGGTCACCCAGGCGGCGCCGTCGGCGGGTTTGGCGCGGTAGGTCATAGTCGGCCTTTCTCAATCGAACCGAGATCGTCGCGCCGACACGATAGCACGCTTCGGCGTTGCGCCGCGCGGCTTGACGCGGCAGGCGCGGCCATGGAAAAGACGGGTCCAACCGGAGCCGGAGCGCCGATGCGCGTTACGCTGATCGACAATTACGACAGTTTCACCTTCAACCTCGTCCATTATCTCGGCGAGCTCGGCGCCGACGTGTCGGTCTGGCGCAACGACGAAATTTCGGTGTCCGAGGCGCTGGCGCAAGAGCCGGACGCGATCGTGCTCTCTCCCGGCCCGTGCACGCCCAACGAAGCCGGAATCTGTCTCGACCTGGTGCGCGAGGGCGGCGCTTCGACGCCGATCCTCGGCGTGTGCCTCGGCCATCAGGCGATCGGCCAGGTTTTCGGCGGCCAGGTCGTGCGCGCGCCCGCGCCGATGCACGGCAAGGTCTCCCGCATATCGCATAATGCGCGGGGCCTGTTTCGCGGTCTCAACGGCCCGTTCAAAGCGACGCGCTACCACTCGCTGATCATCGAGCGCAAGACGGCCCCCGAAGAGCTGGAGGTCAGCGCCGAGAGCGACGACGGCCTCATCATGGCGGTCGCGCACCGCGCCCTGCCCGTCTATGGCGTGCAGTTCCATCCGGAAAGCATCGAGAGCGAGCACGGTCACGCCGTGCTGCGCAATTTCCTCGCGCTCGCCCGCGCTTTCAACGAAGCCAAGACGTATTGAGGGAAAAGGCGGGGCATGGAATCGTTCAAACCGCTGATCGCCAAAGTCGCCGCCGGCTCGCACCTGTCGCGAGCCGAGGCGCTCGACGCCTTCGACGCGATTCTCTCGGGCGAAGTGACGCCGTCGCAAATGGGCGGTTTTCTCATGGCGCTGCGCGTGCGCGGCGAAAGCGTCGAGGAAATCACCGGCGCGGTGACCGCGATGCGCGCCAAGATGCTGCGGGTGACCGCGCCCGACGAGGCGATGGACATCGTGGGCACCGGCGGCGACGGTTCGGGCTCCTATAACGTCTCGACGCTCGCCGCGCTGATCGTCGCCGCTTGCGGCGTGCCGATCGCCAAACACGGCAATCGCGCGGCGTCCTCGAAATCGGGCACGGCGGACACGCTGAGCGCGCTCGGGGTCAAGATCGGCGTCGCGCCGGCGGTGGTGGAGCGATGCATCCGCGAGGCGGGAATCGGCTTCATGATGGCCCCCGCCCATCACGCGGCGATGCGCCATGTCGGCCCGACGCGCGTCGAACTCGGCACCCGCACGGTGTTCAATCTGCTCGGTCCCTTGTCGAATCCGGCGGGCGTCAAGCGGCAATTGATCGGCGTCTTCTCCGCCGCGTGGCTCGAGCCGATGGCGGAAGTCTTGCGCAATCTCGGCTCGCAGCGGGTGTGGATCACCCATGGCGCCGACGGGCTCGACGAAATGTCGACGACCGGCGTGACGAAAATCGTCGAATTGAAGGACGGCGCCATTCGCGCCTTCGAGGTCACGCCGGAAAGCGCCGGCCTCGCGAGCGCCGACCTCGCGGCGCTGAAAGGCGGCGACGCCGCGCACAACGCCGCGGCCTTGCGTGCGGTGCTGGAGGGCGCGCGCAACGCCTACCGCGACATCGCCGCCTTCAATGCGGCGGGAGCGCTGGTCGTCGCGGGCAAGGCGCGCGAACTCGCCGAAGGCGTCGAGATGGCCGACGAGGCGCTGCGCTCCGGCGCGGCGCTGCGCGTCCTGGAACGCCTTGTCACAATCTCCAATGCGTGATCGAGTGCGGCCATGACCGATATTTTGCGCAAAATCGAAGCCTACAAGCGGCGCGAAATCGCCGAATCGAAAGTTCGCGTGCCGCGCGCGACGCTGGAGCGCGAAATCCGCGAGCAATCTCCGCCGCGCGGCTTCACCAAGGCGCTGGAACGGGCGATCGAGGCGGGGCGCTTCGGGCTCATCGCCGAAATCAAGAAGGCGAGCCCGTCGAAAGGAGTCATTCGCGAAGATTTCGAGCCCGCGGCGCTCGCCAAATCCTATCAAGCGGGCGGGGCGACCTGCCTTTCCGTGCTCACCGACGCGCCTTCGTTCAAGGGCGCGCCGGAGCATCTGATCAAGGCGCGCGCGGCGACGCCCCTGCCGATCCTGCGCAAGGATTTTCTATTCGATCCCTATCAGGTGTTGGAGGCGCGCGCCTGGGGCGCCGATTGCATCCTCATCATCATGGCCGCGGTCGACGACGAAACCGCGCGCACGCTGAACAAGGCCGCGCACGACCTCGGGCTCGACGTGCTCATCGAGACCCACGACGAGCGCCAGCTCGAGCGTGCGCTGGCGCTCGAAGGCCGGCTCATCGGCGTCAACAACCGCGACCTGCGCACGTTCGAGATTTCGCTCGCCGTGTGCGAACGGCTGATGCCGCTCATCCCCAAGGACAAAATCGTCGTCGCGGAAAGCGGCATCAGCGAGCACAGCGATTGCCGGAGGCTGGCCGAGGCCGGCATCGAGGCCTTCCTCGTCGGCGAGGCGCTGATGCGCCAGAGGGACGTCGCGACGGCGACGCGGACGCTGCTGACCGGCGTGAAGGGGTAGGACGACAGGCGGTCGCGCTCGCCAATCGAGAAACGCCTGCGTCGTTTCGGCGCAGCCGAAACGCTCATCACGAGAAATTGACGACAGCCGGGAATTCGGCCACAAATACCGAGCCAGACGCGGCCAATGACGCCGCCAGACCGTAAGCAATCGCCGCCCAGCCCTCGGCGCGCCGAGGAACGTTCGAATTCTCCAAGGAGAGCTCCCCGATGATGAAGACGATTTTGTCCCTCGCCGCGGCCTGCGCCGGTCTCGCCGCGCTTTCCGCTCCCGCGATGGCGGCCGACCCCGGCTTTTGCGCCCAATACGCGCGACAGGCTGTCCACGAAGTCGAGGTGAACATGTCGATTCCGGGTTGCTTCAAGGGTTTCGACAATCGCTGGACCCGCAACTACGGTCAGCATTACGGCTGGTGTCTCGGCGTCTCCTACGAACAGGCCAACGCGGAGCGCGAATATCGCCGCGCGCGCCTCAGCGAGTGCCGCGCCCGCGCGGGCATGTGATCGCCTGCGTCGTCCACGGTCCGATCGCATCGCCCGAGGCCTCGCCGACGCGAGGGCCTCGGCGCAATCTTAGACTCGACTTCGTCGCGGGAGACGTTCGATGGTTTTACGCGTATTGCGGGCCTCGGCCTTCGTAGGACTCTTTGCCGCCGGATATCTCGCCGCGCCTGCGTTCGCGCAAACCCAGGCGGCGGCTCAGCCGCCCGCCCATCGACTCGCGTTGGTCATCGGAGAAGCCGCCTATAACGGCGACGTCCTCCCGACCGCGAGCAACGACGCCGCGCTGGTGGCGCAGACGCTCGGCGCGGAAGGCTTCGACGTCACCGAATTGCACGACCTCGACACGCCCAACCTCGCGTCGAATTACCAGGCGTTCCTCGCCAAGGTCGCCGCCGCTCCCCCCGGCGCGGCCGTGACCGTCTATTTGACCGGCCTCGGCGTCACCGTCGGCTGCGACGATTATCTGCTGCCGGTCGACGCGCGGATTCAGGCGGCTTCGGACGTGCCGCGGATCGCGCTCGGCATGACGCGCGTCATGAACGATCTCGCGCAAACGTCCTCGCAGTTGCGCCTCGTCATGCTCGACGGCGCGCGCCCGATCCCGCCGAGCGTCAGCGCGGCGAGCTTCCCGCGTGGACTGATCCCGCTCGACCCGCCCGCCGCGACGACGTTCGGGATTTCCGCCGAGATTCACGACCTCGAGGCGCCGCCGAAGCCAGGCGGCGCCAACGACGCCTATGCCTCGGCTTTCGCCCTCGTCGCGCAACAGCCGCTCACCGACGTCGAGACCAGCATGCGTCAGGTGCGCGTCGTCGCGCATCAGGCGACTTCGGGCGCCCAGACGCCGTGGCAGGCGACGAATATCGCGATGCCGCCCTTCACCTTCCCGCTCAATGCGGACCCCGCGCTGATGCAGACGGCCGTCGCGAACTTGCCGAGCTCGACCGCGCCGCTCTCCGGTCTGGACGCCGAAAGCGCTTATTGGGCCGCCATCTGGCGCAATTCGATTTCGGATTATCAGGCCTATCTCGCGGCGTTCTCGAATAGCGCGCCGGCCGACCAAACGGCGCGCGTCGCCGAATTGCTCAATTTGCTGCAACAGCCCAATCCCGAGTGCCAAGCCATGGCCGCGCCGCCGCCGCCGGCGTTAATCGCGGGTCTGCCTTGCCCGGACGGATTCATTCCGGAAGACGGTTTCAACGGCGCCTATTGCGTTCCCCTGGCGCCGCCGCCGGTGCTGGATTGCCCGCCTGGATTTTCCACCATCGCCACCGACGACGGAATGGGTTGCAGCCCGTTGATTCCGCCGCCCGTGCTGACTTGTCCGCCTTTCTTCCATGTCTTCGGCTTGCGCCCCTATTGCGCGCCCGACACGCCGCCTCCGTTCTGCCCGCCGGGCTTCCGCCCGATCCGGCACGAGGGCGCGCTGGCCTGCGTGCGGATCGGCGAGCTTCCGCCGGGCTGCCCCGTCGGCGCGCATCCGGTGTGGACGGGAGCCCGCTACGTCTGCGGCGGCGATCCCCCGCCGCCCTCGACTTGCGCGAACGGCAAGCCGGTCTGGCGCGACGGCCGATGGGGCTGCGTCAATCCGCCCGCTCCGCGATGCCCGAACGGCGAGGTCGCCCAGTGGGCCGACGGCCGAGAGGTCTGCCGCGCCGTGCGCTTCCCCGGCGGATCGATCCGTTGCCCGCAAGGTTACGGCCCTTCGGGCCAAGGCGGGACAATCTGCGTTCCCTTGCGCGCAGGTCCGCCGAACCCGCGGCCCGGCGCCGGGAGCGTCGGCTGCGTGGCCGGGCGCCCCTGCCCCCTCGCGCCCCTCAAAGAACTCACTGCGCCGCCCAAAATCCCCGGCGCCGGCCCGATGCATTGTCCTCCCGGCTCGCCCGGCTGCCCGCCGGCCGCGCTTCTTCCGCCGAACGGCGCCCCGCCGATCCTCAAATGCCCGAATGGAGAAGCCGCGCTGCCCGGCAAGGGCTGCCCGAAAGGGGCCGGCGCGACCGCGCCGACGACTTGCCCGAGCGGGATGGTCTTCATTGCGGGCCGCGGCTGCGCGCCGACCGCCGGCCATGAGACGACATTGACGCCGATGGCCCAATGTCCGGCGGGTTGGGTGAAAGGGGCGAAGGGCTGCGAGCCGCTTCGCAGGGATCAATTGCGTCCCGCGAACAACCCCGCGCCTGCCGTTCACACGCCGCCGGTCGTGCATCCCGTTCCGAACGCGCCGCCGCGTCATCCGGCTCCGGTCGTTGCGAAGCCGGCGGCGCGTCCCCATTGCGGCGGCCATGGCGAGCCGCCCTGCAAGAAGTGAGGCCCGTCTCGCCGACGCGCCGCGACCGCGCCGCGGTCGGGCGCGATCTTCTTACGCCGCGGGATCGGCGGACGGCGAGGCTGAAGGCTTAGCTATCGATCCGGCCCGGCGTCGGGCGGGTCGAAGCTCGGCGGCGGCGCGCCGTTGAACAGATGCGGCATCGACGGCAACTGCGCGAACCCCGCGATGAAGCCGTGCGGCTTCGGTTCCGCCGCGCTCGCCTCGCGCGGATCCTTGCCGCGCGCGCTCAAATAGGCGGCCGCGACTTCCCGATCGTCGTCGCTCGCCGCCGCCAAATCCTTGGCGTGGAGCTCGCGGATCCATTCGTCCTTGGCGCCTTGCGCGCCGTTCTTGGCGACGGTCAGCCACATCAGGCCGCGCGCCCTTTGGCGCGGCACGCCTTCGCCGAGGAAGAGCAAGTGCCCGAGCAGCGCCTGCGCGGGATGATGGCCCTTGTCGGCCGCGAGAGCCAGCCAGCGCGCGGCGCGCATGTTGTTGCGCGCGAGGCCCGCCGCGCCGTCCATATACATGCGCGCGAGATTGTACTGGGCGTCCGGGTCGCCGAAATTCGTCGCCGCATATTGGAACATCTCCAGCGCGCGCTCCGGATCGGCCTTGATTTCGCTATTCGGAATGCCGTTGAGGCAATAGACGCCGACCGAAACGAAAGCGTTCGAGATCGCCGCGATGTCGGGCCGATCGGGATCGTCTTCGTTGTAGCTTTCGACGAGCCGCTCAAAATAATTATAGGCCTTCGCGTCGTCGCGCGGCACGCCCTCGCCGCGCGCATACATTCGGCCGAGCTTCCATTGCGCGAGCGGCTCGCCGCCGTCGGCGGCGTAGGTCAGAGCCTCGACCGAGGATTGCGCGTCGCCCGCCAACAATTCGTGGACGCCGGCTTGCAACGCCTGCTGCACGCTGGTGAAGGTCTGGACCGCGATCTTGCCGGGGCTGCTGGTCTTGCTGCTGTCAAGGGCGAACGCCGTGACGGGAGTCACGCCGGCGACGCCGAGCGCCAGGGCGAGGACGCCCAAGGATCGCGCCGAAGCGACGCTACGTCCCACGCGGGCCACCCGAATTTTGGCGAAAAACGACGCGTGCATTCAAACCCCGACCTCGCCCGCCCGCCCGGCGCCGCGATCCCCCGGGCGGCTTCGCCTCGGGGCCTCATGCCTGACCTAATCGACTGTGCATGGAAATAGCGCGGGGTTTATGGCGCAATCGGGGCACGATCCGGTTGAAATCCCGGCGGATTTCACTTGGATCGAGGCTGTTGCGCAATTGCAACGTTCGTGGCGCGGGCGGATGCTTTCGCCGTCAAATCCTGCCCAGCCGCTCGCGCGCGGCCACCATTTTGGCGATGCGCGCGAGAGCCGCTTCGCGCCGCTCTTGGTTCTCGGCGACGACATCCTCCGGGGCGCGCGCGACGAAGTCGGCGTTGGCGAGCTTGGCGTCGACTTTGGCGACCTCGCCCTGCTCCTTGGCGATCTCTTTGGCAAGGCGCGCCTGCTCCGCCGCGACGTCGAGAATTCCCGTAACCGGCAGCGCCGCGAGCGCGCCGCGGACCACGATTTGCAGCGAGCCGGCGGGCGCGGCCTCGGCGAAGCCGACATCGGCGACGCGCGCCAGACGTTTGATCGTCTCGGCCCAACGGCGCGCGTTTCCCGCGATCGAAGCGCTCGCCTGGACGAGCGTCAGCGGCAACAGCGCGGCGGGCGGAACGCCCATTTCCGATCGCACCGAACGAATCTCGGAAATGAGATCGACGACCCAGCCGAGTTCCTCGTCCGCCGCCTTGTCGACGGGGAAATCCGCGCGCGGCCAGGGTCCGAGCGCGAGGACGCTCGTGCGGGCCGGTCCGATCTCCCCCTTGATCGCCCAGAGCTCCTCGGTGACGAAAGGCATGAAGGGATGCAGCAGGCCGTAGACGCAGTCCAGGACGTGGGCGATCGTCGCCTGGGTCTCCGCCCTCGCCGGCCCGTCCTCGCCGCTTTGCAGCACCGGCTTGGCGAGTTCCAGGCACCAGTCGCAGAACAGGTTCCAGACGAAGCGGTACGCCGCGTTGGCCGCGTCGTTGAAGCGGTAGGATTCGATCGCGGCGCTGGTCTCGGCGACCGCTTTGGCCGCCTCGCCGAGAATCCAGCGGTTGAGCGGCTCGCGCGCCGAGTTCGGGTCGAAGCCGGCGACGCGGGCGCAGCCGTTCATCTCGGCGAAGCGCGAGGCGTTCCACAGCTTGGTGGCGAAGTTGCGATAGCCCTCGACGCGGCTTTCCGAGAGCTTGATGTCGCGCCCCTGCGCCGCCATCGCGGCCAGAGTGAAGCGCAGCGCGTCGGCGCCGAAGCGGTCGATGATCTCGAGGGGATCGATGACGTTCCCCTTGGATTTCGACATTTTCGCGCCCTTCTCGTCGCGAACGAGCGCGTGGATATAGACGTCGCGGAACGGAACTTCGTCTTGGAAATGGAGACCCATCATCATCATCCGGGCGACCCAGAAGAAAATGATGTCGAAACCCGTGACGAGAACGTTGGTGGGATAAAAGCGCTTCAGCTCCGGCGTCTCCTCAGGCCAGCCGAGCGTCGAAAACGGCCACAGCGCCGAAGAGAACCAGGTGTCGAGCACGTCGGGATCGCGAGGGAACATCTCCCGCAGGCGCCGCGGTTCGCCCGCCAGTTTTTCCGCTTCGCCGGGCGTCAATACGCCCCGCTCGACTCCATCGGCCAGCGCCGCGGCAAAAGCCGCCTCTTCGGTTTCCTCGACAAGAACCTCGCCCCATGGCGTGTACCAGGCCGGAATCTGATGGCCCCACCACAGCTGGCGCGAGACGCACCAGGGCTGAATGTTCTCGAGCCATTCGAAATAGGTCTTCTCCCAGTTTTTCGGGACGAAGACGGTTCTTCCCTCGCGCACCGCCGCGAGCGCCGGCTGAGCCAGCGTCTTGGCGTCGACATACCATTGGTCGGTGAGCCAGGGCTCGATGACGGCGTTGGAGCGGTCGCCATGGGGCACGGTGTGCCCGTGCGGCTCGATCTTCTCCAGCCGGCCCTCGGCGGCCATCAGGCCGACGATGCGCTTGCGCGCTTCGAAGCGGTCGACGCCGTCGAGCGCGCCTATCAGGCGCGCCAGTTCGTGATCGCCCGCCTCGAGGCCGTCGAAAAACTCCAGATTGCCTTTCAGCCAAATGCGAGCTTCTCCGTTCAACACATTGATCGGACGCGCTCCTTCGGCTTCGTGACGACGGCCGACCTCGAAATCGTTGAAGTCGTGCGCGGGGGTGATCTTGACCGCGCCCGTGCCTTTCTCCGGATCGGAATAAGCGTCGGCGACGATTGGCATCAGCCGCCCGACCAGCGGCAGACGGACCTTGGCGCCGATCAGGCGCTGAAAGCGCGGATCGTCCGGATGAACCGCGACCGCGCTGTCGCCGAGCATCGTCTCCGGCCGCGTCGTCGCGACGGTCACGATTTCGCCGGTCTCCTCCCCCGAAGCGTCGACGACGGGATAATCGAAATAATAGAGATGGCCGTTGGGATTCTTGGCGAGCGCCTTGGCGAGCGCGGTCTCGTCGAGCGGCGCGCCGTCGGCGCGCGACCATTTGAACGCGCCCTTGCATTCGATCTGGACGACTTCGAGGTCGGAGATCGCGGTCTGGAATTTCGGATCCCAGTTGACGAGGCGCTTGGCCTTGTAGATCAGCCCTTCGCGGCGCAATTGCACGAAGACCCTGGCGACCGCCTTCGACAAGCCTTCATCGAGCGTGAAGCGCTCGCGGCTCCAGTCGCACGAGGCGCCCAGGCGCTTGAGCTGGCTGACGATGGCGCCGCCCGACTCGGCCTTCCACTCCCAAACCCGCGCGAGAAACGCGTCTCGCCCCAACGTGCGGCGGTCGGCCTCCTCGCGTTCAGCCAGTTGGCGCTCGACGACCATTTGCGTCGCGATCCCCGCGTGATCGGTGCCCGGCTGCCAGAGCACGTCCTTGCCGTTCATGCGGTGGTAGCGACAGAGAATGTCCTGCAACGTATTGTTGAGCGCATGGCCCATATGCAGATTGCCGGTGACGTTGGGCGGGGGAATGACGACGCAGAACGGTTCGGCGTCCGCCCGCTCGGCCCGGCCGCCGCGAAAGGCGCCCTCCGCTTCCCAGCGCGCGGCGATGCGCTTCTCCACGACAGCGGCTTCGAACGACTTTTCCATCATCTGGCGACGCCCAGCAGTCTCGGGCCGAGCGCGGCGCGGCGTCGCCTCGGCGGGTTGAGGATTGTGGCGCGCCTGAAGGGTCGCCTGCGAAGACGAAGGCCCGTCCGAAAGCTCGGCGACGGCCGCGCCCGCTTAATGCCAGCGCAGCCGCGAAAGTCAATGTTCGAAGCGCCGACAAAGCGGCGGAGCGCCCGGCGCCGTCTTCCAACGCGCACTTTGGGGGAGAACCGCGGCGCCTGTTTCGGCCCCCGCTTCAGCGTCCGCCGCGGGCCACGCGCTGAATTTCGGCGCGAACGAGCCGTTCGACCAAGCTCGGCAGGTTCTCGTCGAGCCAGGTCTTGAGCATCGGGCGCAAGATTTCGCGCGTCACGTTCTCGGCCAGTTCGGCGCTCTGCAGGGCCAGGCTCGCTGACAGCGCGTCGAACGCGGCCGAAACGGCCTGATTGGTCTGGGAGGAAATCAGCGGCTCCTCCTCCGCGGCGGGTTCCGGCCGCGGGGGGGGCGCGACCGCGACGGGCTCGGCCTCCGGCTGTCTCCAGACGACTTTCGGCGTGGCGGGTTCGACTGGCGCCGGCGCCTCCTTGGAATAGACGATCTGGGGCCCGGCGGGGGCGGGAGTCGGCTTCGGCGCCGGTTTAGGCGGCGGCGCCTCGCGATCATCGGCGATGATGGAGCGAATCGAGGCGAGAATCTCCTCCATCGAGGGCTCGTGCGCCCGCTGCGCGCGACGCAGCGCGTCGAGATCGCGTTCGCCTGCATTCGGATTGGCTGCGTTCATCGTCTTCCCGCCTCCGCGCCTCACGGCGCTCCATCTCATGGTCCGGCCGCGCGGCGCCTATGACCTGCAAGCGATCGAAGAAACGCGCCGCGCATCGAAATTGACCGACTCGCCGCGCCGACGCAAGACGCGCGGCCCGCTCTCGGCGACGAATTCGCGCCTCATCCACATCCGCCTGATCGTTCGCGTCACTTGCCGTCGGGCGTGCGCAGACCGATCCACTTGTTCTTCACTTGATCGAAATGCACCCGCGGATCGTATTCGGCGACCGCCAGCCCCAATGTCCCGATCGACAAGCGGCCGACCGCGGAAAGCAGGCTGTAGGAATTGACGACCTGATCGTGCTGGGCGGTCACCAGTTGGACGCGCGCGTTGAGCAGCGTCTGCTGGGCGTTGAGGACGTCCAGAGTCGTTCGCTGGCCCACCTTGGCTTCCTCGCGCACGCCGGCGAGCGCGACCTCGGAGGCTTCGACCTGCGCCTTGGCCGCGCGCAAGATGCCGAGCGAATTCTGGTTGGCGCCCCACGTGGCGACCACGGCCGCGCGCACGTTGTCGCGCTGCAGGTCGGTTTGCAGTTCCTGTTGGCCGAGCTGCTCCTTGGCTTGGCGCGTGGCGGCGTAAGTTGCGCCGCCATCGTAAATCGGGACCGTGATTTGTCCCATCAGGGAACCGGTGAGCGTCTGGCTCCCGTTCGGGTAGCCCTGCACGTCAAAGCGCTTGCTCACTTGGCCCGTCAGCCCAACCGTCGGATAGAGCGCGCCTTCGCTGATTTTTATGGCGAGCGCGGCGGCGTCGACGCCATGCAGCATCGCCACGATCGCGGGATGTTCGACCTGCGAGATCGCCACCGCTTCGGACAAGGACTTCGGCAACGGTTTGGTCACCGGCGCGACGGGAGAGAGGCTCTTCGGCTCTTCGCCGATCGCCTTGCGATAATTGGCGACCGAGGCCTGCAGGGTCGATTGCGCGGTCAGAGCCGTCGCCTGCGCGCCGGCCAAGCTCGCCTCGGCCTGCGCCACGTCGGTGCGCGTGACTTCGCCGACATTGAAACGGTCTTGCGTCTGTCGAAGCTGCTCCTGCAGAACTTCGACGTTGTTGCGGTCGAGGTCCAGGATCGCCGTGTCGCGCAGGACGTCCATGTAATAGGTGACCGCGCTGAGCAGCACGTTCTGTTCGGTGTTGCGCAGTTGTTCGCGCGCGCCGAGCACGCCGGATTCGGCTTCGCGCACCGAATTGAGGGTTCGATTGCCGTTCCAGACGTTTTGCGTGACGGTGACGCCGTAGCCGCGAGGCCGAGAGGTCTGATCGTATGGACTCGGGGTGCCCGGACCCAAACCCGTAGCTTGAAGGGTTGAAAGGGCGGCGTCGGTTTCGGCCGAAACGGTCGGCAGATAGCCGGCGTTGGCCTTGGGGATATTTTCGTCCGACGCGCGCACCGCAGCGCGCTGCTGATTGATGTCGGGGTTGCTGAAATAGGCCTTGGCCAGGGCGCCGCCGATCGTCTCGGCCTTGGCCGCCGGCGCGCACAGCGCGCCGCAAATCGCCGCGACCATCGCTCCACGGCGCCAATTCAGGCGTGAAATGCGACGCGTTGTCAAACCTTGAATACAGTCCATCGCAGCCTCTTCGGGACGCCCGCAAACTCGACGCCAATCCGACCCCTCGACAACGCCGACACATCTCCGCCCCGAACCCATGCTCGCGGCGCCGATCTCCGACGGCGCACGGACACGTTCCCGGGGAACTACGCGACTCTTCCCTCTTACAGGCAATTGGACGCCGTCGGCTAGCTCTCGCATCGACTCGGCGCGCAAAACGACAAACTTTTCAACCGAGCGTCGCAAACATGCGACACCTGCCCGAGATCGCTCCCGACATCAACGCGTTAGCGGCTCAAAAGACGATCGCCGCGCGATCACATTATCGCGACGGCGGGCGCGCAAACGTTCGCCCGCGCCCGGGCCGGTCAGAACGCAAAGCTCGGCGCGCGGCGGAACGCCTCGATCGTCGCCACGCGCGTTTCGAACAGCGTGCGCCGGCTGATCCCGGCGCCCGACTTCTCGATCAGCACCGCTTCCTGAGCGCCAGGCCGCGCCTCGACGCCGACGAGGCGCCCGCCTTCAGCGAGTTGAGCGATCAATGCATCCGGCCGGGTCTCAAAGGCGCCGTTGACGAGAATGACGTCGAAGGGCCCCTTGCCTTGCGCGCCCGAGGCGAGATCGCCCTCGACGACTTCGATCCCGGCATGGCCGGCCAGGGCGCGCCGGGCGGCGTCCGCCGCGCCGGCGTCCGATTCGAGCGCGACCACGCTCGCGCCCATCTGTTCGAGAATCGCCGCGCTGTATCCCGAGCCGCCGGCGACATCGAGCGCCCGTTCGCCCGGCGCGACCGCCGCGGCCTGCAGCAAACGGGCCAGGGTCAACGGCGCCAGCAATCGACGGCCGCTCGAACCCAGCGCGGGCTGGTCGCAATCGAGATAGGCGAACCCTGCCTGCCCCGCCGCGACGAACGATTCGCGCGGCGTGTCCAAGAACGCCGCGAGCGCGCTCAGGTCGTTGACGCCGCCGACCCGCAATTGTCCATTGACCATGTGACGGCGCTGGTCGATCAAAGTCTGCGCCGAAGGAGTCGAAGCCATGCGCGTCGCCCTGCTGAGTTGTGGGCCATGGCTCGCCGCCATCGCCCCGACAAACTGATGCTGTGGAGGCCTCGCCCGGAATCGAACCGGGGTGCAAGGATTTGCA
This sequence comes from Roseiarcus sp., assembly GCA_050012775.1. Lineage (GTDB taxonomy): Bacteria > Pseudomonadota > Alphaproteobacteria > Rhizobiales > Beijerinckiaceae > Roseiarcus. The sequence goes on from JBEKGN010000015.1 coordinate 116,736, forward strand.
GTCCTCTGCGTAGCCACTCCGCCACGAGGCCGTGCCGAAGCGGTCGCACGCCGCGGCCAGGCGGCTATAGCAAGTTTCGACGCGCGACGGCAAGACGCCATTTCCGCGACGCGGAGCCGCAGCGGCCGCTTAGTCATGCGACCACGGCGAATGTCGAAGCAAGGGCAAGCCGACAAAATAGGCCGCGACCGCCACGAAGCCGACCTTCACCCAAAGCTGCGGCTGCAGTCCTTCGAAAACCGCGAAGCAGGCAAGGGCGAACCACGCGAACGTCGCCGCGATGGTCAGGGCGCGCAATTTCACCACCCGCAGGGGATGAACGAACACCACCGGCGCGAACATCATCGCCGTCGCCGCCAGCGTCAGCGCGGCGTTCACCTGCCACGGCGCGCGCAGAACGAAGAGGTAGAGCACGAACACGTTCCACAGCGCGGGAAAGCCGCGAAACCAATGATCCCCGGTCTTCATGCGCGTATCGGCGAAGTAGAGCGCCGAGGCGATGGTGACGAGCAGCCCCATCCAAAAAGCCACCGGCGTCGGCATCAGGTCCGAGCGCCAGAGCGCGACCACGGGAACGAGCACGTAAGTGAGGAAATCGACGACCAGGTCGAGAATGGCGCCGTCGATCGTCGCCGCCGTTTCGGCGACGCGCGCGGCGCGGGCCAAGGTGCCGTCGATTCCGTCGATGAACAGCGCCAGCCCGAGCCAGGCGAAGCATCCGGCGAAATCGCGCTCGATCGCCGCATAGAGCGCGAGCAGCGCCACCGCGCCGCCGGAGGCGGTAAACATATGAACGGAAAATGCCGCCGCGCGCCGGACCGGGATCGCCCTGTTCTCGATCGACATGCCGACTCTCCGAACTCGTCGAGCCATTTCGAGCGGACGCGGAATCCGCGCGCCGAGCCTGCCTGCGCCGATTGCGCCCGTCGCTTCGATCCGAAGGCGGCCAGGAAGGGCTAGCGAAGCGCGAGCGAACGCCGCGAGCCCGGCGATCGTCTGGACAGCTAGAAAGCACGCATGCCAGAATAGAGCAATGGCCGTTTCGCTCTCAGGAGATTCCGAGGACTGCGACGTTTTCGTCGTCGGCGCCGGATTGGCCGGTCTGGCCGCCGCGATCGGCTTCGCCAGAGCGGGCTTCTCAGTCGCGTCCTGCGGCGCGACCGACCGGCTCGGAGAGGGCCGCACGGTCACCCTGCTCGGCCGCTCGATCGACTTTCTCGAGGGTCTCGACGTCTGGCGAGAGATCGAGCCTCTCGCCGCGCCGCTGCGCTCGCTGCGGATCATCGACGACACCGGCGCGCTGTTCCCGCCCCGGCCGGTCGAATTCCACGCCGACGAGATCGGCCTCGACGCCTTCGGCTGGAACATCGAGAACGCGGCTCTGGCCGATGCGCTCGCCAAGGCGGCCGCCGCGCCGCCGAACCTTCGGCGCATCGAGTCGAAGGTCGCAAGCTTCGATTTCGCGCCCGAGGGCGCTCGCGTTCGCCTCGCCGACGGGAGGCGTTTCTCGGCGCGGCTGGTGGTCGGCGCGGACGGACGCGGCTCGCCCGCGCGCAAAGCCGCCGGAATCGACGTGCGAACGCATCTTTATCCCCAGAGCGCGCTGACCGTCTTCCTCGCCCATACGCGCCCGCACGAGGACTATTCGACCGAGTTCCACACGCGACAGGGACCGTTCACCCTCGTTCCCCTGCCCGCGACGCCGAGCGCGCGCCTGCGCTCCAGTCTCGTCTGGGTCATGTCGCACGCCGAGGCGGCGCGGCGCGCCGCGCTCGACGACGAAGCGCTCGCCGGCGAGATCGAAGCCCAAGCGCGTTCCTTGCTCGGGGCGATGCGGATCGAGGGCGCGCGCGGCGTCTTCCCGATGGTGCGCCAGATCGTGACGCGGCTCGTCGCGACGCGTCTCGCCTTGGTGGGCGACGCGGCCCATGCGTTCCCCCCGATCGGCGCGCAGGGCCTCAATCTCGGCCTGCGCGACGTCAAGGGCCTCATCGAGGCGGCGCGCGAGGCCGCGGCCGAGGGCGACGACATCGGCGGCGCGGCGGCGCTGGAGCGCTTTTCCCGCTCGCGCGGACTCGACATCGCGACGCGCACGGGCGCGGTCGACGGACTGAACCGTTCCTTGCTCGCGCATTTCGGGCCGCTCGACGCCGCCCGCGGGCTCGGCCTGGCCGCGCTCGGCGCGATCGGCCCCTTGCGCCGCTTGGTGATGCGCGAAGGGGTCGCGCCGACGCTGGGGCGGTGAGTCAAGCGAGCGCGGGGCGGGCTCGAGTCACGGCGGCGGAGGTTCGCCGCGTCCCGCCTCGATCAGCCGCGCCGCGTAGCGCGCCATCTGGTCGACTTCGATATTGACCCTGTCGCCCGCCTTGCGGGCCCCCCACGTCGTCACCGCCAGCGTATGGGGGATGAGCAGAACCTCGAACGCATCGCCCGCGACGGCGTTGACGGTGAGCGAGGTTCCGTCGAGCGCCACCGACCCCTTGACCGCGATGAACTTGGCGAGCGCCGCGGGCGCGCGAAAGGTGAAATGCGCCATGCCGTCGAAGTCGCGGCGCGAGAGAATTTCCGCTGCGCCGTCGACATGGCCGCTGACCATATGCCCGCCGAGTTCGTCGCCCACGCGCAGCGACCGTTCCAGATTGACTTTGTCGCCCGCCCGCCACGCCGCGAGCGTCGTGACCGCCAGCGTCTCCGCGCCGACGTCGACGGAAATCTTGGCGGCGTTCCCCAGCCGGGCGACGTCGACGACCGTCAGGCAGACGCCGGCATGCGCGATCGACGCGCCGATCGGGATCGAGGCCGCCTCGTAATGGCAGGCGACGCCGAAGCGGCGCAATTCGCCGGCCTCTTCGATTTCAATGACTTCGCCGACGTCGCTGATCAGGCCTGTGAACATCGCGCGCCCTTCGTAAAGCTCATGAGACGTTAGCCCAGCCGCTCCAGGCGGCGCAACGTGTCGGCGCCGTAAACGGCAGTTTCGATTTCGCGATAGCGCGCGGAATCGTTCAGGACGGCCATGGCCCGCGCGTCGAGCGCGGGCAGGCCCGGCCTGCCCAATGGTTTGACCGCCGTCAGCAGCACGACTTCGTCGGCGAGCCCCGACGCGATCAGCCGCGCGCCGACGCGCGGCCCCCCTTCGCTGAAGACGCGCGTGAGGCCGCGCCGCGCCAGCAGCCGCAACGCTTCGTTGAGATCGACGTGGCCCGAAGAATCGGCGTCGACGCGCGCCACTTCGACGCCTCTTGCGGACAGCGCCGCTTCGCGCTCCTTGGCCGCCGCGCGCGTCGCGATCACCAGCGTGGCGAACTCGCCCGCCGTCGCGCACAAGCGCGATTGCAGCGGCAGGCCGAGATGCGAATCGAGGATCACGCGCAGCGGCCGCGAGTCGAGTCCGGGCAATCGGACGGTCAGCAGCGGGTCGTCCTCGCGCGCCGTGCCGATCCCGACCATGATCGCATCGTGCAGCGAGCGCATGACCTGCACGTGCAGATTGGCGGCTTCGCCGGTGATCGCGAGGCGCGGATCGTATTCGTCGCCGGCCGCGAAGCCGTCCGCGGTGCGCGCGAGCTTGAGCGTCGTCATCGGCCGCCCCTCGACGACGCGCAGGATATGGCCGCGATGATCGCGACGCGCCGCCTCCGCCCCCGGGCCGACGCTCAATTCGATCCCGGCGGCGCTGAGCCGCGCAAGGCCGCTCCCGGCGACGCGGCTGTCGGGGTCCTCGAGCGCGCAGACGACGCGCGAAATTCCCGCCGCGACGATCGCTTCGGCGCAGGGCGGCGTCGCCCCGAAATGCGAACAGGGCTCCAGCGTCACGTAAAGCGTCGCGCCGCGCGCGGCCTCTCCGGCCTCGTCGATGGCGATACGTTCGGCGTGCGGGCGTCCGCCCGGCGCCGTGACGCCGCGCCCGACGACGATTCCGTCGCGCAGGAGGAGCGCGCCGACCGACGGGTTGGGCGCGGCGAGCCCCATGCCGCGCCGTCCGTAGCGAAGCGCGGCCGCCATCCAGCGCTCGTCTTCCCCGGCCCGCCCGGCCTCCGGCGGCGCGCTCATCGCGGCGGGACGCGATTTCGCCGCGGCGCGATCTCAGCCGGCGCGGGCGCGTCGGGCTCGGCCTCCAGCTCGCCGACGATCGCGTTGAAGTCCCGCGCCTCGCGGAAATTGCGATAGACCGAAGCGAAACGCACGTAGGCGACGTCGTCGAGGCCCTTGAGCCCCTCCATCACCAGTTCGCCGATGCGCTCGGTCGAGATGTCGGCGTCGCCCTGGCTCTCCAATTGCCGCACGATGCCGTTGATCATGCGCTCGACCCGCTCGGCGGAGACGGCGCGCTTGCGCAACGCGACTTCGACCGAACGCAACAGTTTGTCGCGATCGAACGGCGCGCGGCGGCCGTTCTTCTTCACCACCATCAGCTCGCGCAGCTGGACGCGCTCGAAGGTGGTGAAGCGGCCGCCGCAATCCGAGCAGATGCGCCGGCGCCGGATCGAGGACGCGTCCTCGGTCGGGCGCGAGTCCTTGACCTGCGTATCGAGCCCGCCGCAATAGGGGCATCGCATCGGACCGAACCCCTTTTAAGACCGCCGCGGGCGCGTCAATAGATGGGAAAGCGTCGCGTCAGCTCCGCCACGCCCTCGCGCACGCGCGCTTCCGTCCCAGCATTCCCCGATTCGCCGTGCGCCGCCAGCCCATCGAGCGTCTCGACGATCAATTCGCCCACCCTTTTGAATTCCGCCGCGCCGAACCCGCGCGAAGTCGCCGCCGGCGAGCCGAGCCGAATTCCCGAGGTCACCGCCGGCTTTTGCGGATCGAAGGGAATGCCGTTCTTGTTGCAGGTGATGTGCGCGCGCTCCAGCGCGGTCTCCGCGGCCTTGCCGGTGAGGCCCTTGGGCGTCAGATCGACCAGCATCAGATGATTGTCGGTGCCCCCCGTCACCAGCGCGTAGCCGGCGCTGAGGATCGGCGCCGCGAGCGCCTTGGCGTTGGCGACCACCGCGTGGGCGTAATTGCGGAATTCCGGGGTCAGCGCCTCGTGGAAGGCGACCGCCTTGGCGGCGATGACGTGCATCAGCGGCCCGCCCTGCATGCCGGGAAAGATCGCCGAATTGATCTTCTTGGCGAGATCCTCGTCGTTGGTCAGGATCATGCCGCCGCGCGGGCCGCGCAAGGTCTTGTGCGTCGTCGTGGTGACGACATGGGCGTGCGGAAACGCCGAGGGGTGCGCGCCGCCCGCCACCAGCCCGGCGAAATGCGCGATATCGGCGACGAAATAGGCGCCGACGGCGTCGCAGATGGCGCGGAAGCGCTCGAAATCCCAATGGCGCGCATAGGCCGAACCGCCGGCGATGATCAGCTTGGGCCGATGTTCGCGCGCCAGCGCCTCGACCTGATCCATGTCGATGCGATGCGTCTGGCGATCGACGCCGTAGGAGACCGGCTTGAACCAGCGGCCGGACATATTTACCGGCGAACCATGGGTGAGATGGCCCCCCGCCGCCAGATCGAGCCCCATGAACACGTCGCCGGGCTGCATCAGCGCGAGGAACACGCCCTGATTGGCCTGAGAGCCGGAATTCGGCTGCACATTGGCGAAGCGGCAGGAAAACAGCTTGCACGCGCGCTCGATCGCCAGCCTCTCCGCGATGTCGACGAATTGGCAGCCACCGTAATAGCGCCGGCCGGGATAGCCCTCGGCGTATTTGTTGGTCAGCACCGACCCCTGCGCCTCGAGCACCGCGCGCGAGACGATGTTTTCCGAGGCGATCAGCTCGATCTCGTCGCGCTGACGGTTGAGCTCGAGATCGACCGCGCGCGCGATTTCCGGATCGGCGTCGGCGAGCGTCGCGGAAAAGAACGAATTGGAGCGGATCGGGCGGGCGGCGGCGGAGTCGTTCATGGGCGGCGTTCCGATGGGGTTTTGCGGGCGAACGGCAGGCGCTCGCCCGAAACTGCGCGGCGCATAGCATGGACGGAGGGCGGAGGCCAGAGAAGGGGGAGCAGCGCGGCCTTAGCTTCCTCGATGCCAGCATTCAGATCTTCGACCGATGCGTCGAATTTGAAGAGAACGTCTTGGCCAGGCATTTCGCGTGCCTCGCCTTGACTTTGTGAAATTCAGGCGCGACGATTCGGCCGCATTTGAGGGGGACGCGATGCGGGCCGTTGCGACGATTGCCGTTGCGCTCTTGTCGATCGGAGTGGTCACATCCGTCGCCGGAGCACAACAACCCCTGCCGCCAAAGCCTGACGCGTATGGCGGAATCGATGATCGCGCCGCATTGGCCAAGGCGATGTCTCACACTCATGGCTCGGCGAGCGATAACGATAAGCGCCGATATATCGCGGCCAAACTCGTAGCCGATGCCGTCAAAGCTGGCCTGAACGACCCGGATTCGTTGCAGTGGGATGATCTCTACACGAACGAAAGCGGGATAGTTGTCTGCGCCGAATATCGCGCCAGAAACGTATTCAATGGCATGGTGCGGAAATATCTCTCAGTGACGAGGTCGGTGGCGTCCGAAACCACGGCCGCATGGAACAAGAATTGCTCCGGTAAGGGCTTCTTCAGCGAGAAATATGTCATCGGCCAATGGTGACGACCATAAAATCAGGGATTGCGGTGATAGCTTGGTGGACTTACCGCCTTAATTGAGGGCCGCAGGGCGGAAATGTGGAGTAAGTAAGCCGTAACCCACCGTAACCCGAGAAATTGACGGACAAGCAGCGTGGACTGGTTGGATAAATTTCATGCGCGGCGCCCTGTTCCGATCAGCGGCTTGACGAAACGTTTTGAAAGCGTTCTCGACGCCGCTGCGCGCGAAGAGGATGTGCAGCAATTTTTCACAGAAAATCCGTTCATATTGGCTCAGCAGTTACCTCATTGCCATCACGTCATCCCAAAATTCAGATTTGGGGGAGAATTTGTAAGCGATTTTCTCCTCGCAGAGATGCCGTCTTCAGGCCCAGCTTGGGTGTTGGTCGAGCTTGAGCCAGTCGGTGCACAACTCGTGACAGCATCAGGAAATTTGGCGGAACGAGTGCGCGTTGGCGCTCAGCAAGTGAGAGACTGGCGAGATTGGCTATTGAACAATCGCGATATGGCGATGCGGCCACGCAGCAAGAATGGATTAGGCCTCTCTGAGATCGATGATGTGTGGGGGTGGGTGATTGTTGGAAGAAGAACGCAGGTAACCTCACGTTTCAATCAACTTCGCAATCAGGTCCTCAATGATTCACGGATTGAGATCATGACTTACGACCGAATATTAGAGAGGTTCCGCGCAAGGGCCGAGTATTGGGAGGGGTGGGAAAAAACTCTAGGGGCGTTGCAACAAAGCACGGGTAGTCCAGATTGAGCAAGCGTAGCCCGGATTGAGTGAAAGGAAATCCGGGGCAAGCCCCGTGGAGTGCACCCCGAAAGTGAGACACGCTAAAACGGTGACACGGCCTTCCGAGGAGGGGGGTACGGGGGCAGGATACGAATCGCCGAATTTCACGACCCGCAGTCGGCGCCAGACTTTCCCGACCGGAGCCGCCCCGCCCCTTTCCGTCACACACCAAGCCGTCGACCTCGTGGAAGCATGAACTTCCGAAGTTTTGAGGCTGTCAATGGTCTTCGACCGCCGGAGGCGGCGCGCGAAAAGCGCGCCATTGACAGCCTCAAAACTTCGGAAAAAAGAGGCTTCCATGAGGTCGACGGCGCTCCCCGCCGAAGTTGCACGGCGCCGCCGTCGCGCCGGTCGGCTTTCGCGTTGACGCATTCGCCGCCGCGCTCGCCGCGCGGCCCCTCCAGGAAATCGCCGCCGACAGATTCTTTCCGATAATCGGACTTCGCGCTAAATTGAATCGCGAGCGCGTTAGGCGGGGTATCGCCGGGCCGCTCGTCGCGGCCGAGACGACCCAAAATTGGAGAAAACGCGATTCCGGCGTAACTCCCAAGGCGCCCCTAAGGAGCAAGGCGTTGGATGAGGTGGGCGGGGTCTGCGGTGAGGGTTTGCAAGATATTGTATCCCTGCTTGCGGGCAGTTGAAATGACCGAGCGCAGGCAAGC
>JBEKGN010000016.1:0-104503 GCA_050012775.1 Roseiarcus sp.
GGCGAGAGAATCATCCATATCTTGACTCATATTTTCGACCCGCTCGTCCCCTTCAATCGCGCCGCCGCGCGCACTTTCCCGAAAACTGTTGCTCCCGGGACTCACCCCGCTTGGGAGTTACGTTGATACAGTCCCGTGCCGATCGCGCCGCGCATCCAGTTTTCAGGGGAGGCTTTTGGGCCCCAGGCGTCCAAGGCCCTTCGCCAACCGAGATAGTTGGGCAGGGTCTTGGTGGCGACGCCGTGGAAGCTGTGAAGCGGCCCCACATGTTGACCCCACTCAACCCAATATCGTCAACGCATTAGCGCGCCGATCGGCGTTCGGTCCCCGCGCCGATTTACACCGTGGCGGCGAGGAGGAACTCGTCGCGGGCGCCGCAGGGACCTCGCAGGCGCAAGCGGTCAAGTCTGAGGATGCGTTTGAGGTGGGCGAACAGCATCTCCACCTTCTTTCGCTCGCGATGTGAGACGACATAGGCCTCGGTTTTGGCGATTGTGAAGCGGTTCCACATATTGACCCCATTCAACGCAGTTTCGTCACAGGCTTAGCGCGCCGATCGGCGTCGGAACCCTAGGCCGATTCACAGGGACACTCCGCGACAGAACGCCGTAGCCGGCGAAACGGGCACCGACACGTTCCCTAGAGATTGGCCAAAAAATCGCGGACTTCATAAAAAGAGAAATCAGGGCGTGTCGCCGATTTGCCTTCGCATTGGCGGCGACGCGGCACCTGTCGTATGACAAACGATGGCGCCGGCTCCGCTGGAAAGGTCCGCAGGCCCGACCTGCATTCTCAACGGCGCTTCCGCGCGTGCGGAAGCGGCCCGGGCGCTGCTTGAGCGCATTTCCGGCGAATTCGGCGCGCCGGCCCGCATTTTTGTCACCCGCAGCGGCGACGAGCCCGCGTCGCTGGCCGCGCGCGCCGTGGGCGAGGGCAGCCGGCTGGTGGCGGCGGGCGGAGGGGACGGAACGGTCAACGCCGTGGCCGGCGCGCTCGCCGGGACCGCTACGGCGCTCGGCGTGCTGCCGATCGGCACGTTCAACCACTTCGCCAGGGATGTCGGCGTCCCCCTGGACCTCGAAGCGGCCGTCCGCAACCTTTTCACCGGCCAAATCCGAGAGGTGGACGTCGGCGAGGTCAACGGCCGGGTGTTCGTCAACAATTCGGGCATCGGCCTCTATCCGCGGATCGTGCGCCAACGGGAGGCGCAGCAGCGCCGCGGCCATGTCAAATGGGTGGCGTTCCTCCTCGCGGTCGGGTCGGTTTTGCGCCGTTATTCCCCAGTGCGCGTGACACTGAGCGTCGACGAGGCGGAGACGCTGGCGCGCCGGACGCCCTTTCTGTTCGTCGGCAACAACAAATATGGACTCGCGGGCCTGGAGATCGGCGCGCGCGCGAGCCTCGACTCGGGCCGGCTTTGGGTGTGCATGGCCTCTCGCACCGGTCGCCGGAACCTCATTCGCATGGCCCTGAAGACGCCGATGGGGCGCGAGAGCGACCATGAACTGGACGCCTTCGAGGCGCAGGAGATCTGGGTCCACCCGCAGACCAAGCGGGTCAACGTATCCACCGACGGCGAGATCAGCATGATGGACGCGCCGCTTCACTACCGCATTCGCCCGCGCGCGCTCGGCGTCGTCGCGCCGGCGCGCAACGCCGAGCGGCGTTAACGCGCCGACAAGGGGGGCCCTTGCGCACGATCGCTCATCTCTCCGATCTGCATTTCGGCCGCATCGATCGCGCCGTCCTGCCGGCCCTGATCGCCGCGGTCGACGCCGCCGAACCCGATGTCGTCGCCGTCTCCGGCGATCTCACGCAGCGGGCGCGTCGGCGCGAATTCGCGGACGCGCGCGAGTTTCTTGACGACCTGCCCTCGCCCCAGATCGTCGTGCCCGGCAATCACGACGTGCCGCTCTACAACGTCGTCGCGCGGACGCTGACGCCGCTCGCCCGCTACCGACGAACCATCAGCGACGATCTCGAGCCGTTCTACGCCGACGACGAGATCGCCGTGGCGGGCGTCAACACGGCGCGGTCCCTGACGCTCACCAGCGGGCGCATCAATCGCCGGCAGGTCGAGCGGGCTTGCGCGCGGCTCGCCGAATGCGGGCCGGGCGTGACCCGGATCGTCGTCACCCATCATCCCTTCGACGTCCCGGACCCTCGCGACGCCCGCGGCGTGCTCGGGCGCGCCGGAATGGCGATGGCCGAATTCGCCGTTCATGGCGTCGACATCATCCTGTCCGGCCATCTGCATCTCGGCGGCGTCAGCCAGAGCGCCACGCGATACAAGGCGCCCGGTCGCTCGCCGCTGCTGATCCAAGCCGGCTCCGCCACTTCCACGCGGCTCCGCGGAGGCGTGAATTCCTTCAATCTGGTCCGCATCGACCGTGCGCGCGTGTCGATCGAGCGCCCGGACTGGAGCGGCGAACGCGGCGCCTTCGCCGTCGCGGCGATCGATCGGTTCGCGCGCGCGCCGGATGGCTGGGCGCGACTTTCGCACGACAGCCTCGCGGGCGCGTCGTGATCGCGCGGCGAACGAGATCGCGCCTCGACGCCGCGGGGGCGCTGATCGCGCTGGCGCTTTGGGCCGGGCTGGCGGCAGCCTTGTCGTCCGAGGGCGTGCAGCGATTCGACGCCGCCGTTCGCCTCGCCGTCCACCGATGGGCCTCGCCGAACCTGACGGCGCTCATGCAGGGAATCGCCGTTCTGGGCTCGGTCGGGTTTCTCGCGGCCGCCGCCCTCGTCGCGATCGCGGGCTTGCTCGTCGCCGGGCGGCGGCGATCGGCGATCGCGCTGGCGGGGACGATGGCGGGCGCCTTCCTGCTGGAGAACGCGATGAAATACGCGATCCATCGCGTCCGGCCGGAGCCGTTCTTCGGCACGGAACCGGAGACCTACAGCTTTCCGAGCGGCCACGCCCTGTTTTCGTTGTGCTTTTACTGCACGCTGGCGAGCGGGCTGGCGCAACGCCGGCGCAGCGGCCTCGCCCGCGCCGCGATTGGGACCGCAGCGGCGGCCCTCATCGCCGCCATCGGCCTCTCGCGCATCTACCTCGGCGTTCACTATCCGAGCGACGTGCTGGGCGGCTATCTCGCGGCCGCGTTCTGGCTCGGCGTCGTGGCGGCGATCCGAGGCCTGCGGAGCCGGCGCTGATCTGCATCACCGCGAGGCCGCGATCGTTCGGACCGTCGGGATGGAAGGGGAGTGAACACTTAGCGCGTGAAGAACGCCGTCTGTGAAGCGGCTCCACATGGTGACCCCATTCAACCCAATTTCATCACAGGCTTAACGCGCCGATCGGCGTTGGGACCCTAGGCCGATTCACACGCTAACCGCATTTTACCGCATTGAACAATCGCAATTGGCGCCGAGGCGACATAGGCGAGGGTTCGGAGCTCAAGACTTTTCCCCTGGCGGGGGCCCTGGCCGCCGAATTCATCTGGCGTTGTTCATGAACCCCGCGAAATAGGCCGCCAGCCCCTCATAGTCGTCGAGCGGCAAGACTTTCGCGATGTACTGGTCCGGCCGAACGATAACGATCGCGCCTTTGTCGCGATCGACCTCTCGCAGATCGAAAATGTCGACGCCCGATTTGAGGTGCGGGCAGAACATCTTCTCGTAATCCCGAAGGCCGAGCGGGCCCTTCGCCGGCCACAGCAGATCGGGCATGGTTTCCAGCTTCAGCTCACGGTGGCTCTGCTGGAATACCACGCGCAGGTCGATCACCGAGTCCACGTCCGCGCCGGCCGGGGTGTGCCGACGCACAGGCGAATCTGGCGATTGCATCAGGAACTCGCAGAGCGCGCTGGTTTTCGAGCCCGGCGCCGCCGGTTCGTCGCGGTCGGAGAAGGCGATCAGCCGGAAGCGGCCATCGGCTTCCAACGTCTCGATCAGTTCGATCGCCTTGGCGTCGGCGAGCCGCACGACGGGCGCAGAGTGGAAGCGGGTCCCGACCTCGAACCCCGTGGCGAGCGCCTGATGCTCCCCCCCGCCCGTCAGCACGGAACGCTGATAGCGGGTCACGACGCCCGCCGTATAGCGCCCGTGCTGGGCGAAATAGGTCTGCAAATCGGCCGGATCGACGCCGTGCGGCGTCTGCGGCGATTTCAACGGCGCCGCCATCATCGCCGCCCATTCGCGATCGAAGTCGATGAGGTTCTGCGCGATCGCGCGCCGCTCGGCCGAATAGGTCGCGAGCAGCGAGGCGGGCGCGCGCCCGCGCAGCACGGCGGCCAGCTTCCAGCCCAGGTTGAACGCGTCCTGAACCGAGACGTTGAGGCCCTGTCCCGCCTTGGCGCTGTGGGTATGGCAGGCGTCGCCCATGATGAAGACGCGCGGATCGCGCGCGCCGCGCGCAGGCGAAGCGTTATCGAAATGGTCGGTGATGCGCTGGCCGACCTCATAGACCGACCACCACGAGACCGACTTGGCCTCGAAAGAATAGGGGCGCAAAATGCGCTGCGCAGCGCGAACGATGTCGTCGAGTGTGATCGCGCGGCTGGTGACGCGCTCGTTCTCCGCGAGTCGATCCATCTCCACGTAGATTCGCAGCATGTAGCCGCCCTCGCGCGGAATGACGAGGACGTTGCCCTCGCGCTCGGACTGGATGACGCACTTCTTGCGGATGTCGGGGAAATTGGTGACCGCGAGCGCGTCCATCACGCCCCAGGCCTGATTGGCGTAATCGCCGACGAGCTTGAAGCCGAGCGCGTCGCGCACCGAACTGCGTGCGCCGTCGGCGCCGACGACGTAGCGCGCCCTGACGATTTCGATCTCCCCCTTGTGTGCGTCGTCGAGGCGCTCGATCCGCGCCATCGCCGCGTCCGCGCCTATGTCCAGCCCGACAAAACGGCGATTGTAATTGGGGAGGAGCCGGTTGGGCGATTGCGCCATGATGTCGAGGAAGAACTGATGTACGCGCGCCTGATTGATGATCACATGCGGATAAGGCGCCAACCCGTCCTCGACGTCCTGGATGAGGCCTGAGCGCACGATCTCGCCTGGCCGCTCGGCGTTCGGCTTCCAGAACGCGGTCTCGTTGACCCAATAGGCCTCGCGCTCGACGCGCTCGCGCATATTGAACGCCTGGAACATTTCCATCGACCGGCAGGCGATGCCATCGGCCTGCCCGATCAGCAGCGGCCCCGCCTTCTGCTCGACGATGCGCGTCTTGATCTCCGGGAAGCGGGCGAGCTGCGCGGCGAGCGTCAGGCCCGCCGGACCGCAGCCGACGACGAGCACGTCGACCTCTTCGGGCAGAGCGTCGGCATCGGCCCGCATGTCGGGATTGGGATTGGGTTCAAGAACTTCGGGATCGCCCGTCCGGAACCTGTCGAGATAGAACTGCACGGTGTCCTCTCCTCCCCTAGGGCGTCGTCGGTCCGCCGCGCCTTCCGGGCAGCCTGGATATAGACAGTATGCTGATGATCAGTGTACTGTCAATATGACGATGCTGCAAAGCGAGGAAACAGGATGAGTCAGAAACCCGGCTTCTTGGCCCGGCGCTTCCAGCAAATCGCCGTCGCCGTCTTTCACGCCGAGGTCGGCGCGGCGGGCTCGGACCTCACGCCCGTCCAATATTCGGTCCTAACGGCGCTGCAGTCCCATCCTGCGCTTGATCAAGTGACGCTCGCCGGGCTCATCGCTTTCGACCGCACGACGATCGGCGGCGTCGTCGACCGTCTCGCGCAGCGAGGCCTGTTGAGCCGGCGGACGCATCCGTCGGATCGGCGCGCACGAGCGCTCGAAATCACCGCCCAGGGGGCCGATCTGGTCGAGCGGATCGAGCCGGCGGTTGAGCGCGCGCAGCGCATCATGTTGAGCGGACTCAGCGCAAGTGAAGCGAAGGAGTTCATGCGGCTGTTGGAGAAGGCGGTGGAGGGCTGCAATGAACTCAGCCGCGCGCCGATGCACTCGGCCATCGGAGAGGAAACGATCCGTTCATGACATAGGGAGCGCGATGGGCCGCGCGTGTCTACCGCCGCCCAATCATTGATCGGCGCCACCCCTTAACTGATCGACCTTTCCGAACGTCAAAGTCCAACATTGGCGCTAGGCAGACATCGAGGACGTAACGAACCCGCTGTCTCAAGCATCATCGATCACGTCGATGCGGGAAACGAACGAATGTCCGCTCAGACAATTTGATCGCCTAGATTCGCCATTCTGCTTTCGGCCGCATCTCGCCCCTTTTCGCCGCAGGTGCGAATGATAGCTGTGGGTCGGGAGCACCAGTTCGCTCCGCCGCTATGCAACGTCGTAATTGGGGGGATTCCAGCCGTTCGCCTATGCCTCGTCGATGCGGTGCGGATCGAAATCAGCTTGCCCGCGCAGCGGCCCTGTTCACTAATCCGACAGCCCCACCTTGCGCAAGCGTTCGAGTCCGGCCGATTCGGCGTTTTCCTAGTCACGGCGCAGACCCGAGACGAACGACGGCGTCGCGGCTCCGAAGCGGCATCGTCTCCGACCGTGTCCGTCTTGCGGACACCCTGACCGTGTCCCTCGCTGCTTGCCCTGGACCCGACGTACATCATCGGACAGCGTCGCCGGGCCGGCGCGGAGAATAACGGACGGAGGAAATCGCCAATGCTCCCTTCTCGATCGTTGCCGTCCCGCCACCTGGTCTATCGGCAAGGGCGCCGACGAGATTGTTTGGCGACACTCGGCCTCGCTCTTTGAGCGCCTCCTCACAAAGTCATAGTCGTGGAGTGACACGCTGCTCTTGGAAGCGTCGCGCGTTTTTCGACAAAACACTGGAAAACATTCATGAACTCCAACGCGCCAAATGTCCAACAAGCCGTCGTAATCACGGCCGCGGGCGGTCCCGAAGTGCTGCGGCTCGTGAGTGATTATCCAATACCGTCGCCTGGCCCTGACGAGGTTCTCATCCAAGTCCAGGCTGCGGGCGTGAACAGGCACGACTGCAATCAACGCCGGCGCGGACCCGCGCCCGATCATAGCGACGTGCCCGGGCTTGAGGTAGCCGGTCGGGTTATCCAGTGCGGGGCCAACGCGGACTCGGGGCTACTCGACCGAACCGTCATGGCTCTTACCGATGGCGGGGGATATGGCCAGTACGTTGCGGCCCATGCCGGGCTCACGTTCGAGTGTCCGAGCGGATTGGATCTGGCGAGCGCCGCATCCCTGCCGGAGGCTCTATTCACCATTTGGCTGAATTTCTTCGACGTCATGCAACTCCGTGCGGGGGAGCGTGTCCTGATCCACGGCGGCGCCAGCGGTGTCGGAACGATCGCAATACAGCTGCTGCGAGCGCTCGGGCATGAGGTTCTCGTCACTGCCGGCTCCGAGGCCAAGCGGAATGCCGCGCTTCGTCTGGGGGCGCAAGCAGCATTCGACTATAACGACGACCGCCTCGCCGAACAGGTTCGGTCATTCGCCGGCAAAGAGGGGGTGCAGGCAATCCTGGACATGTCGGGAGGCGCGCATCTCGCCCAGGACATCGACATATTGGCGCCAGACGGTCGGATCTCATTCCTGTCGCCCGAGGGCGCCGCCATGCCGCCATTGCCGATCAGGTCGCTGATGAAAAAGCGCATCAAACTCTCAGGCGCGATGCTGCGGGCCTACCCGTTGGCGAGAAAAATCGGGATTGCCGAAACGTTACGAACGCATGCGTTGCCGCTCTTGGCGCAGCACGTGAAGCCGCTGATCGATTCCGCCTTTCCTCTGGCGCGTGCCGACAAAGCGCACGCGCGGATGGAGAGCAACAAGCACATTGGTAAGATCGTTCTCGTCGTTGGAGACGAATGATGCAATGGGTTCGCTTGCGCGCCGACGTCTGATCGAAAGCCTTGTATCGAAGGATGAACACCAGGGCGTCGTCCGCCGAACCTAATTCGCGGGCGCGAAGATCGGAACGGCACCAACTGCGGACGTTTGGCCCGGTAAGCCGGACCCGTCCGATCGTTCCGCGACCATCCAACAAAGCCATTCCTGAGAGACATTGCCGTCGAAAACTCGGGGCTTGAGAGGCCCGAATATCTGGCGCCAAAGAAGACGCCGGAACTCGTCAGTCGTCCTCTCGTCATCTCTGGCTTTGTTGATCAATGTTCTGAACAATTGCCGTCGCCGCATGGCGCATCGGTTCAAGGAACTGGGTCACCGCCTCGGACAAGCTCATCGCGGTGCGAATCCATATGACGGTGAGGCATCCCAGAACGAGACCGTCTCTCAGGATCGGAACGGCGATGCTGGAGGTCTTGGGATTGAATTCTCCGCCGTCTCGGACACCGTAGCCGCGTTCGACGGTTTCGGCGATCATCAGCTTCAAGGCGCGTTCCTCGATGAACGAGCGGTCTTCAGGTTCGTCCAGGCGGGCCAAATGCCTCAGAATAACCTGGCGTTCCTCGGCCGAGCAGTGCGCGAGGTAGCAACGTCCGCCTGACGTCCGAAGGATCGGAAGGCGTCGACCAATCATGCCGCGATCGATCGAGAGCGGGCTGCGGGCGTGGGTTGTCTCCTCGATCACCATCGCGGCGTTTTCGTAGACCGAGAGATCGAAGGGCCAGACGAAGCGGCGGCTCAGATCGACCAGGGCGGGTCCGGCATGCCGGGCCGCGAGAACCGAGGCGTCATAGCCGTCTCCCAAGCTCGCGGCCCGCCGGGTGACGCGGAAAAGGTCATTGGAGGCGCCTCGGAATACATATCCAAGCTCTTCCAGGGTCTGCAAGAGGCGGTAAACAGTAGGCCTTGGTAAACCCAGGCGTTGCGCCAGTTCGCCGGCCCGAACGCCGCCGGACGAATTAACGATCCGCAGAACGTCAAGCCCGCGCTGGATCGAGCGCACGCCTTCTGGACGCCGTTTTTCCTCTCCGCCGGCCATTCCCTGCCCAATCCGTCAATCGTCGCGTTGGGGCGCGACGCGATCGCGCCAATCCGCGCCACGCTACTCCACGGACGGTTTGCCGGGAAACCTCCGGTCTACAGACGCCACGCGCATAGCCCAGATCTATGCTGTGCAAGTCGGCGCAGACCGGCGTCCCGCGCCGCCGCGTCCGTCTGGCGGACACAATCGCCGACGTCCTTGGAGACGCGCGCGCCGCGACGTTATGTCGCAGCCGACAGAATAAACAAGTTCGTCGGACCGCGAGCGTCGAGCCGACGTAAAGCCCACCGAAGCGCTCGGCGCCGCGGTAGGACCTTCAAGGAGAGCCAATGCGTTTCGCTTCGTTCAAGGCTGATGGCCGCCCGAGTTATGGCGTCGTCCTCGGCGACCGAGTTTTCGATCTCGGCCGCCGCCTGCAAAGCCAGGGATACCCGACTTTGCGCAGCCTCCTCGGCGCCGACGCGACCGCCATCGCATCGTCCGCGACCGCGGACAAGACGCCTGACCACCGGCTCGCCGAGGTGACGCTGTCCCCGGTCATTCCCGACCCGCACAAGATCATCTGCATAGGCATGAACTATCGCGACCACGTCGCGGAGACCGGCCGAACCGTGACCGAGAACCCGTCGTTGTTCGCCCGCTTCGCCGGTAGTCAGGTTGCGCATGGCGAACCGATGGTCCGCCCCTTCGTGTCGCACGAATTCGACTACGAGGGCGAACTCGCGATCATCATTGGAAAGGGCGGCCGGCATATTTCGGAAGAGGACGCCCTGTCCCATGTCGCGGGTTATTCTTGTTATAATGATGGAAGCATTCGCGATTGGCAGCGCCACACGACGCAGTTTCTAGCGGGCAAGACGTTCGCGGGCACTGGCGCCTTTGGTCCCTTTCTCGTGACCGGCGACGAGGTCGGCGACCCCACGAAATTGACGCTTGAAACTCGCCTCAACGGTCAAGTCGTCCAGCATACGACGACGGACTTGTTGATCACGCCGATCACGACGCTCATCGCTTATATCTCGACCATCCTGCCGCTTCTGCCCGGCGACGTCATCGTCAGTGGGACGCCGGGGGGCGTCGGCGCCAAGCGCAAGCCGCCGCTCTGGATGCAAGCGGGCGACACGGTCGAGGTGGAGATTTCGAAGGTCGGCTTGCTCGTCAATCCGATCGTCGACGAGGCGCGTTGACGGCCTCGCCCAGAGCGCGCGCGGATCGGCGGCCGGTCCGATCCAAGTCCGGCCGTCGATAACAAAACGAGCACGCGCCTCATTCGCGGCGCGCCAGAAAGACACGGGAGGACGACAATGGCCCAGGATGGAATCATCGACGCCGATGTGTGCATCATCGGCTACGGCCCTGCCGGCGCCATTCTCGCCAATCTGCTCGGAGATTGCGGCCTCACCGTTTTGGTTCTGGAGCGGGAACCTGATGTCTATCAGCTGCCGCGCGCGCTGCACTTCGACGACGAGGTCATGCGGGTGTTTCAGACGCTCCGCCTGACCGAGCGCATTCTGCCCGAGACCCATGTATCCCCCGGAATGCGCTTCGTCGATGCGCAAAACCGACTCATCCTTAATTGGTCGCGGCCATTGGACATTGGGCCGCTTGGCTGGAACGCAAGCTATCGCTTCCACCAACCCGGACTTGAACGCGTCTTACGGCAGGCGGCGAGCGAGAAGAAGAACATCGAGGTGCGCTTGAGAGCCGATGCCTTCGCCATCGCGCAGGATGCCGACAGCGCCGACATTCAGTTTGAAAATCTCTCTAACGGAACTCTGCAGCGCGCGCGTGCGCAATATGTCGTCGGATGCGACGGCGCTCGCTCGCTCACGCGCCGGTTGATCGGCTCGCCGATGGAAGACCTCGGCTTCCACGAGCGATGGCTGGTTGTGGACGCTCTGCTCAAACGCGAAGTCCCGTCCCTGGGAGACTACAGTGTTCAGTTCTGCGACCCGACGCGTCCCGCGACCTATGTTCGCGGCGTCGGCGCCCGCAGGCGTTGGGAGATTGCGCTTCGACCCGATGAAGAGACCGCGACCGCGACGGAGCCTGACAACGTCTGGAGGTTGCTCGAAAAGTGGATATCCCGCGACGACGCCTACCTTGAGCGAACGGCCTGCTACACCTTTCATTCCGTGATCGCCGAGCAATGGAGGTCCCGCCGGCTGCTGATCGCCGGCGACGCGGCTCACCAGACGCCGCCGTTTCTGGGACAGGGCATGTGCGCTGGGGTACGGGATGTCGCCAATCTCGCCTGGAAGCTCGCGCAAGTCGTTAAGGGGCGCGCGTCGCCCGAACTGCTCGACACGTACCAAAGCGAGCGCTCGCCACATGTGCGCGAATATATCGAACTGGCGGTTCGGCTCGGCGGCCTAATCAACACCAAGGCTGCCGAAGCCGCCGTGCCAGGCGGTCTTTCCCGACCCGAACCCGCGCTCATGCGAACGATAAAACCGTCGCTCGGCCCCGGGCTTTCTGCGGGGTTGCATGACCTCGTCGGCAGCGTTGCGCCGCAGCCGACGTTTCCCGATGGATCGCGACTCGACGATATCGTCGGATACCGCTTCGCGGCCATACTCGATCGCGGTTTCGCCAGCGAACTTCCCAACGCCTTGCGGGACCGACTGCGTGAAAAGGACATCGAGATCGTTCAGGCCGAATCTCCGATGCTCCAGCAATGGCTGGAAACCCATCAGGTGAGAGGCGTGGTGGTGCGACCCGATCGTTACGTCCTGGGAGCCGCGCGAGTGAACCAAGATATGGAGGCGCTGGCGGGGGCCATCTGATCCCCGCTCGCGATTTGAGAGCCAAGCGTCGACTTGACGCTTTCGAGGAACGACCATGAGCATCACGGCACTCGGTTACATCGGCGTTCACTCGTCGAAATTGGACGATTGGTCGAGCCTAGCCTCAGGCCTGTTGGGCATGCAGAAGGTCGAGGGCTCCCGCGATACCGGCGTATTCCGGATGGACGATCGCAAGCAGCGCTTCATCGTCACGGGCGAGGCCGGGGATCGCTTGGCCTTCATGGGATGGGAGACCGAGAATGCATCGACTCTGGATGCGCTTGCGGGACGCTTGGAGGCGCACGGCGTAGACGTGCGGCGGGCGACGCACGCTCTGGCGGACGCGCGCCGCGTCGCCGACCTCATCGCCTTCGACGATCCCGGCGGCAACCGGATAGAAGTCTTCCATGGCGCCGAGGTTGCCGACGCCCTCTTTGTTCCCGGGCGACCGATTTCAGGCTTCCGGACAGGCCCGTTGGGCATGGGCCATGCGGTCCTCAATGTCGTCGACGCCGAGGCCTTGATGCCCTTTTACCGGGACGCGCTCGGGTTCCACGTTTCCGACTACGGACTGAAGCCCTATCCGCTGTATTTCTTTCATGTAAACGGCCGGCACCACAGCTTCGCCATGGTGGGCTCCGGCAAACTCGGCATCCATCATTTCATGGTCGAACTGACGAGCCTCGACGACGTTGGACAGGGCTATGATCTCGCCCAGCTCGAAAGCGGCCGCGTGGCGTATACGCTGGGCCGGCACACCAACGACTTCATGACGTCGTTCTACGCGCATACTCCGTCGGGATTCTTTGTCGAATATGGCTGGAATGGCCGCGTCATCGATCCCGCGACTTGGCGCCCGCACGAAACCTTCGACGGTCCGAGCTTCTGGGGGCACGAGCGGCTCTACATGCCTGAGGAGCAGCGGAAGCGATTGCGCGACATGCGCCTCGACGCCGCCGCCCGAGGCGTGCGCGCGCCGCTTCCCGTGGAGAATTGCGAGTGGCTCGGTTCCCTGATCGCTCGCCAGTAGCGCGGCTCAAGAATTCTTAAAGTTCGATAAACAGCAACGGAGGAAAGCATGCTCACTCGGGTCAAGACTCGCAGCGTATCTCAAAGCCGGCGTTGGCTGGCGTCAATCGGCGCGATGGCGTTGTTGATCCACGGGTCCGCGGCGCATGCCGAGATCAAGAGCGACGCGATCCGCATCGGCGTCCTCACCGACATGAGCGGCCCGTTCGCGACGGCGATGGGGCCAGGCTCTGTCGAAGCGGCCAAGATGGCCGCCGAGGAGTTCGGTGGCGCGATCAACGGTAAGCCGATACGGATCTTGCAGGCCGACCACCAGAACAAGCCCGACATAGCCTCGGCGATTGCGCGCGAGTGGTTCGACCGGGACAATGTGCAAGCCATCGCGGATGGCGGCACTTCGGGCGCCGCGCTCGCTGTACAGGCTCTCGTTCGCGCGAATGGACGGGTGTTCCTCGATTCCGGAGCAGGCGCCGAGGACATATCCGGAAAGAGTTGTGCGCTGACCAGCGTGCAATGGACGCACGATTCCTACTCGACGGCGACCGCCGTGGTGTCCGGGGTTTGGCAGCGCACGAAAGAGCCCTGGTTTTTCATTACGGCCGATTACGCGTACGGCAAGGCCATCGAGGACGCCGCCCGCGCCCGGTTGGCGCAACTCGGAGGCAAGGTCGCCGGCGCAGTAAGGATGCCGCTGGGCACGACTGATTTCAGCGCTTTCCTGCTTCAGGCTCAGGCGTCCGGCGCAAAGGTGCTAGCGCTGAATGCGGCAGCCGGGAACGCGACCGCCATGAAACAGGCGACCGAGTTCGGACTCGCGGCGCAGGGGATGACAATTGTCCCCATGTCGATGCAGAACGTCGATATAGCCGCCGCAGGGCTGCCCGTCGCTCAAGGCGACCTCGTGCTGACCAGCTTCTTCGAGGACGAGTCGGCGGGTGCGCGGAAATGGTCGGATGCATTCTTCGCACGGCGACGCGCCATGCCGTCGCAGATCCAGGCAGGGGTGTACTCCGCGGTTCGGCATTATCTCCAGGCGATAAAGGATGCAGATTCGGATGACGGCGCCACTGTGATGGCTCGGATGAAGTCGACGCCCGTTTCCGACGCCTATGCCTCGAACGGCGTGATCCGCGCGGATCAGCGGATGACGCACGATCTGTATCTTGTGCAAGTGAAAACGCCCGAGGAATCGAAGGGACCATGGGACCTAGTGAAGTTGGTGGCGACGGTTCCATCCGATCAAGCGTTCCGGCCCCTCGCCGAAAGTCGTTGTCCGCTCGTTTCAGGCAGCAAGTAGCGCGACCGACGCGGCAGTTGGCGGACACGGCTCTCTAGACGAAGAACCGAATGGAAAACAGGAGCGCCCTCTTGGGAATTGGTTCTGGAGCGCCGGTCTTCGACGGCGATCTCTATTCAACGAGGATGTTGCGCGACCCTTACCCGGCATATCGGCGCTTAAGAGATCTCGGTCCTGCCGTCTGGATGCCGAAACGCGGGATGTGGGCGATATCGCGGTTCGACGAAGTTCGGACGGCGCTTCGGGCCACCGACGTTCTCGTGAGCGCCAAGGGCGTCGCGGCCAACCAATTCATGAACGACCGGGCGGCGCCTATCACGCTGACGAGCGACGGCGAGACCCATGACCGTCGCCGCAACATCCTCATCCAGCCGGTGATGCCGACGCCTCTCAAGGCCTTGAGGGCGCGGTTGGAAGAGGAGGCGGAGCGAAAAATCGCGGAACTGGCGACAGGAGAGACTTTTGACGCGATGAATGGGTTGGCGTCCCATCTTCCGGTGACCGTCGTCGCCGAACTCGTCGGCTTGAACGAGGCCGGGCGCGCGCGGATGTTAGGCTGGGCCGCCGCCACCTTCAATGTGCTCGGCGTGATGAATCTGCGCGGCCTAATTTCGGCGCCCAAGGTGATGGAGCTGCGCCGCTACGTTCTAGGGCTCGGCCCGGACACCGTGGTTCCCGGCGGTTGGGCCTCGCGGCTTTTTGAGGCGGCGGACAGGAAGGAGCTTTCGCTCCAGGAAGCAAAATCCATGGTGATCGACTACGTCGCCCCCGCTCTCGACACCACCATTCTCGCAACGGGTCATATGTTGTGGCGGTTGGCGACCACCCAGGGCGCCTATGAAAAGGTCCGCTCAGATCCTGGCTTGATCCCTAGCGTCGTAAATGAGGCGGTCCGCTTGGCCTCGCCCATTCGCGGATTCACTCGCTACGCATCCGCCGACTATCGCTTGGAAACGGTGTTGATACCGAGCGGCTCGCGCGTGCTGATATTGTACGCGTCGGCAAATCGAGACGAGCGCCGATATCCCGATCCAGACCTGTTCGACGTCAATCGAAATCCGCGCGATCATGTGGGCTGGGGCCACGGCCCGCATTCGTGCGTGGGCATGCACCTCGCTCGTCTCGAAATGGAGGTTCTCCTGAAAGCCCTGGTCGATCGCGTCGAGACGATCGAAGTCGGAGCGCCCGAGTTGGCGTGGAACAACGTCCTTCAAGGGTTCAAGACGCTACCGACCAGATTTCGGCGACGGCGATAGCTCCGGGTGCGATATCGCATCGCCGACGCCGAAGTTTTGCCAGGACCGCAAGGGATGCGACGGGAAAACGACGATGAAACGCGACAAGCCGACTAGGTCGGATCACATACCCGCGGCGCGGGAAATAGAAATCCCGGGGCGTCAGACGGCCGTCCGCATCACCGCGCCGGGCGGACCGGAAGTGTTGCGATCGAAAACCCTCTCGGTTCTCGTTCCGGGGCCCGGGGAGGTGTAAGCCTCCGCCGAGGGCCGCCTGGTTTGGATCGCCGTGTCTGGGGTCGTGTGCTAAGAGTGGCGCGATGATCGTGTCCATTAAGGCGATAATGGACACGATCGATGATGTCGGAAGTCGCGGAGCGCAGCGGAGGGACCGACGGCCGACGTCGTCGAAGCGTGCATCGCCACGGCCGACGGGTCGATCGATCTCGGCTTACAGCGCAACCGGATTGTCGACGAAGCGTCGTCGCAGACGAGGCTTGCCGCATCGCAAGCCTTTCGCGACGCTCGCGAAACGTCCCGAGCGGCGTTCGTCCCGATCCTTCCCGCAGCCCGACTCACGTCGGCGGCGGCGGCATGTTGCCGATGTGGCTTGCAAGCAGCTTGAACGATGGACCCGAGAAGAAAATTTGCGGGACGCTCGACAGGGAGATGTCTTCGATCCCGAGGCTCGCCTTCATGTTCGCGACCACGACGCGCAGATCGTAGCCGGGCTCGTGAACAGGGATCATCGGTTTTTGCAGGCCAGTCAGTCCCCATACCGCCATCAGGGCGGTCCGCACGGACGTCTCCACCGTAAACACGACATCGAGCGGCAGCTCGACGAACTGCCCGATGAACGCAAGATTGACGCAGCCCTCCGGGATCACTTTCGGTCGGTCGCTGATTCTGCGCGGCATGAACTGGGAGGTAATGTAGGGCATCATCGACGTTGAGACTGTCGTGTGCGCGAGGATGGGTTCGATCTTGTCTTCCAACCCGCAATGATACAGCAGCTCGGCGAACATCTCTGCGCCCGTGCAGTCCCGCATCGGCTTCTTGATGAAGTCGCCGGGAACGTCGCTGCACTGTCCGTAGGCCCAGAAGACGTTCACATCCGAGGGCTGGTTCGGGAAATATTTGCTGTAGAGAACGAAGCCGATCTTCCAACTCGAATCGACCACAGTGATCGCGCCGCCCGTCCCAATCTTGTTCCCGGTCTTGGCTTCCATGAAATCATAGAAGGTGGGATCGCCCTTGATGGTCGGGAAGAACGATATCCAGTTCGTCTTGTCGATTGCCGACAGGAACGTCGCCGGATTGCCGAATTTCGGGTCCAGGGCGGCGAGCTTCTCCCAGACGGTGAAACAGCCCCGGTCCGTCGTTCCTCGATCCAGCTTCGCGACCGTATGCGTGCCGCCCATCGCCGCGTTCTGCGTGAGCGAACCGTTGGTGAAGAAGACGAGATCGTCCCGGGTCAGATGGATGGGCCGTGTCCCGTTGGAATCGCGCACCACGAGACCGATCACGATCGTTTCTCCCGCATTGTCGACGACATCGATGTCGACGACGCTCGTCCCCGTCTGGAAGCGGACCCCGAGCGATTGCAGATAGACGTGCATCGGCTTGATGATCGAATCGTACTCGTTGTACTCGGTGTGCAGGATGCCGGTGAGATGCGTCAGCCCGCTGGCGTACATCATAAAACGCGCGACATACCGCTTGACCTCGATCAGCGAGTGATAGTCGCGGAAAGCAAGCATCGAACTCCAGCAGTACCAGAAGATCGACCGCGTGAACTCGGGGCTGAACCAGTCGACGACCGTCAGGTTTTCGAGCTGCTCCTCCGGCGTCAGCAGCAGTTCCGCCATCCGTTTCGTGTCGTGGACGGACATCTGCGGACCCGTCGTGTCGTAGCGTTGTCCCTGCTTGTGCATCAGCCGGAAACGCGAATGGATCGGCTCCCGAATGTTAGCGAAGTAGGTCTCGTCGAGAATCGTCATTCCAGCAGTCTGCAACGACGGCACTTTGCCGCAGACGTACCAGAGGCACTCCATGTACGCTTCGAGTTCGCGCTCGCCGCGGCAGGTGAAACCGGTTTCGGCATCGCCTGCACCGTCCATCGAGCCGCCGACGACGGGCAGCGACTCATAGATCGTCACATTGCCGGCGGGCATATGCGCGTCGGTCACCAACGAGATCGCCGCCGAGAGGCCGGCGATGCCGCCGCCGATGATGTGAGCCGACTTCTTTTCGATGTCCTTCGGTGGCAGAGCATTGATCCGATCGTAGTTTCTCATGGCTTCTCCTTTCTGGCTCTCTTCCGGCCTGCGCCAACGGGATCGAAAGGCCCTTGGAATTCCGCGTCGATCGACACGGCGATTGGGGTCGTCGTCATCGCCGCGCCCCGCCCAGGCCGATCATCGCGAGCACGGCCTCCGCATAGCGCCCGGCGAAAGCGTCGCTTCGAGGGTCGAGGCCCGAAAGGCGACGCACCTGTTCGGTGACGAGAAACGGGTAGCTGCCGATGCCTTGCGCCGCGAACAGCAGCAGGGTCTCGTCGATGGGCGGAAGCCTGCCGTCAGCCACGGCGGAACGGAGCAGTGGCTTCATCAACTCGGTCAGCGGAGCGATGTGTCTGTCGATGACGTATTTCGCGTGCGGCCCGCGGCGCGCGCTCTCGATCATCCAGATGCGCATGAGTTCGGGGCGACGCGAGGTGAAGAAAATGAACCGGCGCAGGATCGCGGCGACGTCGTCCCCTGCGGCGTCTGCGCCCAGCACTTCGGTCCTGAACTCCTCGAAGAGGACGTCAAGCGCCTCCCGAAACAGCTCCTCCTTGGATCCGAAATGGTGATGGACCAGTGGCTGCGGCGCCTTCGCGCGACGAGCGATGGCAGCCGTAGTCGCTCCATCGAAACCGCTTTCGGCGAATTCCTGGATCGCGGCTTCGAGCAGCTTCGGGCGCGCTTTCATCGGTCGCCCGCGTTGGCGGGCGCTCGCGTCGGCGGTCTCGTCGACAATTCCGGAAGGGGTGGGTTTCATGGGGCCGCTCTGCAACGCGATGTCGAGCTGTGTCTTTATTTATAGATCTATATATATATGGCGGATGTAAGGCGGCGATGGAGCTTCTCGCCGCGTCGAACTCCGGGCACAGCGTCTCCCGCAAAGCCCGTTGTGTCTCGACGCCGAAGTGAGACCCCCTACAAAACCCCATCGAGCGCTCCGAAGTAATATTGAAATCGCGAGCATAGGCGGGGTCCTGATCGGCGCCGATCGGGACCTTACCATCGAAGAAGCTTCCACCGCGATTTCCGTGGTTTGCGCAGATTTTGGGGAGGAAGCCTATTCGGGGGCTGAAACACACCGACGATCCGCCGCGCCCGAGCGCTATCCTTCTCGTCTGCGTTTGCCGCGCTTCTGCTCCTGGAAGCGCGCGTGGCTTCGCATGAACAGCGAGTCCGGGCTCAGATCGAGCGGCGCCAGCGGCTCGGCGATCAGACTTTCGGCGCGATCGGAGGGAAGACCGAGGCCGCGCATAAGCGTCAACAGCACCGCGCGGAGATAGGCCTCGTCCGCCAAACCGGCGGAAAGGCGCGCGACCGCGACCACGCCGGCACCGACAATGAGGTCGAGCATGACCAGAACCGGCGCGTCGGCGAACTCGCCGGCCTTGACGCCCTCGGCGATGTGGATCGGCAGATATTTGTAGATCAGATTGTCGGGGCTCAGCGCCTGCCCTCCGGCCCGCGCAACAAACCGCGCGAACAGCGGGAAGCGGCGCGCGACGTCGAGGTAGAGACGCAAGCCCGTGACAAGCCGGGCGGCGGGCGAGGGAATCGCATGCACATGCGTCTCGATGAGATGCACGATCTCGTTGCCGAGTTCCTCGTTGGCCGCGACCAGCAGCTCCGCGTTGGTGCGAAAGTAGCGGTAGAAGGTGCCGTGAGACACCCCTGCCGCCGCGATCACGTCATCGATCACCGCGGCGTCGACGCCCTTTTCCGCGAAGACGAGCAGCGCGCTTTCCACCAGCTTGCGGCGCATGCGCGCGCGCCGTTCGGCGGCGACGCGCGGCCGATGGTCTTTCGAGGGAGGCAAATCCAGCATCTCGGCTCCGGGACACGCCTGAATAGCACATTGGACGCGCGGCCAAAGGCTCCGCTCGCATCAAGTTGACAATTGTATCAGTTCCAAAGTAGCTTGCTTCAAAATGACGGATATGTCATTTCGAAGTTGGGAGGACAACGCGTGAAGACGGCTTCGTCGACAAATCCGCCGCCCGGACGCACTATCCGGGTGGGAGGGCGCGACATCCGGGTCGCCGAGGCCGGCAGCGGTCCGCCGCTGCTGATGCTCCATGGCGGCGGCCCCGGCGCGACCGGCGTCGCCAATTTCGAACGCAATCTTGCCGTTCTGGCGGAGCGATTCCGCCTGATCGTGCCGGACCTCCCCGGCTATGGCCGCTCGACCAAAGGCCTCGATCGCAAGGATCCGTTCGGCGACCTGGCGGGAGCGATGCTCGGCCTGCTCGACGCGCTTGGCGTGGCGAAGACCCACGCGCTCGGCAATTCGCTCGGCGGCGCCTGCGCGCTGCGGATGGCGCTCGACGCGCCGCAGCGGATCGATCGCCTCGTCCTGCTCGGGCCGGGCGGCGTCGACACCACGCGCAGCCTGCCGACGGCGGGGCTGAAGCATCTTCTCGACTACTACAGCGGCGCCGGACCGACGCGGGCCAAGCTTGCGACCTTTATGCGCCAGGATCTGGTGTTCGACGGCGCTTCGATCCCCGACGCGCTGATCGACGCGCGATTCAGCGCCAGCGTCGACCCGCAGATCGTCGCAAATCCGCCGCTGGTGCGACCGAAGGGCCTGCCCAATTTTCGCGCCATCGATTTCACCCGCGACCCGCGCCTCGCGACGCTGGCGACGCCGACACTGGCGCTCTGGGGCGTCGAGGACCGTGTCAATCGCGCCAGCGGCGGCCGATCGCTGCAACGGCGCATGCCCAATTGCGATCTCTATCTCTTCAGCCGCACCGGTCACTGGGTGCAGTGGGAGCGCGCCGCCGAGTTCAACGCGGCGACGATCGCCTTTCTTTCGCAATCCACCGCGGCGCAGGCCTAGTGCGATGCGCTTCACGACTTCACAGGAGGCGCCATGAACGCGACCGTCAGTCCGGGAACGACCCCGTCCGTCTATGGCCGAGTGCAGCTCGGCTACGCCCTCGTCGACTCGTCCCGCCTCGCTGACTGGAAGCGGCTTGCCGCGGACGGGATCGGCATGGCCGTGGCGGAAGACACCCAAGACGTGGTCGCGCTGCGCACCGACGCCCACGCCCGCCGCCTCATCGTGCGCAACAGTGCGCACGAAGACCTCGCGCTCGGCTGGCAGGTCGAGGGCGATGATGCGCTGTCGACCATCCTCGGGCGGCTCGCCGCGCGGAAAGTCCCGGTCGAGGAGTTCGCGGGCGAGGAGGCGGCGCTGCGCGGCGTCGAACGCTTCTGGCGCTTCATGGGCCCGAAGAAACAGGCCTTGGAGCTGTTCACCGCGCCGCGACTCGCGACGGAGCCTGCGAAGGTCATCGGCAGCGGCTTCGTGACCGGCGCCCGCGGTCTCGGTCACGTCGCGATCACCACACTCAAATACGACGCCATGGTCAAATTCTGGCAGGAGATCTTCGACGCCAAGATCTCCGATTTCATCGAGGACCGCATCGGCGGCGTCAATCTCAAGTTCACGTTCCTGCGGCTCAATCCGCGCCATCACTCGATCGCGGTCGCCGCGACCAAGGGAGTCGCGATGGATCCGTTCGCGACCAAGATCCAGCATCTCGAAATGCAGGCGGCGACCCTAGACGACGTCGCGGCGGCCTACCGGCGCTGTCGCGCGCTCGGCTTCAAGATCGCGATGGCGGTCGGCCAGCATCCGAACGACCGCGACGTGTCCTTCTACGCGGTGACGCCGTCAGGCTTCTATTTCGAGCTCGGCTGGAGCTCCGCCGGCGATGAGGAAGGGGAGGCCTGGCCGCAGGTCGTCTATCAGGGCGTCAGCCTCTGGGGCCACAAGCCGCTGGATCACACGCTGGGCGACCAGCTCGCCCAGTTGGCCAACGGCGTGAAGTCGCTGTTCCGCAACGAATACGCGCCGTTCTGAGGAAGCAGAGAATGTCATCTAGCGAAGCTCTTGACGCCGCGGCGCGGACGCTGCGCGACGCGCGGGCGCGTTGCCGGCAATGCCCGCCGATCTCATCGTCCTTTCCGATTTCTACGGTGGACGAGGCCTACGCCATCGCCGCTATCAACACCGCGGCGCGGCTCGCCTCGGGCGCGCGCGTCACCGGCAAGAAGATCGGTCTCACCGCGCGCGCGGTGCAGCGCCAGCTCGGCGTCGACCAGCCTGATTTCGGCGTGCTGTTCGACGACATGGAGTTTCTCGACCGCGCGACGCTGCCGACCGGGCGCCTGATGCAGCCCAAGGTGGAGGCGGAGATCGCCTTCGTCGTCGCGCGCGATCTCGCCGCCGGCGGCCCGCCGTCCTTCGGCGAGTTCATCGCCGCGATCGGTTATGCGCTGCCGGCGATCGAGGTCGTCGATAGCGCGATCGAAAACTGGAAGATCACCATCGCCGACACCATCGCCGACAACGCGTCGGCGGGCCTCTACGTGCTCGGCGACCAGCCGGTCGCGTTCGGCGCGGTCCAGCTCGCCGAGGTCGCCATGACGTTGCGCGTCAATGGCGAGATCGTCTCGCGCGGCGAGGGCGGCGCCTGCCTCGACCATCCGCTACGCGCGGCCTACTGGCTGGCCCGCGAAATGGCGGCGCGCGGCGCGACGCTGCGCGCCGGCGAGATCATTCTCTCGGGCGCGCTGGGACCGACCGCCCCCGTGAAAGCGGGCGACGTCGTCGAGGCCGACTTCGGCGCCTTCGGCCGCGTCGCGTGCCGGTTCGACTGATCGGATTTTTTTGGAAATGGGCAGGCAAGCGATGGCGAACTCCGGGACCGACGAAGCACAGCAAGACATTTGGGACGTCGCGATCATCGGGCTCGGGCCCACGGGATTAACGCTCGCGCATCTGCTCGGCCGCAGAGGCCTCAAGGTGCTGGCGCTCGAACGCGAGCCGCAGTTCTACGGCAACGCGCGGGCGGTCTATACCGACGACGAATGCATGCGGATCTTCCAAGCCGCGGGCATCGCGCACGAACTCGACGCCGACATGATCCTCGACTGCCCCGTGCAATGGGTGCTGAAGGACGGCTCCGTGCTCGGCCAGCTCAGGCGGTTCGATCGCCCCAACGGCTGGACCATGAGCAATTTCTTCTATCAGCCCTTTCTCGAAACCAAGATGGAAGAACTGTTGTCGCGCTATCCCAATGTCACCAAGCTGCGCGGCCGTGACGTCATCGGGTTCGACCAAGCGGAGGGCGAGGTCGTCGTCGCGCATGCGGCGAGCGAAGGCGTAAAATATGCAGAGGCGCGCGCCGGCGCGCGGACGTCGCAGGACGTGCGGCGCGTGCGCGCGCGCTGGCTCGTCGCCTGCGACGGCGGCCGCAGCTTCGTCCGCTGCAGCCTCGGCGTCAAGATGACTGGCAAGAGCTTTCCTGAGCCGTGGCTGGTCGTCGACATCAAGGCGAAGGACGGCGCGGACTGCTTCCGGCACATCCCCTATTTCAATTTCTACTGCGATCCCGAGAGACCCACGGTGTCGTGTCCCCAGCCCAAAGGGCATCACCGCTTCGAGTTCATGCTGATGCCGGGCCAGACCCGCGAGTACATGGAAGATCCGGCGACGGTGCGCGCCTTTCTCGGACGGCACGTCGAGGTCGACAAGGTCGAGGTGTTGCGCCGGCTGGTCTACACCTTCAACGCGCTGATCGCCGAGCGCTGGCGGGTCGGGCGCGTGCTGCTCGCCGGCGACGCGGCGCACATGACCCCGCAGTTCATGGGACAGGGCATGAGTTCGGGCGTGCGCGACGCCCATAATCTCGCCTGGAAGCTCGACTCGATTTTGCGCGGCAGCGCCGGCGAAGCGCTGATCGACACGTACGAAAGCGAGCGCAAGCCGCACGCCAAGGAAATGATTGACGTCTCGGTGCGGATGAAGGAGTTCGTCTCGCAGCCGAATCCCGTCAAGGCCATGCTGCGCAACGTCGTGGTGAGCGCCTTGTTGAAGATGCCCAAAGTGGGCGACTACATCCGCGAGGCCCGGTTCAAGCCGCCGCCGACCTATCCCAAGGGCGCGTATCTGGGTCTCGCCCGGGCCCGTCGCAACAGCGCGGAAGGACGGCCTGTGCCGCAGCCGCAAGTCCGCACCTGTGACGGTCGCCGTGCGCTTCTCGACGAGGTTCTTGGCGAGGAGTTCGCGCTGCTCGGCTACGGCGTCGATCCGCGGGCCGGCCTCGCCGCGCAGGACCTCGCCGGGCTGGCGGCGCTGGGGACGCGTTTCGTCGCGCTCTATGATTACGGCGGCCGGCCGCAGGGGAGCAAGGGCGTCGAGGCGTGCGCGCCTGCGGGCCTTGCGGAGGTGGAGGATCTCTCGGGCGAGGCGGTTGCCTGGCTTCGCGACACAGGGGCGAAGCGCGGACACGTCGCGCTAATTCGTCCCGACAAGTTCGTCTACGCGCTGACCGGCCCTGGCTCGGTCGCCGCCGCCGTCGCGCACGCGCTGCGTGCGATGAAGACCGGCCGGATCACCGCCTGACCGCGTCCGACTTCGCGTTGGACTGGGGACGACGTGCGGGATTCGAATTCGCCGTGCGCCCGGCCCGCGGGCGCGGGCGCATGACCATGTCGACGCGGCGCACGCGGAACTCGTCGAGCGCCGGCCTGAGCGCTGCGTCAACGATCTCTTGCACCCGTGACTCGGGGGCAGTTTGCGCGCGCACGATCTGTTTGCTCGGCGAACAGGCGGCAGGCGACATCCGCCGAAGAACGGAGCCTAGACATTCAATTACCTGCGGCAAGCCGCGTTCTTGCGTCCCGCCATAGCTCCGCTTCCTCTCTCGTCCCGGCTTCGATGATCGGCTTCGCCAAAACGTGGCCGCTGCGCACCAAGCCGGCGGCAAGGTGACGGTAAGGGCGCGGAAAACGATTGAAACCGGCCAGGCTATATAAAAGGGGATACAGAAGCGAAGGCCCGACAGGATCAATCCGATCCTTTTCATAGATCCCTGTCCGGCTTGCGATACGCCACACGCCGTCGTCGCGCCGTTCGAACCGGTCGAAGAAGCGTAGATAGCTGGTCACGTCGGCTTCGATGGGGCCTAGTTTCGTGCGGATATGGATCGCGACGTCGGTGTCGCTGAGGGCTCGATTCCCCTCGATTGTAACCCTTGAAGCGCCGATCCAATGCCTTGTGAGCGCGTTGCCGGCAGCCGTCATTTGGGCAGACCGCTCGATAAAGCCTTCAATCGGTCCAGAATACCAGGTGACGGCAATCGAAGCGTTCGGATGGAACAAATCGCGCAACTCGTCCCAGCGCCCTTGGTCGCGATATGCGAATTTGGCTGCATTTTGCGTGATGGCGAGAACGTCATCCATGTGCGTAGCGCCTCCCCTGTCGTCAGCCGCCAACCGTAATTTCTCACCGAATTAAGAACTGAATCGCACGAAACCGCGTCCGCCCGGATTTCTTCTCCGTCAAGCATGAGGTGGATCAAGCCAACGCTTCGATACGAACCTCCTGATGAGTCGGGACGGCCTTTTCCATTGCTCGATTGCATGAGACGCGCAAGGCTCCGTGAAGATCGGCGCCCACGGCGTCGCTGTCCATGCGGGCCGCTAGCGTTCTTGAGATCAGCGCCCAGGAGCAGGCCGGCCCGTGCGCGTCTCGCTGTTCATCGCCTGCTTCAACGATGCAGACTGATCGGAATATCCTTTAGGCGGCTGCGTCGACGATTCGATTGCGCTGTACGCCGAGGTCGATGGACCCGTCGCCAGTCGCAATTCGCGATTCGACGATGTCGCCGGGTTTCAAATATTGGCTTCGGCGGGCCTGCATGTTCATGAACATCTTCCATTTCAATCGCTCGGGCAGCAACGCCGCGATGCGCTGTCGCGCCGGCGAGGGAACGCTGAGCGCGCAGCCGGCAGGGGTGCCGGTCGAAAGCAGGTCGCCGATGTTGAGATCGTGCACGGCTGAAAGCTCGGTCAGCGTCTCGGCCGGACCGTGCACGAGGTTCTTGATCGCATCCTTCTGTCGCGCTTCACCATTCACGGTCAGGGTCAATTGCAGCTCGCCAAGCCTGTTGAAGTCGTCCGGCGCCAGGAGACAAAGATACGGTCCGACCGGCCCGAAGGTGCGAAAGCTCTTGCCCTTGTAGAACTGCATTTCCGGGATCTGGATATCGCGGGCGGAATAGTCGTTGACGATCGTCGCGCCTGCCACGAACTCATGGAGATTGGCGTCCGTCACGCGCTGGCCTGAGGTCATGTCGCGCTTGAGCACGAGGCCCAGCTCGATCTCGTAATCGAGGAAGCGCACCCGGCGCGGCCGAACGACGTCGGCATTGGCGGGCGCGATGCAACTCGGCGCCTTGGTGAAGATCATGTTGAATGTTTTCGCGTCCGGATCGACGCCGGACTCGATCATGTGCTGGCGGTAGTTCGCGCCCTGACACAGGAACTGCTGGTTCTGCGTGACCGGCGACAGGAGCTCGACCTCGGTCTCCCTCAGCGTCGGCCCGCTCAGCCGGGACAGCGCGTCGATCGAGTTCGCTTCGAGAAAGGCGCCGGTCGTCTCGAAGGCGCCGGGAACGGGCGTGATCATTCCTGTGCGGACGACGCCCCATTGAGCGCGGCCGTCATGTTGGAAGCGAAGAACGTGAAGAGGCATGATCAGGTCCGGTCGGCTTGGAAGAGGAGGATTTCGGCGTCGCGAAGACGCCCCGCTAGCCGAAGATCTTCAGGAGGGCGCTCAGCTTGCGGACCGTGACGTCCGGGCTGCGTCTGAGGCCGTGAATCAGCGCGACGAGCGTTGAAAAGGCCAGCTTCGGCCGTGTGAAGCTCTTGGGCATCACTTGGCCCCACTGCGCCATCCCCGCGCGACTCGCGGGATGGACGCCGGTGGGTTGGTCCGACGTAAAGAGATCGCCGTCGCAATAGTGCTCGTGCTTATCCCCCCAGGGGTCCTGCCAATAGTCGAAGATCTGGCTGCCGAGAAAATGACGGCCGATGCCCCAGGCGGGCTTCCAGCCCCTGTCGCGCAGCAGACGATGCCCCATACCGATCGCATCCGGATCGATAACCTCGAAGGAGGCATGATTGAGAGCAGGGGCAAAGGTCTGCGCCAGCGCGAGGGTATGGTGGTCGGTCGGCTTGTCGCCGCGATCGAGACGCATGAACGCCACCGCCGGAGAGCCGTCGGGAAGCACCTGAACGTCGCTGGGAATGAACCCGAAATGTCGTGTGTACCATTCGCTGGTCGCCTGATAGTCGGCGAGTTCCAGCGCAACGTGCCCCAGGCGGATCACGTCCGGAGGCGTGAACGGCGGCCTTTGCGTTCCGTTGACGCGGCCCCTCGAATCGACCGAGTTCATCGCAAGGGGAGGACGATGCGGCAATTCGGCCGCCGCCGATCGTCCGAATGCCGCATCGACGCGAAAACCCGAGGGATCGGTGAGGCGGACGCAGCGGCCTCCTCCCGGCCAGGTCATGGATTCGATCGACGACGCCCCCGGCAGCTTCGCCAGCGCTTCGAGGTCGGCGATCGCGTCGACCTCCAGGCCGATGCCGACAAAGCGGGGCGCGGGGCCTTTGCGGATGACATAGCAATAGGGAGAGGGCGCCGTGCCGCGCATGAACAGCGTTGCGCCGTCGTTCGCTACGCGGCGCAGCCCGAAGTCGATCAGATATTCCTCCGCTTTGGCCAGATCGGGTCGATCGAATATCACGTAGGCCAGCGCAGAAGCTCTGGTCGTTGGATTCGGGCAGCGGGCTGGCTGCGAGGTGGTCAGGTGCATGATCGAGAATCCCTCAAGCGGAAAATGCAGGCACGGCGCCGTAAGACGCCTCGGCGCGAATGGGCTTTCCGAGCAAGGCCAGGCTTTCGCGCACGAGCCGGTCGGCTTCGGTCACGGGGCCGTCGTGCAGAACGGTGCGGTCGGGGCGAACCACCGCGGCCCAGCCAAAGGGAGCGACGCCGGGCAAGAAAACACCCTCGAGGTCCTCCCACCAGCCTTCTTGGCGAAGATGCAGAGCCTGCCCGCGATGGGCGATCTGAACGACCTTGCCTCCGCAGGACGCAAAGTCGCGCAATGTGGCCGCGTCGAGCATCGCTCCAGCATCCCGGCCGAACCCGATCAGGGTGAGCGTCGAGCCCAACGCATCGTCGCTCAGGCGAATCTGGCCCGCCGAATCTCTCACCCAACCCTGAGGGAGGGGACCTCCACGCACCAGCTTCGCGCGCGAACGCCCCGCGGCGAACAATCCTTTGCCGAAGATGTTTTTGGGTTTGATTCCCAGGTCGTCGAAATATCTGCGCAGCGGCGGCGCGAGCCGCGCCAGCCGCAGGAGGCCGTGCGTGAGAAGGGCGACGACGGCGCTGCGGGGCATAATCAGTCTTCCCATCAGCCTCGCGAGATCGATCATCGCCTTCGCGTGGGGTCGACGCTCCTCGTCGTAGCTGTCCAGGATGCGTGGAGACGCGCGGCCGTGAAGCACCCACGCGATCTTCCACGACAGATTCGCCGCGTCTCGCAGGCCCGCCACCAGCCCCTGACCGACGAAAGGCGGCGTGATATGGGCGGCGTCGCCGGCGAGAAA
The DNA here is from genome assembly GCA_050012775.1 of Roseiarcus sp. Taxonomy (GTDB): domain Bacteria; phylum Pseudomonadota; class Alphaproteobacteria; order Rhizobiales; family Beijerinckiaceae; genus Roseiarcus. The sequence goes on from JBEKGN010000016.1 coordinate 27,957, forward strand.
AATCCGCCCCTTGCCGAACGCTTTCGCGGTGCGGGCGTGAAAGCGATAGACGGCCTTGCGCTCGATCGCCATTTCGGAGGCGCGGCCCCACGGGGCCAACAGGCATGCGACAGTGGCGTCGCTCTCCATCTGCGCGCGCGTCTCGCCGGGCCGCAGCATGAACTCCCAGCGCTCGCGCCCGCCCGGCGCCGTCATGTGCGGGACCGGCCGGCGATGGTCGCAGATGAATTCGACGTGATCGATGGGACGCGATGCGCCGCGCGCGTCGACGACCAGCCAGTCCTCGGGATAGGTCCGCCCGTCGAACTGTTGCCCGATCAGCTGTCGCACGAGCGAGTTGGCGCCGTCGGCGCCGACGAGGTAGAGGGCCCGAACGGAACAAGTCCGGCCGGCGCCGACGTCCAGAGTGGCGCTCACGCCGTCGGCGCGCTCGACAACCCCCGTCAATGCGACGCCGAGCGCGGTTTGAATCCCGCCGAACCGCGAAGCTCGCCTGCGCAACGCCTCTTCAAGCTCGGGCTGATAGAACGTCACGAGTTTGGGGTGCCCGTCGATTTCGCCGAGCGTGTTGATCCGGCCGAACTCGCCCAGATACGGCGACAACATGCGAACGTAAGGAATCGCGATCTTGCCGAAGTCGCCTTCCTCCAGTCCGGCCAGTTGCAGCACCCTCAGCGCTTCATTGTCGAGCGCGATGGCGCGCGGCGCCATGAAGATCTCCGCGGCCTTGTCCGCGATCAGGGCGCTGACGCCGTAAAGCCCCAGCAGGTTGGCGATCACCGCGCCGACCGGGCCAAATCCCACCACCAGAACGTCGACCTCCGATGGAAGCTCCATCGGCGACGCCGGATCGGCGACGTCGGTTTGCGAAGCGCTCAAATTCATCTCCAACGCCACTCCTGGCCTCCCTGTTGCGGCGGCGCTTTTCCGCGCCATGCCCCGTCGTGTACGCACGGCGCCGCGCCTCCGTCACGCGATCGGACGGTATTGACTATTAATGCACATATGTGTTCAATTCTGTCAATAGGAGTTCAAAATGAGGTCGCCGGCGCCTGCTCAGGCAAGAATCTACGAAACCGCTATGCGCATCTTCGCGGAGCGAGGAACGACACATGCGAACGTGAGCGAGCTTGCGCAGGCGGCCGGCCTCGCGCGCGGGACGATCTACAACAACGTCTCGAACCCGGACTTGCTCTTCGAAGACGTAGCCACCGCTCTCAGCAATGAGATGCACGCCCGCATCCTCGCCAGCTTCGAGGCGATGGAGGATCCGGCGCATCGCCTCGCCTGCGGGATGCGATTTTTCGTTCGCCGCGCCCATGAGGAGCCGCAGTGGGGCCGCTTTATCGCTCGCTTCGGCTTAACGACGGCGTCGCTGCACGCCATGTTGTCGGGCCCCCCCGTGCGCGACCTTCAAGACGGTCTCCAGAAGGGCCGCTACAGCTTTCGCGCCGAGCAAATACAGTCCGTCATCGCTTGCGTCGGCGCCGCGACTCTCGCAGCGATGTTTCTAGTCCTCAACGGCGACAAGACCTGGCGCGAGGCGGGCTCGGACGCCGCGGAGTTCATGCTGCGCTCGATCGGCGTTGCGCCGCAGGAGGCCCGAGCGCTCGCCACAACCGATCTCCCGCCGCTTCCCGAATCGGCCAATTGAGTCGGCGGCGACGCAGACAACAGGAGAAGCGCCATGTCCGGAGTTTTATCGATTGACCGCGGCGAGGATTGAGCGATGCCGGTCGCCAGTCTCGCCGACGTGCTGGATATCGAGCGCGTCCCGCTTTCGCAACGGAACATTCCCGCCACCCCTTACGAGATGTTGAAGGCCGGCGCAGCGCTCGCGCCCGACTCGCCCGCGCTCTCCTTCTTTGCCGAGGCGCGCCGTTTCAAAAAGGCGACGGTGTGGACTCATCGCGAGCTGTTCGAGCGGATCACCCAGACGGGCAATCTCTTTCGACGCCTGGGCGTGGAGCGAGGCGACGCCGTCGCCTTCGTCCTGCCGAATCTACCAGAGACTCACCTGACCATCTGGGGCGGGGAGGCCGCGGGGATAGCCTTCGCGATCAGCCCGCTTCTCGAGACGGAGCAGATCGCCGCGCTCTTGAAGGCCGCTGAGCCGAAACTGCTGGTGACCCTCGCTCCCCTCCCTGGCACGGACCTCTGGCGAAAGGCGACGACAGCCGCCGCTGGGCTCTCGAGGTTGCGGGCGGTGCTCGCAGTCGACATGGCGCCTTACGTTTCCGCATCGCAGAAGCTCGCGCTTCGCGTCTTCGCGCCGCGCCGGCGAACCGCTTTCAATGTCCCCGTGCTCGATTTTCGGCGCGAACTGCGCAAGGAGCGCGGCGACGCTTTGAGTTTCGAGGCGCCGAAGCCCGACGCCGTCTCGTCCTATTTCTGCACCGGCGGCACGACCGGCTCGCCAAAAATCGCCAGGCGCACCCAGTTCTCCGAGGCGTTCGACGCGTGGGCGATGACAAGTTTCAGCGAAGGCCGCTTCGGCCCCGGCAAGACCATCTTTTGCGGCCTGCCGCTGTTCCACGTGAACGGCCAATTGGTGACCGGCCTCGCCCCCTGGGCCAAGGGCGCGCATGTGGTGATGGGCACGCCGCAGGGCTATCGCGGCGAGGGCGTGATCGCAAACTTTTGGCGGTTGGTCGAGCATTTCCGGATCAACATGTTTTCCGGCGTCCCGACTGTCTATTCGGCGCTGTTGCAGACGCCAATCGCCGGGCGGAACATTAGCAGCCTGGAAGTCGCCTTCTGCGGCGCAGCGCCCATGCCCGGGCAATTGTTCCGGTCGTTTCAGCACCAGACGGGCGTTCGCATCCTTGAAGGGTATGGCCTGACCGAGGGCGCTTGCGCCTCCAGCGCCAGCCCGCTCGACGCCGCACCCCGCATCGGGTCGATCGGCCTTCGATTTCCGTACCAAGACATGCGTGCGCTGATCCTGGACAGCGACAACAAGTATCTGCGCGACGCGGAAACCGATGAAATTGGCGTCATCGCGATCCGTGGGCCGAATGTCTTCGCCGGCTACCTCGACCCAGCTCACAACAGGGGGATCTGGATCGAACGCGCCGGCGACGTCTGGCTGAATACGGGCGATCTCGGTCGGCAGGACGCGGACGGCTTCTTTTGGCTCACCGGGCGCAAGAAGGAGCTGATCATTCGCGGCGGGCACAATATTGATCCGAAGCTCATTGAAGACCCCCTGCACCACCATCCCGCCGTCGCTCTGGCGGCCGCGATCGGTCGCCCGGATCCGCACGCGGGCGAGGTTCCGGTCGCCTATGTTGAGCTCAAGAGCGGCAGTCACGCGAGCCCGAGCGAACTCCTCGAATTCGCTCAGCGGAACATCCCCGAGCGCGCGGCTTGGCCGAAGGCTGTACGTGTCGTCGACAAGCTGCCGACGACGAACGTCGGCAAGATCTTCAAGCCCGATCTGCAGCGGCTGGAGATCGAGGATCTCGTCCGCGCCGAGGCGGACGCGACGAAAGCCGATGTAACGAAGATTGGATTCAGGCACGATCCGACGCGCGGCCTCGTGGCTTGCGTGCAGGTCTCGCGCGGCGGCGCGGAATTGAGAGACGCGCTCGCGAAATACGCGTTTGCGGCTGAAATCACATCATGACCCCAGCGGCGTCCGCGGATGCTCGCCCGCGGGATCAGGTCCGGATGAGAGGCGGATTGCGACAGGAGACAGGAAGCCCATGCGCCAGGAAGTGAAGACAAACTCGCCGCCCGTCGCGGTGGTGAGCGGCGGATCGTCAGGGATCGGCAAGGCGTTCGTGGCGTCCCTGCGCCAGCGGGGATACACGGTCGTCACGTGCGGGCGCGACGAAGCCAAGCTGCGACAGCTGCAAGCCGAGCATCCGGGCGTCGAATGCCATGCGGTCGATGTTTCTGACGCGGCCGCCATGCGCGAATTCTCGAACAAGGTCCTCGCCGCTCACCCCAAGATCGACTTGCTGATCAGCAATGCCGGCGGATTGCGCGAGATCGACTTTCTGAGCGAGAACCTGCAAAATCTGGACCTGACGGCGGAAATTCGCTCCAACCTCGACGGCGCCATCCATCTGATCATCGGATTCCTGCCGGGACTGCGTCGCGCCGGACGAGCCTCCATCATCGTCGTCAGCTCGGGCTACGCGCTTGCGCCGGCGACCCGTGCGCCGATCTACTCGGCGTCCAAGGCGGCGCTCCATAGTCTAAGCAAGTCGCTCCGGCGACAATTGAGCGCGCTGAACATCACAGTGACGGAAGTCGCGCCGCCGGTGGTCGACACGCCCGCGGTAGCCCATCGCAAGGTCGCGAAGATGGACGCCAGACAGGTCGCCGAGCAGGCGCTCTCAGCAGCCGCCAGAGGCGCCAAGGAGGTCTATCCCGGACCGGCGCGCTGGCTTCCTCTGCTGCTGCGCATCGCGCCTTCGCTGGCCGAGGCCATTGTCGCCAAGTCCTGAGCGATCGCACTTAACCGCAGATTCGTCGGAGGGCTCAATGGTTTGAGGCGCTTGGACGACGATTCAGCAATGATAATTAGCATCTTAATGCGGATTTCGAGGTTGCCGTCCCCCGCCCGCTTCACGGGCGCGAGCATCTTCATGGCGACGAGAACCCCCTCGGCTCCAAGCCGCTTCGCTTCGCGCGCGGTCAGCACGCGAAAAGGCGTCGAGGGAACGCTTGTCGGGACCGGTCGGTCCTTATTCCCGGATTGTCCTCCCGGCTGGCGCCGGGCTCGCGCCGGCGGCGCGGACGATGTCCGAGTCCCCGGCGCGCGCTTCAGGGGGTCTTCTTCGCGTCGCTCCCGCTCTCGAACTTGCCGCGGATTTCCGCGACGCTTTCGGTTATCCTGTCGCCGATGATCTTGAACGCATCGGCGTTCGATTTCTTCACGAGTTCGGCGACGTCGCGCGCATTGGCGATCGCCGCGTCGAAGGCCTTGCGCGCGAGTTCGGTCTGCTCGGCGACGACTTCCTGTGGATTGCCGGTCGGCTTGAATTCACGCACCACTTCGAGAGCGTGGCGAAACGCCCCGTCCACCATCTCCTTCTGTTTGGCCGCCAGAGCCTTCGCTCCCTCGGAGGCGACCAGCGCCGACTGGCCCAAAGCCTCGAGATTCTTGCGTTGGGCTTCGACGACCTTGTCGACGTCGACCTTGGGAAGGCCGAGGTCGGAGCCGAATTTCTTCATCGTATCGATGAACGACTGTGTTTCTTGCGCCATCTTTTCCTCCTCCAATCAATGGCCGCGATTGCTGAGCGACGACGAGCCTCGATGTTCCGCGTTCAAACGGCGCGCGCTCGCCGGCTCAAAAGCGGGACCGGCGAGATCGCCGATCAGCGTTCCGTTGAGCCGGATGTGTTGCCGGTCCCTTCCGACGTGCAATTCGATGATGCCGCCCATTTGGACCATATCCCATGGCTTGATTTGATCTGCTATGACCGGCATCAATCGGATGGTCTCCGGTCCCAGATCAACCTGGGGCCTTTTCGAGTTCGCGGCAAGCCGGACCATCCGCCTGACGGTCACTCGGCTCGGAAGGCGGGACCGCCGCAGCGTTCCCGTCAACCGTTTGACATCTCATCATAACGCTTGTCTCAGCTGGGTGCCGATCGGGGCCCCAAAAATGACGAATTCATCAACACTTGGAGCGGCTTTTAACCAAGACCGTCGGGGCGCCGTTTCAATCAGCATTCACACTGCCCTTGCACATGCAGGGAGGAATGTCCGTTTCGGCGCTGCAATTACCCAAAGCGGACCGTCTCCGGCCAAGTTCGGGTTAGCGTCCACGGCGGTGGTGGGGATTTTCACTGAGGTCCGGCGGGCGGAGCTCCGCAGATAGCGGAGCCCGCCGGACCGGTGCGCGGGGCGGTCATCGCGTGTCTTCGATAGGATCGGGTCGCTGAACCTTGATTCGTAACGGAGAGCCCACGATGACCGAAGATACAATGACATTTCTTGATTAGATGCAGAAGCGCGGCAGCGGCGATTTCCTCAAGGAGCTCGCCGAAGCGGTTCTGCAACGCCTGATGGAGTTCGACGTGGAGGGTCGGATCGGCGGCCGTCGATCTTGCGACTGCTACACATGAGTGCTACACATCCGCGACATTGCGCAGCGATTCCGGCGTGTTTTCAAAGAGATAGAGCGGGCTCAGAGTTAGCTGAGAATCCTGGCGCCCCAGCCAACGAGACAGTCCAGTCAGCGAAATGAGCGACCTCGCCGATAAAGGCGGTCTCGGCGATGCGCGGGCATCGGGCGAAGCGGGGCGGCATGCGCTTTTCGCACATCACATATTGTTAAGTCTTAACTCGGCGAGAATATACTGATCCTCAACGATCGCTCGTTTTGGACGAGAACGGCCGCCATGGATCGCCGCAAAGGCTCGCGCGCAGGGGAGAGATCAGGGTGAGCGCCACGCGGGGGCAGGAAACTTGCCGCCCGAGCAAGAACGACCTGCGCGCGCAGAACCGGCGTCTGGTCGCGGCAACCGAGCATATGTCGCATGGCCTCGCCATGTTCGACGCCGACGAGCGGCTGATCATCTGCAATCAGCTATATCTTCGAATGTTCTGCTTGTCTCCGGAAGTGGCGAAGCCGGGTATTTCCTATCACGATATCCTTCAGCACGGAGGCCATGTCGGGAATACTTTACAAGACATAGACGAACTTTACGCTCTTCGCAGGGGCATCATTTCCCAGGGAAAGCCGGCGACCTACGAGGAGACGCTCTCAAATGGACGCATAGTCAAGATTTCGCATCGGCCGACCGCCGAAGGCGGCTGGGTGGCGATCTACGAGGACGTCACAGAGAAGAGACATGCGGAGGAAGAGATAAAGGAACAATACCGGCGCTTCGACGCGGCTCTCGAAAACATGTCGCAAGGCCTGCTGATGTTCGATGCGGACGCCAGGCTCATCGTACGCAACGAACGGGTTCTCGAAATCTACGGGGTGGGAGCAGAAACTTTCGCCTTAGGCGCGACGAATACCGAAATCTTCCGGCGCCTCGCCGAGACCGGTCGCTATCCCGGCATGGATACCGAGCACGAGATCGAAGTGATCCGCGCCGCAATGGCCACCGGAAAGACCGTCCCGGTGCTCCGCGAACTCTCCGATGGTCGAACAATCTCGGTCTGCTTTCGATCGATGCAAGGGGGCGGCTGGGTCGCGACCTTGGAGGACGTGACGGAACGGCGGCGCGCCGAGGCGCGCGTCACCCACATGGCGCACCACGACGCGCTGACCGATCTCTGCAACCGCACGATCTTCTGCGAGCAGTTGGAGCGCGCCCTCGCCGACTGCCGGCGCCATCGCAGGCCCTTCGCGGTGCATTGCGTCGACCTCGACCGCTTCAAGGCGGTGAACGACACGCTCGGCCATCCGATCGGCGACGCTGTCCTGAAAAGCGTGGCGGAGCGTTTGCGCGCATGCATTCGCGCCCCCCATGACATGGTCGCGCGATTCGGCGGCGATGAATTCGCTATTCTCCAGACCGATCTTCGCCAGCCGTCGGACGCCGAAGCGTTGGCGATGCGCGTGATCGAGACGATCGGCAAGCCGCATTACGTCGACGGAAACCAGATTTCGGTCGGCGCCAGCGTCGGCATCGCGATCGCGCCCAACGACGGCCTGAACCCGGAACAGCTGTTGCGGGTCGCGGATCTCGCGCTCTATCGAGCCAAGCGCGAAGGCCGCAACGCCTATCGATTCTTCGAAGCCGAAATGGACGCTCGGGTGCGCCGGCGCCGCGCGCTCGAACTCGATCTGCGCGGCGCGCTGTCGCGCGAAGAATTCACGTTGCACTACCAACCGATCCTCGATCTCGCCAGCGACGGGATCGTCGGGTTCGAAGCTCTATTGCGGTGGCGCAGCGAGAAGCGCGGCCTCGTGCAGCCGGCCGAATTCATCGCGATCGCCGAAGAGAGCGGCCTCATCGCGCCAATCGGCGACTGGGTCATGCGGGAGGCCTGCGCCACCGCGGCCGCACGGTCCGACACAGCGCGAATCGCCGTAAACGTATCGGCGGTGCAGCTGCAAAGCCCGCAGTTCGCGCTGAGCGTCACCCGCGCGCTCGCAGCGTCGGGACTGGCGCCGCGCCGGCTCGAACTGGAGATCACCGAAACCACGCTGCTCGGCGAAAGCGACGCGATGCTGGACAGTCTGCGACAATTGCGCGAAATCGGCGTGCAAGTCGCGCTCGACGACTTTGGCGCAGGCTATTCGTCGCTCAGCTATCTCCGGCGCTTCCCCTTCGACACGATCAAGATCGATCGTTCGTTCGTGCAGGGGATGGAGTGTCGCGACACGGCCGCGATCGTGCATGCGATCATCGATCTGGCCGCCAGACTCCGCATGTCGGTCACTGCCGAAGGCGTCGAAACAGAGGATCAGCTGAAGCGCCTGCGGATGGAAGGCTGCAATTTGGCGCAGGGCTATCTCATCGGGAGGCCGGTCGAGGCCGACGAAGCCTTCGCTCCGCGCGGGGTCGCCCCGTATGGCCGGCGAGCGGCGGGATAACAGCGCAGAGCGTCGTCGCGCAATTCGCGGGAGCGCGCGCCGCCGCGTCCGGATTGACCGCGCAAGATCCTCCTCAAACCTTCCTCTCGTCGAACAGCCCGGCCAGACGCTGCAACGCCAGCGCGTAGCCCTGAGCGCCGAAACCGGCGATCACCCCCGAGGCGACGCCGGAGACATAGGAGTGATGGCGGAAGGGCTCGCGCTTGTGGATGTTCGAGATATGCACTTCGATGATCGGCCCCTCGAACGTGTTGAGCGCGTCGAGAATCGCGACCGAGGTATGGGTGAAAGCGGCGGGATTGATGACGATGCCGCCCGCCCGCTCTCGAGCCTCGTGAATCCAGTCGATGATCTCGTATTCGCGATTGCTCTGGCGGAATTCGATCTCCAACCTCAATTCGACGCCGACGCGCCGGCAAGAGGCCTCGATATCGGCGAGCGTCTCATCGCCGTAGACCGCCGGCTCACGCTTGCCGAGCAGATTGAGGTTCGGGCCGTTCAAGACATAGACGATTCGGCTCACAGCAATGGCCCTCCCCTCGCCGGACCCCAGCGAAGCCGCCGGCGAAAACTCGATGCGACGCGCGTCGCCGCGTGGCAGGATATACGAGAATGCGCCGAGATGCGCGAGAAGGCCAAGAGGCGGCGGGCGGGACAATCGGAGGGAGCCATTGCATCGCGCTTGCCTTGATGCTCAAATTCACAATCGCCAAGACCGACGGAATTCCCGACCTTTCGAACAGCGCCAATTCAGACCCGCGCCTAGCCGTCTCACGACAAATATAAAATAAAATTGGAGGAAACATGACGACTCAATCTACGAGCGTCGTAGAACAACGGACAATGAGCAAGGTCACACGGCGTCTCGTGCCGTTCCTGATCTTTTGCTATTTCATCGCTTACGTCGATCGCGTCAATGTCGGATTCGCCGGCGCGACGATGAGCAAGGACTTGAATTTCTCCGCCGCCGCCTTTGGCGGAGCGGCCGGCATATTCTTCATCGCCTATTTTTTCTTCGAGGTTCCCAGCAACCTCTTGCTCAACGGTTTCGGCGCCCGCCGCTGGATCGCGCGCATCATGTTCACCTGGGGACTGGTTTCCGGCGCGCAGGCCTTCGTCACGGGAGAACTCAGTTTCAATATCGTGCGCACGTTGCTCGGCGTGGCGGAAGCGGGCTTCTTCCCCGGCATCATCTTCTTCTTGACGCTCTGGTTTCCCTCCGCCTACCGCGCCCGCATCGTCGGCCTCTTCATGTTCGCCATTCCCGTCTCCACCGTGATCGGCGCGCCGATTTCCGGCCTCATCCTCGGGCTCGAAGGCGTCTGGGGCCTGCACGGCTGGCAGTGGATGTTCATGATCGAAGCCGTCCCGGCGTTGCTGATGACTTTCGCCGTGCTTTCCTACCTCACCGATCGGCCGGCCGACGCCCAATGGCTGGAGCCGGAGGAACGGCTTTGGCTGCAAGGGCGTCTCGACGCGGAGCGCGCCAACCGCGAATCGTTCCTCAGCATGTCGTGGCCTCAATCGATTTTGAATCCGCGCGTGATTCTGCTCGGTTGCGTCTATATGGCGCTCAACATCCCCCAATATGGCCTGAGCTTCTTCCTGCCGCAGATCGTCAAGGCGTTCGGCGTCACCAATATTCAGGCCGGCTTCATCACCGCGCTGCCCTATGTCGTCGGGGCCCTCGGCATGATCGCCTGGAGCCGCCATTCCGACAAGACCGGCGAGCGCGTCTGGCACTGCGTGATCCCGTTCCTCGCCATGGTCGTCGGCCTCGGCCTCGCCGCCAGCATCGCCGACCCGACGGGAAAAATCGTGGTGCTGTGCATCGCGGCTTGGGGCTTCTTCTCGATCCTGCCGGTGTTCTGGACGCTGCCGACCGCCTTCTTGAGCGGCGCCGGAGCGGCGGCCGGCATCGCCGCGGTCAATTCGATCGGCAATCTCGGGGGCTATTTCGGGCCGCAAGCGTTCGGATATCTCAAGACGTCCACCGGCGGCGACACCGCGAGCCTGGTCTTCCTGGCGTGCAGCGCGATCCTCGGGGCTGTCCTCGTGCTCGCGCTCGGGCACAACCCCGCGCTCGAAAGAGCGGCGGTTCCGCCGGCGGCGTGAATCGGCGATTGGGGAGGGAGAGTCGCGCCGCCTTCTCTCCCCTCGGCGCCGTCCGCCCAACCCGCCGCGAATCGCGATAAGAGACCGAGAAGCACAAGTCCCGCCCATGGCGCGCGCGGGTCTTCGGGGGGAATCGAATGCAAGCCCAGCAAAACGTCCAAGCCCTGCAATACGCCGACGTCGCGGCGCGTCTCGACCGGCTGCCGCCGACGCGCTCGGTCTGGCGGCTGGTGCTGCTCATCTCGCTCGGCGGCTTCTTCGAATTTTACGACCTGTTCTTCACCGGCTATGTCGCGCCGGGCATGGTCGCCTCCGGGTTGTTCAAGCCGGATTCGCTGGGCGTATTCGCCTCGCTGGCGACCTTGAGAGTCGCCGGCTTCGGCGTCTTCGTCTTCGCGACCTTCGCCGGGCTGTGGGTGGGAACGCTGGCGTTCGGCCACGTCGCCGACCGCTTGGGACGCCGCAGCGTGTTCACGGGATCGCTGATTTGGTACTCGATCGCCACCGCGATCATGGCGTTTCAGACCGATGGCTTCGATCTGGTCGTCTGGCGGTTCATCGCCGGCATCGGCATCGGCGTCGAGCTGGTGACGATCGACGCCTATATTTCGGAGCTGGTTCCCCCGGAGGCGCGCGGGCGCGCGTTCTGCCTCAATCAAGTCGTCATGTTTCTCTCCGTGCCGATTTGCGCGCTGCTCGCCTGGGGCTTGAAGGGAACCTCGCCCCTCGGCCTCGACTATTGGCGCGTGATCATCCTGATCGGCTCGGCCGGCGCGCTGATCGTGTGGTTCGTGCGACTCGGCCTGCCGGAGAGCCCGCGCTGGCTCGCCCGGCACGGCCGAGGCGACGAGGCTCTGAGGATCGTCGCCAACCTCGAGAGCCAGGTCGCCGCCGAGAGCCGCGCGGCTTTGCCCAAGCCGAAGCCGACCACGCCGGAAGATTTCGTCGCCGCGGGGTCGCTCGCCGAAGCCTTCGCGCCGCCCTATCGCGGCCGCACCATCAACCTGTCGATCTTCAACGCCGCGCAGGTCGTGGGCTTCTACGGCTTCGCGGCCTGGGTTCCGACCCTGTTGATGCATCGCGGCGTGAACATCACGACCAGCCTCGAATATTCCTTCATCATCGCCATCGCCAGCCCGTTCGGACCGCTGGTCGGCGCGCTGTTCGCCGACCGCATCGAGCGCAAGACGCAGATCGTCGCCGCGCTCGCCACGATGGGCGTCGCGATGGCGCTGTTCGCTCAGGCGAGCGACGCCGCGCCGCTCATCGCGCTCGGCATCGTCTTCACGCTCGCTTCGAACATCATGTCCTATGCGTTTCACAGCTACCAGGCGGAACTCTACCCGACGCGCATCCGCGCCCGCGCGATCGGCTTCGTCTATTCCTGGAGCCGGCTGGTCGGCGCCTTCGCCGGTCTGGTGATCGCCCTGCTGTTAGAGGCCGGCGGGGTGCCCTTCGTCGCCGTCTTCATCGGCGGCGCGATGGCCGTCGGCATCGTCGCCATCGCGCTCTGCCCGAGCACGCGGGGACTGGCGCTGGAGGAGATCAATCGGTGAGGGCTTCGGCCTTGCTTCGCTGGGCGGAGGCCGCCGCGGGCTTGAGCACGAAATCGTAGTGCGCGCGATAGAACGGCGCCTCCATGCCGAAGCGGGCGGCTTCCCCAGGGGATTGCGTCCTGTCGAAATCGACGATCAGGGATTCCTTCACACCGAAAACCGCGTCCGAATCGAGATAGGGATCGCCGCGCACGAAGAGATGGGTGACGAGCGTATCGAAACCCGGCGCGGAGAGCATGGTGTGAAGATGCCCGGGCCGCATCGGGTGACGCCCGGCGGCTTCGAGCAGCCGCCCGGCCGGCCCGTCGGTCGGCACGGGATAGCTCGTCGGCCGCACGCATTTGAGCCAGAACTCGCCGTCCGGGCCGGTGCGGAATCGACCGCGCAGATTCATGCCGTCTTGCTTCTGCACGTCGTAGAAGCCGTCGCCGTCGCCTTCCCAGACGTCGAGCGCCGCGCCCGCGATCGGCCGGCCCTCGGGATCGCGAACGCTGCCGGTGACCACGCACGGCTCTCCGGGCGTGCCGGCCCTCGCGATGTCGGCGCCCAACGGCAGCTCCGGCGCGCCTTCGACGAAGAACGGGCCGAGCACCGTCGATTCCGTGCAGCCCTCGGCTTTGCCGTAGTTGAGAAAGTCGACCAGCATCGACACCCCGAGCGTGTCCGACATCAGGATGAACTCGTTGCGCTTGTCGTCGCACCATCGGCCGGTCTCGATCAACAGCTTGATCCCCGCCATCCACTCGGCCGGCGTCGGCCGGACTTCGCGGACGAAGCCGTGGAGATGGCGGATGAGGCTGGTCAGAACCTCTTTGGCGCGCGGATTCTCGGCGGCTTCGACGCTCCGAAGCACTTCCGCCGTCAGCGTCTCCGCGTCGAAATTCCGGATTGCCATCGTGACTTCCTCCCCTTCCGCCTCGGCGCCCGATCCCGCGGCGCCTTTGGTCGGCCTCGCACCCGAGTTCGATTCGCAACGCGATAGGCCGGCCGTCACTCGCGGGCGAGGCTCCTACCCTCGCCAAATCCGGCGACGGTTGCAATGGGAAAGACGCTCCGTGCGAGCGGACGCAACGACCGATCAAACAAGGCTTCGAGGCGACGAGGAGAAACTCCTAACGCGATTCGGGCCCCAGCGAATCCGGGCAATCGTCGATTGGCTCAAGCCGCGCGCATCGGCCCTCGCGCAACGTGCGGCGCGATCCCCCGCAATTCGCGGCGCACCGCTTCGTCTTCACCCGCCTCGCCGAGCTGGAATTGGCCGATCAGGCCGCACAGCTGCGCGGTCTCCTGGGAAAGCGTATGGGTCGCCGCGGCCGATTCCTCGACCATGGCGGCATTGCGCTGCGTCATCTGATCCATCTGGTTGATCGCGGTGTTGACTTCGGCGAGCCCTATGGCCTGCTCCCTCGCTCCGGCGGCGATCTCGCCGACGACGGCGTTGATTTCGACCACCTGGGCCATCATGCGCTCGAGCGACTTGCCGGTTTCGCCGACGAGCTTCACCCCGTGGTCGACCTGCGTCGTCGAGGCGGAAATCAGCGCCTTGATTTCCTTGGCGGCTTCCGCCGAGCGCTGGGCCAGCGCGCGCACTTCCGAGGCGACGACGGAAAAGCCTCGGCCCGCATCGCCGGCGCGCGCCGCTTCGACTCCGGCGTTCAAGGCGAGCAGATTGGTCTGGAACGCGATTTCGTCGATCACGCCGATGATCTGGCCGATCTGCCCCGCCGATTTTGCGATGGCGTCCATCGCGCCGACCGCCTCGCGAACGACTTGCGAACTGTTCTTGGCGTCCTTGTCGGCGGCCGCGACCGCCTCGCGAGCGTGGGCCGCCCCTTCGGCGGACTTCCTCACGGTCGTGGTGATTTGCTCGAGCGCCGCCGCGGTCTCTTCGAGACTGGAGGCTTGCTGCTCGGTGCGCAGCGACAGCTCGTCGGCCGCGCTCGATATCTCCCGCGTTCCCGCCTGGATCGCGCTCGTGCTTCCAGCCACGCTGCGCATCGCTTCCTCGAGCTGGCCGATCGCTTCGTTGAAGTCCGTCTGCAGCTCGCGATAGGCCTCGGGAATGTCCGTCGCCATCCGATAGGTCAGATCCTTGGCCGCCAGTTTGGCCAGGCCGACGCCGATCGAATTGGCGACGATCGCCCGCTCCTGTCGGATCGCCTCGCGTTGCGCCCGATCGGCGCCGTCGCGCTCGCGTTCGGCCTGCGCGCGGTGCTCCGCCGCCTCGCGTTCGAGACGCGCGTTCTCGACCGCCGCATCGCGAAACACGAGCACGGCCTTGGCCATTTGGCCGATCTCGTCGGCTCGATCCTGGGCGGGAACCTCGATCGTCGCGTCGCCTTCCGCCAAGCGTCGCATCGCCTGCGTCATGCCGGTCAGCGGCCGCGTGACCACGCGTCCGAGAACCAGCCGGATCGCCAAGATCGACAGCAGGCACCCGAGGGCCGCGCCGCCCGCCATCAGCAACAGAAGCTCGCGCAGGGCGGCCATGTCCTTGGCGGTCGAAAGGCTGCTCGAAAACACGGAGATCACTTCGCCGTCCCGCAGGCCCGTCCCGGCGCCGTGGCAGCCTTCGCAATTTTCCTTGGGCGCCGCCAAGGTCTGGCCGAGGATGATCGGCAGGCTGTAGCGATAGGCCCCGTCGACGAAGCGGGCGACCGGACGACCCGTGCGCAGCGCCTCCTTGTCGATTTCGTCCACCGGCGCCTTGGCGGCGCGGTCCGGATAGGCCTGCGCCATGTAGGCCGTCACCTTCGGGCTCCAGACGCTCCAGAGTTTTCCCGGATACTCCTTGTTCCGGCTCTCGAACCAGCCGTTGAACACCTTGATGGCGACGTTTTGCGGGTCGTCGACCCGCTGTTGCATCGCGGTTTCCACCAACGCGTTCAGCGACCTCAACTCGTTCTCCGACAGGCCGCGCAACCTGTTTTCCAGGGACGTGAACTCGAACCAGCTGATGAGAGCGATCGTGGCGGCGGCAAGCGCCAGTATGCCGACAGCGGCGATCGCCATGAAGCGCGCCTGGACGCCGAGAGTCTTCCAGCCAATGATCATGATGCACCCATAGCGCCGCCATGGCGTGAAGGGCGAGCGGCGGCGCTGGGCCTGCGTAACGGCAACCCCTTGAACTCGCGTTAACGATGTCGTTCTCCATGCACGGCGGAGTCGACCATGGTCGGCCTCGGGCGCATGCCGCGAGCATGCGGCCGACTTCCCCCGAGATCGCGCGGCATGATCGGATTGCGACTGCGCTGCAATGGCTTAGAGCGACATGCCGAAATCCTGGATGGCGTTGAAAAACTCCGGTCGCATGCGGTTTCACGTGCGTCATTCTGCCACTGCCGCGGCTTCGCGTTCGCAAATTCTGGCGACGCGCCGAGCAACGAGCCGTGTCGTCGGCCCCGGCGATTCGATTCGTTCGCGCCGGAGGCCGCGGGCCCCGCGCTGGAGGTCGAACGGCGTCGGCTTCTGCGGCAGGCTGTCCGCCGAGCACGGCGCGACAAGCAGAAGCGGGAGCGCCGCGGCGCTGGCGCGAATGACGAAAGTTCCCATGGCGCCGCGCCCTACTCGCAGCTCCCGGCGCCCTTGCCGACCTCGAAGCCGTTGAGCCGGAACCGCCACGGCACGGAGCCGATGTGGGCGGCGATCGGCGCGTCGAGCCGGCCGCAGATCTCCGTTTCGTCGATCTTGGTGCCGCCGTTGAGCCCGGTGACGAGGAAATTGATCGGCTGCGCGGTCTTCTCGACCACGGTGATCTGGTTGTAGAGCGTCCCCTGCTCGCGCTCGAGCCCGACCGTGATCTCGCCGTCCTTCGGCGGACTCGCCCCGAGTTTTGCCGCGCGCGGGGCGCCGGTCGTCACGTGGCCGTCGACGATCGCAATCGGAATCGTCAGCTCCTGGCCCGGCTTGAGGTCGAGCGGCGGCGGGCGGTTGGACATGTTGGCCGCGCTGCCGGGCGCGGCGGCGGCAAGCGCGAGCGCCAATCCCGTCGCGACAAGGCGAAGATCGAAGGTTCCCATGACGCCTCGCGGTTCGGATTGCGGCGCGAGTTTAACCGGTTCGCGGCTGAGGCCAAGCGGGGGAATCGAGTCACTTCTTGCCGCAAGCGGGGAGACGGGAGCGCGCAGGGCCGCCTTGTCACCGAATTAGCGTGTCTCACAGGTGGGGTGCAGTCCAGCGTTTAACTATCGCCGCATGAACTCTCCATGGCGGTCGCCGAGGAGAAGCGTGATACGTGCGCTGCAACCGTAATGCCCGCGACATTTCCTTCCGGAAAAACAGAATTGGTGGTAGCTTGAAATCGAAAGTCGGCGAGGGCTTCCGCGTCGGCCGCGGCGGACGATCGCTCGGAGCTTGCCGAGCGCGGGTTCAGCTTGAGGGGATTTCGGCCGCGCGGGCTGCAAGACAAGGCAAAATCGCCGGCGCGGCCGCCAAGCCTTTGATTTCGCTGGAAACCGCCAAGGAAAATCCTTGGAATTCCTTGGAAAAAGCTTGGAAACGTTTGGAATTTCCTTGGAAAAGCTTGGATTTGCCTTGGAAAGGCTTGGAGAAATTTGGCCCCGCTCATCCGCGGCGCCGGCGCAATCTCGAATCGGCGCGAGACGGCGTGCGCGGCCGCCATCCCCTACCCCTTCTTCGCCGCGATCTTCGCGATTTCCCGCATGATCGCCAGCGTGCCCTCGAGGCGCTGCGGCAACTCCTCGAAATCCCCGACCACGACGATGCGCATGTCCGGGCGCACGCGCGCGAGCGAACCTTGGCTCGCCACCCATTTGACCAGGCCCGCCGGGTTGGCGAAGGAATTGTCGCGAAAGGCGAGCGTCAGCCCCTTCGCGCCGGCGTCGAGCTTCTCGACATGCGCGCGCCGGCACAGCGCCTTGATCGTCACCAGTTTCAGCAGCAGCGCCACCTCGGGGGGCGGCGGGCCGAAACGGTCGACGATCTCGGCGCCCATCGCGTCGATGTCCGCATCCTCCTCGAGCGCCGAGAGCCTGCGATAGAGCGTGAGGCGCGTCGGCAGATCGGGGATATAGGCCTCCGGGATCGTCACCGGGGCGCCGAGGGAAATCGCCGGCGACCACATTTCCTGCGCGGGCTCCTCGACGCCGGCCTTGAGGCGCTCGATCGCGTCCTGCACCATCTGCTGGTAGAGTTCGTAGCCGACTTCCCGGATGTGCCCCGACTGTTCCTCGCCGAGCAGGTTGCCCGCGCCGCGCTGATCGAGATCGTGGCTCGCCAGTTGGAACCCGGCGCCGAGCGTGTCGAGCGACTGCAGCACCTCGAGACGCTTCTGGGCCTGCGGCGTCACCGGCTTGTTGGCGGGCGTCGTGAAGATGGCGTAGGCGCGCGTCTTGGCGCGTCCGACCCGGCCGCGCAGTTGGTAGAGCTGCGCGAGGCCGAACATATCGGCGCGATGCACGATCAGCGTGTTGGCGCGGGGGATGTCGAGCCCGGATTCGACGATCGAAGTCGACAGCAGAATGTCGTATTTGCCGTCGTAGAAGGCGCCGATCTTGTCCTCGAGTTCGCGTGCGGCCATCTGGCCGTGGGCGACGACGAACTTGGCCTCGGGGACGTTTTGCCGCAGGAACGCGGCGGCCTCGTCGAGGTCCTCGATGCGCGGGCAGACATAGAACGACTGTCCGCCGCGATAGCGCTCGCGCAGCAGCGCCTCGCGCACGATCAGCGCGTCGAACGGCGAAACGAACGAGCGCACCGCGAGCCGATCGATCGGCGGCGTGGCGATGATCGACAGTTCGCGCACGCCCGTCATCGCGAGCTGCAACGTGCGCGGAATCGGCGTCGCCGACAGCGTGAGCACATGCACCTCCGAGCGCAGCTCCTTCAGGCGCTCCTTGTGCGCAACGCCGAAATGCTGCTCCTCGTCGATGACGACGAGGCCGAGGTCCTTGAAGACGATCGCCTTGCCGAGCAGCGCGTGGGTGCCGATGACGATGTCGACCGCGCCTTCGGCGAGGCCCTTCTTCACTTCGCGCTGCTCGGCGGCGCCGATCATGCGCGACAGCTGGCCGATCCGGATCGGCAGCCCGGCGAAGCGCGCGATGAAGTTCTTGGTGTGCTGGCGCGCAAGCAAGGTCGTGGGAACGACGATCGCCGTCTGTTTGCCGTTGATCGCGGCGGTGAAGGCGGCGCGCAAGGCGACCTCGGTCTTGCCGAAGCCGACGTCGCCGCACACGAGCCGGTCCATCGGCCGGCCCGCCGCGAGATCGTCGAGCGTCGCCTCGATGGCGTTGGCCTGATCCTGCGTTTCGCCATAGGGAAAGCGCGCGCAGAATTCGTCATAGAGCCCTTCGGGCGGGACGAGCCGCGGCGCCGAGCGCGTCATGCGCTGCGCGGCGACGCGAACCAATTCGCCCGCCAATTCGCGCACGCGTTTCTTCAGCCGCGCCTTGCGCGTCTGCCAGCCCGTCGACCCCAGGCGATCGAGTTCGCCTTGCTCGGAGCCGTAACGCGACAGCAATTCGAGATTCTCGACCGGCAGGAACAGCCGATCGCCGCCAGCGTAATGAATCTCCAGGCAGTCGTGCGGCGCGCCCGCCGCCTCGATCGTCGCCAAGCCGACGAAGCGGCCGATGCCGTGGTCGACATGCACGACGAGGTCGCCCGCGGTGAGCGCCGCGGCTTCCGCCAGCACGTCCTGCGCGCGGCGCTTGCGCTTTTGCTGGCGCACCAGGCGGTCGCCGAGAATGTCCTGCTCGCCGACGACGGCCAGATCGTCCGACTCGAAGCCGTGCTCCAACGCGATCGCGGCGAGCGGCAAGGCGCCGGGACGCGCGGTCTTGACTTGCGCATAGGAAGAAACCAGCTCGTGCGATTTCAACCCGTGCTCGGCGAGCACGTGGCTGAGGCGCTCGCGCGAGCCGTCGCTCCAGCCGGCGACGACGACGCGAAGGCCCCTGTCGCGCAAAGCGCGGATATGTCGAACCGCGGCGTCGAAGACGTTGACGTTTTCGTCCAGGCGCTCGGGCGCGAAATCGCGTCCGACCCGCCCGCCGCAATCCACGACGTTCGCAGCGCCCGGCGAGGCCTCGAACGGCGTCAGGCGCGCCACCGGCGCGCTCGCCAGCCGGCGACGAAATTCGTCCTCGCCGAGATAGAGCCGATCCGGTTTCAGCGGCCGGTAATCGGCCTTCACGGGATCGTCCTCGTAGGCCGCCCGGCGCGCGCCGTAATAATCCGCGATCTGCTGGAAACGCTCATGCGCGGCGTCCTCGACGTGCGCGTCGAGCACGAACGGCGCGCCGGCGGCGTAATCGAACAGGCTGTCCATCGTCTCGTAAAGCAGCGGCAGCCAATGTTCGAGGCCGATCGCGCGACGCCCTTCGCTGACGGCCTCGTAGAGCGCGTCGCCGCGCCGCGGCGCGCCGAATTCCGCGGCATAGGCGTGACGGAAACGGCGGATCGACTCAGCTGTCAGCCGCGCCTCGCTCACCGGCACGAGATCGAGCGCGCGCAACTGGCCGACGCTGCGCTGGGTCTCCGGATCGAACGAGCGGATCGACTCGAGAGTGTCGCCGAAGAAATCGAGCCGGACCGGCGCCGGCGCGCCCGGCGGATAAAGATCGAGAATGCCGCCGCGCGTCGCATAGTCGCCGACATCGCGCACCGAGCTGGCGCGGCCGAAGCCGTTGGTCTCCAACCACAGCGCGAGATCCTCCATGCGCACGCTGTTGCCCGGCGCGGCGGAAAAGGCGGCGCCGGCGACGAATTTCCGCGGCGGGACGCGTTGCGCGAGGCCGTTGACGGTGACGACGAGGGCGCGCGGCCGCTCCAGCGCGCCGCGCGTGCGCGCGAGCCGCGCCAACGCTGTCATCCGTTGCGCCGAAACCGCCGCGTTGGGCGAAACGCGGTCGTAGGGCTGGCAATCCCAGGACGGCAGATAGAGCGCCTCGATCTCCGGCGCGGCGAAGCCCAGCGCGTCGATGAAACTCTGAGCGCGCACGCCGTCGCGCGCGACGAAAACCAGCGCGGCGGCACGCTCCTCTCCGGCGCGCGCGAGGCCGCGCGCGAGTTCGGCGACGACGAAGGCGTCGAAGCCCTCGGGCGCGCGGCAAAGCGTGACGGCGCCGCCCTGAGCGAGGCGGCTGACGGCCGCGGCGAGCGATTTCACTTGTCGCCGGCTTCCCTGATCAAGGCTTCGCGCGGCGCCGCCCGTAGACGCGCGAACAGCGGCGTGTCGAAGCTCGGCGGCGTCGGCTCGTCGCCGGTGATCCAGGCGAGAACCTGCGGATCGGGAACATCGAGCAGGCGCTCGAATTCGCTCAAATCGGTTTCGTCCATGCCGGGCAGATTCATGTCCGCGAACTGGCCCATGACGAGGTCCATCTCGCGCAGGCCGCGCCGCCAGGCGCGAAACAATACGCGACGCCGCCGCACGTCGAGCCCCGCGCTCGAGAGGTCGGAACCAGACATGGGCATCCCCAGAGGCAGGCGCGGCACCGGCGCGCGCCAAACGTCGCGGCTTATAGCGGGGACGGACGAGATTGTCAGCCTTCGCGCGAGCTCCCCGGGAGCGAGCCGACAAGTTCTATCAACAAGGCTCCTCAGGGCGTCGCCGCGAGCAGGAAGCGACGAATCGCGCGCTAATAGTCTGCGGTCAGCTTCACGAGCGAGGCGACGAGTCCGAAGAGCGCGGCGCCGATGACGAGATATCTGAGATAGTTGCCCTCGTTCGGCAAGAACACGCTCGCGCTCGCCATGTCGTAGATTTGCCAGATAACGATCGCCCCGCAGGCGGCCGCCTTGAGGCCCCAGTTCTTTTCCCGCCGTTGGACCATCGCTTCACCCCTTCCGGCTCGACGCCCGACGCCGCCAACGCCTGCGTTTGAGCGGGGATGGCAGGGCGGCGGCGGGGGCGCGTGGCTTGCGACAGCCGACAGCATGCTTTGCAATGTTTGACGCTTTTTAGGGAAATTCCCTCAAATTGTCGCGATTGCAAGGATTCGGCAATGAATTGAACAGGCGGGAACGCGCCGGCCCGCCCGCCAATGCGCGACGGACCGCCCCTCACTCGCCCCGCAGGCGCTCCAGCACATGCGCGCCGCCCGCCATTTGCGGGTTCGACGGATCGTAGCCTTCGGCCTGTTCGCGCGCCGCGACGCGGCTTCGCGCGAGGGCGAAGGCGTCGGACAGGGTCTTGGTCCGCGCGATCGCTTCGCCGAAGAACGCCTCGCCGAACGTCGTCCATTTCGCGCCGTCGCGGCAGCCAAAGGAAGCATGGTCCGCGTCCGCCGCGGTGATGACGAGCGTGTTGGGTTCCGCGAGCGCTTCGGCGAAATTTCCGGAGTAGCAGGCGGAGACGACGACGACGCTGAGCCGCGCGCCGCTCTCGCGCAGCATCTCGCGCAACTCGATCGGCGTGATGAAAGATTTTTCGCGCGGCGTGGCGATGCCGACGCCCTGTTGGTCGCCGTGCGAAGTGAGGATAAGAAACAGGATTTCGCGCTCGGGGTCCATCGCCGCGCCGAGCGAGGCGAGCGTCGTGCGCAAACTGTCTTCCGTGGCGTCGCCGCGCTGCTTGGTGTTGGCGCGCACGACCACCTTGCCGCCGTGGCCGTATTGACGCGCCACGATGCGCGCCGCGCCCGCGGCTTCGCTGGCGAAGACGCTTTGATCGCCCCAGAGGCCGAAGGCGACGACATCGACCTTGGGCGGCGGCGCGGCGCGGGCGCCCGAAGCGCACGCCGGCGCGGCGAGCGCCAGGGCGGCGCAGAACCGCACCGCGCGCACCCCGCTCAGAAAATCCATCGGACTCGTCCGCCAAACGTTTCGCACATGCGCAATGTAGGGCGAGACCCCGGCGAGGGAAACCTTGCAAGCGCAAAACGCGACCGTGAATTCACGGCCGGCTTCATTTGGGCTCGGCTGGCCCCAAAGGCACGATCCCCGTGGGATTGATGAAGAGAAGGCTGCCGTAATAATGCTGCTTGATGTGGAAAAGATCGATCGTCTCGCCGATTCCCGGCCAGGAGCGGAGTTCGCCGAGGTATCGCGTGAGATGAGGATAGTCGGCGATGCGCCGGATGTTGCACTTGAACAGCCCGACATAGACGGGGTCGAAGCGCACGAGCGTCGGGAACAGCCGCCAATCCGCCTCGGTGAGCCGATCGCCGCAGAGGAAGCGCGTCTCGACGAGCCGCGCCTCCAGCGCGTCGAGCGTTTCGAACAGCGCGACGGCGGCCTCTTCGTAAGCGGCCTGCTTGCCGGCGAAGCCGGCGCGGTAGACGCCGTTGTTGACGGTCGAGTAGATGCGCGCGTTGAGCGCGTCGATCTCGGCGCGCAGGTCCGCGGGATAATAGTCGCCCGGCGCCGCGCCGAGGCCGTCGAACGCCGAATTGAACATGCGGATGATGTCCGCCGACTCGTTGCTGACGATCCGGCCGCGCGCCTTGTCGAACAACACGGGCACGCTGACCCGACCGGTGTAGCGAGGCCGCGAGGCCGTGTAGAGTTCATAGAGACGGCGCGCGCCGCGCACGGGATCGGGGATGACGCCGCGGCCGTCGGCAAACGTCCAGCCTTCGTCGCCCAAATGCCAATTGACGACCGACAGGCCGATCATCGCTTCGAGGCCTTTGAGCTTGCGAAAAATCAGGGTGCGATGCGCCCAGGGACAGGCGAGCGAGACATAGAGATGATAGCGACCGGCCTCGGCGGCGAATCCGCCCTCGCCCGTCGGCCCGCCCGACCCGTCTGCGGTCACCCAATCCCGGAAGGCGGTGTCGGGCCGCACGAAGCGCCCCGACGCGTCCTTGGGGAACTCGCCGTCGACGCGCCATTCGCCGTTCACCAACATGCCCATCGACCATTCCCCAAAGACGAAAACTTTTGGCGCGCCGGCTTGCCCCGGCGTCGATGGCCGCAGGATAGAGGGCTTCGCCGGGGCTCGCAACGGACCGTGAGAGGCGCGGGTCAGCGCCGCCACTCCCGCTCCCCGATCCGCAGCGCCTCGACCGTGAGTTCGCCCTTGGGCTCGAACAGGTCGTCCGCGACGCGCAATTCGCCCTCGACCAGCGAAATCCCCAGTATCGAATAGGCCGCCGAGAGCATGCGCGCGGCCGCGCCGGTGTACCAGGACCAGCCGCCGCGCCCGCCGTGGCCATAGCCGTCGTAGATGTCGGCGGGCTGCTGGATCGGGATGAGGCCGTACGACGCGATTCGCTCCGGATCGGTCTTCTTCAGCGGCGAGATTTTCTCGAAAATCTCGAAGGCGCGCGCGACCAGCCTACGCGCCTGATCGGCCTCGCCCTTGGCGCGCGCCTCGCGAGCGAGACGCAGGAAGCCGTCGACGATCCACGACGCCCCGTGGCTGTATTGACCGCCGTTCTCGCGCACCCCCGGCGGATAATCGGCGATGCGGCCGGGATAGGGCTGGGAATGCTCGAAGAAGGGCTTTTCCAGCAGCAGCACGCGATCCGGCCGTTCGATCGCCTTCAGCCCGCCTTCGAGCGCCGCGAGCGCGCGGTCGAAATCGACGGCGCCGGAATGGGCCGCCCAGCCCGCGGTCATGGCGTTGGCCATTTCGATCGCGCGGCCGTCGTCGGAAAAATCGAGCGCGTAATGATCGCCGCGCCAGGCGGTCTCCAACGCGGCACGCATGGCGTCGCGCGCCCCTTGGCAGCGTTCGGCGAAGGCTTCGTCGCGCCTCAGCCGCGCCAACGGTATGAAGCCGCTCAGCACGTTGAAGAAGAAGAAGCCCATCCAGACGCTGGTTCCCTTGCCTTTGCGGCCGAGAGCGTCGATTCCGTCGTTCCAATCGCCGGCGCCCAATAGAGGCAAGCCGTTCGCGCCGATGTGGCGCATCGTGTAGTCGATGGCGCGGCGGGAATGTTCATAGACGTCGCCGCTCTCGCGCGAGGGCCGCGGCGTGACGATCCATGTGTCCTCGCGCTCGGGCACGAGCGGCGCCTCGAGATAGGGCGCGACCTCGTCGAGCACGCTGGCGTCGCCCGACTCGCCGATATAGCGCGCGAGCACATAGGGCAGCCACAAATGCGGGTCGCTCGCCTTGGTGCGCTGGGCGACGCCGGTCGCGCCGTTGGGCGCGCGATGCCACCATTTCAGCACGTCGCCTTCGAGGAATTGCTGGCCGGCGTGCAGAACGATCTGCGCTCGCGCGAGCCGCGGCTCGAGGAGGATCAGCGGCAACACGTCCTGCAACTGGTCGCGGAAGCCGATGGCGCCGCCGCGCTGATTGGGGCCGACGCGGCCGAACAGGCGCGAGGCGAAGAGCTGGTAGGGCAGCCACGTGTTGACCAGCCGGTCGAAATCGGGCCGGTTGGTGGTTACGCGCATTTTGCCGAGCCGCGCGGCCCAGACGGCGCGCGTCGCCGCGAGTTCCGCCTCCACCGTTTCGACTTTCGCCGCGGCGCCCGCGGCGAGCGCCAGCGCGCGGGTTCCGGCCTGACCGAGGACGATGGCGAATTTCATTTCGGCGCCCGGCGCGAGTTCGATATCCGAGGCGAAAGCGGCGACGCGGCGGCCGTCGTCATGCGCCGAACCGTCGCTCGCGCCGGTTTCGACCAAGGCGGGCGTACGGATATTGCGGCCCGCTCCGCCGAAGAAGCGCGCGCGGACCGTCTCGGTCCGGGCGCGGCGCAGGCTCGTCGCGGCGAAGGCGACGCCGCGTTGGAAATCGTTGTGCGGGTTCTCGAACAGCAGCGTTCCGCCGACGGTCTCGTCCTTCAGCTTGCCGGCGCTTTCGTTCGGGCCTTCGTCGAGCGCGATGTCGAAGAATGGCGCGACGCGCAAGCGCAGGGTTCTCGCGCCGCGATTCTTCAGCCTCAGCAGGCGCATGTCGCCGGGGAAATCGGCGGGGACGAACACGTCGTAGTCCATCGCGAGATCGCCGCGCGTCTTGGCGAAATGGGCAAGACCGGGCTCGTACGTCACGGCGTAGTCCGCATCCTCGCGCTGGAACGGCGCGAATCCCGGCGCATCGGTCTCACGCGCGTCGAGGTCGCGGATATAGACGATCTGGCCGGGCAGCGGCACGGTTGCGCTGTCGAAGCGAAACGGCGTCAGGCCGTTGTGACGCGTATTGCCGAAAGCCGAATAGACCTCGCCGTCGTTGGAGACGACGACCGCCGCGCCGAGTTCGTTGGCCATCACGTGGGCCCACGGGCGCGGCGTGCGATGGGTGAGATGCAAAGCCGTTCCCGCGGCCGAGAAGGCGAAAGGCCAGCGATCGGGGAGCGCCGGCGAGGGCTCGACGGCGCGCGTCTCGTGCAGGCGCGTTTGCAGTTCGGCTTCGGCAAATTTCGGCAGGCCGAGCCGCCGCGCGATCAGCTCCGACGCCCAGACCGCATTGTCGGAGCGCCCGACGATGAACTCCGCTTTGGCGAGGCCCCAGGCCGCCAGTTCGACTTCGAGAGTGAAGCTCGCGGCGGGATCGAAGGTCCAGAGCTTGCCCTCGTCGTCGAGTTTTCGCGCGCGGAAGGGCTCGCAACCCGTGGGCCTGGCGAGCGATCCTTCGCCCAGGAAACGCGTTCTCGAATCCTCATAGCCGACGAGTTCGGTTCCGGCGCCGGGTTTCACCGCGAAGATCGAAGTCTCGCCGCGATCGGCGCGGGCCGAGCGCAACAGGCGATTGCGCGCAAGGATCGCGTTGAGGCCGCGCACGAAGATCGTCTCGACGTGCATGCCGGCGAAATCGACGTCGCGCGCATAGGCGCCGGTTTCGTGGCCGGCGATTTCGCAGAAGCTGACCAGGCGCAGCCGGCGCGCCCGGCCGGTGAGGTCTTCGAGGCGGATGCGCCAGCTCAAGACCGCGCCCTCGGCGTCCGGCGCCGCCTCCATGATCGCGCGCACGCCCTGAAACGTGTTGGCGATGAGGAGCCGATTGAAGCCGACCTGTTCGATCCGATATTCGTCGGCGCGGCGCGCGGGCTCATAGCCGATCGACCATGGCGCCTGCCCGTCCTCGCTCAGATAGAAGAAATGCCCGCGCGCTTGCAGCGGATCGAGGGGCCGGCGGATGAGGTCGATCGAAAAGCCGCCGCGCTCGTCGGCCATGACATGAGCCGCGCCGCGCCCGTCGCGCATGAGATCGAGGCCGACGGCGCCGTTGTTGAAGGCGAAGCTGCGCGGCAGATCGCTCAAGGCCGCGGGCGCGCCTGCGAGGGCGAGCGTCGGCGCGCCGGGCTTCTCGCGCGCGCGGGCGGCAATGACGAGCGCCGCCAGGCCGATGGCGGCGCCGGCGATTCCATAGGCGACGGCGAGAACCTTGACCGCGCCGGGCATCGGTCCGCCCTTGGCGAGCGTCTCCGCGCCGGTCCAGGCCTTGTCCCAATCCGCGCCGCGTGGGATGTAATAGGGAATGAGCAGCGGCGCCCAGGTGGCGAAACGCCGTATGGCGTCGGGGATGGCGCGGGTGCGCGCGCCGTGGCCGAGAAATCGCCCCGCCGCTTCGTCGACGCGGTCGCCGCCGAGGAACGTAAGATTGACCAGCGTCGCCACGCGCAGGCCCATGTGATCGAACCAGATGAATACGCGCAGCCAGTCATAGGCGAGCAGGCCGATGAATATCGTCACGCTGAAATCGCGGAAATCGCTGGGCGAGAGGCCGATGTCGGCGCCGGCCGCCACGAGCGAGCGCACGGCGCCGTCCTGGTTGAACCACGAGGGGCGGCCGGACTGGCGCAGGAACGTGTTGATGATCGGCGCCATCCATAGGCCCCAGCGCAGCACGCGCACGCCGAGTTCGACGAGGCTCTCCAGGCCCTGCGCGCTGAAAAGGCCCTTGATGGGCGCGAGACTGCGCTCCAGCAACGCGGCGAGCAGAACGGCGTTGATCGCAAACAGCGGCGCGGCGAGCGACCAGTTGATGACGCCGGAAATCGATTCCGCGTAGAAGAGACGCACGCCGCCGGCGACTTGACCCAAGTTCACCATGCCGTATTTGTTGAAGATGGGATAGGTCACGAAATCACCGAGCGCGCGTCCGCTGAGGCGATAGTCGACGTCAGCGTAGGCCCAGAACTTGTTCACGACGACGGCGAGCTGCGGCGCATCGAAATACCAACCGAGGGCGCCCGCGACCAAGCCGCCGAGCGCGACGCCGAGCGCATAGACGCGCCAGGTCTGGATCTTGCGCCGCTCGCCCGAGACGACGCGCGCCGCATCGAAGAGGATATCGATGCCCGCATAGGCGAAGGCGCCGACGGCGAACATCCAGAAGAAGCGCATGTTGCCGCTCGCGTGAGCAAGACCCGTCGCATAGGCCCACGCGGCGCCGGAGCCGACGACGACGCCGCGCGCCATCGCGCGCGGGTCGCGATAGGCCGCGAACAGGCGTCCGAAGAACGGCGGCGTTCCGTCGGCGCTGCCGATGAGGGTTTGCGCGAAGGGAAAGGCGAGCGCGCCCGCGGCCGGCGCCACGAGATGGGCGTAGCTCTTGGTGAAGGCGACAAAGTCCGGATCGCGCAGGGGCGCCGCGACGACGAGCACGAGAGCCATGAACATGCCGCCGTAAATCGCGCCCTTCACGAAGCCGTGGCGCCAATGGCCGTGGACCGAGACGAAACTCGGCGGCCTCGCCGTGAGCGCGTCGAGCGCGAGGCCGGTGCCGAAATGGACCAGCCCCCACAGACCGGCCTGCGCGAGTGCGGCGAACACCGCGCTGAACGCGATCGCCGCCACGGGCGCGGGGACGTTCTGGGCGAAATTGGCCAGAAGCGGCGTCAGCGCGCCGAACGCCGCGATCGCGAGCACCAGCCTATGCAGCTTCGGCGTTCGCACGAGGCGACCGAGGCCCATCAGCGACAGGATTTCGAGCCCGATTTCGCTCGCGCAGAGCAGAACCAGGGCACGGCCGACGAAAACCTGGCCTTGAAACGACGCCACGAGGCCCGCCGTCGCCAGCGCGCCCAGTTCCGCCATATGCCAATCCGCGCCCAACGTGATGACGAGATTGAAGAGAAACGGGATCGCGACGAGGCCGATCGCCTCGATCGGGCGCGGCGCGCGATGAGCGCCGATCAGCGCCGCAAGGGCGCCGCCGACGTAAACGGCATAGGCGATCGACGCGCCCGCGACGTTGAAGCGCGGCACGTCGGCCCAGGGGCCCGCCAATTGCCAGAAGGCGAGGGAATCGTTGCGCTGAAAAGCGAAGACCGCGAAAGCCGCCGCGTCGAAGGCGATCGGCGTCGCCGGCCAATCGCCGAGCAGCCCGCGCCGCCAAAGCGCCAGTCCCGCCGCGCCCGCGAGGCCCGCGACGACCCAATTTCGCGCGCTCAGCGAGGCAAAGATCGCGGCCGCGACGAACAGCGCGCCGATCAGCGCAAACGCCAGCGCCGAGCGTTGCGCGCGCGCGGCCGTCTGGTTCATCGTCATCGCTTCCGCCCCGCCTCGCGCGTCGGACTTGCGCTTGCGACTCAACGCGCCGCTGCGCCATGAGTCGCAGGCGGGCGCCTGCGCGTCAATCCGCCTGCGAGGGCGGCTCTCGGTCGGTGGGTTGTCGAGCGCGGCGGGAAGGCTTAACCTCGCTGTCGCGCCCGCAAGACGGCGCTCGGAGGTATCGCGTGAAGCTCGCCATTGCGCTCCTGCTCGGTTCGGCGATCGCCGTCTCGACGGCGCCCGGCGCGGGCGCCGCCGAACTGCCCTCGCGCAATGCGCCGACGAGCGCCGCGAAAGCCAAAACCTGCTCCGTCGACGGCGAGCCCGGAATCGTCCTGCCCGGCGGCGACGCTTGCGTGAGGATCAGCGGGTCCGTGAGCGCGCAAGTCTCGGCGGGTTCGCTATCGAGACAACGGACGAACGGCGAACAATAACGCGCCGCCGCCCGGCTCAGAGCTTCCCTTCGCGAGCGAGGAGGCGCTGCACCGCGCTGAGCGTCGACTTCAGAGACGCCATGACGATGTTGGGGTCCATGCCGACGCCGTGCAGGATTCGGCCGCTCGCGTCCTGGATTTCGACATAGCAGGCGGCGGTCGCGTCGGCGCCGCGTCCGACCGCGTGCTCGTGATAATCGAGGAAGGAAAACTCGACGTGAAACGCGCGCTGGAGCGCGTCGACGAAGGCGTCGATCGGGCCGTTGCCGTTGCCTTCGATCGTCAGAGTCGACCCATCGGCGCGTCGCAAGGTCGCCGCCAGTTCGCGATTGTCCGGGCTGGTGGGGACCATCTGCTGCTTGACGAGAACCAGCGGCGCGTCGGTCAGGAGATAGGTCCGCTGGAACAGCGTCCACAATTCCGGCGACGTCAGCTCCTTGCCGTCGCGGTCCATCCGCTCCTGCGCGATCTTGGAGAATTCGACCTGCAGCGACCGCGGCAGGTCGAGCCCGTGATCGGCGCGCAGGACGTAGGCCATGCCGCCCTTGCCGGACTGGCTGTTGATGCGGATCACCGCCTCGTAGTCGCGCCCGACATCCTTGGGATCGATCGGGAGATAAGGCACTTGGAACAGCGGCGCGTTGCGCTTCTCCTGCGCCTCGAAGCCCTTCTTGATCGCATCCTGATGCGATCCGGAAAAAGCGGTGTAGACGAGTTCGCCGACATACGGGTGGCGCTGATGCACCGGCAATTGCGTGCAGAATTCCGCGACTTCCTTGATCGCGTTGACGTTGTGCAGGTCGAGCTCGGGATCGACGCCCTGCGTGAACAAATTCAGCGCCATCGTCACGATGTCGACGTTGCCGGTGCGCTCGCCGTTGCCGAACAAGGTGCCCTCCACCCGGTCGGCGCCGGCCATGACAGCCAATTCCGCCGCGGCGACCGCAGTGCCGCGGTCGTTGTGGGGATGGACGGAGAGGATGACGCGGTCGCGGTCGGAAATATGCCGGCCGAACCATTCGAACTGGTCGGCATAGGTGTTGGGCGTCGCCATCTCGACGGTGGCGGGCAGATTGAGAATCAACCGCTTTCGCGGCGTCGGAAGCAGCACCGCCTTCACCGCCTCGCAGACCTCCAGCGCGAAATCGAGCTCGGTGCCGGTGAAGCTTTCCGGCGAATATTCGAAGACGAACTCCGTCTGCGGCGTCGCGTCGGCCAGTTGCTTGACTTGCCTGGCGGCGGCGACCGCGATTTCGCGCACGCCCGCTTGATCCGTGCGGAAGACGACGTCGCGCTGCAGCGTCGAGGTCGAATTATAGAAGTGCAGAATGACCTTCTTGGCGTCCTTCACCGCCTCGAAGGTGCGTTCGATCAGTTCAGGCCGACATTGCGTGAGCACCTGGATCGCCACGCCGTCCGGGATCTTGCCGCCTTCGATGATCGAGCGCACGAAATCGAAGTCGGTCTGCGAGGCCGCGGGAAACGCCACCTCGATTTCCTTGAAGCCCATGCCGACGAGCAGATCGAACATGCGGTTCTTGCGGTCGACGCCCATCGGCTCGATGAGCGCCTGATTGCCGTCGCGCAAATCGACGGAACACCAGATCGGCGCTTTCGTGATCACGCGCGACGGCCACTGGCGGTCGGGCAAAACGATCGGCGCGAAAGCGCGATATTTGTTGATGGGCATGTTTGTCATGGCGGACCTTTACGACGGCGCCGCGTCGCCCTCCTGTCGGGGGCCAGCGCGCGCAACGATGCGAAACCCTGGAAAAAGCGAAATCGAGCTTGGCCTCCCGGCGCGGTCAAAGCGCCGGGCGGATAAGTCGCAAGGTCGAGAGCAGGGTCTTGGACCGCGTTCGCATGACGGCAAACAAGCAGAGGAGCGCGAAAAAATCAACCGCGAATTTTTCCCGCGCGTCGCGCCGCGTCCACGCCGGAGTCCGACAACAAGCGCGCGGCGCTCCGTTGCCCCGGTCGAGCTAACATGTTAGCGTCGCTCGGGCCCACAACGGCCCGGAATGCCTCGAGCGCACAAAGCGCCGATCGTGGGAGGATGAGAATGTTGAAGAAACTGCTTGTCGCCAGCGCCATCGTTTCGGTTTCGGCTATCAGCGCCCCGAGCTTCGCGGCCGAGGCGCCCACCATCCCGATCATCGTCAAGGACACCACCTCGTTCTATTGGCAAATCGTCTTCGCCGGCGCCCGCGCGGCCGGCAAGGATCTCGGCGTCAACGTTCCCGAACTCGGCGCGCAGTCGGAATCCGACATCAACGGCGAGATTTCGATCCTTGAAAACGCAGTCGCCGAAAAGCCCGCCGCGGTCGTCATCGCGCCGACCGAGTTCAAGGCGCTCGGTAAGCCGATTGATGAAGCCGCCAAGAAAGTGCCGATCATCGGCATCGATTCCGCGGCCGATTCCAAGGCCTTCACTTCGTTCCTGACCACCGACAACGTCCAGGGCGGGCGCATCGCCGCCGATGGAATGGCCGCGGCGATCAAGGAAAAATATGGCAAGGCCGAAGGCGAGGTCGCCCTCATCACGCATCTGCCCGGCGTCGGGTCGCTCGAGGCGCGAAACAAAGGCTACAAGGAAGAGCTCGCGGCCAAATACCCCGACCTGAAGCTGGTGGCGGACAAGGTCTCGGACGGCAACGCCACGACCGGCCTCAACATCATGACTGACCTCATCACCGCCGACCCGAACCTGCGCGGCGTATTCGCGGACAATCTCATCCAGTGTCAGGGCGCGAGCCAGGCGATCGCCGAAAACAAGAAGGGCGACACGATCAAGCTCGTGTGCTTCGACGCCGATGACAAACTGATCGGCTACCTCAAGGACGGCACGATCGCCGCTCTGTTGCTGCAAGACCCTTATCGAATGGGCTACGACGGCATCAAGACGGCGCTTGCCGCCTCCAAGGGTGAGAAAGTCGCGGCCTTCGTCGACACCGGCGCCAATCTAGTCACCAAAGCCAACATGGACGGCGAAAGAGAGCACGCGCTGCTCTTCCCCAAAGTGAAGTGATCGAATCAACCCGCAGCCCGCCGTCATGCGCCGCTCGCAGCCGACGGCGGGCCTGTCTCCATGGATGAGGCGGCCTGGCGCGCCTCATCCCGTCCCTATCCGCTCCTTTCCAACAAGGCGCAAGACGCGCGCGTTTGGTCCCGACGACCGGCTGCCTTCCTAGCGAAGCGCTTGCGCGGTGATGCGCCGGGGCGGATGGTACGCTAAACATCTTGCCCGCCGGGTGAATCGCCAGATGTCCATGCCCGCCCAAACCTCGCCGCCCCCCGCCGCGACCGGCGCGCCCCTCCTCGCTCTGCACAAGCTCGACAAGAGCTTCGGCGCCACTCATGCGCTGAGGGCGGTGGATCTGACGTTCCAGGAAGGCGAAATCCACGCGATCGTCGGCGAAAACGGCGCCGGCAAGTCGACGCTGATCAAGCTGCTGACCGGCGTCTATCCCCGAACCTCCGGGGAAGTCTATTGGCGCGGCGCGCCGGTTCCGCTGGTCAATCCGCACGAGGCGATCAGCCTGGGCATCAACGCCGTCCACCAAGAGGTGGTGCTCTGCCGCCACCTCACGGTGGCGAGCAACATTTTCCTCGGCGACGAAATGACGCGAGGCGGACTGCTCAATCACACGGCGATGCTGCGCGAGGCGCAAACGCTGCTCGACGATCTCGGCTTCGATCTGCCCGCGGGCGCGATTCTCTCCTCGCTCACCATCGGCCAGCAGCAATTGGTGGCGACTGCGCGCGCCGAACGGCGCGGCGCCAAGTTCCTGATCTTCGACGAGCCGACCGCCTATCTCACGCGCCAGGAAACCGCCGCCCTGTTCAAGCTGATCCGCCGTCTCAAGGCGAACGGCGTGACCATCGTCTACATCAGCCATCGCCTCGAAGAAGTGTTCGAGCTCTGCGATCGCGTGTCGATCCTGCGCGACGGCGCGCTGGTGGGCACGCGGCGCGTCAGCGAAACCAACGAGGCCGATCTCATTGCGTTGATGATCAACCGCACGATCGATCAGATCTACCACAAGGACAAAGTCCCGCTCGGCGCGACGATTCTCCAAACCGAAAAGCTTACCGGCAAAGGCTTCCACGACATTTCGATCCGCGTGCGCGAAGGCGAGATCGTCGGCCTCTACGGCTTGATCGGCGCGGGGCGAAGCGAATTCGTGCAGAGCCTGTTCGGACGCTTTCCCGCTGCGAGCGGCAAGATCCTGTGGAAAGGCGCCGAAGTCGCGATCCGTAACGAGCGCGCGGCGATGGACCTCGGCATCGCGCTGGCGCCCGAGAGCCGGCGGGATCAGGGCCTGTGCCTCAATCTCGGCGTCGGCTTCAACATCAATCTGCCGATCTACGAGCGGCTCGGCCTCGGGCCGCTGATCAATCTGGCGAAGGAAGCGAGCTGCGCCGACAAGCAAATTCGCGACGTGCAGATCAAGACCGCTTCGCGCGCGGCGCTGGTCTCGAGCCTTTCCGGCGGCAATCAGCAGAAGGTCGTCATCGGCAAGTGGCTCAACCATGGGGCCAAGCTGTTCATCTTCGACGAGCCGACCGTCGGCGTCGACGTCGGCACCAAGGCGGAAATCTATCGCCTGCTCGGCTCGCTGCTGCAGCAAGGCGCCGGCGTCATCATGATCTCGTCCTATCTTCCCGAAGTCTATGAGCTGGCCGACACGCTGCACGTGTTCCGACGCGGCGGGATCGTCGCCAGCCATGGCTACAAGGACGCGTCGCACGAAACGATCTTGACGGAAGCGATCGGCGTTTGAACAAAGGTGAGGGCGGTGCGGGATGAGCGATCAACTGGTCTCGAAAGCGCGCCGCAACGGCGGGGGGCTCAACATCCTGCTGGGGCTGACGTTGCTCATCCTTCTGCTGGCGATGTGGGTCGTGCTGTCCGTTGAGACCAGGACATTCTGGAGCGCCAACAATATCGCCAATCTGCTGCGCCAAGGCGCGATGATCGCGATTCTCGCGATCGGCGAGACTTTCGTCATCATCACCGGCGGCATCGACCTCTCCGTCGGCGCGGTCGCGGGCTTCACCAGCATGGTCATCGCACTGCTGCTGACAAACGTCGATTGGCTCGGCGCTCATGGCTTCGGCTTTTTCGCGACGATTCCAGGCGCCGTGATCGCAACGCTGCTCGTCGGCATCTTCATTGGTCTCTTCCACGCTTTTGGCGTTGTGCAGATGGGCCTGCCGCCGTTCATCATGACGCTGGCGACGATGTACTCGCTGCGCGGCATCGGACTGCTGATCACCAACGGCTCGACGATCTCGATCACCAACGACGCCTTCACCGGCTTTTCGCGCGCGAGTTTCCTCGGCTTTCCCTGGACCGACGGCTCGTGGTTCGAGATCCCGATGTTGTTCTGGATGGTGCTTCTCGTCGCCGTCCCCGCCTACATTCTGCTCAATCAGAGCCGGTGGGGGCGCTATCTCTTCGCCATCGGCTCCAATTCGGAGGCGGCGCGGCTATCCGGCGTCAACGTCAAGGCAATGACTTACCTCGCTTATGTCATCTCGGCGACATTCGCCGCCTTCGTCGGCGTGCTGCTCGCCATGCGCATCGGCATCGGCAATCCGACCCAGGCCGAGGGCTGGGAATTGCAGGCGATCGCCTCTTCGGTGATCGGCGGCACCAGCCTGTTCGGCGCGCTCGGTTCGGTGCACGGACCGCTGATCGGATCGTTCATCCTGACGACGATCAACAACGGCGCGAACCTGCTCAACCTCAATCCGTTTTGGCAGCGCATCATCACCGGCGCGCTGATCATCATCGTCGTTTATTTCGACGGCCTCAGGCGTCGGAAGCGTTGACCAAAGACCCGCTCGCCTGCGGCGATCTTCTCGCCTTTCGCCGCTACGCCTACGCGCGCTCCGCCGCTGAGGACGGCGACTGGCGCGCCGCGGCCGAAGTGCTGGAGCAGGCGCTCGAGCGCGCGCCGAACTGGGCGCCGGCATGGTTCGCGCTCGCCGAGGCGAGGGAAGAGCTCGGCGACCGAGCCGGCTCGGCCGAGGCGTTCCGCGCGACGCTTCGCGCCGATCCCAGCGACGCGCAGGGCGCCGGAGCGCGGCTGGCGCTGCTCGGCGTCGGCGAAGCGCCGAAGTCGCTTCCCAAGGCCTATGTCGCTCGCCTGTTCGACGACTATGCGCGGCGCTTCGATCAGCATCTGACCGGCGAACTCGACTATCGCGCGCCCGCCCTCATCCTCGACGGGCTCGACGCCGTCGCCGGCGCGCGCCGTTTCGCGCGGGGCCTCGATCTGGGCTGCGGCACGGGCCTCATGGGCGCCGCCCTGCGCGGACGCGTGGACGAACTCGTCGGCGTCGACCTCTCGCCGGCGATGATCGCCGAAGCGCGTGAGACGGGCTGCTACGACGCCCTCGAGGTTGGCGACGTCGTCGAATTCCTCGCCACGCGCGAACGAGGCGAAATCGACCTCGTCGTCGCCGCCGACGTCCTCGCCTATTTCGGCGATCTCGCAGAGGTCGTCTCCTCGGCCGCGCGGACGCTCGCGCCCGGCGGCCTCTTCGCCTTCACCGTCGAGACCTTCGACGGCGAGGGCTATCGGCTGGGGGCGACAACGCGCTTCGCTCATTCCAGCGCTTATGCGCGCGAGACCGCCGCGGCCGCAGGTCTTCGCCCGCTCGCTCTCGTCGACGCCTCGGCACGCCGCGAAGCCGGCCGCGACGTCCCAGGGCTCGTCTGCGTGTTCGCAGGCGGTTGACCCTCCGACCGCCGGACGTCCTCACGCGCGCCGCCGCGCTCGCTACACGTACAGGTTTGGTCGCCTGGCTTCGCGCGCGCGCATGATCGCCCCGTTCAGCGCGCCGCCGAACACGAAGAGCGCGGCCATCGCGTAAAGGAACACCAGCGCGATCATCACCGAAGCGAGCCCCGCGTAGGTCGAGACGTAATTGCGCGCGAATTCGCTGAGGTAGGCGCCAAAAATCTCGCCGAAGGCGATGCTGCTGATGAAGGTCGTGACCACGCCCGGCGCGATCTCGACGAAGCGCAGCCGCTTGGCCGGCAGCCAGCGGTGGGCGATGAGAAGCGTGATCGCCAGCAGCAAAGTCGTGACGCCGAGCCGCGCGAACGTCACCACGATCTGCAGCGGCGCCAAGGCCGGCGCGAAGCGCAAGACGCCCGCCCAGATCAGCGGCCCGAGCACGACGAGGAAAGCGAGCGCGAGCAGCGCCGCCGATGCGACGAGCGCGAAAGCGAGCGATTGCAAGCGCAACAGCCACCACGGCCGATTCTCCTGACAGGCATAGGCGCGGTTGAGGCCGGTGCGCAACGCCTCGATCGCGCTCGTGGAGAAGTAGAGCGCGAGCACGGCGCCGATCGTCAGCAGACCGCCGCGCGGCGCCGTCAGCACGTTGTGAACTTCCCCGGCGATCGGCCCGGCGACCACGGCCGGCCAGGCGGTGAAAATGAGATGCGTCGCCTCGTCGGCCAGGCTTTGCGTCCCCAGGAAGCCCGCCAGCGCGGTGACGAAAATCAGGAAGGGAAAAAGCGACGTCAGCGTCGACAGCGCGATATAGCTGGCGATCGCCCAGCCGTCCTCGGCCACGAAGTGATTGGCCGCGTCGAAGAGTATGGACCCGCACTTGCGCATATCGGCCTTTTCCGCTCGGAGCGCCGAGCCGTTCGGCGAGTAGGTAATACGGACTGCAGATATCCGCCTAGGCGGAAATTTCGCCACAGGCGGGACGTCGACGTTGTTCTTTGGTTTTCGCCAGCAAGGAACGCTCGGCGCGCCGGAAGGGAGTCGCGCGCCAAACCGCAATGGACGCCGGGAACAATCTCTCCACGCGATAAGAGTGCGTTCACCGATCGGGAGATAAAGTCCGCTTACGCCTCGATCTCAGATGAGCGTCCGCCGATGAATCCCGCTGAACTCTTACGAGCCGGCGGCGTCGGCACTGTCTTCTTTTACCTCCTCGCCCGCGCCCTTGGGGCGACGCCGCGAGAACCGACCAGCTGAAGCGACCGCGCCGCCGGCGAAATCGTCGGGGCTTCCGCCATCGGCCGCATCGGAACAACTTCGCAAGCCCTTCCCCGAAAAGACGGATTGCAACTGACCCGCAGGCGACGCATGCTGCGTCGCAACATCATTGCTATCGGAGCCACAAATTGCCGCTCGACGATCTCGCCCCTCAAGCTCTGAACGCCGTCGAAGCGTTGGTCGCGCGCGCCGCGTCGGCCCTGCGCGAGAGGGTCGGCGACGGCGGCCGTCTGAGTGCGGGAAAAATCGAGCGCGAACAGCACGCCGCGCATGGGCTCGCCTGGCTCGCCACCTATGTCGAGGCGATCAAGGAGATGACGGCCTACGCGCGTCGGATGCGCGCCGAAGGGCGTTTCGGCGAGACCGAGGCGCTGCTGACGCGGATCGGCCTGGGCGAATATCTCGCTCAAGTTTTCGGCGGCATTCCGATGAACCAGGGCGAAATCGTCCGCCTGAGCGATTTCGGCCTGAAGGCGGACGAGGTCGCCCGATTCCGCAACGACGCCGTGGAGACGCTGATCGAGACGGGCAACACGCGCGAGACGCGGGCGCGCCTCGCGGCCTTGATCGCCGAGGCCCACGAGGGCGCGATCGGCGATCCCGGCCTCGACGAGACCTTCGGAGCCATTCGCGAGCAAATGCGCCGCTTCGCCGACGCGGAAGTCGTGCCCCACGCGCAGGATTGGCACCGCGCCAACCAGTACATTCCGCTCGAGGTCATCGCCGGCCTCTCCGAAATGGGCGTGTTCGGCCTTACGATTCCCGAGGAATACGGCGGACTGGGCCTCGGCAAGGTGGCGATGTGCGTCGTCTCGGAGGAGCTTTCGCGCGGCTATATCGGCGTCGGCTCGCTCGGCACGCGCTCGGAGATCGCCGCCGAACTGATCCTGTGCGGCGGCACGCCGGAGCAGAAGCGCCATTTCCTGCCCAAGATCGCCAGCGGCGAAATCCTGCCGACCGCCGTCTTCACTGAGCCCAACACCGGCTCGGACCTCGCCTCGCTGCGCACGCGCGCGACGCGCGAGGGCGAC
Organism: Roseiarcus sp.; assembly: GCA_050012775.1. GTDB lineage: Bacteria > Pseudomonadota > Alphaproteobacteria > Rhizobiales > Beijerinckiaceae > Roseiarcus. The sequence continues at coordinate 65,994 of JBEKGN010000016.1, forward strand.
CTTTACGTGATCAACGGCGCCAAGACCTGGATCACCCATCCCGTGCGCGCGGACCTGATGACCTTGCTCGCCCGCACCAATCCGAACGAGCCGGGCTACAAGGGCCTGTCGATGTTTCTCGCGGAGAAACCGCGCGGCACGGACGCGGAGCCTTTCCCCGCCAAGGGCATGTCGGGCGGCGAAATCGAAGTGCTGGGATACCGCGGCATGAAGGAATACGAGATCGCCTTCGACGGCTTCGCCATTCCCGCCGACAGCCTGCTCGGCGGCGTCGAAGGCGAGGGCTTCAAGCAGTTGATGGAGACGTTCGAATCCGCGCGCATCCAGACCGCGGCGCGCGCGGTCGGCGTCGCGCAATGCGCGTTCGAGCTCGGATTGCGCTACGCCAAGGAGCGCGTGCAATTCGGCAAGACGCTGATCAACTTCCCGCGCGTCGCCGACAAGATCGCGATGATGGCGGTGGAAATCCACATCGCGCGGCAAATCACCTATTTCGCCGGGCGCGCCAAGGACGAGGGCCGCCGCTGCGATCTGGAGGCGGGAATGGCCAAGCTGCTCGGCGCGCGCGTCGCCTGGGCCGCTGCCGACAACGCGTTGCAAATCCATGGCGGCAACGGCTTCGCGCTCGAATATCCGATCTCGCGCGTGCTCTGCGACGCGCGCATCCTCAACATTTTCGAGGGAGCGGCCGAAATTCAGGCGCAGGTGATCGCGCGGCGGTTGCTCGAGGGCGGCAATTAAGCTGGCCGACGAATTCTAGAGCGGCTCGATCGTGACATGCGCCACGCCGGCGCGGCGGAAGCCCAAGACGTCGGCGGCGCTGGTGGAGACGTCGATGATGCGGCCGCGAATGAAGGGGCCGCGATCGACAATGGTTACGACGGCGCTGCGGCCATTGTCCAAATTGATCACCCGCACATGCGTGCCGAAAGGCAGGGTGCGATGCGCGGCGATCATGCCGCTATGGTGAGGATTGAGGTAATAGGTCGCCTGACCCACTTCGCCGGCCTGCGCGGCCGAAAACGCGAGAGCGGAGGCAAAGGCGGCGAGAAGAAAAGATTTCAACATTCAGTTCCCTTACGATTTAACTTGCCCCCCAACCCTGCCCTCGACCGGCGCCCTTCGCCCAACATTGCGTCGAAAAGACGGCGGCCATGATTTCGCCGCCATTTCCGCAACAAAGCATGTAACATGTCGGCATCCACAGGCGACAACCCGAGAGAGAAGGCAGCGTCTTGAAGATTCTTGTCATCGGCGCGGCGGGCATGATCGGCCGCAAGCTTTGCGAACGGCTGGCGCGCGACGGCGAACTGGCGGGAGGTCGCATCGATTCGGCCGACCTCGTCGACGTCGTCACGCCGCAGGCGCCCGCCGGCGCTCCTTTCCCGACGACCTCAGAGGCTTTCGACATCGCCGCTCCCTATGTCGCGCCGAAGTTGGTCGCCGGCCGCCCCGACGTCGTCTTCCTCCTCGCCTCGATCGTCTCCGGCGAAGCCGAGAGCGATTTCGACAAGGGCTATGCGATCAACCTCGACGGCGCGCGCATGCTTTTCGAGGCGATCCGGCGCGAGCATCGGCTTTCCCTCGGCGTCTATCGTCCCCGGCTGGTCTTCACCTCGTCGATCGCGGTCTTCGGCGCGCCGTTTCCCGAAACCATCGACGACGATTTTTTCTCGACGCCGTTGACGAGCTACGGAACGCAGAAGGCGGTCTGCGAATTGCTGCTCGCCGATTATTCGCGGCGCGGCTTTTTCGACGGCGTCGGCTTGCGGCTGCCCACGATATGCGTGCGCCCCGGCCCGCCCAATCGCGCCGCGTCCGGCTTCTTCTCGGGTATCATTCGCGAACCGCTGGCGGGGCGCGAGGCGATCCTGCCGGTCGCCGAAACCGTCCGTCATTGGCACGCCTCGCCGCGCTCGGCGGTCGGGTTCCTCATCCATGCGGCCAATCTCGATCTCGCCAAACTCGGCGCGCGGCGCAATCTGACGATGCCCGGCGTTTCCGCGACCGTCGGCGAGCAGATCGAAGCGTTGCGCGTCGTCGCGGGCGAGGCGGCGACGAGGCTGATCCGGCGCCAGCGCGACGAGACCATCGAGCGCATCGTCGCGGGATGGCCGAGCCGGTTCGACGCCAGCCGCGCGCTGGGCCTCGGCTTTGTCGCCGAATCGAGCTTCGCGGAGATCATTCAGGCTTATCGGGAAGATGACTATGTCGGCCCTATCGCATGAAGACGCGGCCCTGAAGGCGGCGCCGGGTACGATCGTCGATGTCCGAGGCGATCCGGTCCGCGCGAACGCCGAGGCCGGCGCGGCGGCGTCGATCGCGCCCGCCCGCCGCACGTTCGGATTGGCGGGGCGTCTCCTGCTGCTGACGATCGGCTTCGTCTTGCTGGCGATGGGACTGTTCTACGTCTCCCGCCTCTCGGCCTACCGCGAGAACTGGCTGCGCGATCGGGTGATGGTGGCCCATACCGCGATGCTGCTTTTCGGCGGGACGGGCGACGAAACGCTGCCCAAGGAGCTCGCGACGAAAATCCTCGACAGCGTCGGCGCCAAAGCCATCGCCGTCACTTTGCCGGACAATCGACGGATTCTCGCGACTTCGGGAATCCAGCCGCCGGTCGGCGAAACCGTCGAACTCGGCGACCCGTCGATGATGGAGGGCGATCAGGCGGCTTTTCGCACGCTCTTCGCCGAGCCCGGCTCCCTCCTCAGGGTCGTCGGGCGCACGCAGAGCGACGGCGCGCTCGTCGACATTACGCTCGATCAAACGCCGCTCATCGACGCGATGTGGCGGATTTCTCGCAATTTCCTGAACCTGTCGCTGATCGTGTCGGCGGTGGTGACTTGCGTGCTGTGGGCGGCGCTCTGGTGGATGGTGATCCGGCCCGTGCGTCGGCTCACATCGAACATCATCGCCTTCGGCGAGCGCCCGCAGGAGGGCGCGCGCATCGTCAGGCCGAGCGGCCGCAACGACGAAATCGGCCGGGCGGAAACGGCGCTCGCGGCGATGCAGGGCTCGCTCGCCCATGAGCTGCGTCAACGCAAGCGCTTGGCCGAACTCGGCATGGCGGTCGCGCGCATCAACCACGACTTGCGCAACATGCTCTCCGCCGCGCAACTCATTTCGGATCGCCTGGCGACCATTCCCGATCCGCTCGCCCAGCGCCTTGCGCCGCGTCTGGTGGCGACGCTCGACCGCGCCATAATGTTCTGTCAGTCGACGCTCACCTATGGCGGCGGGCGCGAACAGGCGCCGGCGCGCCGGCGCTTCGACCTGCGCGAACTGGTGCGCCAGATCGTTGAGACGGCGGAAGCCGAGCACGCGGGCGCGATCGAATACGCCATCGACATCCCGCCGAAATTCGAGCTTCTCGCCGATCCCGATCACGTGCTGCGCGTGATCGAGAACCTCAGCCGCAACGCGGCGCAAGTGCTGCGCAATCACGGCGCGCAGAACGGGCGCCCGCCGGCGATCCGCCTGGCGGCGATCCGCACCGACAGCGTCGCCCTGATCGAGATCAGCGACAGCGGCCCCGGCTTTCCGCCGGAGCAGACGGCGCGCATTTTCGAGCCGTTTCACTTGTCGACGCGCGAGGGCGGCGCCGGACTCGGCCTCGCCATCGCCGCCGACCTCGTCGCGCGGAACGGCGGCTCGATCAGTCTCGCCGCGGCCAAGGGCGACGATTTCTATTGCGGGGCGCGCTTTCTCATCACCTTGCCGACGCCCGGAGAAGGCGCGCGCAAGCCCGGCCGCATTTTGCTCGACGCCTGATCCGGCGCGCCACGTGCGCAAGGCGATTGGCGCCGCGATCATTCTCGTCAGCGGGCTCTCGACGCCGCTCACCGCGGCGCTCGCATGACGGAAGTCGTGTTTACGCGACGGCCCGCTTCCATTATTGCTCGCGCCGCCCGGGGGGACGTGAGTATGGCCGCACGCAATACAGCCGCCAAAGAGACCGCAGCGAAACGGATCGACGCGATCTGCTTCTTGTCGTCCGGATCGCCGGAAGCGGACGAGGCTCTGAATAAGCTCGTCGCGCGTTACGGCAATTGCACGCCCGAACAAGCCGACGTCATTGTCGCGCTCGGCGGCGATGGGCTGATGCTCCAGACCCTGCATCGCACCATGAGCTCGCCCAAGCCGATTTACGGCATGAATCGCGGCTCGGTCGGCTTCCTCATGAACGAATACGCCGACCGCGGCTTGCGCCAGCGCCTCGCGGCGGCGCGGCCCTCGATCATCCATCCGCTCCTCATGCGCGCGAAGAACGTCAAGGGAATCGAAACGACGGCGCGCGCCATCAACGAAGTCTCCCTGCTGCGCCAGACCTATCAGGCGGCCAAGCTCGCCATCAGCGTCGACGGCGCCGTGCGGCTCGACGAACTCATCGCCGACGGCGTGCTGGTGTCGACCCCCGCCGGCTCGACCGCGTATAATCTTTCGGCCAACGGCCCTATCCTGCCGCTGGGCGCGCCGCTGATGGCGCTGACGCCGCTCTCGGCCTTTCGGCCGCGCCGTTGGCGCGGCGCGCTGCTGCCCGACAGAGCGCGCGTCAGCATCGAGGTTCTGGAAGCGGAGAAGCGCCCGGTCGCCGCCGTCGCCGACCATTTTGAAATCCGCGACGTCGCCCGCGTCGATGTCGAGACTGATCACGCGACCTCGCTGATCCTCCTGCACGACCCCGGTCATTCGCTGGACGAACGGATCCTGCGGGAGCAGTTCGGGTATTGAAACGCTGAAAATCCATGCGCTCGCGCGACGAGCGGCAAGGCGCCGGCGCCGTTCGACCGGGAAAGGGGACCGGCCGCCATGGCCAGACGCGTGAGAATTCTCGGAGAGACCCTGATCGCCGAGGGACGCTTTCGCCTGACGCGAACGCGGGCCGAGATCGAGGAGGCGGACGGCGCGCGGCGCGCGCTCGATTACGAAATCTATCACTACAAGGGCGCGGCGGCCGTGCTGCTATATGATCGCGCGCGCGGCGTCGTGCTGCTGGTCAAGCAGTTCCGCCTCGGCGCTTACCTGGCCGACGGCGCGCTCGAAACGATCGAGGTCTGCGCGGGCATGCTCGACGGCGACGACCCGGTAGATTGCGTCGTGCGCGAAGCCCGGGAAGAAACGGGCGTGCGCGTCCTCGCTCCGCGCCATGCCTTCGACGCCTTCATGAGCCCCGGCGGGATGACCGAAAAAGTCGCCTGCTTCGTCGCGCCCTACGGCGCCGCGGACCGTGTCGGCCCCGGCGGCGGCGTCGACGCCGACGAGCATATCGAAATCATCGAAATCCCGTTCGATCAGGCCCTGGCGATGATCGAAACCGGCGAAATCCGCGACGCGAAGACGATCGCGTTGCTCTATTACGCCAAGGCGAAGGATTGGTTCGGGTCGTCGGCCGCCAGCCGCTAATCCTGCGGCATGGCGAGCGGCTGCGCGGGGATCGCGGAGGCGATGGGGCCGGGGCCGGCGCCGTCGCGCTGGTACACATCGGGGCGGAACTGCACGATGCCGTCGGGCGTCGCCCAGGCCGTGATATAGACCCAGTAGACGTTGACCGGATTCGTCAGCTTGACGTCGACGCGCTGGCCCGAGCTGATGACCTGGTCGATCTGGTCGCGTCCCCAGCCGGGATTGTCCTTGAGCAGCCAGGCGACATAGTCGCGCACGTCCTGCACGCGCACGCAGCCCGACGAGACGAAGCGGAAGTCGTCGCCGAAAATGCCCTTCGAGGGCGTGTCGTGCATATAGACGCCGTAAGGGTTGGGGATGTTGATGCGCACGAAGCCGAGCGAATTGATGTCCCCGCCGGTGTCCTGGCGGTATTTGTAGTTCGTCGCTTCCAAGGAATTCCAGTTGATCGAATGGGGCGAGACTTCCTGCCCTTCGCGATTGAAGACGCGGATCTTTTCGTCGGTGAGGTAGTTCGGATCGGCCTGCATCTTGGGGATCAGGTCCTTCTTGATCAGCGAAGGCGGCACCGTCCAGAACGGATTGAAATTGATTTCCGTCGCCTTGGTCTGCATGATCGGCGACTGGCGGTCGATCTTGCCCGCCCCCGCCGCGTGATGCGAATAGACGACGCCGTTCTCGACCGTTTCGACCGCGGCGGCGGGAATGTTGACCATCACGAACCGCTCGCCCAAATCGCCGGAGAAGGCGCGCAGGCGTACGATATTGGTCTCGAGCTGCTGCAGCCGCGCATCGGCCGTGACGTTCAGCTCGGTCAGCGTCTCGTCATTGACGGCGCCGCTCGGGCCGAGGCCGTGACGAATCTGGAAGCGCTTGACGGCTGCCTCGACGAAGGAGTCGAAGGTCTGCCCCATCCCCGCCACCGAATCGAGATCGCCCGAGCCAATCAGACGCTGCCGCAGCGCCTGCACCGCCTTCGACTTGACGCCGACCTTGAGTTCGGCGCCGCCCGGCACCTGATTCCACCCGCCGCGCGCGACCACGCTCTGATAGACTTGGATCGCCGCCTCGGTCGCCGCGACCGTGGCGGGCGAAAGCACCGGAGTGGTCTCGCGAGCGACGGAAATCCGTTCGGAGGTCTCGTAGCTCTGGCGCCATTCGGCCTGATCGTCCGCCGCCTCCTGGGCGACGGCGCCAAAACCGCTCAGCCCGACCCCGGCGAACGCCCAAAGGGCCGCGCCGGAAAGAAAAGCGCGTCGATCGACGCGCGAAAAACGAATTCCCGTCATTGAAAGGCCAAGCCCCGTTCCGTGAAAACCAGCGAGATGACGCCCCAGACCGCCGCCGCCCCCACGCGCCGCGCTCGGAACCAGCGTCAGCGCTCGATTCGATCGCGACTATTCTGTCTTATTATTAAGAAACCGGTCCAGTCGGGCGAATTTATGGCCGCGCCTCCGCGCGCGCAAAGACGTGATCGCGCAAATGCGTGAAATGAAGGCGCCGACGCGAAAAGGGCGCCCCTAGGGGCGCCCTTCGTTCGCGAGCGGATCGCCGGCGACCTTAAATCTGCGTCAGAGCCGGTACTTGATCTGATCGGTCCAGAAACGCTCGAGGCGCGCCAGCGAAATGTTCATGCGCGCGAAGTCGTCGACCAGGACGCCGCCGATCTGCTCGACCGTCATCGCATGCTTTTCGTAAAGGCCGACGATGATCCGGTGAACCTCTTCGCCCTTTTCCGTCAGACTGATGCGCACCGAACGCCGGTCGATGCGCGAGCGGGCGTGATGGAGATAGCCCATCTCGACCAGTTTCTTGACGTTGTACGAAACATTCGAGCCGAGATAATAACCGCGCGTGCGCAATTCGCCGGCGGTCAATTCCTTGTCGCCGATGTTGAAGAGCAGCAGCGCCTGCACAGCGTTGACGTCGGAACGTCCCCGACGATCAAACTCGTCTTTGATCACATCGAGGAGACGGCGATGCAACCGCTCCACCATGGTGAGAGTTTCGAGATACGCTGGACGAACTCCAGCAATTCTCTCCGTACGGGATGCGCTTTCCTCTGTCATAGCAAGATTCTTCATGACACACTCGCCTGTTCGACTGTCCCCGGCCGAGCTTATTATTCGGTCCGCTTATGAGTAGGACTGTAACCCATGGCTATGAAGACGAGTTTAAGAGTCAAGATGAATCCAGGGTTTACTCAATCTGGTAAACTTGAACTGAATCCAATAGTTTGTTGACCTTGGCAGAGCGTTAACTCTACGCCTTACCACGCGTCAGGTCCGCTCCTGCCCAGCGCGCCAGCTCATGAAAAAATAGAGCGCCACCAGGACGATGTTGAGCGTGACGCCGAGCGCGCCGGTCACCGCGCCGCGCACGCCGAGCGCCGGAGAAACGACCTCGATCGCCGCGCAAAGCAGCCAGACCACGCCCCCCCAGGGCGCCGCGAGCCAGAGACCGACGGCGGCGAGCAGATCGACGGCGGCGAAGAAGACCACCGACCCCTGCAACGATCGCGGCAACATCGTGAAATCGCCATAGCGCGGAAAGGCGCCGAGCACGAGGCTCCAGTTGAACAGTCCCTTGGCGACCCAGACCCAGGCGAGCGTGCGCATGTACCAGACGAGCGCGTCCGTCCAATTCATTCGCGCCGACAGCCCCGCCGCGGCGCGCCCGGCGAACGCGCCCGCGGAAGCGTGATCGACGATCTCAGTCACGCCGTCGAGGCTTTGGCGCATGATCGTCTTCATCGCGGCGCCTCGGGAAACGTCAATTCCTCCGCTCCGAGCGGCGCGAAATAAGCCGCGATCGCGCTCTCCTCGAGCGCCTCGCCGGGGCCGGGCCGCCAATGCGGAGACTGGTCCTTGTCGATGATCGTCGCGCGCACGCCCTCGTAAAAGTCATGGCCGCGGCAGATGCGCGAAACGACGCGAAACTCCAGGCGCAACGCTTCCTCGAACGACAGGCCGGCCCCCAGCGCCATCTGGCGAAGCGCGATCGCCTGGCTAGTCGGCGACTTTTCCCGCATCGCGGCGAGCGCGGAGCTCGCGAACGGCGAACCGCGCTCGGCCGAAGAAGCGAGCGCGTCGAGGATCGCCTGACGATCGAGGCGAGCGAACCAGGTTTCGATGTGCGCCGCTTCGGCCATGATCTTCGCGGGCGGCGGCGGCGCGGCGAAGCGGGCGAGAATTTCGTCGACCGGCCCTTCCTCCTCCAGCGCCCGCGCGACAGCGGCGAAGGAAGCGCTGGGAATGAAGCTCTGCGCCAGAGCGAGCGCGACGACATCGCCCGCCTCGGCCCGCAATCCCGTCGCCGCGAGATAGACGCCGATGCGATGGGCGAGCCGAGGCAGCACGAACGTCGCGCCGACATCGGGGAAAAAGCCGATGCCGACTTCGGGCATCGCGAACACGCAAAGCTCGCTCGCCGCGCGATGCGACGCATGGGCGCAAAGGCCGACCCCGCCGCCCATCACGATGCCGTCGATCAACGCGACATAGGGCTTGGGATAGCGCTTGATGCGCCGGTTCAGTTGGTATTCCTCGCGCCAAAAGGCCAGCTGCGCGGCGTGGTCGCCTCGCCTGCCCTGCTCGTAGATCAGTCGGATGTCGCCGCCGGCGCAGAAGGCCCGCCCGCCCGCGCTCGCGACGACCACGCGCGCGACGCGCGCGTCGCGCTCGAACGAATCGAGCGCCTCGGCGATCACGCGCACCATCCCGAGCGTCAAGGCGTTGAGCGCCTTGGGCCGGTCGAGAAGAATGAAACCGGCGGCGCCGCGCCGCTCGAAGCGCGCGCCCGGTTCGCTCGAGCCGGCGTTCGGCGCGGACGGGTTCACGGTCATTCCAGCGGCGCGAGAATCGCGTCGATTGCCGCGGCGACCTCGGGAATGCTTGCCATGCCGTCGACGAAGTGAAGCCCGCCGTTGGCGGCGTAATAGGGCGTCACCGCCGCGGTGTCGCGGAAATAAGCGGCCAGGCGCGTCTTGAAAATTTCCGGATCGTCGTCCTTCCGCACGGGTCGCCCGGCGGCTTTGGCCTCCGCCGCGCGCTGGACGATGCGCGAGACGAGCTTATCGGCGTCGACCTTCAATTCGACCGCCGCGTCGATTTTGAGACCCTTGCGCGCAAGCATGGCGTCGAGCGCCTCGGCCTGAGCCAGTGTGCGGGGAAAGCCGTCGAGGATGAAGCCGTTTCTCGCGTCGGGCTCGTCGATGCGATCCTCGATGATGCTCTGGACGATTTCGTCGGAAACCAGGGCGCCCGATTCCATCACCGCCTTGGCCTTGAGGCCGATCGGCGTACCCGCGCCGACCGCCGCGCGGAGCATATCCCCTGTCGAGAGCTGAGGAATGCCGTATTTCTCCACCAGCCGGGTCGCCTGAGTGCCTTTGCCGGCGCCGGGCGGCCCGAGCAGGATCAGCCTCATCTCTTTCTCCCCCTCAATTTGGCCTTTCTGATCAGGCCTTCATATTGATGCGCTTGCAGATGCCCATGGATTTGCGCGACCGTGTCCATCGTGACGTTGACGACGATCAACAGCGACGTGCCGCCGAAATAGAGCTGAATCGAGGAATACGAAGTCAGCAATTCCGGCAAGATGCAGATCAGCGCGAGATAACCGGCGCCGAGCACGGTGATGCGAGTGAGGATATAGTCGATATATTGCGCCGTGCGCTCGCCGGGGCGCACACCTGGGACGAAGCCCCCGTGCTTCTTCAGATTGTCGGCGGTCTCGACGGGATTGAACACCGTCGCCGTATAAAAGAACGCGAAGAAGACGATCAGCGCGACGTAAAGAATGATGTAAAGCGGGCCGCCGCGTCCCAGAAGCGTCGAAATGGTCGACAGCAGCCCCGAGCTCCCCGAGCCTTGCGCGAAGTTGGCGACCGTCGTCGGCAGCAGCAGCAGCGAGGAAGCGAAGATCGGCGGGATGACGCCCGCGGTGTTGAGTTTGAGCGGCAGGAACGAACTCTGCCCCTCATACATCTTGTTGCCGACCTGACGGCGGGGATAGGTGATGGGAACGCGGCGCTGCGCCCGCTCCATGAACACGATGAACGCGACGACGACGAACACCATCACGATGACGGCGAGCACCAGCCCGGTCGAGATCGAGCCCTGGCGGCCGAGTTCGAAGAGTTGCACCACCGCGACCGGCAAACGCGCGACGATGCCGGCGAAGATGATGAGCGACGAGCCGTTGCCCACGCCGCGCGAAGTGATCTGCTCGCCGAGCCAGACCAGGAACATCGTGCCCCCGGTCAAGGTGACGACCGTCGAGAAGCGGAAGAGCAGGCCGGGATCGCTGACGACGCCCGCCCGTCCTTCGAGGCCGATGGCGATGCCGTAGGCCTGGAACACCGCCAGCACGACCGTCAGGTAACGGGTGTATTGGTTGAGAACCTTGCGCCCCGCTTCGCCTTCCTTCTTGATCGCCTCCAGCGAGGGCAGCACCGAGCTGAGCAGCTGAATGATGATCGAGGCCGAAATATAGGGCATGATGTTCAGCGCGAACACCGCCATGCGCTGAACGGCGCCGCCGGAGAACATGTTGAACATGTCCAGCACGCCCTGGCTATGCCCGGTGAACGAATCCTCGAAGGCTTTGGGGTCAATGCCAGGCAGCGGGATATAGGTGCCGAGGCGAAAAATGACCAAGGCGCCGAGCGTGAACCAGATGCGCTTCTTGAGTTCTTCCGCCTTGGAGAACGCGGACCAGTTGATGTTGGCTGCAAGCTGTTCGGCCGCCGATGCCATCGATTTGCGCTCCGCTTTTCCCTGCGCGATTGCTCGCGCCGATTGAGCGCCCCCCTGGCGGCCGACCGCCGCGCAAGGCTATAGACGCAATTCGAACGGCCGCCTATCCGGCGCGCCGTTCAAATATATGGCCCGACCGCGACGAATTGCCACCCCTCGCGGGGCGCTCTCGCCAAAGCAGGATTTCGGAAACGCGGACACCGATTTTCCGACAAAACTCCTGCTTTATCAAAGAACTCTAAGCGGACTTGCGTTGACGAGCCAACGCGAATTCGCTCAGCCGGCCGCGGGCGCGGCTTCGGCCTTGAGCGTCTTCACGCTGCCGCCGGCCTTTTCGATCGCCGCGACAGCGCTCTTCGATGCGCCATAGACTTCGAAATCGGCCTTGGCCTTGATCTCGCCGTTGCCGAGGATTTTCACGCCGTCGCGAGCGCGCGCCACCACGCCCGCTTCGATCAGCGCCTCGACCGTGATCGGCTTGCCGGCGTCGAGAACGCCGGCGTCGATCGCGGTCTGGATGCGGCCGAGATTGACCTCGTTGACGTCGAGCGGCGAGGGCGGGGTGAAGCCGCGCTTGGGCAAGCGACGATGAAGCGGCATCTGACCGCCTTCGAACCCTTTGATGCGCACGCCCGAGCGCGCGGTCTGGCCCTTGCCGCCGCGGCCCGCTTGCTTGCCTTTGCCCGAGCCGATGCCGCGACCGACGCGAATGCGCGCCTTCGAGGAGCCCGGGTTATCCCTAATGCCGTTGAGTTTCATGTTCGCGTCCTCACTGGCCGTCGACGACGCGCACGAGATGCGCGACCTTGGCGATCATGCCGCGGACGGCTGGCGTATCCACGACGCTGGCGCGCCGACCGATCTTGTTGAGGCCGAGGCCCTTGAGCGTGTCGCGCTGAGATTGCGGACGCCCGATCGCGCTGCCGACCTGTTCGAGGGTGACTTTGTTCTGCGTGGTCATGGGAGGCCTCGCGATCACGAGTCGGAAGCGTCGGCTTCGACGCCTTGCCGGCGCGACTGCAACGTCGACACCTTGATGTTGCGGCGCTGAGCGACCGAGCGCGGGCTATCCTCGCGCGACAGCGCGTCGAAGGTCGCGCGAACCATGTTGTAGGGGTTCGACGAGCCCTGGCTCTTGGCGACGACGTCGTGCACGCCGAGCGATTCGAACACCGCGCGCATCGGACCGCCGGCGATGATGCCGGTGCCGGCGGGAGCCGCGCGCAACACCACGCGACCGGCGCCGTGACGGCCGTTCACGTCGTGATGCAAGGTGCGCCCTTCACGCAGCGGCACGCGGACGACGCCGCGCTTGGCCGCTTCCGTCGCCTTGCGGATCGCCTCGGGCACTTCGCGCGCCTTGCCGTGGCCGAAACCAACGCGGCCCTTCTGGTCGCCGACGACCACCAGCGCCGCGAAACCGAAGCGGCGTCCGCCCTTCACGACCTTCGCCACGCGATTGATATGGACGAGGCGATCGACGAACTCGCTGTCGCGCTCCTCCCGGCCATGCTCGCGGCCGCGGCCGCCTTCACCTTCACGCGCCATGTTTTTGTTCCGTCACTTGCGCGGCGCTCGCTGTCGAGACGCCGCTCGCTTGGGGTTGAGAATGAGAACTCGGGTCGAAAATCAGAATTCGAGGCCGCCCTCGCGCGCGCCCTCGGCGAGCGCCTTGACGCGCCCGTGATACATATAACCGCCGCGATCGAAAACGACCTTCTCGACGCCCGCCTTCTTGGCGCGCTCGGCGATCTCCTTGCCGATGCGTTTGGCCGCCTCGACATTCGCGCCGGTCTTCAGTCCTTCGCGGAGCGCCTTTTCGAGCGACGAGGCGGCGGCGAGCGTCACGCCCTTCTCGTCGTCGATGATCTGGGCGGAAATCTGCTTGGACGAACGGAACACGCTCAGGCGCGGACGCCCGCGACCGTGGACGGCGATCGCGCGGCGAACGCGCGCCTTGCGGCGATCGGTGGACTTGTTGGACTTGGCCATGACGGCGCCCCTTACTTCTTCTTGCCTTCCTTGCGGAAGATGAACTCGTTGGCGTATTTGACGCCCTTGCCCTTATAGGGCTCGGGGCTGCGGAACGCGCGGATCTCGGCCGCGATCTGGCCGACCTGACGCTTGTCGATGCCGGCGACGCTGATTTCCGTCGGCTTCGGCGTCGTTATCGTGACGCCCGCCGGGATCGGATACAAGACGTCATGGCTGTACCCCAGGGAAAGCTGCAAGTTCTTGCCGGCGATCGCCGCCTTGTAGCCGACGCCGTTGATTTCCAGCCGCTTCTCGAAGCCCTTGGTGACGCCGACCACCAGGTTCTGCACCCGAGCGCGCGCCGTGCCCCACATCGCGCGCGACCGCTTGTCGTCGCCGTGCGGCTCGACATGGACGGCGGCGCCATCGATCTTGATGGCGACTTCGTCGGGAGCGGTGAACTTCAATTCGCCCTTTGCGCCCTTCACGGCGATCAATTGACCGTCGAGCTTGGCCGTGACGCCGGCGGGAATGGCGACGGGCTTCTTGCCGATACGAGACATAGCACAGGTTCCAGATTAGCGGACGCCGACCGGGTCGGCCTTTAGAAGCGGCCCTTAGAAGACCGTGCAGAGGACTTCGCCCCCCACGTGATTTTCGCGCGCCGCGTGATCCGCCATCACGCCCTTCGGCGTGGAGAGGATCGACACGCCGAGGCCGTTGGCGACGCGCGGCATGCCGTCGACGGCGGCGTAGACGCGCCGGCCCGGCTTCGACACGCGCTCGATCTTGCGAATGACCGGCTCGTTGTCGAAATACTTGAGCTCGATCTCGAACTCGCTGCGGCCGTTGCCGTAGTCGGTGGTCGAATAGCCGCGGATATAGCCTTCGGCCTGCAACACGTCGAGCACCTTCTTGCGCAAGGAGGAGCCGGGCGTCGAAACCTTGCCGCGTTTGCGCATCTGCGCGTTGCGGATGCGGGTGAGCATGTCGCCCAGGGGATCGTTCACTGCCATGATCCTGGCCTCCTCACCAGCTCGACTTCACGAGGCCCGGAATCAGGCCCTTGTTGCCCAATTCCCGCAGCGCGATGCGGCTCATCTTCATCTTGCGATAATAGCCGCGCGGACGCCCCGTCACTTCGCAGCGGTTGCGCACGCGAACGAGCGCGCCGTTGCGCGGCAGCGCCGCGAGCTTGATGCGCGCCTCGAAACGCTCTTCCATTGGAAGCTTTTCGTCGTTGGCGACGTCCAGCAGGCGCTTGCGCCGAGCGGAGAATTTCTTCGCCAGGCGCTGCTTGCGCTGATTGTTCTCGATTGCACTCTTCTTTGCCATCAAAGGCCTCCATTTTCCGCGTCTGAGCGGTCAGCTCACTGCCGGAACGGGAAGTTGAAGGCGCGCAGCAACGCGCGCGCCTCGGCGTCTGTCTTGGCCGTCGTGCACACCACGATGTCCATGCCCAACATCGCTTCCGCCTTGTCGTAGTCGATCTCGGGGAAGATGATGTGTTCCTTTACGCCGAGCGCGTAATTGCCTCGGCCGTCGAACGATTTCGGATCGAGGCCCCGAAAATCGCGCACGCGCGGCAGCGCGACCGTGACCAGACGATCGAGGAATTCGTACATGCGCGTCTTGCGCAGCGTGACCTTGGCGCCGATCGGCATGTTCTCGCGCACCTTGAAGGTCGAGATCGCCTTGCGCGCGCGCGTCACCACCGGCCTCTGGCCGGCGATCAGCGCCAGATCGTTGGCGGCGGACGTCACCTTCTTGGTGTCGTTGACCGCTTCGCCGACGCCCATGTTCAGCACGATCTTCTCGATCTTGGGAACCTGCAGCGCGTTCTTGTAGCCGAACTCCTCGACGAGCTTGGGTATGATCACGGCGTCGTAGAGCTTCTTCAAGCGCGCGACATAGTCCTTCGGCGCGGCCTTCGGCTGGCCCGCGCTGGCGACCTCGCTCTGACTCGGCCGGCCCTTGCCCTTGGCCGCCTTGGGTTCGGCGGCGGCTTCGGCCTTGCCGCCCTTCGCGGGGGCCTTGTCGGCCTTCGCCGGCTTGCCGCCCTTGTCCGATTTTGCCTCAGCCATCGATCAGGTCTCCGGAACGCTTGGCGACGCGGACCTTGCGGCCGTCGTCGAGAATCTTGAATCCGACGCGCGTCGGCTTGCCGGTCTTGGGATCGGCGATCGCGAGATTGGACAGATCGATCGAGGCTTCCTTGGAGAGGATGCCGCCTTCGGTCTGCGCGGTCTGGCGCGTGTGGCGCTTGACCATATTGACGCCGGCGACGACGGCGCGACGGTCGGCCGGAATGACGTGCGTGACCTCGCCGCTCTTGCCCTTGTCGCGGCCCGCGAGGACGACGACTTTGTCGCCTTTCTTGATCTTGGCGGCCATTACAGCACCTCCGGCGCGAGCGAAATGATCTTGACGTGGTTCTTGGCGCGAAGTTCGCGCGGCACCGGCCCGAAGATGCGGGTGCCCACCGGCTCGGACTGATTGTTGATCAGCACCGCGGCGTTCGAATCGAAGCGGATCACCGAACCGTCGGCGCGACGGATGTCCTTGGCGGTGCGCACGACGACCGCCTTCATCACGTCGCCCTTCTTCACGCGGCCGCGCGGAATCGCTTCCTTGATCGACACCACGATGATGTCGCCGATCGAGGCGTAGCGCCGCTTCGAGCCGCCCAGCACCTTGATGCACATCACGCGACGCGCGCCGGAATTATCGGCGACATCGAGGTTCGTTTGCATCTGAATCATGGCCTAAACGCCTTTCTTGTCAGAACGGTTTCCGGTGGCGCCGAGCGACCGGACTACGCCTGAAGGAGGCTCGCGCCTCCTTAGATGAACTCGCCCGAAGAGGAACTTCCCTTCAGGCCTTGGGAGCGTCGTCGAGGACGATCCACCGCTTCAGTTTCGAAATCGGCTTGGTCTCTTCGATCGAGACCGTGTCGCCGACCTTGTGGGTCTTGGTCTCGGCGTGCGCGTGGTAGTTCTTCGTGCGGCGCACCGTCTTCTTCAAGAGCGGATGCGTGAAACGGCGCTCGACCTTGACGATCAAGGTCTTCTCTTGCTTGTCGCTGACGACGACGCCCTGGAGGATTCGCTTCGGCATTTTCTCGTCCTCAGCCTTTGTTCTTGGCGGCGCGCTTTTGCGCGGCGATGGTCTTGACGCGCGCGATGTCGCGACGCACGACGCGCACGCGCGCGGTGTCCTGCAATTGGCCGCTCGCGCGCTGGAAGCGCAGGTTGAACTGCTCCTTCTTCAGCTTGAGGGCTTCGTCGTCGAGTTGATCTTCGCTCATCACGCGCAGATCCGAGAGACGGCTGGCATTTTTCATCGGTCTCTCCTTATTCCGCGATGCGCTGCACGAAGCGCGTCTTGATCGGCAATTTGGCCGCGGCGAGCAGGAACGCTTCGCGCGCCAGCTGCTCCGGCACGCCGTCGACCTCGAACATGATCCGGCCCGGCGCGACGCGCACGATCCACAGCTCCGGGGCGCCCTTGCCCTTGCCCATGCGCACCTCGATCGGCTTCTTGGAAACCGGGACATCGGGGAACACGCGGATCCAGACGCGTCCGGCGCGCTTCATGTGGCGCGTCAGCGCGCGGCGGGCGGCCTCGATCTGGCGCGCGGTCACCCGCTCCGGCTCCACCGCCTTCAGGCCGAACTCGCCGAAGTTCAGCGCGAATCCGCCTTTGGCGACGCCGCGAATGCGGCCTTTGAACGCCTTGCGAAACCTGGTCTTTTTAGGCTGCATCATGGTCGTGGACCTTCAGTGTTTTTCAGGCCGCGTCGCGACCGCGCGGCTCGCGCTCGCGCGGCTCGCGTCGCGGACGATGCGTCGACGAATGATCGGCTTCCGCCTGGCGCTTGTCCTGCGCCATCGGATCGTGCTCGAGGATTTCACCCTTGAAGATCCAAACCTTGATGCCGCACGTGCCGTAGGCGGTGTGCGCGGTCGCCACGCCGTAGTCGACGTCGGCGCGCAGCGTATGCAACGGCACGCGACCCTCGCGATACCATTCGAGACGGGCGATTTCCGCGCCGCCCAGACGCCCGGAGCAATTGATGCGGATGCCTTCCGCGCCGAGGCGCATCGCCGACTGCACCGCGCGCTTCATCGCGCGACGGAACGCGACGCGGCGCTCGAGCTGCTGGGCGATCGAGTCGGCCACAAGGGTCGCGTCGATTTCCGGCTTGCGGACTTCGACGATGTTGATCGCGACTTCCGACTGGGTGAGCTTGGCGACCTGCTTGCGCAGCTTGTCGATATCCGCGCCCTTCTTGCCGATCACGACGCCCGGACGCGCCGAGTGAATGTTGACGCGGCACTTCTTGTGCGGACGCTCGATGACGATCTTGGAAATCGCCGCCTGCTTCAGCGCGCCCATCAGCACTTCGCGGATCTTAATGTCCTCGTGCAGCAGCTTGCCGTATTCGCCCTTGTTGGAATACCAGCGCGAATCCCAAGTGCGGTTGACGCCCAGCCGCAGCCCGATCGGATTGATCTTCTGACCCATCGCTTGACTCCTCAGGCCGCGTCGGCGGCGGCGGCCGCCACTTCGCGAACGACGATCGTAATGTTCGAGAACGGCTTTTCGATGCGCCCCGCCCGACCGCGAGCGCGGGGGCTGAAGCGCTTCATCACCATGTCCTTGCCGACATAGGCCTCGCCGACGATGAGATCGTCGACGTCGAGCTCGTGGTTGTTCTCGGCGTTGGCGATCGCCGATTCCAGCGCTTTGCGCACCTCGACCGAAATTCTCTTGTTGGAGAACTCCAGATCGGCGAGCGCCTTCGCGACCTTCTTGCCGCGGATGAGCTGGGCGAGCAGATTCAGCTTCTGCGGGCTGACGCGCAGCATGCGAATGGTCGCTTTGGCTTCGTTGTCGGCGAGACGCCGGGGATTGGCTTGCTTCGACATGGCTTACGCCCTCTTCGCCTTCTTGTCGGCGGAATGGCCGTGGAACGTGCGCGTCGGCGCGAATTCGCCGAACTTGTGGCCGATCATTTCCTCGGAAACCGACACCGGCACATGCTTGTGGCCGTTGTGGACGCCGAAAGTCAGACCGACGAATTGCGGCAGAATCGTCGAACGACGGCTCCATATCTTGATGACGTCCGAGCGGCCCGAACCGCGCGCCACGTCGGCTTTCTTGAGGAGGTACCCGTCGATGAACGGCCCCTTCCAAATGGAACGCGCCATGGCTTAGCCCTTCTTCTTGCGGACATGCCGCGATGCGACGATGAATTTGTCGGTCGATTTGTTGCGGCGGGTCTTGGCGCCCTTGGTCGGCTTGCCCCAGGGCGAGACCGGGTGGCGGCCGCCCGACGTCTTGCCTTCGCCGCCGCCATGGGGATGGTCGACCGGGTTCATCGTGACGCCGCGATTATGCGGGCGTTGACCGAGCCAGCGATTGCGGCCCGCCTTGCCCAGCGAAGTGTTCATGTGATCGGGGTTCGACACCGCGCCGACGGTGGCGAAGCACTGACCGTGAATCAGGCGCTGTTCGCCAGAGCTGAGGCGCAAGGAGACGTAGCCCTGATCGCGCGCCACGATCTGCGCGTAGGAGCCAGCCGACCGCGCGATCGCGCCCCCCTTGCCGATCTTCATTTCGACATTGTGGACGATCGTGCCGACGGGAATGTTGGCGAGCGGCATCGCATTGCCCGGCTTCACGTCGACCTGCACGCCCGCGACGACCGTGTCGCCGACGCCGAGGCGCTGCGGCGCGACGATATAGGCCTGCTCGCCGTCCTCGTAACGAATGAGCGCGATGAAGCTCGTCCGGTTGGGGTCGTATTCCAGCCGTTCGACCTTGCCGGCGACGTCGAGCTTGCGACGCTTGAAGTCGACCAGGCGATAAGACTGCTTATGACCGCCGCCGCGAAAGCGCACAGTGATGCGACCAGCGTTGTTGCGCCCGCCCTTCTCCGACTTGCCGACGGTCAGAGCCTTCACCGGCTTGCCCTTGTAGAGCTCGCTGCGATCGACGATGGCCAATTGGCGTAGGCCAGGCGTCGTCGGATTGTATGTCTTGAGAGCCATTGTCCTGAACCCTTAAAGACCGCTGGTCACATCGATGCGGTGACCATCCGCGAGCGTCACGACGGCTTTCTTGACATCCTGCTGCTTGCCGCGGATGCCGCGAAACACCTTGTTCTTGCCCTTGCGCAGAAGCGTGTTGACCGCCGTCACCTTGACGTCGAACAGCTTCTCGATCGCCGCCTTGATCTGCGGCTTGGTCGCCTCGCGGCGCACCTTGAACACGAACTGATTGCTCTCGGACGCGATGGTCGCTTTTTCCGTGATCACGGGGGAAACGATCGTGTCGTAGTGGCGGGCGTCTTTGCTCATTTGAACCGCGCCTCCAGCGCTTCGATCGCCGCCCGCGTCAGCACGAGCTTGTCGCGGCGCATGATGTCGTAAACGTTGATCCCCTGCGCGGGCAGCACGTCGACCTGCGGCAAGTTGCGCGCGGCGTGGGCGAAATTGGCGTCGACTTCGGCGCCGTCGATGATCAGCACGTTGCTGAGCGAAGCCTTGGCGAAGTTTTCGCGCAAGGCCTTGGTTTTGGCCTCGTCCAGATGCGCGCGCTCCCAAACGACGAGCCCGCCGGCGCGATGCTTGGCCGACAGCGCATGGCGCAGAGCCAGGGCGCGCACCTTCTTGGGCAGATCGTGCGCGTGGCTGCGCACCACCGGCCCCATGGCCCGACCGCCGCCGCGGAACTGCGGCACGCGGGCAGAGCCGTGACGAGCGCCGCCGGTGCCCTTCTGCTTGTACATCTTCTTGCCGGTGCGATGGATGTCCGCCCGCCCCAGCGTCTTGTGGTCGCCCGCCTGGCGCTTGGCCAATTGCCAGCGCACCATGCGCGCGATCAGATCCTCGCGCGGCTCCAGGCCGAAGATCGCATCGTCGAGCTCGAGCGAGCCGGCGGCGGTTCCGTCAATCGACGTCATGTCGAATTTCATGGCGTCATTCTCCCTTCGGCTCGGCGGCGGGCGCTTGGGCCGACGCTTCTGCGTGAACGCGGAACTTGCCGGGCGACGGCGCATCCTTCGGCAATGGCTTCTTGACGGCGTCGCGCACCGCGATCCAGCCGCCGGCGTGGCCGGGCACCGACCCCTCGACGAGGATCAGGCCGCGCTCGGCGTCGGTCTGCACGACGCGCAAATTCTGCGTCGTCACCCGATCCGTGCCCATGTGGCCCGCCATCTTCTTGTTCTTCCAGGTCTTGCCGGGGTCCTGACGGCCGCCGGTCGAACCGTGCGAACGATGCGAGACGGAGACGCCGTGCGTCGCGCGCAAGCCATGGAAGTTCCAGCGCTTCATCGGGCCGGCGAAGCCCTTGCCGATGGTCACGCCGGTCACGTCGACGAACTGGCCGACCAGGAAGTGATCGGCGGTGATCTCGGCCCCGACCGGGATCAGCTTGTCCTCGGCGACGCGAAATTCGGCGAGCTTCAGCTTCGGCTCGACGTGAGCGATGGCGAAGCGACCGCGCTCGGCCTTGGCGACGTTCTTGACCTTGGCGCGGCCGATGCCGACCTGAAGCGCGGTGTAGCCGTTCTTTTCCTGCGTGCGATGCGCGACGACCTGGCAGCCCTCGACCTTGAGGACCGTGACCGGAACGTGATCGCCCGCGTCGGTGAAGATGCGGGTCATGCCCAGCTTCTGTGCGATGATGCCTGAACGCATGGCGTTTATCCTTCAGAGCGCATTCGCAGATAAGCGAAGAGGCGCTCGCCAAATCCCTTAGAGCTTGATCTCGACGTCGACGCCGGCGGCCAGATCGAGCTTCATCAAAGCGTCGACCGTCTGCGGCGTCGGGTCGACGATGTCGAGAACCCGCTTGTGCGTGCGAATTTCGAACTGCTCGCGCGACTTCTTGTCGACGTGCGGCGAACGGTTCACGGTGAATTTCTCGATCCGCGTCGGCAACGGAATCGGCCCGCGGACCCGAGCGCCGGTGCGCTTGGCGGTGGACACGATCTCCTTCGTCGAAGCGTCGAGCACGCGATGATCGAACGCTTTGAGGCGGATGCGAATGTTTTGCGTATTCATGGTTTTAGATCCCTGGCCGGCGCGGACGGGGCGGAAAACCCCGCCCGGCTTTCACAGTGCTTTCGTCACTCCGTGATGGAGACGACGACGCCGGACCCGACCGTGCGTCCGCCCTCGCGAATAGCGAAGCGCAGCTTTTCCTCCATCGCGATCGGAACGATCAGCGCGACGTCGATCGTCACGTTGTCTCCGGGCATCACCATTTCCGTGCCTTCCGGCAGCTGAACGATGCCGGTCACGTCGGTGGTGCGGAAGTAGAACTGCGGACGGTAATTGGTGAAGAACGGGGTGTGACGGCCGCC
This sequence comes from Roseiarcus sp., assembly GCA_050012775.1. GTDB lineage: Bacteria > Pseudomonadota > Alphaproteobacteria > Rhizobiales > Beijerinckiaceae > Roseiarcus. Next base: position 87,510 of record JBEKGN010000016.1, read on the forward strand.
CTCTTCCTTGGTCAGGATGTAGGCTTCGGCCTTGAACTTAGTGTGCGGCTTGACCGAGCCGGGCTTGCAGAGAACCTGGCCGCGCTCGACGTCCTCGCGCTTGGTGCCGCGCAGCAGGCAGCCGACGTTGTCGCCCGCCTCGCCCTGATCGAGCAATTTGCGGAACATTTCGACGCCGGTGACGGTGGTCTTGACGGTCGCCTTGAGGCCGACGATCTCGACTTCCTCGCCGACCTTGACGATGCCGCGCTCGATACGGCCGGTGACGACGGTGCCGCGGCCCGAGATCGAGAACACGTCTTCGACCGGCATCAGGAAGGGCTGATCCTTCGGGCGCTCCGGCTGCGGGATATAGGCGTCGACCGCATCCATCAACTTCAGGATCGCGTCATGGCCGATCTCGGGGTTCTTGCCTTCGAGCGCCATCAGCGCCGAGCCCTTGATGATCGGGATGTCGTCGCCGGGGAAATCGTATTTCGACAGCAGTTCGCGAACTTCGAGCTCGACGAGCTCGAGCAATTCCGGATCGTCGACCATGTCGACCTTGTTCATGAACACGACGAGCGCGGGAACGCCGACCTGACGGGCGAGCAGAATGTGCTCGCGGGTCTGCGGCATCGGGCCATCGGCGGCCGAGACGACGAGGATCGCGCCGTCCATCTGCGCGGCGCCGGTGATCATGTTCTTGACGTAGTCGGCGTGGCCGGGACAGTCGACGTGCGCGTAATGGCGCTTCTTCGTCTCGTACTCGACGTGCGCGGTCGAGATCGTGATGCCGCGCGCCTTCTCTTCCGGCGCCTTGTCAATCTGATCGTAAGCCGTGTAGGTCGCGCCGCCGGTCTCGGCGAGAACCTTGGTGATCGCCGCCGTCAGCGACGTCTTGCCGTGATCGACGTGCCCGATCGTGCCGATGTTGCAGTGCGGCTTCGTTCGCGCAAACTTTTCCTTGGCCATGGCCGGACTCCTTCTCGTGTTCTTTATTCATAACGAAGTTGGGCGGGACGCCTTATTTGAATTTCGCCTGGATCTCCGTGGCGATATTCGCAGGCACTTGTTCGTAGTGATCGAATTGCATCGTGAAGTTGGCGCGCCCTTGGGTGCCCGAGCGCAGCTGGTTGACGTAGCCGAACATGTTGGCGAGCGGCACCATCGCATTGATGACGACCGCGTTGGCGCGCATGTCCTGGCCTTGCACGTGGCCGCGGCGGGACAGAAGATCGCCCATGACGAAGCCGGTGTGCTCCTCGGGCGACACCACCTCGACCTTCATGATCGGCTCGAGCAGCACCGATCCGCCCTTCTGCAAACCTTCGCGGAAGGCCGCGCGCGAGGCGATTTCGAAGGCCAGCGCCGACGAGTCGACGTCGTGATAGGCGCCGTCGATCAGCGTCGCCTTGACGTCGACGACGGGGAACCCGGCGAGGATGCCCGAGCCCATCACGCTGTTGATGCCCTTTTCGACGCCGGGGATATATTCCTTGGGAACCGCCCCGCCGACGACCTTGGATTCGAAGGACGAACCGGCGCCAGGTTCGGCCGGCTCGAACACGATCGTCACCTTGGCGAACTGGCCGGTGCCGCCCGTCTGCTTCTTGTGGGTGTAGTTGATCTCGGTGCGCTTGGTCAGCTTCTCGCGATAGGCGACCTGAGGCGCGCCGATGCTCGCGTCGACCTTGTAGGTGCGCCGGAGAATATCGACTTTGATGTCGAGATGCAGTTCGCCCATCCCCTTGAGGATGGTCTGGCCGGATTCCTGGTCGGTCGAGACGCGGAACGAGGGATCCTCGGCGGCGAGCTTGGCCAGGGCGACGCCCAGCTTCTCCTGATCCGCCTTCGACTTCGGCTCGATCGCGATCTCGATGACCGGCTCCGGGAATTCCATCTTCTCGAGAATGACCGGCTTTTGCAGATCGCACAGCGTGTCGCCCGTGCGGGTGTCCTTGAGACCGGCGAGCGCGACGATGTCGCCCGCGAAGGCTTCCTTGATGTCTTCGCGATTGTTCGCGTGCATCAAAAGCATGCGGCCGACGCGCTCTTTCTTGTCCTTGGTGGAATTGAGCACCGTCGTGCCCGATTCGATCTTGCCCGAATAGACGCGGCAAAACGTGATCGTGCCGACGAACGGGTCGTCCATGATCTTGAAGCCGAGCATCGAGAACGGGTCGGAGTCGCTCGGCATGCGCAGAATTTCCGCGCCCGTGTCGACGTCGATGCCCTTGATGGCCCCGCGGTCGACCGGAGAAGGCAGATAGGCCACCACCGCGTCGAGCAGCGGCTGAACGCCTTTGTTCTTGAACGCCGAACCGCAAAGCACCGGCACGAACGTGATCTGGCGCACCGCCTTGCGGATGAGACGCTGCAAGGTCGGAACGTCCGGCACCTGACCATCCAGGTAGGCGCTCATCACATCGTCGTCGAGTTCGACCGCCGCCTCGATCAGCGTGTGGCGATATTCCTCGACCTGTTTGAGCAACTCGGCCGGAATTTCTTCGTCGTGATATTTGGCGCCCAGACCCTCGTCTTCCCAGACGACCGCCTTCATGCGCAGAAGGTCGATGACGCCCTTGAAATTCGACTCGGAACCGATCGGCAGCTGAATGCACACCGGACGGCCGCCGACCTTGGTCTTGATCTCGTCGACGCAACGGAAGAAGTCAGCGCCCGTTTTGTCCATCTTGTTGACGAACACGATGCGCGGCACGCCGTATTTGTCGGCCTGACGCCAAACGGTCTCCGTCTGCGGCTCGACGCCTTGGTTGCCGTCGAGAACGCAGACCGCGCCGTCGAGCACGCGCAACGAACGCTCGACCTCGATGGTGAAATCGACGTGGCCGGGGGTGTCGATGATGTTCAGGCGCTTGTCCTGCCAGAACGTGGTCGTCGCCGCGGACGTGATCGTGATGCCCCGCTCCTGCTCCTGCTCCATCCAGTCCATCGTGGCGGCGCCGTCATGGACTTCGCCGATCTTATGCGACTTGCCGGAATAGTAGAGGATGCGCTCGGTCGTCGTCGTCTTTCCCGCATCGATGTGGGCCATGATGCCGAAATTACGATAGTCCTCGATAGCGTGGCTGCGCGCCATAATCTTGATCCCGTATGGTGGTCAGCGGCCGCTTACCAGCGGTAGTGAGCGAAGGCGCGGTTGGCTTCCGCCATCCGGTGCGTGTCTTCGCGCTTCTTGACTGCGGCGCCGCGATTGTTCGAGGCGTCGAGCAATTCGCTGGAAAGCCGGTCCACCATGGTCCTGTCATTGCGATCGCGCGCGGCGGCGATGATCCAGCGGATCGCCAGCGCCTGCCGGCGTTCCGTGCGCACTTCGACGGGAACCTGATAGGTCGCGCCGCCGACGCGGCGCGAGCGCACTTCCACCGCCGGCGCGACATTCTCGAGCGCCTGCTTGAAAACGACCAGCGGGTCGGTCTTGACCTTGCTCTCGACGCCGTCGAGAGCGCCGTAGACGATCGCCTCGGCGACCGATTTCTTGCCTTCGTACATGATGGTGTTCATGAACTTCGCAACCACGACGTCGCCGTATTTGGCGTCCGGAATGATTTCGCGTTTTTCAGCGCTATGGCGGCGCGACATGGTCTAACTCTCTGTTTGCGTCATGGCAGGACTTGATCCAGCCATCCAGTTGATCCTCTTGGCGATCCTCGGGTCTCGCTTCGCGCGGCCGAGGATGGCCTTCGCTGCGCTCAGGTCACTTCGGACGCTTGGCGCCGTACTTCGAACGGCGCTGCTTGCGATCCTTCACGCCCTGAGTGTCGAGCACGCCGCGCAGAATGTGATAGCGCACGCCGGGCAAATCCTTGACGCGGCCGCCGCGAATCATCACCACCGAGTGCTCTTGCAGATTGTGGCCTTCGCCGGGGATGTACCCGATGACTTCGAAACCATTGGTCAGACGAACCTTGGCGACCTTGCGCAAAGCCGAGTTCGGCTTTTTCGGCGTCGTCGTATAGACGCGGGTGCAAACGCCGCGCTTCTGCGGGCTCGCCTCGAGGTGGCGCGCCTTTTCGCGATAAGTCTTGGGTTGCCGCGGTTTGCGGATCAACTGGCTGATCGTCGGCATCGTAAGCCCTTCGTCCCGTATCAAAATGGCGCAGCCGCGAGGCCGAACCGCTCGAAATTCTCAACTCATCGTCGGCGCTAGGCGCGAAACCAAACGCGCCGCGAAAACCCGCTTACGGGTTTTGGGCGCTGATGTCGCAGAGGACCACGGGAGGCCCGCGGTCTTGCTCCTGCAAACCCAGCCGAGGTTCGCCCGGCCGGTATGGTCTACTCGTCGATGAGATCGTCAGCGTTTAGAGCCGATAGGTTTTGGGCGCGTCGCCCGAAACAGCAAAGCTCTACGGCCTGTCGAAAGTGCGCGGACCATATTCGCGGCGCCCGAAGGCGTCAACCCCTTTGATCCGAGAAAACGCCGATAATGAGCGAAAAAGGCCGTCCCCCGCCGCCGCAGCCGAGGCGCGCCTCAATTCATCCCCTTGGCGCCGGCGAGGCCGGCGGCAAATGACGCTTCGCCGGGCGCCTCGAGGATCGCGACCGCGCGCAGCAACTGGAACGATTCGTCTCCCTCCGTCGCGACCGGCACGATTCGCACGCCGAGAACGCCCTCGCCATCCCCAACCGCGACGCGCGAGGCGACGCCGTAGCGCAGCGTCGAGCCGATCGCCGTGGCGAGGGTTTCATCCGCCGCTCGGTCGCGCGCGCGCAGGCGCTGGTCGGCGACGAACAGGCCCGCGCCCATCAGGCGCAGCGCCCGCGCGTTGACGTGCAACACTTCGCCCTGCTCGTCGAGAAGCGCGGCGGCCGCGCCGATCAGTTCGAGCCCGTCGGCGACGCCGCGCGCCCGAGCCCCCGCGAGCAGCGGCGCGAGCGGCGTCCGGTTCGCCTTTTCCTGGGCGGCCAGTCCATCCGGAACGCCGTCGGCGCGGCGCGGATCAACAACTGCTTTCATGGCGAGCCTCGTCGCGGTCGGCGCATCGCCCGTGCGCGAAACACCGCTCACGGACGTTTACGGAACGTAACAAAGCGTGCCTTCCCGGCTGATTGAAGACCGGATTGCGGCGCGCGCGCGGCGCCGCCCCGACCCTTTTTGGACGAGCGGCCGGCGCCAAAAAAAGAGCCGCCCGAAGGCGGCTCTTTCCAGAAGCGATCGCAGGTCGCGCCGAACCGGCGGACGATCACTCGGCCGCGGAGGCCTTCGCGGTCTTGCGCGCGGCGGCGGGCGGGGCGGTCGGCGCGGCGAGCGGCAGCGCCGGCGCGGCCGCCGATTCCTCGGCCTTCTGGGCCAGGATCAGCGTGTCGCGCATCGTCGCGATCGAGCGCAGCTTGGTCATCGCGGCGCCGGTGCCGGCCGGGATCAGACGGCCGACGATGACGTTCTCCTTGAGACCTTCGAGCGTATCCACCTTGCCGTTGACGGCCGCCTCGGTGAGGACGCGGGTCGTCTCCTGGAACGACGCGGCGGAGATGAACGAGCGGGTCTGCAAGCTCGCCTTGGTGATGCCGAGCAAGACCGGCGTGCCGACGGCTTCCTTCTTGCCTTCGGCGCGCATGATCTCGTTGGCTGCCTCGAGTTCGGTCAGGTCGACCTGCTCGCCGGTGAGGAAGTCGGTGTCGCCGGCGTCGGCGATATCGACCTTCTGCAGCATCTGGCGGACGATCACTTCGATGTGCTTGTCGTTGATGCTGACGCCCTGCAGCCGATAGACTTCCTGGATCTCGTTAACCAGATAGGCGGCGAGTTCCTCGACGCCCTTGATCGCGAGAATATCATGCGGCGCCGGATTGCCGTCGACGATATATTCGCCCTTCTCGATGACGTCGCCATCCTGCAGATGGATGTGCTTCGACTTCGGGATGAGATATTCGACCGGTTCGGCGCCATCCTCGCTCGGCACGATCGTCAGGCGCTGCTTGTTCTTGAAGTCCTTGCCAAACTGAACCGTGCCGGAGATCTCCGCAATGATCGCGTGATCCTTCGGCCGCCGCGCCTCGAAGAGTTCCGCCACGCGCGGCAGACCGCCGGTGATGTCGCGGGTCTTGGCGCTGTTGATCGAGATGCGCGCGATGACGTCGCCCGCATGCACCTTGGCGCCCGGCTCGAACGAAATGATCGACTCGACGGGCAGCGCATAGCGCGCGTCGCCGCCGCGCGGCACCTTGACGATCTTGCCGTCCTTGCCTTTGACGACCAGGGCGGGCTTGAGGCTCGCGGTGCGCGGCGAAGAGCGCCAATCGATGACGATGCGCTTGGCGATGCCGGTCGCCTCGTCGATCTGCTCGGACATCGAGGCGCCTTCGGTCAAATCCTCGAAGCCGATGACGCCGTCGACCTCGGTGAGGATCGGCCGCGTGAACGGATCCCATTCGGCGAGGCGCTGGCCGCGCTTGATCTGGTCGCCGTCGTCGACCTTGAGGCGCGCGCCGTATTGCACGCGATGGACCACGCGTTCAGCCCCGCTGCGATCGTAAACGACGATCGCGACGTTGCGCGCCATCGCCATCAGGTCGCCGTTGGAGTTGCGCGAGAGGTTGCGGTTGCGGATCTTCACTTCGCCGTCGAAATTCGATTCGATGAACGACTGATCCGCCAGCTGCGCCGCGCCGCCGATGTGGAAGGTGCGCATCGTCAGCTGCGTGCCCGGCTCGCCGATCGATTGCGCGGCGATGACGCCGACCGCCTCGCCCATGTTGACCGGCGTGCCGCGCGCCAGATCGCGCCCGTAGCAGGCGCCGCAGACGCCGTTGGCCGCCTCGCAGGTGAGCACGGAGCGAATCTTCACTTCCTGGATGCCCGCCGCGGTGATCGCCGGCATGTCCTCCTCGACGATCATGCGGCCGGCGGGGACGATCGCATTGCCCTCGGCGTCTTGCAGCGTCTCCGCCGCGGTGCGGCCGAGGATGCGTGAGGCGAGCGAGGCGACGACCGTGCCGGCGTCGATGATCGCGCGCATCTTGATGCCGCCGCTCGAACCGCAATCGGGAATGGTGATGATCGAATCCTGCGCGACGTCGACGAGACGGCGCGTCAGGTAGCCCGAGTTCGCGGTCTTCAACGCGGTGTCGGCGAGGCCCTTGCGCGCGCCGTGGGTCGAGTTGAAGTATTCGAGAACCGACAGCCCCTCCTTGAAGTTGGAGATGATCGGGCTCTCGATGATTTCGCCCGAGGGCTTGGCCATCAGGCCGCGCATGGCGGCGAGCTGGCGCATCTGCGTCGGCGAGCCGCGCGCGCCCGAATGCGACATCATGTAGATCGAGTTGATCGGCATGTCGCGGCCGCTCTTGTCTTTGCGCACCGCCGAAATGCCCGCCATCATCTCCTCGGCGAGTCGATCCGAGCACTTCGCCCAGGCGTCGACGACCTTGTTGTACTTCTCGCCCTGGGTGATGAGGCCGTCGTTGTATTGCTGCTCGTATTCCTTGGCGAGCGCCGAGGTCTCGGTGATGAAACGCGGCTTCGATTCGGGCACGACCATATCGTCCTTGCCGAAGGAGATGCCGGCCTTGAACGCCTCGCGGAAGCCGAGCGCCATGATGCGGTCGCAGAAAATGACCGTCTCCTTCTGACCGCAATTGCGGTAGACGGTGTCGATCATGTTGGAGATTTCCTTCTTCGTCATCAGCTTGTTGACGACGTCGAAGGGAATCTTGACGTGGTCGGGCAGCAACTGCCCGAGGATCATGCGGCCGGGCGTGGTATCGAAGATCTTGGCGACGCGTTCGCCGTCGGCGTCGTAGGTCCAGGCGCGGCCCTTGATCTTGGTGTGCAGCGTCACCGCCTTGGCCGCGATCGCGTGCTCGATCTCGCCCATGTTGGCGAAGGCCATGCCTTGCCCGGGCTCGCCGTCGCGCATCAGCGAGACGTAGTAGAGCCCGAGCACGATGTCCTGGCTCGGCACGATGATCGGCTGGCCGTTCGCGGGGTGCAGGATGTTGTTGGTCGACATCATCAGCACGCGCGCTTCCAATTGCGCCTCGAGCGACAACGGCACGTGCACAGCCATCTGGTCGCCGTCGAAGTCGGCGTTGAAGGCCGAACAGACCAACGGATGCAGTTGAATCGCCTTGCCCTCGATCAACACCGGCTCGAACGCCTGGATGCCGAGGCGATGGAGCGTGGGCGCGCGGTTGAGCATCACCGGATGCTCGCGGATGACCTCGTCGAGGATATCCCAGACTTCCGGCTTTTCCTTCTCGACCAGCTTCTTGGCCTGCTTGACGGTGGCCGAAAGGCCCTTGGCGTCGAGGCGCGAGTAGATGAACGGCTTGAACAGCTCCAGCGCCATCTTCTTGGGCAGACCGCACTGATGCAGTTTCAGCTCGGGACCGACGACGATGACCGAGCGACCGGAATAGTCGACGCGCTTGCCCAGCAGATTCTGGCGGAACCGTCCCTGCTTGCCCTTGAGCATGTCGGCGAGCGACTTCAACGGACGCTTGTTGGCGCCGGTGATGACGCGGCCGCGCCGGCCGTTGTCGAACAAGGCGTCGACCGATTCCTGCAGCATGCGCTTTTCGTTGCGGATGATGATGTCAGGCGCGCGCAATTCCATCAGCCGCTTCAAGCGATTGTTGCGGTTGATGACGCGGCGGTAGAGATCGTTGAGGTCCGAGGTCGCGAAACGGCCGCCGTCGAGCGGCACCAGGGGCCTGAGATCCGGCGGAATGACCGGCACTTCGGTCAGGATCATCCACTCCGGCTTGTTGCCGGAATGCATGAAGGCCTCGATGATCTTCAGGCGCTTAGCGAGGCGCTTAGGCTTCAATTCGCTCTTCGACTCGGCGATCTCGATCTTCAGACCGTCGGCGATCTTCTGCAGGTTCATGCCCTTGAGAATTTCGCGGATGGCTTCGGCGCCGATCATCGCCGTGAAGCTGTCCTGGCCGTATTCGTCGAGCGCGCGCAGGTAGTCGTCCTCGCCGAGCAGCTGACGGTCCTTGAGCGGCGTCAGGCCGGGGTCGAGCACGATGTACGATTCGAAATAGAGAATGCGCTCGAGATCCTTGAGCGTCATGTCGAGGAGCAGGCCGATGCGCGAGGGCAGCGACTTCAGGAACCAGATATGAGCGACCGGCGCGGCGAGCGAGATATGCCCCATGCGCTCGCGCCGAACGCGCGACAGCGTGACTTCGACGCCGCATTTCTCGCAGATGACGCCCTTGTACTTCATGCGCTTGTATTTGCCGCACAAGCACTCGTAATCCTTGATCGGCCCGAAAATGCGCGCGCAGAACAGGCCGTCGCGCTCGGGCTTGAAGGTGCGGTAGTTGATCGTCTCCGGCTTCTTGATCTCGCCGAACGACCACGAGAGGATCTTCTCGGGGCTGGCGATCGCGATCTGAATCTGGTCGAACGCCTGCGGTTGAGCGACGGGCGCGAAGGGATTCGTGATTTCTTGATTCATTCTTGCATCTCCTGCGGGGCCGCTCGCCGCTTACGCGCTCACGGCCCGCTTTGATGGACAGGCGAGGAAAGGGCGATTCCCCGCCTTAGGCGAAACAAAGCGCTCGGATGACGCGAGCGCCGCGGCTCGCGATCATTCGGCCGCCTCGGCCGGCGGCGCCACTTCGCCCGGCAGTTTCTTCGTCGCGGCGAGCTCGACGTTGAGGCCGAGCGAGCGCATTTCCTTGACGAGCACGTTGAAGCTCTCGGGGATGCCCGACTCGAACGTATCGTCGCCGCGAACGATCGCCTCGTAGACCTTGGTGCGACCCGCCACGTCGTCCGACTTGACGGTGAGCATTTCCTGCAAGGTGTAGGCGGCGCCGTAGGCCTCGAGCGCCCAGACCTCCATTTCGCCGAAGCGCTGACCGCCGAACTGCGCCTTGCCGCCGAGCGGCTGCTGGGTGACGAGGCTGTAGGGACCGATCGAGCGCGCGTGGATCTTGTCGTCGACGAGATGATGGAGCTTGAGCATATAGATGTAGCCCACCGTCACTTTACGATCGAAAGCGTCGCCCGTGCGCCCGTCGTAGAGCGTCACCTGACCCGAAGAATCGTAGTGGGCGAGCTTCAGCATCTCGACGATGTCCTTCTCGCGCGCGCCGTCGAAGACGGGCGTCGCGATCGGAACGCCGCGGCGCAGATTCTCGCCGAGTTCGGCGAGCCCCTGGTCGTCGAGCGCCTTGATCGTCTCGTTGTCGCCGTAGATCTCGTCGAGCTTGGCGCGCAACGGCCTGGCGTCCTTGCTGCGCAAGTACGTGTTGACCGCGTCGCCGACCTGCTTGCCGAGCCCGGCGCAGGCCCAGCCCAGATGCGTCTCCAGGATCTGGCCGACGTTCATGCGGCTGGGAACGCCGAGCGGGTTGAGCACGATGTCGACCGGCGTGCCATCGGCGAGGAACGGCATGTCCTCCTGCGGCACGATGCGCGAGACGACGCCCTTGTTGCCGTGGCGGCCCGCCATCTTGTCGCCGGGTTGGATCTTGCGCTTCACCGCGATGAACACCTTGACCATCTTCATCACGCCCGGCGGCAATTCGTCGCCGCGCTGCAACTTCTCGACCTTGTCGAGAAAGCGGCTTTCCAGCGACTTCTTCGACTCGTCGTATTGCTTGCGCATCGCCTCGATTTCCGACATCGCCGGATCGCTCTCGAGCGCGAAGGTCCACCATTGCGAGCGCGGATGCTCGTCGAGCATTTCGCGGGTCAGCACTTGGTCCTTCTTGAAGCCCTTCGGCCCCGACAAGGCGCGCTTGCCCACGAGCATCTCCGCAAGGCGCGCGTAAACGTTGCGATCGAGGATCGCCTGCTCGTCGTCGCGGTCCTTGGCGAGGCGCTCGATCTCCTCGCGCTCGATCGCCTGGGCGCGTTCGTCCTTGTCGACGCCGTGCCGATTGAAGACCCTGACTTCGACGATCGTGCCTTGCACGCCCGGCGGCACGCGCAAGCTGGTGTCGCGCACGTCCGAGGCCTTTTCGCCGAAGATCGCGCGAAGCAGCTTTTCCTCTGGAGTCATCGGGCTCTCGCCCTTGGGCGTGATCTTGCCGACGAGAATGTCGCCGGCGACCACTTCGGCGCCGATGTAGACGATGCCCGCCTCGTCGAGATTCTTCAGCGCCTCTTCCGAGACGTTGGGAATGTCGCGGGTGATTTCCTCGGGCCCGAGCTTGGTGTCGCGCGCCATCGCCTCGAATTCCTCGATATGGATCGAGGTGAAGACGTCGTCCTTGACAATGCGCTCGGAAAGCAGAATCGAATCTTCAAAGTTGTAGCCGTTCCACGGCATGAACGCGACGAGCACGTTGCGGCCGAGCGCGAGATCGCCGAGGTCCGTCGACGGGCCGTCGGCGATGATGTCGCCCTTCTCGACGCGGTCGCCCACGCGCACCAGCGGCTTCTGGTTGATGCAGGTCGACTGATTGGAGCGCTGGAACTTCATCAGACGGTAGATGTCGACGCCCGGCTTGGTGGCGTCGGTTTCGTCGGTGGCGCGCACGACGATGCGGGTCGCGTCGATCTGGTCGACGACGCCGGCGCGGCGCGCGCCGATCGCCGCGCCCGAATCGCGCGCCACGATCGCTTCCATGCCCGTGCCGACGAGCGGCGCGTCGGAGCGCACCAGCGGCACCGCCTGGCGTTGCATGTTCGAGCCCATCAGCGCGCGGTTGGCGTCGTCATTCTCGAGGAACGGGATCAGCGCCGCGGCGACGGAAACGAGTTGCTTGGGCGAAACGTCCATGTAGTCGACGCGATCGCCGGGCAGGAACACGACGTCGCCCGCGTGACGGCAGACGATGAGATCGCCCACCAGATGGCCTTTGGCGTCGATCGGCGTGTCGGCCTGCGCGACACTGTACTTCGCCTCTTCCATCGCCGAGAGATAGTTGACCTCGTCGGTGACCTTGCCGTCGCGGATCTTGCGATAGGGGGCCTCGATGAAGCCGTATTTATTGACGCGCGCGAAGGTCGCGAGCGAATTGATGAGGCCGATGTTCGGCCCCTCGGGCGTCTCGATCGGGCAGATGCGGCCGTAGTGCGTGGGATGGACGTCGCGCACCTCGAAGCCGGCGCGTTCGCGCGTCAGGCCGCCCGGCCCGAGCGCGGACAGGCGGCGCTTGTGGGTGATTTCGGACAGCGGATTGGTCTGATCCATGAACTGCGAAAGCTGCGAGGAGCCGAAGAACTCGCGCACCGCCGCCGCCGCCGGCTTGGCGTTGATGAGGTCCTGCGGCATGATCGTGTCGATCTCGACCGAGGACATGCGCTCCTTGATCGCGCGCTCCATGCGCAGCAGGCCGACGCGATATTGATTTTCCATCAATTCGCCGACCGAGCGCACCCGGCGGTTGCCGAGATGGTCGATGTCGTCGATTTCGCCGCGCCCGTCGCGCAGGTCGACCAGCGCCTTGACGACGGCGAGAATGTCCTCCTTGCGCAGGATTCGCACGGTATCGGCGGCATCGAGATCGAGGCGCATGTTCATCTTCACGCGGCCGACCGCAGAAAGGTCGTAACGCTCGGAGTCGAAGAACAGCGAATTGAACATCGCCTCGGCGCTGTCGACCGTCGGCGGCTCGCCGGGACGCATGACGCGATAGATGTCGAACAGCGCCTCCTCGCGCGAGGAATTCTTGTCGACCTTGAGCGTGTTGCGGATGTAGGGGCCGACGTTGACATGGTCGATGTCGAGGATCGGCAGTTCATCGAAGCCCTTCTCGATCAGGGCGGCGAGCGACTTGTCGGTGATCTCCTCACCAGCTTCGGCGAAGATTTCACCCGTCTCGGGGCTATAGAGATCCTCGGCGATGTATTGGGTGTAAAGGTCCGTGTCGCCGGCGCGCAGCGCCTTCACGCCCTTGTCCGCCAATTGCCGCGCCGAGCGGGCGGTCAGCTTGCGGCCCGCATCGACGACCACTTCGCCGGTGTCGGCGTCGATGAGGTCGACCGTCGCCTTCACGCCCTTCATGCGCTCGGCGTCGAAAGGCACGCGCCAGCCGTCCTTGGCGCGGGTGTAGATCACCTTCTTGTAGAAGGTCGACAGGATTTCCTCGGCGTCCAGCCCGAGGGCGAACAGCAGCGAGGACACGGGAATCTTGCGGCGCCGGTCGATGCGCGCGTAGACGATGTCCTTGGCGTCGAACTCGATGTCGAGCCACGAGCCGCGATAGGGGATGATGCGCGCCGCGAACAGCAGCTTGCCCGAGGAATGGCTCTTGCCCTTGTCGTGGTCGAAGAAGACGCCGGGGCTGCGGTGCATCTGCGAGACGATGACGCGCTCGGTGCCATTGACGACGAAGGTGCCGTTCGCGGTCATGAGCGGCATATCGCCCATGTAGACGTCCTGCTCCTTGATGTCCTTGACGGACTTGGCCTGCGTCTCCGGATCGACGTCGAACACGATGAGGCGCAGCGTCACTTTCAGCGGCGCGGCGTAGGTCATGCCGCGCTGGCGGCATTCGTCGACGTCGTATTTGGGCGCCTCATATTCGTATTTCACGAATTCGAGCTGAGCGGTCTGCGCGAAATCGGAAATCGGGAAGACCGACTTGAACACCGCCTGCAAACCCTCGGTCGGACGTCCGCCCTTGGGCGCGTCCATGATGAGGAACTGGTCGTACGAGGCCTTCTGCACTTCGATCAGGTTCGGCATGACGCCGACTTCCCTGACGTGGCCGAAGACCTTGCGAACACGTTTGCGGCCGGTGAATGTCTGCGCCATGTCGCTCCTCAATCCAAGCTTGCCGCCGAACCCCGGGCCGCCGCTCCTCGAAGAGAGCGCGCCGAGCCCGGACGGCGGACGGTGCGGGCGTAAGCCCAAAATTCCTTCGTCGCGCGTCGGGCGCGACGTCCGTGCGCCGATCGGACCTAGGCCCGGCCGGCTAAAGCTAAGACACGCGAACGCGTCTTAAACAGCTGAACGGCCCCAAGCCGAAGCCGGGACCGTTCGATTCGCGCGCAGGCCCGAAACAGGCCCACGGTTTCTATTTGAGCTCGACCTTCGCGCCGGCCTTTTCCAAGGCGGCCTTGATCTTCTCGGCCTCTTCCTTGGAGACGCCTTCCTTGACCGCCTTGGGAGCGCCCTCGACGAGGTCCTTGGCTTCCTTCAGGCCGAGCGAGGTGATCGCGCGCACTTCCTTGATGACTTCGATCTTCTTGTCGCCGGCGGCGGCGAGGACGACCGTGAACTCGGTCTTTTCTTCCACCGGCGCGGCGGCGACGGCGCCCGGCGCCGCGGCGACCGCGACGGCGGCGGCGGCCGAAACGCCCCACTTGGCTTCCAAGAGCTTGGCGAGTTCCGCCGCCTCGAGGACGGTCAGGCTCGACAGTTCGTCGACGATTTTTTCGAGATTAGCCATTTCTGCTGTTCCTATATGGTTCGAACCAGGGTGTTTGTGAAGAGCCTCGGATCAGGCTGCGTCTTTGGCGGCATAGGCCCCGACCACGCGCGCGAGCTTGGCGGCGGGCGCGGTGGAGAGCTGCGCGAGCTTGGTCGCCGGGGCGACGAGGAGCCCGAGCAGCTTGGCGCGCAGTTCGTCGAGGGACGGCAAGGTCGCGAGCGACCTGACCCCTTCGACGTCCAGGGCCGTCTTGCCCATGGCGCCGCCCAGAAGCACGAATTTCTCGTGGTCCTTGGCGAAAGCCACGGCTGCCTTGGCCGCCGCCACCGGATCGCTGGAATGAGCGATCAGGGTCGGCCCCTTGAGAAGGGAGCCGATCGAAGCGACGTCCGTGCCTTTGAGAGCAATCTGGGCGAGGCGGTTCTTGGCGACCTGAACCTTCGCGCCCGCCTGCCGCATCTGCTTGCGCAGACGTTGCATCTGGGCCACGGTGAGGCCAGAATATTGCGCCACGACCACGACCGAAGCCTTCGAAAAGACTTCGTTCAAGGACGCGACGGCCTCCTTTTTTTCCGCTCTATCCACGGTGCTGTCTCCGGTTGACGGGAAAATCCCGCCTCCTGCACATGTCGCGCCCGCCCGCCTTGAAAAGCGGCCGGTCACGACGACTTGCGCCTGTCCCCGGAGCTGGGCTTCACGCCCACCGCCGGACAGATGGTTCGAACCGCAGGCGCCGACCGGCTCGATCCGAGCCGCCCGACGAAAAATCGGTCTTCCCCGTCTATGCAGGCCCCCTGACACCCCGCGTTGCGGGAGGGAATTAAGCGGCGCCCCCCCTAGGGGAACGCGCGCGCCGGCAGTCTCGGACAGGACATGGCCGGACGAGACACGAGGGATGCCCCCCGGGTCCTCCGGCCTATCCACCGCTCTCCCTTCGGCGCTCCCTTGAAAAGGGTCTCGACAAAGCGAAGCGGAAGCCATTGATGATCATAAGGGGTCGCATCGCGCCGCCGACCCCGGCAGGCTGTTTAGCCGGATCGCGCGCTCCTGCCAAGAGGCTTCACGAAAAATTTTTGTGCGCCGCGAAGTCCGCGCCCCATCCGCGCACGCCGGCGGCCCGGCTCGCGGGCGGAGCCACGGTAGCGCTTTCCCGCCAGGAAACAAGTCTGTGGTTGCCCGCTCCCTCGGCGCGATCCCATCCGGCCGTCGACGGGAGCCTGACAGTCCCGTGAGCGTCTTTCCCGCCGCCGGCCCGCGCGGACAACAGGCGAGCGACGGCGCGGCGAGGCCATGAGCGCCCCGCGCCCCATTCACTCCGCCGCCACCGCCGCCCGGACGGTTCTCAGTCCGATGTTCACCGGCACCGGCGCGCGCAGGATGTCGAGCACGGGGCAATGCGCGTCGACGACTTCCTTCAGCTTGGCGAGATCGGCCGGGCTCGCGTCGCTCTTCAGTTCGACGACGCCGCGAACGTCGGTGAAGCCGGCGCGGACATCGTCCTTCACCGCGAAGAAGCCGCGCAAGTCGAGCGAGCCTTCGAGCTTGACCGAAACGCCATCGAGCGGAATGCCGAGCGCGGTGGCGTAGGCGCGATAGGTGATCTCCTGACACGTCGCGAGCGCCGCCAGGACCAATTCGACCGGGTTGGGGCCGGCGTCCGTCCCGCCGAGGTTGGGGGGTTCGTCGACCGTCACGGCGAACTGGCGAATTTTCGCTTCGCTTCGCACGCCTTCGACTTGCCGAGAATCGACCGAAAAGGTCGCGACCGCATGATCGGCGTTGGCCCGCAGATCGGCCTGCGTCGCAACGATGATGTCCTTCAGCGCCATAGTTTTTCTCCTGGGGTTGCGGCGATGGTCGGTTTGGTGGAAAATGGGTAGAAACGATATAATGACGATCGTTTTTATAGATATATGGCCATCATGCCCACGAACCGATCCATCCGTCAATCGCGCCGCTGACCGGCGCCGATCCGACGGCGTTCGCCGGCCGGCGCTTGATTTCCTCGCGCCGCCGGAAACACCGGTCGTCGGCGGAGAGGCAAAGAATCGCTCTTTCCCAGGGAGTCGCGCCCATGAAGATCGCCGGACTCGAGACTTTCGTCGTCGGCGCCGCCAATATTCAGCTCTCGGCTTGCAGCCCGAATTTCCTCGTTCTCGAGAGCATCGAGCGCTGGGACGGCTTTCAGGCCGAACTCTTGAAAAAGCCGATCCGGTGGGAGGACGGCTACGTCATCCCGCCGAGCGAGCCCGGCCTCGGCGTCGAACTCGACGAGGAGGTCGCGCGCGCCCATCCCTATACGGGAGACGCGCGGCGCCTCGTGCCGACCTACGCGCCGATCGGGCGGCCGGACTGAGGGTGATTTCGCTGACGGCGCCGGCGCCGGCGCCGTCCACGCCATCGCCATAATGCCGACTGTGAGCGGCCAGGCGCGATTTGCCGCGCGCCTTCCTGATAATGTCCGCTTATACCGGAGGCATTCTTGGTGTGATACTTGCGGTAGCTGAAAATCCTGATCGCCTATCGGCGATGGGCGGAGCGGCGGACGATGAATGAGAATGCGCCTGCCGCTTCCGTCGCGGCCCCGACCGGCGATCGCGCCAAGGTCTTCGTCTCCTATTCGCGCAAGGACTCGGCTTTTGCGCAGCTTTTGGTCGGGGCGCTGGCCGAGCGCGGTTTCGACGCCTTCCTCGACAAGACGGATA
>JBEKGN010000017.1:0-99674 GCA_050012775.1 Roseiarcus sp.
GCTACATGACGCAGGAGACAATGAATGGCCTCGGCGACGACCAAACCGCCGCCCTCGCCAAAATCGCGGCCTAATCCCGAGACGACATGACCGCCCAAAATCTCCACCACCTTGACGGACGTGATCTCGAACCAGCGGTCGCGCACGCGCGTCAACGCGGCGAATACCCGATCGCGGATCCAACCATTTCGCCTCGACGAAGACCGACGAGGTCCTGTCCATTCGCCGGACGCGAAGTCGGGCGATCTCAGACGGTTATATCCGCGAAAATTGCCGATAGGGTCCGAGGGCGCCGCCGTCGGAATTGCACTGATTGACACAGATCAATGCCGCCTTCGTGGCGACAGAGCTCAATTCACATTGAGGGGGAGGGGATGAATCAAGAATGCGCCTCGTGTGAGGCTAACCAGCGACCTTATCCAATCGTGATAGGGCTGTATGGCGTGAGCACTGTATTTCTTCTTGTCTCTGTATCTAACCGATAGAAATAACCGTTATATAATAACACAATGATAGCGATGGCAGTCCTTATGCATGAATATCGTGAAACTACGGACACAACAAACACAACAGCTCGCGGACGCTTCAGGGTGGCGATTGTCGGAGGTGGGCCAGGAGGGTTGTTCACGGCTTGGCATTTGGCGGCGAAAGCCGGCGACAGCTGTCAAATCACGATATTCGAAGCAAGCGAAAGAGCCGGAGGAAAAATTGTCACCGAACAGTTTACCGGCATCGGCCCCTATGAAGCCGGCGTCGCCGAAATCTATGACTATTCACGGCTTGGCCCTGATCCGTTGCACGACCTCATCGTTAAAGACCTCGGGTTGGAGATAAAATACATCGAGGGCGGGCCTTGCGTGCTCGATGACAAGATATTCTTGACGACAGAAGACCTGGCTCAACATTTTGGCGATCGCACCCGCGACGAGGCGATGGCGTTTCGCGCGCTTTGCGCCGAGATGCTGAGTCCGGAAGCGTTCTACCTTTCCATCGCGCAGGCCGACAACGAGCACCCCTGGGCAAAGATTTCTGGAGAAAGTCTGCTGGTCGGATCGATCAAGGACGATGCGGCGCGTCGCTACATACGGATCATGGCCCATAGCGACGTAGCGGCTCCTCCGCATCAAACCAACGGGCTGACGTTCCTCAAGAACGTTTTGATGGATGTCGACGGCTACATGGACATCGTTTCAGTCGTCGGCGGAAATGGACAAATCGTCAGTCGCTTAGTGGACCAACTCGACGCAGACATTCGCCTGAATTCGAATGTGCGGGCCGTTCAGCCCCTCGGCGACGGGACCTATTGTCTTGAAGTGGAGGTCAACGGCGTCCGTGAAACCGCCATAGCGGATTTTGTTGTTCTCGCCTTACCGCTCACGGCCTTGTCGACGATTCACTGGCGCTCGGAGGACTTGCAGGAAGCGGTGGACAGACACGTCGGCTATTTCGATCGGCCAGGGCACTATCTTCGCGCCACGCTCCTGTTCAGTCGGCCCTTTTGGCGGGAGCATCTGCCAAAGGACTGGTGGATGCTCGACGAATTCGACGGTTGCTGCGTTTACGACGAGAGCGCGCGTTATGATTTCGGCAGCTGGGGCGCGCTCGCATTCTTGATCGCCGGCAACGCGGCCCTGGCCCTCGCCAATGTGCCGGACGAACGTATCGAAGAAATGTGCCTTGATGCTCTGCCGCCCGAACTGGCGGAAGGAAAAGGCCTGATTGTCGATCGTCGAATCCATCGCTGGATGGCCTCGGTCAATGCGATTCCCGGCGGAATGCCTGTGCGCCGGCGCGCGGACAATCATCGCCCCGATCCGGAACGCTTGCCCGGGATTATCATGGTTGGCGATTATCTGTTCGATGCGACGCTCAACGGCGTCATGGACTCGGCGGAAGCCGGAACGGACATTATCCTTTCGGAAGTCCTCAGACGTCGCCGCGCGCATCGGAAAGAGTCGGCAGGCGTGATAGGAGCCAAGGATGGGTTCAAAGCGACTTCGCCAGGAGACGTTGTCGATGACTTTTTCTCGGTCGAAGCGCTTGCGGACATATTGGGCATCGCCTGGGGCTTGAAGAAAGGCTCCAAGATTTTGCATGTTGGTTCGGGCGCGGGAAGAACGGTCGCGTCGCTGCGAGCGCTCGGTTACGACGCCGTTGGAATCGAGTGCAATGGCGTCATCAGATCAGCCACGCCGACCGAAATCAGGGCGTATAACTTTTTCGGCGAATTCACCGACTTGCCGTTCGACGATCATGCCTTTGACGCCGTGATTGAGACGGGCTTGTGTCGCTTGCCGCAAGACACAGTTCAGAAGGCGATTCAGGAAATCCGGCGTGTGGCCAAGCATGGAATGGTACTCGGATCGATAACGATCGATCTGGCGATCGATTTCATCGAGCGCCATGATTTGCTCGAAGGTGTGGAAATGTTGGGCTCGCGGTGGGACTGGTCCGAGAAGCTTTACGCAGCCGGTTTTGTTCACGCTCTGATGGAGCCGTCACGCTTGGACAAAGCCTGGAAAAGGGCTCAGGCGGCAGGCGCAGGTCCCGGCCACTGGTACGAGGATTCGGAGAGCCTGCTCTATTGCTTTTACGAGCCGAGCCATGAGCCTGGACGAGCTCCAAAAAGCATCGACGAAAAATATGGGCTCGAAGAGTCCTCTGAGAGGCAGTCAGCCCCCGCCGTCGGAGGCGAGTAATTGCGTCTGCCGCAAATCGAACCTCGGCCGGTTCGAACAGGCGGGAGACGCCAACTCGTCGTCCCAACGGATTTTGAAGCCCGGACAACCAAAGCAAGAACCACCGTGATGGACGCATCAAATCAGCAAGAACACCCAATTCTTCAGGCGCAGGCCTGGGGGGTTGTTTTCCTGGAAAAGTCGAGGGGCGTCGAACCCGGGGCAATCGTGATCAAGGAGCCGCGCAGCATGGCGGCCGTCCTGATGCCGGTTGATGCAGCGGCGGCGCTGGCCGCCACAGGGCCCGACAGTGGCGACTCGTTGACGATCGTTTGGATCCCTACCGAGTTCACGACTCCGCCGAGCGATGAACGCGGCGTGGAAGCTTGGGTGGAAGGCGGCGGCGACCCCTTGAGGCAGGCGCCCGTTCGCGCCGGAATTCGAACGGTCCGCGTATTCTGGCAAACCACGAGGGCGCTGATCTATGCAAGCGCCGAACAATTGCAGGACGCGATCGACGCCGTTATTCGCTTCACCGTTGCGCAAAGGGAAACAATTGCGCTCGAGACGAGAATGGATTCCGCATGGGCGCATCTCGACGCGGACGCGCCGTTGACCCATGCGGTCACGTCTCGACACCAAAAGCGCCAACAGCATGTGAATGAGATGACCGAGATGGTCGCTCGGATGAGGGTCACATATCTGCGACTGAGCAATAGCTTGGAGCAGCTTGACCGAACGATCAGTGAATCCTCCAAACGTCTTTATTCGGAGCTCACCCTGGCGGCGGGCCTCTATGATCGCTTGGATCAGTTGGAAGAGCCAATCCAGTTTGCGCAGGATCAATATGAACTTGCCAACACGCGCCTGATCGAGGCCAAAAATGCCGCGAGGGAGCACTTACATGCAATAACCGAGTTCGGCCTCGAATTAGGCATTATATTGCTGCTTGTGTTCCAGATACGCCAGTTCTTGTGAAGTTAAAGTTCAATGTGAAATTCCACAGGTCGTAAGGCCGCCGATCCATTCGCTTCGCGCTCGTCAATCGACAAGGAACTGAAGCGAGTAGGCGAGATCGGCACGGCGCGCGCCGGGACTTGGTGAATATTTCTAAGTGTCTGACTGGGAGAGGGATGCGCATGCAAATGGCAATTCGCGTAGGCGGCCTCGTCGCCTCGATTTTTCTGACCTGCTACGGCCTGGGGCGACTCGATCAGCCGTTGCGTTCCATGAGCGGCGTTTTCGTGGAAAAAGCGATTGCGTCCGAAATGACAGTCGCGCTGGCGGACGTTTGCAGTTGGAATGACGTCCCCTGGAAAGACTTGTCGGACGATGAGCGAAAAACTTGGCAGACTCTCGGGTGGACCCAAGCGATGTGGGACTCGGATGATCCCAAAGTAGCCGCCCCATCTGACTTCAAGGCATGGTCGGACTTGAGCGACGACGAACGAAACGCCGCGCAAAAGCTCGGCTACAATGAAAGGAATTGGGATTCTGACACTTGCAAAAATCGCTGATGTCGTCGGATGCGGCGAAAACCGGAGGAGAGGCCGTCCGCGATCGCTTTCCGCAAGATCGACATCCGCCGCTTCGTGGCCGGCGCCTATACCACAGCTCTGAAAGCCGATGAATTGCTGATCAGCGTCGAAAGTCCCAAAGCGAGTTCGTCCGTGCGTTGGGGCTACGACAAATTCTGCCGCTTTGAGCCTGTTGCGCCTAATGGAGGGCGGCGCCAATTTCAATAAACGCGCTGCTCAGCTTGGCGCCGAGCAGCAGCAAGGCATAGATGATGAAGACGGCGGTCAACGAAGTGCTCAGCGCGTAGTCGATCGTCCTCGCGCTAAGTTTGCCGGCGACGAATACCTTGATATGCTTGATCATGACCAAGCCTAAGCCGGAATAAGCACATGTCCACTCCGCGTCGAGCGCGCCGCCGCTTGGGATGGCGCCAATCTGCCGGCGCGCCATTTCCGCAGCGTTAATTCGATTGCGCGAAAACGGGTTTTCACGAGCATTCCCCGATAAGTGCGGCGAGATGTCACAGGCACAAGCTCACTTGGATTTAGGCCCTCAGCAAATCCTCGGCGATCCGTCGTTCGATTTCCGCAAAATTTACTTTGCTCGCATGGTTAACCGCCGTTCGCGACGCATCGCAAGCGCGTTAAGACTTGCTTTGAGATTGTCCGGCAGGAATGCGCAAATGCTGGCGCGCAATCGGCAGCGGTTTGACAAGAATGACTCTTGGGAAGGACGCGAAGTATGTTAGCTCGCATTACGACGTTTGCGAATGATAAGCGCGGCGCGACCGCAATCGAATACGCCCTCCTTTGCGGATTAATTGCGATCTTTATGGTCGGCAGCTTGAGCGCTCTCGGCACAAGCATCAGCAGCGAATTCTCCGAAGTCGACGTCGCGATGAAATGACCGCGGGACGATTCGAGAGGGCGAAAGCGTCGGAGGCCGAGCTATCGGACGATCGACGGCCGCCGACCCGGGCCGAATCCCACAAGAGCCCCGGCTGTTAATCCGCGAGGGATCCCGGCGCCGATCGGCGTCGTCAGACCCTGATCAAGCAACCAGGAGTAGGGATCACGGGGCGGCGCCGATTCACAGGGTGGGAAGCCGACTTGCGAGACCTGCCGGTCTGGCGGCGAAGGCCGGCGATCTTCTCCTCAATCCGGGTCGTGAGGGCTTCGGCGACATCGCTGTCTTCGCGATCGGCCCGGTCCAAGGCTACTTCTGCAAAACGATTACAGGGGCGCCTACGGGAACTCGATTGTAGAGATCGATGATGTCTTGGTTGACGAGGCGGATGCAACCACTGGAGACGGCCGTGCCAATCGTCTCCGGTTCCATCGTTCCATGCAATCTGAAATGCGTGTCCTCGCCATCGCGGTAAAGATAGAGGGCCCGAGCCCCCAAGGGATTGTCTATGCCTCCCGGCATGCCTCCCGCGTAGGCTGCGTATCGCGGGATGGCGCTGATCATGGTCGCCGTTGGCGTCCAACTCGGCCATTCCGCCTTGCGCCCGATAATCGCAGAGCCTTGGAAATTGAGCGCCTCCTCCCGTCCGACTCCAACGGCGTAGCGAAGCGCGCGTCCGTCTGCCTGAACTAGATACAATCTGCGCTCAGCAATGTTTACGACCACGGTTCCAGGTCGATAAGGCCCTGAGAATGCGACTTCCTGTCGAAGCAATTCTGGATCGCGCGCGCTGACGTCAATGCCGGTGATCGGAAATGGCTCGTCGGTCACAGGGCCATAGCCGGCGCCGCCGCTCAGTGAGCCAGTCCCGGGGGCGTTGCATCCGGCTGGAAGGGCGAGAACGCCAGCGAGGAAGACACGACGGGTCAATGTTGAATTGATCGCGCCTCGAACGTTATGCGGGATTGTTTCGGTCATGTCGGTCTTGCCATGAATTCCGGGAATCAGCAGCCACTGATGTTCCATTCTGGAGTCCAAGCTGCAAGAGCCGTCACTCGCGATCGACGCGATCGCAGCCAGTTGTTCAACCCAAATGCCCGTCGCATAACTGTGACCGCAAGGGCCGCTCAAACGAATCTGACGCCGATCATCGTGTCCGAGACGCAAACAAAGCCTTCAGTGTAAACGAGATGCGACGGCCAGGCGCCGCGGCCAAGCTGGCCTGAAGGCCTCGCGAGATCGCAACGGCGATCCGGCGAAAGGCGGATCGCGAGACGACGCGATTCATCGCGATCGAATGACTCGCTCGTTCTTTGTGCAATGCACAATTAATGGACAATGCAAACGCCCCGACGTGGATGTGGCTTTCCTCAGCGCGAGCGAAATTGCCGCGGGGCGGGGTCGGCGACGGCCGATTGCGCTCGAATTCGCGCAATTCTTGGGGAGAACGCCGCGTCCGGGCGGCGATATCGGCGAAATCCAGCCCGCGCGCGTCAAAAGCGGCCGGCTGCGGAAAGCCGATTAACTGAGCAATCTCACGCGCTTGGCGCCCTATATTTGCGCGCGACGGCGAGCGAAGTTCGTGACACCATTCTCGTGCTTATAGCGGGCGATAGGCTCCCTCTCTGCTGGGCTGGAGGGCGTCATGGAGCGAAAAGTGTCGGTCATCGAGCGCCGAGCGCCGTTTGCCGCCGTGGCGCCGCCTGCGCGCCAACATCACGCGTCGCCCGAAGTCGCGTTGATGGGCATCTACGAGATTTCGAAAATACTGAACGGCGCGGCGCGTCTCGAACAGACGCTCGCCAATGTCGTGAATGTGCTGAGCTGCTTCTTCGACATGCGGCTCGGCATGATCGTCATTCTCGATGCGGACGGCGAGCCGGAGATCATCGCGACCGCGGGATGGGCGACCGAGGCCAAGGGCAAGCCGATCGAGACCCTGCCGCGCGTCGTCATCGACAGGCTGGTGGCGACTTCGACTCCGGTGGTCGTCGAGGACGTGACGAAGGATCCGCTGTTCGCCAAGGCCGCCGATCTCATCACTCGCCGTCTCGAAGGCCGCGTTTCCTTCCTCGGCGTGCCGATCAAAAGCGACGAACGCGTGATCGGAACGCTGTCGATCAATCGTGTTTGGGACGGCGATAAGGCGCTTGGATTCGACGACGATCTGCATTTTCTCCGGATGGTCGCCAATCTCGTGGGACAGACGGTGCGGTTGCATCGCATGTTGTCGGCCGAGCGCAGGCGCTTTCTCGACGAGAAGCGCACCCTCGAGAAGGCGCTCGACCAGCAATTGAACGAATCGCGCCGCGGCCCGGCGCCCAAAATCAACGGCATCGTCGGCGAAAGCGCAGCGATCCGCAAAGTGCTGGAGAAGATCGAGGTCGTCGCCAAATCGAATTCGACCGTGCTGCTGCGCGGGGAAAGCGGCACCGGCAAGGAATTGTTCGCCCGCGCCGTGCACGATCTCTCGGCGCGCAAGGCCAAGCCTTTCGTCAAGCTCAATTGCGCGGCTCTGCCCGAGAGCGTGCTCGAGTCCGAGCTGTTCGGCCACGAGAAGGGCGCCTTCACCGGCGCCATCGGCCAGCGCGCCGGCCGCTTCGAGCTCGCGCATGGCGGGACGCTGTTGCTCGACGAAATCGGCGAGATTTCGGCGAGCTTCCAGGCCAAGCTGCTGCGCGTGCTTCAGGAGGGCGAGTTCGAGCGGGTGGGCGGCGCGCGCACGCTCAAGGTCGACGTCCGGCTCATCTGCGCGACCAACAAGAACCTCGAGGAGGCGGTCGCCAAGGGCGAGTTCCGCGCCGACCTCTACTACCGCATTAATGTCATTCCGGTGTTCCTGCCGGCCCTGCGCGAACGGCCCGGCGACATCGCGCTGCTCGCGCGCGCCTTCCTCGAGCGCTTCAACGCCGAGAACGGCCGCAAGCTGACGTTGTCGACCGGCGCGATGGATATGCTCAAGCGTTGCTTCTTTCCCGGCAACGTGCGCGAACTTGAGAATTGCGTGCGGCGGACAGCGACGCTGGCGCGCGGCGAGATTATCGTGCGCGACGACCTGTCCTGCGCGGCCGGCGACTGCCTGTCGGCGCTGTTGTGGACCGGCAGCGGACGCGGCGCTTTCGCCGATCCAATCGACGAACTCGCCAAGGGGCGAACGATCACAGCGCCGATTCTCGAGAAGCCGCCGGCGCCGCCGCCCGCCCAACCGCGCGCGCCGAGCCCCGAGCCCGCCGCGTCGCCCAAGGCCTGCGAGCACGCCGAAAGCGGCGACTGCCCGGCGGTCGCCACGCGGCTGACGGAAAAGGAGCGCCTGCTCGACGCGATGGAACGCGCGGGCTGGGTTCAGGCCAAGGCGGCGCGCGTCCTCGGCATCACGCCGCGCCAGATCGGCTATGCCCTGCGCAAGTACCGCATCGAGATGAAGCGCTTCTGAGCGCGCCCGCGGCGCGTGGCGGGAGGCGAGGATCGCTCGCGCCCCCGCGCGTGTCGGCAATGCGACAAAGCCGTGTCCGAGAGGCTTCAGCCGCGACGAGAATCTTTCTAACATATTGGAATAGATAGAGAAAAAACCTGGCACGACCCTTGCGACGATCCCGCGCGGACAACAGGAATCGCTTGCGATGGGCCAGCCCTTTACGATCTCGCTCGACAGTCTGCTCGATCCCGTCGACTTCGACGCGATGAGAGAGACCGCCGCGGCCGGCGGCTGTTCTTCGTCTTCCTGCGGCTCCTCGGCGCGTCCGGAGGACATGGACGCGGACGTATGGGAGCGCATCAAGGACCATCCCTGCTATTCCGAGGAGGCGCATCATTATTTCGCGCGCATGCATGTCGCGGTCGCGCCCGCTTGCAACATCCAGTGCAACTATTGCAACCGCAAATATGATTGCGCCAACGAGAGCCGGCCGGGCGTCGTCTCGGAAAAACTGACGCCTGATCAGGCGCGTCGCAAGGTCATCGCGGTCGCCAACGAGGTGCCGCAGCTTTCCGTGCTCGGCATCGCCGGGCCGGGCGACGCCTGCTACGACTGGAAGAAGTCGCAGGCGACCTTCTCGGCGATCGCCAAGGACATCCCCGACATCAAGCTCTGCATCTCGACCAACGGACTGTCGCTGCCCGACCGCGTCGACCAACTGGCTGACATGAACGTCGACCACGTGACGATCACCATCAACATGGTCGATCCCGAAATCGGCGCGAAAATCTATCCCTGGATCTATTTCCGCAACCGGCGCTGGACCGGCGTCGAGGCGTCGCAAATCCTGCACGAACGCCAAATGCTCGGCCTCGAAATGCTGACCGCGCGCGGCGTGCTGACCAAGATCAATTCCGTGATGATCCCCGGGATCAACGACGAGCACCTGATCGAGGTCAACCGCTGGGTCAAGCAGCGCGGCGCCTTTCTGCACAACGTGATGCCGCTCATTTCCGATCCCGCGCATGGCACGCATTTCGGCCTGACCGGGCAGCGCGGCCCGAGCGCGATGGAGCTCAAGGCGCTGCAGGACCGGCTCGAGGGGGGCGCCAAGCTGATGCGCCATTGCCGCCAGTGCCGCGCCGATGCGGTCGGGCTGCTCGGCGAGGATCGCGGGCAGGAGTTCACGCTCGACCAGTTGCCGGAGGCGGTCGATTACGATCCCGCCAAGCGCACGGCCTATCGGGAAATCGTCGCCGGCGAGCGTGGCGACCACGTCGCGGCCAGGAAGGCCGCCGCAGCCGCGATCCAGGAGAACGCGGCCGAAGGACAATCGATGCTCGTCGCCGTCGCCACCAAGGGCGGCGGGCGCGTCAACGAGCATTTCGGCCACGCCAAGGAGTTCCAGATTTACGAGGCCTCGTCCAAGGGCGTCGTCTTCGTCGGCCACCGCAAGGTCGAGGCCTATTGCATGGGCGGGTTCGGCGAGGACGCGACGCTCGACGCGGTCATCGCGGCGCTCGAGGGCGTGCGCCATGTTCTGTGCGCGAAAATCGGGGATTGCCCCAAGGACATGCTCGAGGCCGCGGGCATCGAGGCAAGCGACGCCTACGCTTACGAATACGCCGAGACGGCCATCGGCGCGCTTTACGCGCAAACCTTCGCCCGCGCGCCGGGCAGGGCGGTCGCCTGACGCACAACCCGATCCGTTTCAATAGAAAGGAGAAAAGACAATGGCCTTCAAGATCATCGCGTCCCAGTGCACCGCGTGCGGCGCCTGCGAATTCGAGTGCCCGACCGCCGCCATCAGGTTCAAGAACGACACCTACATGATCGACCCCAAGACCTGCACCGAATGCGAGGGCCATTTCGACACGCAGCAATGCAATAGCGTGTGCCCCGTGCCCAAGACCTGCGTGAAGGCCTGAGGGCGCTTCGGAGGGCGGCGTGAGCGAGAGCGGGAGCGATGCGGTCGACGTCGAGGACGGCCCGTTCGATTGGCTAGGCAACCCCGTGTCCTGCACGGATTGTCCCTATGAGGAGACGCGCGCGGCCGGCAGGTGCGACCTCGGCAAGACCTGCGTCATGGACCGCCGGGCGCGACGAATCGACCGGTTCTTCGCCGCCAATCCGGCTCAGGCGGAGCGCCACCTCGGTCACCCCTATTTCGAGGTGCGCACGCTGGCGGCGCGCTACGCCTCGCCGTTTCGGCTCGTCGCGCTCATCGACGATCCCGAACCCGACGTGCGGGCGATGGTGACGCTGCGGCTGCCTTTGTCGCGGGTCGGCGCGCTCGCGCGCGATCCGGAGCCGCGCGTGCGCATCGCTCTGGCGCAGCGCCTGAGCGGCGAGGCGCTGGCGGCGCTTTTCGACGACGCCGATTATTCCGTGCGTCTGGCCGCGGCGCGTCGCGCCGAGCCGGCGCTGCTCCTTCGCTTGATCCACGATCCCGATCCCTCGGTGCGCCGTGAAGCGGCGCGCCGCGTTCCGCCCTATGCGCTCATCGGCATGGTTGCCGACCCCGATCCGCTGGTGCGCATCGAGATCGCCGAACGACTGCCCGCCGAGGCGCTCGCGCTGATGGCGAAAGACGTGGACTTTCGCGTCCGCTTCGTCTGCGCCGAACGCCTGCCGATCGATCGTCTCGACAACCTCGCCGACGACGAGGACGAGGTCGTGCGCGACCTCGCGCGCCAGAGACTGAACATGGGAGCCGCGTGATGGGCTTGGCCCGCGAGCAGGAAATCGAGATTCGCGCCGCGCCGCGCTTCATGCCGGGCGAAAAGGTGCAGGCGACGAGGCACGTCAAGAACGACGGCACCTATCCCAGACGCGAGATCGGCGACATTCTCGTGCGCAAGGGCGAGGTCGGATACGTCAGGGACATCGGCACGTTCCTGCAGCACTTCTACATCTACGCGGTCGAATGGATCGACAGCGGGACGCTGGTCGGCATGCGCGCCAAGGAACTCGTCAGTCTCGACCAGACCATGCCGGCCGCGCAAGCCGCCGAGGAGACTTCGCCATGAAAGTCATGATCCGCCGCGGCGACAAGGGGCTATCCGCCTATGTGCCGAAAAAAGACCTCGAGGAGCCGATCGTCGAGACGGAGCGAGAGTCGCTGTGGGGCGGCTCGATTAAGCTGCGCAACGGCTGGACGCTGATTCTTCCCGACATGCCCGCCGAAACGCGCCTGCCGATCACCGTCAACGCCAGAAAAGTGGGCGAGGAGGAATGACCATGCAAGCTTTGCTCGAAGCCGAAGCGCGGTCCGCAGTCGTCGGTCAGCTCGAGCGCGCGCGTCGCGCGCTCATCGCCGACGAGCTCATCCCCTATCTCGGTCCGGGCCTTCTCGCTCTTTCCGGCGCGACGGCGCCTTCGACGCCGGAAGCCGTCGCGGCGGCGCTGCACGCCCGCGCGCCCGCGCCGGGGCGCATCCGCACGAACATGTGGTCGGTCGCGCAATTCATCGAGAGCCGGCGTCATCGCAAGACGCTGCAGGCCTTCATGACCGACATCTTCGCGGCGGCGGCGCCGCCGCCGCCGCCGTTGCTGGACTTTCTCGCGCGCCTGCCGCTCGCGCTGATCGTGAACGCCTGGTACGACGACGCCGTCGCGGTCGCGCTGCGCGAAGCCGGACGGCGCGACTTCGTCGAAATCCAAGGGGTCACGCGCGCCGGCGTCCGCGGCGACATCTGGACGAAGACCTATGACGCCGAGGGCGCGCCATGCGACGAGAGCGCGGCCGACGCGGCGCGCACGGCGCTCTATTCGCCGCATGGCGGCGTCCGGCCGGCGCGCAATTTCCTGGTCGCCGATTCCGATTATGTCGAAGTGCTGACCGAGATCGACATCCAGACGCCGATCCCGGCGGCGGTGAAGGCGAGGCGCGCGGAACGCGGCTTTCTTTTTCTCGGCTGCCCCTTCCACGACCAAATGCTGCGCATCTACGCTCGCCAAATCATGAAGCGCTCCAAAGGCCCGCATTTCGCCGTCGTCGACGCGGACGCGCTGACGCGCAACGAAGCCAAGTTCTTCGCCGATCAGGGTATCGAGATCATCGACGCGCCGCTGGCTGCGGCCGCGCAGGCGCTCGTCGGCTGAGGCGAGACCTCATTCGCACAACTCGGCGACGGTGGCGGATACTCACCCTGCCTCTCCCCGCGAAGAGGCGGGGAGAGGGGAAGAACCCCGCCGCGCGCGCTCCTCTCCCCGTGCTTACGGGGAGAGGTTGGGTGAGGGGCGGGGTGGGCAGCCGCAGACTTCTCAGATATGCGCAACTCCGCTCGGTCGCTTGGCGCGACGCGATTGCCGCGCGCGCTTTTGTTCTCCTCCTGCGCCGGCCATGAAGACGACCGTCCTGTCGCGTTTGTCGGGGTCGCGACACAGCGCTGTCGAGGCTTCCAGGTTCGCGAAAGATCTTTGAACTTGTTGTTACAATTATGGTATTTGTCATCGCGCCGACTTGGCACGATCCTTGAATTCACTGATCCGCGAGGCGGCGACTTCCGCTGCCGAGATCTCTAGGGCGACCCTTCGGGGCGTCCCTCGCGGTGAAAGGAACACGGATCATGGCAGCTCTGCGCCAAATCGCTTTCTACGGCAAAGGCGGCATCGGCAAATCGACGACGTCGCAAAATACGCTCGCGGCTCTCGTCGACCTTGGACAGAAGATTCTGATCGTCGGCTGCGATCCCAAGGCCGATTCCACCCGTCTCATTCTCAACGCCAAGATGCAGGACACCGTGCTCAGTCTCGCCGCCGAGGCGGGCTCGGTCGAGGATCTCGAACTCGAGGACGTCCTGAAGGTCGGCTACAAGGGCATCAAGTGCACGGAATCCGGCGGGCCTGAGCCCGGAGTCGGCTGCGCCGGACGCGGCGTCATCACCGCCATCAACTTCCTCGAAGAAAACGGCGCCTATGACGATGTCGACTACGTCTCCTACGACGTGCTCGGCGACGTGGTGTGCGGCGGCTTCGCCATGCCGATCCGCGAGAACAAGGCGCAGGAAATCTACATCGTCATGTCCGGCGAGATGATGGCGCTCTACGCCGCCAACAACATCGCCAAGGGCATTCTCAAATACGCCCATTCCGGCGGCGTGCGTCTGGGCGGGCTCATTTGCAACGAGCGCCAGACCGACAAGGAGCTGGAGCTGGCCGAGGCGCTCGCCAAGCGTCTCAATTCGAAGCTCATCCACTTCGTGCCTCGCGACAACATCGTTCAGCACGCGGAACTGCGCCGCAAGACGGTCATCGAATACGCGCCCGACAGCGCGCAGGCGAACGAATACCGCCAGCTCGCGAACAAAATTCACGCCAACTCCGGCAAGGGCACGATCCCGACCCCGATCACGATGGAAGAGCTGGAAGAAATGCTGATGGAATTCGGCATCATGAAGACCGAAGAGCAGGCTCTCGCCGAGCTGCAGGCCAAGGAAGCCGCCAAGGCCGCGGCCGCGTTGTGAACCTGGCGGCGCGCGCGTAGCGGGCTTTGACCCCGCCGCCGCGCGCGCCCCAGGCCATTCCTTCCGACGACAGGAGACCCTCATGAGCCTCGAATACGAGAACGACGGAAACTTTCACGAGAAGCTTATCGAGGAAGTTCTGTCGCAATATCCCGACAAATTCGGCAAACGCCGGCGCAAGCACCTTTCGGTCGCCAAGCCGGCCGGCGAGGATGAAATCGCCGGCGAAGTTCAGCACGTCACCGAGTGCGACGTGAAGTCCAACATCAAGTCGGTGCCCGGCGTGATGACGATCCGCGGCTGCGCCTACGCCGGCTCCAAGGGCGTCGTCTGGGGCCCGATCAAGGACATGGTGCACATCAGCCACGGGCCGGTCGGCTGCGGCCAATATTCCTGGTCGCAACGCCGCAACTACTATATCGGCAAAACCGGAATCGACACTTTCGTCACGATGCAATTCACCTCCGACTTCCAGGAGCGCGACATCGTGTTCGGCGGCGACAAGAAGCTCGACAAAGTCATCAATGAGATCAACGCGCTGTTTCCGCTCGCCAACGGCGTCACCATCCAGTCGGAATGCCCGATCGGTCTCATCGGCGACGACATCGAAGCCGTCGCGAAGAAGAAAGCCAAGGAAATCGGCAAGACCGTGGTTCCCGTGCGCTGCGAAGGCTTCCGCGGCGTTTCCCAGTCGCTCGGCCATCACATCGCCAACGACGCGATCCGCGACTGGGTTTTCGACAAGAAGGAGATCGAATGGGAAGCGGGTCCCTATGACGTCAACGTCATCGGCGACTACAACATCGGCGGCGACGCCTGGGCCTCGCGCATCCTGCTCGAGGAAATGGGCTTGCGCGTGGTCGGCAACTGGTCGGGCGACGCCACGCTCGCCGAGATCGAGCGCGCGCCCAAGGCCAAGCTCAATCTCATCCATTGCTATCGCTCGATGAACTACATCTGCCGGCACATGGAGGAGAAATACGGCGTCGCCTGGATGGAGTACAATTTCTTCGGGCCGTCGCAGATCGAGGCGTCGCTACGCAAGATCGCCAAGCACTTCGGCCCCGAGATCGAGGCCAAGGCGGAGGCGGTGATCGCCAAATACCGTCCGCTGGTCGACGCGGTGATCGCCAAGTTCAAGCCGCGTCTCCTGGGCAAGACGGTGATGCTCTATGTCGGGGGCTTGCGGCCGCGCCACGTCATCAACGCCTATGAGGACCTCGGCATGGAGATCGTCGGCACCGGCTACGAATTCGGCCACAACGACGATTACCAGCGCACCGGCCACTACGTGAAGAAGGGCACGCTGATCTATGACGACGTGACCGGCTACGAACTGGAAAAGTTCATCGAGAGAGTCCGCCCCGATCTCGTCGGGTCCGGCATCAAGGAGAAATACCCGGTGCAGAAGATGGGCATTCCGTTCCGTCAGATGCATTCGTGGGATTATTCCGGCCCCTATCACGGCTACGACGGCTTCGCGATCTTCGCCCGCGACATGGACCTCGCGATCAACAATCCCGTCTGGGTGCTGTTCGACGCGCCCTGGGACAAGCCGCAGGAATTCGCCGTCGCCGCCGAGTGACCAGATCGCCCCGAACGAAAGGCTGAAGTCCCCGACGCCGCGGGGCCCGACCCCGCGCGTCCCCGCAAACCCAATTCTGCACGGCGCCGCCGTATGGCGCGGCCCGGACACGAGAGGAACCGAATATGCCACAGTCAGCCGAACGCATCCTCGACCATGCGCCGCTGTTCCGCGAACCGGAATATCAGGACATGTTCGCACGCAAGAAGGCGATGTTCGAATGCGGCGTCGCCGACGCCGCCGTCGCCGAACAGGGCGAGCACACCAAGAGCTGGGACTATCGCGAAAAGAATCTCGCGCGCGAGGCGCTGGTCGTCAATCCCGCCAAGGCCTGCCAGCCGCTCGGCGCCGTGTTCGCCGCGGCCGGCTTCGAGAAGACGATGAGCTTCGTGCATGGTTCGCAAGGCTGCGTCGCCTATTACCGTTCGCACCTTTCGCGCCATTTCAAGGAGCCGTGCAGCGCGGTGTCCTCGTCGATGACCGAGGATGCGGCGGTGTTCGGCGGCCTCACCAACATGGTCGACGGGCTCGCCAACGCGTATTCGCTCTACGCGCCGAAAATGATCGCGGTCTCGACGACCTGCATGGCCGAGGTCATCGGCGACGACCTGCACTCGTTCATCCAGACCGCCAAGGACAAGAATTCGGTCCCCCGGGAATTCGACGTTCCCTTCGCTCATACGCCGGCCTTCGTCGGCAGCCACGTCGACGGCTACGACGTGATGGTCAAGGGCGTGCTCGAGAATTTCTGGAAGGGCGCCGAGCGCAAGCCGAACGGCAAGATCAACATCATCCCCGGTTTCGACGGGTTCTGCGTCGGCAACAACCGCGAACTGAAGCGCCTGCTCGACGTGATGGGCGTCGACTACACGCTCATCTCCGACGCCTCGGACCAGTTCGACACGCCTTCAGACGGCGAGTACCGCATGTATGACGGCGGCACCAAGCTCGACGACGTCAAAGCCGCGCTCGACGCCAAGGCGACGATCTCGCTGCAGCACTGGAACACCCGCAAGACGCTCGAATACGCGGGGTCGCTCGGCCATGAGACCGCCTCGTTCCACTATCCCATGGGCGTGCGCGCGACCGACGAACTGCTGATGAAGATTTCGGAGCTGTCGGGCAAAGCGATCCCCGAATCGATCCGCCTGGAGCGCGGACGGCTCATCGACGCGATGGCCGACAGCCAGTCGTGGCTGCACGGCAAGAAATACGCGATCTACGGCGATCCCGATTTCGTCAGCGCGATGGCGCGCTTCGTCCTGGAGACCGGCGGCGAACCGATCCATTGCCTGGCGACTAACGGCACCAAACACTGGGAACAGGAATTGGCGCCGACGCTCGCCGCTTCGCCGTTCGGCAAGGACGCCAAGATCTGGGCGGGCAAGGATCTATGGCACCTGCGCTCGCTGCTGTTCACCGAGCCGGTCGACATGATCATCGGCAATTCCTACGGCAAGTATCTCGAGCGCGACACCGGCACGCCGCTGCTGCGCCTGACGTTCCCGATCTTCGATCGCCACCATCACCACCGCTTCCCGCTGTGGGGCTACCAGGGCGGCCTGCGCGTGCTGACGACGATCCTCGACAAGGTGTTCGACAAGCTCGACGCCGACACGATCAATCCCGGCGAGACCGACTATTCCTATGATTTGACGCGGTGACACAAGCGCGGCGCCGGGCGCCAGGATCGCCCCGCGCCGCGCACACCGAGACTTCGGAGCATCGCCCATGTCGAGCCAAGCGCGCGTCCAGGCTCTCTTCAACGAACCGGCCTGCGAGAAGAACCAGGCCAAGGACGCCTCGACGCGCAAGAAAGGTTGCTCCAAGCCGCTCACGCCCGGCGCGGCGGCGGGCGGCTGCGCCTTCGACGGCGCGAAAATCGTGCTGCAACCCGTCACCGACGTCGCACATCTCATTCATGGGCCGCTCGCCTGCGAGGGCAATTCCTGGGACAATCGCGGCGCCGCCTCGTCGGGCTCGGCGCTTTGGCGCCGCAGCTTCACGACCGATCTCACCGAACTCGACGTGGTGATGGGGCAGGGCGAGAAGAAGCTCTTTCGCGCCATCCGCGAAATCGTCGAGGCGCACGCGCCGCCGGCAGTGTTCGTCTATTCGACCTGCGTGACCGCGCTGATCGGCGACGATCTCGACGCCGTGTGCTTTCGCGCCGCCGAGCGCTTCGGCCTTCCCGTCGTGCCCGTCCATGCGCCGGGCTTCGTCGGCTCGAAGAATCTCGGCAACAAGCTGGCGGGCGAAGCGCTGCTCGACCACGTCGTCGGCGCTTACGAGCCCGACGACGTCGGGCCGATGGATGTCAATATTCTCGGCGAATACAATCTCGCCGGCGAATTCTGGATGGTCAAGCCGCTGCTGGAGGCGCTCGGCATGCGGGTGCGCGCCTGCATTCCCGGCGACGCGCGCTATCTCGACATCGCCGGCGCGCATACGGCGCGCGCCAACATGATGGTGTGCTCGACCGCGCTCATCAATATGGCGCGCAAGATGGAGGAGCGCTGGGGCATTCCCTTTTTCGAGGGTTCCTTCTACGGCGTCTCCGACACCTCCGACGCGTTGCGACAACTCGCGCGCCTGCTGGTCTCCCAGGGCGCCGATCGCGCGCTGACGGGACGCGCCGAGGCGCTGATCGCGCGCGAGGAGGCGCGCGTCTGGCGCCGTCTCGAGCCCTATCGCGCCAGACTGGCGGGCAAGCGCGTGCTGCTCAACACCGGCGGCGTGAAGTCCTGGTCGGTGGTCGCCGCCTTGCAGGAAATCGGCATGGAGATCGTCGGCACCGCGACGAAGAAGTCGACCGACGAGGACAAGGAACGCATCAAGAAGCTGCTCAAGGACGAGAAGCACGCCTTCGACAACATGGCGCCGCGCGATCTCTACGCGTTGCTCGCCTCCGGCAAGGCCGACATCATGCTCTCGGGCGGACGCACGCAATTCATCGCGCTCAAGGCGAAGACGCCCTGGCTCGACATCAATCAGGAGCGCCATCACCCCTACGCCGGCTATGACGGCATGGTGGAGCTGGTGCGCCAGATCGACCTCGCGATCCACAATCCCGTTTGGGCGCAAGCGCGCGCGCCGGCGCCGTGGGACGCGCCAACCCGTGCGAGCGCGCGCCCGGCCGAGAGCGGGGCGGAGACAATCGCGCTGACGCGCAGGAAGTTCGCCGCGACCGCGGCGGACGAATTGGGCGAGTGCTAGGAGGCGCGCATGGCTACGGTTCTCCCAGTCGCCAAGGCGGCGTCGGTCAATCCGCTGAAGTCCTCGCAGCCGCTCGGCGCGGCCTTCGCCTATCTCGGCGTCGCGGGCGCCGTGCCGCTGTTCCACGGCAGCCAGGGTTGCACGTCCTTCGCGTTGGTGCTGTTCGTGCGTCACTTCAAGGAGGCGATCCCGCTGCAGACCACGGCGATGGACGAGGTCGCCACGATCCTCGGCGGCGCCGACCATTTGGAGGAAGCGATTCTCAACCTGAAGACTCGCACGAAGCCGAAACTGATCGGGATCTGCACGACGGCGCTGGTCGAGACGCGCGGCGAGGACATCGCCGGCGACGTGGCTTCGATCAAGTCGCGGCGCGCGGCCGATCTCGAGGGAACCGAGATCACGCTCGCCCAGACGCCCGATTTCGACGGCGCGATCGAGGAGGGCTGGAGCAAGGCGGTCACGGCGATGATCGAGGGCGTGGCGCGGCGGGGGACGGCGGCGCGGCGCGAGGAAAGCCGCGTCAATATCCTGCCCGGCGCGCATCTGACGGTCGCGGACGTCGAGCACGTGCGGGCGATGGTCGAGGCCTTCGGCCTCGAACCCGTCATCCTGCCCGACATCTCCGGTTCGCTCGACGGAACCGTGCCGGAACGCTGGATTCCGACCACCTACGGCGGAACCTCGGTCGAGGACATCCGCACGCTCGGCGAGGCGCGCTTGACGATCGCGATCGGCGAGCACATGCGCGCGCCCGCCGCGCGGCTGCACGAGCTGACCGGCGTCGAATATTCGCTGTTCCGCCAGCTTAGCGGCCTCAAGGCGGTCGATCGCTTCGTGACGCTGCTCGGCGAGCTCTCGGGCCGGCCGGCGCCGGCTTCGATCCGACGGCGGCGCGCGCAATTGCAAGATGCGCTGCTCGACGGGCACTTCCACTTCTCGGGCAAGCGGATCGCCATCGCCGCCGAGCCCGATCTTCTCTATGCGCTGGCGACTGTCTTCGTCGGCATGGGCGCGCAGATCCACGCCGCGGTGACGACGACGAGCGGTTCGAAAATCCTCGAACACGTCCCCTGCGAGACGGTCAAGGTCGGCGATCTCGGCGATTTCGAGGCGCTTGCCGAGGGCGCCGACCTGTTGGTCACGCACAGTCACGGCCGCCAAGCGGCCGAGCGGCTCGGCGCCCCGCTGTTGCGCGTCGGCTTTCCCATCTTCGATCGCCTCGGCGGCCAGCATAAATTGCGCGTCGGCTACCAGGGCGCGCGCGATCTCATTTTCGAGGTCGCCAATATCTTCGAGAGCGAGCGTCATGAACCGACGCCCGAGTCACTCGATCCGTTCCGTAATCGGGAGAGCGAGCATGAGCGCCGTCCGGCGTCTGCAATTGGTCGGCATTGAGGACGAGCGGCCGAAAGGCCCGCCGGCGCCCGGCGTCGTGCGCGTCGCCATCGCCACGCGCGACATGAAGGGCCTCAACGCCCATTTCGGCTCCGCGCCGCGCTTCGCCGTCTACGACGTGACGAAGAACGGCTGGGATTTCGTCGAGGCGGTCGCCTTCGACGACAATTCCGACGAATCGGGCGCGCACAGAAACGAAGGCGAGGATCGCATCGGCCCCAAGGTGGCGGCGCTTTCGGGATGCCATCTCCTGTTCTGCCTGGCGATCGGCGGGCCGTCGGCCGCCAAGGTCGTCGCCGCGCGCATCCATCCGATCAAGACGCCGCAGCCGGCGCCGATCCCGGAAGTTCTCGAGCGCACGCGCGCGATGCTCGCCGGCTCGCCGCCGCCCTGGCTGCGCAAGGTTCTCGCGAGCGCGGGGTTAAGCGCCGGCAAGCCCGATTTCGAAGAGGATTGAAACGCGATGACGCAGACCTTGGACAAGCCGACCGGCCTCGACTCGCCTTTCGTCAAGACGCTCGTGCGCGTGCTGCGCGCCGAGGACAGCTACGGCGTCTGGGAGCGCAAGCCGGACGCCGAAATCCTCGCCGATTTCATCGTCACCAAGGAGCAGCGGCGGCAAATCCCGATCATCGGCGATCCCGACCCGGACGTGATGTCGCGCGTGGAGAAATTCTACATCGCGGTCGGTCTCGACATCGAGCGCGCGAGCGGCCGCATGGCCTCGCCGATGATGAAAATGTCGCACGAGGGATTTGGGCGCGTGATCCTGACCGTCGGCCGGCTGGTGGTGATCTCCAAGAGCCTGCGCGACATCCACCGGTTCGGCTTCGAGAGCTTCGACAAGCTCGCCGAGGCCGGCGAGAAGCTGGTCGACGAAGCGAGGAAATGGATCGACGATTATCCCGCGGTGGCGGACATCTGAGCGCCGCCGCGAGACAGCGATGAGGAGAATAGAGCATGTCCGACGTCGACGCGCTGAAGGGTGAAATCAAGAAGCTGTCCGCCAGGGCGATCACGGCCAAGATGAATCTGCACGATCTCGCCGAGGATCTGCCGGTGAACTGGACCACGATCCCGGACGTCGCGCGCGCGGCCCACGAGGCCTATGCGGCGCTGGAATCGGCGCGCAAGCGCCTCGCGGCGCTGGAGACGGCGTGATGGCTTCTCTGACGCGCGACGGCTCGGCGTGGACGCCCCAATATCTCGCCGCGATCGACGCGGCCAAATGCATCGGCTGCGGCCGCTGCTACAAGGTCTGCTCGCGCGACGTCATGCATCTGCACGGCGTCGACGAGGCGGGGGCCGTGCTCGGCAAGGTGACCGAGGACGACGACGACGATTTCGACGGCGAACTCAACCGCAAGATCATGGTCGTCGACAATTCCGGCGCCTGCATCGGCTGCGGCGCCTGCGCGCGCGTCTGCCCCAAGGATTGCCAGACGCACTTGGCGGCCGACAGGATCGCCGCGTAGAGCGCGCTGCGCCGAGGCGTACGACGATCCCCCTCTCCCCGCAAGCGGGGAGAAGGGACGTTGCTCGGCGTTAAAGGAGACGTCGATCCAATCGTGACGAGTGCTCACGGCGCCGGTCAGGCGCAATGATCGAGATGGAGGCGCCGATGTTCGACGAACGCTATGCGGCGTTGCGGGCCGCACAGACGGCGAAGGACGACGAAGGCGAGGCGTTCGACGATCATGTCTTCGCCTGCGCGCTTTCGGCGGCGCTCGCCGATCAGGCGGCCACGGGGCTCGCGCTGACGGAAGGCCTCGGCCTGACGCGCGTGGAGACGGCGGCGTTGTTCGCGGCGCGCTTTCCCTTGCGCGCGGCGCCGCTGTGCCTCGAACGCGCGCCCGATCCGATCCGCGCCATGGAAGAGGACCTGTTGCGCGATTTGCTGTCGAGCTATTGCGCCCATCCCGGCGAACAATCGGGCTGGCTCGCGGCGATCCTCGCCCGGCGCGCGATGCGCGACGATCATCTCTGGCAAGACCTCGGCCTGTTCGGCCGCGGCGAACTCGGCCGATTGCTCCAGCGCCATTTCCCCGCGCTGCACGCGGGAAACGCCAACAACATGCGCTGGAAGAAGTTCTTCTATCGCCGCATTTGCGAACTCGAAGGCTTCAGCCTGTGCGCCGCTCCCCATTGCTCGGTCTGCGTGGACTTCGCCTCGTGCTTCGGCGACGAGGACGGCTTGAGCCGCTTGGCGACGGCGGCGCGCGAAGCGGCGGCCGGGCGCGCGGCGTCGGCGGGATAGCGACAATGTCGCGGGCCGCCGGCCATTGTCGCGTTCGCGACATCCCGCGACATAAGAAAACATCCGAATAATCATAAGCTTGCCTCTGGCACGCTCCATGCAGCGGTCCGTTTGTCGCCATCGCGGCGAGGAGGCCCCCATGATCCAGCTCACCGACAACGCCGTTTCGGCGGTCAAGACCGCGCTCTCCCGTTCGACCCAGCCGGCCGAGGGCCTGCGCATCATGGTGCAGGCGGGCGGCTGCGCCGGCCTGAAATACATGATGGGGCTCGAGGCGGCGACGCGCGCCGGCGACGCCGTGATTCGCCAGGACGGCGTCACGCTGTTCGTCGACAAGGAGTCTCAGGCGCATATCGCCGGCATGACGGTCGATTTCGTGACCGGCCTCGAAGCCTCCGGCTTCGTGTTCGACAACCCCAACGCCGCCTCGAAGTGTTCGTGCGGCAAGTCCTTCTCCTGAACCTGCGCGAGAATGGGAGACGAGCCATGCTGGACGATGGGCGAGCGGAAACCTTGCTGGCTAGCCGCCCCGAGGCGCCCGTCGCCTCCGAGCCGAGCCCGAAGCGCGTGCGTCTGGTCGGCCTAGAGCGGCGGCCGTCCGTCGCCGGGCCGGCGCCCGCGCCGCGCCCCGCGCGGCGCCTCGGCGCCGCCGAACGGATCGCCGCGATCGAAAGCGCGCTCGCCGCATTGCGGCCGCGCCTGAAGGCGGACGGCGGCGATTGTCAGCTCGTCGACGTCGTCGACGATGTGGTCAGGGTGCGACTGACCGGCGCTTGCGTCGGCTGCCAGCTCGCTTCGATGACGGTGCTCGGCGTGCGCATGCGTCTCGTCGAGGCGCTGGGATTCCCGATCAAAGTGGTTCCGGTCTGACAAGGAGAAACGCCGTGCGGCCGGTCTATCTCGACAACAACGCCACCACCTCGGCCGACCCGGAAGTCGTCGCGGCGATGCTGCCCTGTTTCGACGCGCGTTTCGGCAATCCGTCCTCGGCGCATGATTTCGGCGCGATGAGCCGGCTCGCGCTCAAAGAGGCGCGCGAAAGGGTGCGCACGCTGATCGGCGCCGCTTTCGGCGAAGAGATTGTGTTCACGTCGAGCGGAACCGAAGCCGACGCTACGGCGATCCTGAGCGCGCTCGACGCGCGGGAGGGGCGCGACGAGATCGTCGTCTCCGCCGTCGAGCATCCAGCCATCCTCGCGCTCGCCTCGCATCTCGAGCGCACGCGCCCGATCAAGGTTCATCGCATTCCGGTCGACGCTCTGGGCCGGCTCGATCGCGCGCGCTATTGCGCCGCGCTTTCGCCGAAGGTCGCTCTCGTCTCGATCATGTGGGCCAACAACGAGACCGGCGTGCTGTTCCCGATCGAGGAACTCGCCGAGGAAGCCAAGGCGGTCGGCGCGTTGTTTCACACCGACGCCGTTCAGGCGGTCGGGCGTCTGCCCATCGCCTTGCGCGAGACGGCGATCGACATGCTCTCGCTTTCCGCCCACAAGCTGCACGGCCCCAAGGGCGTCGGCGCGCTTTACCTCCGACGCGGCGCGCCCTTCCAGTCGCTGATCCTGGGCGGAAAGCAGGAACGCGGCCGACGCGGCGGCACCGAGAATGTTCCGGGGATCGTCGGCTTGGGCAAGGCCGCCGAAATCGCGGCGGCGCGCTTGCGCGGCGACGCGGCGCGCATGCGCGCGCTACGCCAACGGCTGGAGGCGAGCCTCATGGCGCGCATACCGAACGCGTTCGTCCTCGGCGGCGTCGAACGCCGGCTGCCCAACACCAGCGCCATCGTTTGCGAGGACGCCGAGGCCGACGCGATCGTGCTGTTGCTCAACCGCGCGGGCGTCGCGGCGTCCTCGGGCGCCGCCTGCGCCGCAGGCTCGCTGGCGCCCTCGCACGTGCTGCGCGCGATGAACGTTCCCGCCGCCGTCGCGGCGGGCGCGACGCGCTTTTCGCTGTCGCGGGACAACGACGACGACGACATCGACCGCGTGATCGCGACGATGCCGGCGATCGTCGATCGCCTGCGCGCCCGCTCGCGCGCGGACGAAAGCGCCGCGGCCCCGCGCGTCGCCGAGCCGGCCTATGCGTGAGCGCGCGCCGGCGCGAGGCGTCGCGCTCAACGACACAACTCTGCGCGACGGCGAACAGACGCCGGGCGTCGCCTTCACCCTCGCCGAGAAGATCGCGATCGCCGAAGCGCTCGCCGCGGCCGGCGTTCCCGAGCTCGAGGCGGGCACGCCGGCGATGGGCGGCGAGGAGGTCGAGGCGTTGCGCGCGATCGCCGGGCTCGAACTCGGCGTCAGGGTTCTGGCCTGGTGCCGCATGACCAAGGGCGACATCGACGCCGCGCGCCGCGG
Source organism: Roseiarcus sp. (assembly GCA_050012775.1). Lineage (GTDB taxonomy): Bacteria > Pseudomonadota > Alphaproteobacteria > Rhizobiales > Beijerinckiaceae > Roseiarcus. Next base: position 24,793 of record JBEKGN010000017.1, read on the forward strand.
CGGCGTCGGCGCGGTCAATCTGTCAATTCCGGCTTCCGATCGGTTGCTGCGCGCCAAGCTCGGCATCACCCGCGCCGAAGCGCTGGAGCGCGTGCGGCGCTTCGTTCCGCTCGCGCTCGACGCCGGCTTCGAGGTCGCCGTCGGCGCGGAGGACGCTTCGCGCGCCGACGTCGACCATCTGCTTCGCCTCGCCGATGCGGCGGCCGGGGCCGGCGCTTTCCGGCTGCGCCTCGCCGACACGATCGGCGCGCTCGATCCGTTCGCGACGCATGCGCTGGTGGCGCGCGTCGTCGGCGCGAGCGATCTCGCGATCGAGTTCCACGGCCACGACGACTATGGACTGGCGGCCGCCAACACGCTCGCCGCGGCGCGCGCCGGCGCGACGCATCTGTCGGTGACGGTCGGGGGACTGGGCGAACGCGCGGGCAACGCGCCGCTCGAGGAGGTCGCGGCGGCGCTCGAATGCCTGCACGGCGTTTCGACCGGCGTCGATCTCTCGCAATTGTCCGATCTGGCGGCGATGGTCGCCGAGGCGGCGCGGCGCGGCGTTCCCTGGGGCAAGGCGATCGTCGGGCGCGACGTCTTCGCTCATGAATCGGGCGTTCACGTCGCAGGATTGCTCGCCGATCCCGAGAGCTATCGCGGCCCCGATCCCGCGCTGTTCGGACGGCGCCATCGCTTCGTCATCGGCAAGCACTCGGGCGCCAAGGCGCTCGCTTACGCGCTCGGCGAGCGCGGAATTCGCTTGGCGCCGGAAACGGCGCCGTTCCTCGTCGCGCTGGTGCGCCGGCGCGCGACGCGGGGCAAAGCCGCGATTTCGAGCGACGAACTCGCGCGCCTCCACGACGAGGCCGCGGGCGAGGCGATGGCCCAAGACGCGGATTCTGTCGCGCATTCCGCCGGCTGAGCGCTAGGGAGAATTGAAGATGACCTGTTCGCTGGACGAACGTCCGATCGACATGACGAACATTCTCGAGAAGCTCAAGCGCCTGTCCGCGGCCGAGGAGTTCTTCGCCGCGCTCGGCGTCGCCTATGAGGAGGCGGTCCTGCGCGTCGCGCGCCTGCATATCCTCAAGCGCATGGGCGAATATCTCAAGGGCGACGATCTCGAGGGACTGCCCGACGCGGTCGCCGCCGCGCGCGCCAAGGCGACGCTGCAACGCGCCTACGCCGATTTCGAACGCTCCTCGCCGCTCGCCGAGCGCGTGTTCCGGGTGCTCAGGGATCACGATCCGGAACGGCCGGTGGCCTCCAAGACCGCCTTCGTCGCGTTCGACGAAATCGCGCCGCTGCCGCCGGCGCCTTGAGCGAGGCGCCGCCCTCATCCGGCCCTTCGCGCCCCCTCTCAGCGAACGAGACGTTCGCCTGACACCCGCAAGCGGGAGAGCGGTCGGGGTGAGGTGCGCGCGAAACGCTCACGGCCCGCCAATTTCATCCTCGATATCGCAAGACCCCGCCGACGCGACGCGACGACGTCGTGTCGCGTTCCCGACAGCTCCGCGTCGGAGGGCGCCGCGCCTTCCCCGCGTATTTCCTGAATCGCAAGTAATTTCAGCGTGTTGATCGCCTTCGCGCGGCGTGGCACGGCGCATGCGTGGACGGGCCGAGATCTTCGCCGCGGAGGCCCCATGCATTTCGTCGTTTGCATCAAGCAGGTTCCGGATTCGGCGCAGATCCGTGTCCACCCCGTCACCAACACGATCATGCGCCAAGGGGTGCCGACGATCATCAACCCCTACGATCTGTTCGCGCTGGAAACGGCGCTGCGGCTGCGCGACGAGCACGGCGGCGAAGTGACGACGCTGACGATGGGCCCGCCCTCTGCCGAGGACGCGTTGCGCAAGGCGCTCACCTTCGGCGCGGACCGCGCGGTGCTGCTCACCGACCGCTTCTTCGCCGGTTCCGACACTTTGGCAACGAGTTACGCGCTCGCCCAGGCGATCCGCAAGATCGGCGAGACCTGGGGGGCGCCCGACATCGTGTTCGCCGGCAAGCAGACGATCGACGGCGACACGGCGCAGGTCGGCCCGGGCATCGCGCGCCGTCTCGACCTCAATCAGCTCACCTATATCTCCAAGGTGACCGGCGTCGACGCCGCGGCGCGCTCGATCGATCTGGAGCGGCGCGCCGAAGGCGGAACGCAGGTTCTGCGCTCCGCATTGCCGTGCCTTGTCACCATGCTCGAGGGCTCGGCCGAAATCCGGCGCGGCGGCTTCACCGACGCCTTGCGCGCAGCGCGCGCCGAGATCGTCACGTGGAGCGCGGCTGCGGCGGGCATCGAGGACTTGCAGAAATGCGGCCTGCGCGGCTCGCCGACCGTGGTCAAGCGCGTGTTCGCGCCGACGCCGCGCGCCGACAAGGCCAAGGCGATCGAGCCGAAGCCGCGCGCCAAGGAAACCGCCGAAGACCTGATCGCCGCGTTGTTCGAGGCCAAGCCGGCGCTCGCCGGCGACCTCGAACGGCTCGCGGCGGGATTGTGAGGAGACAAGCGATGTCCGATACGCCCCCTCCCGCCACGTCCGCGCCCAGCCGCGCGGCTATGAAGAAAGAGCTGCCCGAGCGCTTCAAGGCCCACAAGAACGTCTGGGTGATGGTCGAACTCGAACGCGGTCAGGTTCACCCGGTCTCCTGGGAGCTGATGGGCGAAGGCCGCAAGCTCGCCCACAAGCTGGGCGTCGAGCTCGCCGCGGTCGTCGTCGGCGCGCCGGGTATGGGAACGCGCGAGGCGGCGGCGGAAAGCTTCGTCTACGGCGCCGACATCGCCTATCTCGTCGAGAACCCGATCCTCGCGGACTATCGCAACGAGTCCTATACGAAGACGCTCACCGACCTCGTCGACGCCCATAAGCCGGAAATTCTGCTGCTCGGCGCCACCAACCTCGGGCGCGATCTCGCCGGCTCGGTCGCCACGACGCTGCTCACCGGCCTCACCGCCGATTGCACCGAACTCGCGGTCGACGCCGACAAGTCGCTCGCGGCGACGCGGCCAACCTTCGGCGGCTCGCTGCTGTGCACGATCTACACGCTCAACACCCGGCCGCAGATGGCGACCGTGCGCCCGCGCGTCATGCCGACGCCTGCGCGCCAGGAAGGACGCGCGGGCCGCATCGTCGAACACGCGGTCGATCTCAGGGAGGACAGCATCGTCACCAAGGTGCTGTCCTTCCTGCCCGATCGCGCCTCGCAAAAGTCCAATCTCGCCTTCGCCGACGTGGTCGTGGCCGGCGGGCTCGGGCTGCAGAGCGCCGAGAACCTGCAATTGGTGCGCGCGCTCGCCGGCGTGCTCGGCGGCGAATGGGGGTGTTCGCGGCCCTGCGTGCAAAAAGGCTGGGCGCCGGCGGATCGGCAGATCGGCCAGACCGGCAAGACGATCCGGCCGAAGCTCTATATCGCCGCGGGCATTTCCGGCGCGATCCAGCACCGCGTCGGCGTCGAAGGCGCCGATCTCATCGTCGCCATCAACACCGACCGCAACGCGCCGATTCTCGATATCGCCCATTTCGCGGTGGCGACCGACGCCGTCCGCTTTCTGCCGGCGCTGACCGAAGCGTTCCGCGCGCGCGTTTCCCTGCATTCGCGCGACCGGCTGGCCGGCTGAGGAGAAAAGCCATGGTCGAAAAATTCGATTGCATCGTCGTCGGCGCCGGCATGTCCGGCAACGCCGCCGCGTACACCCTGGCCAAGCGCGGCCTTTCCGTCCTGCAGCTCGAGCGCGGCGAATACGCGGGCTCGAAGAACGTGCAGGGCGCGATCATGTACGCCGACATGCTCGAGGCGATCATCCCCGACTTTCGCGAGGACGCGCCGCTCGAGCGCCATCTGATCGAACAGCGCTTCTGGATGATGAGCGAAGCCGCGCACACCGGCATGCACTATCGCTCCGACGCGTTCAACGAAGCCAGGCCGAACCGCTACACGATCCTTCGCTCGCAGTTCGACAAATGGTTCTCGCGCAAGGTCCGCGAGGCGGGCGCGCTGGTGCTGACCGAGACGACCGCGCTGGAACTGATCTTCGACGCCTATGGCGCATGCGTCGGCGTGCGCACGGACCGCGAGGACGGGATCGTCCACGGCGACGTCGTCGTGCTCGCCGAAGGCGTCAACGGATTGCTCGGCAGTCGCGCCGGCCTTCGCCAGCCTCCCAAAGCCGATCATGTCGCGCTCGCCGTCAAGGAAATGCATTTCCTTCCCGCCGAGACGATCGAGGCGCGCTTCAATGTGAAGGGCGACGAGGGCGTCGTCATCGAGGCCGTGGGCGCGATCTCGCGCGGCATGACCGGGATGGGCTTCATCTACTCCAACAAGGAATGCCTCTCGGTCGGCATCGGTTGCCTGGTGTCGGATTTCGCGCGCAGCGGCCAGACGCCCTACGGGCTGCTCGAGGCGTTCAAGGCCCATCCTTCGGTCAAGCCGCTGCTGGAAGGCTCGGAAGTGAAGGAATACGCCGCCCATCTCATTCCCGAAGGCGGCTACAAGGCGGTGCCGCAGCTCTGCGGCGACGGCTGGGTCGTGGTCGGCGACGCCGCGCAGCTCAACAACGCGATCCATCGCGAAGGCTCGAATCTCGCGATGACCTCGGGCCGCATCGCCGCCGAGGCGATCTTCCAGATCAAGAGCCGCCGGGAAAAAATGACCAGGGACAATCTGGCGCGCTATCCCAAGGCGCTCGAAGACTCCTTCGTGATGAAGGACCTGCGCAAGTACCGCGACATGCCGGCGCTGCTGCACACCAATTCGCGCAACTTCTTCCTCACCTATCCCGAACTCGTGGCCAAGGCGATGGAGAGCTTCCTGCGCGTCGACGGCACGCCCAAGCGCGAAAAGGAGACGACCACGATCGCCGCCTTCCGCAAGGCGCGCGGGTGGAGCGGCCTGTTCGGCGACGCCTTCAAACTCGCGCGCGCCTGGCGCTGAATCGCAGGAGAAGCCGATGAGCAAGCCCGAAGAAGTCCGCGTCGAAGAGAAGCTCTATCAGAACCGCTATGTCGTCGACGGCGGCCGCAGCCATATCCGCGTCGTTTCGCGCGGCAAGCCTTCCGCCAATCTCATGGCGATGACCACGCTGTGCCCGGCCGGGTGCTATACGCTCACCGAGGCCGGACAAGTCGAGGTCGCGCCCGACGGCTGCTTCGAATGCGGCACGTGCCGCGTCATGTGCGAGCCGTCGGGGGAGGTCGAGTGGAACTATCCGCGCGGCGGCTACGGCGTGCTGTTCAAGTTCGGCTGAACGGCCGGGCCCGCCCCGCCGAGCGCGTCACTCGACGCCGACGATGACGTCGGAAGATTTGATGACCGCGCTCGCGGGCTTGCCGACCGCAAGTCCCAGGTCTTCGACGGCTTCGTTGGTGATCGAGGCGGTGATCACGGCGCCCGACCCGATCTCGATCTTCACATGGGCGGTCGTGGCGCCCATGGTGATCGCGATCACTTTGCCCGGCAGCACATTGCGCGCGGAAAGTTTCATCGAACTGCGCCTTTCCTGTTGAAGCGATTGCGGAGCGCGAGCGCTTTGCGCGTCCTTCTTAAGGGCAGATCGCGCGCTTCGTCCATTCGTAATTGTGGCGACGCACGCGGCGCGATCGTGGTCCGCTTCTTGCGGCGTTTCGGGCGCTGCCGCGAAGGCGGCCGCATTGTCGGCTTTGCGACAAAGGAGGGACCATGGACGCCGCGCATATCGATCCGAACCGTCTCGCCGCGATCGTCTACGACGACGGCGTCGCCGTCGACGCGCTGATGTCGGCTTTCGCGCGCGAACTTGTCGAGGCCGGCGTCGCCGCGCGCGGCGTCGTTCAACTGCCGCCGGAGGAGGGGGGCTGCGGCCCTCGCGCGCCGATGCGGCTGCAGGACGTCGAAACGGGCGAAATCATTCCGCTGTGCCAGGATCTCGGACCGGGCGCGGGAAGCTGCTGCCTCGATCCTTCAGCCCTCGCCGGCGCTTCGGCGCGGCTGCGTCTCGCCGCGATGCAGCCGTCGGACATTGTGTTCTTCTCCAAATTCGGCAAGCAGGAGGCCAACGGCGGCGGCTTTCGCGCCGAGCTCGCCTTCGCCGTCGGCGAAGGGCGCACGACACTGACCGCGGTCAAGCGCGGCCTCGTTCCCAACTGGCTGCAATTCACCGGCGGCTTGGGGACCCTGCTCGATCATCGCCTGTGGGTCGTGCGAAACTGGTGGGCGGAAATCTCGATCGCGCCGGCCAGAGCCGCCTGAACACGAACGTCGCTGGCGAGAGCCGATCGTTCGTCGCGGCGGGTCGGAAACGGCGATCGACGGGCGCGGCGCCGAGCGATGCCCATGCGCCGAAACGGCCGATCTCCTCTCCGTCATGAGGAGCTCTGCGACGCGGCTTCGCCTTGTTCGCTGCGGCGTCGCTTTTCCAGCGTCTCCCAACTCGGCCCAAACGGATTCCTGGCGGATAAGGCTCACGCGAATCCGTTCCGACAAAAACCTACGTCCGCCGCGTCAAACGCGATCAACCATGATCGGCTGCGCCATGGAAAACGCTCGACGGCCACGTGACTGCATTGGGCAGAGCTTGCCCGACGCTTGTGGCGAGGTCTGACGCCGAAGCGCTGTTCGACTTGGCCTGACAGGGCCCGGTCCGCGACAGCGGCGCGCTTCAGGGTTTCGATTTGTTCCGAGGCGACGGCGAGCATAATCGCCTGCGCTTCGGACGGCGACAGCTCGCCTCGACGGACTTCTGCCAGAATGGGTTCACTCATATGCGTCAAGATCGCCGCCGGCCGGCGCGCTTCGTCGAGGTCTTTCGCGCCGAGGCTGACGATCAGGACGCCGCTGGGTCCATTTCCCGGCGCGGCGGGGACTCGTCGGCGCCAATGGTATACGGCGCCGCGACGCAAGACACGGCGGCAGACCGGCTTTTCCCTAGCGACCTAGGCGGATAATACGTTATCTTTCAAACTCTTAGGATGCGGTTGGCTGGGGGACCTGGATTCGAACCAAGATTGACGGAGTCAGAGTCCGCAGTTCTACCGTTGAACTATCCCCCAAAAAGACGCCGAACGCCTTGGGCCGCGCCGGGTAGATAGCGAAGCCGCGCGGCGGAGGCAAGTGCCTGGCGCGACCGAGGCCGGCTCGGGCAAGGGCGCCAATGCCGCAATCGAGGGCCACGCGTCTTGCCTTCTGCCGCTAATTGATTAGATTATATGCATCATGATACTTGCGCAGAATTTAGGCAATATCCCGGTCGCGCCACATCGCCTGGGGCCGATCGGATTGGATGGCGGCGCGATGCTCGCGCCGATGTCGGGAGTGAGCGATCTCGGCATGCGGCGCGCCGCGAGCCGCTTCGGCGCGACTCTGGTGTTTTCCGAAATGGTGGCGAGCCAGATCTTCCTCGACGGCGACGGGGAGAGTCGTTTGCGCGCGCAGGGCGATGGCGTCGCCTCGCACGCCGTGCAACTCGTCGGGCGGGAGCCGGGCGCGATGGGCGAAGCGGCGCGGCGCGTCGAGGGCGCGGGCGCTCGCGTCGTCGACATCAACATGGGGTGTCCGGCCCGGCGCGTCGCCGGCGGTCTGGCGGGATGCGCGCTGATGCGCGATCTCGATCACGCCTCGCGCATCATCGAGTCGGTCGTCGCGGCGGTCAGTGCGCCCGTGACCGTCAAAATGCGGCTCGGATGGGACGAGGACGAGCGCAATGCCGCGCGTTTGGCGCGCCGCGCCGAGCAGGCGGGCGCCGCGATGATCACGGTTCACGGACGAACGCGGCGCCAGTTCTACGACGGGCGCGCCGATTGGCGCGCCGTCGGGGAGGTCGTCGCCGAGGTTGGCGTTCCCGTCGTCGTCAACGGCGATTGCCGCAGCCTTGAGGACGCCCGCGCGATGCTCGCGGCCTCGGGAGCGCGCGCCGTGATGATCGGCCGCGCCGCGATCGGCGCGCCCTGGATCGTCGGCTCGATCGCGCGCGCCCTGCAAAGCGGCGCGGCGCTCAGCGAACCGCCGCTCGACGAGCGTCGCGACGCCGCGCTGTCGCATTTGGACTCGCTGCTCGCCGCAATGGGCAGGCGCGCGGGGCTTCGTCACGCCCGCAAGCATCTGGCCGCTTACGCTGAAAAGGCGGGCGCCGCGCCGGCGATCCGGTCGGCGCTGGTGACGAGCGAGGATGCGGACGTCGCCATGGGACTTTTGGCGCGCGCTTTCGAAGGCGCCGAGGACAGGGAGGCGGCATGAACGCGCTCGATCGCTCCCGCCCGCCGCCCGCCACGCGGTCCGATCCGCTGCAGATCCTGAATGCCCTGGCGCAGCCGGTGCTGGCGATCGACGCCGACGGCGCCATCCGCGAGGTCAACACCGCGGCGGAGCATTTTTTCGACATGGGCCGCGCGATGCTGGTGCGCTCGCGGCTCGTCGACATTCTGCCCTTCGGTTCGCCGGTCATCGCGCTCGTCGCGGACGCGATGGCCGACCAGGCCGCGGTCAACGGCTACAAGCTCGACGTCTCCACGCCGCGGACCGGTCTCGGCCGCGTCGTCGACGCCTTCGTCTCTCCACTGCCGCAAAGCGGCGGCGGCGTGACTTTGTTGCTGCAAGAACGATCAATTGCCGAAAAAATGGACAGACAACTGACCCACCGCAGCGCTGCGCGCTCGGTAACGGCGCTCGGCGCCATGCTCGCCCATGAGATCAAGAACCCTCTATCGGGCATCCGCGGCGCCGCGCAGCTGTTGGAAACCTCGGTCGGCGACGACGATCGCGCGCTGACGCGGCTGATTTGCGACGAGACCGACCGCATCGTCAAACTGGTCGATCGCATGGAGGCGTTTTCCGACGAGCGCCCAACCTCACGCGAAAGTCTCAACATCCACGCGGTGCTGGATCACGTGAAGCGCCTGGCGCAGGCCGGTTTCGCCCGACACATCCGCTTCAGCGAGGTCTACGATCCGTCGTTGCCCCATGTGCTGGGCTCGCGCGATCTGTTGATCCAGGTCTTCTTAAATTTGGTGAAGAACGCCTGCGAAGCTATTGGCGATGAAAGCATTGACGGCGAGATCATAATCACGACGGCGTATCGTCCCGGGGTGCGGCTGAAGGCCGGCGCGGGCGCGGAGCCGGTCGGCCTCCCCCTCGAAATCTGCATTCGCGACAATGGGCCGGGCGTGCCCAGCGACATTGCCGGCAACCTCTTCGATCCCTTCGTCACATCCAAGTCGTCGGGTTCTGGCCTGGGACTTGCACTTGTCGCCAAGGTGATCGGAGACCATGGCGGCATCATCGAATTCGAATCCCATCCGCGCCGAACGACTTTCCGCGTCCTCATGCCGCTCGACACGCAACGAACGCACGGCGCCGGCGGGGTCGTGGACGAGGGCGGCGGAGCCGAGCGTCGCGCGGACCGCATCGCGCGCTAGGGGAGCCTGTTCGAACGAATAGAGCGCGGTATCGAGTGAATTTCGGCGCCGTCCCGATTCTCTAGCGATCGGGCAGCGCCCGCAAGGAGCGATTTCATGCCGTCAGGGCATATTCTCATCGCCGATGACGATGCGGCGATCAGAACGGTTCTCAATCAGGCGCTGACGCGGGCTGGTTACGAGGTGCGGGCGACGGGGACCGTCGCGGGCCTGTGGCGTTGGGTGGCCGCCGGCGAGGGCGACCTCGTGATCACCGACGTCCTGATGCCCGACGACAACGCCTTCGAGTTGCTTCCGCGCATCAAGCGGATGCGGCCCGACCTGCCGATCATCGTCATGAGCGCGCAAAACACTTTCATGACGGCGATCAAGGCCTCCGAACGCGGCGCCTATGAGTATTTGCCCAAACCCTTCGATTTGAAAGAACTGGTTTCGATCGTCGGGCGCGCTTTGGCCGAACCGCGCAATCGCCGGGAAAGCGCCGCCGAGCCGCAGGCGCCCGCCGAGTCGATGCCGCTGGTCGGCCGCTCGCCGGCGATGCAGGAAATTTTCCGCTCGCTGGCGCGACTGATGCAGACCGACCTGACGGTGATGATTTCAGGCGAATCCGGCACGGGCAAGGAGTTGGTGGCGCGCGCGCTGCACGACTACGGCAAGCGCAAGGCCGGCCCCTTCGTCGCCATCAACATGGCGGCGATCCCGCGCGATCTGATCGAGAGCGAATTGTTCGGGCACGAAAAAGGGGCGTTCACCGGCGCCAACGCGCGCTCGGTGGGGCGCTTCGAACAGGCCGAGGGCGGCACGCTTTTTCTCGACGAGATCGGCGACATGCCGATGGAGGCGCAGACCCGTTTGCTTCGCGTGCTGCAACAGGGCGAATACACCACGGTCGGCGGACGCACGCCGATCAAGACCAACGTTCGCATCGTCGCGGCCACCAACAAGGACCTTCGCTATTCGATTCAGCAGGGCTCGTTCCGCGAGGATCTGTTCTTTCGCCTGAACGTGGTGCCGCTGCGTCTGCCGCCGCTGCGCGAGCGGACGGAGGACATTCCCGATCTCGTGCGCCATTTCTTCCAAAGAGGCGTCGGCGAGGGACTGGCGGCCAAGAGCCTGGACGCCGGCGCCATGGATCGGCTGCGCCGGTACCCCTGGCCCGGCAATATTCGCGAACTGGAGAATTTGACGCGCCGGATCGCGGCGCTTTATCCCCAGGATGTCATCAGCGAGCAACTGATCGAGGTCGAACTCGGCTTGAACGCGCCGCTGCAGAGCCTGAGCGCTCCCGTCGCGGCCGATCTCGGCGGCGTTCCGCGCGAAGCCGCCGCCGCGCAAGAGCAATTCGTCTCGGGACTCGAGCGTCACGTCGCAGAATTGTTCCGTTCGTTCGGCGATTCCTGCCCGCCGGTGGGATTATATCATCGCGTTCTGCGCGATCTCGAAATCCCGCTGATCGCCGCGACGCTGTCGGTCACCCGAGGCAACCAAATCAAAGCGGCGGAGATTTTGGGGCTCAACCGCAACACCCTGCGCAAGAAAATCCGCGATCTGGATCTACGGGGAATGCGCGGGCTCAAGTGAGCTTCGCCCCCATTTTGTCGTAATCTTGCAACATCGTTGCATTGGCGCCACGCTGTGACGCGAGCGCGCGAACGGCGACGGTGGCGAAGATTTCAGACGTGACAATCCAACAATCGCAGGGGGATGCGAGGTCTGTGGCGGGTCGCGGGCCCGCCGAGCGCTTCGGCGACGGCCGGATGTCCGGTCGCTTCGGGCCGATCGCGGTCGGCGGCGCGGTGATTCTGGCGCTCGCGACCTTCGTCATTTTCGCCGGGTTCACGCCGATCATTCCGACGCCCATGGTCGTATTGACGATCCTGGTCGGCGATGGCTTGATCGTCATTTGCCTGCTGGTGCTGATCGCCCTCGAATTGCGCAGTCTTCGCGCCGCGCGTCGCGCCGCGCGCGCCGGCGCGCGGCTGCATAATCGGGTCGTCGCGCTGTTCTCGCTGGTCGCGGCGATCCCGGCGCTGGTCACCGCGGTCGTCGCGACCGTTTCCGTGGAATGGGCGATCAATCCCGCCTTCATGAAGGACGTGGGCGCGTTCCTCAACGAATCCGGCGACTTGTCGCGATTGTACCGGGAATCGCAGTGCCGCGCGTTGCTGCGCGAAACGGAACTGACGGCCGGCGATCTCTCGCAGAGCGCGCGCCTGCTGCGCTCGGACCCCAAAATGTTTCGCGACTATCTCGGCGCGCGCTCCCGCGCGCTCGGCTTCACCGTCGCGGCGGTCATCAAGACCGACGGATCGGTGACGGAGATGGCCGTCGGCTCGGACCCGAAGCTGATCGCCAAGCCGGAGAGCGCCGATTTCAGCGCCGCCGTGGCGCGACAGCCGTTCTGCGGCCTGCTGGGCGGAGGCGATGTTTTCGTCGCGATGCGGCCGATCGAAGGTCTGGACGACAGCTTCTTCTATGCGGCGCGGGCGATCAATCCGATCTCAGACAAGGTGGCCCGAGACGCCTCGGAGGTCTCGGCGATCTTCTCGAATTTCGAGTCGCACCGGCGCAACATCGAGTTGGGATTCGCCAGCGTCTTCGTGATGCTGTCGCTGACGATGCTGATCTCGGCGGTGTGGATGGGCTTGACCTTCGCCAACGAACTCGTCGGGCCGATTCGACGCCTGATACGCGCCACCGACGAGGTCGCCTCCGGCAATCTCTACGTCCAGGTGCCGACGCGCCGCTCCGAAGGCGACCTCGGCCATCTCGGCGAGACCTTCAACAAGATGACGATGGAGTTGCGCCAACAGCGCAATCGCCTGACCGCCGCGAACGCGCTCAACGACGAGCGACGCGCCTTCATCGAGGCGGTGCTCTCCGGCGTGCCCGCTTGCGTGCTCGGCGTCGATCCCGATGGCGTCGTCACGGTCAGCAACGCCGCCGCCGAGCGTTTGCTCTGCCCGAGCCCCGACGCGAAGGGGCTCGTCGGCCGACATCTCGAAGACGTCTTTCCCCGGCTCGCTCAGATCTTGGGGGAAGCGCGGTCGATGAACCTGAAATCGCATCAGGGGCAGGCGACCTTGTTGCGGCATGGCCGCGAACGCCTGCTCAACGTGCGCGTCACCGGGGATCCGCTGCGCGAGGATCAAGGCGCCGTGATCACGCTCGACGACATCAGCGAACTCGTCACCGCCCAGCGCAGCGCCGCCTGGGCCGACGTCGCCCGCCGCATCGCCCACGAAATCAAGAATCCGTTGACGCCGATCCAGCTTTCCGCCGAGCGGCTGAAGCGCCGTTACGGCCGTCTGATCGTCGAAGACAAGGACGTTTTCGACCAATGCACGGATACGATCATCCGCCAGGTCGACGACATCAAGCGCATGGTCGACGAGTTCTCCTCCTTCGCCCGCATGCCCAAAGCGCGTCCGATCCGCGACAACCTTTCCGATTGCGTGCGCCAGGCGCTGTTCCTCATGCGCATCGGCCGGCCGGAGATCGCCATCGAGGACGAACTGCCGCAGGAGCCGGTGATGGCCGAATTCGACCGCCGGCTGATATCGCAAGCGCTGACGAATGTGCTGAAGAACGCCAGCGAGGGCATCGACGCGCTGGAATCGAGCGAAGGCGGCGGCAAGATACGCGTCGTTCTGCAAGCCGACGCCGACGGCTTCGCGCGCATCGGCGTCAGCGACAATGGCAAGGGATTTCCCACCGAGGATCGCCACAAATTGGTCGAACCCTATGTGACCACGCGGGCCGAGGGCACAGGCCTCGGCCTGCCGATCGTCATGAAGATATTCGAGGACCATCGCGGCGGCGTCGAGCTGCTCGACGGCTTGCCGCGCCGCGACGGCGGCCACGGCGCTCAAGTCTTGATGAAACTGCCGATCCGCTTCGAACAAGCGCCCGCCGGCGCTTCGCCCGCCCAAACCCCTGCCAAAGAATCGCTTCCCAATCCAGCCAGGTCGTCCTGATGCCCGCTGATATCCTGATCGTCGACGACGAAGACGACATTCGTGAACTCGTCTCCGGCATTCTTTCCGACGAAGGGCACGGCACGCGCCTGGCGCGCAATTCCGACGAGGCCCTGGCCGCGATCGAAGCGCGCCGGCCGCAGCTGGTGCTGCTCGACATCTGGCTGCAAGGCTCGCGGCTGGACGGCCTGCAACTGCTGGAGATTGTCAAGCAGCAGCACCAGAACGTCCCGGTGGTGATGATTTCCGGCCATGGCAACATCGAGACCGCCGTCACCGCGATCAAGCTCGGCGCTTACGATTTCATCGAAAAGCCGTTCAAGGCGGATCGGCTGATCCTGATCGCCGAGCGCGCGCTGGAGACGTCGCGGCTCAAGCGCGAGGTGAACGATCTGCGCGCGCGCGCCGGCGCGGTCAATCGCATGGTCGGCGCTTCCTCCGCCATCGCGAACCTAAAGCGAATCGTCGAACGGCTCGGCCCGGCGAATTCGCGCGTGCTCATTTCGGGCCCCGCGGGCGCGGGCAAGGAATTGACCGCGCGGCTGATCCACGCGCATTCCGTACGCGCCGAAGGGCCCTTCGTCGTTCTCAACGCGCCGACGATCACCCCGGAAAACATGGAGAGCGAACTGTTCGGGATCGAGGCGGGCCCCGAGCGCTCGCGGCGCGTGGGCGCGCTGGAAGAGGCGCACGGCGGCACGCTCTATCTCGACGAAATCGCCGATATGCCGCTGGAGACGCAGGCGAAAGTGCTGCGCGTGCTCGTCGACCAGAATTTTCAACGCGTCGGGGGATCGGCGCGCGTCCATGTCGACGTCAGGATCATATCCTCGACGAGCCGCGATCTGGCCCAGGCGATCACCGACGGGCAGTTCCGCGAGGATCTCTTCCACCGTCTTTCGGTCGTGCCCATTCGCGTTCCCTCGCTCGCCGAACGACGCGAGGACATTCCCGAACTCGTGCAATATTTCATGGAGCAGGTGGCGACGACGATGGGCGTGCCGCCGCGGCGCATCGCCAGCGACGCCATGGCGGTGCTGCAATCGCACGACTGGCCCGGCAACATCAGGCAGTTGCGCAACAATGTCGAGCGGCTGATGATTCTGGTGGCGGGCGATCCGGAAGCGGAAATCACCGCCGCGATGCTGCCCTCCGAAGTCGGCGCGCTGGTGCCGGCCATTCCCACCGGCGTCGGCGGCGAAAAATTGATGAGCATCCCGTTGCGCGAGGCGCGCGAAGTGTTCGAGCGCGAATATCTGATCGCGCAAATCAACCGCTTCGGCGGCAACATTTCCCGCACCGCCGAGTTCATCGGCATGGAGCGCTCGGCTTTGCATCGCAAGCTCAAGTCGCTCGGCGTCGATTGAGCCCGAAACGCCCCGATCGAGAATCCGATGTCCCGCCTCGCCTATGTCAACGGCCGCTACGTTCGCCTCGCCGAGGCGGCCGTCTCGATCCAGGATCGCGCGTTCCAGTTCGGCGACGGCGTTTACGAGGTTTGCCAGGTCAGAGGCGGCGCGCTGATCGACGAAACGCGCCATCTCGCGCGTCTCGAAGCCTCGCTCAGGGCCTTGCGCATCGCCGCTCCCGTCGGCCCGGCGGCGCTGCGCCGCATCCTGCGCGAAGTCGTGGCGCGCAATCGCGTGGCCAACGGCCTCGCCTATATCCAGATTTCGCGCGGCGTCGCGCGCCGCGATCACGGCTTTCCCGCCGGCGCCGTCGCGCCCGGCCTCGTCGTCTCGGCCAAATCGATCGACCCGCGGCTCGGCGAAGCGAACGCCAGCCGCGGCGTCAGCGTCATCAGCCTTCCCGACCAACGCTGGGCGCGGCCGCATATCAAGACGTTGCAGCTGTTGCCGAACGTTCTGGCCAAGCAGGCCGCGCGCGAGGCGGGGGCCTACGAGGCCTGGCTCGTCGACGCCGGCGGCTTCGTCACCGAGGGCGCTTCGACCAACGCCTGGATCGTCGGCGACGACGGCGCCTTGGTCACGCGGCAGGCCGATCAGGGGATCCTGCGCGGGGTGACGCGGTCGACTTTGCTCGACGTCGCCGCGCGCGAGGGATTTTCGTTCCAGGAGCGCCCTTTTTCGCTCGAGGAGGCCTATCGCGCGCGCGAAGCGTTCTTTTCCAGCGCGACGACGATCGCCATGCCTGTCGTCGCCATCGACGGCCGCAGGATCGGCGACGGCCGGCCGGGGCCGGTGACGCTGGCGCTGCGGCGCAGCTTCCACGACCTTGCCGAACGCACTTAAACGATTTTTGCGCGCTGCGCCGGCGCGCGGATGGCGCACGCGCGCGGAAATGCTATAGGTTCAATCGGGCTCGCGTGGAGGCGAGGCGCGTCGAGCCGAAACAACGAAACGGCCGCATCAAGCGGCCCAATTCCAAAGTGGGGTAAACTCATGCCAAGCGAAAAGACGCAGAATTTGCAGGACACGTTCCTGAATCATGTGCGCAAGACCAAGACTTCCGTCACGATCTTTCTCGTCAACGGCGTAAAATTGCAGGGCTTCGTGACCTGGTTCGACAATTTTTGCGTTCTGTTGCGGCGCGACGGCCATTCTCAGCTCGTCTACAAGCACGCGATCTCGACCATCATGCCCGCGAGCCCGATCACCATGTTCGAGGCGGTGGAAGAGGGCGCGGACC
Source organism: Roseiarcus sp. (assembly GCA_050012775.1). Classification (GTDB taxonomy): domain Bacteria; phylum Pseudomonadota; class Alphaproteobacteria; order Rhizobiales; family Beijerinckiaceae; genus Roseiarcus. The sequence goes on from JBEKGN010000017.1 coordinate 40,787, forward strand.
AACATTGAGACCCAATTGACCCAGTCCGGCGCCGGGGAAAGCCTCGGCAATCGCGAAGAGGCGGTCGCGGCTCATACGCGAACGTTGGTCGTCTGTCCCTATTCGACTTCGCGCGGCCCCGCTTCCGAGCGGGCGACCGCGCGCAGCCCGGAGGCGCGGCGCGAGGAGGCGGTGGGCCTGGCGCTCGCCATCGATCTTCACGTCGTCGATTCGACGCTCGTCGCCTTGAGCGAGATCCGTCCGGCGACCTATCTCGGCAAGGGCAAGGTCGCCGAACTCGCCGAGCGCGTGAAGGCCGACGAGATCAATCTCGTGGTGATGGACTGCGCGCTTTCGCCGGTGCAGCAGCGCAATCTCGAAAAGGAATTCAAGGCCAAGGTCATCGACCGCACCGGCCTGATCCTGGAGATATTCGGCCGCCGCGCGCGCACCGCCGAAGGCGCGCTGCAGGTCGAACTCGCGCATCTCAACTACCAGAAATCGCGCCTGGTGCGCTCCTGGACCCACTTGGAGCGCCAGCGCGGCGGCTTCGGCTTCCTCGGCGGCCCCGGCGAAACCCAGATCGAGACCGACCGCCGCCTCATCGAGGAGCGCATGATGCGCATCGAGCGCGATCTCGAAAAGGTCAAGAAGACGCGCGCGCTGCATCGCGCCAGCCGCGCCGACGTTCCCTATCCCCTCGTCGCGCTGGTCGGCTACACCAACGCGGGCAAGTCGACCTTGTTCAACCGCCTGACCCGCGCCGAAGTCGTCGCCGCCGACATGCTGTTCGCAACGCTCGATCCGACGATGCGGCTCCTCAAGCTGCCGCACGGCGGCGCGGCGATCCTCTCCGACACCGTCGGCTTCATTTCGGACCTGCCGACGATGCTCATTTCGGCGTTCCGCGCCACGCTCGAAGAAGTGCGCGCCGCCGACGTCATCATCCATGTCCGCGACATCGCCCACGCCGACAGCGACGCCCAGGCCAAGGATGTCGAGGCGATCCTCGCCGAACTCGGCGTCGCCGGCGCGGCGGATAAATTGATCGAGGTGTGGAACAAGCTCGACAAGCTCGACGCCGACCATCGCGCCGGCCTCGCGCTGGGGCAGGGCGAGGGCGCCCCGATCGCCGTTTCCGCGCTGACCGGCGAGGGCATCGACAAGCTGCTCGCCGCCATCGAGACGCGGCTGGCGCGCGGCCGCTCCCTGATCGACCTCGATCTCGAGGCCGCCGACGGGCAGGGGCTGCACTGGCTCTACGAACACACCGAAGTGATGGCGCGCGAGACGGGCGAGGACGGCCACGTCCACGTCACCGTGCGCGTGCCGCCGGACACGGTCGAGCGGGTGAAGCGGCGGTTTGCGGGGGCGGCGCGGGTAGGGGGCGCGCCCTTCGATAGGGCTGACTCAGGCCACTGAAACGTTCTCTGTCGCCACACCGGCGGACAAGCGTGGGCGGCATGCCTCGCATAAGATAGCGTGGGATCCAGTAAGGTGTCGCCGTTACGCCTCTTGGAGACGAGCCGATGAACATCTATCGCCTGGACCCGATCGACCCCGGCCATCCCAGCTGGCGCTTTTCCGACGAAAAGGACACGGTTTGGGCTTGCGCTCCGGCGGCGAAGCAGGCGCGCGACCTGGTCGCCGCCAAGTCCGGCTTCGCCAAATATGCCGCCGAGGGGGACCGATCGCCGTGGCAGGACGAGGCCGTCACGTCCTGCGTCCTGCAGCCGACAATGTCCCTGATGAGCGCCGACACCGTGGTCAGGGAAGATGGCAGCCTTGTCGATTTCTGAGGCGAGGACGCCGCGGCGTTACGGCTTCGCTTAGCGAGCGCCGCCGTTCACCGGCTTCTCCCCCGCCGCGTTTCTTCCCGCGATACGGCCGAAGGCGAAGCATTCGCCGACATTGCCGCCGCCCTGGTAGAGGAACGAGTAGATGGACCCGAGCTCCCCCGCCGAGTAGAGCCGCGGAATCGGCTTGCCGTCGACGCCGATCACCTGAGCGTCCTTGTTGCGCCGCGGGCCGCCCTGGGTGTTGATGAAGGTCGGCGTCAGCTCCATGGCGTAGAAGGGCGGCGTCCGTAGCGCCGCGAGCGAGCCGGCGCTTCTGCCGCAATCGCCGTCCTCGCCCTTTGCCGCAAACGTATTGAAGCGGGCGAGCGTGGCTTCCAGAGCCTCCGGCGGAACGCCGATCAGGCGGGCGAGATCGCGCGCCGTGTCGGCCTTCTTGATCCAGCCTTTCTCCACTTCGCGGAGATTGTCGCCGCTCCAATCATAGAGGTTGCCGTGGCTGGCGTCCCAACAGGCGTCGGAATGGCCAAGCGAGCCCGATCGGCGGACGCTCTCGTCGAAGATCATATGGATCGGGACCGGCGCCGGCTGCTGCATCCAGAGTCCGTGATACGCGACCTTGCCGTGACGGTCGGCGCCCATCACCAGCGGGCCTTCGGCCGTGAAGCGCCTGCCGTCGCCGGCCACGTAGAAATAGCTCTTGGCGTGCGGAAGATTGATGAAACGAGACACCGCAATCTCCGGCGCCTTGAAGAAGAATTCCGGTCCGGCGATATTGCTCATGTGCCAAAGGTCGGCGCCGACTTCGATGGCCATGCGCACGCCGTCGCCCGTGTTGTAAGGCGTGCCCGAGGGGTAGATGCGGGAAAGCCCCTGGAGATAGCTGCGGACCATCGCCGGGTTGTTCTCGAAGCCGCCGCAGGTGAGCGCGACGGCGCGGTTCGCCTTGACGGCCATGCGCTTGCCCCGCTGCTCCGCCACGACGCCGATGATCTCGCCGCCCTCCTTCACGAGGCTGACCGCCGCCGTCTCGTACAAGGTTCGAATCCGGCGCGCCGCCATGGCGGGCTCGGTGACGCCCTTCCACAGACGCTCCTGGCCGATCGCGCCTTCGCCGTGCATCAGCATCTGCGCGCAGTCCGAGCCGGGCAATTCCGGGAATTCGGCCACGCCGAACGTCGCCGGCTTCAGGCCGAGACCTTCCAGCCACGCCCGGTTCGCATGCATCTCGCTCGCCCAGACCTCGACCATCTCCTCGGAAATGTCGTCCATGTAAGGGCCGGCGAGGGCCTTGAAATAGATCTTGGCCTTCTCGACGTCATCGGGCCAGAAGACGATATTGCCGGAGACGCGGCTGTTGCCGCCTTTGTGCGCCTCAGGCGCCTTCTCCAGCATCAGCGCCGTCGCTCCGGCGTCGTGGGCGGTGATCGCGACCGTGACGCCGGCGAAGCCGTAGCCGACGACGACGACGTCAGCTTCTTCATCCCATTTCGTCGGCGTTTCCGTCATGTCCAATCTCCGCTTCGTGGCCGTGAAGGCTGACCCGGAAAGTTATTATGCGCGTTTTGGCTGTCGATTTGAAGGCGCGCGCCCTGCGGCTCGTCCTCCCCTCGAGGGCGGGCCGGAACCGCCGCGAGGGGACGGGTTAACCCGGCGTCAATCCCATCAGCCGGTTTTCGCGCCCGGCGCGCAATCTGATGGCATTGTGAGGGCCGCCGCGTCGCCGGCTCGGCAAGAGATCGCCACGAAATCAATAAGTTACGTCTATTCCTGGTATCGAGACGATTGGTCTCGCAATATATCGAGACTTGTGGTTTCGAAACGCCGCGCTAGGATCGCGGCATGAGCGAATCGCCGTCCCGTCCGCCCGGTCGTCCGCGCAGCGAGGCGAGCCGCGCCGCCATTCTCGACGCCGCCTATCGGCAGGTCTTGCAGCGCGGCTATCGCTCCGTCACCGCCGAGGCGATCGCCAGGGCCGCGGGCGCGGGCAAGCAGACGCTCTACCGCTGGTGGCCGAGCAAGGGACGGATCGTGCTCGAGGCTTTCCTCGCCAAAGACCGCGAGCGCATCGACCGGCCGCGCGAGGCGGCGATCCAGGCGGGCGATCTGACCAAGTTTCTCCTGGCGGAATGCGCGAGTTCGCAGCCATTCGACGCGGCCTTGCGCTTCCTCGTCGCCGAAGCGCAGGCGGACGCCGATCTCAGGGGAGCGATCCGCGTGGAAGTCGTCGAGCCGCGCGCGGCGGCGCTGCGCACGATCCTGCGCCGGCGCGTCGCCGAGGCGGAAAGGGTCGAGACCCTCGTCGCGGCGATCGACGGCGCGATCTGGCGCCGCCTGCTGCTCGGCGAGTCGCCCGACGAGGATTTCGCCAGGCGCCTGGCCGCGCTCGCGCCAGCGCCTTAGGGGGCGACGAAGCGCGGCCGCGCTCGCGCCAAGCTGGATGAAACCGGACGCCGGCTTCCCGCGGCTCGAATGGACGGTTTCGACCCGAGGCATTGTCCGCGCCGAGAGAATTGGCCGGCGCGCCGCCGATTCGCAGTTGCCCAAAACCGCTGCGGATGATCATGTCGACTCGCGTCAGGCGGCATCCGACTGACGCCGGCTGATACGGGGCGCTATGGATTTGAAATAAAACGATTGTTCTCTCTTCGTTTGGCGCGTGGCGCGTCCGGAAAAACATGCCGGACAGGCGTCGCTTCGGTTTAGCGACCGCCGCAGCGCCAGTCGGAGGGTCCACCGCGATTGTTTTGACGACGCCGATCGGCGCCGACGTCAGGCGATAAGGAGATGCGATGGCTCAATCGATGACGCGCGAGTCGCGGGCGCGCGCGCGGTCCCTCACGCCTGGAGGCGCCGCGAAACTTCCGCTCGGCCCCCACACCCTGCTCATCCTGTTCATCGCGGCCAGCCTGATCCTCGCGGCGATTCCGCTGGCGCCGGAATTGTTCGGCGCGGGGAAGGGGGACGACTATGCGCTCTGGTACTGGGCCGGGCGACAAGTCCTGACCGGGGGCGACCTCTATGCGGTGGACGGGCGCACGACCTTCCCCTTTCTCTACCCTCCCTTGGCTGCGGTCCTGATGGCGCCATTCAGCCTGTTCGGTCCCGCCTTCTCGGTTCTCTGCATCGTTCTCGTCAATCTCGCGAGCTGGTGGGTGGCGGTGACGCTCTCCGACCGGCTCTCCGGGGACAAAGGCCCGAGGGCGTGGTGGGTCGTCGCCCTACCGTCGCTCCTGTCGGCGTTCGTCGTCGCCGAAACGTTCAATTTCGGTCAGGCCAATCTCCTGCTCCTCGCCCTGATGCTGGCCGGCCTCGCCCTTCTCCAGTCGGAACGCCCGTGGTCGGCGGGCGCGATGTTCGCCCTCGCGGCGAGTCTGAAGGCGTTTCCTGTCGCCATCCTGCCCTACCTTCTGTGGCGACGGCGCTGGCGGGCGGCGGCGGCCATGGTGATCGGCGTCGGCGTCCTCCTGCTGATCGTTCCCGCGCCGTTCCGCGGATTCGAGCGCAACCTTCAGGAGGTGAGGACCTGGTCCGAGGGAATGGTGTTGTCCGCAAACCAGGACGGCTTCGGGCAGCGACTGGATGAGAATTGGAGCTGGAAGAACCAATCGATCGTCGCGGTCACGCACCGCTTTCTGCGCCCGCTGAATGCCGAAGTGATCGGTCGGGACGTCAAGCCGATCTACGTGAACATCCTCAGTCTCGGCTACCAACAGGCCAACCTCGTGCTTCTGGCGATCGCCGGCCTGATCGGCGTCGGGTTCTGCGCCGTCCTGCCGCCGGAGCGCGGGCGGACATTGCGCTCCGACGCTGAGGAATTCGCCCTTCTGCTTTCGCTGATGACGATCGCCTCGCCGCTCGCTCGCACCTACTATTTCGTCTGGCTGCTGTTTCCGGTCACGGTTCTCGTCTACCGCGCGGCGCTGGAGCCACGCGCTCGGGTGCGCCGGGCCACTTGGGGTCTCCTGACGCTCGCCTTGGCCCTCGCGACGGTTCCGTTCTTGGGGCATTCGCACTGGCCTCAGGCTCTGGGCAATTTGTTCTGGGCGACGGCGATCATCGCAGGCGCCCTCGCCTGGCGCCTGCGCCTCGGCGTCGCCTCGGCCTCGGCGACCGCTGTAGAGGGCGGCGATCCAGCCCTCCTTGGCGTTGCGCCGCCTTGAACGGAGATCGGTCTCGAAGCCGCCGAGCGTCTTGCGCGTGAGAGGGGACAATTCGCGAAGCCGAGATCGTTGCGCGAACGCTCGCGGGCATTTATCCACGCGCCCGCGCATGGCGAAATCCACGCTTGCGCCGTCGGAAGGAATGTCGCCCTTGATTTCACGCCGTGGGCTTCTCTTGAGCGGCCTTCTCGCCGCGCCGGCCCTGGCGAGCCTGAAGGCTCGGGCGCAACCCAATCTCGACGAAATGCAATCGGGCCTTGCCGATCTCGAGAGCGTTCATGGCGGCCGCCTCGGTGTTTGCGCGCTCGACGTCGCGACGGGCCGTCGGATCGAGCATCGCGCGAACGAGCGGTTCGCGATGAGCAGCACTTACAAGCTCCTCGCCGCCGCTTTCGTCCTGATGCGCGTCGACCGTGGGGAAGATACGCTCGACAGGCGCATCCGCTATTCAAAAGACAGGCTCGTCGCCTATTCTCCGGTCACGGAAAAGCGCGTCGGCGATGACGGGATGACGCTTGGCGAACTCTGCGAAGCGGCGGTGACGCTGAGCGACAACACCGCCGGGAATCTCATTCTCGAGAGTTTTGGCGGGCCGGCGCAATTCACTCAATTCGCGCGGCTGCTGGGCGACGACGCGACGCGGCTCGATCGCTTGGAAACGGATTTGAACGAGGCGAGGCCGGGCGATCCTCGCGACACGACGACGCCGGCGGCCATGGCGGACAATCTTGGCAAGCTCGTTCTGGGAGACGCGCTGTCCGCAGAGGCTCGCGATCGCTTGTCGACATGGATGGTCGCGAACAAAACCGGCGACAAGCGATTGCGGGCGGGAATTCCCTTGGGTTGGCGCGTCGGCGACAAGACGGGCTCGGGCGGCCATGCGCAGACCAACGACATCGCCGTGATCTGGCCGCCCGACCGCGGCCCGATCGTCGTGACCGCCTATTACGCGGAGTCCGCCGAGCCGGACGACTTGCGCAATGGCGTTCTGGCGGAGGTGGGGCGGCTGGCCGCCACGATGTGACGGCGCGGCGTTGGTTGCGCTTGCGCCGGCGGCGCAAAGCAAGCGCGCCGGCGCCCCGACACGCAACGCTGAGCTCAAGCTTGCCGATCGCTTTCGATCACCGCGAGATCGACCATGATTTCTTGCGCGAGGCGCTCCAGGGTTTTGCGCAAGTCGTCGCTGGCGAGGTCGTCCGGCACGCGAAGTCGAGCGGTCGCTCGGAACATTGCCGCGCCCGAAAAGGGGGCGCCTTCAATGCCGCTGCTGAATTCCTCGATGTTGACGCCCAGCCGGGTCAAGGCCTGAGTCACTTCGCGGACGATGCCTGGGCGCTCATGGCCGACGACCTCCAGCTTGAACGTCTTGTGGCTTCGATACGTTTCGGCGTCCGAGCTGCGCTCGACCGCAATGCGAAGGCCGGCCGTCTCGAGATCGCGTAACGCGGCCGTCAGGACGGCGATATTCGCATCGGGAACGCTCACGAGCACAATCCCGGCGAACTCGCCCGCCAGATGCGCCAATCGGCTCTCCAGCCAGGTTCCGCCGGACGCGGCCACTTTCTCCGAAATCGCGTTCACCAGACCGGGTCTGTCATGACCGATGAAGGTCAACACGATAGGCGTCGTCATGCCCGACTCCGAAACGATGCAAGCCAATGCGCATCCGCGATGCGATCCCAGCGCCTCGGTCGGCGCCTGCGCGATTCACACTAACAGCGCCTTCATGAGCCCGATAGCCCCAAGGCGGCCTTCGCGTCCGATGCAAATTTCTTACGCCACCGCCGCCGCCGCGGCGCGGCCGGCGTTGCGGCCGGAGAACAGGCAGCCGCCGAGAAACGTGCCCTCGAGCGCGCGGTAGCCGTGCATGCCGCCGCCGCCGAAGCCGGCGACTTCGCCGACCGCATAGAGGCCGGGAATGATCTCTCGATCTTCGCCGAACACCCGCGCGTCGAGATCGGTCTCCAAGCCGCCGAGCGTCTTGCGCGTGAGGATGTTGAGGCGGACCGCGATCAGCGGGCCATGGCGGGGATCGAGGATGCGGTGCGGTCCAGCGACGCGGGCGAGTCTGTCGCCGAAATATTTGCGCGCGTTGTGGATGCCGAGGATCTGCATGTCCTTGGCGAAGGGATTGTCGAACTGGCGATCGCGCGCCTCGATCTGCCGGCGCAAATGGGCGGCCTCCAGCAGGGGATCGCCGGCGAGCGCGTTCATGCCGGCGACAAGTTCCTCGAGATTGTCGCGGACGACGAAATCCGCGCCGCGCCGCTTGAAGGCCTCGACCGGCGCGGGCGCGCTTTTACCGATCGCGCGGCGCGCCGTCATCGCCCAGCTCCGCCCCGTCAGATCGGGGTTCTGCTCGGAGCCGGAAAGCGCGAATTCCTTGCGAATAATGCTCTGCGTGAGGACGAACCAGGAATAGTCGTAGCCCGTGCGCATGATATGGGCGAGCGTGCCGAGTGTGTCGTAACCGGGATAGAGCGGGGCGGGCAGCCGCTCGCCCGTCGCGTCGAACCACATCGAGGACGGCCCGGGCAGGATGCGGATGCCGTGATTGGGCCAGATCGGGTCCCAGTTCTGCAGGCCCTCGACATAGTGCCACATGCGGTCGGGATGAATGAGCCGCGCGCCGGCGCGTTGGGATATCGCGATCATCCGCCCGTCGACATGGTCGGGCACGCCGCAGACCATGCGCCGCGGCGGGTCGCCCAGGCGCTCGGGCCAGTTCTTTCTCACCAGCTCCGCATTGCCGCCGATGCCGCCGGAGGCGACGATCACCGCTTGCGCGCGCAGCGCAAATTCGCCGACGATTTCGCGGTTGCTGCTCTTGCCGCGCGCCGCCGCGTTGGGCGCGAGGATCGAGCCGCTGACGCCGTCGACCGCGCCGTGGGTGAGAGTGAGCGCGTCGACGCGGTGGCGAAAGCGGAAGGTCAAAAGACCGCGCGCGACGGCCGCGCGCGCGCGCCGCGCGAAAGGCTCGACGACGCCGGGGCCGGCCCCCCACGTGACATGGAAGCGCGGAACGGAATTGCCGTGGCCCATCGCGTCGCCGTCGCCGCGCTCGGCCCAGCCGACGACGGGAAAGAAGCGAAGGCCCATCGCGCGCAGCCACGCGCGCTTTTCGCCCGCGGCGAAGGCGACATAGGCTTCAGCCCATTGGCGCGGCCAATGATCGTCGTCGCTGTCGAAGTCCGCCGCGCCGAGCCAGTCCTGCCAGGCGAGATCATGGCTGTCGCGAATCCCGAGGCGCCGCTGCTCCGGAGAGTCGACGAGGAACAAGCCGCCCAATGACCAGAACGCCTGGCCGCCGAGGCTCTGCTCGCCCTCCTGATCGACGAGGATCGCCGTCCTGCCGGCGTCGGTCAGCTCGGTCGCCGCGACGAGGCCGGCAAGGCCGCCTCCCACGACGATGACGTCGGCGTCCTCCGCCATATCGGCCCCCTTCACACGGCGTTTCGCGACTGCGCGCAACTGTGGACGACGGCGGGGCGTTTGGCCAGTTCGCGGCGGACTCTTCCCTTCAAACCCAGGCGCCGACGGCCGGGCCGGCTGTGGGCCGTTGGGCGACCGTGGCCGATTGCCGCAGAGCATTGACAAAAGTCCGACTTTTTGGGAGGCTGGCATGTTAGCGCTGTCAGCGCCGGGGGCGCCCATGCCGTTTGTGAATATCCGCATCGTCGAAGGCGTCTCCGACGAAGCGAAGTCGCGCATCGCCAAATCGGTCGCCAAGGCGATCTCGGGCGAAACCGGCATCGCCTTGCAGTCGATTTGGGTCGTTTTCGAAGACGTGCGCGCCGATGAATGGTTCGTCGGCGAGCGTTCGGTCGCCGAAATGCGCCGCAGCGGGCCGTCCTGACGGGGCTGCGACGCGAAAAAGAGGACGCCCGGCGCCGAGGCGTCGAGGGGTCGATACACAAGGAGGAAACGTGATGAAGAGCAGAGTAGCAATTGCCGCGTTGGCGGTGGCTTTGTGCGCCGCAGGCGGCGCGCAGGCCGACACGCACACCAAGAAGATCGCCTTTTCCAATAATTACGCCGGAAATTCCTGGCGGCAGGCGATGTTGAAGAGCTACGACCTCGTGACCAAGAAGGCGGTCGCGGACGGGGTCGTGGCGGCCGCCGACGTCTTCACGACGGCGGACAAGGAAGTCGCGACGCAGGCCGCGCAGATTCAAAATCTCATCCTGCAGGGCTACGACGCCATCGTCATCAACGCCTCCTCGCCCGACGCCTTGAACGGCGCGATCAAACAGGCGTGCGACGCCGGCATCGTCGTCGTTTCGTTCGACGGCATCGTCACTGAACCCTGCGCCTATCGCGTCGTGGTCGACTTCAAGGACATGGGCGAGAAGGAAGTCGATTTCGTCGCCAGCCGGCTTCCCAAGGGCGGCAATCTCTTGGAAATCCGCGGCGTCGCGGGCACCTCGATCGACGACGCGATCCACAACGGCATCGCCGCCGGGGTGGCCAAGCACCCCGGCTTCAAGATCGTCGGAACGGTCGAGGGCGATTGGGACCAGACGACGGCGCAAAAGGCGGTGTCGACGATCCTGCCGTCCCTTCCGGAAATCGCCGCGATCGTCGATCAGGGCGGCGACGGCTACGGCGCGGCGCAGGCCTTCAAGACGGCGGGCCGGCCGATTCCGCTGATCATCATGGGCAATCGGCAGGACGAATTGCAGTGGTGGAAGGAACAGAAGGCGGCGAACGGCTATGTGACCTGGTCCGCCTCGATCGCGCCGGGCGTTTCGACGCTCGCCTTCTGGGTCGCCCAGCAGGTGCTCGACGGCCGCAAGGACCTGCCGCACGATCTGCTCGTGCCCTACCTGGCGTTCACCCAGGACAATTTTGAAAAGGCGCTCGAAAGCATCCCGAAGGGCAGCGTCGCGAGCGCGGAATACACGCTCGACGACGCCAAGAAGGCGATCGACGCCAACGTGAAGAAATAAGGCGAAACGGTCGGAGCCGCTCCGGCTTCCCGGTCAAAGCGGCGGACAATGGCGCAAACGAGCGAATTTGTCGTCTCTTTGGACGGCGTCGAAAAACATTTCGGCGCCGTCCGTGCGCTCGACCGCGTCAGCCTGAACGTGCCGGCGGGAATTTGCTTGGGCCTGGTCGGGCACAACGGCGCAGGCAAGTCGACGTTGATGAACGTGCTCGCGGGGACGTTGACGCCCGATCGCGGCGCGGTGGCGATCGGCGGTTCGACGCCGCCGGCCTATTCCGTGGCGATCGCCCATCGCCTGGGCGTGCGCTGCGTCTTTCAGGAACTCTCGCTCTGTCCCAATCTGACGGTGGCGGAGAACGCGCGCGTCACCCACGCCTCGATTTCGGGCCTGGGTTGGCGCCGGCGCGCCGGCCGGCTCATTCTCGACAAGCTCGACGAGATCTTTCCCGGCCACGGCGTCTCCGCCGAGGCGCTGGTCGGCGATCTGCCGATCGGGCGCCGGCAAATGATCGAAGTCGCGCGCGCCTTCACGGTCACCGACGACAAGCTGCGTCTCGTCATTCTGGACGAACCGACGTCGTCGCTCGACGCGCACGCCGCCGCGCAATTGCTGGCCTACGTGCGCAAGGCGACGCGACAAGGCGCGAGCTGCATTCTGATTTCGCATCTGCTCGGCGAAATCCTTTCCGCATCGGACGCCATCGTCGTCATGCGCGACGGAACGATCGTCGCGCAGGGCGAGGCCGCGACCTTCGATCGCGCGCGTCTGATTTCGACCATGGGCGGTCGCGCCGCCTCCGAACAGCCAGCCGATGCGCGGCCGGGCGAAGCGGCCCACGAGCGCGCCTTGCGCGTGCGCGCCCGCCCGCCCAGCCAGGGCGACGGCCTCGAATGCGTGGCGCGGGCCGGCGACATCGTCGGTCTAGCCGGGCTCGCCGGCCACGGCCAGACCGATCTCTTGCTCGCGATCTACGCCAGCGCGGGCCGGCGAAGCGAAAGCGCCGAGGCCACGGCGCCGCTCGCCTTCATTCCCGGCGACCGCCAGAGCGACGGCATTTTTCCGCTCTGGTCCATCGCCGAGAACGTCGGCGTCCGCTCGATCGCGCGGCAGCGGCGCCATGGCCTGCTGTCGCGGCGGCTGGGACGCGCTTTCGCGGCGCAATGGCGGGAAAAGCTCAACATCCGCACGCCCGACATGGACGACAACATTCTCACTCTGTCCGGCGGCAATCAGCAAAAGGCTCTGTTCGCGCGCGCGTTCGGCTCCGACGCCGAGATCATTCTGATGGACGATCCCATGCGCGGCGTCGATGTCGCGACCAAGCAGGAAATCTACGGCCTGATCGCAGCGGAAGCGGCCGCCGGCCGCACGTTCGTCTGGTACACGACGGAAATCGAAGAGCTCAGGCATTGTCACCGCGCCTATGTCTTTCGCAACGGGCGCATCGTCTCGGAAGTGGGCCGGGAAAACATGAGCGAGGAGGAGATCATTTCCGCTTCCTTCGATGAGGCGGGCTCGCCATGAGCGACGCCGCGCCCGCCCGCGCCGAATCTCGTCGAACCCGCGCGGCGCCGCGGGTCTCGGGCCGCGCCTTGCGCGCCGTTCTGCCCGCTCTGTCGCTGGCGCTGATCGTTTTGGCCATCGACTGGGTCAATCCGCGCGCGATCAGCTATTTCGGCTTCAATCTGATGCTCAATCTCGCGGTGCCCGTCGCCTTCGCGACGATCGCGCAGATGTTCGTCATCACGGTCAACGATCTCGATCTGTCGCTCGGGCCGTTCATCGGCTTTTGCGGCTGCGTCGTCGCGACGTGGCTGCGCGACGCGCCCTTGCTGGGGGCGGCGGCGCTGGCGGGCGGAGTCGCCGCCTATGCGCTGGTCGGCGCGATCATTCACTTGCGCCAATTGCCGTCGATCGTGGTGACCCTGGGCATGCTGTTCGTCTGGCAGGGATTGGCGATCCTTCTCCTGCCGACTCCCGGCGGCAAGGCGCCGGAATGGCTGCACGCCATCGTCGCCGTGAAGACGCCTTTCGTTCCCTGGCCGATCGTCGTGGTCGCCCTTCTCGCCGCGCTCGCGCATTTCGGGCTGATGCGCACCTCCTACGGCGCGATCCTGCGCGGCGCCGGCGGCAACCCGATCGCGGTGGCGCGCGCCGGCTGGTCGGTGCTGTGGGCCAAGACCTTGATGTTTGCGCTTTGCGGCCTGTTCGGCGTCTTCGCGAGCCTCGCCCTGATCGGACTGACGACTTCGGCCGACGCGACGCTGGGGCGAGGCTACACGCTGCAGTCGATCGCCGGCGTCATTCTGGGCGGCGGCGAGTTCGTCGGCGGGCGGGTCTCGCCGATCGGCGCGGTGATCGGCGCCTTGACGCTGACGATGGCCGGGTCGCTGCTCAACTTCATGCGCATCTCGCCGGACTGGCAGGTCGGCGCGCAGGGGGCGATCCTCATCGCGGTGCTCGCCGCGCGCGTCTTGATCAATCGCCTCGAGGAGCGCCGGAGATGAGGGTTCTTCGCCGCTGGTTCGCCGCCTATCCCTGGATCGGATCGTTTGTCGGCGCGCTGCTGGTGTGGCTCGCCGCGATTCTCTTCACCGGCGGCCATGGCGCCGGCGGCATGATCACGGCGGCGCTGGCGCTGGCGGCCTTCACGGTCGTCGTCGGCGTCGCCCAGATGTTCGTCATCGCTTTGGGGCCGGGCAACGTCGATCTTTCCTTGCCCGCCAATATCGGCCTCGCCAGCGCCGTCGCGATGAAGGTCATGGACGGGTCGGACAGCCGGGTGGCGCTCGGCGTCGCCGCCGCCGTCGCCTCCGGCACCCTCGTCGGCCTCGGCTCCTATCTGCTGATCCGCCTGCTGCGCATCCCGCCGATCATCGCCACGCTTTCGGCGAGCTTCATCATCCAGTCCGTGGGCATCAGCTACGGCCGGGGCTTGCAGGTCAAGCCGCCGGAGGGCTTCGCCGATTTTTGCATCGCCGAGATCGGCGGCGCGCCCGTTGTCGCGTTATGCGCGCTGGTCTTCGCCGCGATCGCGCATGGGCTGCTGACGAAGACCATTTATGGCCGCTCGGTCCTGGCGATCGGCCAGAATCCGCGCGCCGCCTGGCTCGCCGGGATCGACGTCGAACGCATCAGGCTATTGACCTATGTGCAGTGCGGCGCGCTCGGCGGCCTCTGCGGCGCGCTGCTGGCGGGCTATTTCCGCGGCTCGTCGCTCGAAATCGGCGACGAATATCTCCTGACCTCGATCGCCGTGGTCGTCATCGGCGGGACTTCGGTGGCCGGCGGCAAAGCCAACATCCCCGGCGTATGGGGCGCCTCGCTGTTCCTGGTCCTGCTGCTCACCATGCTCAACACCTTCGGCGTGAGCGCGGGGCTGCGCCTCGTGCTCACCGGCGCGGTCATCATCGGCGTGATCGTCGCGGCAGGGGGCGAAGCGCGCGGGCGCTGACTTCGAGGGCGAAGCGGCCGATGCCGCGCCTTTTTCGTCGCACGCCTTTCACGCCCGACGACGAAAAGCTAAACGGAGGAGAGGGGCGCCGGCAGGCGCCGCCGCGAACCGTTCGACACACTGTTGGGAGACGCTCGATGAAGACCCGCGCCGCCGTCGCCGTCGCCGCCGGCAAGCCGCTCGAAATCATGGAGGTCGACCTCGACGGGCCGCGCGAGGGCGAGGTTCTCGTCGAGATCAAGGCAAGCGGCGTCTGTCATACCGACGATTTCACCCTTTCGGGCGCCGATCCCGAGGGGTTGTTCCCGTCGATTCTCGGCCACGAGGGCGCAGGAATCGTCGTCGACGTCGGCAGGAACGTCACGAGCGTCAAGAAGGGCGATCACGTCATCCCGCTCTACACGCCCGAATGCCGGCAATGTCCTTCGTGCCTGTCGCGCAAGACCAACCTGTGCACGGCGATCCGCGCCACCCAGGGGCAGGGCCTGATGCCCGACGGCACGAGCCGCTTCTCCATCGGCAAGGAGCGGATCTTCCACTACATGGGCTGCTCGACCTTCTCCAATTTCACCGTGCTGCCGGAAATCGCGCTCGCCAAGATCGATCCGGCGGCGCCCTTCGACAAGATCTGTTACGTCGGCTGCGGCGTCACCACCGGCATCGGCGCGGTGATCAACACCGCCAAGGTCGAGATCGGCGCCAGCGCGGCGGTGTTCGGGCTGGGCGGCATCGGCCTCAACGTCATCCAGGGCTTGAGGCTCGCCGGCGCGTCGATGATCATCGGCGTCGACGTCAACGCCGACAAGAAGGCCTGGGGCGAACGCTTTGGCATGACGCATTTCGTCAATCCGAACGAGATCGAAGGCGACCTCGTCGCCCATCTCGTTGACATGACCAAACGCGGCGCCGACCAGATCGGCGGCGCCGACTACACCTTCGATTGCACGGGAAACGTCAAGGTGATGCGGCAGGCGCTCGAAGCGGCGCATCGCGGCTGGGGACAGTCGATCGTCATCGGCGTCGCCGGCGCGGGCCAGGAAATCTCGACGCGTCCGTTCCAGCTGGTGACCGGCCGGGTGTGGAAAGGCACGGCCTTCGGCGGCGCGAGGGGACGCACCGACGTGCCCCGCATCGTCGACTGGTACATGGCGGGTCGAATCGAGATCGATCCGATGATCACCCACACGCTGCCGCTCGAGGGGATCAACCATGCCTTCGCTCTGATGCGCGAGGGCAAGTCGATCCGCAGCGTCATCGTCTATTAGCGCGGGCGTCGCTTCCGCGAATCGGGCCTCTCATCTAAGCTTCTGTTCGAGCGCGGCCTTTTATCGAGTTCCGGCGGGAGACACGTCACTGGAAACCGCCCTTTATCTTCCGGTCAAGCGCCATCTGGAAGGCCTCGGCTATTCCGTCAAAGGCGAAATCGGCGGCTGCGATCTCGTCGGCCTCAGCGAGGGCGATCCGCCGGTCATTGTCATCGGCGAGCTGAAGCTGACGTTCACCTTCGACCTCGTGCTGCAGGGCGTCGACCGGGCCGGGGTGGGCGACGAAGTCTGGCTCGCCGCGCGGCTTTCGCGCAGCGGCAAGGGGCGCGAGGGCGATCCGCGTTTCCGCAACCTGTGCCGGCGTCTCGGCTTCGGGCTCCTCGGCGTCGCGGCGAACGGCGAAGTCCATGTTCTGCTCAGCCCGGTCGCGCCGGCTCCGCGCCGCGATCCCAAGCGCCGATCCCGGATCGTCGAGGAACACCAGCGCCGGCGAGGCGATCCGAATGCGGGCGGCGGCTCGCGTCGGCCGATCATGACGGCCTATCGACAGCAGGCGCTGATCTGCGCGGCGGCGCTCGCCGCCGGCCCGTCGCGACCGCGCGATCTTAAAGGCCGCGCGCCCGACGCGCCGAAGATTCTCCTAAGCAACGTCTACGGTTGGTTCGACCGGCCGGGCCGCGGCCTCTATGCGCTGAACGAAGCGGGCAGGGCCGCGCTGCGGCAGTGGCCGCAGCGGGAGTGACGTGCAGGCTCCGGAGGTCGGAAAACTCGGCCATGGCGACGATCGGCCGTCGCGACGGTCGCAAACGAGGGGAACGTCCATGCGACGCAGAACATTGATCGCGGGCGCGGCGCTGCTCAGCGCCGCGCCGCTCGTCTCGAGGACGGCGAGCGCCGCGGGAGAATCGGTCGCCAATCTTTTCGCGCAAACGCTCAGCGCGCATGATCTCGAGGCCTTCGCCGCGCTGTTCGCGGATCAATACGTCAATCACCAGTCGAGCGCCGCAGCGCCGGCCCCGCCTCCCGGCGCCTCGCCAAAGACCGCGACGGTCGCTTTCTTCGCGGCGCGGCTGAAGGGCTTGCCAGATTTGACGGTTACGATCGAGGCGATGGTCGAACAGGACGATCGCGTCGCCGCCAGCTTCCTCTACGAAGGCACGCACCAAGGCGTCTTTTTCGGCGTCGCGCCGACGGGGAAGAGGCTGCGTTTCACCTCCTGCGATATCTTCCGCGTCTCCAGCGGGCGGATCGCCGAGCATTGGGGGATGGGCGACATCGCCGGCGTCATGGCGCAGCTGAAGGGCTAGGGCGGGCGCCGAGGCGGTCCTCCATCTCAAGTCGCGAGGAAAACAATTCGAAGACCGCTTCAGCGTCAATAAAACGATTACGGCCGGATGAATGCTTTATTGTTCTCCAGAAACAATCCGAACTTCCGCCGCATCGACTGCATTGCCGCTTCGCCGCTGGCAACGACATTACAAATTCGTTATGTTCGCCGCGCCGCGATCTTATTTAAGCTTTGCGAAAGGGTCGGCTTCTAGCGTCCTCGATGAGGCGACTCGCCTCTAACCAACGAGGATATAGATCATGAACGTTTCCGCAACCGGTTCGGCGTCCGCCAATGTTCCCGCGCCCCAGACGGCGGCGGCGGCCAATGCGAGGGCCGCCGACGGCGACTATTTGAAGCCCAACATGCAGACATCGCAAACCAAGGACTCGAACGGCGACTACAAGCCGACGGCCGCCGCCAGCTCTCCCGCCGCCACGAGTTCCAGCAACGTCCAGGCGGCGCTGACCTCGCTCGCCAAGGGCGGCTGAAGCCGATCCCCGCGCATCGATCGCGCGCCGCCGCCCTTCATCGCCCCGCGCGTTCGAGCCGCTTGGCCTCGTTCCACAATTCTTCCATCTCTTCGAGGCTCGCGTCGCCCGGCGCGCGCCCGTCGGCCGCGAGGCGCTCTTCGATATAGCCGAAACGGCGCTCGAATTTGGCGTTGGCGCCGCGCAATGCGCCTTCGGGATCGACCGCGAGATGGCGCGCGAGATTGGCGACGGCGAACAGGAGATCGCCGACCTCGCCCGCGACTTTCTCGGCGTCGCGCGCGTCGATCTCGGCCTCGATCTCGTCCATTTCCTCGCGCAGCTTGGCGAGCACGGCGCGCGCGTCGTTCCAATCGAAGCCGACCTTGCCCGCCTTTTCCTGCAGTTTCAGCGCGCGCGTCAGCGCGGGCATCGCGATCGGCACGCCCGAAAGCACGCTCGCGCGGCTCTCGGGCTGAGCGCCCTGACCAGCGCGCGCCTCGGCGCGTTCGCGCTTCTCCTCGGCCTTGATGCGGCCCCACAGCGCCTTGACGTCTTCGGGCGAGAGATCGCGCGCGTAGGCGAAGACATGGGGATGGCGGCGGATCAGCTTCGTCGTGATCGCCTCGACGACGTCGCCGAAGTCGAAATGCCCGGCTTCTTCCGCCATCCGCGCATGAAAGACCACCTGAAGCAGGAGATCGCCGAGTTCGTCGCGCAAGTCCGCGAAGTCGCCGCGTTCGATCGCGTCGGCGACCTCATAGGCTTCTTCGAGCGTGTAGGGGACGATCGTCGCGAAGGTCTGCTCGAGGTCCCAGGGGCAGCCGGTCCCCGGCGCGCGCAGCGCGGCCATGATGTCGATGAGGCGCTGGATATCGCGCGAAGGCTGCATGGGGCGAATTCCCTCGCGGCGATAGCGGAGCCCTTCCCCCCCAAGGGGGGAAGGGAGCGCCGTTCAATTCGGCTGAGGCGAGGCCTTGGGAGCGAGCGTCAGAGCGAGATCGAAATGGCCTCGCGGCCCTTCGGCGTGTCGACGACGCGCATGTTCACCTGCTGGCCCTCGGCCAGATGGGAAATGCCCGCCGGCCCGAGGACGGAGATATGGACGAACACGTCCTTGCCGCCGTCGTCGCTCGCCACGAAACCGAAGCCCTTGGCGTCGTCGAACCACTTGACCTTGCCGCCGACGGCGACCGCGGTCGAGGGATCGGGGGCGACGCGGCGCGGGGGACGCGGCGCATCGCTGAACGAACGCTGCGGGCGCTCGACGATTCCGGCGGCGTCGACCTCGACGACGCGCGTCACCTGCGCGCCCTTGGCGCCGGCGCCGACGGTCACCTTGAGCTTGGCCCCCGCCGGGACGTTTTCATGTCCCGAGGCGTGCAAGGCGTTGGCGTGCAGAAAAGCGTCGCCCTGGCCGTTCGCCAATTCGACGAATCCGTAACCCTTGTCCGCCTTGAACCATTTCACGACGGCGTCGACCGTCGGTCCGCTGACCGCCGCGGAAGGCGCCGCGCCGCCGAGCGACGGTCCGCCAAATCCGCTGTCAGGGGCGCCGCCGAAACCACGCGACGAACGCGGCTTCGGCTCGTAGGGCATCGGCCCGTCGTCGTCGAAACCGCGCTTGCGAGGCGCCCGAAAATCCTTACCCTTGCTCATGTGAAACTATTTCTCCGCCCGATAAAACCTTGATGTCGTCTCCGCCTCTGTCGGAAACGGTTCCGCCGCATCGCCGACCGCCGGCGAAACCTCGCTGCGGCGCGTCGTTCGCGCCGGAAATTTTGGGGATAGGTGAGGGGCGTCCGCCCATGCGCTCATCGACAGCCCGCTCAAAGGCCGCGTCCCTCGCCAAGACAAAGCGAATCGCGCGCCCACATGGCGTCGCAAGCAGGCAAAGCCGCGAACACCCGACACACGGTCGGGGGAAAAACAAGACAACTCGATCGCATCATCCAAGCCTGCTCGGCCGCATCGCACTGCGTTCAGTAGACCGCGCTGGTTTATTCTAGCTCATCTTTCTGGCTTTCGCCAGACCATTCGCTCGACGGTTGCGAGGATTTGTAAGCGTCGCCGGGGCGGTTCTCGAACTCGGGCCGCGGCTCGGCGGCAAGATCGAGCGGACGCGAGGCCAAGCAAAACCGAGGCGTTGTGCGGACGACGCCGATTCGATTTGGGCCGCAGACGCCTTCAGCGTCCGCTTTGCTGGCTCTCACAGGGCGAAATGACGACGGTCTGGCCTTTGATCGACCCCGTCGTCGCGTAATCGATCGTGTTGAAAATCGGGACGCCGTGCGTCGCGGCCTTCGTTTCCCCGGCGCTCGGATCGACCAGCGCGACCAGGGAGGGCGACGCGCTCGCGGCGTAGCGCTCGGCGCCCTGACCGATCATCACGCAGGCGAGCGCGATCGCGACCGCGACGATGGCTGTGAACTCCAGTTGTCTGATCCAGCGCAGCCGGTCGAAGCCCCAATTCATCGCAAACCCTCGGGTCGCGGCGCCGATCCAAGTCCCAGATGCTCAAGACCGCCGGCGCCCACGACGAATTTATCGTCATTGGG
This sequence comes from Roseiarcus sp., assembly GCA_050012775.1. GTDB lineage: Bacteria > Pseudomonadota > Alphaproteobacteria > Rhizobiales > Beijerinckiaceae > Roseiarcus. The sequence continues at coordinate 60,748 of JBEKGN010000017.1, forward strand.
GTAAACGAATCCTTGCCAAGGCGATTAAATATCGACGAGTTCGCGCGCCTGCGCCGCGCGATCCTGAATGAAGGCGAAGCGCGCCTCGGGCTTGGTCCCCATCAGGCGTTCGACCGCGTCGGCCGTCTCGGCGCCCTCGTCCTCGACGAGCGCGACGCGCAGCAGCGTGCGTTTGGCCGGGTCCATGGTCGTGTCGCGCAGATCGCGCATCGACATTTCGCCCAGGCCCTTGAACCGGCTGACGTCGATCGCGCCGCGGCCGGAAAAGCCCGACTTCAGCAGTTGCTCCTTATGCGCGTCGTCGCGCGCGTAGAGCGACTTGCCGCCCTGGGTCAGCCGAAAGAGCGGCGGCGCGGCGAGATAGAGATGGCCTTCCTCGACCAGCTTCGGCGTCTGGCGATAGAAGAACGTGATCAGCAGCGCGGCGATATGGGCGCCGTCGACGTCGGCGTCGGTCATGATGATGATCTTGTCGTAGCGCAGATCGGCGGAGCGGTAATGCGACCCCGATCCCGCGCCGAGCGCCTGCATGAGGTCGGCGAGCTGCTGGTTCTGCGCGAGCTTGTCGCGCGTCGCCGAGGCGACGTTGAGGATCTTGCCGCGCAACGGCAGGATCGCCTGGCTCGCGCGGTCGCGCGCCTGCTTGGCCGATCCGCCTGCCGAATCGCCTTCGACAATAAAGAGTTCAGAGCCTTGCGCCGATGTGTTCGTGCAGTCCGCGAGCTTGCCGGGCAGGCGCAATTTGCGCACCGCGGTTTTGCGCGCGACGTCCTTCTCCATGCGGCGGCGCAGGCGCTCCTCGGCGCGCTCGAGCGAGAAATCGAGCAGCTTGGCGGCCTGGCTCGGCGCGGCGACGAGCCAGTGATCGAAGGCGTCGCGAACGATCGTTTCGACGATCCGCGCGGCCTCGGCGGTTTGCAGGCGCCCCTTGTTCTGGCCCTGGAACTCCGGCTCGCGGATGAAGATCGAAATGAGCGCGGCGCAATTGGCCATCACGTCGTCGGTGGTCAGGGCGCTCGCCCGTTTGGCCTGGCCGATGCGCTCGGCGTGATCTTTCAGGCCGCGCAGCAGCGCGCCGCGCAGGCCCGCTTCGTGCGTGCCGCCGTCGGGCGTCGGAATGGTGTTGCAATAGGAATGGACGAAGCCGTCCTCGACCGCCGTCCAGGCGATCGCCCATTCGACCGAGCCGTGCTTGCCCTCTTTCTCCACCTTGCCGGTGAAGACCTGGTCGACCACCAGTTCCTGACCCTCGATGTCGGCGGCGAGGTAATCCTTCAGGCCGCCGGGGAAGCGAAAGACCGCCTCGGCGGGAACCTTGCCCTGCGAATCGACGAGGCCGGGCGCGCAGCGCCAGCGGATTTCGACGCCGCCGAAGAGATAGGCCTTCGAACGCGTCATCTTGAACAGTCGCGCCGGGTCGAATTTCACGCCCGCGCCGAAAATCTGCTCGTCGGGAAGAAAGCGCACCTTGGTGCCGCGCCGATTGGGCGCCTTGCCGACGATTTCGAGCTTGGTGACGGGATGGCCGCGCTCGAAGGCCTGCCGGTACAGCGTCTGCCCGCGCGCCACCTCGACCTCGGTGCGCGCGGAGAGGGCGTTGACCACGGAGACGCCGACGCCGTGCAGGCCGCCCGAGGTCTCGTAGGCGCCGCTGTCGAATTTGCCGCCGGCGTGCAGCTTGGTCATGATGATTTCCAGCGCCGACTTGCCGGGAAATTTCGGATGGGGGTCGACCGGCATGCCGCGCCCGTTGTCGGTGACGCTGAGCCAGCCGCCGTCCTCCAGCGAGACTTCGATGAAAGTCGCGTGGCCCGCCACCGCCTCGTCCATCGCGTTGTCGATCACTTCGGCGAAGAGATGATGCAGGCCGTTGGAATCGGCGCCGCCGATATACATGCCGGGGCGGCGGCGCACCGGCTCGAGCCCCTCGAGCACCTCGATCGAGGACGCATTGTATTCGCTCTCGCCGGGCGTGCCGACCCGGACGGCGGGCGCCTTGCCTTTTTGGGGAACGGGCTTGCGGCGCTGCGCGGCGGCGGCGCCGCCAAATAGATCGTCGGTCATTCGTGCTTCTGGCGTCCGATTCGGGAAAATCTCACCCTAGCACAGACCGAGAGGGAACGAAAAGAGAACGGACGCCATCGACTCGAGGCCGGGGTTAGGAGGGTCGGCGCGACAGCGCTTGGTGATACACCTCGAGAATCGCCGCCACATGCCGCCCCAGCGTCGGCGGGTTCGTCCAATAGGACCGGTAGGCCCCGTTCGAGAGCCTTGCGGCGAGCGAGTCGTCCTTTAATCGAACCAGCGCGCTCGCGAGCGCCTCCGGCTCGCCGTTCCCGAACCACAGGCCGGCGACGCCGTCCTCGATCGCCTCGCGGCCGGCGCAGCCGTCGGAGACGGCGACCGGCGTTCCCATCGCCTTGGCCTCCATGACGGTGAGCGGCTGACCTTCGTACCATAGCGAGGGGAAGACGAGCGCGCGCGCCGCGCGCATCAACGCGAGGACTTCGGCCTTCGGCTTCCAGCCGAGGAGGCGCGCTTCGGGATAGGCCGCCGCGAGCTCGCCGGCGATCGGCCCGTCGCCGACGAAGACGGGCTCCACTCCGGCGCGGCGCGCGGCTTCCGCGAACAGCAGCGGGCCCTTTTCGCGCGCGATCCGGCCGACGAAGACGAAGTCGCCGCTCGCCGGCTCGCTCTTGGGGCCGAGATCGGCGACGTCGACCGGGTTGGAGACTTCGTGCAGCCGCGCCGCCGGCGGCAGACGCGCGGCGACGATTGCGCGCTGGAACTTCGAGATCAGGACGTAATCGGCGAAGACCCCGGGCAGATCGGCGATTTGCCGCATCGCCACATGCCGCGCGCAACGCCACAGCTTTTGTGCATAGCTGCGGCTGTCGCAATTCCGGGTCACGCAAGCGAGCGACATCGGCTCGCGCGCGCAAGGCCGGTTGGCGGGATAATCGAAGAAGCCGCCGTTCGGGCAGAACAGAAAATATTCGTGCAAGGTGGCGACGGCGGGCAGGCCCGAGCGCGCGATCGGCCCCGCGATCGAGGGCGACAGCGCCTTCGCCCAGCCGTGAACGTGAACGAGCGCGCGTTGGCGCGGCAGGCTCGCGAGGAAGTCGCCCAGCGCCCTGGCCGCCCGGCGGTTCCACAGGCCCTGCGTCGCCGCCCGCGCCCGCGAGGGATCGCCGAGAATGTCGTATTGGCCGAGGCAGAGAACCTCGACGCCCGCCGCTTCGAGGGAGGGATCGACCGGTCCGGCCGCTGCGAACACGATCGGCCGATGCCCCGCCGCCTTGAGTCCGCGCGCGCTGTCGAAGGCGACCATCGCCTGTCCTCCGGTGACGCTGGCGTGGTCGAGGACGATCGCGATGGTCAGGGGAGCGAGGGAAGACAAAGCGTGTCTCTGGCGGAACGCGGCGGCGGCCGCGCTTTCGCCGGCGACGATGTCGCAAATTCCCTCAGGGAGGGTTAAGCGGGCGCCGTCGCCGCCGCGCCCTCGGCCTCGCGCCATTCCAGCACGAGAACCCTGCCGTTCTCCACCGTCAGCGCGAGTTTTCCGTGTTTGAGTTCGATCGCGCGGGCGCCGAACAATTTTCGCCGCCAGCCTTGCAGCGCGGGCACGTCGGCCTTGTCGTCGGCGGCGATGGCCTCGAGATCGTCGACGGTGGCGATCATCTTGCCGGCGACGCCGCTTTCGTCGCTCACCTGGCGCAGCAGCACCTTGAGCAGTTCGACCGTCGCCGCCGAGCCGGCGCCGTTGCGCCGCTCGCGTTCGATCTTGGGCAGGCTCTTGGGATCGCGCGCCAGGCCGCGCTCGACGGCGGCGAGGATTTCCTCCCCGGCGCGCGAGCGCTCCATCCCGCGCGGGAAGGCGCGTAAGTTGGCGAGCGCTTCCTGGCTGCGCGGCGCGGCGAGCGCGACCTCGATCAGGATGTCGTCCTTGAGGACGCGCGAGCGCGGCACGTCGCGGGCCTGAGCCTCGCTTTCGCGCCAGGCGGCGAGATCCATCAAGACAGCGAGATCGCGCGGTTTCCTCGCGCGGTTCTTGAAGCGCTCCCAGGCGCGCTCGGGGTGCTGTTCGTAGGTCGCGGACGAGGTGAGGACCTTCATTTCGTCCTCCAGCCAGGACAGGCGATTGGATTTCTCGAGCTGGGCCAGCAGCGCGCGATAGATGTCGCGCAAGTGCGTGACGTCGCCGATGGCGTAGTCGATCTGCGCCGGCGCGAGCGGGCGCCGCGCCCAGTCGGTGAAGCGCGAGGATTTGTCGATCGCCACCCGGCATATCGATTGCGCGAGTTCGCTGTAGGAGACCTGGTCGCCATAGCCGCAGACCATCGCGGCGACCTGCGTGTCGAACATCGGGCTCGGCACCAATCCCGCGAGGTTCCAGAAAATCTCGACGTCTTGCCGCGCGGCGTGAAAGACCTTGACGACGCTCGGGTCGGCCATCAACGCGAACAGCGGCGCCAGATCGAGCCCCGGCGCGAGAGCGTCGATCGCCAGCGCCTCGTCGCTCGAGGCGACCTGGACGACGCAAAGGATCGGCCAGAACGTCGTCTCGCGCAGGAACTCGGTGTCGACGGTGACGAAGGAATGCCGGGAGAAGCGCTGGCAGGCGAGCGCCAGCTCGGAGGTCGTGGTGATCAGCGTCAAGTTTCTTATCCCTTGGCGGGCGGCGGCGGGCTCTTCGCGCGATCCTTGCGGGCGGGCGGGGGCGCGTGCCGGGGCATGCCGAGACGCTTGTCGAGATAGGCGCCGACGGTCTCCTGCAGATTCTCGATGCAATCCTCGAAGAAATGATTGGCGTTGGCGATCACGGCGTGCTCGATCGAAATGCCCTTCTGGGTCTTGAGCTTCTCGATCAGCGCCTGCACTTCCTTGAGCGGCGCGACGCGGTCCTTGTCGCCGTGGACGAACAGGCCCGAGGACGGGCAGGGCGCGAGGAAGCTGAAATCGAAGCGATTGGCCGGCGGCGCGATCGAGATGAAGCCCTCGATTTCGGGGCGACGCATCAGCAATTGCATGCCGATCCACGAGCCGAAGGAGACGCCGGCGATCCAGCACGCGCGCGCTTCCGGGCTGATCGATTGCGCCCAATCGAGCGCCGAGGCCGCGTCCGACAATTCGCCCTGGCCGTGATCGAACGCGCCCTGGGAGCGCCCGACGCCGCGAAAATTGAAGCGCAGCACGGAAAATCCGCGCTCGGCGAAGGAATAATAGGTGTTGTAGACGATCTGATTGTTCATCGTGCCGCCGAACTGGGGATGCGGGTGAAGCACCACCGCGATCGGCGCGCCGCGCTGCTTGGCGGGATGAAAGCGGCCTTCGAGCCGACCGGCCGGGCCATTGAAAAAGACTTCGGGCATCGCGCCTCCAGAGCAACTCGTCCTGCGCCTCGCTTAAGAGGCGCGCGTGGGTTCCGCCGCGACTCCCTGGCCGCGCCAGGCCTTGCGCCGGCGCGCCCCTCGGGCGCCCCCGAACTGGGGGACGAGGGGTTGGGCGAACCTTGCGGCGGGCTTGGCGCGCGCGTATGTGTCAAACGCTCGGGCAGGGCGCGGAATGGGCCTCATAGCACGTCCCGCCCTATCAAATGCAAGGATAAAAAGCATTCCGGCGCCGCCTCGGGCGCGCATTTCCGCCGTTGCGGCCAACCAATCGACGGGTTCCACGACGCATGGCGTCTCACGACATTCCGCGCGCCTATCTCGATTACAACGCGACTGCGCCCATGCGCCCCGAGGCGCGCGCCGCGGTTCTTGCCGCGATGGATCGCCTCGGCAATCCCTCCTCGATCCACGCCGAGGGGCGCGCCGCGCGGGCGATCGTCGAGGACGCGCGCCGCGCCGTGGCGGAACTCGCGGGCGTCGAGCCGCGCTGCGTCGTCTTCACCTCCGGCGGCACGGAGGCGGCCAATCTCGCGCTCACGCCGGCGATCGGCGCGCCGGGGCTCGGACAGCCGCTGGCGCGCCTGATCGTCGGCGCCGGCGAGCACCCTTGCGTGCTGCAGGGCCATCGCTTCGCGCCCGAGCGGACCGCGATCGCGCCGCTCGGCGCCGACGGGCGGATCGATCTCGACGCGCTCGCGGCGCTGCTGGCCTCGACCGATGGGCGCCCGGCGATGCTCGCCTTGCAGGGCGCCAACAACGAGACCGGCGTGATCCAGCCGGTCGCCGAGGCGGCGGCGCTGGTCCATGCCGCGGGCGGCCTCGTCGTCTGCGACGCCGTTCAGCTGACGGGACGGGCGAGCGTCGCCATCGCGGCGCTCGGCGCGGATTTTCTGGTCCTGTCCGCCCATAAGCTCGGCGGGCCGAAGGGCGCCGGCGCGCTCGTCGCCGCGCGCTCCGAACTCAGCGTCGGCGCGCCGCTGCTGCGCGGCGGCGGGCAGGAGCGCGGCGCGCGCGCCGGCACCGAGAACGTCGCCGCCATCGCCGGTTTCGGCGCGGCGGCGCGGGCCGCCGACGCGGAGCGGATCGGCGAAAGCGCGCGGCTCGCCGCGTTGCGCGATTCTCTGGCCGAGCGCGTGCGCGAGCGCGCGCCCGACGCCGTGATCTTCGGCGCCGCGGCGCCGCGCCTGGCCAACACGCTGTGCTTTTGCGTTCCCGGCGTCGCCGCGGCGACGCTGGTCATCGCGCTCGACCTCGCGGGGGTCGCGGTCTCCGCCGGCTCCGCCTGCTCCTCGGGCAAAGTCACGCGCTCGCATGTGCTCGACGCCATGGGCGTCGAGCCCGCTCTCGCCGCTGGAGCGATCCGCCTGAGCCTCGGCTGGGCGTCGGACGAGGCCGACGTCGCGCGTTTCGGCGCGGCGTTCGGCGAGACGATGGCGAGCTTGCGCCGGTGGCGCGATCGAGGCGGCGTTTCGCTCGACATTTAAATTTGAAAAGTGAGCCCGCTCGCGCGGAGCATGACTGGCAATCGGCGAGCGAGTCAGATAGCCTCGACGTCGAAGCCGAGCGTCGTTTCCCGCCTTTTGCGATGGGTCAAGGCGCCTCGCGGGATTTCGTGGAATGCAAAGACGTCGCGCCGCCGGAGGCAAAGGAGTAGATCGATGGCTCGTTCCCTGAACATCTGGATCGCGACGGCGCTGGCTCTCGCGATCTTCGCTCCCGAAGCCCAGGCGCTCGTTCGCCACCCGCGCCATCGCGTCGTGCAAGTCGTCCATCCCGGCGATATCGTCGTCCACGCCCGGCGGACCTATCTGGACCCCGGCCGGCCCAGCTGGTCCGAGGTGGGCACGGGAAACCGCTACGTCACCGATTCCGGGCCCAATTCCTTCGCCGATTTCGGCATGCCGTTCGCCGCGAATCGCGGCTTCGATTTGCTGCCGAGCCGGTTCAATCCTCCCGGACGGCCGGAGCCGCTTTTCCAGTTCTAGCGCGCGATCCCGAGCGCGAATGGCGCGACGGTTTTCGCCGCGAGAATGAAAATTTCGCGAGATATAGTTGACAAAAGCCAGCAAATGATGGCCTTTGTCCTGTATCCGCCGCGAGTGCCGCCGTGCCCGTCTCGCCCTCCGCCGTCGCCGCCGTCAGAGCGTTCAACCGCTTCCACACCAAGCTGGTCGGCGCGCTCGATCGCCGCATTCTCGACTCGCCGCATTCGTTGACCGAATCGCGCATCCTGTTCGAGATCGCGCACGCCGACGGCTCGACCGCGGCGGATCTGGCCAAGGACCTGCGGCTCGATCCGGCTTATCTCAGTCGCGCGCTGCGCAAGCTCGCCGACGGCAAACTGATCGAAAAGCGGCCGAGCCCGACGGACGGACGCGCCTCGACGCTGCGGCTGACGGGGGAAGGACGACGCGCTTTCGATGCGCTCGACCGCGCCGCGGACGCGCAAGCGACGGCGCTTCTCGAGCCGCTCCCCGCCGTGGAGCGCGCCCGCGTCGTCAAGGCCATGGCGAATGTCATGGCGTCGCTGTCCGCGAAATCGGCGAGCCGGAGCCCGTTCGTCATCCGGCAAAACGCGCCCGGCGACATCGGCTGGATCATCCATCGTCACGGCGCGCTCTACGCCGCCGAATATGGCTGGGACGAAAGCTTTGAAGCGCTGGTCGCCGAAATCGCCGGCCGGTTCCTGAAGAGCCACGATCCCGGCAAAGAGCGCTGCTGGGTGGCCGAACGCGACGGCGAGATCGTCGGCTCGGTCTTTCTGGTCGACGCCGGGCAGGGGATCGCCAAGCTGCGGCTTCTCTATGTCGAGCCGGACGCGCGCGGCCTCGGCCTCGGGCGCCGCCTGGTCGAGGAAGCGCTGCGATTCGCCGAGCGGGCCGGCTATCTCCGCGTCACGCTGTGGACCAACGACGTGCTGGTCGCCGCCCGCCGCCTTTATGAAGCGGCGGGGTTTGCGCTGATTTCGTCGGAACGCCACCACAGCTTCGGCAAGGACCTCGTCGGGGAAGTCTGGGAGAAGGTTCTGTAGATCGCGCCAGCGCCGCGCTTGAAACGGTCCGGCGACGCGATTGCCGTAAAGCTTGCTTTGGCGCGCCCCGCGGTGTAGGAGGCGCGAATCCCTCACAGTCCCGCTTTGCCCTCAAGGAGCAGCCATGGCGCGCGTCACCGTTGAAGATTGCATCGACAAGGTCGATAACCGCTTCGACCTCGTCCTGATGGCGAGCCATCGCGCGCGCGCGATCTCGTCGGGCGCGCAGATCTACGTCGCGCGCGACAACGACAAGAACCCGGTGGTCGCGTTGCGCGAAATCGCCGACTCGAAATTGGCGCCCGACGATCTGAAGGAAGACGTCATTCACGCGCTGCAAAAGCACGTCGAGGTCGACGAGCCCGAGACCGAAGCCGCGCCGCCGATGATCCATGCGGCGGCGCCCGCCCAGGGCGACGTCGGCGTCGAGGCGCAATTCGACCGCATGACCGAGGAAGACTTGCTGCGCGGGCTCGAGGGCATGGCGCCGCCGCCCGAGCCGGAAGACGAAGGCGAATAAGCGAAGGCCTCGCTCGCGCTTCGTTTTCTTCGCCTTTCCGAACCATCGGCCTCGCGGGTCGCCGCGTCGCGCGCGAGATCGCGCCGGCGCGATGCGAGCGTCTATCCACAGCGTTTCGACTGCGCGGCGAGATTTCGCTAGGCCGGTCTCGCGGTTTTGGTATCCTTGTCTCGAGAGAATCACTTGCGCGACGATTTGTCGCATTTGAGGCGGGGCCTGGCGGACCGCTCCCTTCTGATGTTGCGCAAGTCTTCCTCGGACGCGGCGATCGCGTCGATGCGTGCGTTGTTTGGGGGCCACCGTGAGCGAAGACCTCTTCAAGAGCCTGCCGACGTTCCCCAGCCAAACCGCGGCGCTGCCCGATGAGCGTCCCGTGGGCCTGGTCGAGATTGTCGGACGGGTCAAATGGTTCGACATCTCCAAGGGCTACGGGTTCATCGTCCCCGACAGCGGCGAGGCGGACGTTCTCATTCACGTGACGGTGTTGCGGCGCGACGGCTTCCAGACGATCTACGAAGGCGCGCGCGTCGTCGCCGAGGCGCAGCGCCGCGATCGGGGATTGCAGGTTTTTCGCGTGCTTTCGGTCACCCCTGGGGAGGGCGCGCATCCCGCGCAATTGCCGCCGGCGCGCACGCGCGCGCAGGCGTCGGCCGTCGGCGCGTTTGAAATCGTCATCGTCAAATGGTTCAACCGTTCGCGCGGTTTCGGCTTCCTGACGCGCGGCGAGGGCACGGAAGATATTTTCGTGCATATGGAGACGTTGCGACGCTATGGCTTCGCCGATCCCCAGCCGGGCGACACCATGCTCGCGCGCTTTGGCCCGGGACCCAAGGGCTTGCTCGCCGCCGAGGTGCGTCCGCTCGAAGGCGCGCGCGTTCCCTCGTCGCATTGAGGCGCGGCGCGCCGGCAGCAAGGGATCTCGAGCGTGTTCGTCGATTCGCCCGCATCGCGATTGAGTGAAGGCTCGGGCTTTCGGGCGGCGCGGCGGCCGTTCGGACGCGCCTTGGCCGTGGCGCTCGCATTGTTCGCGCTCTGCGTCTTCGCGTCGCACGGTTCGCGCGCCGACGGGTTCGATTCCCTCACCATCGCCACGGCGAGCGGCGTTCACGCGTTCCAGGTCGAAATCGCCGCGAACGAGGCGGCGCGCGAAAACGGCCTGATGCGCCGCCGCTTCATGCCCGCCGACCGCGGCATGTTGTTCGAGTTCGACCGCGAAGCGCCGGTCTCCTTCTGGATGAAGAACACCTATATCCCGCTCGACATGATTTTCATCGCGCGCGACGGGTCGGTGACTCGGGTGGCGGCGGACGCCGAGCCGCTTTCGGAGGCGATCATCCCCTCCGGCGGACCCTGCGTCGCGGTGCTCGAACTGAACGGCGGAACCGCCGCGCGGATCGGCTTGAAGGTCGGCGACAAGGTGCGCCATCCGTTCTTCAAGCCCTGAGCCGATTGTCCGGCGCCGCGCCGCGCATTGCATCCTTCGTCAAGCTTGCTACAGTCGGCGATGAAATGTCGTCTCCGGCGCAACAAGCGCTGGGACGTAAGGAGTTTTTGTTTGGCTCAGCCCTTGCCGTTGAGCCCACGTCCCGCGCAGGCGCCGCGGCGCGCTTCGTCCTTCGGCCATTCGGCGTCGGAGCGGGGCGCGCCGCCCGGCCCTTACGCCGCGCTGGATTTGGGCACCAACAATTGCCGCCTCTTGGTCGCGCGCCCGACCGCCGACGGGTTTCGCGTCGTCGACGCCTTCTCGCGCATCGTCCGCTTAGGCGAAGGGCTTTCGCAGACCGGCCGGCTGAGCGAAGCCGCGATCGAGCGCACCCTGGAGGCGCTGCGGATTTGCCGCGACAAGATGGTGACGCGCGGCGTCACGCGGGCGCGCCTGATCGCGACGGAAGCTTGCCGCGCCGCCGAAAACGGCGCCGAGTTCCTCGACAAGGTGCGCGAGCGCTTGGGGCTGCAGCTCGAGATCGTCGACCGCGAGACCGAAGCCTCGCTGGCCGTCGCCGGTTGCGGCGAACTCGCCGATCGCGACGCCGAGTCGATCGTTCTGTTCGATATCGGCGGCGGCTCCTCGGAGATCATCTGGCTGAACCGAAGTCGGCGAGACCTTTCGACGGTGGGCCGCATCGAAGCCTGGGAATCGCTGCGCCTCGGCGTCGTGTCGCTCGCCGAGACCTTCGGCGGCGAGCACGTCACCCCCGAGATTTTCGCCGCCATGACGCGGCGCGTCGCAGAAGCCCTGGCCCCCTTCGCCCAGCGCGTCGCCGGCCACAAGCGATGCGGCCGCTTTCACCTGCTGGGCACGTCGGGGACGGTGACGACCATCGCCGGCGTGCATCTCAATCTGCCCCGCTACGACCGCCGCGCGGTCGACGGCCTGTGGTTGTCGAGCGCCGAAGTCGACGCCACGGTCGACCGGCTGAGGGGGATGAGCTACGCCGAACGCGCCGCCAACGCCTGCATCGGCGTGGAGCGGGCCGACCTCGTCCTGGCGGGCTGCGCGATTTTCGAGGCGATCCGGCGGCATTTTCCCGCCGAGCGGATCCGCATCGCCGACCGCGGACTGCGCGAGGGCATCCTGACGCAAATGATGCGCGCCGACCGCGTCGGCCCGCACGCGCGCGGGACGGGCGCCTAGGATGGCCGCGGGCGGATCGGGCCGCGAGGGCGGCAGGGCGCTGAAGACGCGCGTGCGCACCGCGCACAAGCGCTCCCTCTCGTCGACGCTGTGGCTGGGGCGCCAGCTCAACGACCCCTTCGTCGCGCAGGCCAGGCGCGAGGGATTTCGCTCGCGCGCGGCCTACAAGCTGATCGAGATCGCCGAGAAATATAAGCTGTTTCGACCCGGCGCGCGCATCGTCGATCTCGGCGCCGCGCCGGGCGGCTGGAGCCAGGTCGCGGCGCGCGCGGTCAAGTCCGCAGAAGGCAAAGGCCGCGTGATCGGCATCGACTTGCTGGAGATCGATCCGATCGAAGGCGTCGAATTCAAGGTGATGGATTTTCACGATCCGGCCGCGCCGGATCGCTTACGCGAATGGCTCGGCGGCCTCGCCGACGGCGTGATGTCCGACATGGCCGCCAACGCCACCGGCCACCGCAAGACCGACCATCTGCGTATCGTCGGCCTCGCCGAACTCGCCGCCGATTTCGCCGCCAGCGTCCTGGCGCCGGGCGGCTTTTTCCTCGCCAAGGTGCTGCACGGCGGCTCGGAAGGCGAATTGCTCGCCCGGCTCAAGCGCGATTTTGCCGCCGTGCGCCATTTGAAGCCCAAGGCCAGCCGCGCCGACAGCGCCGAGCTTTATGTGTTGGCGACGGGGTTTCGCGGCAAGAGCGAATAGCCGACCGGCGACGGGCGGTCTTCCTCACTCCGCCGGCGCCTCCGCGCTCGCCTCCGCGGCGTCGCGCTGGCCCGAAACTTCCGCGCCGGCGTCCGGCTTCAGGCGCGCGAAAATCGCCACCGAACTCAGCGTGATCAGCGCGACGACGCCGAAGCTGAGGGTCATGTCGCGCGAGACGAGTTGGCCGTCGCCCAGCGCGAATTGAATCGATTCGATGCTCGCCGCGGCGACCGCGACGCCGATCGCGCCGGACATTTGCTGGACGACGCTGGCGAAACTGGTGGCGCGGCTCATGCGCGCCTGGTCGATGTCGGCGTAGCCGAGCGCGTTGAGCGCGGTGAATTCGAGCGAGCGGAAGAATCCGCCCGACAGCAGCGCGGCGAGCAGCAGCCAATGCGGGGTCTGGGCGGTGAACAGGCCGTACGAGGCCAGAAACGCCGCGGAAATGACGCCGTTGACGATCAGCACGCGGCGAAATCCCCAGCGCCGCAGGATCGTCGAGGCCGAAAATTTCATCGCCATCGCGCCCGCGGCGGCGGCGAAGGTCAGCGATCCCGATTCGAACGGCGTCAGGCCGAAACCGATCTGCAGCAGCAGCGGCAGCAGGAAAGGGATGGCGCCGATGCCGATGCGGAAGATGAAGCCGCCGACGACGCCGGTGAAGAACGTCTGCGTCTTCAGGAGATTGAGGTCGATGATCGCGTCCGGCTCGCGCCGGGCGTGGCCGACATAGGCGGCGAGCAGGACGATCCCGCCGATAATCAACGCCGCGACGACGCTCGCCGGAACGATGTCGCGGCCGACGATGGTCAGGCCGAAGATCAGGGCGAGCAGCCCCGGCCCGGACAGGAAGAAGCCCTTGAAATCGAAACGCGCGACGTCGCGCTCGCGGATGTTCTCGATGAATTTCAGCGACAGCGCGATGCCGAGCAGGCCGATCGGCACATTGATCCAGAAGATCCAGCGCCAATGAAAATAGGTGGTGATGAAGCCGCCCAGCGGCGGGCCGACCACCGGGCCGATCAGCGCGGGCACGGTGAGATAGGCCAGGGCGTTGACCATGTCGGACTTCGCCACGCTGCGCAGCAGCACCAGCCGCCCGACCGGCACCATCATCGCGCCGCCGAGCCCCTGGAACACGCGCGCGGCGACGAGCGTCGGCAGCGACGACGAGGCGCCGCACAGGATCGAGCCCAGCGTGAAGACGGCGATCGCCGAGCAGAACACGGTGCGCGCCCCGAGCTTGTCGGCGACCCATCCCGAGGCCGGGATGAACACCGCCAGCGTCAGCATATACGAGGTCAGCGCCAGTTTCAGCACGATCGGGTCCTGCCCGAGATCCCTAGCGATCGCCGGCAGCGAAGTCGCCAGCACCGTGCCGTCCATGTTTTCCATGAACAGGGCGGTGGCGATGATGAAGGCGGTGAGGACGGCGGGGCGCATTGAAGACTCGAACCAACGCGGCCTATGTGGCGCCGCGAGGCAAGGGCCGCAAGGAAAGAGACCGCCCGCGCGCGCCGCCGGCGCTCACAATGGGGTGAGGGAGGCCGGCGCGGGGCAGTATCGCAGGCAATTGCGGCGCTCGCGCGCGGGCTCTAAGCTCGCGCGCCGGCGCCGTCTTCCACAAGACCGCGCGAGGCGCTGGGGACGGGGCGCATGCGCGACTACGAGACGGCCTACCGCGAATTTTCCGTTTCCGACCTGGAGCGCCGCGTCTTGCCGCAGGGGCTCGAGGCCGGCGTCAACGCGGCGCAAGCGTGCTGCGATCGCTGGGCCGACGAGGAGCGCGTCGCGCTGGAGTTCGTGGCGCGCGATTTCTCGCGCGAGAGCGTGACTTTCCGTCGGTTGAGCGAAGATTCGGCGCGCTTCGCCAATGTGCTCGCCGCGCGCGGCGTCGGGCGCGGCGACGTCGTCGCGGCGCTGCTGCCGCGCATCCCCGAACTGCTGACGGTCGTTCTCGGCGTGTGGCGCGCGGGCGCGATCTACCAGCCTTTGTTCACGGCCTTCGGACCCGCGGCGATCGAGAGCCGCGTCACCGCGAAAGGCGGCAGCCAGGCCAAGCTCATCGTCACCGACGCGGCGAACCTCGCCAAGCTCGATGGCCTGGCGAATTGTCCGCCGGTCCTGACGGTGGATCGCGGCGCGCCGGGCGCGACCGCCTTCGCCGACCAACTCGCGGCGCAATCGGCCGTCTTCGCGCCGGTCGTTCTCGGCGCCGACGATCCCTTCGTCATGCTCTTCACCTCGGGCACGACGGGCAGCCCGAAAGGCGTGCGCTATCCCTTGCGCTTTCTGCTCGCCGTCGCCGTCTACATGCTCGACGGCCTCGATCTTCGCGCCGAGGACCGCTTCTGGAACGTCGCCGATCCCGGCTGGGCCTATGGCATGCTCTACGCCGTCATCGGCCCGCTGCTGCTCGGCCACGCCACGACGTTCTACGACGGGCCGTTCACCGTCGAGGCGGCGGTGCGCGTCATCAAGACGCTGGGGATAACCAATCTCGCGGCGGCGCCGACCGCCTATCGCGCGATGATGGCGGCGGGCGACGCGGCGACGGCCGACATCGCCGGGCAATTGCGCGCAGCGAGCAGCGCCGGCGAGCCGCTCAACCCCGAGGTCGTGCGCTGGGCCGCGCGCGCGCTGGGCTGTCCGATGGGCGACCACTACGGTCAGACCGAGATCGGCATGGTCGTCAACAACCACCACGGCCTCAGCCAGGACTCGAAGCCGGGATCGGCGGGCCTGGCCATGCCGGGCTTCGCGCTCGCCGTGCTCGACGAGGCGCTGCAGCCGGTCGCGCCGGGAACGCCGGGCGTCCTGGCGGTCAGCCGCTCGCGCTCGCCGCTGTTCATGTTCGCGGGATATTGGCGCGCGGATTCGCCCAATCTCAGCGGCGACTGGTACGTCACCGGCGACACCATGCTGCAGGACGCGGACGGGCATTTCTTCTTCGCCGGCCGCAACGACGACATCATCACCTCGGCGGGCTATCGCATCGGCCCGTTCGACGTCGAGAGCGTGATCATCGAACACCCCGCCGTCGCCGAAGTCGCCGTCGTCGGCAAGCCGGACCCGGAGCGCACCGAAATCGTCAAGGCCTTCGTCGTGCTGCGCAAGGGCCATGCGCCGAGCGACGAGTTGGCGGCCGAATTGCAGCAGCACGTGCGCAAGCGCCTGTCGCTGCACGCCTACCCCAGGGAAGTCGAGTTCGTCGACGAATTGCCGAAGACGGCGAGCGGCAAGGTGCAGCGCTTCGTGCTGCGCCAGCGGGGGTGAAGAGGGCGGTCGCCGACGCGCCCGCGTCAACCCGCGCTTTGCCCGTGACAGGTTTTCTGGGTCGCGGTCCACGGCCAGTCGCCGCATTGGTCGCAGCCGCCGAGCGGCGCGGCGAACGCGGCGGCGCAGGAAAGCGCCAGGACGACCCGGATCAGGCGGATGCGCGACATGTTGATATCGTCGCGCGGATTTCGACGGCCCGTCAAGCCGCGCACAAGCGATCCCAGGAGAAACGATCGATGAAAGTCTACGAACTGCAAGGCCCCTCCGGCATCGAAGGGATGGCCCTCGTCGACAAGCCGACGCCGTCGGCCGGGCCGGGCGAGGTCCTCGTGCGCCTGACGGCCGCGACGATCAACTACCGCGATCTTCTCACGTTACGCGGCGGCTACGGCTCGCGGCAGAAATTTCCGCTCATTCCCCTGTCCGACGGCGCGGGCGTGGTCGAGGCGGTCGGCGCGGGGGTCCGCGCGTTGAAGCCGGGCGATCGGGTCATCGGCAGTTTCTTCGAGGGCTGGCTCGCCGGCGAACCGAACGAGGAAAAGCTGCGCAACGCGCTCGGCGGCGCGGTGGACGGCGTGCTCGCACAATACCGCGTCTTTCCCGCCCATGCGCTGGTGAAGACGCCGGATCATCTCTCCGACGCGGAGGCGGCGGCGCTTCCCTGCGCCGGCCTCACCGCATGGGCGGCGGTGGTGAAGCTCGGCGCGGTCAAGCCCGGCCAGACGGTGTTGACCCAGGGCACGGGCGGCGTCTCGCTGTTCGCGCTGCAATTCGCCAAACTGTGTGGCGCCCGCGTGATCGCGACATCGTCGAGCGACGCCAAGATCGAGAAGCTGAAAGCGCTCGGCGCCGACGTCACGCTCAACTACAAGACGACGCCCGACTGGGGGAAATTCGCGCGCGGCGTCACCGCAAGCGGCGTCGATCTCGTGATCGAGGTCGGCGGCGTCGGCACGCTCAACGAATCCATTCGCGCGACGCGAATCGGCGGGACTATCGCCTTCATCGGCGTTCTCGCGGGACAAGCGCAAGGCGAGCTGCGCCTGCCGCTCATGGTCATGCAGCAGCAGCGCCTGCAGGGCGTGACGGTCGGCTCGACCGAGGATCTTCAGGCGATGACCGCCGCCATCGCGCAGAACCGGCTGAAGCCGGTGATCGACAAGACGTTTGCGTTCGCCGACGCCAAAGCCGCCTTCGCCTATATGGCGAGCGGCCAGCACTTCGGCAAAGTGGCGATCGCGATCGGATGAAGCGCCGCGCGGCCCGCCCGGCGGATTGCGGCGACGGCCGAGCGAACGCCCGGCTCGAATTCACGGACTTGCCATAACGGATCAAGTAAGCTGTCGTGTCTGGGCGACCGGGGTTCGCCCATGCCTATCGGCTCCGCCTGCGCGAGAAGGAACGGACATGCTCATTCTGATAGTCGGGATCATCGTATTTCTCGGCGTGCACACGCTCGCCACGCGTCGCGAGGCGCGCGCCGACCTCATCGCCAGATTCGGCGAGGGGCCGTACAAGGGGCTCTATTCCCTCGCCTCCCTCGTCGGCTTCGCGCTGATCGTCTGGGGTTTCTCCCGATATCGGGCGGAGGGCTTGATCGCGGTGTGGACGCCGCCGACCTGGACCCGGCATTTGACGATCGCGCTGATGTGGTTCGCCTTCGTCGCCCTCGCCTGCATGAACCCGGCGCCGGGCCGGATCCGCGGCTGGCTGCGTCACCCGATGCTCGTGGGGATAAAAATTTGGGCGCTGGCGCATCTCCTCGCCAACGGCGACGCCGGCGGCATGCTGCTCTTCGCCTCGTTCCTGGCCTGGGCCGTCTACGATCGAATCGCGGTCAAGAAGCGCGGCGACCTCGGCGCCCCTCGCATATCCGCCTTCACGCGCGCCGACGGCGTCGCGCTCATCATCGGAACGGCAGCCTATGCGGCGATGATTGTCCTCCATCCCTGGCTGATCGGGGTGAAGGTAATGGGATAGTGTAGGGGGCGGTCGAAAGGAGAGGCGTGTTGGCGGCGCTTTCGACTGGACGGCGACCGCCGTGACCGGCGCGTAACTCAATCGGTCGCGATCGCCCGAAAGCCTCGCCAATCGCGATCGGCGGTCGCATCGATAATGGTCACGTTTTCGACCATGGCCATGCGCGGCCCCGCTCGGCAGGCCTCGGCCATCGCGTCGACGACCGTCGCCTCTCCCGAAAACAACGCTTCGACCGAGCCGTCGCGACGGTTGCGGACCCAGCCGGACAGGCCGCGCGCCTCGGCTTCGCGCTCCACCCAGGCGCGATAGCCGACGCCCTGAACGCGTCCGACGACAATGACGCGAGCGGTCCGGATCATGAATTTTTCTCTGGAGCCAATAAGCCTAACGCGCATGAGGCGGATGGCCATCACGCCCAGGCGGATAGACCTCGGCACTCTATCATGAAGGCGACGACTTCATCCAAGGTTCGCGTCAGCGACCGCGAAGCGGCTGGACCTTGACGGCGAGCACGGCGGTGGCGCGCGCAAACCTCGCAGACAAATACGGTAAGTCGCCATCATTCGCCCCCGTCGCCCGTCGGCCCGCTCCGTAACAATTCCTTTCTGAAAATCACAATCCATGCTACGATTCCCATTCTGTTTCCCACCATCACGCGCGCCCAACGGGAGCCCCCATCGTGACCGAACTCCCCGCCGCCCCCGCTTGCCCTCAAGCCCCGCCGCACCGCCCGCGACCGGCTCGTCCGCCGTCAGCGCATCATGGAGCGGCTGCGCGAGGGGCGCTCTTACGAGGAGATCGCGGAGGCCGAGGGCCTGTCGCGCGAGCGCATCCGGCAGATCGTCGTCGCGGCGCTCGCGCAGCGGGAGGTCGACGCCCAGCGGGAGCACGCGCAATTGCAGATGCTGCGGCTCGCCCCCGCCTTGCGCCTCGCCGCCAAAGGGGTCGCCGAAGGCGACCGGCGGGCGATCGCGGAACTGGTCCGCGTTCTCGATCGCCTCGACAAATACCAGGCGACGGGCGGCGTTCCCGCCTATGACGAAGGGGCGCGCGAGCGGCTGTTGACCAAGCTCAACACGATGGCGGAAAGGATGAAGCGGGATCGCGAGGTCGGGGCCGCGGCCCAGGCCGCATGGCAGGGCGAGACCGCGCCGGACGAGGCGGCCGGGCCGGAAAATCCCGCCGCCGCGCTCTCCCTGGGGTCTAAGGCCCTGATTTTGCTGGTTTCCACCAAGGAAAAGTCTTGGAAAAGCTTGGAATTTTCTTGGAAAAGTTGCGAAAGCCTCGGGCCGTCATGGCCGGGCTGAGCGGAGCGGCCCTTCTCCCCTTGCGGGGAAGGCGCGCGCGCGCCACGAGCCGGCTAGGAACTTCGCCCGCCGCGTGTTAGGCAGCGCCGCCATGCGGCGGCGCCAGAGGCGTCCGCGATTCGCGAACCCCTCGGAGAGGACGGCTCCCCATGGCGACATTGGAAAATTCGGCGTTTCCCGACGGCCTCGCCTTCGACGACGTGCTGTTGCGCCCCGGCCATTCCCTGGTCATGCCGGGCGCGGTTGACATCGGCACGCGCCTGACGCGCGCCATTCGCCTGAACCTGCCGATCCTGTCCTCGGCGATGGACACCGTCACCGAGGCGCGGCTCGCCATCGCGATGGCGCAGGCGGGCGGCATCGGGGTCATCCACCGCAATCTCACCAACGAGGAGCAGGCGGAGGAAGTGCGCAAGGTCAAGCGCTTCGAGAGCGGCATGGTGGTCGATCCCATCACCATCTTTCCCGACGCCTCGCTCGCCGACGCGCTGGCGCTGATGCGGCGCGCCTCGATATCGGGCATTCCCGTGGTCGAGCGCGGCGCGGACGGCAAGCCGGCGCGGCTGGTGGGCATTCTCACCAATCGCGACGTGCGCTTCGCCGACGATCCGCGCCAGCCCGTCAGCGAACTGATGACGCGAACGGTCGTCACCGTCGGCGAGGGCGTCTCCAAGGACGAAGCGCGGCGCCTGTTGCATCAGCACCGCATCGAAAAACTCGTCGTCGTCGACGAGGGCGGGCGCTGCGTCGGTCTCATCACCGTCAAGGACATCGAGAAGGCGACCGCCCATCCCGACGCCGCCAAGGACGCCGACGGGCGCCTGCGCGTCGCGGCGGCGACGACGGTCGGCGACAAGGGCTTCGAGCGCGCGGAAATACTGATGGCGGCGGGCGTCGACTGCCTCGTCGTCGACACCGCGCACGGCCATTCCGAGCAGGTGCTGGAGCAGGTGCGTCGCATCCAGCGCGCCACCAACAAGGTCGCGATCATCGCCGGCAATGTCGCCACAAGGGAGGGCGCGCAGGCGCTGATCGACGCGGGCGCGGACGCGATCAAGGTCGGCATCGGCCCCGGCTCGATCTGCACCACGCGCATCGTCGCCGGCGTCGGCGTGCCGCAGCTCACCGCCATCCTCGAAGCGGCGGAGGCGGGGCGCAAGGCCGGCGTGCCGGTGATCGGCGACGGCGGCATCAAATATTCCGGCGATTTCGCCAAGGCGATCGCCGCCGGCGCGGATTGCGTGATGATCGGCTCGTTGCTTGCGGGAACCGACGAGAGCCCCGGCGAAGTGTTCCTCTACCAGGGCCGCTCCTACAAGAGCTACCGCGGCATGGGCTCGCTCGGCGCGATGTCGCAAGGCTCGGCCGACCGCTATTTCCAGCAGGACATCAAGGACCAGATGAAGCTGGTGCCCGAGGGCGTCGAGGGCCAGGTGCCCTATCGCGGCCCGGTCGGCGCGATCCTGCATCAGCTCGCCGGGGGCCTGCGCGCCGCGATGGGCTATGTCGGGGCGGCTTCGATCGCCGAACTCCAGGCCAAGGCGCAGTTCACGCGCATCAGCTCGGCGGCGTTGCGCGAAAGCCACGTGCACGACGTCACGATCACGCGCGAGAGTCCCAACTATCCCTCGGGGGCGTGAGGGGGGGCGCGCCGATCAATAGGTCTTGCCCGTCTCCAATTGCGTCTTGGCGTCGAGCGGCTTTTTCGCGGGCGGGGCGATTTCCGGCGGGGGCGGCGGCGCCGCGGCGCAGGCGGCGAGCGACAAGGCGAGCGATAAAGCGATCAGGGATCGAAAAACATTGGACATGAAGGCCCCCAGGTGAGACTTCGCTCCGCCGACCACGAAGCGCGCCATTTTTAAATCGCCAATCGTGTCGCTTTTGCGTCGCCCTCGATTCCCCGGAAAGACCTGCCGATGATCCCCGCCGCCCGCGTCGCCGCCGCCATCGAAGTCCTCGCCGACGTCGAGGCGCGCCGCCGTCCGGCCGCCGACGCCCTCAAGGACTGGGGGCTCGCGCGCCGCTTCGCCGGCTCCGGCGACCGCGCGGCGATCGCCAGCCTCGTTTACGACGCCTTGCGCCGCAAGGCCTCGTCCGCCTGGATGATGGGCGAGGCGAGCCCGCGCGCCGAGATTCTCGGCGCTCTCAAACAATTGCGCGGCTTGAGCGAGGCGGAGATCGCGGCGCTGTTCACGGGGGAAGGCCACGCGCCGGCGCCGCTGACCGACGTCGAGCGCGAGAGGCTGGGGGTCTGCGACCTGACCGGCGCGCCCGCGCATGTGCAAGGCGACTATCCGGAATGGCTGGCGCCGGCCTTCGCCGAGAGCTTCGGCGATGCGGCGATCGCGGAGGGCAGGGCGCTCGCCAATCGCGCTCCGGTCGACCTGCGCGTCAATATGCTGAAGACCGATCGCGACCGGGCGCTCGCGGCGCTCGCCCATCTCATGCCCGTCCCGACGCCGTTCTCGCCGATCGGGCTGCGCGTCGCGATCCGCGGCGACGGCCGCGGCCCGGCGCTGTCCGCCGAGCCGGCCTACGTCAAAGGCCTCGTCGAGGTGCAGGACGAAGGCTCGCAGCTGGCGGCGCTGCTGACCGGCGCCAAGCCGGGAATGCAGGCGCTCGACTTCTGCGCCGGCGCCGGCGGCAAGACCCTCGCGCTCGCGGGGATGATGGCCAACCAGGGCCAGATCTACGCCAGCGACACGGACGGGCGCCGCCTCGCGCCGATTTTCGGCCGGCTGGAGCGCTCGGGCGCGCGCAACGTCCAGGTGCGCGCGCCGCGCGGCGCCCAGGATGTGCTGGCCGACCTCGCCGGCCGCTGCGACCTCGTGCTGATCGACGCGCCCTGCAGCGGCTCGGGCGCCTGGCGCAGGAGCCCCGACGCGAAATGGCGCATGCGGCCGGGCGCGCTCGAGCAGCGGATCAAGGATCAAATCGAATCGCTTGAAAACGCGGCGCGATTCGTCAAGCCGGGCGGGCGCCTGGTCTATGTCACCTGCTCGCTGTTGAAGGCCGAGAACGAGGACCGCGTCGCCGCGTTCCTCGAGCGGCAGGCGGATTTCCTCCCCATCGAAGCCGCCCATTGGGCGCGCGCCTGCGGCCTCGAGGCGCTGGCTGGCCACGCGTCGAAACTGGGGGCGGGAATTCGGCTCAGCCCCTTGCGCACCGCGACGGACGGGTTTTATGTCGCCGCGTTGACCCGAACCGCGTGACGCCGCCGCCACAGCGTCACGCGAAGAAGGTAAGTTTGCGCCTCGCCCGGCCTGAAGGCCGCGGCGCGTCCAGGCAAAGGGAAATGGGGAGTTTCATCATGCACGAACCTCTTGGCGTCATGGGCACGCCGGGCGTCGGCTTCTTTTCGCTCATCATCATCGGCGGCTTCGCCGGCTGGATCGCCGGCATGATCCTGGGCGACCGCCACGGGATTTTCACCAATATTCTGATCGGCATCGCGGGTTCCTGGATCGGCTCGGAATTGGCGAATTTGGCCCATATCGCGGTGCGCCATTCGATCGGCCATTTTGTCGCCGCCTTGGTCGGCTCAGTGGTGCTGCTTCTCGTCTTTCAGGTCGTCCAGAGCCGCAGGCCGGGCTGATCGAGCGGCGCTGGCGCGGGGTGAATCATGACTGTCGTAATCGACCTTCTCAACGGCGATCCTCGCGCGACGCGCCCGCGCCATCCCGAAAAGGCGCATCGGCCGGACCAGCCGGTCGCGCGCAAGCCCGCCTGGATCCGCGTCAAGGCGCCGGGCTCCGCGGCGTTCGCGCAAACGAACAGAATCGTGCGCGAACACAAGCTCGCCACCGTCTGCGAGGAGGCGCGCTGCCCCAATATCGGCGAGTGCTGGGAGAAGAAGCACGCCACCTTCATGATCATGGGCGAGACCTGCACGCGCGCCTGCGCCTTCTGCAACGTGCGCACCGGCCTTCCCGACTCGCTCGATGAGGGCGAGCCGGCGCGCGTCGCCGACGCCGTCGCCAAGCTCGGCCTCTCCCATGTCGTGGTGACCTCGGTCGATCGCGACGATCTCGTCGACGGCGGCGCCGAGCATTTCGCCCGCACGATCCGCGCGATCCGCGCCGCTGCGCCTGGCGCCACCATCGAAGTGCTGACGCCCGATTTCCTGCGCAAGGACGGCGCGCTGGAAATCGTCGTCGCCGCCAAGCCGGATGTCTTCAACCACAATCTCGAGACCGTGCCGTCGAAATATCTCAGCGTGCGGCCCGGCGCGCGCTATTTCCATTCGCTGCGTCTGCTGCAGCGCGCCAAGGAGCTGGACGCCACGCTGTTCACCAAGTCGGGGATCATGGTCGGCCTCGGCGAAGAGCGCAGCGAAGTGCTGCAGCTGATGGACGACCTGCGCAGCGCCGAAGTCGATTTTCTCACCATCGGCCAATATCTCCAACCGACGCCCAAGCACCACCAGGTCGCGCGATTCGTCACGCCCGAGGAGTTCCAGTCCTACGCCACGGTCGGCGCGGCGAAGGGATTTCTCCTGGTGTCCGCGACCCCGCTGACGCGATCTTCGCATCACGCGGGCGAGGATTTCGTGGCGCTCAAGGCGGCGCGCCTGGCCAAAGCGGGCGCGCCTTCTATTGACCCCCAGCGGGCGAGGCTGTAGGCCTTCGCAGCCCATGCGGGAGCGCGTAGCTCAATCGGTAGAGCATCTGACTTTTAATCAGGGGGTCGTGGGTTCGAGTCCCACCGCGCTCACCACATTCCCCAGCAAAATCAACGGTTCAAGCGAACGGTCACTTCCTGGCGTTTTTTCAGGGGCAAATCTGGGGCAACTCGACGGAAGGCCGTCATGGCGCGTTCCCATGGCGGATTTTCGTCGTGCACAATCCTGCCACAAAGTCCTAGAGCACGGCCTGGCTTTGATGACTCGATTGTGATCTCCGGGGGATTCCCTGCGGCCAAGCTCGGCAAGGGCAGGAGCAAGACCTTGCCGCCGCGCGGGGGGCGCCAACGCGCATGTTGCCGCCGCCCGCCAAGGCGACGGTCGAGCCCCGCCGGTAGGCGGGCCGCCCGGCCCTTCCCGGCGACCGCTACGACGCGCCCCCCCTGAAGGGCCGCAAGCTCAAGGGCCCGCGCCGTCGAGGCGATTGGGCGACGGGTGAACGAAAAGGCCGTCCGGGGGGACCCGGGCGGCCTTTTTGTACGTTACGTTCTGGTATAGAGAGAATACGGTCGGTCAGATATTTTCTCGATTGGCGAGCGGGCGATGCGGGACGAAGAAAAGCAGATCGAAATCGCCGGCTACGCGAGCGGCGCGGCCGACCTCGTGCAAATCAACGACGCGGTCCAGAAGGCATGGGAGCAAATCGTCGACGATCCGGTCACTCGGGCCGAGGCCGCCGAACTCTTGGGGCGTCGCCCCGAGGACTTGCCACGGCGATCGCCTTTTTCCGCGCGACCGAGCGAAGCCGGCTTGGGCGTCGTGGAGACCGCCCTGCTGATTGTCGCCGTCGATTTCGCGCGTGACCTTGGGTACGACATGCTCAAAGATGCGGCGAAGGAGACGGTGAAGAGCGCGCTGAAGTCGCTTTGGAACCAGCTCCTCAAAGAAAGAGTCGAAGAGGGTCTCCCGACGGGCGGCATCGGACCCGAAACGGGCGTTCCCGATGACGTCCAGTGACCGGCCCCCATCCGGTGCCCCGCGACTCTCGGTTTTGGATCCCGGACGACGCGCGGCGTTGGAAATTCGTTACGCCGCAGCGGTATCGTTCCAGCCCGGTGGGCTCCCGGCCGTGACCGAGAGCGCCAGGGCGGCCTTCCACAATCGCGTCGTGACGCCATTGCTCGCGAAGGCTGACGACGTTCGCGCGACGGGCGGCGCGTCGGTCATTGAGGCGCTGAGGGCGGCGTGCGACCATGTGCGCGGCGTGGACCTGTCCGACGCCGGCGTCAGCAGGGTGGCCATCGCGAAACGCGTCTCCGCCTTCCTAACGCACATCGAAGGGGCGATCGCGAACGGGGTTGAAGCCCCCGTCCCGACCGAAATCAACTGTCTCTTCGCATCGCTCGACGAGTTTGTGGCGAAGCGGTACGAGCGGTCGTGCAGCGTGCCGATCGCTCGCCCTAAAGTCTTCATGGACCTCGGCCATTTGCACTCGGACCAGACCGCCGACGCGCTCGACGCTTCCGCGATCACCGCTTCGTGTCGGCTGAAGGACGAGGGCGTGCCGATTTCCATCGTGAAGCTCAGCGTCAGGGACGACTCGTTCGACTGGCAGTCTGCGTGCCAGCTTCCGTACGCGCTCGCCCACGAGCTGCTTTGCCACGCCTACCAGGGCGTCGAATCTTCGACCGGAAAAACCGAACCGCGCGTCGTCGTCGACGGGTCTTGCGCGTGGACGGAAGGATGGATGGACGTCCTGGCGCTGTGGGCCGCGACCGAGTGGCTGGAGCAACACGAGGGCGATCCCGAGTGGGTCGCGAGGGAGTCGGGAACCCTGCGCGTGGCCTTCACCACCATGCACGCGCGCAGGGCGGCGGCGCAGTCGATGCTGCCGCGGCTGCAACGCGAACGGCGGACGGCAGCGCGGCGGGCTGTCGACCACTTGCTCGCGGAAATGCGCCGATTCTATGCGGGACCCGACCGGGAGGACCGGGGTCGCGACCGGGTCTACGCATTCTCGCTCAGCTTGAACGCCCTCAGGATTCCCCAGGCGGATCGCGATCGACTTCTCGACAAGCTCGCCCTCGCGCTCGACGTCACAGTCGGCCTCGACCGCGACGAGTTGATTTCCGCGCTTGTGGCGTTCTCCGGACGACCCGATTGGGGTCCTCTCGACCGGACCTTAACTCGCCTTTCAGGTTGGGCTTGATATTTTCACCCGACTTCCGATAATAAGTCGGGCCATCGAGGAACCGGGTGTGATCGAGAACTACAAGATCAAGCGCGGCCTTTTCAGGCTCGGCAGGGCGACGGTCAAGGAGCTGGCGGCCTTCGCCTGTGCGAACGAATCGACGGTTCGCAATTACCTGAACAGCCGCGCCGACCTCTGCGTGCAAGAAAGCGTTCCGACGGGGGGCCGCGGCCGCCCGACCGCCGTCTGGACCCTTACGCCGGCGGGGCGCGAAATCCTTCGGCGGGAGTTGAGCCGGCTTTGGGAGATTCAAGACCCCGACCTGGACGAGGAGCGCGCGGCCGCCCTCGGACGCATCAAGGAGTCGATGGCGCAAGTCGCCGCGCGGATCGGCGATCTGGAGGCTGCCGAGCCCGGGGACGACGTCGCCGCGACGCTGGAGCGGCTGCGTGCGCGCACGCGGGCTATGATGAGCGCTATCGCCAAGCTCGGCCGATCGGGGCGAGATTTGGGTACGGAAGTGCTCCTCCTCCAGAGCTTCGAAGCGCGGCTCGACGGGTTGGAGAAGAATTTCCGCGCCGTCGAAGTCGCCGCCGAGGCGGTGCAGACTTCGGTTTCGGTCAGCGTGACCGCCTGGGCGCAGAGCTTGGTGGACGAATTGAGCCGCCAGACCGCGGGCGTCGTTCGGAAAGAAGATCTGTTCGTGCCCGCGCTCGCCCAGTCTGGGCCCATTCTCGTCCTGGACGGGACGAGCGGCGGTGTTGAGTGGACCCGATTCCTCGACGTTGCGCGCGCCGCGAACGCGCCGACGATGCGGGTTCAGGTCCTTGATTTCGACAAGCCGCGACTGGAGCCCATGCTTCGCAACGTCGCGTCGCATTGCGCCGAAATCGCCGGCGTGTTCACGCAAGTCGTCTTCGCGTTCGACAGCCGCCGGCGGGACACGAGGTACATTGTCAACAGCTTCAAGCGTTTCGACGCGTTGCGGCGGCGGCCACCGAAGGAGGTCGAGCCGGCGGCGTTCGGTCCCAAGGGGCCGACTCCCGCAGTGTACGCTCGGGTCGCCTCGCAGCTCTTTGAGGTCATAGCGACGCTCGCGGCGACCCGGAGCGGGACGGGGACGGCGCCGGTGACGGATCCTGCCGTCTCATCCGGCGCGTGGCTGATTGCGCGCGCCATGCATGCGCGGTCGGCGACCGCCGACGAACCGCGTCTCACCTCGTACTGGATCGACGCGGCGAAGCCGTCGGTGGTGCATGAAGGCGGACGCTCGGGAGCGGCGCGCGCATTCGACCGCTATTCAATCCGGCCCGTGCCCATTCTTTCCGACCTCGAAGTCGCCGACGCCGCGCGCAGCGCCTTCGCATGGACGCGAGACGCGTTCGGCGCGACTCCGCCGGGCGCTGCGGTCGCCGTCGCGCCCGAGCCCGGGGTGGCCGCCCTCCTTCCCGCGCCCAAGCCGGCGGCGGGCCGGCCGCGGCCGCGCGCGGCCGGGTCGTCCGACTGAGCGCCGCGCCGCCCGCCGGCCCGTTCGCGCGACGAACCTCGGCCTCAAACCGCTCGAAGAACACCCGGAGCCGTCGTTTTGAGATGGAAAGCGGGCATAGCCGATTTACGGCCGATACCGCCCGTCGCCATCGTCAGCGATCCGATCAATGCGACCGCGGCAATTGCGTACCCTGCTCATCAATTTGCTTGATGTAATTCTCGGCGAATCGGCGGGTTTTCTCAAACTCGTGTGTGTTAGCGAGTGCAAGAAGCCAAACGAGATCAGCGCGGCCGAATTGCTCGATGACCGTGATATCACGTGGTCGCCATTGAGCTTTGATGGCCGCGAGAACGCTGGTCAAAGGACGACTGGCGCGGTCGTCGCTCAAGCCTATGAGGTCAAGCAGCTCATCAATGAGCCCGACGGAAAGACGCACGGGAATTGTAGCAACGGCCATCGATGAGACTCCAGGAGCGGAAAGGCTATAACGTGCCTATCCCTTTGTAACTTCTAAGCCCTTGATTCCATCAAGTCACGAATCATTTCCGACAACGTGCAGGCTTCCGAACTCGCTAGTTCATATGATTGCTGGGCCTGTGGGCGGCCCGTCATCCGCCACACAGGCCCTGACGATCCATCGCTCCTCGGCGCATCCCGTGCTACGCTGGTCTACCCCCTTATTCATGGCGTCGTTTTCGTTTCGAGCGCCTTTCGATTGGTTGCCTTCAGGCGCGCGTCGTCGTTCGGATTTTTCACCGCCGGAGGAACCTTACTTTTTGCGAACGCGCTGGAGAGACCGGGATGGTCGAACGGGGCGCCATGCCCCGGCGATCATGGTCCACAAGGAAGCAGCGCACCGGGCAAGCTGCGAAAATGATCGGCCTCGGGACATGCTGCCGCGAGGGCAAGCCGCGAAATTCAGTGAAGATTGTCGTTCAACAGAATTCGGATCTTCTCGATCGAGAGGCTAGCGCGCCAATCAGCCCCAATGTTCGAGCTGAGAATGCCCATCGCCACGACCGGAAGCCGCCCTATCTGATCAGCAAAAATGAACAACGACGCAGTCCCGCGCGGCGTCGTGATGGATGCGGATGACCGTCTCGCCTTCGACGAGACCGTGGATCTTCTCAGAGACTTCGTGACGGTCCTCGCAAGAGGGAACGTCCACGGGGCGCTCGTCCCGAATTTCGAAGCGCGCCGACCTCCTTCGAAGGAAGGTCGTCAGCCGTCGAAAGGCGGCGGGATCAGACACCTGAACCTCGACGTTTGCGCTGCTCTCCTCCGGGAAATCGTCGAACATTAGGATGCGCGATATTTCGCTGCTGTGCCCGCCGCCTCTGGCGAGCCGATGGGCGACCAATAGGGCACTTTCCATCAGCTCCGGGATGGAGCGATCGAGATCGCTGAGCAAGAGCCACATGAATTGGCGTGCGGAGACGAATACCATTCGCAGCTTCCTTTCTCGACATTCGAATCCGAGGGAACATCAGGGCATAATTCCGGGCGCGCGAGCGTTCCCCGATCTATGTGGAGACGTTGTGCCTCCCAAGACTTCGCCGAAGATTGCATCCCAAAGCGCCTCCAGCACATCTATTTCCCCGCGCACATTCGGCACGCGGTTCGGCCAATTGTCTGTGCGGTAAACTCGGTTGAAAACCGAGGTGCGAAGATCGCGTGTCATAACCGCCTCCATTCAGAGGCGACACAACTAAGCGCACAAACTGCAAGATTTTATTTCGCGCTGAAATCGGACCAGGTTTTTTTGGCCTATCGAACTTGCCTCTTCAAAGGAGGCGGAGATGGTCGCGACAGTCGCGTCCGGCACGATGGCTCAATATTATCTATCGCAGACCGATTACTATATCGGCGGTCGCGAACCTCCAGGCCGCTGGACGAGAGTCGGATTTGCTTCCGGCTTCGAGAAAGGGAGCTTGGTTGAGAGCGCCGACTTCGAGCGATTGCATGCCGCGCTCGATGGGAGCGGCAAGCCTATGCTCGCCAATTCCGGCGGACGAAAGGAACGCGTCGGAGGACATGACGTCACTTTTTCCGCCCCCAAGAGCGTCTCGATTCTCTGCGTGACGGAGCGCAGGAGCAAGATCGAACAGGCTCATGCCAATGCCGTCGCGCGCGCGCTCGACGTTCTGGAAGCCAATGCAGCCTTCTGCCGATCCGGCAAGAACGGCGTTCGCCGCGAGAAAGTGCGGCTGACCGTCGCCGAGTTTCTGCATGGCGACGCCCGTCCCGCGGAACATTCCGACGGCGAGGTTTTCGCGGATCCAAATCTGCACACCCACGCCGTCGTCCTGAACCTCGGGGAGAAGGCGAGCATCGACGCCGACGGGTCGCTTCGTGGCGCCGACTCCAATTCATCCGCTCCCGGTCGCTTTGGCGCCTTGGACGGCAAATCCATCTATGCCTGGAAAATGGCGCTAGGCGCCGCGTATCACCTGGAATTATCGAGAGAATTGCAAGCGCTTGGCTTCGTTATCACCGACATCGGCAAGAATGGCGTTTTCGAGATTGCCGGCGTCGACGAGAGACTGAGAACCTACTTCTCGGCGCGTCGGCAGACCATTGAGGAGGAATTGGAGGCCGCCGGCGTCGTCAGCGGACAGGCCCCGGCGCTCGCCGCCGAGATCACGAGAGCGACCCGCCGGGCCAAACGCGACATGGGCGACGAGGATCGATTTGAGCGTTGGCGCGAGCGCGCCGCCGCACTCGGGTTCTCTGCGCGCGACGTGCAATTGAGCTGCGAGGCCGCTCGCCTTGCGCAGCCGAAGCCTCTCGAAACATGCGACCCGGAAACATTGCTCGCAGACCGGATTCGGGCCATCCCCCAAGACCTCACCGCCCACGAGAGTGCGTTCGAGCGCCGGCATCTCTATGCCGCGGTGGCGACCGCGCTCGTCGGGACGGGACACGGCGCAGACAGGATCGATAAGGAGATCGACAAGCTTCTCGCGGACCAGGCCATCGTGACGCTCGACCGCGACGTCTGGGGCCATGAAATCTTCTCCACTCCCGAACTTCTCAGCATCGAGCGCGAGATCGGCGCCATGGCCCGGCGTCTCAATCGGTCGAGGGGCGACGCGCCCAACTCCGAGCACGTCGAGCAATTGATCGTCGCCAGCCAACTCAACCATGAACAGGGGGAGGCGGTTCGCGCCGCCACGGCGGGCGACACGATTACGATTATCGAGGGAGCCCCGGGATCCGGGAAGACCACTACCCTCGACCCCGTCAAGCAGGCCTGGGAGGCGGCGGGGTTTCGAGTTATCGGAGCGGCGAGCGCGTGGAAAGTCGCCCACATGCTTCGCGACGATCTCGGGATCGACGCTCGGGCGACTGATTCCTGGCTCGCCAGCGCCGCCAATGGTTCGCCATTTCTGGATGACAGGACCGTATTGATCGTCGATGAGGCGGGCTTGCTGTCGAGTCGGCAGATGCATGCGATCCTCTCCGCCGCCGCCGGCCACGAGGGCGCGCGTCCGCGACTCATATTGGTCGGCGACCGCAACCAAATGCAAAGTGTCGGCGCCGGCGCGGGTCTCCGCCTGGCCTCCGCCGCGCTGTCGGTCCAGGCGGTCGAAACCATCCAACGCCAAAGGGAGCCGTGGGCACGCGACGCCATTCTCGCGCTTGGCAAGGGAGACGCCGAAAAAGCGCTGAAGGCCTATATGGAACGGGGCTGCCTGCATGAACGCCAAGGCAGCATCGCGACGATCCGCGCATTGACCGACGCGTGGCAAGAGGCTTCCCAAGAAAACCCCACGGAAAAGTGTCTGCTGATCGCGCAAACCAATTCCGAGGTTCGCGCGATCGCCGTCGAGATCCGATCGCGCCTTCGCGACAATGGCATCATTACCGGAGAGGACGTGACGCTCAAGGCGGTCACGCCTTCAGGGCATGGTTTCAGCCTTTCGCTGGCTTCGGGAGATCGGGTGCGATTTCTGACGCGCGCACGCGCTGGATCGCGCGAAGTCATCAACGGGACGGAAGCTGAGATCGAGCGGATCGCACGCGGCGCTGACAATACGCTCATTTTCCATGCGCGCGTCGGCGATGAGCGCTTCGCCTTTACGCCGCGCGATATCGAGGACCAATTCGGTCGAGCGCGTCTCGCCCATGCCTACTCCACGACCGTCTACGGCAGCCAGGGATTGACCACTGATCGCGCCTTTGTTCTTCTCTCGCCGGAGATGGACCGGCACGCCGCGTACGTCGCGGCAAGCCGGGCTCGCAATAAGACCGAGTTCTTCATCGACCGAAAGTCGCTGGACGCAAAGCTCCGCGCCGATTTGCCTTTGTCCCAAAGAGCAACCAAGCCCGACGTCGACGACGAGACGCGGCTTGCCTTCCTCTCGCGGCGCCTGTCGCGTTCTGGTCTCAAAAAGACGACGCTCGACATCCTGACGATGCAAGAGAGCGACGGACGAGAATCGGCTCCCGGTTCTCAAGCCAATGAATTGGCCGCTCCGACGCCGGCTCAGCGTCGTGATCGTACCAAGGGACTGTCGCTCGGCTGAACGCGGTCTTTGGCG
Organism: Roseiarcus sp.; assembly: GCA_050012775.1. Lineage (GTDB taxonomy): Bacteria > Pseudomonadota > Alphaproteobacteria > Rhizobiales > Beijerinckiaceae > Roseiarcus. Next base: position 92,438 of record JBEKGN010000017.1, read on the forward strand.
TGAAGTGATCAAGACGCTCGATCGGCAACTGATTGCAGATGACGGTCGAGCCTTCTTTTGCAACCACGCTGATCGTCATGTGGACATCCGCTCTCGCGACGGAAATCACCGGACGGCACTGGCGGCTCCATGTAGCGCAGCGAGTGCGGTGGCGAAGAGCGGTCTGCCCAATCTCGCAAATACGCGCCCTTTTCAGTGGCGGCGCCCTTCGCCGGGGGGCGCGGATATTTCCGACATCGATGAATGCTTCAACACTGATCCGTGTCGCTCCGCCGGAAAATCGCAGCGACCATCAACGATCCATCTGTTGATTTCATAAACCATAATTGCAGCCTTAGTTTTCGAATTTCGACAGAATTATTTCTCTGAGAAATAATGACCGCACACGGCGTGCTGTTCTGAACCCGTCGTTCGCCATTGGGGTTCCACGCGAAATCCCCCGGCGCGCGGCATCTCGCGACGTTCGCTCCATGGATGAGCGTAGCTCGTAAAACAGAAGGGGTTCAAGGTGTTCAAAGCATTGAAAATTTGGGAGTTCATTCTCTCCGCTCTCGCGACGACTGCAAAGTCTCTCGCGCTCGCCACGCCCGTCCTGTTCGTGGTCGTCTATCTGGCCGCCTTCCTTCAAAAAGACGGGCCTGCGGATGACATTGAGATCGGCCTGCTCTTGGTCGTCCTCTGGCAGTGGCTCTGGCACGAGGCCGACACGCGCTTCCCCAGGCTCAAGTTCAAACTCATCGCCATCGCCCATGTCGCCGGGTGGGCGGCGAATGTCTTCGCGATCGCCACACTTTGGAGACTGTCGGACCACAGTGTGACGTCGCTCGTATCCGTCGCGCTCATCACATCTTGCGTCGTTGCCCTACCGAACTGGTTCGACGGCGCAAAAGTCGGACGACGGCGTCATGACGCGAGAGTGGCAGAATACAGCCTGATGTCTCTCGTCTGCTGCTTTATCTGGACCCAGACGGGCGGCGGGCTGGCGGCGATTTGTGCTTTCGTCGTCTTCGGCCTCGGGGCTCGGCAGCTATTCCCCTTCGGCTGGATTTGGTGGGCGCTGCGTTATCAGCCCGATCTCTGACTGCCCATACCGCGAGACTTGAATCGCGGGAATATGCGGCCGGCTCATGACGAATATACGAAACCGTCACAGACCTAACATCCTTGTGACGATGCCGGGGGGAGGTCGGCCGAAATGCCAACCTCCCTCCATCGACTCTTAGGGACGGGCCCCCACCCACAACCGTTAACCCATGCGCGCTATACCCTTCGCGGGAACGGTTTGCAGCGCGCTGACACGCCGGTTGGCTGCCCCGCCTCGTTCTCCAAAATGAAAGCCGTTCGCGCACGTTCGCTACACTTCATGAGGCGCCCGGCTTGTACGCAATCGCCGACGCGCAATCTCCTGCCACTAAAGTTCCCACCGTGCTGGCGCTCGGTTTTCGACGACGGACGCAATTTGCCCGGCAAACACATTTGCGATGGCCACGCACGCCCCCGTTTCCGATTCATAAACCATCACGCCAACAACCCCGGCGGCTTATTTCACCGAGTAATCGGAGCCACCCAAAAACAGCCATCCTCCCAATCGCTCACTCAATCACGAGTGGCCACCTCACGAGGCTCCCATGCCCAAGAAACGCCCTCTCATCACCGTGCCCGCCATCTTCAAATTTGTCGCGCAAAAGAGCAGTGGCAAAACGCATTGCGCGACATTCGTCGCAGACATGCTCGTCGTAAACGGCTTTGCGTTCAAAGCGTTTCAAGTCGACAATCAGAAACGCCTCGGTCATTTGATCGGCGATGTCGTAGACCTTCGACCCGATCCCGATCTCGTGATCGAAGATCCTACGCTGCTTATGCGCGCCCTAACGCCTTTGCACGAAGCCACCAGAATGGCCGCAGAGACTAGGACTTCGATGCTTGTCGACACGGGTGCCGGCGAGGTCGAGAACTTCGCGAATTTTCTTCGCGACGTCGGATATGCCGCGGACGCCAGCGCCTGGAATCTGCCCATCGTCGTCTTCGCGCCGTTCCACCCGCAAGACTCGGAATCGACAGCGCAAGCCGCCTTTACGATTGACCGCATTCTTGGGGTCCTTCCGGATGCCAGGATTGTCCTTGTCGAGAACCGATACGGCGGCTCAGTTGAAAGAATCGTCGCCGGTTCTCTGGCCGAGGAAAACTATCAAAAATTACTGAAGGTGGCGAAGGGCCTGGACTCCATCGTCATGCCGGCGATCGCAACGGAATACTGGGCCCCGTTCGAGGGCGCCGGAATTCGCTTCTTAAAAGCGCTGGCCATGGATCCCGTCGAAGCGAGCCAGCTGCTCGGGCGTTCGGTCGCGGAAATCAAAATCGCGAAGAGCGCGATCGCCCGGTTCTGGCGGTCGATGCACGAGCAGCTCTCACAGATTATCGATCTGCCCAAGGGAGGGAAGTGATGGCCGAGAATGATGAGAACGGCGGGAGCGGTGACCACAGCGAGCAAGGGCGCTCCGAACGTCCGTCCCTTGCGCAGATCGAAGCCGAGGGGAGGGCAGCCGCCAACGCGACGGCCGAGGAGTTGATCCGAGAGATGCTCAAGAACGGAGGGCAAATCAACGTCGAGCGACTTGAGACGTTCGGCCCCGACGTCCACCGGGAATATGACCGAATTCTCAGCGAGGGGGCCGTTGCGGCGTCGAAGGCGAAGTCAGACGTTCCGCCGGCAAAGACTGCGTCTTCACAGGCCACCTCGAAGGCGACGTCTGAAAGAAAACCTCCGGCTGTCGCGCCAACCACGAAGGCGCCTGTGGTCCCCCGCAGACAGCCTTTGCCTCCGAGGGTCAAGACAGGGTGGCAAGAACTGAGGCGCCCGGAGTGGGATTTTGCAACCATCGCGTTCGTGCGCGGGCTCACCGCGGCCTCAGTCCTCGGGTTCCTGGCAATCCTCGCCATGTACCACTTCAATTTCTAAGTCCGACCAAGCGAGCCTGTCATGAAATTCAAAGACCTAAACGTTGGTTATACCCCCCGTCAGTATCCTCTTCCGGGGATTCTAACCGGCTTCAAGACGATGCTCGTGGCGAGCGCCGGCCAATTCGTCGCGCTACTATGTCTCGCGCCGAAGCCTGGTTTCGATCGCGTGATCGATCAGATCGCCACGTGGGACGCGATCAAGTCCTTCGCATGGGAGGCGCATGGTCAATTGCGTCTGTCGACGAGCCTGGCGGTCGGTGTTGTCGCGGGTGTGGTCGCATTGCGGCACGCATGGAAACACACCCCTCTGATGGAACCCTTCACACGTCTCGACGAAGACGATCCGCGCGTGTTTTATGGCGAAGACGCCCAGCACGATCTGCGCAATCGCCTTTTCAATGAGGCGGGGTGGGAAGCCCAGCATGGACTCTATCTCGCGCCGCATTTCGTTCTGCCGCGCCCCGCTGAACTCAAGAACATCCTGCTCGTTGGCACGCCCAATAGCGGCAAATCCAACATCATTAGGGCATTGATCGATCAAGCCATCGAGAGGGGAGATCGATTGCTCATCCTCTGCAACAAGGGCGACATGACGCAAAGTTTTTCCGCGGACGAAGCCATTCTCATCGCGCCGCACCACGCCGACTCCTACGTTTTGGACCTGGCGTTCGATATTTCCGATGCTGCGGCCGCCATGCAGTTCGCGGTCGATATCATTCCCCGATCTACGCCGCCCTTCTGGTCGGATAGCGCCCGCCTCATTTTTGTGGACATCTTGCTGAACGAAATCGTCACGCGTGGATCGAACTGGACCGCGCGGACGTTGCTCGACGCGACGCTGCAAGATTCCGAGACGATCCGGCGCGCGACCAGAAAAATTGATTTGAGCGCGGGCGCACTTTTGGCCGGCGGCGGCGCTGAAGGGGAAGACAAGACCGTGGCGGGCATTCTCGCGACCATGAGGTCCGCCGCGTTCGCGAATCTTCGCTTTCTCGCGTGGGCCTCCGAATCGACGCCCCAACATCGTCGTTTCTCGGTCAAGAGATGGCTGGCCAAGGGCTACACGGGTCCGCTTACGGTCATTGCCCAGTTCTCTCCGGAGCATGAGGAACTCTCGACCCTCGTCATCGGAGGGCTGCTCAAACGCATTGTGCTGCGTCTGACCGACCCCATCGTTCCCATTGATCCCCGGCGCCGCGTGCTCCTGGCGCTCGATGAGTTCGATTCCCTCCAAAAAATTGAAGGCCTGGACGGTGCGCTCGCCAAAGGTCGCGAGAAGGGCCTGTATATAATTCTCGGTATTCAGAATGTAGATCAGGTCATTAAAAAATACGGTCGCGAACTGGCCAATGTGATCTTTGGGCTATTCCAGATCAAGATCTACGGGCGTCTTGAGCCGGGCGACGGCGCGGCGCTGGTCTCTGAATGGATGGGCAAGCGCCACGTCTCCGCGTTGGTGAAAAACCGCGCGCCGGCGGCGGACGATAAGAGACGGCTTGTCGAAGAGCGCCGTGACATCGCGACCTACAGCGCTTCCCGGTTGGCAAAGCGCCTAGGGCTCAACAAGGAGAATCCCCAGGCAATCGTGAGGGCCGCCATCCATTGTTATGGCCAAGTCTACGAGATGGAATGGCCGCTCACGCTATGGAATAAGAAGCGGGAAGGATACATTCCCGCTTCTTGGATCAAACGCATCCCCCAATCAGACCCTCATCGGAAAAAATAAGCTTATTGTCGATGAGCGTCACCCACGAGGACATGCACGCGTGAAGGCCAAATCCGACCGGAGCGGGTAGAATAACTTCAGCCACTGAGCGCAATGGCGTTGCGACTTCCCTATGACGAAAGTCGCATCGATAATAACTGCGAGTTTGGTCTTGCGGTACGCCGTTATAAGAGACGGATCTCGCCCAATCTCGATTTAGCTTCCGGAGCGCCTGCGAAAACTTTACTCTCATAGCTCAATTTCCGGAAACACTCGCCACGAGCCGCCGCCCCGCCGTCCAACGTATTTTCGGCCGCCGTATCGGCGCTTTGGCAACTGAAGAGCGGTCGAAGCGGCCGTGATCAACGCGGGCGGCGCTTGAAGACCAATCCACGCTCCTTCCGAAGAACGGTGGCTTTCTCGTTCCAAACATTTGCCGCGCTGATGGGAAAGTCGAGAAATGGGCCTCGGATATAAATTGCATTGACGCGGCGCTCCGCGAACCACGGGGTAATCGCATCGCGATTCCATTCGTAAACAACGGGGATTGGCCCTGGCTCTCTATGATTCAGCAATTCCGCAATGCTATCGTGGAGCACAGACCAAGCTGGTTGCCCGAGTCGATCCTCAATTAGCGGTCTAAACCGATAAAGCTCGTACTGTCCATCAACGCCCATCGCTTCCGGGTCAATGACATCCCGCAGCAATTTCGCGATCCCATGGCCGAGTACAGCGTGTCGTCTGCGCTTCAATTCGAAAATCCACCGCGCGACAGGTAATAGCGTGTCAAGCGGATGATAGGAGTAGCGTTCTGAATCACGAATTAATTGCGGACGGTAGTGAGAGCCGTGCAACGCGGCAACAATATTCTGTTCATCGGTGAGACCGTTGACAATCGTGCAAGCGCCATGCGCGACTCCATATCTCCGGGCGGCATCGGCAGGATTTTCTGCGGCTATTTCAGCAATTTCTGCGAGATAATCGACCTGATACGCCGCCAACGCCGCACAATCGGGCGAAACGATTTCGTCTAGGCCGGCGGCGCCGAGGTCCTCCTCGGGATCGAGCAAGATTCGCAAAGCGGCCTGTCTCAATGGCACGTTGGCGGCCTCTCGTTTATTGAATTCCGCGTCTGTGATTAATTCGATCTCTCCGGCTGCCTTCCTGAGAAACGCTAGCGCTTGCGTCTGCCAGAGAAGAAGCGCGGTCGGAGTTGCGCCACCGAAAATTGGCTGACTGTGCCTGCGTTCGAAAGTGACTTGTTCAAGGATTTCCTCTGGCAGCGCTGGACAGAGCCGGTGCGGATCAGACCGGCCATTCTTAATGGCAAGTTTAAGGCCCCGGCCATACGCGAGATGGATTCGCTCCGCACGGTAAAATATTTTGCACGGCAGAAGCAGGCCATCGCGTTCAATAAGCGGTATGGGCTGACCATTCACTTCGCCGAATGCCGCGCCTAGGCGGAAGGCAAGATAAGCCTTCCACGTATCGGATGAGTCGACGTTCTCCAAGTCCAAGTACATCGCAATCGTGGATAATTGAAATTCAGAGACGGCTTTGGCTCTCTCGCGATAGGAAATTGCGTTGCTCTGCCCCTGCGTGGCGCGGTTCCCCTCCGTCTCCAATATGAATCCGCGGTGGCGAAAGAGTTTTTCGGCGGCGGGAAATTTGAAAAACAGCGCTGTTTCCACCGCGGAGAGTGGCAGCGCGCGAAAGGAAAAGTTGCGTCCTGGAATCACCTGCTCGTAATGGCGCTCGACACGCTCAAGGCTCGCCTCGGTAGGGAACACTTCTGGATCATAAAAGACGGTCGGCGCCCATTCCGCACTTGTGGGAGCCAACTCCCGCTGGAGACGGTCAATTTCAATTAGGCGGCGGAACTCAGGACTGAGCTCGATTGGCGCGTCATCGTCGAATTCGTCATCTTCAACGAAGTTGGTTCTTTGCAAATTTTCAAATTTGGACATTTCACTTTCCTTGTGCGGCTAAGCTGCTATTTCTGAATGCGCGCCAGCGCGGCGGCGACATCGTCGCTTGAGACGTCTTTTGATAAAATTGTTCTTGGGTTGACGGCGGGGGGCCTTTCAACGCCTTCTTGCCGCAAACTACGCGATTGGGTCTTCCGTGTTTGTTTTGATGAGGCGCCGCTCCGTTCCGTCTTTAGTGCCGGCTCGACTGCCGATCGAACGGCCGGCGCCGACGATGCCCTTGCGTCCCGCCGACGGATCAAACGAGTAGCGTCACCCCTGATCTGATCGGAAGATATCGGCCGGCCATCGCGCCGTCGTGCCCCTGCGCGGGTCAACAGCGCCGCAATCGCACGCCAGGTCAGTCCAGACGCCCGCAATTCCATGACTGGCGTCAAATGGCTTGCGATCACGCGATCCAAAGGAACTCGTTCCCCGCCGACACATAGGGCGGCGGCGAATTCGCTCGCCCATGCATAGAGCTGGCTCAGGAAAACTGGACAGTAGGCTAAGTGGATTTTCTGCCTGACAGCGGCGAGGATTCTCGCTGCGAATCAGGAGCGAAGATGACCAAGCGTAGCCGTCGCAATCACACGCCCGCCTT
>JBEKGN010000018.1:0-96183 GCA_050012775.1 Roseiarcus sp.
CGTGGTGCGCCAAGCGGTCGAGGCGATGGACGCCATCGCCAAATCGGCGCAGCAGATCAGCCAGATCATCGGCGTGATCGACGAGATCGCGTTCCAGACCAATCTGCTGGCGCTGAACGCCGGGGTCGAGGCGGCGCGCGCGGGCGACGCCGGCCGCGGCTTCGCGGTGGTCGCTTCCGAGGTGCGCGCGCTGGCGTAACGCTCGGCCGAAGCGGCCAAGGAGATCAAGGGTCTGATTTCGGCTTCGACCACCCAGGTCGATCACGGCGTCAAGTTGGTGGCCGAGACCGGCAAATCGCTGGAGCGGATCGTGACGCAGGTGGCCGAGATCAACGACGTCATCGCCGAGATCGCCTCGGGGGCCAAGGAGCAGGCGACGGCGCTCGCGGAAGTCAACACCGCGATCAACCAGATGGATCAGGTGACGCAGCAGAACGCGACGATGGTCGAAGAATCGACGGCGGCGAGCCATTCGCTGTCGCAGGAGACCGAACAGCTTTCGGGGCTGATCGGGCAGTTCCGGGTCGGGGGCGCCGCGCACGGCGACGACTCGATGCGCCGCGAATTGCAAAAGGCGGCGCCGCACGCCTTCCGCCAGCCGACCAAGTCCGTCGCCGCAAGCGGCGGCGCTCGGCCGGAGGCGCGCAAGGCGGCGGCCGCGCAGCCGGCTCGCGCGACGCCCAAGGCGCGGGTCGCCAACGGCGCCGCGCGCGGGGGCGACGAGAACTGGCGGGAGTTCTGAAACGCCCGCCAGGCAAATTGCCCTGATCGTCGTGCTTCCGGTGAAGCCGGGAGCAACCCGATGGCTGGTCCCGTGAGCGCGACACATTTCGCGCCCCGCGGGCTCACGGGTCGAAACAAATTGACGCGCAGCATCTGCACAATGCCGCGCGCGTCGTTTCGGTCGCTCTTGTTCACCTGGGCCTTAAGGAAAGCCTTCGTATGCCGGGCCTCAATGCAGACCACCGGCAATCCGGCTTCCGCCAAGCCGCTGAACAGCCATTGCGACAAGGGGCCCGCGTCCAAGCCGAACCGCAGCCCAGAGCGCTCGCGATGTACATCCTGTCGAGCTGCCCCCTTGCAACGGCGCGCATTCGTAAGCGACCACGTTGGCGCGAAGACAGCGTCACCAGTCTTGACGGAATTTCCGACGATTGATCGATACGGATTCGTGGTCCAAATGTGGTCCACGGGCAAAATCGGGTCCCGAAGCACGCGGGAACTGCTATTAAGCCATTGAAAATATTGGAGCGGGTGAAGGGAATCGAACCCTCGTATTCAGCTTGGAAGGCTACGCGGCCGGGATTACGCCAGCAAGCAAACAGGCCCGCAAAATTCAGACCAAAACGCGATTGGAGCCGCCGAGCCCTCGAATCGGTCGCGGACCGCGGCCGCCCAAACAGTTGTCAAAATTTCTTGAAGGCAGCGCAGCGATTTCTCGGGTACGCAGTTGGGTGCGCATTCGTCGAAGCGACCCAGGATCTCTTTGATATGCGCCGAGTTTTTGCGACGAAAAACCTTTGGTGGAGCTGAGGGGATTCGAACCCCTGACCTCTGCAGTGCGATTGCAGCGCTCTCCCATCTGAGCTACAGCCCCGTCGCGCGGCTGTTTACGTGCGCGCCTACCGCGTGTCAACGAAAGAAAGCGCGTGGGCAGGCGGCGGCGCGCCGTCGCGCGCCTAGTGTGCCCGAGCGGGCAAGGCCATGAAGGAGCGTCCATGCGGGCCCTACTGAACGTTGTGATTTTAGCCCTTGACCTCTACAAGATCGTGATCATTGCCGCCGCGGTGATGTCGTGGCTGATCGCCTTCAACGTCGTCAATATCCGCAACGACTTCGTGCGATCGGTCTGGAGCATGATGGTTTCGCTCACCGAGCCGGCGCTTCGGCCGATTCGCCGCTATCTGCCCAATACCGGCGGCATCGACATTTCGCCGGTGGTGCTGTTTCTCGCCATCCTGCTCGTCGAGCAGATCATCGAGCTTTACATTTACCCCAACGTGTTCTGAGCGAAAATGAGTGCGCCTTTCGAAGCGAAAACCGCCGCCGGCCGCTTTTTCGAGGATTTTCGCGTCGGCGACACGCTGCGCCACGCGACGCCGCGCACGCTGCGCGACGGCGACGCGTCGCTTTATTCCGCGCTCTATGGAACCCGCTTCGCCGTGCAGAGCGCGGACTCGTTCGCGCAAGCGATCGGCTACCCCCAAGCGCCGATCGACGACCTGCTGGCGTTCCACGTCGTGTTCGGCAAGACCGTGCCCGACGTCTCGCTCAACGCCGTCGCCAATCTCGGCTACGCCGCGTGCCGCTTCCTTAAAGCCGTCTTTCCCGGCGACACGCTGTCGGCGACGTCGGAGGTGATCGGCCTCAAGGAAAATTCCAATCGCCAGAGCGGGGTCGTCTATGTCCGCTCGCAAGGTTTCAACCAGCGCGGCGAAATCGTGCTCGACTACGTCCGCTGGGTCATGGTGCGCAAGCGCGACGCCGCCTCGCCCGCGCCCGCGGCGCACGTCCCGGATCTGCCCAGCGCCGTCGCGCCCGCCGACCTCGGGCAGGCCTGCCCGGCCATCGCCGCCGCGGCTTACGACGCCGCGCTCGCCGGCTCGCCTTATCGCTGGGGCGATTACGCGAGCGGCGAACGCATCGACCACGTCGACGGCGTCACCGTCGAGGAGGCCGAGCATCAGATCGCAACGCGCCTCTATCAGAACACCGCGAAGGTGCATTTCAACCAGTTCAGCGAAGGCCAGGGCCGGTTCGGGCGTCGCCTGATCTACGGCGGCCACGTCATCTCTCTCGCGCGCGCTCTCAGCTTCAACGGACTCGCCAACGCCTTCCACATCGCCGCGATCAACGGCGGACGTCACGTCGCGCCGCTGTTCGCCGGCGACACATTGTTCGTCTGGAGCGAAATCCTCGACAGCGCCCCCCTGCCCGGCCGCGACGACGTCGGCGCCCTCAGAATTCGCACGCTTGCGGCCAAGAACCGCCCTTGCGCGGACTTCCCCTCTCGCGAGGGCGACGGCTACGAGCCGCATGTCGTGCTCGATCTCGATTATTGGGCGCTTCTGCCGCGCTGAGGGAATCCCATGCGCCTGCCCCGTGACGCCGCGCTTCTCGTCGTCGACGTCCAAAAGGCGATCGACGATCCCAAGTGGGGGCCGCGCAACAACCCCAACGCCGAGCGCGCGATCGCGGCGCTGCTCGCGGCCTGGCGCGCGGAAGGCTTGCCGATCGTCCACATCCGTCACGATTCGACCGAGCCGGGCTCCCCCTGCGCGCCCGGCTCGCCCGGCCATTCCTTCAAGGCCGAGGCGCGGCCGCTCGACGGCGAGACGATCATCGGCAAGAGCGCCCACAGCGCCTTCGTCGGCACGCGGCTCGAAGAAGCGCTCGACGCGCTCGGCGCGACGACGCTCGTCGTCTGCGGCGTCCTCACCCACAATTCGCTCGAGGCCACGGCGCGCCACGCCAGCGATCTCGGCTACCGCGTCTTCGTCGTCGCCGACGCCTGCTGGGCGGTCGACGTACGCGATCTCGAGGGCCGCCTGTGGCCGGCCGAAGACGTCCACGCGCTGTCGCTCGCCCATCTCGACGGCGAATACGCCGAAGTGGTCAGTTCGCCGATGGCGCTCGCCGCGGCGCGTCTGGCGAGGGCGCGCCAGCGGGCCAAGCCGGAGGGGCGGGGCTGAGACGGCCGGCAATCCGCGGCCCGCGCCAAGGATTTTTGCAAGGTTTTCCAAATTCTCGGTCCGAATCTCCAAACTTTTCCAAAGATTTCTTTGGCGGAATCGGGGAATATCAAGGACTTGCGAGCGGAAAAAGGAACTTTGTAACTCCCAAGCGGGGTGAGTCCCGGGAGCAACAGTTTTCGGGAAAGTGCGCGCGGCGGCGAGGGCGGCGAAGCGAGACGACTGTTTCTCCGCACGGGCATTTATTTGATATAAGGCCAACATCATTTCTGATTTTCCGCAACACAAGGCTGCCAGCCCATTGCGACGCCAGCCCCGTGAGACTCTGACGCTTCGCACTCGGCTCTGACCGTCTGCGTCGGGGAAGCGTATATTCGGAGCCGCTAAACGGCGAACGCTACGCGCCCAACTTAGCCGTTCAGCCGATGGTCGCTGCACCTCTGAAGCGGACGCTGAGGCGACGGCCCCGCTCGTCTGTTGTAAGGGGATAGCGGACGTAGATTACGCCTCCATTCGACGGCTGATTTGTGCCAGTAGCGGAAGTGAACCCGGCTCATTCGGGCATCCCCGCTTTTTGTAACAAGTCGGCAAGGCGAGCCTTACGTTCGGACGCTGCGATCTCGGTTCGCGCGCGCCGGCCCTCTCAACTCGAGCGCAAACCGAGCGCCAGCGCGATCCACTCGCAACCGAAGAGAATCAGGTCGATGCCCAGGAAAAGACCGATCACCCAAAGCCCCGAGACAGGCCATTGCGCGAGAACGAGGAGGCCGAGCAGAAATGTGATGGCGCCGTCCAGCGCCTGCCAACCCCAGCCCGGCAACGTGACAACGAACGAGCCGATGAACTGAAAGAGCCCGCCGATTATGAAGAACATGGCCATGAAGACGGTCGCGACTTCGGCGCTGACCACCGGCCTTGTCACAAGCAATAGGCCCGTTACCCCGAAGAGGATCGCCGCCAGCAAATGGTGAAAGAAGCCCGCCCAATGCCCGACCATGACGGCCTGGGCGACTTCGATACCGCAAGCAATCACCAGCAGCCATCCGAAGAACACCATCGAGACGACGGTCGCTGTAATAGACCGAACGACGGCGGCGACGCCCAGGACCACCAGTCCGATCCCGAACGCCAGGAACCATCCCCAATACTGGACGATTTCGTGAGGAATTTGGATTTCCAGAGCCTGGACGTTGCCCATCGTCATATCTCCTGTCCGTGGCTTTGATCCCTAGAACCTAATTGCCCAGTGCGCTTTTTATTCCCAGCCTGGGCAATCGCCCTTAATCTGCATCAATGCTCGCGCGATATTTTTGTTGTTAGCTATTCAAGGTGGAGCTGCCATCGACAGATAATCTGCACGCTTATCCGAAGGGTCGGTGACGTTGCGCCTGTTGGGAAGTTGGAAGCTGATTCAGTGCAGTCCACTCAACCGAAAGGCAAGAAATCATGAGCAAATTTGTCGTGGCCACATTTGATGGCGAGGCGAAGGCGTATGAAGGCAAGCGCGCTTTCAAGGAGCTTCACGCGGAGGGCGATCTCACGCTCTATGGAATTGCCGTTATCGCCAAAGACGCAGGTGGCAAGCTGTCGGTAAAGGAGGCGCCGGACGAGCTGCCTGGCACGGCGATCGGCAGTCTGGTCGGCGCGCTGGTCGGGATCCTCGGCGGGCCGGCTGGCGTTATTGTCGGCATGACCACCGGCATGCTGCTTGGAAGCATCAGCGACCTTCTCGACATCGGCGTCGGCGCGGATTTTCTTGACAAGGTCTCTCGTGACTTGGCTCCGGGCAAGGCGGCGGTGATCGCTGAGGTCGACGAGGATTGGGTCACGCCGCTCAACACGCGCATGGAGGCGATTGGCGCATCCGTCGAGCGTGAGTGGCGCTCCGACTTCGAGGAAGTTGAAATTGAAAAGGACACTGCTGCGCGCAAGGCGGAACTCGCGCAATTGAAAGCTGAACTGGCTCAGTCACGCGCGGAGGCAAAAGCGAAGCTCCAGAAAAGGATCAATGAGGTCAAGGCGAAGCTCGACGAATTGGCCAACCAAGCGCAGGCGAGCTTGCAAAAGCTGGAAACGAGCACCAACGCCAAAATCAGCGCGCTGAATGATCAGATCGCCAAGGCCAACGCGGAAAACAAAGCCCGGATCAAGCAACGCCTTGTCGAATTGCGGGCCGATCATGATCGACGAGCCGCCAAGCTGAAGCAGGCGGGCGCGTTGATCAAGGAGGCACTCGCTGCATGAGCCCGTGCTACCGATGCAGCAAGGGTGGTCTTATTCTGGAGCGGCAAGGGCGACTTTGCCGCTCCAGTGTTTGATTCTCTCAAACTTTGCCAAGCTGGTTTCTTGGAAAGGCATCAAAGCGGTCGACGCCTGATCGGCCCTTTCGCTCAGGCTTTTTGGGCGCGACTCTCATGCCAGCGCCACCAGAGCACAACGCCAATTCCGAGCGCCGCTATCGAGACCAACACGATAATCAATGCCGACGATTCGATCCACGCCACCGCCGGAACGCAGAGCGCCATGATGATCCCGAGAAGACAGACCTGCCAAGAAAGGACATGAACGCCCGCGGTGAAGGTTCCGAGCGCCAATAACATGAGAACGGCGAGCCCGGTCGCGCTGGCGTTGAGAATCCTCTGGACGCTGGGCAACAGCGTCACATTCATCACGAGCAGGAACGCGACCCAGTGCAACGCCTGCGTACATATCAATTGTAATCGCGCGCTTTTATCGTTCGCGCGGGACCATCCGGAGCCAACACAGACTAACCCGATCAGCGGCGCCAGAAGCTCCCAATAGCCCGTGATCGGTTGTTTCGAAACACTGGTGTAGGCAATGCCGAGCAAGGTCAGGATCAACACTAGGCTGAAAGGCAACTCTCTGATCCAGAAGCTTACGCGTGGCCCGTTGCGGACGGCCGTTTGCGGATCGCCTGATCGCGCATCCCGGGGATCTGCATCCATGCTGCTCATCGCGGCTGCTCCGCTCCGGCCGTTCTCGGAGTCGAATCCTTCTTGCCGTATCGAGGGAGAAACCGCCTCCCGGCGGCTTCTCCGAGTGATAGGCGGTTTGAATCAGGCGCCTCGCTTGAACGCCTCGCGCGCCGCCTGATTGGCGCGATCGAACGCGGCGCGGGTTTCCGCCAAAACGGCCATCAGCGCGGACCATGACTGTGCCCCCATCTGGTCCACATGCTTCTGGAGTTTTTCCTCCGCCGCGGCGGCGTCGGCCTGCATGCGCTTCACGGCGGCATCGATTTCAGCCTGACGCCCGGTCGCGAATTGCTTGGCATCGCTGCCAAGCTTGTCGGCCGCTTCTCGCCACGCCTTCAGTTGGGCCGCCGACTGAACCTTGAATGTCGCCTGCTGCTGCTCGACTTGCTTGCTGAAGCTCTCGACGTATTTCTTGGCCTCGGCCTGGAACGAATCCCACTCTGGCTCCAGTTTTGCCTTTGCGCTGGTCCAAGTGGCCTCGTTGGCTTCGGACTGCTTCTTGATGGTGTCCCGGAAGATATCGCGGCTTTTGCGCAGGTCGGCGAGTGCTTTGTTGGCCTTGTCGCGGGCATCGGCCTGCACTTCGCCAACTTTGCTTTCAAGCGATGTCAGCACAGCTTCCATTTCATTGAGTCGTTCCTTGGCCCAATTTACATAGAAGTGGATATTGCTTTGCGTCTGCATTTGCGCATCTCCATAAACAGACCATGCCCCTTTGTTACAATTAACACGCCTCCCGTTTTTCTTCTTGATATGGGTCAACGCCAGGTCTCGAAGCGATCCCAATTTAAGATTAGTCGAATGCGTCGTTCCGGCGGTACAACGATCACTTCCGTTCCTACATTCGTTGCCGATCCACGGCGTCGCCCGGGGCTTTTTTGCGCCGGGGAAAACAGAGCGAATGTCCGGTTTGAGGGGAAGCAGGCCTTGCGTCCGATCAGGAGCGGCGACCGGTTTGCGTCGATCTATTCCGATTGACTCGCGCCCGTCGAACGCCCGCTTTCGCTTCCTATCGCCCGGAAACCGCCCTTCAGCCCCCGGCCATATCGCGTCCCGGAGCCTCACGCCGCGGAGTTCTCCGAGGCTGCGGCGGGTTTGGGCACGGGCGATCGGATCCATGCCCGCCCGATGGCGAGATGAACGACGACCGCCAAGGCGCCGTTGGCCAGCAGCGCCGGCCTCACGCCGAGCAGCTCGATCGAGAGCCCCGTCGACAAGGCGCCCAACGGGATGCCCCCGCGCGTCGCAAGCATGAAGAGGCTCACCGTCTGTCCGAGAAGGCGCGGACTCGCGGTGGCCTGGAGCAGCGAATTCGCCGAAGTGTTGCTCATGGTCATCGCCGCGCCCGCGAGCGCCATGAGCGCCGGCACGCCCCAGAACCATGGAACGAGCGCGATGAACGCCACCGTGAGGCCATACAAGACTGCGAGGCGCGAACTCCATCGACGCCGATCCTGCTCGGCGGGGACTGCGAGCAACCCGGCCGCGCCCAGCAAGCCTCCGACGCCGAACGCCCCGACCGCCGCGCTGAAGTCGCTCGCATCGCCGTGGAAGGCCGCGCTGACGAGAACGGGGGTGAACGTGATCAGCGGGCCGCAGAGCACGCTCGTCGCGAACACGGTTAGAAGAGCTCCTCGAAGGTGCGGCGCGCGCGCGATCTCACGTAGGCCGGTAAGCAGATCGCTTCTGTCGAACGCGTGGTCGGAACGAGGCCTCGAAGGCCGCCGCGGAAGAATCCACAGCGCGACGCCGATGAACGGAATGTAGGACGCCGCGCTGAGCGCGAAGCACGCGACGGCGCCGATGCTGGCCATGAGCACGCCGGCGATGGCCGGTCCGAGGATGCGCGACAGGTTGAACTGCGTCGAATTGAGCGCGAGACCCCGGCCGATCTGATCGCGCCTGACGATCGAGGGCACGATCGACTGAAACGACGGCATCGAGAGCGCGTCGGTGACGCCTACGACGAGGGAAAGCGCGATGATCATGAACGGCCGGATCGAGCCAAGCACCAGCAGCGCGGCGATCAGCGTCGGACAGAGCATCTGGATCGACTGAAAGAGCGCGATGACGCGGCGTCGATCGGCGCGATCGGCGAGCACGCCGCCGACCAGCGTCAACAGCCACACCGGCGCGTTCATCGCGAACGAGTCGAGCCCGATCAAGAACGGCGACGCCCCGAGGCTGAGCAGGAGCCAGGGTTCGGCGACCTGCTGGGCCCACGTGCCGATGTTCGAAAGCAAACTCGCGAACCAAAACGTCCCGAATCGCCGCGTCCCGAGAAGACGCAGCGACTGGCGAAAGGCGCGCGCCGCATTCATCGCCGGGGAACTCCCGCTGTCCCGCGGCCGGTCGCCCGTTTCGCGCTGACGTGAACCGGATTCTTTTGTCACGGGGCGCCTCGACGACCAATCCAACTCCGCCGATATCGTTAGCCCGCCCTAATTGCGGAGCGCGCGTCTTGCATCGTCGAGAGCGTGTTCGCAGGCAGTCTCGTCGCCGGCCGCGTCGGCCTCGCGCGCCCGCTTCAAGGCTCCCGCAAAAGCCTGCGCATTGTCCCGGGAAATGTCGCCAAGCTTCTCTTCGGCATGGGCAACCGACCTAGGCGTCGGTTGGCGGTGCAAAAGCGCCGCCGATGTCTCCGGGCCGGCTGGCCCCGACGCAGCCGCCGCCTTCAACTTGGAATCGAATTCAATCTGAATATCGAAAATCTGTTTCGAACAGGGGCCGGCATGAGCCAGCGCGGTCGACAACAACGCCACGGCGGCGCTCAACGCCATCGTGTCACGAATATTCATGGCGGAAACTCCCCGGTTTCAGCGAACGCCGCATCCGCGAATCCAAATCTGCGATGTGGCCCAAGGCGACGCGTCGCATGCCTTGGCGTCTTGGCCGCCCGCCGAGGCTTGAAATTCGCTGAGGCGTCGAACCCTGGCGCCCCCCTATCAATTTTCCGGTCATTTGAAATTGACCACTTTGTCTTCGCCGACTGGCGATCATCGCCCGATGGCTCGCGAGCGGCATTGATTGAGATCAGCGAGAAGCGACCCCTGTTGTTTCATTAGATATGGGTAAGCATCCGCTTCGCCTCGAAGCCGGTCACTCAGCGGGCGGGCGCCAAGGCCCCCTCTTGCCGGCGCGGCCGCCGCCATGCCTAACTCGCCGCCGCACGCAATGGGAGGATTCGTCTTGGCGCCATACGCGATCGCGATCATCGGCGTCGGCAAGATCGCGCGCGATCAGCATCTGCCGGTCATCGCCAAAAATCCGCGCTTTCGCCTCGCTGGCGTCGTCAGCCACTCGGGCGCGCAGGTCGCGGGCGTTCCCACTTTCGGCGCCGCCGCGGAAGCTTACGCCGCGCTGCCCGGTCTCGACGCTGTGGCCATTTGCACGCCCCCGAGCGTGCGCCACGCCCTGGCGCGCGAGGCGCTCGACGCGGGCAAGCACGTGATGCTGGAAAAGCCGCCGGCGCCGACGATGGCGGAAATGCACGATCTGACCGCCTACGCCGCCGAGCGCGGCCGCGTCATTTTCGCCACCTGGCATTCGCGGTACAACGCCGCCGTCGACGAAGCGAAAGAGCGGCTCGCGGGGGCGAAACTTCGCCGCCTCGCGATCGAATGGAAGGAGGACGTCAGGCGCTGGCATCCGGGCCAGGAATGGATCTGGGACGCCGGCAATTTCGGCGTCTTCGATCCCGGCGTCAACGCGCTGTCGATCCTGACCAAGATCGCGCCGGGCCCGGTCTTCGTCAAAAGCGCCGAACTGATCTATCCCGCCAATCGCGACACGCCGATCGCCGCTTCGCTCGTCTTCACGAGCCCGGTCGCGGAAAATTCGGGCGCGCGCCTCACCGCCGAACTCGACTGGCGCCAGGAGGGCGAGCAGAGCTGGAACATCGACATCGAAACGGGAGCGGGCGAGAGCTTGGCGCTGACGCATGGCGGCTCGAAGCTCTTCGTCGACGGCGCGCTGGCGCGCGAGGCGCCGATGGCCGAATACGAGGGGCTGTACGCTCATTTCGCCGCGCTGCTCGACGCGGGCTGGAGCGCGATGGACGCGGCGCCGTTTCAGCTCGTCGCCGACGCGTTCCTCGTCGGCGCGCGCCGCACGAGCGAGCCGTTCTTCTGGTGACGGCGTTGGCGGCCCCTCGCCGCGCCAAATAGGGCGCGAGCAACGCGAGGCCCACCGCGCCCAACCTGTCCTTCGCCGCCATGGCCTGATGCCAATAGGGATAGATCAGCGTCGACTGGCCGACCTTGTCGGCCGCGCGCGCTCCTCGGCCGGGACTGCGCGACGAGCCAAAATGGCGCAATCTTAATTTCAAGTCGTCGGCGATTTGTAGACTTCGCATCAGAACGATTTTTCTCGCCTTGGCTCTATCGACGTTCGCCTCAGCCGCCTTTGCGTAATACGGGGCCTCGGGAGGCTTTGCGCCTTACACGTATGATGCCCCGGCGGCCGCGGCCAGCTCTTGCGCGAACACGGGAAACAGCGACGACAACGGAGGACGCTGTTATTTGGAATCGCGCGGCAGAAGCGGCGGGCAATATCAATGTGAAGATCAACCCTCCGTCGCGCCGAAGAAATAGACGCCTCCCATTTCATCGAAGCCGTCGCGGATGCGCCGTAGGCGCCCAATGCAAACGCGCACGGCAATTGCGTCGAACCCGGACCCGGTCCGCGGGCCTAGCCTCCGCCGACCCGAAGCTCGGCTCGCCGCGGCTCTCGCGCGATCAAGGCGTCCCCGCGCGCGATGACGCGCTGGACACCCAACAGGTTCTCTTTCATAGTATTTGAGGGCGATGTGCGCCGACGAGCGCGGATCGTCGATCGGGGCAAGCGGCACTTTTCACATGGCGCAAGAACCTGCCGACTATTATCGCGGGCTGAGCGCCGCCTATACCGGCGCCATTCGGGCCAGCGATTTCAAGGCGAATATCGTCATCTTTTTTCTCTCCATCGTGATGGGCCCGATTATGGGTTCGCGCGATAAATTTCCGTCCTTCCTGCCGATCCCGGTGCTGCTTAGCCCGTTTCGGGTGGTCTTTTTCTGCCTTTTCGTCGCTCTGTTTCCGCGCTATCCCCGTCGCGGACGGACCAACTTCCTGGTTTCGCGGACCGCGGCGCCAACGGATTTCCAATTCGTCGACAGTTCCCACGCCGAAGTCGCGCAACTCCGGCTGCGATGCGCGATCCTTTCGCACATCCTGTTTTGGAAGACGGCATGCTTGCGGATCGCTTTTGGCGTCTGCATCGCTTCAGTCGTTTTGGCGACGCTGATGATCATCTATTACGAGCATTGAACGCTGGTTTCGAGTCCGGCGGGCGTCAATGCGACGTTCGCCTTTTGGGTGGAAAGCGATGCGCGGCAGGGCCAAGCGGCGCCGCTCCGGAAGGGACACATGGCGGCAAGCGCGCGTTGGCGAGGACTCCAAGACCTTTTCGAGCACGTTCCGCTCGACGATCGCGCCAAGGGGCAATTGATCGACGAGATGAGCAAGCCCAATCGCCTCTATCACGGCGTCGGTCATCTCGAACTTCTCTGGCGCCGTCATCGGCTTTATTCCGGCGGCGTGGGCTTGGCTGACCCGGCCATCGACACGCTCGTCGCTTGCGCCATCGCCTATCACGACAGCGTTTACGATCATTCACGATCCGACAACGAGGACCGCTCCGCGGAGTTCTGGCTGCGCGCCAGCGCCGGCTCGGGTGTCGACGACGAGGATCGTCAATGGGTTGCGCAGACGATCCGCGCCACCAAGGATCATCTGGCCTACGCGCCCGATGCGAAAGCGGCGAGCGCCGAGGCGAGGCTGCGCGAGCGAGCCCGCGCGTGGGTGCTGGATCTCGATCTTACGCCGCTCGGCGAGCCGCCGGATGTATTCGACGGCAATACGAGACTGCTGCGCGCCGAGTCCGGGCATTTGAGCGACGAGGCGTGGGAAGCGAGCATGCTGGCCTTCGGGCGGCGCTTCCTCGCGGCTCCCCGGATTTATCGTTTCCCAGAGCTGGGCGCGATCTTCGAGTCCTCCGCGCGGCGCAATCTGGCGCGGCTGCCCCTTTCGCAAAACGGGATCGCCGGACAACGTCCGGCGAATACTCAATAAATCAGCACAGCGACTGTCCGCGCCGCCCGCCGGGCGGCCTACGCCTGGATATGACGCGGCTCCCGCTGCGAATATGTGGGAACGCGCGCGTTCTCCCCCTCCTCAGTGCGAAAACAAGACCGGCAGGGTCATGTGGCCCAGGATGAAGCGGGTTCCGGCGCCGTGCCCGAGCAACCCGAGGCTGCCGCTGTCGAAGGCGCCGATCGCGAGAACATCCGCCGAATGATCCGCGGCTGCGTTGAGCAGCGTGTCCATCACGTCGACTTCCTCGACGATGATCTGCTCGAACCGCGCGACGACTTTATGCGCGGCGAGGTTGGCGACCACGAGGTCGGAAAATTCGTCGCGAGCCTCGCCAGCGCGCTCGATTTCGATAACCAGCGCTTCGCAGCCGCTGGTGAGAACAAGACGCGCGTCCGCCAACGCGCGCGCGGAGCCACGCGAGTGGCTCCACGCGAAGAGGGGTCGATGGCCGATGTCCGGGTAATTTCCGACGAAGGGCACGACGAGAATGGGACGCCCACTTTCAATTATGACATGTTCCGGCAGCTTGGCGGGAACGGCAACGCCTTCCAGGGTCTGACCGAGAATGACGAGATCGAAGGACCGGGCGATAGCGGTGACGCGCGTGAGAATTTCCGCTTCGCTGCCGCGATTCGTGTCAATAAAGGTCGCGCGCTCGGCGACGCTCGCGCTGCCCGCGACGAATGCCGCCTGGGCCGCCTCCATCGCCGCCGTGTATTTATCGCTCGGCCAGACCGCGACAACGCCCACATGATGCGCGTCGGCCGTTTCCGCGAAGAGCCCTGTCAATCGAGCGCCCGTGCGTTCGGCGAGGCGGACGGCGAGCGCGAGACGAACGGCGGTTCGCGGATTCGAGTCGAGATGAACGAGAATGTTTGCGAGGCTCATGCGTTTTCCTTTTCATCGTTCGCGGCCCGGCCGCTGGTTTTGCTTTGTCGTCCACGGCGCGCAGCCGCGCCCGCCATCGCCGTAAGAGACCTACTGACCGATTGGTCCGCAATCATCGCCCGCCTCGCTCATCCCCAGGTGATCGTTGCGCCGCCATCGGCAATGATAGCCTGGCCGGTTACAATTGAGCCAGCCCTCGACGCAAAGAAGACCGCGGCGGCGGCGCAGGCTTCCGGTTTGCGCGACGACATCACAACCGACGCGCCGTGTTCGGCAAGCCGTTCGGCGATCGCGCGTTCCATTCCGCGCGAGGAGCCAGTGACGATGGCGACGCGTCCGGCGAGGTCAAATAGGTTCATTTCCGACTCCAGGCAAAGCTAGTCCAAACCATTTCGGCGGAAAGGGGAAGGGCGCCACGCGGTTTTTCGACGGAGGCGCCACGGCGCGCTCTGGACGCGCGATCGACGGCAAGGGAAGGCCGGCCGCCGCGCCGCTTCGAGAAGGCAAGATCGCTTCGCCGGCCCGCCGCGAATTCAAACGAACGTTTGACTTATCGTAGCGATCCATCTAATCATTGCAACCTCGGACACGGTCGAATTTGCGTTCGCCTGACGGCGAAAGGCGGAGCGAGGCCGCCCGAACGCGGCGCAAATGATCCTCGAAATGCCGCTTGCGTCGTCAGCTTCGCCAATGGACGAGCATTTTCTTGTGGCGGAACTTCAAGAGACGAGAATCCCGCGTGTTCCAGCGGGCGTCGCGCGCGGAGGCATGCGAAGCAATGAGGCCGCTCGGCCAGTTCGTCGGCGCCCGCCAACTCGGAGCGAAAGCTGATGGCGGGAAGGCGGACCTCGAAGTCCACGGCGGCGACTGCGCCATCCCAGGCGGGCCCCGATACGGAGGAGCGGATCTTTCTCGCCGCCGAACGGCTGTTCGCCGACCGCGGTTTCGACGGCGTGTCGGTTCGCGACATCGTTCACGAGGCGGGCGTCAATCTGGCTGCGGTCAGCTATCATTTCGGGTCCAAGAGTTCGCTCTTGCTCGCCATCTTCCGGAAGCGAACCCGGGAGATGAACCGCGAGCGCCACGCCCTGTTGCGCGAGGCGGAGGCCAGGGCCGGCGGCGCGCCGCCGTTGCGGGAGATTCTGCGCGCCTTGTTGGGGCCGCCCATTCTTTGGAAAGACCCGGCTTCGGGAAAAGACACGGCGTCGCGATTCATCTCGCGGGCGATGGCCGAGGTGACTCCCGAGCTTCGGAACATCCTGGAGTCCGACGTCAGCCATCTCAAGGGCTTCGTCCCGCCCATGGCGCGGACGCTTCCTCATTTGTCCGAGCCGGAGGTTTGCTGGGCGCTCCATTTCGCGGTTGGTTTGCCGCATCAGTGCACGGATGCGAATTTCAAGCGCGTCAAGGCCCTTTCGGACGGCCAATGCGACACCGCGGACGTCCACGCGGTGCTCGAGCGCGCCATCCAGTTCGCGCTTGGCGGCATCGAAGCGTTGGGCGCTTTCGTCGCCGCCAAGACGGAGCGCGCGGCGACCTTGCGCGCCCCCGGGGCGTCTGATGCGAGAGATCGGCCATCACGGAATGAGCGGTAAGTAAACGGACGTTGGCGCCAAACTGCTCGAGAAAGGCGATTTGCTATGGAATTCGAATATTCTCCAAAGGTCCAGGAGTTTCGCGCGCGTGTGCGCGACTTCATGGACCGTTACGTCGTGCCCGCCAACACCCGCTGGCGCCGCGAGGCGGCGGCCGGTCTCAACCCTCCTCCCGTGCTGGAGGAACTCAAGCCCCTCGCTCACTCCGAGGGCCTATGGAACATGTTCCTGCCGGGCCTGCGCCCGGACGAGCCGGGCACGCGGCTGACGAATCTCGAATACGCCCCGTTGGCCGAAATCATGGGCCAATTGCAATGGGCCTCGGAAGTCTTCAACTGCTCCGCACCGGACACCGGGAACATGGAGCTGTTGCACATGTTCGCCACCCCCGAGCAGCGCGAGCGCTGGTTGGCGCCCTTGCTGAACGGCGAGATTCGGTCTTGCTTCGCGATGACCGAACCCGACTCGGCCTCATCGGACGCCTCGAACATCTGCACGCGGATCGAAGCCGACGGCGACCATTACGTCATCAACGGACGCAAATGGTTCATCACCGGCGCTGCGGATCCGCGCTGTCGCCTCGCGATCGTCATGGGCATCACCAATCCCGACGCCGAGCCCCACCGACGCCAGAGCATGGTGCTGACGCCGATGGACGCGCCGGGCGTCGAGGTGATCCGCAATATCAGCGTGATGAACCACCTGTCCCTGGAAGGCCATTGCGAAGTCGTCTTCCGCGACGTCCGCGTGCCGCGCTCGAACCTTCTGGGCGAGGAAGGCGGCGGGTTCGCTCTCGCGCAGGCGCGCCTCGGGCCGGGGCGCATTCATCACTGCATGCGCACGATCGGACAATGCGAACTGGCCCTCGATCTGATGTGCCAGCGCGCCCAGGAGCGCAAGACCTTCGGCCGATACTTGCATGAGCACGGCCCGGTCGCCGAATGGATCGCGATGTCGCGCTGCGAAATCGAACAGGCGCGACTGCTCGTGTTGAAGACGGCGTGGATGATCGACACGCTCGGCGCGAAAGCCGCCGCCGGAGAAATTTCCATGATCAAGGCGGTGGCGCCGCGCATGCAGACGACCATTCTCGACCGCGCGATGCAGACCTTCGGAGCCATGGGGCTTTCGCCCGACACGCCGCTGGCGGACCTTTGGACATGGGGGCGGGCGTTGCGCTTCGCCGACGGTCCGGACGAGGTGCATCTTCGCGCGATCGCACGCCGAGAAATCGCGCGTAGCCGCAAGACGCCCTTCTCGGTCGCCGCCTTCCTGACGCCGCCGCTCGAAACCGAGGCCGCCGACAATGCCTGAGAGCCTCGCCGCTTCGCCCTATGCCGCGAAACCTCGGCTGGCGCTCCATGCGCCTCGACCGCCGCCGACGATTTCGCCTTCGCTGTAAGAAGCCTTCGGCCTGCTCCAGGCGACTCTCGGTCGCGGCGCGCGGATCGACAAGCCATCCCAGGGAATCGTGAAGACGCGAGCTGTTCGGATTTCGTCGCGAACTGCGGAAGACATCCATCGGCAGGATCAGCTAGGATGCGCTCATGGCTGAGCCCATCGCACGGAATGAGGCCCGACAAGCCGTCGCCAACGGCGGCGATCGCGTCGCGGCGGCGCTGCAGGCGCACGGCGTCCGCTTCGTGTTCACGCTGTGCGGCGGGCACATCTCGCCCATTCTCGTCAGCGCCAAGGCGCGCGGCCTTCGCGTCGTCGACGTCCGCGACGAAGCGACCGCGGTGTTCGCGGCCGACGCGGCGGCGCGGCTCACTGGCCTGCCCGGCGTGGCGGCGGTCACCGCGGGTCCCGGCGTCACCAATGCGCTGACGGCGCTCAAGAACGCTGAGCTCGCCCAGTCGCCCCTCGTTCTGTTGGGCGGCGCCGCCCCCACT
The DNA here is from genome assembly GCA_050012775.1 of Roseiarcus sp. GTDB lineage: Bacteria > Pseudomonadota > Alphaproteobacteria > Rhizobiales > Beijerinckiaceae > Roseiarcus. Next base: position 17,198 of record JBEKGN010000018.1, read on the forward strand.
GCGCTGCAGGGACGCGGCGCGTTGCAGGACATCGATCAAGGGCCCATCGTCGCGCCCCACGTCAAGCTGGTGAAACGGGTTCGCCGCGTCCGCGATCTCGCGCCCGCGGTGGAGGAAGCCTTCGCCGCCGCCCGCGACGGCGTGCCGGGACCGGCCTTCGTCGAATGTCCGGTCGACCTGCTCTATGACGAGGCGAGCATCCGCGCCTGGTACGGCGAAGCGTCGGGAAAGGGGAACTCCATCCCGGAGCTGCTGCTGCGCTTTTACCTCAAGCGCCACGTCGCCAGGATGTTCTCGGCAAGCGGCGAGGCGCTGCCGCCGCGCGCGCGCGAGGTCGCGACGCCGGCCGCGAGCGGTTCGAGCGTCGCGGCGGCCGCCGCGCGCCTCGCCAAGGCCCAGCGGCCGCTCGTCGTCATCGGCAGCCAGACCCTGGCGCTCTCCCCCGATCCGGCGCGCATCGCCGCCGCCGTCACCCGGCTGGGAATGCCGGTCTATCTCTCCGGCATGGCGCGCGGGCTGCTCGGGCGCGACCATCCCTTGCAGATGCTTCATCAGCGCCGGCAGGCGCTTCGGGAGGCGGACTGCGTCGTGCTCGCCGGCGCGCCATGCGACTTCCGCCTCGACTACGGACGCCACGTGCGTCGCGCCAGCGCCCTGATCGCCGCCAACCGCAGCGCCAGGGACGCAGCGCTCAATCGCCGCCCCGACATCGCGGCGATCGGCGACGCCGGAGATTTCCTCGAACGTCTCGCCGCGCAGTCAGGCGGCGCCGGCGCGCGCCACGACGCGTGGATCGCTGCGCTGCGCGCCCGCGACGGCGCGCGCGAGGCCGAGATCGAGGTCCAGGCGCGGGTCCCCGGCGAGCATGTGAATCCGATCGCGCTGCTGCGCGCCGTCGACCGCGCGGCGGGCGACAACGCCGTCTTCGTCGCCGACGGCGGCGATTTCGTCGCCACGGCGTCCTATATCGTTCGGCCGCGCGGACCGCGCGGCTGGCTCGATCCCGGCGTCTTTGGAACGCTCGGAGTCGGCGCGGGGTTCGCGCTGGGAGCGGCGCTTTGTCGGCCGGAGGCCGAAGTCTGGATTCTCTTCGGCGACGGCGCCTGCGGCTGGAGCCTCGCCGAGTTCGACACCTTCGTGCGCCATGGCGTCCCGGTGATCGCGGTGGTCGGCAACGACGCTTCCTGGACCCAGATCGCCCGCGAGCAGGTGAAGATGCTTCATGACGACGTCGGCACGACGCTCGCCCGCACCGCCTACCACGAGGTCGCCGCAGGGTTCGGGGCGGAGGGCATCGTCGTGAAGACCAACGCCGAGGTTCCCGACGCCCTCGAGCGCGCGCGCGCCGCCGCCCGAGCCGGCAAGCCGGCGCTGGTCAACGCCTGGCTCGACCGCACCGACTTCCGCGAGGGCTCGATCTCGATGTGAGGCGGCGCGCGTCTTGGCGGAGCCTGGCCCGCGGCCCATTCTGGCCGCGCCCAGACCGGGCTCCAGGCGTTCCCTTGAACAATCGCGAAGTTCGCGTCCACGCGGAGAGACCACGGAATATCTGCGCAAGCCCAATCCGCCGTGGAGCATCGCGTCGACCTCTTCGGCATGCGGCGGCGCGTCTAGAAATCCGAGCGCGGCAAAGCATGGCTGGACGCCGTAGGCCGCCAGCGTTTAGTAACAATGACATTTCCAGGGGAAGAGAACGATGCGACAGGCGATGATTTACGATGGACTGCGAACGCCGTTCGGCCGGCATGCGGGACTCCTCGCGCCGGTCCGTCCTGACGATCTTCTGGCGGGCGTGATCGCTCGCCTGATCGCCCGCAATCCCTTGCTCCTCCCGGAGATCGAGGACGTCGTAATCGGCTGCACCAACCAAGCCGGGGAAGACGCTCGCAACGTCGCGCGTCACGCTGCGCTGCTCGCGGGCGTCCCCGAGAGCGCGGGAGGGATCACGCTCAACCGCCTGTGCGGTTCCGGGCTTGCCGCGATCGTCGATTCCGCGCGCGCGATCCGTTGCGGCGAGGGCGAGCTTTTCGTGGCCGGGGGCGTCGAGGTCATGAGCCGGGCGCCGTTCGTCACGGCCAAAGCGACCAGCGCCTACAGCCGACAGGTCTCGGTGTTCGACTCCACGATCGGCGCTCGCTTCCCGAATCCGAGGATCGAAGCGTCGTTTGGCGCCGACACCATGCCCGAGACCGCCGACAACATCGCGGCGGATCTCGGTATCCGACGAGACGCCTCGGATCGCTTCGCCCTCCGCTCGCAGGAGAAATACGAAGCGGCGCGCGCCGGCGGGTTCTTCGCGGCGGAGATCGATCCGGTGGAAATTCCGCAGGGGCGCGGAAAGCCCCCGGCCGTCGTCTCCGCGGACGAGCACCCGCGGCCCCAGACGACAATGGCCTCGTTGGAGAAGCTGAAGCCGCTGTTCCAAGGCGGCGTCGTCACGGCGGGAAACGCATCGGGAATTAACGACGGCGCGGGCGCCCTGCTGATCGGATCGCAAGCGATCGGCGAACGGCTCGGCATCCGCCCACGCGGGCGGATCGTCTCGGCGGCGATCGCCGGCGTCGCTCCTCGCGTCATGGGCCTCGGGCCGGTTCCGGCGGCCAAGAAGGCGTTGCAGCGCGCGGGGCTGGCCCTGGCGGCGATGGACGTCATCGAGATCAACGAAGCTTTCGCCACGCAAGTTCTGGGTTGTCTCGTCGGCCTCGATGTCGCGCCCGACGACGCGCGTTTGAATCCGAACGGCGGCGCCATCGCCGTCGGTCATCCCCTCGGCGCCTCGGGGGCGCGCCTTGCGCTGACCGCCCTGCGTCAGCTCGAGCGGATCGAGGGACGCTATGCGCTCGTCTCGATGTGCATCGGCGTCGGACAAGGAATCGCCGCCGTGATCGAAAGGGTCAAGGCGTGATCGACGGCGCCGCGATCCACGCCCCAGGAACCACTCCGCTGACAATCGATATTCGCCTTGGAGACCGCGCATCGACTCTGGCGATGGAGCTCGCTTCGACGCGGTCTTGAGGAATATCCGACAGGTTCGACCGTTGGTCCGCCTCGTCGTCGCGCGAGCGCCGGCGCCTCCGGTGACGACGATCGTCTTTCGCTGGAACTCAGACGTCAGGAAACTCTTTTCGCGAGGACGATGTATCAATGCTATGATGCATTATTCTATATGTCTATCCATTGACATATTACAGCGGGCCCTCCGATCGTTCCGTGCGGGTCCGGTGGAGTCCGAGGGAGAATATCAGTCCATGCCCCGCCGAGAAGCCTCGTCCGGACGCAGCCAGTTCGAAGTCGCCAACCGTCTGTTCTTCCGGCTCTATCAATGCTCGAATTTGCTGCACAAGAACGGCACTCGCCATGTCGGCGACTTCGGCGCCACCACTCAGCAATGGGCGGTGCTGGGCGCTCTTTCCCGGCCGGCCGTGCGGAAGACGGGCATGACGGTGAAGGGCCTGATCGAATATCTGTTGCTGAGCCGACAGAATCTGACCGCCGTTCTCGATCGCCTCGAGACTCGCCAATGGATAGACCGGGTCAAGGATATCGAAGACGGCCGCAACCGTCTGATCCGCATGACGGTCGAGGGCAGCCGAAACTGGAACGCCATGCAGGGTCCGATCGAGGCCTTCTACGCCAGCGCGCTGATGGCCTTCTCCGAGAAAGAGCAAGCGCTGCTCTGTGAAATGCTGGACCGGCTCAAGAACGGCCTGAATCAAGTTTGACCGGCGGCGCAAGGCGAAGGCGGCGGGATCTCGATCGCCGCCGACCCGTCGCTGGGGCCGGCGACTCCTTCGCGTCGATTCTCGACGTATCGAAGCCGCCAACGATCTTCGACTTCAGCCCTCTCGTGCCTTGTCGAAGCGCCTGCGGAAGTTTGGCTTGCGCTTTTCGCGGAAGGCGACGCCGCCCTCCTTTGACTCGTCGGTGGCGTAATAGAGGCTGAGCGCTTGCATCCCCATCGAGGAAATGCCCCTGATATTTTCGCTGTCGGCATTGAACGAGCGTTTGGCGATCGCGAGGGCGGTCGGCGAGCGTTCCATGAGCTCGGCGCACCAGCGATCGACCTCTGCGTCCAGTTCGTCATGCGCTACGACGACGTTGACGAGGCCCATGGCGAGGGCCTCGTTCGCCGTGTATCGCCTGCACAGATACCAAATCTCGCGCGCCTTCTTTTCGCCGACGATGCGGGCGAGATAGGCGGTGCCGAAGCCCGGATCGACGGACCCTACCTTGGGGCCGACTTGGCCGAGCTGAGCCTTGTCGGAGGCGATGGTCAGGTCGCAAATCGCCGCGAGCACGTTGCCGCCGCCGATGGCGAAGCCGTTGACGCGGGCGATGACCGGCTTGGGCACGTCGCGGATCAGGCTCTGCAACTCGTCGATCGGCAGGCCGATGGTCCCCCGGCCGTCATATTGGCCGTCGTGCGCGCTCTGGTCGCCGCCGGTGCAGAAGGCCTTGTCGCCGGCCCCGGTGAGCACGATCACGCCGATCGACTTGTCCCACCCGGCTCGTTGGAACGCGTCGATCATCTCCTCGACGGTCTGGCTGCGGAAAGCGTTGTATTTGTCGGGACGATTGATCGTGATGCGGGCGACGCCGGCGGGCCGCACTTCGTAGGTGATGTCTTGATAATCGCTCATGGGTTTCTCTCCTGAGGCGAAGCCGAATGGCGGCTCGCCGGCTTCCTCGAAGGTTTGGGCCAATTCAGGCGCCGGTAGGCGCCTTGACGATTTCGCGCAGCTTGAACTTCTGGATCTTTCCCGACGGCGTGCGCGGCAATTCGGCGACGATCTCGAGCCGTTCGGGAATGTATTGAACCGCCATTTTCTGCGCCTTGAGGTAATCGACCATCTCTTGCAGAGACAGCGACGCGTCTTTTCGCGGAATGACGAAGGCGCAGGCCCGCTCGCCCAGCCGTTCGTCGGGATAGCCGACGACGGCGACCGCAGCGACGGCAGGGTGTTTGAACAGAAGTTCCTCGACCTCGTAGACGGGAATGTTTTCGCCGCCGCGAATGATGATGTCCTTGGCGCGGCCGGCGATGCGGATGTAACCGTCGGCGTCCATGCGAGCGATGTCGCCGGTTTCGAACCACCCCTCGGCGTCGATCTGGGCGAGGCCCGGTCGCTTGAGATAACCGATGAAGTTCGAACAACCGCGCACCTGCAGCCGGCCTTCCTCGCCTGACGGGACGACACAACCGGCGGGATCGACGACCCGAACCTCCATGCCCGGCAGAGGACAGCCGTCCGTCGTCGTGACCTTCTCCTCGGAATCTTCGATCCGCGTGGTGGTGACGGCTCCGTTTTCCGACATTCCCCAAGCCGACAGCACCGCGGCGCCCAGGGCGCGGCGCGCCTTGGCGACGAGCGGTCGCGGGATCGGCGCGCCGGCCGAAACGAAGATTCGCAAGGACGGGGTCGTCGTCCCGGTGGCGATGCAGAAATCGGCGAGATCGTTGAGGAACGGCGTGGCGCCCATGGTGAATGTGGCGCGCTCGGTCGTGATCTGCTTCGCCATCGCCTCGGCGACGAAGATGTCCTGCAACACCGCCGTGGCGCCGAGGATCGCCGGCAATACGAGGCCATACATGAAGCCGAGTTGGTGGGCCATCGGCGATGGCATGTGGATGACGTCGTTCTCGCCCAGATGCAGACGCTCGGCGAACGGGACGAGGTTGGAAAGCATGGTGTTGGAAGTGTGCAGCACGCCCTTCGGTTCGCCCGTCGTGCCCGAGGTGTAGAGAAGCTGGATCGGCGCGTCGGGCGAAAGACGCCGCGCCCTGAGGACCCCGAGTTCGGCGTCCGTGATGCCGGAGGCCGGCAGGGCGTCGAAGGACTCTGCGCCGACGCCGTCGACGATGAAGACATGAGCCAGCGACGGCAGCGCCGCCTTGACCGCCATGGCGATGGCGCGGTGATCGACGTTGCGAAACGTCGCCGGCGCCACCAGAATCTTGCTCTCGGCGAGGCCGAGCATGAAGGTGAGTTCGCGCTCGCGGAAAATCACCATCAAGGGATTCGAAATCGCTCCGACCTTCAGACAGGCGAGATGAAGCGCCGTGAAGTGCCACCAGTTCGGCAATTGAAAGGAGACGACGTCTCCCTCGCCTACGCCGCGCCGCAAGAACCCGACAGCGATCTGGTCGGAGAGGCGATCGAGATCCCGGTAGGTCAGGCGAAGCTCTTCGCCCTGTTCCGCGCGGGTTGCGATCACCGCCGTCTTGTCGCCGAGCGCGTCGACGTCGTGACGAAAATGGTCGAGCAGCGTCTTGTCGCGCCACAGTCCGGCTTCGATCATCGCCTGCCGGCGGATCGAAGGTCCGATGTCTTGCGTCATGGTGAGCCTCCCTGGAATGGGCGTGCGACACGCCTCTTGGTTGTTACGTCGCGGTTCGAAGGGCTTCGCGGGCGATGACGAGCTTCATGATCTGCGCCGTGCCGTCGCCAATCTGCAAGCCGAGGACGTCGCGCAATCGCTGTTCAAACGGCAAATCGGTGGAATAGCCGGCATGGCCATGCATGAGCAGGCAGGTCTGCACGACTTCGAACGCCAACTTCGGCGCCCACCACTTGCACATCGCCGCCTCTCGCGTGTGCGGCGCCCCGGCGTCCTTGGCGGCAAGCGTCTTGAAGCAGAGGAGCCGCGCCGCCTCGACCATCGTCTCGGCCTCGGCGAGCGGAAAGGTGACGCCTTGGTTGTCGGAAAGCGGCCTGCCGAAGGCGCGACGCTCTTGAATATGTTTCCAGGTCTCGGCGAGCGAGACGCGCGCGAGCGCGAGGCATTGCAGGCCGATCAAGGCGCGCGAGAAGTCGAAGCCCTGCATGACCTGGGCGAAGCCGGAGCCCTCGCTCCCGAGCCGATGCGTCGCGGGAACGCGCACGCCATCGAAGAAGATCGAGCCGCGACCGATGGCGCGTTCGCCGAGATCGGAGAAGCGGGTGCAGGAAACGCCTTGCGCCTTCATGTCGACAAGGAAAGCGGAGACGCCATGGGCGCGGCTCTCCACCGAGCCGGTGCGCGCGAAGACGACCGCCCAATCCGCCTGATCGGCCATGGAAATCGAGGTCTTTTCGCCATCGAGGACGTAATGATCGCCCGCTCGGGTCGCTTTGAGCTCCAGCGACGCGGCGTCCGAGCCGCCCCGCGGTTCCGTGAGCGCGATGGCGAGGAGCTTCTCGCCCGAGGCGACTTTCGGAAGAATTTCCAATGCGATCGGGCGCGAGGCATGCCGAGCGACGATGGCGCCGCACAACGAGCCGAGCAGCAGGATGTAGCCGACGTTGAAGTCGCCTTCGGCGATCGCCTCCAACACGACGCCCGCGGTGACGTGATCGACGCCAAGTCCGCCGTACTCGGCGGGGAATTCGACCCCGATCAGGCCGAGATCGCCCATTTGACGTCGGATATCCACGGGAACGCGACCTTCGCGATCCCATCTCTTGTAGTTCGGCTTGAGCACATCGGCGGCGAAGCGCGCCGTCGCGGCGCGAAAGTTCAACTGATCGCTCGTCAGTGCGAATTGGGAAGCGACCTGAGAGGAAGATGCCGTGTCGTCCATACCGCAGCTCGCTTTATTCGGACGATCGAATTGAAATGGCGGCGGCAATCGATCGAACCCGGGACCTTCGAGCAGGTCCGCCCAACGCGCCCGCCCTTGGATACATAAATGCATTGCTACATCGGGGAAATCGTTAGTCCGCGGGCGTTTAAATGTCAAGGTATTGCTATATTTTGACCGACGCTCCTGTCGGATGGTCGGCTAGGCGACCCTGCGCCGCGACGAGCAGCCGCGAGGCGCTCCGCTTGCCGGGCGCCTGACGCGGTCCCGCCAATGCCGAAAATGCTTGGGGATCGCGGCGCCCGCAAAACGCGGCGCGCGTGCTCGGAGGGGGGTTGGTGGAGTGGGAGGGCGTCATCGCGCGAAACCAAATTGCACCGGCTGATAGGACAGTCGGTCGAACAATCGGCGCAACAGAAGGATGCGCAAGGTCGACTCCGCAGAGCTAGACCAGATGTTCGCCCGAGATAGGGGCGACCCATCTCGCAATATGCAGGATTACGAGGGTTGGGCTGGACGAACCGGCGCCGAACCTCATGCATAGCCACAGCTTGCCCAGTCGACCAAGACAGGAGTCCGTTCGGCCATGCCAAAGCTTCCACTTGGCGGTTCCAAGTGCTCGCCCATGACCGAGGCTTGCGCTCGAACCACTTCTCGCTTAACCGAACTCGTCCGCGCCGTCCAAAATTATCTCCCACTGCTTCGACGCTCTCCACGAAGAGAGCGCCTCATCCCGCGAAACCCCTTAACAACCCATTGCCACCCCAGTTAATTTAACGGTCCCGCCACAGGCGGCCGGCGGAAATCGCCGAAGCCGTTCTCTACCTCGCTTCGGATCGGAGCAGCTTCACGACGGGCGGCCTTCTAATGGCCGACGGAGGCCTTAGCGCATGAGCAGCGCCACGATGGCGTCGAAACGAACAGGTCGAGCGCGGGCGAAGCCGGAGCACGTGGCCGCTCCCCCAAAAGTCAAACTCGGCCCTCTCGACGGCTACATCGCCTTCCATCTGCGCATGGCGCAGGAAGTCGCGTTGCGGGCGTTTATCGCCAGCTCCCACCAGCCCGATTTCAAACGCGGTCACTTCGCGACTCTCATGGTCATAGGGCTCAACCCCGGCCTGTCGCAGATCGAGGCGTGCCGCGCCATCGGTCGGGACAAATCCACGCTCAGCCCGCTCATTCGCGAGCTCGCGCGGGATGAGCTCATCTTGCGCGAGAGTTCCTCCGTGGATCGGCGCAGCGTGACGCTCCGGCTGAGTCCCAAAGGACAAAAGGTGCTCGACACGCTGCTCAAGTATGTCGAAGCCCACGAACGGCGGCTCGACGCTATCGTGGGGGAGGCTAAGGCAGAGCTCATCGGCTTGATGAAGAGGATAGCCGCGACTCTGAGCTGACGGCCAAGTTGTCGATTTACACTCATTTCCGCGACTGCTCGAGTTACATGTTTCAAGACGTCACCTGAGACTCGAATTCTTTCATGGCGCCCAAATCGAGACCGGAGACGAGTTTTTGTACACTTGAACTGGGATTGATAGACCGGTCGATCAACTTTAGCTTGGCGTCATGTCCTTCGGCTTGATCGACCCCAATGATCCGCGGTGGCCTGAAGTGGAGCGGGCCGCCGCTTTGCTCAGAGATTTGTTGCGCCAGTCGGAATGGAAGGTCGCCGCCGAAGCCGCCAGGGCCGGCCTTGCGCAACTCGGAATGCCAAGGTGAACTTTGTTTCGCGCGATTGCGCGCTTTCGCAGGACCCGGCGCGCTTCGCGTCTCCTCCCGCTTAAGCGCGGAACGCGAGATGGAAGTTCGCAGGTTGATCCACGGATCGAACGAATTATCGCAGAACAAATAGAACGATTCTGGCTGAAGAAGGAGAAGCCTCGATTTAGCGCGCTTATGGACCTAAACCAGAACATTGATGTGGCGACGCGCCCGGCGACGGGGCAGATCGCATCTTCGGGAGGGCTGCGGCCGCCATATCGCATATCGCTACTTTATCCTTCTTACCGCCCCATCTGCGAGATGAGGGTGTTCCGCATCCACGCGTGAGCTTCGTTAGTTTCATGCCGAGCGCTCCAGTGAACGCGCACGTCGAACGCCGGGAGCTTAATGGGAAGAGGCAGGTGTCTCAGACCATGGGTGCGCGCGAACGTCTTGGCGACTCGCGAGGGAACGCTGATCAGATAGTCGGTCTCCGCGATCACATTCGGCACGCTGGTGAAGTGAGGGACGCGCAAGCCTATTTTGCGATGGATATTGCGCTCGAGCAGGGCGTTCTCGACCATGTGATGACCAGTAAAGGGCGACGCCACGAAAATGTGGATCGCCTCCTCGAAAACCTTGCGCGTCAATTTGGCTCCTATCAGCGGATGCCCAGACCGAAAAGAGCAAACGTAGTGCTCACGAAACACTATGGAATGTGCGGTTTCCGAACATATCTCAGGAAGATTGCCAACAGCGAAATCGAGATCGCCGATATCGAGCGCACGCGGCAAATTCGTGAGCGAAATCTGCACGACTTCGATGGAGACTTTGGGGGCGGCCGTTTGAAGATGCCGCAAGATTTTCGGTAGAAATTCCATTTCCCCTATGTCCGACATGGCTACGCGAAACGTGCGATCGGAAAGTCCTGGATCGAAGGTCGCGGGGCTGATGGCGGCATCGAGGATATCGATGCCGCGGCGGACTTCGCGATAGATCCGAGCGGCCTGCGGCGTCGGCGCCATGCCTTTCGGCGTTCGCGTGAAGATCGGATCCCCGAGGATTTCTCGCAGGCGCGCAAGGGAATAGCTGACGGCAGGCTGGGTCAGGCTCAAACTTTCCGCCGCGCGGGACACGCTTCGCGTTTCAAAAACCGAGCAAAGAACACGAAGCAGGTGGAGATCGAGTTGGTTCATTATATAAACCGCCTTTATTATATTCATCAGATGTATTTATTTGACCAATATACATATTTGCGATAAATCAGCACGACAATAAGCAAATAGCGTCCTGGGTCGCAGAGCGCAGGGGACGAGGAAACGCGGCATCGCGGCGATCGAGCCGGGAGCGATGCCCGGCGCCCGCGCGGACACAGGGAGGAACCGATGGGCGCACCCAAGAATGTGCAGCATTTTTCCTCCTTCTGTTACAATTGTGTGTCTGGCCCGGACTTCCTGAAAGTCAAGGTCGAGGACGGCGTCGCGACCGAGATCGAGCCGAATTTCGACGCGGAGCACGTGCATCCTGCGCGCGGCCGCCCCTGCGTCAAGGCCTATGGCCTGGTGCAGAAGACGTACAATCCCAATCGCGTCCTCACGCCGATGAAGCGCACCAACCCGAAGAAAGGGCGCAAGGAAGATCCGGGCTTCACGCCGATATCGTGGGACGAGGCGTTGGACATCATTGCCGCGCGCCTCAATGCGATCCGCGCCAAAGGCCTGATCGACGAAGCCGGCCTGCCGCGACTCGCCGCGAGCTTCGGCCACGGCGGCACGCCCGCCAATTACATGGGCTCTTTCCCCGCCTTTCTCGCCGCCTGGGGCGCGATCGACTACAGCTTCGGCTCGGGGCAGGGCGTCAAATGCACCCATGCCGAACATCTCTACGGCGAGTTCTGGCACCGCGCATTCACGGTGGCCGCCGACACGCCGAATTGCCGCTATGTGATTTCCTGCGGCGCCAATGTCGAGGTCACGGGCGGCCCGACTGCGGTGCTCCGGCATTCCAACGCCCGCATCCGCGGCTACAAGCGCGTGCATGTCGAGCCGCATCTGACGATCACCGGCGCCTGCTCCGCCGAATGGGTGCCTATCCGGCCGAAGACCGATCCGGCGTTCCTGTTCGCGCTGATCAACGTGCTCGTCTGCGAACACGGGCTCGCCAAACTCGACATTCCGTTTCTGCGCGATCGCACGGCTTCGCCCTATCTGGTCGGGCCGGACGGGCTCTACCTGCGCGATCCCGAAAGCGGCAAGCCGCTGCTCTGGGACCAAACGACCGGCCGCGCGGTCGCGCACGATACCCCGGGCGCCGTCCCCGCCGTCGCCGGCGAATACCGCGTCACGACCGCGGTCACGATCGGCGCCGACGCCGCGCGTACGCAATTCAGCGCCGTCGAAGGACGAACCGCCTATCAGGCGTTGGTCGATCACGTCGCGCGCTACACCCCGGAATGGGCGGAAGAGATTTGCGACGTGCCCGCGGCGACGATCCGGCGCATCGCCGGCGAGTATCTGGAAGCCGCCGGCATTGGCGAAACCATCGAGATCGACGGCGAAACGCTGCCGCTGCGCCCGGTCGCGGTGACGCTCGGCAAGTCCGTCAACAACGGCTGGGGCGCCTACGAATGCTGCTGGGCGCGCACCGTGCTCGCCTCTCTCGTCGGCGCGCTGGAAAACCCGGGCGGCACGCTCGGCACGACCGTGCGTCTCAACCGCCCGCAGGATAATCGGCGCCTCAGCGTGAAGCCGGGCGAGGACGGCTTCATGGTCCAGTATTTCAATCCGACCGGACAAGACTCCTGGGAGGATCGTCCGACCACGCGCAATCTGCACCGAACGCTGGTGCCGATCGTCGGCCACAACGGCGGCTGGAGCCAGGCGCTCGGTCCGACGCAGCTCGCATGGCTCCTGGCGGAGAACCTGCCGGACGACTGGAACTTCCCGAATCCGACCTTTCCCGAATTCTGGTTCGTCTATCGCTCGAATCCGGCGATCTCGTTCTGGCAGACGCGCCTGCTCGCCGACTCGATCGCGAAATTCCCATACATGGTCGCCTTCGCCTATACGGTCGACGAGACCAATTACATGGCCGACCTGCTGCTGCCGGAGGCGACCGACCTCGAGTCGACGCAACTCATCCGCATCGGCCAGACAAAATATATGGAGCATTTCTGGGACCACATCGGAGTGGTGCTGCGCCAGAAGGCTGTCGAACCGCAGGGCGACGCGCGCGATTTTTCGTGGATCTCGACCGAACTCGCCAAGCGCACCAACCTGCTGCCCCAATACGTTCAGCAGTTGAACCGCGGCATTTCCGGCGTGTCGCCGTTGAAGGGCGAAGGATACGACTTCAGCCTCGATCCGCACAAGGAGCCGCAGCCCGAGGAGATCTGGGACGCCGTCTGCCGCGCCGCGACGGTGACGCTCTCCGAGGGCAAGGAGACGCACGGGCTCGACTGGTTCAAGGAGCACGGCTTCTATGCGAAGCCCGTCTCGCGCCTGGGATGGTACCTGACGCCGACGCTCGCAAAGCAGGGACTGCGCTACGAACTGCCCTATCAGGAGCGGCTGATGCGCGTCGGCGTCGAACTCGGCAAACGTCTGCACGAGCGCAACATGCATTGGTGGGACGAGCAGCTCAAAGAATACGTCGCGCTGCCCGATTGGCACGACGTGCCCGGCCGCTGGGAGCGCGCGCTCGTCAACGCCGGCGGCAAGCCGGAAGATTTCCCCTTCTGGCTGCTGACGACAAAGAGCATGCAATACCATTCCGGCGGCAACGCCGGCATCGCGATGATGGACGAGGTGTCCGAGAATTTGCACGGACATTCCGGCGTCATGCTCAATGCCGCGACGGCCGCGAAGCTCGGCATTCGCGAGGGCGACCGCGTCGAGGTCCGCTCGCATATCGGCGCGACTTACGGCAAGGCCGCGCTGATGAAGGGCGTGCGCCCCGATACGATCGTCATCCTCGGCCAGTTCGACCACTGGGCGACGCCCTACATCAAGGACGCGGAGCGTGCGAGCCTCAATACGATCGCTCCCATGTCGATCGAGCTGACGGACGCGACCGGTTCGGGCGCCGACATCGTGCGCGTCGCCATGCGTCGCATGGAAAAGGCGACCGCAGCATGAAAACGCGCCGGCAAAGCAAGCGCTACGCGATGGCGATCGACTTGCGGCGCTGCGTCGGCTGCCAGACGTGCACGGCCGCCTGCAAGAGCGCCAACGCCACGCCGCCCGGCGTGCAATGGCGTCGCGTCCTCGACATCGAGACCGGCGAATTCCCCGACGTGCGCCGCACCTTCATGCCGGTCGCCTGCATGCACTGCGCAAATCCGCCGTGCATGCACGTCTGTCCCACGACGGCGACCAAGCAGCGCGAGGACGGCCTCGTCACTATCGACTACGCCATATGCATAGGCTGCGCCAATTGCGTCATGGCCTGCCCCTACGACGCGCGCTCGATCGAACACGAGCTACGCTACGCCTACGGCGAGCCGATGAAATCGGAAACCGCTCGCTTCGATCCGCAGCGTCTGGGCGTCGCCACCAAATGCACTTTCTGCAAGGAACGGATCGATCAGGCCGCGGTCACCGGACAGGTCCCGGGCGTCGATCCAGAGGTTACGCCGGCCTGCGTCAATTCCTGCATTTCCGGCGCGATGCATTTTGGCGACGTCAAGGATCCCAAGAGCAACGTCTCGAAGCTGCTCGCGGAAACCGAGCATTTCCGGATGCACGAGGAATTGGGCACCGATCCGTCCGTCTATTACATCTGGGACGGGGGCGAGGGATGAGCGGGCCCCCGCAAGTTCTTGATCGCGTTTCGCCTCGCCTGCAGACGAACTGGGATGCGCGCGCCGCGGCCAATTTCATCTGTGGCGGGGCCGGCGGCGGACTGATGCTCGCGACGGCGCTGGCCGCGACGCTTGGCGACAAGGATCTACGCCCGCTCGTCGTGATCGCCCTGACGCTCGTCGGAGCCGGCCTCACCGCGGTCTGGTTCGAAATCGGTCGCCCATGGCGCGCCTTCAACGTCTTCCGCCACGCCTCGACATCATGGATGGCCCGCGAATCCCTGATCGCGCCCGTCCTCTTCGCCTGCGGCGGCGCGGCGATCCTGCTCGAACGGCCTGCCGCGTTTGTCGCCGCAGGCTTGATCGGCGTCGCCTACGTCTATGCGCAAGGCCGGATGCTTCAGGCCAACAAAGGCATCCCGGCCTTCCGACAGATGAGCTGCGTCCATATGATCGTCGTGACCGGGCTGACCGAGGGCGCCGGGCTGATGGCGGTCGCCAGCGCCCATTGGCCCTCGCTGCTTGCGTTCGCATATCTCCTCGCCGCCCTGCTTGTCCTTCGTTACCTCGCATGGCGCTCCTATGTCGCCAATTTGCGCAGCGTCGGCGCGCCGACCGGCGCGCTGGACGCCTTCCGCGCCATCGAGACCGGTTTCGTCTGGGCGGGCCATGCGGCGCCGGCGGTCATGGCGCTCGCGGCAGGCGTCGGCGACATTCCGCTGCTCGCGGCCCTGGCGGGCGCGCTCGCCGCGGCGGCGGGCGCATGGTTCAAATACACGCTCGTTTGCCGCGCATCCTTCACGCAGGGCTTTGCACTGACGCGATTGCCGACGCGTGGCGGAGGAAAGCCCGGCGCCGGCGTAAAGCCCGGCTGGACTCAAACGTAGACCCTGCAACCGATCGGACGACCTTACCGGCCAGTGGAGAAAAGACGATGTACGAGGTTCGCCTACACGGTCGCGGAGGGCAAGGCGCCGTCATGGCCGCAGGCATCCTCGCCGCCGGTGTGGTTGCGGAAGGAAAATTCGCGGTCGCCATTCCCTCGTTCGGCTTTGAGCGACGCGGCGCGCCGGTGGTCGCTTTTCTGCGAACCGACGAACGCGAAATTCGTCGCATGACCAACATCACCCACCCAGATTGCGTCGTCTGCATCGACCCTACGGTCCCGCGTTCGGTGGACATTTTTTCTGGCCTCAAGCCGGGCGGCGCGCTGGTTCAAGCGACGGACAAACCGCTCAGCGAGCTCGCCGCGCCGAACACGGTGGCGCTCGTCGGCTTGATCGACGCCGTTCGCATCGCCATCGAAATCTTCCGCCGGCCGATCACCAATACGCTGATGCTCGGCTCTTTCGCCCGCACGACCGGAATCGTTTCGCTCGATGCGCTGAAGCAGGCCCTTTCGAATTCCGACTTTCGCGACGCCGGTCTCGAGCAGAATCTCGTCGCGCTCGAGCGCGGCTACACCGAGACGACGATCCACCGCCTCGGCGGTCAGGCGGCCGCATGAGCACGCATCGCGCCCATCCGATGTTCGATCCCGCCAAAGCCGGCGTGCCGGACGATCTCTGTCCCATCGCGACGGAAATCAACCCCATGCTCCCCGGCGACTGGCGCAGCATGCGGCCGGTGGTGGAGCGCGAAAAATGCGTCAAATGCGCGGTGTGCTGGCTCTATTGCCCGGTGCAATGCGTCGTCGAACGCCCCGCCTGGTTCGATATCGATCTGCGGACTTGCAAGGGTTGCGGCATCTGCGCGACCGAGTGTCCGCAGCGCGCAATCGAAATGGTGAAGGAGACGGCAGGATGAGCGCTGCTATCCTCGAGAAGGGACGCATCGCGTCGAACGAGCCGCATCACATCGTCTGCGAAGGCAACGAAGCGGCGGCCCTTGCGGTGGCGATGGCGCGGCCGGACATGGTGTCGGTCTACCCGATCACCCCGCAGTCGAGCCTCGTCGAGCATCTCGCCAAACTGGTCGCCGACGGACGCATGGACGCGGAGATCGTCGACGCCGAGGGCGAACATTCCGTTCTTTCGGTCTTGCAAGGCGCCGCGCTCGCGGGCGGCCGAACCTTTACGGCGACTTGCGGTCCCGGTCTCGCCTTCATGTTCGAGCCTTACTTCCGAACGTCCGGCATGCGGTTGCCTATCGTCATGGCGCTGGTGACGCGCGACGGCATCACGCCGCAATCGGTGTGGGGCGGTCATCAGGACGCGATGACCGTGCGCGAGGTCGGCTGGGTGCAGATGTATTGCGAGTCGGTTCAGGAAGTCTTGGACACGACGATCATGGCCTTCAGGATCGCCGAGCACCACGACGTGATGCTGCCGGTGAACATCTGTCTCGACGGCAACTATCTCTCCTACGGCGCGGCGCGCGTCACCCTGCCGGAGCAAGCCGACGTCGACGCCTTCCTGGGCGAGAAGGACGTGAACTGGCATGCCGCGCTGGATCCGCTGCGTCCGATGGCGGTCGATCCCCTTACGGGCGGCGCGGGCGGCAAGGGGCCCGCGACATTCGTGCGTTACCGCAAGGGCCAATGCCGAGGCATGCAGAACGCCCTGCGGGTCATCGCGGACGTGCACGCCGAATATGGCGAGCGCTTCGGCCGGCGATTTGCGCCGCTGGTCGAGGAATACCGCATGGACGACGCCGAGTTCGCGCTCATGACGCTGGGCAGCATGAGCGGCGCCGCCAAAGACGCGGTGGACGAGGCGCGCGACGCCGGCAAGCGCGTCGGCATCGTCAAGATCAAGACATTCAGCCCCTTTCCCGTCGAAGCGGTGGTCGCCGCGCTGCGCCGGATCAAGGCGCTCGGCGTCGTCGATCGCTCGGTAGGCTTTCGCTGGAATTGCGGACCGATGTTCCAGGAGACGCTGGGCGCGCTCTATCGGCTCGGCCGCCAGATTCCGGCGGCCAGCTTCATCGGCGGACTCGCCGGGGCCGACATCACGGTGGAGCATTTCCATCGCGTCATCGAACAGACCGAAGCGCTGTTGCGCGGCGCCGCGCCCAGCGAACCGATCTGGATCAACGAAAACGATTGAGGACCGCAATGGCGCACGCCCAATATCTGGTTGTCGGCAGCAGCCATGCAGCGCTGGAAGCGGTCAACGCCGTCCGCATGCACGACGCCCGCGGCAGCGTGACGCTGGTGACGCGCGACAGCCGGCTTCCGTATTCGCCTACAGTGCTCCCCTATATCGTTTCCGGGCGCTCGGCGGCGGACAATGTGCATTTGCGGGCGGCGGACTATTTCGCCAAGCAGCGCGTAGACTACAAATCGGATAGCGCGCTGGCGCGGCTGCAGCCCCAGCGCAACGTCGCGACGCTGTCGGACGGTAGCGAGATCGCCTACGACAAGCTCTTGCTGGCGACCGGCGCATCACCGGCGATACCGCCAATTCCCGGCATCGACGCGGTTCCTTTCCATGTGCTGCGCACGCTGGACGACGCCCTGCGGTTGAAGAACGCCATCGCCGGCGCGCGCCGCGCGGTCGTGCTGGGGGCGGGGCTGGTCGGCATGCACGCCGCCGAAAACCTCGTCAAGGCCGGCGCCGAAGTCAGTATCGTCGAAATGCAGCCGCAAGTGCTCGGCGCCTATTTCGATCGCGTGGCGGCGCGCATCATCGAACGTGCGTTTGTCGAGAACGGGGCGCGCATTCTCACGGGTCGTCGCGTCGTCGGGCTCGCCGCCGGCGCAGCCAGCGTGCTCGTGCGTCTGGACAACGGTGAGACGCTCGAAGGCGACCTGCTGCTGGCGGCGACGGGCGTAAGACCCAACATCGGCTTTCTCGCCGGCAGCGGCGTCGCGCATGATCAGGGAATCCTCGTCGACGACTACATGCGCACCAACGTCGCAAATGTCTGGGCCGCCGGCGACTGCGCGCAGGCCCGGGATTTCTTCGGCGAAAGCCCGGTGTTGAACGCCATCCTGCCCGATGCGGCCGAACAAGGACGCATCGCCGGCATGGCTATGGCGGGCGATCCCGGCCTCAAGGCGTACGCCGGAGGCGTGCCGCTGAACACCTATCATTTTTTTGGTCGGCATGCGCTCGCCGTGGGCGTCGGCGCCGTTCCGGTCGGCGGCGAGGAACGCATTCGCGCGGACGAAGCGCGCGATCGCTATCTGCGCGTCGTCGTCAAGGATGGTCGCCTCCAGGGCGTCTTCGGCGTCAACGAATTCTTCGATAGCGGCGTGATGCGGCAATTGATCCTGCGACGCGTCGACATGTCGGGCGCGCTCGATCGTCTGGTCGCCGACCCGCTGACGACCGGCCGGGAATTCATGTCTCGTTTGTGGAAGTGATCATGGGACGCGGCTACTCCACCATAGCTTTCGACGCCGCCAAATGCGACGGCTGCGCCAAATGTATGAGCGCCTGCGCCGCCGCGAAGACCGGCGCGGACGACATTTCGCGGGCGCGCCTTCAGGTCATGTCCGCAGACGGCGCATTTGAACTCGCGATGTGCCGCCAGTGCGGCGATCCGAAATGCGTGACCGTTTGCCCGACCGGGGCGCTCGGCAAGGATGCGCAAAGCGGCGTGGTCGCATGGGACGGCGGCAAGTGCGTCGATTGCCTGCTGTGCACCGTTGGCTGCGCCTATGCCGGCATCGCGCCCGACAAGTCGGACGGCCGCGTCGCGAAATGCGACATGTGCGAGGGCGCGCCGTCCTGCGTGTCGGCGTGTCCGACCGGCGCGCTGCGCCACATTACGACCGCGCGCATTTACAACGAGGTCGGCGATTGGGAGGATTTGTTCGCTCCGGGGCTTTCCGGCTGCCAGGGCTGCAACACCGAGCTCTTGATGCGCCACACCATGCGCCGCGTCGGCCCGGACAGCGTGCTGGCGACGCCGCCGGGCTGTGTGCCGGGCATGGGTGCGGTCGGCTACAATGGCCTGACCGGCACGAAGGTTCCAGTCTTCCACCCGCTGCTGACCAACACCGCCCCGATGCTGGCGGGCGTCAAACGCCAGCTCAAGCGCAAAGGCCGCGAGGTTACGGCGATCGCCATCGCCGGCGATGGCGGCGCCTCCGACGTCGGTTTCCAGTCGCTGTCCGGCGCCGCCGAGCGCGGCGAGGAAATCTTGTTCATGGTGGTCGACAACGAGGGCTACATGAATACCGGCATGCAGCGCTCGAGTTGCACCCCCTATGGCGCCTGGACGTCGACGACGCCCGTCGGACGGAAGACAAAAGGCAAGACGCAGGACGCCAAGAACCTGCCCCTGCTGATGGTCAACCACCGCTGCGCCTATGTAGCGACCGCCTCGACCGCCTTCATGCAGGATTTGTACGACAAGCTCGACAAGGCGATCGTCGCATCCAGGAGCGGCTTCGCCTATCTGCATGTCTACTCTCCATGCACGACAGGGTGGCGCTTTCCCACCGACCAGAACATGGAAGTGGCGCGCAAGGCGGTCGAGACAAATTTTGTCATGCTCTGGGAGTTCTGCCCGGGCGAGGGCCTTCGTTTCACCCATCCCGTCGACGCGCCGCTGCCGGTCACCGATTACCTAAAAGCAATGGGACGTTTTCGCCATTTGAGCGAAGACCAGATTGGACACCTCCAGGCGAAAGTCGAAGAGAACCGCGCCCTCATCGAACAAATCGCGACGAAATCGAACGCGGCGTGATCCGCGCAACGAAAAACGTTCAACACCAACAGAACGCGGCAGGAACGAAATAACGGGGTCTGGATTGCCGCTCACAACGGTCTCGTCGAGGCCAATAGGCGCTGAGCCGCAAGCAAGACCCTCACGAAACGGGGAGGCGACCATGAACATGAGATCGAAACCATCGGCGATCAAGCCCGTCGATTTCGCCAGTCGCGATGAATTGCAAGCGCTGCAGTTGGAGCGGCTGAAATGGTCGCTGAGGTACGCCTTCGACAACATCGCGCACTATCGCGCCAAGTTCGATCAGGCCGGCGTCCATCCGGACGACCTGACTTCGCTGGCCGATCTGGCGAAGTTCCCGTTCACGACCAAGGCCGATCTGCGCGAAAACTATCCCTTCGGAATGTTCGCCGTGCCGATGCGCGATATCGTGCGGGTGCACGCCTCTTCCGGCACCACGGGAAAGCCGACCGTCGTCGGCTATACCGAGCGGGACATCGGCATGTGGGCCTCCGTGATGGCGCGCTCCCTGCGCGCGGCCGGCGCCACTGCTGACGACATCGTGCTCAATTCCTATGGCTATGGCCTATTCACGGGCGGCCTCGGCGCGCATTACGGCGCCGAACGTCTCGGCGCGGCGGTGATCCCGATGTCGGGCGGCCAGACCGAGAAGCAGGTGCAACTGATTCAGGACTTCAAGCCGACCATACTGATGAGCACGCCATCGTATGCGCTGACGATCGTCGACGAACTGGTGCGCCAGAAAATCGAGCCGAAGGGCACCAGCCTGCGTATCGGCCTGTTCGGCGCCGAACCGTGGACCAACGAAATGCGTCGGGAAATCGAAGCCCGCTTGGGCATCGACGCAATCGACATCTACGGCCTGTCCGAGGTCATCGGACCCGGCGTGGCGTGCGAGTACCGCGAATACAAGGATGGCCCGCATATTTGGGAAGATCATTTCTTTCCCGAGATCATCGATCCGATCAGCGGCGAAACGCTGCCCGACGGCGCCGCCGGCGAGCTCGTGTTCACCTCCCTGACCAAGGAGGCCCAGCCAATCGTGCGCTATCGCACGCGCGATCTGACGCGCTTGTTGCCGGGCACGGCGAGCGTCATGCGGCGGATCGGCAAGATCACGGGGCGTTCCGACGACATGCTGATCATACGCGGCGTGAACCTCTTCCCGACGCAGATCGAGGAGCTCCTCCTCAGGAACGCAAATCTCTCCCCGCATTACCAGTTGCTCGTCACCCGAGAGGGGCATCTCGACGAACTCGCCGTGCGGGTCGAACTCCAGCCCGAACTGTCGAACCAAATCCAAGAGGCCCAGCGCGATGCGATCGGCCGCGACGTCGCCCATCACATCAAGTCGCTAATCGGCATAAGCGCTAGGGTTGACGTGCTCGAGCCCGGGAAGATCGAGCGCACGCTTGTCGGCAAGGCGAAGCGCGTGATCGACAACCGTCCGAAATGAGTCGAGGCTGCGGACGGCGCGCCGCTCCTGCAGTCGAGGCAAAGCGATGATCTCGCAATTCCTGCAAGTCATGTCTTCGGGCGCTACCGTGGGCGCCTCCTACGCGCCCGCGGCTGTTGCCGCTCGACGAGCCGTCGATGGGGCTTGCGCCGCTTCTCGTCGAAGAGATCTTCGACGCCATCGCCGAATTGCGCAAGCAGGCGATGACAATTCTGTTGGTCGCGCAGAACGCGCACGCCGCGCTTGCGATCGCGGACCGGGCCTACGTCATCGAAACCGGCGAGATCGTTCTGTCGGGCGGCGGCAAGGAACTGCTGGACAACGAGCGAGTTCGCGAAGCCTACCTGGGCATTTGATCGGCGGCTCACTTTCAATTGGCGATGTTCCCCATTCACAGAGGAGACCATTATGAAGAACACCTTGATCGTCGGCTTGTCGGCGACGCGGCGCATAGAGATCGACACCCCGCGCACAATTGACTTTCTCGGCGAGACGCTGCGCGTTTACGCCACTCCGGAACTCGTGCGCGATTTCGAAATCGCCTGCCGCGAGTTCCTGCTCGCCCATACGGACCCTGGCGAGGACTCGGTGGGGACTGGGATCAGCATATCCCACGGGGGCGCGACGCTGCGCGGCATGCACGTCGACCTCACGGTCGCCGTCAGCAAGATCGAGGGCCGTCTCGTCACATTCGATCTGCTGGCCAAAGACTCCGTCGAGGAGATAAGCCGTGGGACCCACACGCGCTTCGTCGTCGAAGTCGAGAAACTGCGGGCGAGGGTTGCGGCGAAAGCCGCGAAAGTCGCAAAGGCTTAGAAACGCCCATCGCATCCAACGCGAATGGTCGTAGGCGAGCCATCCAGTTCAAGTCGACACCGTCCATTTTCGACCGCAAGCCCGCGTAAACTCTGGCTTTTAGCGCTTCGTGCCTTCAGTTAACCGGACAGCAGTGAAGATACATGTTACATAATTCGTCGTGCGCCGCCGACCGGCCGCCAATGAATAATCGATGGAGAGGAAACGCATGAGAAGCTTGTTTCGAGCGACGCTCGCCGCTCTCGCCTTGGCCGCCGCGGGCTCGTGCGCCCTGGCGGCGGATCCAATCAAGATCGGCGCGGTGCTTTCGGTGACCGGGCCCGCGGCGTTCCTCGGCGAGCCCGAGTTGAAGACGTTGCAGATTTATGTCGACAAGACCAATGCCGAGGGCGGGCTTCTCGGCCGCCAAATCGAACTCGTCTCCTATGACGATGGTTCGGAAGCGGCCCGCGCCAACAGCTTCACCAAGCGGCTGATCGAGGACGATCATGTCGACGTGCTGATCGGCGGCACGACGACCGGCGCCACGATGGGCATGTATCCGCTGGTCGAACGGGCGGAAATTCCGTTCATTTCCCTCGGCGGCGGCGTCGTGATCGTCGAACCGGTGAAAAAATGGATGTTCAAGGTCGCGCACAACGACCGCATGGCCGCCGAGCGCGTGTTCGCCGACGCCAAGAAGCGCGGCCTGACGAAAATCGCGCTTTTGTCCGAGACCTCCGGTTTCGGCCAGTCCGGCCGCAAGGAGACGCTCGCGGCGGCGCCGAAGGCCGGAGTCGAGATCGTGGCGGACGAGACCTACGGTCCCAAGGACACCGACGTGACCGCCCAGCTCGCCAAGATACGAGCGATCGACGGCGTGCAGGCGATCTTCGTCTTCGGCCTCGGCCAGGGACCGGCGGTCGTCGCCAAGAACATCGCCCAGCTCGGCATCAAGCTGCCCGTCTATCAGACACACGGCGTCGCCAGCCAGGAATTCATCCGGCTGGCGGGCGAAGCCGCCGAAGGCGAGCGCTTGCCCGCGGCGGCGATTCTCGTACCGGACCAGCTCGCCGATTCCGATCCGCAGAAAGCGATCGAGAAGGATTATGTCGCGCTCTACACGCTCAAGACGGGCTCCGACATCTCGACCTTCGGCGGCCATGCGCGCGACGCGTTCTTCATTTGGAAGGCGGCGGTCGAGCGCGCGGGGTCGGTCGACAAGGCCAAAGTGCGCGACGAGATCGAAAAGACGGCCGGCTTCACCGGAACGGGCGGCCTCGTCACGATGTCGCCCGAGGATCATCTCGGGCTCAGCGCTTCGGCCTTCCGCATGATCGAGATTCACGACGGGAAATGGAAGTTGGTCCCGTGACGGCGCGCCGAGGATCGGGGCGAACTCGCCCCGATCCTCGCACGAATTTTCTGTGACGACGAAAGCCGGGCCGTGTCGCAATTCCTCCAATCGATCTTTGCCGGCGTCACTGTCGGCGCGACCTACGCGCTCGCGGCGCTCGGGTTCTCGATTATCTACAACGCCTCGGGCGTCATCAATTTCGCGCAGGGCGAATTCATCATGCTCGGGGGCATGATCGCGGCGTTTCTCGTCGCGCTCGGGGCGCCTTTGGCGCTGGCGGTCGTCGCCGCGGTAATCGTGGTCGCGGCGATCGGCCTGATCGTGGCCAAGACCGCGGTCGAGCCGGCGCGCGGGGCCGACGTCACCACGCTCATCATCATCACCATCGGCGTTTCGATGGTCCTGCGCGGCGGGGTGGAGGTGACGATGGGCAAGGGCGGCCACGCGCTGCCGCCGTTCTCCGGCGACAAGCCGATCGTCCTGGCCGGAGCGACGATTCTGCCGCAGAGCCTGTGGGTCGTGGCGACGACGCTTGTCGTGGTGGCGGGGCTCGCGCTGTTTTTCGAGCGCACGCGCCTGGGCAAGGGCATCCTCGCCACCGCGCACAATCGCCTCGCCGCGCAACTCGTCGGCGTCGACACGCGCCGCGTCCTGTCGGTGAGCTTCGTCCTGTCGGCCGCGCTCGGCGCGATCGGCGGCATTCTGATCGCGCCGATCGCCAACACGTCTTATGACGCGGGCGTGATGCTCGGACTGAAGGGATTCGTCGCCGCGACCATCGGCGGGCTCGGGTCGGGCGTCGGCGCGGTGGCCGGCGGCGTCGCGCTCGGGCTGCTGGAAAGCCTGACGGCGGGTTATCTCTCCTCGGCCTACAAGGACGCCGCGGCTTTCGTGATCGTGCTCGTCATTCTGCTGGTTCGCCCGAGCGGAATGTTCGGGGCCGCGTCCAGCAGCCGAGTCTGAGCGCCTTCATGACCGAGGCCCCGCCGCGAACGCCGCCCGCCTCGTCCCGCGCCTCGCTCTGGGCCTCCGCCCGCGCGCCGACGCTGCTTTTCGCCGCGGCGCTCGTCTTTCTGCCCCTGATCCTGCCCAACGCCTATTACTTCGACGTCGCGATCCGCATCGCGATCAATGCGACGCTCGCGATCGCGCTCAACTTGTTGATCGGCTACACCGGTCAGATCAGCCTCGGCCATGCCGCGTTCTTCGGTCTGGGCGCTTATGGCTCGGCGATTCTGGTGGGAGAGTTCAACTGGCCTCCGGGCGCGGCGCTCATCGCCAGCGCGGCGCTGGTCGGCGCGCTCGCCTATGTCGTGGCGCGCGTGATTCTGCGCCTCGAGGGGCACTATCTCGCGATGGCGACCCTCGGGCTCGGCGTCATCGCGTCGATCGCGCTGAGCAACGAGGTCGGCCTGACCGGCGGACCCGACGGAATGTCGGTTCCCGACTTTTCGTTTCTCGGTTGGCGCGTCGTGGGCGAGAAAGCCTGGTACTGGGTTTTCGCGGCGACGCTCGTCGCCGCGATCGTCCTGGCCGGCAACCTCATCGACAGTCCCGCCGGCCGCGCGTTGCGCGCGCTCCATGGATCGCAGACCGCCGCCAGGGCCGTCGGCGTCGATGCGAGCGCATTCAAGACCCGCGTGTTCGTGCTCTCGGCGACGGCGGCGGCGATCATGGGCTCGCTCTACGCCCATTACGAGGGATTCATCACGCCAGGTCTCGCCTCCTTTCCCAAATCGGTCCAGTTGGTGACCATGGTGGTCGTCGGCGGGATGGCGTCGATCTGGGGCTCCGTTCTGGGCGCGGCGATGCTCTCGCTGGCCCCGGAACTGCTCGCACGTTTCGAGGGCTACGAGACGATCGCGTTTGGCGCGATCCTCGTGGCGACGATGATCTTCCTGCCGCGCGGCATCGCGCCGAGCCTGGGCGCGTGGCTTCGGCGAAAGGAATCTTGACCATGTTGCGGGTCGAGAATCTCACCAAGAGCTTCGGCGGCGTCGCCGCCGTCTCGCAGGTCAGTTTCGACGTCGCCGAAGGCGCGATCCATGCGGTGATCGGGCCCAACGGCGCCGGCAAGACCACGCTGTTCAATCTGATCACCGGCGTCTACGCGCCGAGCTCCGGATCGATCCGCCTGCGCGGCGAGGAGGTCGCCGGGCTGGCGCCGGAAAGTCTGGCGCGCCGCGGCGTCTCGCGCACCTTCCAGAACCTTCAGGTGTCGATGAACCTTTCGGCGATCGAGAACGTCATGATCGGCGCGCATTTGCGCCTCAATTCGAGCCTGCTGGCCGCAATGGCGCGCTGGCCCGGCCTCGCCGCGAGGGATCGCGCGACGCGCGAAGAGGCGGCCGACCTGCTCGCCTTCGTCGGCTGCGGCGCCTATGTCGCCGCCGAAGCCCGGTCGATGCCCTATGGCGCTTTGAAGCGGCTCGAGATCGCCAGAGCGCTCGCCGCCGAGCCGAAGCTTCTGTTCCTCGACGAACCGGCCGCCGGCCTCAATCACACCGAGACCCATGAAATCGAGGATCTCATCGGCGAACTCGGCCGGCGCGGCATGACCATCGTGCTCGTCGAACACGACATGAAGCTGGTGATGAACGTCTCCCAGCACGTCATCGTGCTCGATTACGGCAAGAAGCTCGCCGAGGGGACGCCTGACGAGGTTCGCCGGAATCCCGAAGTGATCGCCGCCTATCTCGGCGCCGAAAGCGCGGGGGAGTGAGGCCATGCGCGCGCTCGCCATCATCGAGGCCGAACATCGCAACATGCTGCAAGTGGCGAACGCGCTCGGCGTCCTCGCGCAGCGGTTGTCGGTCGCCCCGACGGGCGACGACTTGCATACGGTCGCCCTGATCGCCGACTATCTCCACGCATTCCCCGAGCGCTTCCATCACCCGAAGGAAAGCGAACTGCTGTTCGCGCAGATCCGTCGCCGCTCGAACGAATCCGGCGAAATGCTCGACCGGCTCGATCACGAGCACGAGGTCACCCCGGCCCAGGTGACCTGCATTCACGACCTCGCCGTGACGACCCAGACCACGGACCGGACCGGGATTGCGGGTCTGGTCGAGGAGATCGCGAGCTTTCGCGCAGCGCTTTGCGAGCACATGCGCATCGAAGAGGAGGTCGCCTTCCCGCTGGCGCGACGCGCGCTGGCGGCCGAGGATTGGGCGAAGGTCGACGCCGGCTTCGCGGCGCATGTCGATCCGCTCGGCGATCCCCACGCCGAGGGCGATGTCGCGCTGTTGCGCGCGCGCATCACGCAGCTTCTTCCAGCGCCCGAAGGCGCCGGCGGTCACTCCGAGACGGTCGTGCGGCGCCTGCCGAGGACCGGCGCCGACGCCGTCGGGACGCTGCTCGAAGTGTCCGGGCTGAAGTGCCGCTACGGCCGGATCGAGGCGCTGCGCGGCGTCGACTTGAAGGTCGGCGTCGGCGAACTGGTCGCGCTCGTGGGCGCCAACGGCGCGGGCAAGACCACGCTGCTTCGCTGCATCTCCGGCGTTCAGCCGGCCGCCGCCGGCGCAATCCGCTTCGCCGGCGACGACATCACGCGCGCGCGATCCGACGCGCGCGTGCGCTCGGGGATCGCGCAATCGCCGGAAGGCAGGCAGGTTTTCGCGCCGATGTCGATCGAGGACAATTTGACGCTCGGCGCCTACACCCGTCCGGCCCGCGAGAGTCGCGAAAGCCTCGCCGAGGTCTACGATCTCTTTCCGATCCTGCGCGAGCGGCGCAGCCAGCCCGCCGGGACGCTCTCGGGCGGCCAGCAACAGATGCTCGCGCTCGGCCGGGCGATGATGAGCAAGCCGAAATTGCTGCTGCTCGACGAGCCCTCGATGGGGCTGGCGCCGCTCATCGTCGAGGAAATCTTCCGCATCGTGAAGATGCTCAAGAAAGCGGGCATGACCATTCTGATGGTCGAACAGAACGCCCGCGCCGCCCTCGCGATCGCCGACCGCGCCTATGTGCTGGAAACGGGCCGGGTCACGATCGAGGGGCCGGGCGCCGAACTTCTCGCCAATGACGAAGTGCGGCGCGCCTATCTTGGAATGTAAAGCGAAATCAAGAGTAACGCGAAAGGAATTGCCCCATGTCGACGATCAAGACATTCGCCTCGCAGGCGGACCTCAAGGGAAAAACGGTCACGTTCGCGCGCATTTCCCAGCACGCCTACGCCTATACTGTGTTTCGGCTTCGAATATCGACCCGTTTCGGCGTCCAACGTTGACCCAGTCAGGCGTCTGAATCAAGAACAACTATAATGCTTTACAAAGCAAGGGACGGGTCCGTGTTGGACGCCGATTGGTGGGTCAAACGCCGCGCCGAAACACAAAAAATGGCTTTCGCCGCCGCGCAATCGGTCATTTCGGACCCTCGGCCTTCAGGCGGAAGCGTTGAATCTTCCCAGTCTGGGTCTTGGGCAACGCGTCGGTGAAGACGATCGCGCGCGGATACTTATAGGGCGCGATGGCCGCCTTGACGTGGTCTTGCAAGCTCTTGACCATCGCCTCGTCGCCCTCGGCGCCCTCCTTCAGCACGACATGCGCCTCCACGATTTCGCCGCGCGCCTCATCGGCCCGGCCGATTACCGCGCATTCCCTCACCGCGGGATGAGACAGCAGCGCCGCCTCGACCTCCGGTCCCGCGATATTGTAGCCGGCCGAAATGATCATGTCGTCGTTGCGCGCAGCAAAATGAAAGTAGCCCTCCGCGTCCTGGGCGAAGGAATCGCCGGTCAGATTCCAGCCGTCGCGGACGTAGGCGCGCTGGCGCTCGTCGGCGAGATAGCGGCAGCCGGTCGGGCCGCGGACGGCGAGACGCCCAACCGTTCCGCGCGGCAGCTCGCGCATGTCGGCGTCCACCACGCGCGCCTCATAGCCGGCGACCGGCTTGCCCGTGCAGCCGGGCCGGGAATCGCCGAAGCGATTGGAGATGAAAATATGCAGCATTTCCGTCGCGCCGATGCCGTCGAGCATCGGCTTGCCGGTCTTCTCGATCCAGGCCTGATAAACAGGCGCCGGCAGCGTTTCGCCTGCCGAAACCGCGGCCCGCAAGGAGGAGAGGTCGGCGCCCGCGTCCATCGCCGCCAGCATGGCGCGATAAGCGGTCGGCGCGGTGAAGCAGATGGTCGCTCTGTAGGTCTGGATGATTTCGGTCAGGTTGGCTGGGGAGGCCTGCTCCAGCAGGGCGGCGGCGGCGCCAAAGCGCAAGGGAAAGATCGCGAGCCCGCCGAGGCCGAAAGTGAATGCGAGCGGCGGCGAGCCGACGAAGACGTCCTCTGGGGTGACGCTGAGCACCTCATGAGCATAGCTGTCGGCGACGATCAGGAGATCCCGATGGAAATGCGCCGTCGCCTTCGGCGCGCCCGTCGTCCCGGAGGTGAAACCGAGCAGGGCGACGTCGTCGCGGCCCGTCTTCGCCGCCGCGAACTTTACCGGCTTGCTCAAGGCGATGCGATCGAGCTCGGCGTCGTGATTGGCGGTGCCGTCGAAGCCGATGACTTTCTTCAGATGCGCGCTCGCCTTGGCGCAAGCCACCATTTCGTCCATCAGGCGCGTGTCGCAGAGGGCGAGCGCGATCTCGGCCTTGTCGACGATCTGGCCGAGTTCGCTCGCGCGCAGCATCGGCATGGTGTTGACGACGACCGCGCCCGCCTTGGTTGCGGCCAACCAGCACGCCACCATCGCTGGATTGTTGGCGGAGCGGATCAGCACGCGATGTCCCGGTTTGACGCCGTAGTCCTCGACGAGCGAATGCGCAATGCGGTTGGTCCAGTCCGTGAGCTCCTTGTAGGTGCGCCGTCGGCCGTGGCCAATCAGCGCGACATGATCGCCAAATCCCCGCTCGACCATCCGATCGGTCAATTCGACGGCGGCGTTCAGCCATTCCGGGTATTGAAAATCGCCGAGCGCGAGATCGGGCCATTGATCGATGGGCGGAAGATTATCGCGTGCGAACGTGTCGACGTGACCCGATGGCCCCAACATTCCGTTTCCCCACTTTAGCTCGCGCCTGCAACGATCGTATGTGCATAACATATCGCGGCCCGCGGCATCCTTTAAGCATAAACCTCTCGGGATCGAATGGATATCGCCGATGGGTTGGCACAGCGAAAAGCGCACGAGAAGCGAGCCACGAGAGGTGGACTTGACGATGGTCGCGGACCGGGACGACGCTTATTCGAATAGTCGCCATATCGAAGGCGCGGAGCAATATCCCCCGCGTTGGGCGGCGGCTCGTGCGCGGCTTATCTCCAGCGGATGCTGGAAGTCGTTCTGTTTCCCGAACTCTGGCAGGTGCGCTGCGAACTCTGAGGTCAGCTCGCGTCGGCGGGGTGAGGCCAATCTGGCGCCGTCAGCCGCCGCTTGCCGTCCCTGGAGCGCGCGACGCCGGGCTGGTCGAGCCCTTCCTTGTCCCATAGCTGGCAGGTGACGGACTTGTGCTTCTGGTCGAGACCCTCGCAATAATTGGTGAACTCGCAGGTGCGCACCTCAGGGCCGCGTCCCAGCGAGATCTTCAGGGCCCAATCGGGATCGGCGAGCGATTGACGGGCCGCGCCGACGATATCGCAAACGCCGTCGGAGAGGAGGCCTTCCGCGAGTTCGAAATTGTGCACTCCGCCTGCGCAGACGATGGGCGTGGCGAAGCCCGCCGCGCGGACCGCGTCGCGAATCGCCTTGGTCGGCGCGGCGTTGCGACCGAACGGGCCGCGCGCATCGGAGATGAATTGCGGCATGCACTCGTAACCGCTCGGCCCGGTATAGGGATAGGCGGCCGAGTCGATTCCCGGCCGTGCGGCGTCGTCGAACTTGCCGCCCCGCGAGGTCGAGAGAAAATCCATGCCCGCCTTTGCGAAGGCGACGCCGAAGCGCGTCGTATCGTCGAGCTCGCTACCGCCCGCGATGCATTCCTCGGCGAGAAAGCGGCAACCCACGAGAAAGCCGGCGCCGACTCTGGCGCGAACGGCGGAATAGACTTCTAGCGGAAGCCGCAAACGCCCTTCGACCGAGCCGCCATAACCGTCCTCGCGGCGGTTGGTCCGCGACAGAAACGAGGCCATCGTATAGGCATGCGCGTAGTGCAGTTCGACGCCCGCGAAGCCAGCCGCTTCGGCGCGCCGCGCGGCTTGCGCGAACAGCGGCGGCAGCGTCCGCGGCAGCTCGCTGATGTGCGGCAGATCGACGTCGGTGACGCGTTCGCGATAGCCGTAACACAACGTTTCCCATTCGCGCGGGCTGAGCATGCGCTCCCATTCCGCCTCGGAGAGCGAGGCGAGCCGCGCGCGCGCTTCCGCCTCCGGCAGATCCTCGGCCTCGACCGCGCGACGATGTTCGGGGGTGATTCGCAGGAAACGCCCGAAATATTTTCGCGGATCGGGCCTGCGGCGAATGGCGAGGAAATCGATGATCTGGATGAGCGCTTTCGTGTGCCCGCCGCTTGCGCGCTGGATCGCTTCGACGAGCCGCTTCAAGCCCGGCAGGAAGCGATCATGGCCTATGCGCAAGAGCGGGCCGCTCAGAATGTCGCGAATGCCGGTGGCTTCGACGACGATCGCGCCCGGGCGGCCGCGCGCAAGTCGTTCATACCAATCGATGACATCGTCCGAGACGAAGCCCTCGTCCGTCGCGCGCCAGGGCACCATGGCGGGAACCCAGGTGCGCTGAGCGAGTTCGATCGGGCCGATCTTCACCGGCGAAAACAACCGGGACTTGGCGGCCTCCTCGCGCGTCGGCGCACGTCCGTGGCCGCTCTGAAAGCGAATTCGTTCCGGGGGACGCCACATGAATCGACCTCGAAGTTCGAACGCGGTTACAAGAAAGCCGGGCGCGAGGCCTCGCGAAGCCCGTGTCGTGCTACCCTGGCCGAGCCCCGACGCAAGCATCGCATGACGAGGCCGCACGCATGAATCCCGCGCTCGATCCCAGCGCCTATCGCGACACTTTCGCGCGCGACCATCTGCCGCCGCCGTCGCTTTGGCCTGTGCTGGAAATCCCCGAGGCTCTGGGTCGCTTCCCCCGACGCGTCAACGCCGCAGTGGAAATTCTCGACGACGCGACGATGCGCCACGGCGCGAGGCCTTGCCTGCGCACGCGGAATACGACCTGGACTTATGCGAAACTTCTCACCGAGGCGAACCGCATCGCCGCCGTATTGACCCGGGATTACGGCCTCGCGCCCGGCAATCGCGTGCTGCTGCGCGGCGCCAATACGCCGATGCTCGCGGCCTGCTGGTTCGGCGTGCTCAAGGCCGGCGGAATCGCGGTCACGACGATGCCGCTCTTGCGAGCGCGCGAATTGACCGAGATCGCCAATCGGGCCGCCGTGCAATTCGCGCTCTGCGACGAACGCCTGGCGGAGGAGTTGGAGCTTTCGCGGTCGCAAAGCCCATCGCTGCGCCGAATCGGCTATTTCCATTCGCGGGCGCCCGACGGTCTGGAGGCCGTGATGGCCCGGCGCGCGGACGCGTTCGAAAATTTTGTTCCCTCGCATGACGACGTCGCGCTGATCGCCTTCACCTCCGGCACGACGGGCAAACCGAAGGCGACGATGCACTTCCATCGCGACCTGCTGGCGATTTGCGATTGTCTGCCCGAGCACGTCCTGCACTCGCGGCCAACTGACATTTTCGTTGGGGCGGCGCCGCTCGGATTCACCTATGGGCTCGGTTCCTTGCTTCTGTTCCCGATCCGGCGCGGCGCCTCGACGCTGCTGCTGGATCGTTGCACGGCGGAAATCCTGGTGGATTGCCTGCGAGATCTTCCCATCACGACGCTGATGATCGGGCCGACGCTCTATCGCACCGTTCTGCCGTTGTTGCGGCCGGAAGACATCGCCGCTCTGAGAACTTGTTGTTCCTCGGGCGAGCATCTCCCGGCGTCCGTGGTCGAAGCCTGGCGCGAGAAGACCGGCCTCGAAATTCGCAATCTGCTCGGCTCGACGGAAATGTTGCACGCTTTTGTGGCCGCGCCCGCGCGGAACGCGAAGCCAGGGTCGCTCGGCGAGGCGCTGCCCGGCTATCGCGTCGAGATCGTCGACGAGGCGATGCGGCCCGTGGCCCCCGGCGTCGTCGGTCGCCTCGCGGTGCGCGGACCGACGGGTTGCCGCTATCTCGACGATTTGGAGCAGCAACGCACCTATGTCGTCGACGGCTGGAACCTCACCGGCGACGCGTTCCTCAGGGATGAGCAGGGCGTGCTGTGGTATCACGCGCGCGCCGACGACATCATCGTCTCCTCGGGCTATAATATTTCCGGCGCCGAGATCGAGGGCGTGCTGCTGGAGCATCCCGGCATCGCCGCCTGCGCGGTGGTCGGCGTTCCCGACGCGGCGCGCGGCATGATCGTCAAGGCCTTCGTCGTGCCCGTCGATCTCGCGCGGGCCGGCCCCGATTTGGCGCAGGCGCTTCAGGAGCATGTGAAGGGCGTCCTCGCGCCCTATAAATACCCGCGCGCCATCGAATTTCTCGCGCGACTTCCCTTGACGAGCACAGGCAAAGTCCAACGCGCGGCGTTGCGCTCCCCGCGGAACCGCGCGGACGAAAGCGGGTGAGGCGTGGGCGACGCGCGGCGTCGAGGAAGCAACGGCGATCCGATGTCTCCCGATCATCGCGCGAACCTCTAATCCGGCACGACGGCGATCGCCTGGATTTCGACCTTGGCGCCATCCTCGACGTAGCCCGCGACCTGCACCGCGGTCATCGCGGGGAAATGCCGTCCGATCACTTCGCGATAGACGCCGCCGATCTCCTTGAGCCTGGCGTTATACTCGCGCTTGTCCCCGAGGAACCACGTCATGTTGGTCACGTGCTCGGGCCGCGCGCCATCGCATTCGAGCACGGCGACGATATTGCGCAAGGCCTGGCGGATCTGCGCGACGAGATCGTCCGATTCGAACGCCGAGTCCTTGTTCCAGCCGACCTGACCGGCGACGAATATCATGCGGCCGCGCGCCGCGACGCCATTGGCGTAGCCGAGCGGTTTCGCCCATCCCTCGGGCTGCAACGTTTTATGCATTCGAGTCTCTCCTAGAAATCGGCGCCCTCGCGCCGCGAGAAAAAACCGCGATTCGCTTCAAGTCGCGAATGCCTGGATGCCGGTGATCGCGCGCCCTCGCAGGTTTTGACGACCGCGAGGTTCGAGAGATGGCGAAAGAGATCGCGCAGCTCGGCGTCGCTGTCGGACGTGAGCGGATTCTTGCGCTCGGGTCGGTTGAGCCGCAAGGTCACGGCCCAGCCGTCCGCGCTCGCCTCGCGGCGGAGGCGCCGCGCAATCCTTGAACGGCCGCCGCGCGGCTTGCGTCGCCGAGATCTCTTGGCTCATCCCGCCATGACCTCCCCGCCCGCGACCACGATCGCCTGTCCGTTTATCGAGGCGGCCCCAGGCGAGGCAAGCCAAAGCACGGCGTCCGCGACCTCCTCCGGCTTCACCATGCGTCCCTGCGGATTGGCCTTGGCCAGTTCCGCCCGCGCCGCCTCGCTCGCGCGGCCCGTCTTGGCGACGATGGTCTCGACCACTCTGTCGATCAACGGCGTTTCGGTAAACCCCGGACAGACCGAGTTGACGGTGACGCCGCTGCGCGCCAGTTCCAGCGCCAGCGCGCGCGTGAGGCCGACGACGCCATGTTTGGCTGCGCAATAGGCGGCGACATAGGGATAGCCGGTCAGGCCCGCCGTCGAGGCGACGTTGATAATCCTCGCGCCGGCGCCGTGGCGCTTCAAATCCGGCAAAGCCGCGTGCGTCACCTGGTAGACGCCGGTGAGGTCGACGGCGAGCACATGCGACCAAAGCGCCCTATCCGTCTTCTCGAAAGACGCGCTCGGCGCCTCGCCCGCGTTGTTCACGAGAATCGAGAGGGGGCCGAATTCGGCGCGCGCGCTCTCCAGGCCGCGCGCGATCGCCGCTTCGTCGGTCACGTCGAAGCCGTCGACGGCCAGCGCCGCGCCCGCGGGCAGCGCCGTCGCCAGTTCGGCGAGAGGCGCGCGGCGACGGCCGGCGAGGCTGACGCGCGCGCCCGCGTCGACAAGCGCCCGCGCAATCGCCGCGCCAATGCCGCTCCCCGCGCCGGTGACCAGCGCGTGTCGGCCTGCGAGCACCGCGGCGGGGTTCATTTCGCACCTGCGGGAATCGCGGCCGCGCGCGCCAGATTGGCCTCGTACTGCGCCTTTGCGGAAGCATATTGCTTCGGCCAGGCGATCTCCGTCACGCCGATCCGCGCGGCCTCGTGCAGCGTCCAGGCGGGATCGGCCAGATGCGGCCGCGCGATGGCGCAGAGGTCCGCGCGGCCGGCGGCGATGATCGAATTGGCGTGGTCGGCCTCCGAGATCGCGCCAACGGCGATCGTATCGACACGGACCTCGTTGCGGATCTGATCGGAAAACGGCGTCTGGAACAGGCGGCCATAGACCGGCTGCTCGGCCTTCGACACCTGACCCGACGAACAGTCGATGACGTCCGCTCCGGCGGCCTTGAACATCGCGGCGAAGATCGCGGCGTCGTCAGGCATATTGCCGCCCGGCGTCCAGTCGTGACAGGAGAGGCGCACCGACATCGGCCGATCGGCGGGCCAAGCCGCGCGGACCGCGCCGAAGACTTCGAGCGGATAGCGGGCGCGGCTCTCGTGATCGCCGCCGTATTCGTCCTCGCGCGTGTTGGTCAGCGGCGAGAGGAAACTCGAGAGCAGGTAGCCGTGGGCGCAGTGCAGTTCGAGCCAATCGACGCCGGCGGCGGCGGCGCGGCGCGTCGCGGCGACGAAATCTTCGCGCACGCGGTCCATGTCCGCACGGGTCATCGCACGCGGAACCTGGCTATGTTCGAGGTAGGGGACGGCCGAAGCCGAGATCAGCGGCCATGCCCCGCTCTCCAGCGGCTGGTCGATGCCTTCCCAAGCCAGTTTGGTCGCGCCCTTGCGTCCGGCGTGACCGATCTGTACGCCCGCCTTGGCGTGCCCGACGCTGTGAATGAGATCGACGAGGCGCTTCCATTGCGCCTGCTGCGCGTCGTTCCACAGACCGAGGCAGCCAGGGGTGATCCGCGCGTCGGGCGAGACGCAGGTCATTTCGGCGAAGACGAGGCTCGCGCCGCCCATCGCGCGCGCGCCCAGATGAGCGAGATGGAAGTCGCCGAGGAGGCCGTCCTTGGCCGAATACATCGCCATCGGCGAGACGACGATGCGATCCGCGAGGGTGACGCCGCGCGCGCGATAGGGCGTCAGCATCGGCGGCGTCGCCCGCGCGCCGTCCTTCACCGCGACGCCGGCGCGGCGCGCGAACCAGCGCTCGTAGCCTTCGAGCCAGACCGGATCGCGTAGGCGCAGGTTCTCGTGGCTGATGCGCTGCGAGCGCGTCAGCATGGAATAGAAGAATTGCTCCGGCTCCATCGTGTCGGCGTAACGCTGCCCGACCACTTCGAACCACTCCATCGCGTTGCGCGCGGCGTTCTGGATGCGCGCGACGTCGATGCGGCGAACGTCCTCGTAGGCCGCCAGAACCGTGGAGAGCCGCTCGCGGCCGTGGCCGTGCTTGTCGAACTGGTTCGCCAGTTCGATCGCATCGTCGAAGGCGAGCTTCGTTCCCGAGCCGATGGCGAAATGCGCGGTATGGGCGGCGTCGCCCATCAGCACGACATGCGACTTGCCGTTGAAGCAGCTCCACGAGCCGCAGATCAGCCGGTTGAAATTGAGCCAAGCCGAGCCGCGCAAATGGCGCGCGTTGGTCATCAATTTGGCGCCGTCCAGCGTCTCGGCGAATAGCTTCTGACAGAAATCGATCGACCCCTGCTGGTCGAGCTCGCCGAGGCCATGCGCGGCGAACGCCTCTTCCGTCGTCTCGACGATGAAGGTCGAGGTGTCGCGATCGAACTTGTAGATATGCGCCTGAAACCAACCGTGCTCGGTTTTGCGAAAATCGAAGGTGAAGGCGTCGAACGGCTTCTTGGTGCCGAGCCAAATGTACCGGTTGGGCCGAACGACGATGTCCGGTTTGAACGTGTCGGCGTAACGGTCTCTGATTTTGGAAAAGACGCCGTCCGAGGCGATGATCAGATCGGCGTCGGGAAACTCGAGATCGGAATCGACCTCGCGCTCAAATACGAGTTCGACGCCGAGCGCCTCGCAACGGCGCTGCAGAATGTTGAGCATTTGCTTGCGGCCGATGCCGATGAAGCCATGGCCGGTGGTGCGCTGGCGCTTGCCCTTGAAGACCAGCTCGATGTCGTCCCAGTGGTTGAAGGCGTCGGCGATCTCGGCGGCGCCTTCGGGATCGGCCGCGCGCATCGCCTCCATCATCGCGTCGGAGAAGACGATCCCCCAGCCGAACGTGTCATAGGGCTTGTTGCGCTCGACCACCGTGACGGAATGTTCGGGGTGGCGGCGCTTCATCAGCAGGCCGAAATAAAGTCCAGCCGGGCCTCCACCGATACAGACGATTCGCATACCGTCTCTCCCTCGTGCGCCGAACGACGAACGCCAAAAAGCTTGAACATTAAAATATATTGACTTGAAGCATTTCGTCAAGCCGGAAGACGCGATGCGCCGCAAGAGCAATGCGAGGCCGTAGCGGGCGAACAGGCCCTGGCGGTGGAATTCGACGTCGGCGTCGCCATCGCTTCGCTGCCGCGGGAGCTGCTATCGCGGCATTTGGAGACGATGCGCGGCGTCGAGCACGGCGCCCGGGCCCCCGAAGCGTATCAAGCGCCGCTGCGGGACGGACTGACGACATTGAAGTCCAATGGCCTCAAGCGCAATCAGTCCGCCCTGTTGGACGCGCCCGCGCGCGCGCCCCAGGCCGTGCGCCGCCGTCGATAGTCAATCATCTGTCTCGACGAGGCGCCGGCTTACCGAGCGCTTGACCGTCGCGAGCTGCTTCAACGCCGTCGCGAGCGTGTCGTCATCGACGTCGCCCATGAGCTCGCGCAGCCAGCCCTCGTGCGCCCTGGCCATGTCCGCGAAGATATCTCGGCCGCGTTTGGTCAACTTGGCGACCGTGACGCGGCGGTCCCCGTCCAAGTTCTCACGTACGATGAGCCCGTCCGCCTCGAGTCGATCGGCGAGGCCCGTGATATTGCCGTTCGTGACCATCGTCCGGCGGGACAATTCGCCGAGTCGCAGGCCGTCTCGCTCGCGGTAGAGCTGCGCCAAAAGGTCGAATTGCGGCAGGGTCGCCTGGAACTCGACCCGCAACCGCCGACGAATTTCTTGCGAAATCATCTTGGTGATCGACAACATGCGCAGCCACAACCGCAGTTGTGGCTTCTGGCCTTGCCGCGCGCCTTGAACGATAACTTCGAGATCGACCGTCGGCGTCCGAGGATCGAGGGAATTGTCGCTCACGGAACCTGACCGAGATGGAGACGGGCGTCCCACGCTATATCCAGGGATGCTTTAGATGTCAAAGAAACAGGCCACATTCGGACGGGCCGCGAGGCGCGCTCGGCCTCACCCCGCCAACATCTTGGCGAGCATAAAGCCGGAGCCGGCGCCGACGCCCGCGCCCGGCCAGGTCGACGCGCCGCACAGATAGAGGCCCTTCACCGGCGTGCGATAGCGCGAGTAGCCGGGGACCGGGCGCAGGAAAAAATTCTGATCGAGATGGTGACTGCCCGAGAGGTTGTCGCCGCCGATGAGATTGGGATTTCCGCGTTCGAGATCCAGCGGCGAGAAGACCGCCCGCCCGAGGATGCGCGCGCGCAACCCTGGGGCATAGGTTTCGAGAATGTCGAGCGCGCGTTCCGCATAGGATTCCTTGGCCTCGTCCCAGGAGGTCGCCGCAATCTCGCCTTTGGCGTCGCCGCGGATGTCGGCGGGCAGAACGCGGACCTGCACCCAAAGCACGTGCTTGCCGTCAGGCGCGCGCGAGGGGTCGATGGCCGTGGGTTGGCCGACCACCAACGCCGGCTCGGTCGGAAGCAAGCCGGCCGACGCCTCGGCATAGACGCGCGACATCATTTCGAGATCCGGCGCGATATGCACATAGGCGAAGCGACGCAGCGCGGCGCCGGCGCGCCAATCCGGCAAATCGTCGAGCGCGAGATGGATCATCATCGTGCCCGGCCCGGCCCGGAAGGCGGCGATGCCGCGCTCGAAGCTTTTTCGCGAGGCGTCGGAGGCGACGAGTTCGCCGAAGACAAGCTTGGGATGCGCGTTGGCGATGACCGCTCGGCGGGCCTCCAACCGACGCCCGTCCGCGAGAGTCACCGCCGTCGCGCGGCCCGAGTCGAGTTCGATGCGCGCGACAGGCGCGCCGAGAATCAGTTCGCCGCCCCGGGCTTTTAGCGCCCCTGTCATCGCGGCGATTATCGTATCCGCGCCGCCCTTGCCGATCACCATGCCGAAGCTCTGGTTCGCCATGCATTCGAGATAGGGGAACAACGCGCCGCCGGCGACGTCGGGGGCGAAATCGAGGTGCAGGCCCCAGGCCGCCATCATCGCCTTGACCTTGGGATGCGAGAAACGCGCGTCGAGAAAGTCGCGCGGCGTCGCCAGCAGCAGGCGCAACGTTTCAAAGAGCCAGTTCGAGCCTCTTTCCCGCCAGGCTTTCCAGACCGCCTTGGCCGATTCGAGCGAAGGCATGGGCGAACCCAGCAGCGCGAAAATGTGCGGGGCGTCGAGCGCGAAGCGCGCGACGAGATCGCGCCACGCTTGCGCGTCGGACGGCGACAGTGCGGCGATGCCCGCGACGGTCTTCTCCAGGTTCTGACTGACGCCGAGATAACCGCCGTCGCGAAACACGCTGGCGAAACAATCCTCGGCCGGCGCGAAGGCGAGGCCCTGGGCGAGCAGCGCCTCCTTGTGGGCGGCGAAGAAACCGGAGCCCGCGAACATCGAAAGGTTCATCGCGCAGAGGTCATGCCGAAATCCCGGCAGGGTGAGCTCTTGCGTCTTCACCGCGCCGCCGGCTTGCGCCTTGGCCTCGACCACGGCGACGGTCCATCCCCTTTCGACGAGACGCACAGCCGCCGCCAGGCCATTGTGGCCGGCCCCGATCACCACGGCGTCGTATTGCATCGATCGCTCTCCCGATTGAAAGTCCAGCCCCGCGCCCGAGCCCAAAATTACATGCATTTCCACGCAATCCGCCAGGCCCGGGCAATGGCGCCGCTTCGTCCGCGCCAATCCTCGAAGCACTCCCGGGATTGAAATTGTCCTATTATAGCCTGCTTCGCAACATCCTTGCTCCCGCCGGATACGAACGTCGGCGGTGGAGTCGGCTGAAAATAGGCTTTGCCGATTGTTGCAAATTCATACTTCTGTGCTTAGTCTGAGGCTCTCGGCGCCGCGAGGGCCTCGGGGGGAACGGCGCGGAGGCCGTATGTCTCCTCATGGGCGGCGCGTCATTGGGAGGACGAAAATGAGTTCAGCCAAACCGCTCGCCGACCTAGCCTCGGCGCTGCTTTCCGGTTCGGTCCGGGTCGTGGACCTGACGGCGCCGTTGGGGCCGGAGACTCCGGTCATCTATCTCCCGCCGCAGATCGGCAAAAATACGCCCCAAGTGAAGGTCCACAGCATCTCGCATTACGATGCCGACGGCCCCTATTGGGCCTGGAACTGGCTCGAGCTCGGCGAGCACACGGGCACGCATTTCGACGCGCCGCGCCATTGGATCAGCGGCAAGGACTATCCCGACGGGACGACGGACCGGATTCCCGTCAAGAATTTCGTCGCGCCGGTCAACGTGATCGATCGGTCGAAAGAAGCGGCCGAAAACGCCGATTATCTGCTCACCGTCGAAAGCATCCAGTCCTGGGAAAAAGAACACGGCGAGATCGAGGCGGGAACTTGGGTGCTGCTGCGCACTGACTGGTACAAGCGCAACGGCAGTTCCGAGACGTTCCTGAACGCCGACGCAAATGGCCCGCACTCGCCCGGCCCGACGGCCGAGGCTATCGAATATCTGATCTCCAAGGACGTGATCGGCTGGGGTTCGGAGACGGTCGGCACCGACGCGGGGTCCGCGGGCGGCATGAACCCGCCGTTCCCCGCGCATACGCTCATGCACAAGGCCAATCGCTATGGCCTAGCGAGCCTTTGCCATCTCGACGAATTGCCCGCCAAGGGCGCCGTCCTGGTCGCGGCGCCGTTGAAATTCGTCGACGGCACGGGTTCGCCGGTGCGCGCGCTTGCGCTCGCTCCGCGCTGAACCCGTCGGGTCGAGCGAGCGAGAATAGCGACACGGGCGCGAACATGGCTGGTCCAGATTACGTGGTCACCGGCGGCGGCATCAATGGCTTGGTCGCCGCCAGCGTGCTGGGAAAAAAAGGCCATAAAATTCTCCTGCTCGATCGCAACGATCGTGTCGGCGGCTGTCTGCGCACTGAGGAAATCACCGCGCCCGGTTTTCTCCATGACGTGATGGCGACGACGCTCGTCTTGTTCCTGACCTCGCCTGCCTATGGGGCGATCGGCAAGGATCTGGAGGCGCGCGGATTCGCTGTCGCCAACAGCGACTTGCCGACCGGCGTCCTTCGTCCCGACGGTTCGCATGTGCTGTTCTCGCGCGACCGACAACGCAACGTCGCGACCTTCGAGGCCTGCGCGCCGGGCGACGGCGCGGCCTTCGCGCAAGAGATGGACCGGACGGGCGCCGACGCGCCTTTCCTGTTTTCGCTGCTGGGCGGCCAACTCTGGTCGCGGGCGACGGCGGCGCAAATCGCGCGCGAGGCGTGGCGGCGAGGCCCTAGAGCTTTGCTCGCCTGGTTCGGCGAGGCGCTCAAGCCTTCGCGCGCTTATCTCGAATCCACCTATGCGTCGGAGGCGGTGCATGCGCTCTGGGCGCCCTGGGGGCTGCATTGCGGCCTCAATCCGGAGAGCGCCTATTCCGCCGAGATGATCAAGGTGATCGCCTTCGCGGTCGAACTCGCGGGCTGCCCGATCGCGGTCGGCGGCGCCCGTTCGCTGCTCGGCGCGTTCGAACGCCTGATTGGCGATCAGGGCGGCGAGATTCGTTGCGGCGCCGATGTCGATAAGATCCTGCTTGGACCCAGTGGGCGCGCGAACGGCGTTCGGCTCGCCTCGGGCGAAACGATCTCGGCCAACCGAGGCGTGATCTGCTCGATGACCCCCGGCCAGCTTTATGGCCGCCTGCTGCAAGACCGACCGCCGCCGCCGAACATCGCCGCCGCCGTGAAGCGCTTTCGCCATGGCAAGGGCGACATGCAAATTCATTACGCGCTCGACGCCCCGCCGCGTTGGAAGGGCGGCGAGGAGCTGGGCAAGGTCGCGTTGCTGCATGTGACCCCCGGCCTCGACGGCGTATCCCGCGCGGCCAACGAGGCCGAGCGCGGCCTGTTGCCGGCGGAGCCGACGATCTGCGTGGGACAGCCGACGGCGCTCGATCCGTCGCGGGCGCCGGCGGGCAAGGCGATCCTCTGGCTGCAATTGCCGGAGGCGCCGCGCTTCCTGAAGGGCGACGCCGCCGGGCAAATCCCGACGCCCCCCGACGGGCGCTGGACCGAGGCTGTCCGCGAGGCCTACGCCGACCGCGTCGAGGCGCTATTCTCACGGCATATCGAGGATTTTCGAAGTCATGTGATCGCGCGAAAGGCCTATTCGCCCGCCGATCTCGAAAGACTGAACGTCAATCTCGTCGGCGGCGACCCCTATGGCGGATATTGTGGGGTCGACCAGTTTTTCGTCTGGCGTCCCTTCGCGTCCTCGGTTAATCACCGCACGCATGTTCCGGGTCTCTACCACATCGGCGCTTCGACCCATCCCGGGCCGGGCCTCGGCGGCGGGTCCGGCTTCTTGCTAGCTAACGCATTGAAATGAACGATAAAGCGACTTCGCGCGCCGTCGTCGGCGCCTTCGATGATCCGCTTTGGTTGCGGGCAAGCGCGGCGGGTCTGCGCCCGTCGTTGGGCGAGATCGGACTGCAGCAATTCGTGCCCTATCTCATCAACAGCGTCTCGCTGAGCTGGAACACGCATCTGGCGAACGCGCTGAAGTCGCACGAGATGACGACGACGAAGATGCGCGCGTTGGCGATTCTAAGCATCTCCTCGCCTGTGACGATCAACGAGCTTTCTCTCTACGCCTTGACCGAGCAATCGACGATGAGCCGCACGCTCGATTCGCTGGAAGAGCAAGGATTCATTCTGCGCCGGCCGCGCGCCGAGGATCTGCGCGTGCGTGACGTCGAGATCACGCCGCAGGGCAGAGAGGCTTTCGCCAATGTCTGGCCGACGATGTACGACTTGTTGTTGAAAATGTTCGAGGGCGTCGACAACGAGGAATACAAGGCCTTCACGGCGACGCTGCACAAGATGATCCAGAACATCCGCAAGCACGATATTTAAATCGCTCTTGGGGGGACGCTACAGCGTCGCGATCGTCTTCAACACCCCGTCCAACGCCGCACCGGCCTCATCCGCCAGCGCCGCGCGCTTCAGTCGATCGAGCCACACCGCTCCGTCGTCGCGCCGCGCGAGGATCGGCACGGCGGAAAGCACGCGGTCGAATTTCGATAGGCCGCGTGCGTGCGTGTCCGAATAGCCCTTGACCAACCTGCGGCACGCCAGCACCTCGACGCCCAGCTCATAACGGCTCTCCAACGCCCGTGCCGCGACCGTCAGCCAGTTTTCGCGATGAGCGGCCTCGCGCGCGTGCCGAAGCGAGTTCCGCCGACCGCGGCCGAAGCTCGCGACGAAGGCGAGCATGAGATAGCCGGTCACCGTGTTCGTACGGATCCGGCGCCCTCGGTTGATGACGCGGTCAAGGCCCTTGAAGACCGCAGGCCGGTTTTCGATCCACTCGCCCCAG
This sequence comes from Roseiarcus sp., assembly GCA_050012775.1. Taxonomy (GTDB): domain Bacteria; phylum Pseudomonadota; class Alphaproteobacteria; order Rhizobiales; family Beijerinckiaceae; genus Roseiarcus. The sequence continues at coordinate 60,258 of JBEKGN010000018.1, forward strand.
CGCTTTGGCAGGGCTCCGCACAGCTCGTCCGCGCGCGGATGGAAATATTCCGTCGTCGCGACGAGCGTGTCCGCGTCGGCGCCGACTTCGCCGCGCACGCGCGCCTGGCGCGAGTCGCGAATCTTGAGATCGGCGACGCGCGCGACATCGTCATAGGCCATCGCGACCGCGACATACTTGGCCGCCGCCACGGTGAAGGCGAAGCCCTTCGCCTCGCCGCCGTGCGCGCGATCGGCGTCGAGCAGCATGCCCACGCGATCGAGATATTCGAGGGCATAGGCGGGATCGAGATAGTCGACGAGGCGCCGCACGCCGGCAAATAAGACTGGTTGCGCCGGCGCGGGAAATGTCGCGCGAATCCGCGTGACCAGACGATCAAGCTCGCGATGGCCGGTCGATTCGGGCATCGCGGCAAAGCGCTTCTCGGGAATGCGCCTGACCGCTTCGATCGGTTTGTCGCGGGTATGGTCAAACGCGCCGGCGAAGGCGCGCAAGCTCGGCTCGACGCCCGTTCCGCCGGCCCGGATCGCCGATTCAAACGCGGCGCGCTCGAAGGGCAACGTTCCTGTCGCGGCGAGCGCGCCGAACATCGCCGCCGAAATGACGCTGCCTTTCGATTTGGCGAGCGCCTCCATGTCGAAGGCGATGACGCGCTTTGCGGCGAACTCGGCGGCGATCGAAACCACTTCAGGGTCGCCCACGCCGTCGCCCGGCGTTTCCTTCTCCGCGACCGCGAAGGCGCGGTGCGTGGAGGCGATCAGGGTTGTGCGCTCGGGCGTGACGAGGCCGCGCAGCACCGAACGGCCGGCCTCCATGAGTTCCGAGGCCATGACGATATCGACGTCGCCGGGCGTCGGCATCAGCGCGAAGACCGGTTGAGCGCCGTCCTTGGGCGGCGCCATTTCAATGTAGTAGATCGTGGCGCCGGTGCGTTGCGCGACGCCGGGCACCGAGGTCGATTGCGCCGCCCAGCCCTGAGCCTCCGCGAGCGCGACCACCCAATCCGCGAGGAGGCCGCCGCCCTGCCCGCCCATCGCGAGAATGGCGATCGAGATCCGCTGCGCTCTCGTGGCCACGGCGCGACCGACGACGGCGTCGCTCATGCGCGATCGCTCGCGAAGACGATCCGTCCCGCGTTCCGCCGCCGCTCGAACCAGCCGATCACGGCCGCGCGCGCCTTGGCGACGAGCCGATCCCGAGAGGAGGGATTGTGGATGATCTCGGCGCGATAAAATGAGGGACAAAGCGCGGCCGCTTCCGCGACTTCGCCGCAATTGCCGCAGCCGACGCAATTCTCGTCGATCGCGGCGATTGGATCGTCCTTCAAGGGATCGTCGGTGTGCTTGACCGATAGTGAAGGGCAGCCGGAAAGGCGGATGCAGGCGTGATCGCCGGTGCAAATATCGGCGTCGACGCCGAAGCGCTCGCGCACCACGCGTTCGCCCGCGCGCATCGCCTTAGCGAGCAGCGGGCGCGTGCGGCGCTGTTTGTTCAGCATGCATTCCGACGAGGCGACGATGATCTTCGGTCCGGGTTCCCCAGTCGTCAACGCCTCGCGCAACGTGTCGCGCATTTTGCCGACGTCATAGGTGCGGTCGATCTGGCGAACCCATTTGGCGCCGATGCCGCGCACCGCGTCGACGATGCTGTTGTTGGTTTTGCGGCGCGAATTGAGAGCGCGCGAGGACATTATGTCCTGGCCGCCCGTCGCGGCGGAATAATAATTGTCGACGATCAACGTCACGCCGTCGTGCTTGTTGAACACCGCGTTGCCGATCGAGGAGGTCAGGCCGTTGTGCCAAAACCCGCCGTCGCCGAGGATCGAAATCGACCGCTTGCCCGAGGGCACGTTGAACGCCGAGGCGGAGGCGGGTCCCAGGCCATAACCCATTGTCGTCGCGCCGACGTTGAATGGGGGCAGGATCGAGAACAAATGACAGCCGATGTCGGCGGAGATGTGGTGTTGACCCAGCTCCTGCTCCACCAGTTTCATCGCGGCGAAGATCGGGCGCTCGGGACAGCCGATGCAGAAGCCGGGCGGACGCGGCGGCACGACTTCGGCGAGCGCCTTGATGCGCGGGTCGGCGAGCACCGGCGCGGGATCGGGGCGCGGCGGTTCGTTGCCGAGCAGTTCGCGCGCATGGGTCGCGAGGAATTCGCGCACGCCCTTCGTCAGCACGGGCGCGGTGTATTCGCCGCCCATCGGCAGCACGTCCTTGCCGGAAATCCTGGTCTGAATATCGCGCCGACGAAGGATCGTGTTGAGGTCGCGCTCGATGTAATCAGGCGCCCCTTCCTCGACCATCAGCACCGCGCGCTTGCCCGCGCAGAATGCGACGAGTTCCTCCTCGATGAGGGGATAAGCGACGTTCAGCACGTAAAGCGGAACCGCCGACTCGCCATAAGCGTCCGCGAGCCCGAGATATTGCAGCGCGCGCATCGTCGTATTGTACATGCCGCCCAGCATGACGATGCCGACTTCGCCCGTCTCCGGGCCGAAGATATCGTTGAGCTTGCGCAACTTGATGAACTCGATCGCCGCCGGCCCGCGCCGATCGAGCTTCTCTTTCTCATGCAGGAAGGAGGCCGGCGGCAAGACGATGCGGGCGACGTCGCGCACCGGATTTTCCAGCGCCTCGCGCAGGGTAAATTTCGGCTTCTGGTTGTCCTTGGCGACGAATTGACCATGCACGTGGCAAGTGCGGATGCGCACTTCCAGCATGACCGGCGTATTCGACGCCTCGGAGAGGGCGAAGCCCTCCTCGACCATGCGCACCAGGGTCGGTAGATTGGGGCGCGGATCGAGCAACCAAATCTGCGACTTCAAGGCGTAGGCGTGACTGCGCTCCTGCATAATCGAGGAGCCCTCGCCGTAATCCTCGCCGATGATGATCAGCGCCCCGCCCGTCACGCCGCCGGACGAGAGATTGGAGAGCGCGTCCGCCGCGACATTGGTGCCGGCCGTCGATTTCCAGGTCACCGCGCCGCGCAGCGGATACATCACCGAGGCGGAAAGCGTGGCGGCCGCCGTCGCCTCCGAGGCCGAGGTTTCGAAATGCACGCCGAGCTCATCGAGCACGTCTTTCGCATCGGCCAGGACATCCATCAAATGCGAGATCGGCGAGCCCTGATAACCCGCGACATAGGAGACGCCCGATTGCAGCAGCGCCTTGGTGATCGCGAGGATGCCCTCGCCGCGAAACACCTCCCCGGCGCCGAGCTTCAGATCCTCGACCTCGCGCGCGAATGAGCGTTCCGCCACTTCGCATCTCCCTTTCGCGCCGCCGAAGGCGCGGCGCGCCCAATTCATGTGCATCAGCATATTTTTGTCGCCGACGCTTTGTCAATGCAAGAAACATCGGCAACCCGATCGGCGTCGACCTCCCGACAAGAGTGGCGTTTCCGGCGATGCGAGGTCACTTGACACGCGCCTCGCTCTGAGAATTATATATGAAGCTGCATGTAATAGCATGTGTCGTGCGAGGCCACTCCCTCAGGGTGCGCGCGCGTCAAGGCGGCGAGCCGCGCCAAGGGACGGGGGAGCCGCGCAAGGGGGATGCGCCATTGGGTCGCCTCGTCTCGGCGTCGCCGAGCCCACGAAGGCGTCGTTTGAAGACAGGAACTGCGGGAGGACTGCATGGTCAATTTGAATCGACGTCAAACGCTCGCGTTGGGCGGAGCGGCGTTTTTATCCGAACTTCTGCTCGGCGCGGCCGGCGCCTCGGCGCAAGCCAGCGACAAGCTGACGATCGCCTTCAACGTCAATCTGCCCTCGTTCGATCCGACGGTCGGACCTTCGGCGGTCAATCCGTCGATCCAGGCGATCTATCGCGCGATCTACGATCAATATGTCGGCCAGAATCCCGACCTGTCCTTCGCGCCCGGACTGCTCACCAAATGGGGCTGGAACGACGATAAGACCAAGGCGTGGATGGACGTGCGCGAAGGCGTAGTCTGGCACGACGGCTCGGCGTTCACCCCCGAAGACGTCGTCTGGTCGCTGGAGCGTGCGGGCGATTCGAAGACGGGCAATCCGATTCAGTTCGTCTGGGGCGGCCTCGACAATTTCAAGATCGAGGGCCAACGTATCACAGCCGACGTCAAGCAGTTCGACCCCACGATCTTCAAATGGATGGCCTTCCTGACCGGCTACATCCTGCCCAAGGCCTATTACGAGAAGGTGGGCGCGGAAGGTTTCGAGAAAAAGCCGATCGGCGCCGGGCCCTATATGGTCGACGAATACCAGGGCAACGCCTTCTTGCGCTTGAAGCGCAACGACAAATATTGGGGCCCCAAGCCCGCGTTCGAGACGGTCATCTTCAAGTTCGTTCCCGATGGAACGAGCCGCGTCGCCGAAATCGAAAGCGGCTCCGCCGACGTGACGCTCGAGATCCCTTACGAGGAATATGATCGCCTGCGGCAGAAGCCGGGCCTGGCGGGCGTCTGTCAGCCGGTCTCCGACATCGGCATGATCTTCATCACGAATGTCGATAAGGAGATGCTCGACGAGAACGTGCGCCTCGCCGCGATCCACGCTATCGATAAGGACGTCATCGCCAAGCACTTGCTACGCGGCTACGCGACGCCGATCGATACGTTGGAGGCGCCGGGATACGCCGCCTTCGATCCCTCGATCAAGGCGCCCTATGACCCCGAGAACGCGAAGAAGCTGCTCGCGGCAAGCGGTTACTCCCCGGAGAAGCCAGTCAAGTTCAAGATCCAGACGACGCGCGGCTTCAAGCCCAAGGATTACGAAATGATCCAGGCGATCGTCGGGATGTGGCGCAAGGTGGGCATCGACGCGGAAATCGAGGTCTACGAGATCGCCAAGCACTACGAGTTGCGCGCCGGCCACAAGCTCGCGCCGATGGCGTTTTACAATTGGGGCAATGCGATCGGCGATCCCACGACCTCGACCGGCTTCGCGATGTTCTCGCCCTCGCCGCATTCGGCATGGAAATCGAAAGATCTCGACGCCATGATCGGGCCGTTGTGGGGCGAGAAGGACGAAGCCAAGCGCATCGCGGGTTGGAAGGCGGTCGACAAATATATCGCCGAGAAGGGCTACGTCATTCCGCTGGTCCAGTACTCGCAGCCTATCATCTACAAGGCCGCTCTCAAGGTTACGCCCAACGCGACCGGCGCCTTGCAACCGACCCTGGTCGCCAAGGCCTGAACGGGCTCCCGCGCGGACGAGACGGCGTTTCGTCCGCGCCCTTTGTTTTTGGACTTCCGCGTCCCGCGGCGGCCCCCGGGCCTGCTGGCGCGCGCGTCGAGCGTGATCTCATGAACTCGGTCGCCGCCCAACGCCTCGTCATGGCCGCCGTCACCTTGCTTGGCGTGGCGACGATCGTGTTCGTGCTGCTGCGGGTGGTCCCCGGCGACCCGATCGCGATGATGATCTCGCCGGGCGCCACGCCCGCCGACATCGCCGCGCTTCGCGCCCATTACGGCCTCGACGCCAGCCTGCCCGTGCAATTCCTCGCGTGGATGAAAGACCTCCTGCGCGGCGATTTCGGCACATCGATTTCCCTCCATCGCAATGTGCTTGAACTGCTGGCCGAGCGCCTGCCCGCGACGCTCGAACTCGCCGCCGCGGCGCTGGTCTTCGCGACCTGTCTAGGCGGCGCCATCGCCGTCTTCGCGACGCTGATCAGCGATTTCGCGATCGCCCCTCTGGTCGACGCCGTCAACGGCCTGTTCCTCGCGGTGCCCGATTTCATCTGGGCCTTCGCGCTCGTGCTGCTGTTCGGCGTGTTTCTGCCGGTGCTGCCGCTATCCGGGCGAATCGATCCGGGGCTCGATGAGCGCTTCCTGACGCCGTTCTATCTGCTGGAGAGTCTCGTCACGTTTCGGCTCGCCGCCGTCGCCGACGTGACTCGACATATGATCATGCCGACGCTCGCGCTCGGCCTGCCGCTAGCCGCCATCATCACGCGCGTGCTCAAGGAATCTTTGCGCGAGGCGATGGTGCAGGATTATGTGCTGCTCGCCCGCCTGAAGGGCATGTCGCGGCTGCGCCTGGTGTTGCAGGAGGCGCTGCGCAACGCCATCGCGCCGACGCTCGCGCTGACCGGCGTTCAGTTCACGTTTCTGATTGGCGGGACGGTGATCGTCGAGCGCATCTTCGCTTATCCCGGCATCGGCAACATGGCGGTGGACGCGGTCATCAATCGCGACTTGCCCCTGATTCAAGGCTTGGCGCTCGTGTTTGGCGCGCTGTTCATCGTCGTCAACGTGATCGTCGATCTTCTGGTTGTGGCGGCCAACCCGAGAATGCGAAATGTCTGACGCCCGACGCGCGACCTGGATCATTCGCGCATGAAGGCGGCCTCTCCCCACGGGATCGGCGAAACCTTGCGCGCCTGCGCGCGCGATCCCAAGGTCATCGCGGGCGGCGGCTTCGTCCTGTTCCTGCTCATTCTCGCGTTGGCGGCGCCTTGGATCGCGCCCAAGGATCCGCTCGAACAGGATCTGATCCTCGGCGCGACGCCGCCCTTGGGCTTCGCGGGAGCGCAGCCGGGCAATTGGTTGGGAACGGACGATCTTGGTCGCGACGTGCTCTCGCGAGCGATTTACGGCTCGAGGATCGCGCTCACGGTCGCGTTCGTCGCCTCCAGTCTCGCCGCCACGCTCGGGGCGACGCTCGGCTTGCTGGCGGGCTGGTATCGCGGCTGGGTCGACGTCGTGATCTCGCGCCTCGTCGAGATCTGGATGGCCTTTCCGCCGGTCTTGTTGTCGATCCTGCTGGTGGCGGTGGTCGGCGCCGGCGTCGGCTCCGTGATTGGCGCGATCGTCATCATCGACTGGACGCGCTTCTGCCGCGTCGTCAGAGCGGAAACCATGGGGCAGGCGCGGAGCGACTACGTCACCGCCGCCCGCGCCATCGGCTTTCCCCAGATGCGCATCTTGATCCGCGAAATTTTTCCGAACGTGCTTCCCGTTCTGATCGCGCTGATCAGCCTCGAAATGGGCATAGCCGTCATCGTCGAGGCAATCCTCTCGTTCGTCGGGCTTTCGGTTTCGTCCGATGTTCCGACCTGGGGCGGCATGATCGCGCAGGGGCGGCAAATCTTGCATCAGGGTTGGTGGGTTCTGTCGACGCCGCTGCTCGCGCTGTTCCTGACCGTGCTCGCTTTCAACCTGCTCGGCGAAGGCCTGCGCCGGGCGCTCGATCCGGTGATGCGCCGATGAGCGCGCCGATCCTCGCCATTTCGAATTTGAGCGCGATGTCCGATCGAGACCGGACACCGATCCTGCGCGACGTTTCCCTGGAAGTGGAGCGCGGCGAAACGCGCGGCCTCGTCGGCGAGAGCGGAGCGGGAAAATCGACGATCGCGAAGGCGATCCTCGGCATATTGCCGCGCACCGTCCGGGTCACCGGCGGCCAGGTGCGTTTCGAGGGCGCGGATCTGCTCGCTATGCCGGCGGGCCCGTTGCGGCGCCTGATCGGCGAACGAATCGCGCTGATACCGCAAGACCCCATGACCGCCCTCAATCCAGGCCGCCGGATCGAGGCGCAATTGACCGATGGCCCCCGCCTGTGGCGCGGCCTCGACGCGCGCGCGGCGCGGACTCTCTCGCTAAAATTGCTCGATGAAGTGCATATTCGCGATCCCGAGCGGGTGCTGCGCAGCTTTCCCCACGAGCTCTCTGGCGGCATGCGCCAGCGCGTTCTTATCGCCGCCGCCTTCGCGCTGGAGCCTAGGCTTATCGTGGCCGACGAGCCGACGACCGCCTTGGACGTGACCGTGCAGAAGCAAATCCTCCGCCTGATCCGCAACATGCAGAGCGCGCACGGAACCGCGGTCATCTTCGTCACACATAACCTCGGGGTCGTCGCGCAGATCTGTGACAACGTCACGCTGCTGTTCGGCGGCCGCGTCATCGAGGCGGGCCGCACGGCGGATTTATTGGAAGCGCCCGGGCATCCCTACACGCGCGCCCTGCTGGAGGCCTGCCCTCGCTATGACCGGCCGAACGCGGGACTGCGCCCGATTCCGGAGAGCGTCATCGCGAACTTGCGAGCGGAACTCGCGCGAGCCAGGGCGCCGCGATGAGCGACGATCTTCTCGTCGCCCGCGACGTCGAGGTCGCGTTCGGCGCCGGCAAGAGCCTGTTCGGCGCCGTCAAGGCCAGCGTGAAGGTGCTCCAGGGTGTCTCCATTCGCATCGGTCGCGCGGAGACCGTCGGCATCGTCGGCGAGAGCGGTTCGGGAAAAACGACGCTGGGCCGGGCGCTGCTGCGATTGGTCGACGTCACTTCGGGGGAAATCCATTTCGACGGCCAGGACATCACGCGACTGCCCGAGACGGCGATGCGGCCGATTCGGCGACGCATGCAATTGATCTTCCAGGATCCGATGGCCTCGCTCAATCCGCGTCACACGATCCGCAGCATCGTGCTCGAGCCTATGATCTTCCACGGCGTCGCCAGCAACCAAGCCGACGCCGAGGCGCGGGCGCGCGCGATCTTCGATCGCTTCAGCCTGCCGGCCGCGTGTCTTGATCGCTATCCCCATGAATTGTCCGGCGGGCAACGTCAGCGCGTCGGCATCGCCCGCGTCGCGCTGCTCGCGCCCGATTTCGTGCTCGCCGACGAGATCGTTTCCGGGCTCGACGTCTCGACGCAGGCCCAAGCGCTGAATTTGCTCAAGGAGCTCTCACGAGATCTCGGGCTGTCGATGGCGTTCATCAGCCACGATCTCTCGGTGATCCGCGCCGTTTGCGACCGCGTCTATGTCCTGCGGGCCGGGCGGATCGTCGAGGAGGGACCATGCGAAGAGGTCTTCGCCTCGCCGAAGGACGAGTACACGCGCGCGCTCTTGGACGCGATTCCGCTGCCGCGAATCGATCCCGATTGGCTCGCCAGAACGACCGGCGCGGGTAGCGCCGGAGACATGGACGGCGCGAAATAGGCGATGTCACATGAACTTCCGTTGGGCACAGCTTGGCCGACGCAGTCAATTTTCAGGCAGCGGCTGTAACGGATTTCCACTCCGCCATCGCCCTCAGGCGATGAAGGTGGCTAGATAAGGCGGAGCGTTGGGAACGGGGCGGAACGAAATGATTGCGGAGGGAGATGACGACCTCGTCGAGATGCCAGATATCATGGCGACTGGGCGCCTTGCGCTTCCGGCGGCGGGTGTCGCCAGCGACGTGATGAGGCGGCTCCGTCGGGCCGCCCGAGAAAGGCGCCATCGGCGAGAACGGTGGCGCGCCTCATGACGATACGACGAGACAGCGCGTCTGCCGAGGCCGCGCTGTTAACCGTCCAGGTGGCGGCGGCGGCGCCTGCGCTCATCGTCGACCGCGATTTGCCCGATCGTTTCCATGCGATGATCCGCGTCCGAAAGCCTGACCTCCTGGACGGTTGGATCGCGGCAGCGGGAGAGAGCGGATTGGCTTCGTTCGCCAGCGGGATCACCGCTGACTACGCCGCAGTGCGCGCCGCGATCATCGAGCCGTGGTCAACCGGGCAGGTCGAGGGCCAGATCACTAAACTCAAACTCGTCAAGCGCCAGATGTATGGGCGCGCCAAGCTCGATTTGCTCCGAGCGAGACTGGTTGGCGACGTATAAAACTCGGTGCACCAAAATTGCGCCAGACCCAGGGTTCAAAGCGAAATCAGCCCCCTAAGGGGACAACATTCCATACGTCTTCACGGTTGGCGCTTATTCACAGATCCGATTGCCCTGCCTACCAGATCAGTTCGAGCATGTCTCCCATGGGACGATTCATCATCCGATTCGCGCCTGAGCCCAGTTGGATCGAGTTTACGGGAGGGGACACCGGTCAGGTCGGCGCGCCTAGCCATTGCGGCGCGCCTGAAGCGTCCGCAGATCCGGCCTGCGGCAGCGCCGCGGCGATTTCGCCTGCTAGGCGGTTAATCAGGCTTTCCACCCCCATCTCGATGGTGAGAGCGGGAAGCAATTGCGCGAGGGTCACGTGACGCTCCGCCGCGATCCGGCGCGGGATGCCGGAACGATGGTAGAACTCATTCGCGGCGCCGACCAACGTCGCCAGATCGGCGTCGACCAGAATGGCCGCCTCGGCAAGGATTGCAACGCCGCCACGATCTGCCCCGCTGAGGCGCCGCCAGCGCTGGGCCGTGCCGGCAAGCTTGCGGCCGTCAACTACGAGGTTGAAATCGCCGTCGCACAGCGCGCCCGGGACCTTGCCGCAGCAGGCGTCGACGCCGAGCCGCGCCAGCGCCTCGATAAGCGCGCCGCAGAGCAGCCGATAAGCGGCGTTGATGCCGAAACCCGGCGACGGCTCGGCGCGGAAGCTGAAGGCGACGCTGAGGAGTCCGGCCGCCTGCGGCACCACGTCGCCGCCGGTCGAGCGCAGAACGACCGGCCAGCCGCGCCGGGCCATAGCCTCAGCCACTTGGGCAAATCCACTCTGCCGCTCCGCTGAGCGCGGCGCGACGATCGCCCTCTTCGAGCGCCAGAACACGGCGCCTGAACGGATCGCGCCCGCGGCCACGCGGTCGAGCAGCGCCAGCTCCCGGCGCAGCCCGGCCTCGGCGCCCAGCACCGGCGCCCTTGCCGGGATGGCGTCGCCGTCCCGGGCGCGGCGCCGGGCGTCAGCGCAGGTCGCTATCGAACGCATCGATCGAGCGGCAGAGATCCGTCAGGAACCGCGCGGCCGGCAGCCCATTGACGCCCCGATGGTCGAAGGTCAGCGAGAGGCCGATGATTGGCCGCGCCGCGATCTTGCCGTCCTCGCTCGCCCAAGGGCGTAGACCCGCGGCGCCGACGCCGAGGATGGCGATCTGCGGCGGGTTCAGGATCGGCGTGAAGAAGCGTACGCGCGACGGGCCGAGATTGGTGATGGTGAAGGTGCCGCCCGTCATCTCTTTGACGGTCAGCTTCCCGGCGCGCGCCCGGGCGACCAACTCCCGCCGCGCGCTCGCCAGTTCGGCGAGGGATTTCCGGTCGGCGTCGAACAGCGCCGGCGCCACCAGCGTATCGTCGGGCAGCGCGATGGCGATCCCCATATGGATCGCCCGGCTCAGCCTGATTTCCTTGCCCTCGACGCGCCCGTTCATCGCCGGGTGACGCAAGAGCGCGCGCAGGGTCGCCAGGATGACCAGGTCCTCGATCGCGACATCGGTCCCCTTCGCGGCCAGCGTCGCCTTGGCGGCAAAGAGATTGCCAGCGTCGCATTCGGCGAAATGGGTCAATTGCGCCGTCTCGGCAAGGCTGCGATGCATCGCCTCAGCGATCATCCCCCGCGCGCCACGCAATGGGATGATGGTTTCGTCGGTGTCGGGCGAGGTCATGGCTCCTCTCCGGCCTGCCGGCCGCTACTCTATGCGGCCGATGACGTCGCCTTTACGGACGACGTCATCGGCCTTCTTCAACATGATGAGCGTGCCGTCGGCAGGAGCGGGAATGTCGAATTCCACCTTCTTGACCATGACCGTGGCGATGGCGCGGCCCTTGCCGACCGCGGCTCCGTCATCGGTCAGCCACGTGGTGATCACGCCTTCCTCGTCCTCTTCCCAAAGGTCCGCAGGAATCCTGACCTCGACGGCCATCTCAGATCACCTTGCCATGCTGTCGAAAGCAGCGACGATCTTGGCCGGGTTCGGCAGCGCCCACTGCTCCATCGGACGCGAATAGGGAATGGGAATGTCCGGATAGGCCACCCGCCTCGGCGGCGCCTTCAGCATCGCAATATCGTGCTCGACGACGGAGGCGATGATCTCGCCGGTGACGCCGTAGCTGTGATAATCCTCGTCCACGACGATGAGCCGCCCGGTTTTCCTCACCGAGGCGATCACATGCTCGCGGTCGAGCGGCACCAGCGAGCGCAGATCGATCACCTCGGCCGAGACGCCCCGCGCCGCCAGCGTGTCCGCCGCCTTCAGCGCGTGGTGGACGCCCGAGGTGATGCCGACGATGGTCACATCCTTGCCCTCGCGCACGGTGGCCGCCTTGCCGATCGGCACGGTGTAGCTCTCCTCGGGCACATGGACGATGGAGTCCGGCTCCGTCCCGAGCCAGCCCATGCCCTGCAGCCCTTTGTGGAAGAGATAGACGACGGGACTGTCGTCGCGGATCGCCGAGACCATCAAGCCCTTCGCATCATAGGCGTTCGACGGCGCCACGACTTTCATGCCCGGTAGATGCGCGAAGGTGCCGTGAAGGCATTGCGAATGCTGCCCCGCGTCGCTGTAGCCGCCGCCTGTCGCCGTCATCAGCACCATCGGCATTTTGACATTGCCGCCGGAGAAATAGATGTTCTTCGCCATCATGTTGTAGATGGCGTCCATACACACGCCGAAGAAATCGACGAACATCAATTCGACGATCGGGCGCATGCCGTCGGCGGCGGCGCCCACCCCGGCGCCGATGAAGGCCGTCTCGGAAATCGGCGCATCGCGCACGCGCTCGCTGCCGAATTCCTCATGAAGGCCGCGCGTATTGCCGAACACGCCGCCGAGGGGGCCGATATCCTCTCCCATCACGAAGACGCGAGGATCGATCCGCATCTCCTGCGCGATCGCCTCCGCCATGGCGCGGGCGATGACGAGTTTGCGCACATTGCCTTTGACCGGTGTCGTCATTTCCATCTCCCAGGAATCGTGTTGGCTTCGCTAGCGACGCATAGCGTCACGCCGGCGGCTCGAATTCAGGCGAAAACCTTCTCGGCGGCTTCTTCGGGCCGCGGATAGGCGCTCTCCCGGGCGAAAGCGATGGCGGCGTCGGCCCGCCGCTGGGCGCGCGACGTGATCGCCTTGTCCTCCGCCTCGCTCAGTTTGTCGGCCGTCATCAAATAGGTGCGCAGCGCAGGGATAGGATCGCGCTGTTTCAGCATCGCCATCTCGTCCTTGGCGCGATACTGCTCGGCGTCGCCCATGAAATGGCCGGCCATTCGCAGGGTCTGGATTTCGATGAGCGACGGTCCCTCGCCGCGGCGCGCCCGCGCCACCGCCTCGCCGGCGACCTTGAAGATCTCGATCGGGTCGTTCCCGGGAATGTAATGGCCGGGAATGCCATAGGCCTCGGCGCGGACGTCGTTGTGCTCGACCGCGGTCGATTCCGATTTCGGCACCGAAATGCCCCAGGAATTGTCCTCGATGACAAAGACCACCGGCAGCTTCCATACCGCCGCCAGGTTGAGCCCCTCATGGAAGGCGCCCTGATTGGCCGCGCCTTCGCCCAGATACGCGACGGCGACGCCCTCCTTCTTTTGCATATGTCGCGACAGCGCGGCGCCGACCGCCGGCCCGATGCTTTCCCCGATGATGCCGGAGCATGAAAAGTTCACGGTCGGGTCGAAGATGTGCATGTGGCCGCCGCGGCCACCGCTCAATCCGGTCGCCTTGCCGAAAATCTCGGCCGTCATCTTGTTGAGGTCGACGCCCTTGGCGATCGCGACATGATGCGGCCGGTGGGTCGAAGTGACGATGTCGGCCGGCGTCAGATGCGCGCAGACGCCGACGGCGCACGGCTCCTGGCCTTTCGAGAGATGCATCTCGCCGGGTATGGGACCCGCGCCCATGTTGAAGGCTGGCGTCTTGCCTTCCATGTAGATCTTCTCGATCGATTCTTCGAGGCGCCGGCTGACGAGCATATGCTCGTACATCCAGATCTTCTGTTCGCGTGTCGGCGTCATGAAGCGTCCCTCCCGATGTTATCGTGTACGCTCGCCCGATCTGGCTCGGACGGCGCGAGCGAGGCTGCGATCCTATTGTCGGCGCGGCTGCGCCCCATCGGCTGCGCCGGAACGAGATTCTTGAGAAAAGCGAAAGTCGCTGGCGGCCTGTCCAGCCCATCTATCGTATTTCAGCCGCGACATATCTTTTGCCTGGCGCCGCCTCCTCGGCGGCATCGCGATTTGCCTGCGCGCGGACGCCAATAAGTAATCGTTTGCTCTGCTCTGTCAACGGCAAAGCAAAAGCCGGTCAACGAACCTTCCAAGTCGCGCCTAAAAGCGTTGGGACATCGTAGCCGGTATTTGCGGCGCCGTCGCAACTCGCGTTGGAGCGATAAGGACCGCCCATGCCGGCGTCGGTCTTGGCCCAGACGATGAGGCTGAGGGACGTGAGGCCGGGATCAAGACGCGCGTGCACGAATTGGCGGGTCGCCAGCATTGTTCTCGCTCCCGCCGCGGTGCTATCAATAGCTCACTCGGCGCTCGACAAGGGAGGCGACGCTGAAAAGGTCGCTAGCCAATCGTCTCAAGGAGCGACGGATCCTCGTGGCGCCGGGCGTCTTCGACATGGTGTCGCTGAAGCTTGCCGACACCGTGGGTTTCGAAGCGCTCTACGTCACCGGCTACGGCGTGGTCGCGTCTCATCTGGGCCTACCGGACGCCGGGCTCGCGACCTACACCGACATGGTCGGGAGAGTGGGCGCCATGGCGGCCATGGCGGCGACGCCACTCATCGCAGACGGCGATACCGGCTACGGAGGTCTCATCAATATCCGCCACACCGTGCGCGGCTACGAGGCCGCCGGCGCCGCGGCGATCCAGCTCGAGGACCAGGAATTCCCCAAGAAATGCGGCCACACGCCTGGGCGCCGGGTTATCGCTGTCGAAGACATGCGCCAACGGATCGAAGTCGCCGTCGAAGCCCGCAGCGATCCCGAGTTCCTGATCGTCGCGCGCACGGACGCGCGCAGTTCGCTCGGTCTTGACGAGGCGTTGCGGCGCGGGGAAGCCTACGTCAAGGCGGGCGCCGACGTTCTCTTCATCGAATCGCCCGAGAGCGAAGCGGAGATGGCCCGGATCGGTCGCAGCTTCGACGTTCCGTTGCTGGCCAATATGGTCGAAGGCGGACGCACGCCGCTCTTGCCTGCGCGCAGGCTGGAGGAATTGGGCTTTCGCATTGCGATCTTTCCCGTCGCCGGTCTGCTTGCCGCAGCGGCCGCGCTGCAACGCGTCTACCGTCGCCTGAGCGAATCCGGCAATTCAGCGGGCGGCGCCGACACGTACTTTCCCTTCGCGGAATTCAACAAATTGATGGGCTTTGAAGAAATCTGGGAGTTCGAACGCAAGCACGCTGAATCCCCCAAGCCAGGAGAAACGTGATGGTCCTCGTCAAGAAGAGCATAGACATTGCAACCGCGCAGCGGGCGGTCGCCGCCGCGGCCAAAAAGGCGAGCGAACTCGGCCTGAAGATGTGCATCGCCGTCAGCGACGAGAGCGGCGACCTCAAGGCCTTCGAGCGCATGGACGGCGCTCCCAAGCTTTCCATTGAGATTGCCGAGAACAAGGCGTTCACCGCCGCCTCCTACAGCATGCCGACTCATGTCTGGTACGAGTTCATCAAGGACGATCCGCCGCTGCTCCACGGCATCACCCATACGCCGCGGCTTGTCATTTATGGCGGCGGATTCCCCATCGTGCTCGAAGGCGAGGTCGTCGGGGCGATCGGCATCAGCGGAGGCCACTACAAGCAGGACATGGAATGCGCCCGCGCCGCGCTCGCGGCGATTGGCGCTGAAGCGAAGTGAGCTGCATCGCCGCAGGATACGGGGCTGAGGGCGGCATGCGGTAATCGACCTCGATTACCCTGAAATGCCTGTCACTCAGCACCGAAGGCGGGACCCCCGCAGCGTCGCAGTCAACCGTTTGATCTCGCGCCGTAATATCTGTTTACGCGGGATCCCGATAGGCGCCGATCGTGTCCCAGCTGGTGGTGTAGCAGGGACGGAGCAAGCCGCTCGCTCGCTACGGCGCTATCGGGAGCGCGCTTCGCGAGCGGCTTGCTCCGTCCCTGCTACACCACTACCGGGGACACGACCCCCATTCATGTTGCGTCTCATGTTGCGCGGAATTTGCCGCAAAGCTATGCGACATGAAAAAGGCCGCCCTTTCGGGACGACCTCTCGCATAAGCGGTTGATTTAATTGATGGTGGGGGAGGTAGGACTCGAACCTACGAAGGCTAAGCCAGCGGATTTACAGTCCGCCCCCTTTGCCGCTCGGGACACTCCCCCAGATCCATCGGCGCGAGGCCGCGGACGAAAACGCCTCGGCGGAGCCGAGGCGCGGTCGGGTGGCCTTATCTTGCGCCGCGCCATGCCCTGTCAACTGCAAAATATCTCGGGGCGGCCGCGGCGCCTCTCAACTCGACCGCCACGCGCGCAGCCCGAGAACGCCGCTTGCCGCTGGGATCGGCGAGGACCGTCGTCCCTCCCCTATTCCACGTCCTCCACCGTCACGGTGCGCCCGGAAAGCCGCTGGGCCAGCGAAGCCTCCATGAACGCGTCGAGGTCGCCGTCGAGCACCTCCGCGGGCGTGCCCGAGACATGGCCGGTGCGCAGGTCCTTGACCATCTGATAGGGCTGCAGCACGTAGGAACGGATCTGGTGGCCCCAGCCGATGTCGGTCTTCGAGGCCGCGTCGGCGTTGATCTTAGCCTCGCGCAGCTCCAGCTCCCGCTCGTAGAGGCGCGCGCGCAGCATGTTCCAGGCTGTGGCGCGATTCTTGTGCTGCGAACGCTCCATCTGGCAGGCCACGACGATGCCGGTTGGGATATGGGTGATGCGCACCGCCGATTCGGTCTTGTTGACGTGCTGCCCGCCGGCGCCCGAGGCGCGGTAGGTGTCGATGCGGCAATCGCCTTCGTTGATGTCGACGTGGATGCGGTCGTCGACCACCGGATAGACCCAAACGGAGGCGAAGCTGGTGTGCCGGCGCGCGTTGGAATCGAAGGGCGAAATGCGCACGAGCCGGTGCACGCCCGATTCGGTCTTCAGCCAGCCGTGGGCGTTATGGCCTTTGACGACGATCGTCGCCGACTTGATGCCGGCTTCGTCGCCCGCCGTCTCCTCGATCACTTCGACGTCGAATTTCCGCCGCTCGCCCCAGCGGATGTACATGCGCAGCAGCATGCGCGCCCAATCGCAGCTTTCGGTGCCGCCGGCGCCCGAATGGATTTCGACGTAACTGTCGTTGCCGTCGGCTTCGCCTGACAGCAGCGCCTCCATCTGGCGGCGCTCGCCTTCGGCTTTCAGCGCCTTGAGTTGGGCGACGCCCTCCGCCTCGGTCTCCGCGTCGCCTTCGGCCTCCCCGAGTTCGACCAGCGTCGCCGCGTCGTCGAGATCGCGTTCGATCTTCGTCACCGAGCCGAGGCGGTCCTCCAGCATCGTGCGTTCGCGCATCAGCTTTTGCGCGGCTTCAGGATCGTTCCACAGCGCCGGGTCTTCGGATTTGGCGTTGAGTTCGGCTAATCGGCGCGTCGCGGCGTCGACGTCAAAGATGCCTCCTCAGCAGTCCCACGGACTGCTTGATCGTTTCGACGAGCTGTTCGGCTTCGGCGCGCATGACTTGAACCTGACTCTTGAATCGGCGCGCAAACTAGTGCGCGAGGCCGGCGATGTAAACGTCCGGCGGAGCGGCGCCTGTCGTCGGACTCAATAGAGCCCGCCGGTCCCCGCGCCCACCGCCTTTTCGACGTCGGGCGACGCGCTCGACGCGTCGGCCGCGCCCTCTCCCGCCACGTACGAGTCGGGCGGCGACGTGCCGGGCTTGAACGCCTCCTCGATCGATCCCGCCCCGCTCGAGCGCATGCCGGTGTGCACGTCGACCGAAATCAGCTTGATGCCCGGCGGCACGCGGAACGGCGTATCCGGCACGTCCTTCAGCGCCATCTTCATGAAGTCGCGAAAGATCGGAGCGGTGTAGAGCGCGGCCTGAGCGCTGTCGCCGAGCGAGCGCGGCTTGTCGTAGCCCATGAACACGCCGAACGCGAGGTTCGGGGAAAAGCCGACGAACCACAAATCCTTGGCTTCGTTGGTCGTGCCGGTCTTGCCCGCCAGAGTGCGCTTGAGCTCGCTGATCGCAATGCCGGTCCCCCGCTGGATCACGCCCTGCATGATCGAGGTGATCTGATAGGCGGTCAGCGGATCGATCACCTGCTCGCGCTTGTCGATGATCTTGGGCTCGTCCTGGTTGTCCCATTTGGCCGCGTCGCAGCCCTGGCAGATGCGCTCGTCGTGCTTGTAGATCGTGTTGCCCCAGCGGTCCTGGATGCGATCGATCAGCGTCGCCTTGATGCGCTTGCCGCCGTTGTCGAACATCGAATAGGCGGTGACCATGCGCAGCACCGTCGTCTCGCCCGCCCCGAGCGACATCGACAGGAAGGGCGGAAGATTGTCGTAGATGCCGAAGCGCTTGGCGTATTCGACGATCAGCGGCATGCCGATGTCGCGCGCCAGGCGCACCGTCATCTGGTTGATCGAATGCTCGACGCCGTAACGCAGCGTGTGCGGGCCGCCCGACTTCCCCTCGAAATTCTCCGGCCTCCAGATTTCGCCGTTGCCCTGGTCGATTTCGATCGGCTCGTCGAGAACGATCGAGGACGGCGTGTAGCCGTTGTCGAGCGCCGCCGCGTAAACCAGCGGTTTGAACGACGAGCCGGGCTGGCGCTGCGCCTGGGTGGCGCGATTGAATTCCGACTGATCGTAGGAGAAGCCGCCGACCATCGCCAGAACGCGGCCGGTGAACGGGTCCATCGCGACGCAGGCGCCGGACACTTCGGGAATCTGCCGCAGACGGAATTCCCCGGCTTTCCCGGCCACCGGCTCGACGTAGACGACGTCGCCGGGCTTGGCCAGCGTCTTCGGTTTCCGCCCGGTCCATTTCATGCCGTCTGGGGTCACCGTGCCCGTCTCGCGATTCGGGCCGAGCGCGCCCGACTTGTCGTGCTCCGGCTGCAGGCCGATGCGTATCGACGTATCGGCGACGTCGAGCACCACCGCGAGGCGCCAGGGCTTGATGTCGCCGTATTCGGGAATGTCGCCGAGCGGCAGGCCCCAATCCTGGCCGAGGTCAATCGTCTTGACCGTGCCGTGCCAGCCATGGGCCTCGTCGTAGCGCACGAGGCCGTCGACCAAAGCCTTCCGCGCCATCAGCTGCATTTTCGGATCGAGCGTGGTGCGCACCGACAGGCCGCCCTCATAAAGCTTCTGCTCGCCGTAGCGCTCGGACAATTCGCGGCGCACTTCCTCGGCGAAGAAGCCGGCGGCGATCGAATTGGGCGTCAGCGCGCGAGGCGTGACGGTCAGCGGCTCGGCGCGCGCGACTTTAGCCTGTTCGGCGCTGATGTAGCCGTCTTCCGCCATGCGGCCGATCACGTAATTGCGCCGCTCGATCGCACGGTCATGGTTGCGGAACGGATTGAGCGCGCTCGGCTCCTTGGGCAAGGCGGCGAGATAGGCGACTTCGGCGACGGTCAATTCGTTCACCGACTTGTCGAAGTAATTGAGCGCCGCGGCGGCGACGCCGTAATTGCTCAGGCCGAGATAGATTTCGTTGAGATAGAGTTCGAGGATCTTATCCTTGGAATAAGCCGTCTCGATGCGCAGGCTCAGCAGGATTTCGCGAATCTTGCGCTCGAAGGTCCGATCCGCGGTCAGCAAGAAGTTCTTGGCGACTTGCTGGGTGATCGTCGAAGCGCCCTGCACGCGCTTCGACCCCTGCATAAACACGAAGGCGGCGCGTAGGATGCCCTCAGGGTCGAAGCCGCGGTGGGAATAGAAATTCTTGTCCTCGGCCGCGATGAAGGCGTTCTTGACCAGCGGCGGAATGGCCGCCGAAGGCAGATAAAGACGACGCTCGCGCGCATATTCGGCCAGAAGGCTGCCGTCGGCGGCGTGAACGCGCGTCATGACCGGCGGCTCGTAATTCTTCAACTGGGTATAGTCGGGCAGGTCCTGCTCGAACTTCCAGATGACGGCGGCGACGACGGCCGCCGCGACGACGAAGACGATGGCGCCCGTCGCGAACACGAAACCGAGGAAACGGGCGATGCCGCGCATGTTTCGATCCAAGACCTTCTCAGGCCCGACGACGATCCGTTGACAGATCGGCCCCAGGCGATTCTCGCGCGCTCCTTATCGCAAAGCGCGCGCTTTGTCAGGAAATTGCGGCTCTTGACCGGCGCCCACGCGTTCATGTCGGTCGCGACTGCGGCGAAACTATGAAGCCGACGCGGCCTTGGGGCGTCTCGACACGGTCGGCGCGGCCCGCCGCCTCGATTTCACGGCGTCCGCCCGTCGGCGCCTTGTTGGGCCGCCAGATTTTTTTGGTTCGCCGCCTCGGCCGCGGTCAATTTGTCCGACGCGGCGACGGCGTCCCCTGCTTTGGGCGCCCCCTCCCCATCGTTTCGCGCGGGAGCGAAGAACCGGTCGACCGCATTCGCCATAGCGCTCGCGGTCTTGGCGCGCCAATCCGGAGAGCTCATCGCCTGGACGTCCTGCGCGTTGGAGAGGTAGCCGAGTTCGACGAGCACGGATGGGAAGTCCGGCGCCTTGAGCACGACGAAACCAGCCGAACGCTCGGGATTGTGATTGAGCCGCGCCGCGCCCTGCAACTGCTCGACCACCCCGCGCGAGAAAATATGCGCGTAAGCGCGCGTCTCGCGCCGCTTGAGATCGAACAGGATGTCGGCGACGCCGACCGCTTCCGCCTTCTGTTCGACCCCGGCGGTCTTGTCGGCCGCGTTCTCGCGTTCGGCGATGCGCGCGGCCTCCGCGTCGGAGGCGCGCTCGGAACAGGTGTAGACCGTCGCGCCGGACACGTCCGCAGCGGCCTCGCCGAGCGTGTCGGCGTGAATCGAGACGAACAGCGCCGCTTTCGCCTCGAGCGCGATGCGAACGCGGTCCTCGAGCGAAACGAATTCGTCGCCGTGGCGCGTCAGCACGACCTTGAATCGATTCTTGGCCTCGAGCCGCCGCTTGAGCTCGAGCGCATAGTCGTAAACAATGGTCTTCTCGACCGCGCCGCCGACGCCATAAGCGCCGCCGTCGACGCCGCCATGCCCGGGATCGATCACGATCACCGGCGGGCCCGACCCGGACCCGGCCGCGACCTCTTCCGGGGAGACCGGCGCGCTTAGCGCGCCCGCCGCCGCCTGGCGCGCCGCCGAGGCGAAGGCGCTGGCCTCGCAACGCTTCAATTCGATGACGAGGCGCGAAGGCGCCGAACCCTT
The DNA here is from genome assembly GCA_050012775.1 of Roseiarcus sp. Lineage (GTDB taxonomy): Bacteria > Pseudomonadota > Alphaproteobacteria > Rhizobiales > Beijerinckiaceae > Roseiarcus. The sequence continues at coordinate 81,212 of JBEKGN010000018.1, forward strand.
GGCGATGGGCGTCGTCTCCACTTTCGCGACGCAGCCGGGCCGCGCCAAATCGATGACGACACGCGATTTTCCGGCGCCGAACAGGCCGAAGCGAAACGCCTTGACGATCGCGTCGGAGCGCCGCGGCGCCGCGCGTCCAAGCGCCGGATCGAGCTGAAAGTTCACTTCCCCAAGGTCGACGACGACGCGATTGGGATCGGCCATCGCGTGGGCGCTCGCCTCGACCGGCCCGGAAAGATCGAAGCTCAGCTTCGCCGTTTCACCGTCTTCGAGAAGGCGCGCCGCGACCGCGACGGGCGGCGCGGCGGCGTCCTCGGCGGCGACGGGCGCGCCCCACAGCAGCGTCACGACGCCGATCGCCGAGGCGAAGCGCCGCCTCGTCACGATCTTCGCATGCGCATGAAAAAGCATTCGTCTCAACCCTGGCCGCCGCCCACGGCCCTCCCGACGCCCATTCTTAACGCATAGCGCCGTCGGGGTTAATGATCGATGACGCCGCTTTGACGAAAGCCTCGTCGCGTGTCCGGCGGGCAACACGAGCTTCTTGTCGACGCGTTCGCGGAAAGCATCCGGCGCGCAGAGCCTCGTTCGGCCCATGGCGACGCAGGCGAACGAGCGCGGCCAGCGGCCGCGCCCATAACTGCCCCGGAAACGTGCCCGGGTCACCCGTGAAATGGCATAAATCCTTGGAAAGGTTACCTCGTTGAACAAGGGTCGCCAACGCTCGAAGCTTGCGTGAATGCAAGCGGCGTGCGGCCAGATCAACTGGACGTGACGGGAAATCGCTTGCCAACCCCGGCGGCGGCGCCTATGTAGGATCGTGTCGCATTCGGGTCGTTTCCGCGTCATCGGCCTCTTTCTAATCGCTTGGACCAGCGATTCGAACTGGGGAGCGAATGCGGAAGGGAGTCGACGCGCGGGCGCATGACCGCCCCTTCCGCCGCCTTCCTTGCGCTAGCGATACGCTACGCGCAAGGCGTTCGCGGCCGAAAAGAGGGAATGCGCGTCGCCGGGCGAGAGCTCTGCGAGCGCGGCCGATGCGAGACGATGGCGCTTCAAAGGGCGCCCCTCGAATGGCGACGAGGCAATGCTCCGCCGAGTTTCAGGGTCGCGATGCTAGGGTCGCCAGAGAAAATCCGTTTCGCCGCGTTTCGGATCGCGCGGACGGATTTTCATGTCGGGCGTTCCCGCGCGAATCGCAATCGACGCGGGGCCGCGGCCCCGCCTGAATGGTTTTTCATCCCCGTATCCCCCAACATCGGCGCGCCGCGCTTGGTCTCTGATCGCCCCTCGAGGGCGTTGCAGGCCGCCCGGGCGCGCCCCAAGAGAGTTCAACATGTCCAACAAGATGATCATCGACGCCTCCCATCCGGAAGAAACCCGGGTGGTGGTGTTACGAGGTAGCCGGGTCGAGGAATTCGACTTCGAATCCGCAAGCAAGAAGCCGCTGCGCGGCAATATTTATCTCGCCAAGGTGACGCGCGTGGAGCCCTCGCTCCAGGCGGCGTTCGTCGATTACGGCGGCAACCGTCACGGCTTTCTCGCCTTTTCCGAAATTCACCCCGACTATTATCAAATTCCCGTCGCCGATCGGCAGGCGCTGCTCGAAGAGGAAGCGCGCTCCCATCGCGAGGACGAGGACGAGCCGAATGGCGAGCGCCGCAGCCGTCGCCACCGGCGTTCGCGCACGCCAGAGTCGGAAATGCGCGCACGCGAGGGCGAACGCGTCGCCGAGGCGGCGCCGATCGAGCGCGAAGCCGGCGAGAGCGCGCCCGAATCAGCCGACGAGCCCGCGCTCGACTTCGGGCCGCCCGAACGAAACGAGTTCTCCCCCGAGCCGGAGGCGCTCCCGCCCGTCGAAGCCGGCGCCGAGTTCGTCGCGCCGGATCGCGCGGATGAAGCCGACCGCCTCGAGGCGGCGCCCGCCGACGTGGGCGAGCCGGCCGAGCCCGCGCGGGACGAAGCGGAGGGCGGCGAGTCGGCGGAGCAAGTCCATGCCGACCACGCCGAAGCCGACCACGCCCATGCCGACGACGAGGACGAGCCCGAAGTGACCACGCTCGGCGGCGCCGGTTCGGAAGAGCCCATGCCGCGCGCGCCGCGTCCGCGCGGCGGCGACGACGAAGGCGAGCTGGTCGAGCACATCGGCGGCGACGCGATGGACGAGACCCCGCGCCGCGCGCCGCGCCTGCGCCGCCAGTACAAAATTCAGGAAGTCATCAAGCGCCGGCAGGTGCTGCTGGTGCAGGTGGTCAAGGAGGAGCGCGGCAACAAAGGCGCCGCGCTGACGACGTATCTTTCGCTTGCCGGGCGCTATTCCGTGCTGATGCCCAACACCGCGCGCGGCGGCGGCATTTCCCGCAAGATCACCAACAGCCAGGACCGCAGCCGCCTCAAGTCGATCGCCGAGGAACTCGAGGTTCCCGAGGGCATGGGCGTCATCCTGCGCACCGCGGGCGCCTCGCGCACCAAGGCCGAGGTCAAGCGCGATTTCGAATATCTGCTGCGCATGTGGGAGACCGTGCGCGAGACGACGCTCGCCTCCAGCGCGCCGATGCTCGTCTACGAGGAAGGCTCGCTCATCAAGCGCGCCATCCGCGATCTCTACAGCAAGGAGGTCGAGGAGATCGTCGTCGCGGGCGAAGCGGGCTATCGCGAGGCCAAGGACTTCATGCGGCTGCTGATGCCCAGCCACGCCAAATGCGTGCTGCCCTACCGCGACACGCAGCCGGTCTTCGCCAAGGCCGGCGTCGAGGCGCAGCTCGACGCGATGTTCTCCAATCAGGTCACGCTGAAGTCGGGCGGCTATATCGTCATCAACCAGACCGAGGCGCTGGTCGCCATCGACGTCAACTCGGGCCGCTCGACGCGCGAGCACAATATCGAAGACACGGCGGTGCGCACCAATCTCGAGGCGGCCGACGAAATCGCGCGCCAGCTGCGCCTGCGCGACCTCGCCGGCCTCATCGTCATCGACTTGATCGACATGGAGGAGGGGCGCAACAATCGCGCGGTCGAGCGGCGCATGAAGGACGCGCTGAAGAACGACCGCGCGCGCATCCAGGTCGGCCGCATCTCCCATTTCGGCCTTCTTGAAATGTCGCGCCAGCGCATCCGCACCGGCGTGCTCGAGGGATCGACGGTCGTGTGCCCGCATTGCATGGGCGCCGGCGTCGTGCGCTCGACCGCCTCCGTGGCGCTGCATGTGCTGCGCGTGCTCGAGGACGCGCTGATCAAGAGCGCCGCGCACGACATGACGGTGCGCGCGCGCACGCCGGTCGCGCTCTACATCCTCAACCAGAAGCGCGCCCATTTGAGCGATCTCGAACGCCGCTTCGGCGTCGCCATCACGGTCGAGGCGGACGATACGCTGACCGGCTCGAATTATCACGCGATCGAGCGCGGCGAGCCCGCCTCGGGCGTCCGGGCCGAACAAGCCGCACATGAGCCGGAGGCGCGTCCGGCCGGCTATGGCGCCACGCCGGAGGACATCGAAGACTTCGCGATCGAGGACGAGGTCGAAGCCGAAGCCGAAGCCGCCGAGGGCGGCGAGGGCGAAGCGGCCGAAGAGGAAATCGAGGGCGCCGAGCCCGTGCACGGGGAAGGCGAGGCCGCCGAAGGCGAACAGGGGCGGCGCCGGCGTCGGCGCCGGCGTCGGCGCGGCGCCGAGCGCGCCTCCGGCGAAGGCATCGCCGCGGACGCCCCGCAGCCGACCGACGCCGGGCTCGCCGCGGTCGCCGAGATCGGCGGCGATTTCGCCGCCGCGGCGCCGCCGCGCGCCGAGAGCGAAGGCGGCGAAGAGGAGGAAGGGCGCGCGCAAGGCGCCCCTGGCGCTCGCCGGCGGCGCTCGCGCCGCGGACGTCGCAGCGAGCGCGACCGCTTCGCGCCCCTGAGCCCGGAAGCCGGCGCGGCCGAGGCGGAGGAACCCGCAGAGCCGAGTTTGTTCGCCGATGAATTGGCGCCGCTTTCCGCCGCCGAGCCGGAGGCGCCGACGCCGACGGCGGTGAGCGAAGCGGGTCAGCCGAGCGCTGGAGAGCCGGAAGCGCCGGCCCTTTCGAGCGCAACGGAACGGCCGATCGCCGCGGAACCCGAAGCGCCGAGCGCCGCCGAACCGGCGCCCGAGCCGGTCAGCGCCGAAGACAAGGAACCGTCCGCGACAGCCGCGCCGGAAGCCGCGCCCGCCGAACCGGCCCCGGCCGCCGAAGACGCCTCGCGCCCGCGCCGCTCCGGCTGGTGGCAGCGTGCGCGCGCGACCTTGGTTGGGGAATGACGAGCGCGGGGCGGCGCGCCTCGGCGTGGGCCGCCTCGATCACTCAAGCGCCGCTTTGCTTTGTCCGGGCGCGCCCGCAAACAGCGCTTGCGGTCCGTGCAGCGCGGGCAGGCGGGGGCTTTCCTTGGCTCCCATAAGCAAATAAGGGAAGCGAGACGGCGTCGCCGCGGGCGACAGCGGAGCAATTCAGGCTGCGGCCTCGGCCGCAATCCCGTTGGATCGCTTCGCCCTTGCTCGCAACGACGGCTCAGGCGGCGAGCCGCCGATAGGCTCTCGCCCTAAGCGCTCGAGAAAAATGCTGCTTGTGTGTCCCTATTGCGAGGCGCCAATCCGTGACCAGGTCGAACGGCGGACGAAAAATCGCGTTGGTTACCGGCGTAACCGGGCAAGACGGCGCCTACCTCGCGGAATTGCTGCTTTCGAAGGGATATATCGTCCACGGCGTCAAGCGACGGTCATCGTCCTTCAATACCGGGCGGATCGAACATTTGTACGAAGATCCCCATGCGCCGAATCCCCACTTTTTCCTGCATTACGGCGACATGACGGACGCGACGAATCTCATTCGCATCGTTCAGGAGACCCAACCCGACGAAATATACAATTTGGCCGCGCAATCGCACGTTCAGGTCAGCTTCGAGACGGCGGAGTACACGGCGAACGCGGACGGGCTGGGCGCCTTGCGCCTCCTGGAGGCGATTCGACTGCTCGGCCTGACGCAAAAGACGCGCTTTTACCAAGCTTCGACATCGGAATTATATGGCAAGGCCCAGACCGCGCCACAAAACGAGGCGACGCCGTTCTACCCGCGATCTCCCTATGCGGCGGCCAAGATTTACGCCTATTGGATCGTCGTGAATTACCGAGAAGCCTATGGCATGCACGCGTCGAACGGCATCCTGTTCAACCACGAAAGCCCCTTGCGCGGCGAGACATTCGTGACGCGGAAAATCACTCGGGCCGTGGCGGCGATCCATCTCGGCCTGCAAGAAAAGCTCTACCTCGGCAACCTCGACGCCGAGCGCGATTGGGGCCACGCCAAGGACTATGTCCGCGGCATGTGGGCGATGCTCCAGCAGGAAACGCCCGACGATTACGTCCTGGCCACCGGCCGGAGCGCATCGGTTCGCAGCTTTGTCGAAAGAGCGTTCCGCGAAGTCGGCGTTGAAATCGAGTGGCAGGGCAAAGGCGTCGACGAAAAGGGCGTCGACGCGTCAACGAGAAAAATCGTGATCGAAGTCGATCCGCGCTACTTTCGCCCCACTGAGGTCGATCGGTTGCTCGGCGATCCGCGAAAGGCTCTCGAAAAGCTCGGTTGGCGGCACGAAACGAGCCTAAGCGAACTCGTCGCCGAGATGGTGCGCGAGGATTTGAGAATCGCGCGTCTAACTCCCGTGTCTTCAGCCGCTCAAAGGCTTGGACATGACTGAAGAGATATTCCCACTCAGGGGCAAGCGCGTCTGGGTGGCCGGCCATCGCGGCATGGTTGGCTCGGCGCTGGTTCGGCGGCTCGCTCGCGAGAGTTGCGAAGTCGTTACGGCGGATCGCGGCAGCGTGGATCTGCGCAATCAATCTCAGGTCGACGGCTGGCTGGGGGAGATGAAGCCGAACGTTGTCTTCCTGGCCGCCGCCAAGGTCGGCGGCATCCTCGCCAACGACGCCTACCCCGCCGACTTTCTCTATGACAACCTGATGATCGAGGCGAATGTCATTCGCGCGGCGTTCGAAATAGGCGTCGAAAAGCTCGTCTTCCTCGGCTCGTCTTGCATCTACCCGAAATTCGCGCCCCAGCCGATCACAGAAGAGGCGCTGCTGACGGGCCCGCTGGAGCCGACGAACGAATGGTACGCGATCGCCAAGATCGCCGGGATCAAACTCTGCCAAGCCTATCGCAAGCAACACGGCGTCGATTTCATTTCGGCGATGCCGACGAATCTCTACGGCCCTGGCGACAATTTCGATTTGAATTCGAGCCACGTATTGCCGGCGCTGATCCGCAAGGCCCATGAAGCGAAACTCTCCGGCGCGGACGCGTTCGTCATTTGGGGAACCGGCTCCGCGCGCCGCGAATTTCTCCACGTCGACGACTGCGCCGATGCGCTCGTGCACCTAGCCAAACGCTATTCCGGCGATAGCCATGTGAATGTCGGGTCGGGCGCCGATATCACGATCTTCGAACTTGCGCAGCTCGTCGCCGCGACGGTCGGTTTTGCCGGACGGATCGAGCGCGATCCGTCAAAGCCGGACGGAACCCCGCGCAAGCTCATGAGTTCGGAGAAGATACGGCGGATGGGATGGGCGCCGTCGATCCCGCTGCCGGACGGGGTCGCATCGGTTTATCGATGGTTCGTCGACAACCCGCGCGTCGCGAATGGCGCTTCGGGAGACCCCTCGTGAAGAATTTCTTCAGGCGGAAATTGCGCCAATTTTCGAAGTCCGTTCGCAAATATCGCGATCGAATCCGAGGTTTGGAAACACCGAAGCTTACCCATGAGGCGATCGCCAGGTTGGTCGGCCGGCCGGACCCTACGATTTTGGAAATCGGCTGCAACGACGGGTCCGACACGCTGAGATTTCTCAAAGCAACGCCTCGCGCGAAATTGTTTTGTTTCGAACCCGACCCTCGCGCCATCGCCCGCTTCAAGAAAAACTTGGGGCCCCGTCTCAATGACGTAAAGCTCTTCGAAATCGCCTTGAGCGATCGAACCGGTCAGATCGATTTTCACATGAGCGATGGCGTGAGCGCCGAAATGCCGCAGGGGTGGGATCGCTCGGGTTCGATTCGCCCTCCCGCGGAACACCTCAGGATAGCCCCTTGGGTGAAATTCGAAAAAACAGTTAAGGTGAACACTTGCCGGCTGGATGATTGGGCAGCGGAACACGATGTAACCCGCGTCGATTTCATTTGGATGGATGTGCAGGGCGCCGAGGCGGACGTTATTCTTGGCGCATCGAAAATTTTGCAACAAACGAGATTTTTGTACACGGAATATAGCGATGTCGAGCTTTACGAGGGGCAACTCTCGCTCAAAGAGATTCTCGCGCTGCTGCCTTCGTTCGACGTGCTCGCCCAATATCCAGACGATGTTTTGCTGCGGAACCGGACGTTGGCTGGCAGCGAAGAGAAAGCGAGGTTATAATGATGGTGTGCACGCGAAGAATTGATTGAATAACCGCAAAGCGACGGAAAGTTCGTTTTGCATTTTTTGACGCAAATCGCTACGGCATCCTCAATGTGTACAGCGCCGATCCCAGTTAGACTGTCCTCCATCTATTCGCAATGGCCGTGGTTTCGTCAAACGCCCGGCAATGACGGCGTTTGGGGCGATTTGCGGTTCCAACTCGATGACGGCAACGCCGATGCGGAATGGCTCGTCGTTTACGACGAGCCTGCGCCCTCGCTGAGGACGAATACGCCTTACGAGCGCCGAATTTTGTTCATCGCCGAGCCCCCCGGGTTGAAGGATTACCGATCCGCGTTCGTCAACCAATTTGGCGTGCTCGTCAGCCCCTACGCCATCCCCGCTTTTCGCGGTCGCGCTTTCATCCAGCAATCCGCCCTGCCTTGGCACTATGGCATGGACCACCGCCCGGAACGCTACGCGAGCGCCATGCAGTGGCCGGCTTTGGCGGCGGACAAGCCCAAGTCAAAATTGGCGTCGATCATCTGCTCGCAAAAGGCCTCGCTGCCTTACCACCGGCAGCGTCTGGCGTTTGTCGAGCGCCTCGAGGCGCGGCTGGGCCATCGCGTCGACGTGTTCGGCCGCGACTCGCGCCCCATCGACGACAAGCAGGAGGGAATTGCGGCGTACAAATACCATATCGCCGTCGAGAACAACGAAATCGATCATTTTTGGACCGAGAAGGTCGCGGACGCCTATATCGGCGGTTGTTTTCCGATCTTTGCCGGATGCAAAAATATCGGGTCTTATTTCGATCCGCGGAGCCTGCGCCAGATCGACATCGGCGATCCCGATCGAGCGATCGACGAGATCGAAAGCATTCTTGATTCAACCCTTTGGGAAGACAATCGCCTCCACATTCAAGAAAGTCGTCGACGGGTCATGACGGAATACAACCTGTTCGCCGTCGTCGCCAAAATCATCGCGCAAAGCGACGAGAAGACCCTTGCGGCCAAACGCATTGCGCCCACCGCGTTGAGACCCGGGCGCCGACGCCGACTGAAAGCCCTTCGAAGAAGCTTGCGCACGGCCTTTGCCAGGATTTTCTCGGGCTAGAACCTGCCTAGGATCGCCGCAGATTCAATGTCGACGCCAAAAGAGGTGAGAATCAGGCTCATCGCGCCCATCCTGCCCCTGGCATTGGGCGCGAGCGGTCATCGCTCCCGGACCGGAACCGGCGGCTATCTGGAGAATGTCGATTGAAAACGCTCGTTGTCGGGGACAGCCACGCTTCTTTCTGCTTCGATCTGATCGATGGTTGCGAGGTGCGCTGGCTGGGTTCGGTGACGATGTTCCGGATCGGCCGGGATGGTTTCGACGGCTTCTTGGATCGATCGCGAACCCACGACGCGGTTATATTCGTCTTTGGCGAAATCGACGTAAGAGCCCACGTTTTGCGCATCGCCGTTCAGCAATCGAAACCTGTCTCTGATGTGGTCGATGAACTCGCGTCCGCCTATGTGAATAGGATCCGTGACTTGGATGGCGTCGAGATCAAGGTGATCGCATCCGTCGTGCCGCCAGTGAATACGGGTTATGCCGCCCGCAACACGGCAGTCCCTGTGTTCGGCACGATCGAGCAGAGGTCAGAGGCCGTATCATTGCTTAACGCGCGGCTACGCATGCTGTCGGCGCGGAGCGGAATCGGCTACTTGGACATATACTCTGCTTTTGTCGGGCGCGACGGCTGCATGCCTTTGAGCAAATCCGACTACGTATGTCACATAGACCCATACCGGTCGAAACCCATCGCCGACGCTCTGCGAATATTGGTTCCCGGCGAATTCCGATACGATTCCCGCAGGAGAATCTCGGCGCTCGGTTCATTCGGCAAAGTGTCCGAGGTTTCTCCGTTTCGGCAGAAAATTCGATTCAGGAGGGTTTGCTGGAAGAAAAAGTGCCACATCCTTATTCAATCCCTCAACTCGAAAATCGTGGGTTTGCTCCCCAGGGCGTCGCCGTGAGCGTTTTCCAAGACGCGAGGCGCCGCCTCGAATCTTCGAGCGACCGACGCGGGGCTCCGCCATCCCCCGCTAGATCGGCGCCGGCCCGGAAGGCTCCCAACGCCCCAGCAGCTCTCGCACGCGGATGCGCGCAATTTTCGACAGCGATGGCAATCGTCGACGTAGATAAAATCGTTCGAAAGCCCAGTGGGCGACTCGAAGAGGGAGGGGCAGGTTACGTTCGGATCGGACGCGACGCAGTTCGCGGATGAAGGCCCGGCGCATGTCCAGCAACTGCGCGGTCGTGTAGTTGAACCTGGGCACCTCGGTCCCGGCGGTGCGGCGATCGCGCTTGTATATTTCCGTGTCCGCCGTCCCTCTGATCGCGCCATCCATTATCGGCCCGTACAAGATCAGATGTTCGGCCGCATTGGAGTAGGGGTAGTTGGCGCAGACGGGCAAGCAGCCTTGGCGCGCTGTCTCGGTGTCCCAAAGTCCGTAGAACCAACCCACGGGATAGTGCAACAGCATATGCAGCTGACCGCGCAGCGTGACGCACGCTCGATCATCGGGCGGCGCGGTCACCGCGCGTCGGCCTCCGTCAAGGTCGCATGATATGCTTGTCGACACGGCGACTTTGCATCCCGGCGTCTTGGTCGCGAGCCGATAAAGCGTTTCGATGTAATTGTCCGCGGTCAGGTCGTCAAAGGCGCGCCACAGGAACCACGGACTCTCGGCGCGAAGCAGAACGTCGCGGAAATTCGGCATCATGCCGACGTTGTGCGTCTGGCGGGCATAGGTGAATCGCGAGTCACGGGCGACCCAGGCGCGAGCGATTTCCCCGGTGGCGTCGGTCGAAGCGTTGTCGAGGATAATGACCTTGAAGTCGCGGAACGTCTGCCTCGCAAGGCAAGCAAGGCTTTCGTCGAGCAGGTCGGCGCCGTTGTAGACGGGAACGCCGATCGTAACCGGAACCATAAAGCTATCCCTTTTTCACGGGGCCGCGCGGACTGCGAAACCCTGCGCCCATCCGCGGGAGAGCGGTCGGGACCCGAACGCCATAGGCGGGCGCGCGAAACCGGCGCCCTTCCGTCGGCCTGCATAACTTGGTAAGGCCCTGCTGGCAAATTGCGATCGGGCGTCGGTATGAAAGCGGTTATTCTCGCGGGCGGTTTGGGCACCCGCATATCCGAGGAATCTCACCTGCGGCCCAAGCCGATGGTCGAGATCGGGGGAATGCCGATTCTCTGGCACGTGATGAAGATCTACGCCCATCACGGCATCTCCGATTTCGTCGTCTGCCTCGGCTACAAGGGCTATGTCATCAAGGAATATTTCTCCAACTACTTCCTGCATTCCTCGGACGTGACCATCGACGCGCGCACCAACCGCACGACTTTCCACACCACCAAGGCCGAGCCCTGGCGGGTCACGCTCGTCGACACCGGCGAAAAGACACAGACCGGCGGCCGATTGAAACGCGTGGCCCGCTATCTCGATCCGGGCGAGCCGTTCTGCTTCACCTATGGCGACGGCGTCGCCGACATCGACATTGCTAGCCTCGTCGCCTTCCACCGACGCCACGAGCGCAAGGCGACGCTCACGGCGGTCGTGCCGCCGGGCCGCTACGGCGCGGTCTCCCTCGCGGGCGACCGCGTCGAACGCTTCGTGGAAAAGCCGCCCGGCGACCAGGGCTTCGTCAACGGCGGCTTTTTCGTCCTCGACCCCTCGGTGGTCGACGTCATCGCCGGCGACGATACGCCGTGGGAGAGCGCGCCGCTGGAGACGCTCGCCGCGCGCGGCGAGTTGATGGCCTATCGGCACAAGGGCTTTTGGCATCCGATGGACACGTTGCGCGACAAGAACCAGCTCGAGGAGCAATGGGCGTCCGGGCGCGCGCCATGGAAAGTCTGGACGTGACAGCGCCGCTGCCGCGCGAAGAGTTCTGGCGCGGGCGTCGCGTTCTGCTCACCGGCCATACCGGCTTCAAGGGCGGTTGGGCCGCGCTGTGGCTCGCGCGGCTCGGCGCGACGACCACCGGCTTCGCGCTCGCGCCCGACACGAGTCCGGCTTTGTTCGATCTCGCGAATGTCGCGCAAGACCTCGCCTCCCGCATCGGCGACGTGCGCGCTCCCGAGGCGGTGCGCGCGGCCGTCGCGGCCGCCGACCCGGAGATCGTGCTGCATTTCGCGGCGCAGCCCCTCGTGCGCCGCGCCATCGCCGAGCCGATCGAGACGCTCGCGATCAACGCCATGGGGACGGCGCATCTGCTCGACGCCTTGCGCGGCGCCAAGCGCGTCGAGCGCATCCTGATCGTCACTTCCGACAAGGTCTACGACAATCGCGAGCGCGGCGAGGCCTTTCGCGAGGACGACCCGCTCGGCGGCAAGGACCCCTATTCCGCGTCCAAGGCGGCGACGGAAATGATCGCGCGCGCCTATGCCCAGACCTATTTTGCGCCCCGCGGCGTCGCGCTCGCGACGGCGCGCGGCGGCAATGTCATCGGCGGCGGCGACTATGCGCAGGACCGCATCGTTCCCGACATCGTTCGCGCCTGGGCGCTCGGGCGGCGCCCGGTCCTGCGCATGCCCGAGGCGACGCGGCCCTGGCAGCACGCGCTCGACTGCCTCGCCGGGTATTTTCTCTACGTCGAGAACGTCGACCGCGCGATCCCGCGCGCGCTCAATTTCGGTCCCGATCCGGCGAACCCGGTCACGGTCGCCGAGCTCACCCGCGCCATGCTCGAGGCGCTCGGCGCGCCGCCGGAATTCGAGACGGCGCCGCTCAAAGGCTCGATCGAGATGCGCAACCTCTCCGTCGACGCGCGCCGGGCGCAGAACGAACTCGGCTGGCGCAACCGCCTGCCGAGCGCGGCGGCGGTTCGCTGGACCGCCGATTGGCACCGGCGCGTCCGCCTCGGCGAAGACCCGCGCGCCGTCACGCTCGCCCAGATCGAAGCCTATTGCGCGCTTCCACCGCCGGCCCCTTGAACTCGAAGCATCTCAGTTCTGGTCGTGGTTGGACCGGACTAATATCTTGGTTTGATTTTCGACCTTGCTCCATAAGACGATCGAGTCCTCGTACCATGAGAGGAGCGGGGCGCCGCCTGCCAGGAATTCTCTGCACAGTCGCGCCACGACATCGACCCGTGGATCAAAAAGCCCGTGACGCTCAACTTCCTCGAAGGGCTCCTCGAGCCCGATGAAGGGACTCTCGTCGGGACCGGCGGCGACGGAAAAACTATTGTGCGCGGAGTTGGAGTCGACGACCACTCTGCACGTCGGCAATCCCGGCCCGACCAACGCCGCTTCCCAAATTTCCGCTTCGTCTGGCCGCATCGCCGCGATCGAAGACCACAGGGCGTCGTTGTATCCGTGCTCAGCCAGAAGCGCGATGAGATGAATGCCGTAGAAGCGCAGCGCGCCGCCGCCGGCCGAAACAAAACGCTTCCAATTCGACGCGCCCGTTGCGTAATGATGAGCGCGAAATCGCCAGTTGATCGTGAATTCGCAGTCGGGTCGAGAACGTTCCAGGGCTTGGGCGAAACGTTTCGCCCATGGCGCATAGTGAAAAGTGTAGCCGATCCTGATCCGCTTGCCGGAATTTCGCGCCTGCTGAAAAACGTCCCGTGCCTGGAGTGGATCGGGGGCCAAGGGCTTCTCCAACAAAATACGGTTCGGCTCGGCGCGAGGAAGGATTTTGGCGAGCCAGCGGACTTGGTCGGCCGGTCGCTGTGAGACGATGACGGCGCCGGCCCGATCGAGAGCCGCGCTTTCGTCCTCGACCCATTCGATCCGATCAACCAAATGGCGCACATCGGAGCGACCTTCGAGCCGCGCCTTATAACGTTCAGGCAAGACGACTTCCGCGCCGCATCCCGTCAAAAGCGCGGGCAAGTAGCCGTAAAGCCCGAAACCCGAACCGAAAATTGCAACCTTCACTCGGCGAAGTCCCCCGGAGCGATGATATCGATTATCGGTCCCTGATAACCCCGCGCTCGCATGTAGGCCTCGATTTCCGCTGAAATATGCCAAGCCATGTTGACGAGTGGGCGACCGTCGGAATCGGCCTTGAATTCGTTGTCGGATTTGATCGGAATGCGCGTCCCCGGAACATAATGCCCGATCTTCCCCGACTCCGGCTTCTCGTAGATCGCCGAGACGATGCTCGTTCCAAGGTTCAGCATCTTGATCGGAATGGCCGCCCGGCCCGGAAAGCCCTTGCCCTCGAGAACGCCGTGATGGCGAACGGCTTCTTCAAGCTCGCGCTTCTTATTTTCCCGCCAATGATCGATCTGCTTGGAGAGCTGCTCCAGCCCATGACCAAAGGTCTTTTCCTTGGCGTCCAGCGCCTCCCAGCGGTGATGGGCGCTCCGGCCGACCTCGCCGTCATCCTGCATAAGGAAAACACGGATGTTGCCGCCGTAACGCGCTGGAAATTCGACTTTCCGAATGCGCATGCCCAGCGTCTCGGCGATGCGCACAAAGGAGGTGTAGCTATAAGTGCGCGGGTGCTCATGATAGAATGTATCGAATTGACGCCCGTCCAAAATCGATCCGAGATAGTGGTTCTCGATTACGATCATGGTTTTGGGGTGCGCAAGAAGCTTCAAAGATCTCAGCACCGCCGGCAGATCTTCGATGTGCGCGAAGACATTGGTGAACGTAACGATATCGGGCCGTCCAAATTGCGCGGAAAAACGTCCGGCGACATCTTCATCGATGAATTCATTCAACACGCGATGACCGGCGGCTTGCGCATCCGATGCCGCGCCGGTCGGCTCGATTCCGAACGTATCGGCGCCCCTTTCCCGGAAGATTGAAAGCAAGCTGCCGTCGTTGCAGCCGATATCCAGAACCTTTGCGCCATGAAGATTGCCCAAAGATTCTTCGCAAGCGGCAACGAGTTGGCGCATTCCGTTGAGCACGTCCGCAGTGTGGCGCGAACGGTAATGGTAGGTCGGCGGGAACAGTTCGCGCTTAGGGATTTGGAACCGCTGGCAAGCAGTCCGGCATTCGTCGCAATAAAGGATCTCGATCGGATATTCCTTGCAGACGCGCGCATTTCCCACCGGCACAAGATCGTCGCACATGGGATGGAGGCCAAGATCCAAAACCGATCGAAGACGCTCATTGCCACAGACCTCGCACCTTTTCGTCTCGAACTCGATCAAACTCATAGGTGGTCCTCTTGTTCGGAATGCGCTGGGCTATAATGTTGTGGGGCGTCGCCCAAGTCGCAAAGGATCCCGAGAGGAGTAGTCGGAATTCCGCACGTTCTTGACCGCGCTTCGAGGTGTCGCTCGCAAGGAGACTTTGTGTCAATTGCCAAAGGCGGCATTGCGCCCGATTTCTCGCACGGAGGAATTCACCGCCGCGGGCTGCGCCTTTGCGCCCGCGCACACCAGACTGTCGCGAAATCACGCCGCGCTCTGCCAGATCGACCGTCTCTGGATCACGTCCGTCAAGGTGGTGGAGATTTTGGGCGGTCATGTCGTCTCGGGATTAGGCCGCGATTTTGGCGAGGGCGGCGGTTTGGTCGTCGCCGAGGCCATTCATTGTCTCCTGCGTCATGTAG
>JBEKGN010000019.1:0-91783 GCA_050012775.1 Roseiarcus sp.
GGCGATCGGCGATGGCGCGCTCGGCTTTTGGAAAGCCCTCGACGAGGCGTTGCCGACGACGCGCCATCAACGGTGCTGGCTGCACAAGACGACGAACGTGTGAAGACGCATCCAACCATGACCCGGCTCGCTCTTGGGCGCATGTCATTGTTTTATTGTGGAAACTCTTCGCCCAGCAAGCGTCGCTTTTCCTGCGACAGGCCACACGCGCCCAACACAGAATTCCTCGCATAATCAGCGATATACGTTCAATTTTGGGCGGGGTATGGTTGGATGCGTTTTCACATGGTAGTCCGACCAAGGACGGGTGAGCCTGCAGTTCATCGTCGATCGGTTGGCGGAGATCGGCGCCATGAACGCTCGTCCGCGTGACCGTGAGCGCGGCGGTTCCTGTAACGCTCGGGCTGGCCAGCGCCTCTAGCCCGACAGAGAGACGTTCCCTCGGCGGCGCCGCCGTTCGCACGGATTGGTCAGTTTCTGGCGGCGTCTTGTCTGTACGCCGGGATTTCCTTTCTTCGCCTGGAAAGCCGGACCTCTTGTGAAGGATGTTCGACTTCCGCCACGTTTTCTCCGGAGGATGCTGTTCCGCGCGCGGACCACACGGCCTCTCCATGGCTTGATCTGGCCGAAGGACGGCTGCGCCTCGATCGCCTGGGCCGCAACGGCGGCGGATCGACTTTCTTCCCCTGGGCTTCGCCCATTCCTCGCGAGGCAAGAAAGTCTACCGCCGCCATCCTCCGCTGCGCTCCGGCCCGGCTCACCCCATCGCGCAGGCGCGACGGGGACCCCAAGCTACGGGTGCGTCGTCGATCGCCTTCAGCCTCCCGATCGCCATCGAGATCCGCGGTGGTCGCGGGCTCGAAACAGCTTAGGAGAAGTGACATGGCCAACATCGGTTCCTTCAAGAAGTCCGGCAACGAGTTCCAGGGCGCGATCGTCACTATGAGCGTCCAGACCAAGGGGGTCCGCATCGTTCCCGAAACCAACCGGGCCAACGACAACGCCCCCAGCCATCGGGTCTTTGTCGGCCGCGCGGAGATCGGGGCCGCCTGGTCGAAGCGCTCCAACGAGGGCCGCGACTATTTCTCGGTCAAACTGGACGATCCGAGCTTCAACGCGCCGATCTACGCCAACCTCTTCAACGACGAGGACGGCGAAAGCTACACCCTCATCTGGTCACGCAGCCGCAAGACCAACGGCGAGTGAGCCGGACCCGCCAAAACGCCCCGCTCGGATTTCCGGGCGGGGCTTCGGGTCCGCAAGTTGGCGCCGCCGACGCGCCCCCGCCTTTTTAAAGCTTCGACCCGTTCCGGCCATTCGCATCCAAGGCTTGGATGACCCGAATGGCGCAACTGCCACCCCGACGTTTGGGGCACAAGGCTGTGCAACTGGCGCCCAGGGCAGGACCGTCTCACCCGCCTTTTGGGTATCACGACGCAAGATCGATAAGCGGAGGAAGTGGGTTCAATATTTCTGTTGACGGAGCGGGCCGAACTGCGATTTTATGGGTACTAAGAGTGATACACAAAGTCGCCCCGTACGCTGATAAGCATCTGATTGTGCTTGATTGTAGAGAGCTGGCGTTTTGTCCCTCCCTCTCCGCCAATTGCTCTCACTAATGCTTTCAAATAAAGAACTTCTGCGAGGGGCGCCTCGTCGGTCCTGCTTGCGGCGAAGATCCGACATCGCGGGATCGATTCGATAGCTCCGTCGAAACGCGCGACGCGATAGCTTGGGTGCACGGCTTGTTCGTTCGGTTCGCAGTGGGGCCGGGCTCGAAATGTTGTGGAGCGGGCCCAAATTTGACAAGCGCCTTGTCGACTTCCCTAATGTGATCCCGAAACCCAATTTTTTCCAGGAACCGTCGGGACGCGCGCGAGGGATGGGACGGCGCCGACGAGAAAGCCCCGCTGCCCATTTCGCCATTCGGCTCGGCGCGCGCATGTCGTCCCAACCGAGGGTTCAGGAGGGCCCAGTCATGCGCGCGATCGTAGCCCACGCCGCCAAGGATTTGCGGATCGAGCGCGTTGATGTCGCCGAACTCGGCGCCGACGACGTTCGCGTCCGCATCGCCGCCGGCGGCATTTGCGGCTCCGATTTGCATTATTACAACCACGGCGGCTTCGGGCTCGTGCGCCTGCGCGAGCCCATGGTGCTCGGCCATGAGATCGCCGGCGTCGTCGAGGCCGTCGGCGCGAACGCGCGGCGCGTCCACGTCGGCGATCGCGTCGCCATCAACCCCAGTCGCCCCTGCAACCGATGCAAATTCTGCCTCGAAGGGCGCCAGAATCAATGTCTCGACATGAGGTTTTACGGCAGCGCTATGCGCTTTCCTCATGTTCAAGGCGCGTTCAGCGAAGTGCTCGTTTGCGAGGAAGCGCAGGCTCATGTCGTCGCCGACGGCGTGTCGCTCGGCGAGGCGGCGATGGCCGAGCCGCTCGCCGTCTGCTTGCACGGCGCCCGGCGCGCCGGGCCGCTGCTCGGCAAGAGCGTTCTCGTCACGGGATCGGGACCGATCGGCGCGCTTTGCGTGATCGCAGCGCGCCGCGCCGGCGCGGCCGAGATCGTCGTCACCGATGTCGCCGACGGGGCGCTGGCCTTTGCGCGCAAGGTCGGGGCCGACGTCGCCATCAATATCGCCGCGGCGCCCCAAGGGCTCGCGCCCTATGCGTCCGACAAGGGCGAATTCGACGTGATGTTCGAAGCTTCCGGCAATGAAGCGGCCGTGCGGGGCGGCCTCGACGTCGTCAGGCCCGGCGGCGTCATCGTTCAGCTCGGCCTCGGCGGCGAAATGAAATTGCCGATGAACGCGCTGGTCGCCAAGGAGATCGAGCTGCGCGGGACGTTCCGTTTTCATACGGAATTCGCCCTCGCCGTCGCGCTCATCGGCAAAGGTCTCGTCGACGTCAAACCCTTGATCTCGGCGACGCTGCCTTTCACCCAGGCGAAGGAAGCGTTCGAACTGGCCACGGACCGCAACCGCTCGATGAAGGTGCAGCTGTCGTTCTGAAAACGAGACGGCGAACGCGCCCTGGGCGGTCTGCGGCGCGATCGAAGCCCGCATCGGCGGCGAACGCGGGCGTTCTGGTCAGCCCGCATCCCCGGCGGAAGGCAATTCGACGCCCGTTATTTTGGCGATCATTCGCGCGACGGAGGCGTCGTCGTCCTTTTCCATCTTGGCCGCCGCAGTCATGAGAAACATTTGCAGCGCGGTGGCAGCGATCTGCAGGGGAAATTTCTCCCGGCGGCCCATTTCGCTGACGATCCCGAGATCCTTGGTGAATATCTCGACGGCGCTCCTCGGGCGATAGTCGCCCTCGAGAATATGCGGCACGCGATTTTCGAACATCCAGGAATTGCCGGCGGACGCCGTGATGACCTTATAAACCGTCGGCAAATCGAGGCCGAGTTTGGCGGCGAAGGTCATCGCCTCGCACGCCGCCGCGATGTGGGCTCCCGCCAAGAGCTGGTTCACCATTTTGAAGGCGGCGCCGGCGCCCGCCGCATCGCCGAGTTCATAGACAGTGGCGGCGATGGAATTGAGCACGGGCCGCGCGCGCTCGAAGGCGAGCGCGCTGCCCGAAGCCATGACGGTCAGCTGCCCCGCCGCCGCTTTGACGGCGCCGCCGCTGATCGGCGCGTCGAGGTAATGGAGGCCGCGCATTTCCGCTCTCTTGGCAAGAGCGCGCGCGTCGTTCGGGTCCATGGTGGCGCAAGACACGATGCAGCCGCCCGGCTTCATCGCCGCCGCCGCGCCGTCGTCGCCGAAGAGCACGGCCTCGGTCTGGGCGGCGTTGACGACGACGACGACGGCGACATCCGCGCTCTGCGCCGCGTCGCCGGGGCCCGCCGCCGCGCGACCGCCGCATTGGACAAGTCTTGTCGCCGCGGCAGGATTGATATCATACCCGGCGACCTTGACGCCGGACCGGACGAGGGACTGCGCAATGCCAAGTCCCATTGACCCGAGGCCGATCACGCCGACCGTTGTTCCCACGTCGTGGCTCATGACGGAAATTCGCCGCCTCCCCTTCGTCGCCCTTAGCGAAGCTCTGTCCGCTCTCGTCGCCGATCTCGGCCGCGCGATCGCCATTCACGGCTTAGCGCGCCGGCGCTCCATCGACTTGTCAAAAAATGATAGCGCTGTCATACCGGCATCATCGAGGGTTTCGTGCATAAGTCAACGCGCGATCCGGCGCCGGGCCAGGACATTGCAGGTTTCCGGCGCGCAAAGCGCTGGCGGGGCCGCGATTGCGGACCCTGTGTGAGCCGCCAAATCACGAGATCGACGAAGGGACAATCATGAGAGGCGACAGCCAACCTTCGCGCCGTCGATCCGGCGTTACGCTAACGGACGTCGCCAAGCTCGCTGGCGTGAGCGAGATAACCGTGTCGCGAATCATTCGCAACAAAGGTCCGGCGGCGGATCGGACGCGCGACAAGGTCATGGCGGCCGTGAAGGCGGTTGGATATGTTCGCAACCGCGTCGCCGGTTCCCTGGCTTCCGCCGACTCGAACCTGATCGGCGTCATCATCCCGTCGTTGTCCAACATCGTTTTTCCCGAAGTTTTGCGCGGCGTCAGCGCCGCACTGGAAGCATCGGGATTCCAAGCGGTCGTCGGCGTGACCAACTACAATCTCGCCGCGGAGGAGGGGCTCGTCAGCTCGATGCTCGGCTGGAAGCCCGCCGCGATGATCGTCACCGGCGCCGAGCATACGGAGGCGACGCGCCGCTTCTTGGAGCAAAGCGGCGTGCGGATCGCCGAACTCATGGACATCGACGCCAAACCGATCGACATCGCCGTCGGCCTCTCGCATCGCCGCGCCGGCTACGATACGGGCGCGTATCTCATCGCGCGCGGCTATCGCCGATTTGGCTATGTCGGGCACGACTGGAACGCGGATCGCCGTGCGAGGCTTCGCTACGACGGTCTTGTCGAGGCTCTGCGAGAGAACGGCCTGTCGCTCGTCGACCAGGCGATCGGGGACGGGCCGAGTTCGACGCTTGCCGGCCGCGCCTTGCTCGCCGATCTCTTGAAGCGTTCGCCGACGATTGATGTCGCTGTATTTTCAAACGACGATATGGCGGTGGGCGGCGTGTTCCACTGCATGGCCGCGAATATAAAGGTCAAGCAGGATTTGGCTTTGTTCGGCTTCAACGGGCTGGAGATCGGTCAATCGCTGCCGGCTCCCTTGTCGACGATCCGGTCGAACCGCTATTTGATCGGCCGCGTCAGCGTCGAAAAGATTATCGAGAGTCCGCTTAGAGGGAAAGATCCGATCGTCGTCGACACCGGTTATGAAATCATGCCCGGCGCAACGGCGTGAGCGACGGACTTGGTGGACGAGGGATCGGCTTCTAACGCGGCGGGAAGGCTTGAAACATGCTGTTGGGGGTGATTGCCGATGACTTGACGGGGGCGACGGACATCGCCCTGATGCTTTCGCGCGAGGGCATGAAGACGGTTCAGCTGATCGGGGCGCCGTCGAGCGAGATCGATCTCGAAGGCGCCGACGCGGTTGTCGTCGCGCTGAAATCGCGAACCATTGCGGCGCCTGAGGCCGTCGCTCTGTCGGTTGCGGCGGCTGTCGCGTTGCGGAAGGCGGGCGCTGAGCAATTGCTGTTCAAGTATTGCTCGACGTTCGACTCGACCGACGCAGGAAATATCGGTCCTGTCGCCGAGGCGTTGCTCGAATTGACAGGTTCCAACCTTACGATCGCGTGCCCCGCGTTTCCCGCCAATGGACGGACGATTTATCACGGTCACCTCTTCATCGGCGACACGCTCTTGTCGGACAGCCCGATGAAGGACCATCCGCTGACGCCTATGCGCGACTCGAATTTGGTTCGCGTCTTGCAGCGGCAAGTGAAGTCCAAAGTCGGGTTGATCTCGATCGGCACGGTCGAATGCGGCGTCGAGGCGGTTCGTCTTGGTCTTGAAGCGGCGAGGTCAGAGGGGAAAAGGTTTGTCGTCGTCGATGCGATCAGAGACGAGAATCTGCGCGTCGTCGGCGCCGCTTGCGCGCAAATGCCTCTGATCACGGGAGGGTCCGGCATCGCGATGGGGCTGCCGAGCAATTTCCGCGCGGCGGCTAAATTGACCGCGCGCGCTCCGCTCGCGACGCTCGCGGCCCCAGCGGGAAAGCCGGCGATCCTCGCCGGTTCGTGTTCCCAGGCGACCCGCGAGCAAATTCGAGTCGCGATTGAGGCGGGAACTCGCGCTCTTCGAATCGACCCCCTGGCGATCGCCGCCGGCGCGACGACCGCGAGTCAGGTCGCGAGTTGGGTCATCGAAAATACGGGAGACAGGCCGGTCCTTCTTTATTCCAGCGCCGACCCTTCGACCGTTCGAGAGGCGCAAGAGAAACTCGGCCCAGAGCGTGCCGGCGCGATCGTCGAAGACTTGCTCGCCGAAGTCGGGAGACTGTTGCTCGCAAACGGATTCAGCCGGTTCGTCGTCGCCGGCGGCGAGACCTCGGGCGCCGTCGTTGCCGCGCTTGGCGTCACCGCGCTGCAAATTGGGCCGGAAATCGATCCGGGCGTGCCATGGACGCGCAGCATCGGGGCTCCGGACGTTGCGCTCGCGCTGAAATCGGGGAATTTTGGCGCGCCGGATTTCTTTCTGAAGGCTTGGACGAAGTTGGCCTAGCCGCGGGCAGGGGCGCAATTCGATGAGCGACGAGTCCAAATCCCGTGAGGAGATTTGCCGTGTTGGCCAATCGATCTTCCAACGCGGCCTGACCTGCGGTTCGACAGGCAATATCAGCGTCAGGCTTCCCGACGGCGGCTGGCTCATGACGCCCACCAACGCCTCTATGGGCGCCCTCGATCCCGCAACGCTCTCGAAGTTCGACGCCAGCGGTCGGCTCGTGGATGGCGATCCGCCGACCAAAGAGGCGTTTCTTCATTTTTGCATGTATTCGCAACGCAAGGACGCGACCGCGGTCGTTCATCTGCATTCGACGCATTCGGTGGCGGTCAGCATTCTCGCCGACGTCGATCCCAATGACGTCCTTCCTCCGCTCACGGCTTATTTTGTCATGCGAGTGGGAACGCTTCCCCTCGCGCCTTACTTTCCGCCCGGCGACCCGGCGCTCGCGAAAGCCGTCGAAAAGCTGGCCGGTCGCCATCACGCGGTGCTTCTCGCCAATCACGGCCCTGTCGTCGCCGGCTCCTCGCTCGCGAATGCGCAGTTTGCGGCCGAGGAACTCGAAGAGACGGCAAAACTGTTCCTCATGCTGCGGTCGGCGCCGACCCGCCCCCTCACCGCGGAGCAAGTGAACGAGCTGAGAAAGCGGTTCAATTTGCCATGAGTCGCAAGGGGCTGCGCGGCGCTGGACGCGCGCGCGGCGGTCGCGTTCGGATAGGATTGACAGCGCTACCATTGGCGCGCAGAAAAGCGCGGGGTCGCGACCATCTCAGCGCGATCGCGGCGACGTTTTCGTGGCCGGTCGACGTAGGAAACCTGCGAAGCGCGACGCCCGCATAGCGCGGGCGCGTCGGCGCTCGCGGGGAGGCGACGGGACCCTGGAGTCGGGCTTGAAGAACAGGACCGCCTTGGCGCCGGGCGCAAGCGGCGGGTCGGGCAAAGCGATTGTGACCGACTCGGTCGTCCGCGTCGACGGCGCCCTCGTCGGCAGCGTTTGAAAATATTCCAGGGGGGACGATTGCGATGGACCAGAAGGCGATCATCGAGATTTTGAAAGGCGTTTCGACGGCGACGATCACGACGCTTCTGTTGAAGAAGGGATTGCGCAACATATGGATGCGCGGCCCGCGGCCGCAGCGCGACGGCCAGCCGCGTCTGGTCGGACCGGCCTTCACCTTGCGCTTCATTCCCGCGCGCGAGGATCTCGCGACGACCGATGCATGGTCCTCTCCGCGTTCGACCCGCGCCGCCATCGAGGACATGCCAGCCGGGTGCCTCGTCGTCGCAAGCGCCATGGGCGTCAGCGACGCCGGCATCTTCGGCGACATTCTTTGCGCCCGTATGGTCAAACGGCAAGTCGCGGGTCTGATCACCGACGGGGTCGTGCGCGACATCGCCGGCGTGCGCGCCACCGGCCTGCCGATATGGTCTCAAGGGACCGCGGCGCCGCCTTCCGTCGCAGGGTTGCTCTTCGAGGGCTGGCAACAGCCGATCGGATGCGGCGGCGTGGCGGTCTATCCCAACGACCTGATTGTCGCGGACCAAGACGGCGCCGTCGTCGTTCCCGCGGCCCATGTCGAGCACGTCGCGAGCGCCGGTCCGGAACAGGAACGGCTCGAGGAGTGGATCATGGGCGAGGTCGGGAAGGGCGTTCCTCTGCCGGGTCTTTACCCGCCCGACGCCGCCACGCGCGCGCGCTACGAAGCCGATTCGTCCAAGAGCAAGTGAAGCCAATAAGGAAAGTTCGGGGCGCCAAGATGAAACTCACCGAAAACGCCGCCGGCGTGTATGCGATCGCCGTGACGCCATTCGATCCGGCAGGCGCCGTCGACTTCGCCTCCATCGACTCGATGATGGATTTCTACGCCGGTTGCGGCGTCACCGGCTTGACGATCCTCGGCGTGATGGGCGAGGCGCCGAAACTCGACGCGCAAGAGTCTTTGGCGGTTATCCGCCGCGTGTTGGCGAAGGCCGGAGATTTGCCGATCATCGTTGGCGTTTCTGCGCCCGGCTTCGCCGCGATGCGCACGCTCGCGCATGGCGCCATGGAACTCGGCGCCGCCGGCGTGATGATCGCGCCGCCCTCGAATTTGCGGACCGACGACCAGATCGTCGGTTATTATCGACAAGCCGTAAAGGCGATCGGGGCGGACATCCCGTTCGTGATTCAGGATTATCCGCTCACCTTTCAGGTCATTATGACCCCCAAGGTGATCCGCGAGATCGTGCGAGAACTTCCTTCTTGCAAGATGCTGAAACACGAGGATTGGCCCGGCCTCGAGAAGATATCCGCGTTGCGCGGCTTCCAGGCGGACGGCTCGATGCGCCCGATCTCCATTCTCTGCGGCAATGGCGGGCTCTTTCTTGATTTCGAAATGGAACGCGGCGCTGACGGCGCCATGACAGGCTACGCGTTCCCGGACATGTTGGTCGACGTCGTGCGTTATTCCAGCAGCGGCGAGCGCCAGAAAGCTCATGATCTCTTCGACGCTCATCTGCCGCTGTTGCGATACGAGCAGCAGCCGGGCGTCGGCCTCGCGGTCCGCAAATATGTGCTGCAAAAGCGCGGCGCCATCGCCTCGGACAGTCAGCGCGCGCCTTCGACCGCGCTGTCCGCGCAAGCGAAGGGGGAGGTCGACTTTCTTCTCGAGCGGCTGGCGCGCCTGGATAGCCGCGCCGCGTCCCGCGGCAAGGCGTAACGCGCGCGAGATTTCACGTCGCCGGGGCGCGCCGTTTTTCGAGGCTCGCGCTGAGCGACGCGCAGGCCAAGCCCAACAGTGCGACTAGCGCCGCGGCGAGCGGCACGGCGGTCAATCCAAAGCCCCCGTCGATCACCAAGCCGCCGAGAAATGCGCCGCCGGCATTGCCGAGGTTGAAGGCGCCGACATTGAGCGCGGAGGCGATATTGGGCGCCTCCTTGGCGCTGTCGAGAACGCGCGTTTGCAACGGCGGGATCGTCCCGAACGCCGCCATTCCCCACAGAAAGAGGACAACGACGGAAGCAATCCTGTCGTGACTGGCGAGCGCGAACGCCGCGGAGAGGAGGGCGAGCAGAACGAGAAGTCCGATCAGGGCGCGCGTGACGCCGAAATCGGCGAGCTTGCCGCCGACATTGATGCCGACCGTCAGGCCAACGCCGAGAATGAAGAGAATGACGGTGACCGCATGCGGCGAGAAGCCGCTGACGTCTTCGAGAATAGGCACGACATAGGTGAAGAGCACGAAAACGCAGCCCCATCCGAGCGTCGTCGTCAGGAGCGCGAGCATGACTTCCGGCCGACCGGCGATCATGAATTCCTTGCGGACGTCGATGCCGCCCTTGCTGGAATCGGCGGGAATGAGCGCGGCCATCGCGACAAGCGAAACAAGACCGAGCGCGGTGATGGCGGCGAAGGTCGCTCGCCATCCATAGAGCTGGCCGATTAAGGTTCCCAAGGGAACGCCGGCGATGTTGGCGATCGTCAACCCGCTGAACATCAACGCGACCGCGCCGGCGCGCCGGCTTGGCGGGACGAGGTCCGTGGCGACGACGACGCCGACGCCGAAAAGCGAGCCATGCGCCAAAGCGGCGACGACGCGCGCGATCATCAACATCGCGTAATTCGGGGAGATCGCCGAGAGGAAATTGCCGCCGATGAAGATGCCGAGCATCGCGAGCAGCACGAGCTTACGCGGCATTCGGCTTGTGGCGATCGCCAAGATCGGCGCGCCGACGACCACGCCCATCGCGTAAGCGGTCACGAGCCTTCCGGCGCCAGGAATGGAGACGCCGAGATCTCTGGAAATGTCGGGCAAGAGGCCCGCGATGACGAATTCCGCAGTGCCGATCGCGAAGGCGCTGAGGGACAAGGCCAGGATCGGAAAGGGAAAGCCCTGCGCCTTCGTCGCGGAAAGAGCCGTCCTGGTCACGTCAGCGGCCCTTCGCGGCGGCAATGAATTCGTCCTCGGAATATCGCCGAAACGGGCTCTCCCACAGCGCATAGCCCAGCTCGAGATCGCCGCCCCGTTCGCGCAGCCAATCCAGGGATTTTCCGGTCGGCTCGAATTGCTCGAACACCAGCGCGCGCCAGGGCGCAATCGTGCGCGCCGTTCCTTCATCTGATGGCATGGATTCCCCCGCTTCGACGTCCGACGCTGGCGGACGTTCAGCCCGCATATTCCATGATGTAGAGACCGGCGCCGCTCCAGTCGGTGCAATAGCAGAGGCCATTCACGTCGACGAACACATCGGCGGAATGCAGCACGACCGGTCGATTGGGACGCGGGTCGATCAGCTTTTTTGGCGCCGGCGGGACGCAGGCGGCGACTTCGTTAGGGCGCAGGGGATCGCTGATGTCGTAAACCCGCACGCCTGCGTTTTGATAGGTGGCGAAGATCAGCGTTTCGCTTTGGAAAGCGCCGGGTCGGTTCTCATGAAGATTATGCGGTCCGAAATGTCCTCCGACAGCGACATAGTCGCGGTCGTCGGGCAACGGAAACGTGGAAATGCTGATGGGGTTCGACTTCACGTGATTGTCGAAAACCCAGATCGGTTTGAAGCCGTCTTCCCTATTATCGAGAACCGTCTCATCGAGGACGACCAGCAGTTCGCGTTTGGGCAGCGGCAAGCAGTTGTGCGTGCCGCCGCCGAAGGGAGGCGCCCAGTTTTTATGGACGATTTGGCGAGGGCGCCTTTTGTCGGAAACATCGACTGTGACCAGGCAGCCGTCGCGCCAGGCGCAATAGGCGATGTCATCGGCCACGACTGCGTGGTGCAGTCCGTAGCGCCCGCGCTCGAGCGGCCAATCGGCCTTTTCCCCGGCGGCGAGATTCATTCCCGGCAACCAGTAGCGACCCACGATCTCCGGCTTGGCCGGATTTTGCATGTCGATGATGATGAGAATGTAGTCCGAGAAGCCGTCGAACATGGCCGAGGCGTAAGCCCAGCGTCCACCGACGTACCAAATACGATGCAGCCCCGTTCCTTCGACGGGCATGAACCCGATTTGGCGCGGCGCCGCCGCATCGGAGATGTCGAAGACCGCCATGCCCGCAGACCAGGTGCGCGCGCCGTGATCGCGCCCGTGCGCGCCCGCCTTCGGCTTGTAGTAGTTGCGTTCGTCCGCCATTTCCGGCTGGGAAAACATATCCCTGCCGTGGACGAGCAGGAGGAGATCGTCATGCGCCTGAAGATGCAGGCTCCAGGTGTTGGGCGGATTTTGGATATAGTTGACCGTCTTCGGTCGCCTGGGATCGCGAACGTCGACGACGGAAAACCCCTTCGAGCAGACATGGCCGATATAGGCGAAGCCGTTGCGCACCATGATCTGTTGGCCATCGGAGCGGCCCGCCTGATCGGAATGACCGATCAGGCGCATGTTGCGAGCATAGCTCGGCTCGAGAACGCCGGTCTTGGCCACTGCGCTCCTCCCGACGAAGTCTAGGTTCAGCCTTTGTATTCGACGATATAGAGACCCGCGCTGAAGTCGGTGACGTAGCAGAGGGCGTTCTTGTCGACGAACACGTCGGCCGAGTGCAGCACGATCGGTCGATTGGGGCGGGGATCGACCCACTTGGCCGGCGGCGGCGGCACGAAGGCGGCGACTTCCCTAGGTCGGAATTGATCCTTGATGTCGTAAACGCGCAAGCCCGCGTTCTGATAGGTCGCGAAGATCAATTCAGAGCTGACGAAACTGCCAGGACGGTTTTCATGGACATTGTGCGGCCCAAAATGACCGCCGACCTTCAAATAGTCTTTGTCCGACGGAGCCGGGAACGTCGAGATGCTGATCGGATTCGATTTGACCTGATTGTCGAACACCCAGATCGGCTTGAAGCCGTCCTCCTGATGGTCGAGCACGGTCTCGTCGACGACGATCAAGAGATTGCGGTCCGGCAAGGGCAACGCGTTGTGCGTGCCGCCGCCGAAGGGCGGCGCCCACACTTTGTGGACGATCAGCTTGGGTTTCGCCTTGTCCTTGACGTCGACGACGGCCAGACAGGCGTCGCGCCAGCTGCAATAGGCGATATCGTCGTGAATGATTGCGTGATGCAGCCCGAAGCGGCCATTCTTGGTCGGCCAGTTCGCCTTTTCACCCGCCGCGACATTCATTCCCGGCAGCCAATATTTGCCGGCCATGACAGGTTTCTTCGGGTTTTTCAGATCGATCGTGATCAGGATGTAATCGGAAAAGCCGTCGAGCAGCGCGGAAGCGTAGGCCCAACGCCCGCCGACGTACCACATGCGGTGGAGCCCGGTGCCCTCGACCGGCATGAAACCGATTTGCTTGGGCTCTTCCGGCTTGGAAATGTCGTAGACGGCCATGCCCGCGGACCAGTTGCGGCCGGTCGATTCTTGCTTGGCGTGGTGATCGACGGAGCCCTTGTAATAGTTCTTTTCGTCGGCGAGCTCAGGCTGCGCGAACATGTCCTTGTTGTGCACGACGAGCAGAAGGTCGTCGAAAGCCTGGAGATGCAGGGTCCATGTGTTCGGCGGCGCGGCGATATATTTGACGGTCTTGGGCTTTTTCGGATCGCGGACATCGACGACGGAAAAGCCCTTGGAGAAGATGTGACCGATGTAGGCGTAACCACGATGCACCATGATTTGAACGCCGTCGCAACGACCGCCCTGATCGTTGTGGCCGACCAGGCGCATATTGCTCGTTGCGTAGTCCGGTTTGGGAAGTGTGGCATTGGCCATCGTCTCGTCTCCATCTGGAACGGTTGCGGCTACCCGCCGCGCTGCTCGGCGCCGGCGCCGACAAACATCGAAAGCAAGGGCGGCGTTCGCGCCGCCGCCCTCCGTTTGGGTCGGGTCTACCTCAGGGGATCAGTTCACGCCCCAGATCTTTTTGTATTGGTCCTTGTAGCCGTTGCCGGGGTCGAAGATGTTCTGCGCGCCGCCGTCCTTTTCGATATTGTCCGGCGTGAACAGATGCACCGGCGGGACGTAGCCGCTGGGCTTCTCTCCGGCGAAGGCGCGGTTCAGCTCATCGATGATCTGCCAGCCCTGCAGGTGCAGCGGCTCGGCGACCGTCGCGATCTGATATTGCTTCTGCCGGATGCGCTGGAAGGCCGGGACGGAGCCGTCGCCCGCGGAAATCTGCTGGGGATAGCCGGTGGCGGGATCAATGCCGGCGGAGACCAGCGACGGGGACGAGAAGTCATAATAGAGGTCGTTCACGGCGATCGAATACGTCCAGGCCTTGCCGTATTTCGACAGAAGCGAAGTCGTCAGCTGGCCCATGCGGTTGGCGAGATCGCCGATCGGCGTATCTTCCACCGACAAGACCTTGCAGCCCGAGCAGCCTTCAATCGCGGCCTTTTCGGCATTGGTCTTGGCGGTCGCGATCGCGTAGATCGAGTCGGTGAATAGCACGACGCCCGCTTTGCCGTCCGACTTCACGACGGCGTAGAGACCCGAGGCCTTGGCGACTTCGAGCGGGTCAGTGGTGACGTTGTAGAACACCTGCGGAATGCCTTCGAGCGCGCCAGCTTTCGGACCCGCGTGCCAACCGACGATCTTGATGCCTTCAGCCGCGGCTTGCTCGACAACGGGCTGCTGCTCCTTGGCGTCGACGCCGCCAAGGATGATCGCGCTGGGCTTCAGCGCAATCGCCTGGGTCATCGCCGAGGTGCGCGCGGGAACCGAGCCCTGGCCGTCAAGGATGCGGAAATCCCAACCAATCGCCTTGGCGGCTTCGGCCGCGCCGTCTCCCGCGCCCTGCGCGCCGCCGTTGCGCTGATCGGTCGACACATACACGACGAGCTTCTTGCCCTGCGCCTTCGGGCCCGACGTCGGGCCGGTCCAAGCGGTGACGGGCGCCGTGACCGTCGCGATGTATTCCTTCGCTTTCGCCATATAGGCGTCGTCGGCTTGCGCCGCGGCGACGCCGAGCGCGAGGATCGCGCTGGAGGCCAGAAGGCCCCGCAATAGGAAACCGGATTTCAACATAGATTCCTCCCTGTGATTTGCTGACGAGTTCCTGGGCTCGTCAGGCCGGCGGCGCCGGCGTTTGCGCGAAGGCCGAATTCGGCCCCCGATACTGGCGAGAGCTCGTGTCCTAGCTCTGGTCCTTAACGATAACGATCCGAGCGGGTCGAACGACCGTGCGTCGGCGCTGAGCAAAAGCCGCCAGCGCGATCGAAACGACCAATGTCGTGCCGTTGAAGAGGGGTTCGACGAAGAAGGCTCCGCCGAGCTGTTGGATGCCGGAAATGCCGACCGCGAGAATGAGGACGCCGAACACGGTGCCCCAGATGTTGACGCGGCCCGGCTTGATGGTCGTCGAACCGAGGAACGCGCCGACGAGGGCGGGCAGCAAGTAGTCGAGGCCGACATTCGCCTGACCGATTCTGAGCTTGGCGGCGAGGACGCAGCCCGCAAGTCCCGCGATAACCCCCGAGGCGACGAACACCCCGATTACATAGGTGCGCACCGGAATGCCGTTCAGCGCCGCCGCCTTCTCGTTCGCGCCGATGGCGTAAATATAGCGTCCTATGGGAAGCCGCTCGCTGACGATCCAGAGCAAAATCGCCAATGCGACGACATAAAGGGCGGGAATCGGGACGCCCGCCACGGAAGTCGTGTTGATGGCGATGAAACCTGGCGCCAGCGTGCCCATGATCTGACGGCCTTCGGTGTGCCAGAGCGCCAAAGCGTAGAGGATTGTCCCAGTTCCCAGCGTCGCGATGAAGGCGTCGACCTGCGCGATCTCGACGAGCACGCCGTTGAGCAAGCCCACCAAGCCCGCACAGGCGATGACGATCACGATCACGAGCGGCCAGGGCAGGCCGTATGTCACCTGCAGACTGATGGCCAGGATGTGCCACATGACGATGCCGAAACCGACGGTGAGGTCGATGCGGCCCGCCATCATCGGCAACGTCGCCGCCAGCGAAAGCATGGCGATGATCGCCTTGTCGCTGAGGATGGAGCGCACATTGAGCGAGGTCGGGAACGTGTCCGGCAGCAGGATCGAGAAAAAAATGATCAGCAGCAGCGTCAGGATCGGCAAGCCGTAGACGGGAAGGATACGGCCGATGGCTTGCCATCGCGAAAGCCCCGCCAGCTCCGGTCGCGTCGGCTCGAGTGCGCTGGACTTAATGGACTGCATGATAACCCCAAGCCGGATCTTGATTGGTTGCGTCCGCCACCGCCGAGTGCTTGATATTTGCAGACGCCGCGCCGAGCAGGTTTTCGACGGAAAGGTCGGTTGAAGAAAGTTCCGCGACCACGCGCCCGCGGTCGAACACCAGCGCACGGTGGCAGACCTTGGCCACCTCCTCGAAATCGGTCGATACGATCAAGATCGTGGCTCCCGCCTGGAGCGCGACGTCAAACAGCCGATAAATCTCCGCCTTCGCGCCCACGTCGACGCCGGCCGTGGGATCTTCGAATACATAGACTTTGGCGGCCAAGTGGAGCCACCGCCCGACGACGACCTTTTGCTGATTGCCGCCCGACAGCAGCTCGATCGCGAGCGTCGGATCGTTCGGCCTCAGTCCGACCTGTTCGCCGAGCACCCGCGCGGCTCGCATTTCGCGCGCCGGCGCCAGCCATGAGAAAAGCCCAAACCCGGCTGCGACTGGATTGAGAAACAGGTTCTCTCGCACCGACAGGTTCGGCATGATGGATTCGCCGGCGCGATCCGCGCAAACAAGATTGACGCCATACCCCATCGCTTCTTGCGGCGAACGCGGGGCGATCACCTGACGATCGAGCACGATCCGCCCGCCCGTGGCTGGGGTCACCCCGAAGAGCGCGCGGCCAATGGCTTCTTGGCCCGCGCCTCGCAGGCCCACAAAACCAACGATCTCGCCTGCGTGCAACTTGCAGTCAATGGGGCCGACCGCATCGATCATAAGGCGATCGAGTTCGAGTCGCGGCGAGCCTTGGCGTTCCGCAGGCCGGCGAAAAATCTGAGAGGGCTCGCGGCCGACGATGAGCAGAATAGTTTCGTCAGGCGTCGTCTCCTTCACGACGCGTTCGCCAGCGACGCGTCCGTCGCGCAGAACGACCATCCTGTCGGCGATTTCGAAAACCTCATCCAGCCGATGCGAAACGTAGATCATGCCGACGCCGCGATCACGCAGGCGACGCAAGGCGACGAACAGTCGCACCACTTCGTCGGCAGGCAGACTCGCGGTAGGCTCGTCGAGCACAAGAACCTCGGCGTCCGCCGCCAGCGCGCGGGCGATCGCGACAAGGGACTTCTCAGTTCGACTGAGGCTCTGAATTCTTAGACCCGGGTCGATATCGGCGCCGAGCTTTTCCAGCGCGGCGACGGCGCGAGCGTGCGCCGCGTTCCAATCGATCAAGCCGCGACGCCAGGGGAACCCGAGCGTAAGGCAGATGTTTTCGGCCACCGTCATCCAGTCGATGAGACCGAGATCTTGATGGATGAACGCAATCGGCAGGCGCCGCACCGAGGTTGTCGCGTCCGCGCCGCGGAAGGTCACCTTGCCTGCGTCAAGGCTATAGACCCCCGCGAGGATCTTGATCAGGGTCGACTTGCCCGCGCCATTCTCGCCGAGCAGCGCCAGAATTTCGCCGGCGTTGAGGTGCATGCCGACATCGCTTAGGGCCTGCGTGCCGCCGAACTGCTTCGACACGCCGCGCACGGCCAAAATTTCGTCGCCGCGCGTCTCACCGCCGGCGTTCCGGTCGGCGGCAGCAAGGCTTTGCCCCCCAGCGTCCATCAACGTTTCCTCTTGCCGTCGGGCTCGTTGGCCCAATATCCGCGATTCCGCGGTTAACTTGTCGCGCAGCTTCCGCGATCAGCCGCCGGTCCCGACGCCAAAACGCGGCTGGCCTCCGCCCTTCAGCACACGCCACAATCGATTAGGTTGGACCGCGACAGCGCTAACTTCAATCGCCCACTTGCCCCCGCCACGAAACACGAGTAGAAAAATCCAGTAACCTTGTCAATCTGATTCTCATTGGCCGTCGGGTTTTAGTTGAGATATCGCAGCATTTTCAACGAAGATGCGGACAAACACGAGACGATTCCTCTAATGTCCTCAGAAGATGTCAGACAGCTTGGTCGGGCGGGGATCATCTCTGGCGCCGACGGCGAGAATTGGGGCTCGCTGGCACAGCCTCCGCGCCTGGGGGACCATTTGTCGACCCGGATCGCCGAGCTTATCGGCCGCGGGGAGTTCGACAATGCCGGAAGACTGCCGTCGGAAATTGCTCTCGCGAATCGATTTGGCGTCTCGCGCCCGGTGGTGCGAGAGGCGCTTTCGCACCTCCGATCAATGGGCTTCATCGTGTCCCGCAAGGGTTCGGGCAGCTACATCAAGAAGCCGTCGGAGACTTCGCCTCACTTTGTCGGCGCGGTGGGCTTCGGGCCCGTCAACAGCCTCGCCGAGGTCAGGAAGTGCTATGAGTTCCGGATCGGGCTCGAAGGAGAGGCGGCTTATTTCGCCGCCCAGAATCGCACGCCGGAAATGCTTGCCGCGATGCGCGAAGCGCTGGAGCGGATGGAAGCGGCGGCGTCGAGCGGAATGCTCGGCATGAGCGCCGATCTTGAATTTCATATCGCCGTCGCCCGAGCCTCCGGCAATGAGTTCTTCGAAGCCGTGATGCAATCGATGCGCATGCCGATCGAGTTCGCGATCAATCTCGCGCGCAGCCTGACGCTTACACGGCCTCTCGAACATTTGAGCGCGGTGCAGACCGAACATGTCGTGATGTTCGAGGCCATCGAAGCGCGGGATAAAGAGGCCGCGCGGCTCGCCATGCGCACGCATATCGAAAACGCGTGCTTGCGCGTCTTCGAAGGGCCCGGCGGCGGCGCATCGCGAACGGGGGAGCTCAAGAGCACGACAAAATCTGAGGACGTTTCGCGATGACCGTCTCGGCGCAGCCGCGAACGGGCGGGCGGATTCTTGCCGATGCGCTGGCGCGCAACGGAGTCGAACGCGCGTTCTGCGTTCCCGGCGAATCCTATCTCGCTCTCCTCGACGCGCTCTATCAGTCGCCGGTTGCGGTCAATGTGTTTCGTCAGGAGGGCGGGGCGGCCATGGCGGCCGAAGCCTGGGGCAAGCTCACGGGCCGGCCCGGAATCGTGATGGCGACGCGGGGGCCCGGCGGCACGAACGCCTCCGCCGGACTCCACGTCGGACGCCAAGATTCCACGCCCATGATCCTGCTGCTGGGACAGGTCGCGCGCCGCATGCGGGGTCGCGAGGCCTTCCAGGAAATCGACGCCAAGAACTTCTTTGGCGAGGTCGCCAAATGGGTTGAAGAGATCGACAGCCCTCAGCGCATTCCTGAGATTGTCTCGCGTGCGTTCCATCAGGCGACGTCGGGCAGGCCAGGCCCCGTCGTGCTCTCGTTGCCGGAAGACGTGTTGCGCGAAACCGCCGTCGTCGCCGACGCCGAACCTTGGGCGCCGGTCGAGGCGTCTCCAGATCGAAGGCTAATGGCGACGCTGCGGGACCTTCTCGCCGCCGCGAAGCGACCGTTCGTCATATTGGGCGGATCGCGATGGAGCGAGGACGCGGTGGCGGGCGTTCGGCGTTTCGCCGAGCGCTTCGACCTGCCGGTCGGCTGCTCGTTGCGGCGACAGATGCTGTTCGACCACGATCATCCGAACTACGCCGGAGACGTCGGCATCGGCGTCAATCCCGCGCTTGCGCAACGCATCAGGCAGGCTGACGTCCTGCTTCTCATCGGCGGGCGCATGGGCGAGGCGCCGTCTTCGGGCTATACGCTGATCGAAAGTCCCGAGCCGCTGCAAAAGCTGATCCATGTCCACTCTGGCGCCGAGGAATTAGGGCGTGTTTATCGGCCGACGCTCGCAATCAACGCGAGCCCAACCCTGTTCGTCGCCGCGCTCGATGACCTCGCGCCGCCAGATAGGTTGGAATGGTCGGCGGAAACACGCGCGGCGAACGCAGCCTTTCGCGCGTGGTCGACCCCAACGGCGAATGTCGGACCTGTTCAACTTGGCGAGGTGGTGACGTGGCTCCGCGGCCGCTTGCCTAACGACGCGATCGTCGCCAATGGCGCTGGAAACTATTCGGGCTGGGTGCATCGCTTCTTCCGATTTCGCGGCTTTGGGACGCAGCTTGCGCCGACGTCCGGCACCATGGGCTATGGTCTTCCCGCCGCGATCGCCGCCAAGCTCAAGTTTCCGGAACGCGTCGTCGTCGCTTTCGCTGGAGATGGCTGCTTTCAGTTGACGAGCCAGGAATTCGCCACCGCCGTGCAATACCACGCAGCGGTAATCGTCGTCGTCGTCAACAATGGCGTGCACGGAACAATTCGCATGCATCAGGAACGCGACTATCCCGGTCGAATTATCGCGACCGATCTCGTGAACCCGGATTTCGCCGCGCTTGCGCGCGCCTACGGCGGTCATGGGGAGACTGTGGCGTCGACCGAGGAATTCGCGCCGGCCTTCGAACGCGCCGTCGCTTCACACAAGCCGGCAATTATCGAAGTGAAATTCGATAGCGAGGCTATTTCGACGTCGACGACGCTTTCCGCGATCCGGGGCAAGGGGAAGCGGTAAACGCGGCCGCGCGCCGCTATTTGAGGGTGATGTGGCGGAACAGCATCTCTGGATCAATTTCATGAACTTCTACGGACAAAGCGATCGGCGTGGACGGCGGCAACGCGGAGATGGCGTTTTTGGCGGCTTTCAGCAGACTTTCGCCCAGAGACTTTCGGTTCTCGATCGAGCGACCGGCGCGAAGGCGAGCGGTAATGTGCAAAAAGACGTTCTCGGGGGCGCCGTCGGCGATGAGATAGATGTCTCGCGGCAGCGCGCGCGAGCGCACCGACGCCGGCTCGAACAATCCAGATTCGACGGCGGCCCCGTGCAGCGCGCCCATCAATCCCCTCACCTCCACTTGAGGCGCAAGATTGCTCGAATATTCGACCAGGATATGCGGCATGTTTTCGCTCCCTCGCGATTAAGGACTAACACGCCGCGCAGGGATCGGCGAACCCGTTTTCGGCGATGCGGAAGCCCTCCCTCAGGGCTTCGTTCTCGATGAGTCAGCCCCGCGTTTTCATTCCCGATCCCATCCACGCCGACGGCTTGGCGCGACTGCGCGAACGCTTTGTCGTCGACGCGCCCGAGACGGCGCCGGACGCCGCGGGGAGACGCGCGGCGTTCTCGCAAGCCGACGCCGTCATCGTCAGGAACTTGGCGATCGATGCGAGGCTGATGGATTCCTGTCCGCGGTTGAAAGTCATTTCGAAGCACGGCGCGGGGGTCGACAATATCGACATCGCGGCGGCCACCGAGCGCGGCATCGTGGTGGCGAACGTGCCCGGCGGCAACGCCAACGCAGTCGCCGAAGGAACTGTCGCGCTGATGCTCGCCGTCCTTCGCCAAGTTCCATATGTCCATGGTCTCGTGGTCTCGGGCGAATACGCAGCGCGCTGGCGCTTGCAATTCGGACAATTGTGGGAGCGCACCCTGGGCGTTGTAGGGATCGGCAATGTCGGCGCGCGGGTGGCGAGAATTTGCGCGGAGGGCTTCAAGATGCGCGTTCTCGCCTACGATCCGTCGCTGTCCGAGTCGGACGTTGAGAAACGAGGCGCGCAGAAAGTCGCGGATTTGAAATCGCTGCTCGCCGCCGCCGACGTCGTCACCCTGCACCTGCCGATGAGCGAGGGCGCCTTCCATCTCATCGGCGCCGGAGAATTGAAGGCGATGAAGCCTACGGCGATTCTGGTCAATGCGGCGCGTGGTCCTCTCGTGGATGAGCGCGCTTTGGCGCAAGCTCTGAACGAAGGTCGCATCGGAGGAGCGGGGCTGGACGTGTTCGAGGTCGAGCCGCCCGCTCCCGACAATCCGATCCTGAGCGCGCGAAATATAGTCTTGTCGCCTCATACGACTGGAAATACGATCGAGGCGGCTCGAAACCTCGCGGTCGCGTCCGCCGAAATTGTTCTGAGGGTCATGAACGGGGATCGGCCCGACAGCTTCCTGAATCCGACGGTGTGGGAGAAGCGAAGATTGTTCGACTGAACGCCGACGACCGGCGCCCGATCAAATTGCTCCGCCGACGGGCGTTTGTTTGTCGCGTCGAAAAGAATTGCAATAGGATATCAAGGGAGGGGACTTCCGATGTGGTATGGTCAAATCGAGGGGACTGACATCCTGGTCCTCGATCCGCGCTTTAAGGCTTGCTTTGCAGGTCACGTGCGCGTCGAGCGCTTGTGGACAGGGGCGCGTTGGGCGGAGGGTCCGGCATGGTTTGCGGCGGGCCGCTACCTCGTTTGGTCGGACATTCCGAACAATCGCATGATGCGGTTCGCCGAACCCTCGGGCGAAGTCTCGGTCTTCCGCGAGCGCTCCAACAATTCAAACGGCAACACTGTCGACAATCAAGGTCGGCTGGTCACATGCGAGCATCTCACGCGCCGCGTGACTCGCACCGAGATCGATGGCTCGATTTCCGTCATCGCGGAAAAGTGGAACGGCAAGCGCTTCAATTCGCCCAATGACGTCGTCGTGAAGTCGGACGATTCCATCTGGTTCACCGACCCTGCCTATGGCATCGACACCGACTATGAAGGGGATCGCGCCGAGCAAGAGATCGACGGCTGCTATGTTTATAGGGTCGACGCCAAATCCGGCGCGGTCGCCGCAGTCGTCACCGACATGGTCCGCCCGAACGGCATCGCCTTTTCGCCCGACGAGAAATACCTCTACGTCGCCGACACGGGCGCGACGCACAAGGAGAACGGTCCGCGCCACATTCGCCGCTTCACGGTCGACGCAGACGGCGCGAAGCTGTCGGGCGGCGAGATCTTCGCGGAGTCCGCTGCGGGGTTGTTTGACGGCTTTCGCGTCGATCGGAATGGCCGAGTCTGGACGAGCACCGCAGAAGGAGTCCATTGCTACGACTCCGACGGCGCGCTGATCGGCAAGATCCTCATTCCCGAAATGGTCGCGAACGTGACTTTCGGCGGCGCCAAGCTCAACCGCTTGTTCATTTGCGGAACGACGTCGCTCTATTCGATCTACGTTACCGCGAACGGGTCCAAGCTCGGTTGACGGACGCTCGGATTCCCTGACCATGCGGATCACAACGCCGATGTCCGACGTTCCCCTACGGATGCGAATCGATGGCGCTGTCGCGGTCGTGACAGGCGGAGCGCGCGGCATTGGCCGTGCGACCGCTTGGTCGCTTGCCGATGCGGGCGCGAGGGTCGTCATCGCGGATTTGGACGTCGCCGCATCCGGCGAGGTCGTCGCGGAAGTCGCCGAACGGCGCGGCGAAATTTGGGCGCATCGGGCCGACATCGCTAGAGAAGACTCCGTAGACGCGCTGTTTGACGAAGTCGTGAGGCGGGAAGGGCGTATCGACGTCTTGGTCAATAACGCGGGCATCGCCATCCGGCGCCCCGCGGTCGATCTGGCCCTCGCCGATTGGGAAAAGGTCGTCGCGGTGAATATGACCGGCGTATTTCTCTGTGCGCGCGCGGCGGCGCGTCATATGATCGCGGGCGGCCGGGGCGGCGCCGTCGTCAACGTCGCTTCCATCATGGGGCTTTCGGGCGGCGGCCTCTATCCCAACATCTCCTACCAGACGAGCAAGGGGGCGGTGGTGAACATGACGCGCGCCCTGGCGATCGAATGGGCGCCGCATGGGATTCGCGTCAACGCCGTCGCGCCGACCTATGTTCGCACGCAACTCACCGCGCCCCTGTTCGAAGACCCGGCGATGGCGGCGCGGATCGAGGCGATGACGCCGCTCAAACGCCTTGCCGAGCCCGCAGACGTGGCGGCCGCGATCTGCTTTCTCGCCAGTCCCGCCGCCGCGATGATCACTGGCCATGTGCTGCCGATCGACGGCGGATTTCTCGCTCAATAGGACAACGATTGCGTTCCGGCTTCGCGCGTTGGCTTGGCTCGCGACCTAGGATTGGCGGACACGATGGACTGGAACCTCGACAAGCGAACTTTCATTGTCATCGCAAGTTCGCGGCGATAGCGTGAGCCGCGCGCGAAAGGCTCAAAATGCCAAGCTCTCCGAGGCGTTCCGTCCTCCCTCCTGATCCGCCGGCCTACGTCGAACCTGCGAGCGGGCGGCTCTATCGCATCGATGAACCGCGCTGGCGCTCCGAGGAGGGTCTGCCTCTGATGATCACGCCGCTCGCTGGCCTAGGTCGCGACGACATCATGCGGGATCGACGCTCCATTTGGCGCTACGCCGCCGCGCTTCCGATCGACGTCGCCGATCCCGTGACGATGGGCGAAGGCTGCACGCCGCTGGTCGAGCGCCGCTGGAATGGCGCTCGAGCGCACTTCAAGCTCGAATGGTTTTCGCCGACCGGAAGCTTCAAGGATCGCGGCGCGTCGGTGATGATTTCGGCGCTGCGCCAGCAGGGCGTGACGAGAGTGCTCGAGGACAGTTCCGGCAATGGCGGCGCCGCCGTCGCGGCTTACGCGGCCGCGGCCGGCATCCAGGCCAAGATCCTGGTTCCCGCCTATACCCAGCCCGCCAAGACGGTGCAGATGCGCGCTTACGGCGCCGAGGTCGAACTCGTCTCCGGCTCTCGCCAGGATACTTCCGATGAAGCGATCCGACAGGCGAGCGCGATCTTCTATGCGAGCCACAATTGGCAGGCGTTTTTTCTGCAAGGCGCGAAGACTCTCGCCTATGAGCTCTGGGAGGATTTGGGTTTCCAGGCGCCCGAC
Source organism: Roseiarcus sp. (assembly GCA_050012775.1). Taxonomy (GTDB): domain Bacteria; phylum Pseudomonadota; class Alphaproteobacteria; order Rhizobiales; family Beijerinckiaceae; genus Roseiarcus. The sequence goes on from JBEKGN010000019.1 coordinate 24,305, forward strand.
AACGTCCTCATCCCCACGGGAGCGGGCAGCAACATCCTGGGATGCGACATCGGCTTCGGCGAGTTGTTGCGCCGGGGCGAAATCCAACGCCTGCCAAGGCTCTTCGCGGTGCAACCCGCGAACTGCGCGCCCCTTCACGCCGGCTTTGTTTCGGGCGCGGCGGACTTCATGCCGATCGATCCGAAGCCGACGATCGCCGAAGGGGCCGCGATCGCGAAGCCTGTGCGGGCTGGTGAAGCGCTCGCGGCGATCCGCCGCTCGGGCGGCGCGGCCCTTGCCGTGTCGGAAGCCGAAATTGTCGCCGCGACTTTGCAATTGGCGAGGTCCGGCCTCTACGCGGAACCCACATCCGCGGTCGCCGCCGCCGGCCTATCGGCGCTCGTGCGCGAGGGCGCGATCGGCAACGAAGAGACGACTGTCGTCGTGCTGACCGGCAGCGGGTTGAAGGCGACGCAACGGTGGGGTGAGTTGATCGAGGCCTAGCCTTCGCGGGCGCGCGCTTGTTTCTTCAGCTCCAGAATGGCGGCGGGCTCGGCGACGGCCTGCATGGGATTGCAGCGAATGTCGCCATCGAGCGTCGCGCCGGCCTCCAGGCCGGCTTCGAACGCTTGTTCGAGGCCGCTGGTCAAACCGCGCAATACCTCTCCTGAATATCGCGATCCGCTGCGAGCGCAGCCGCGTCGCTTTCATAAACGACCTCGCCCTGATCAATGATGACCGCGCGATCGGCGAGATTGAGCGCCCATTCGACATTCTGTTCGACAAGCAGCAGGGTGACGCCTTGCTCGCGTAGCGCGCGGAAGAGCTGGCCCATCTCCTCGACCAGAATTGGCATGATTCCCTCGGAAGGCTCGTCAAGCAGAAGCATTTTCGGCTTCGCGATCATGGCTCGGGCGATCGCAAGCATTTGCTGTTCGCCTCCCGACAGGGTGACCGCATTTTGCCCCAAGCGCTCTTTCAATCTTGGAAAGGTCTCCGCGATCTCGTCGATCGCCCGATCTTCGCGGATCGCCCTATTGGCCCTGAGAAGACCCAACTGAAGATTCTCGCGCACCGAAAGACCGGGAACGATGCGCCGATCCTCAGGCACGTAGGCCAATCCGAGATTGAAGCGCGCATGGTCCGGCAGCGGCAAAAGCTCTCGCCCCGCGAATTTTACCGAACCGCTGGTCCTCGCGATCAAACCCATTACGGATTTGATCGTCGTTGTCTTGCCCGCGCCGTTTCGCCCGATCAGCGCCAGGATTTCTCCCCGCCCGACCGCAAACGTCAGGCCATGAATCACGTGGCTCGGCCCATACCAGGCGTTGAGCGAGGATATTTCAAGCATAGCCGGCGCTCCGTCCGAGATAAACGCTTCGCACGCTCGCATCGGATTGGATCTGGGCCGGCGTTCCATCCGCGATGAGTTGGCCGTGGTGCAAAACCAGAATGCGATCGCTCAATCCAAGGATCATCTTCATTTTGTGTTCAACGAGAAGGATCGTCCGATCCGCAGCCAACCGCTCGATTAAGACCACCATGTCCTTGGTTTCTTCCGGCCCCATGCCGGCCGTCGGCTCGTCGAGCAATAAAAGCTGCGGATTCGCCACCAGCGCTATGGCAATCTCCAACGCGCGCTGTTCGCCGTGCGATAGCGATGCGGCCAATTGGCCGCGCCGGCTTGCGAGACCGACGCTGATTAAAGCTTGCTCCGCCTTGTCGGAAATATCGCGGAACGACGAGCGCGGCGTCCAGATATTGTAGCGAGAGCGAAACGCCTGCGCCGCGATGCGGACGTTCTCGTGCACCGCCAACCGTGGGAAAATATTGGTTATCTGGTAGGTCCGCGCGATGCCGAGATGAACGAATTCATGTTGCGGCGTTTGTCCGAGGTCTCCCCCCTTGAATCGGATAGAACCCATTGAGGGTCGCAACGCTCCGGAGAGAATGTTGAAAAACGTGCTCTTGCCGGCTCCGTTGGGGCCGATCACGGCCGTGACCCGGTTCCGGCCGAAACTCGCCGTGACGCCCTCGAGGGCCTTGAAGCCGCCAAACCAACGGCCGAGATTTTCGACCTGGAGAATATCCGCGCCGCTCATGAGCGCCTCCCGCCGGAGACCCAGGCCAGCAGCGTGCCCCATATGCCCTTAGGCAGGTAGAGAACAAAGGCCATAAACACGACGCCGAGGATCAGTTGCCAATGGGAAGTCCATTGCGACAACACATCCTCCATCACGACGACGGCAAATGCGCCGATAAACGGACCGAAGAACGTTCCGGCTCCTCCAAGCAGCGTCATCATCACGACCTGTCCGGATGTCGCGTAGCTGAGCGTGTCGAGCGGCACGATCGACAAGTGCAAGGCGAATATCGCCCCGGCAAGTCCGCACAACAATCCCGAAAGGACGAAGGCGAGAAGCTTGGTGCGCGCGACGTCGAAACCGCAAGCGATCGCCCGAACTTCGTTCTCGCGAACCGCTTCGATCACCGCGCCAAAGGGTGAAGCCAGAATGCGCGACAACAGCCAGAGTGCGAGCGCGACGAAGACGAGAATGACGTAATATTTGACCACCGGATTGAGAAAGTCGAGGCTGAGGCCTCCGATGCCGACTCGAGCGACGGTGAAGCCGCGAAGCCCGTTCTCGCCGCCGGTCCACGACGAGGCCTGCAAGGCGACGTAATAGACGAGCTGCGCAAGCGCCAGCGTGACCATGGCGAAGTAGATGCCGCGCGTGCGGATCGAAAGCGCGCCGATCGCCGTGGCGAGCAGCCCGGCGGCGAACATCCCCAACGTCATTCCCACAAACCAGTTGCAGCCGAACTGACCGATGGCGATGCCGGTGACGTAGGCGCCGGTTCCGAAGAACGCCGCGTGACCGAACGACAGCAGCCCCGTGTAACCGAACAGCAGATTGTAGCCGACGGCGTAAAGACCGTAGATGAGGACGTTGACGGCCAGAGCTTGCGACGGCAGCACCCAGGGAAGCGCGCACAGAAGGGCGATCGACAGCGGCACACGCCATTGCGTGATTTTTTCCGATGTGAGCCAACGCCAAGTCGATCTGTCGGGCTGGAATTCGAACGCCGTCACAGTCCCTTCGTTTGCAGCGCTGGCGCCTTGGCTCGCGGCGCCGAACAAGCCTTGCGGCCTGGCGAGCAAGACCAGAGCCATGAAGGCGAACATCGCGATCGTCGCCATTTCCGGGGCGAAAAGCGACGTCATCGAGACGATGATTCCGACCAACAATCCGGCCGCCACGGAACCCAGCAGGGACCCCATGCCGCCAATGACGGTGACGACAAAAGCCTCTGACAATACGGTCGTCCCCATTTCCGGATTGACGGAACGCATCGGCGCGGCGAGCACGCCGGCCAGGCCGGCCAGACCGGCCCCGACGGCGAAGACCACGAGCCACAGCTTTTGCATGTCGACGCCCAAAACGCGCATGATCGCGGGATCGCGCGCGCCGGCGCGGACGATCAAGCCAATCTTGGTTTTTTCCAGACCGAGCCAAAGCGCGATCACGACGAGGGCGACGACCGCGACGACAAACAATCGATAGATCGGGAAATAGCCGATCCCGATATTCGCGACCCCACGCAACGCCGCGGGCGTTTCGAATGGAATGCCGTCCGTGCCGAATAGAATGCGAACGCCTTCGACGAGAATATAACCGAGGCCGAAAGTCAGCAGGATCGGATCGTCCGCGGAGCGCCCATAGAGGGGTCGGATGAGAAAGCGTTCGATCCCAAGGCCGAGAATCCCGACCGATATCGGGGCCAGAAGCGCCGCCCACCAAAAACTGCCGGTGAGCGAGAGAAATAGCACGCCCGCGTAGGCGCCGACCATGAACAAGTTGCCGTGCGCGAAATTGACGACGCCTAGGACGCCGAAAATAATCGACAGTCCGAGCGCCAGCATGACCAGGATGGCGCCGAGCGCGACGCCCGAAAAGAGCTGCATGGAGAGAAGCTGAATGTCCACTGCCACGCTCGCGCTCGGTTGGCCTGATCAGAGAGCCTTATGACCCAACTCTTCGCACGAGCGAAGCGTCGCCGGATCGCCCGGTTCGCTGGCGACGATTTTGAAGAGATCGACGTCGCTCTTCATTTCGGATTTCGCCTTCGACTCGATCACAAACACGGATTGAACCGATTGGTGATCGCATTTGCGATAATTTTGTGGGCCTTTTGCAACATCATATTTGAGTTCCTCGAGGGCCGTGATGACCTTGTCCGTGTCGGCGCTTTGCGCCGCCTTGACCGCCATGAGCAGGGAGCGGATCGCCGTATAGCCATAGGCGCCGTAATCCGTCGGGATGGCTCCGCCGTTCGCGGCGCGAAACGCGTCATTGAACGACTTGGCTGACGGGGTGCTTTCCTCGAGACCCCAGTAGTAGTTGGTTCCGCCGACGATTCCCTCGAAGACGTCGGCGCCGCCGGCGAGACGCTGGTTGTGGAGCAAAACGGGAACGACGATGCGCGAGGGGCCTTTCAGGCCGAAATCAACGGCTTGCTTGATCGAATTGGCCTGATCGCGCCCGAAGTTGCAGATGCAGACGATGTCCGGCTTCAGCGACAGCAAACGAGGCATGAAGGCCGAATAATCAGGGGCGCCGAAGGGATGCAGAATTTCGGCGACGGTCTCCACGCCGATCGGCGCCGCATTGCGCTTGAACGCGGCGAGCATCTCATGACCATAGGCGTAGTCGGCCGCGAGATAGGCGATCTTCTGTCCCTTCTTGAACGCGTAACGCGCCACGGCGCCCGTCGTCATTTGCGGGTTCATCGCTTCATGAAACGTGAAGCGGGAAAAATCCTTGGCCTCGTTGATGGTGTCCGACTGACTGATCGAGATGTAGATCACCCCCCGCGCCCGCGTGACCTCATTGACCGACAGTTGCACCGCGCTTGAAAGAGCGCCGACGATGAAGTTGGCCTTGTCTTTCTCGATGAGTTCCAGCGTCCGCGTCGCCGCTTCGCCGGGATTGAGCTTGTCGTCGCGAACCAACAATTCCGCCAAGCGGCCGTTCAGCCCGCCTGCGTCGTTGAACTGCTTGACCGCCAGTTCGGCGCTCTTGACCTGGTCCTTGGCTTCCGCGCCGAAGGGCCCGGTGATCGGAACGGGAAACCCGATGCGGATCGCGCTGTCGTCGGCCCGCGCGACGTAAGGCGCCCCGACGGCGGAGAAGGCCGCGATGGACGCCGCGCCTTTGATGAGGCTCCGGCGCGAAAGAGGCTTGGATGGGCGTCGAAATGAATCTGTCATTGTTTCTCTCCCGTTCTGTGTTTGCTGTGCGGCTGGATCGAAGCTCAGACGACGCCTAGCGCGCGCAGGATGCGCTGCGGCGTCATGGGAATTTGCGAAATCGAGGCGTGAAGCGGATCGAGGGCGTCATTGACGGCGTTCAACGCCGCGCCCGAGGCGGCCGACGTTCCGGCTTCGCCGCATCCCTTGGCTCCCAGTTCCGTATCGCGAGTGGGCGTCTCGACATGGGCGATGGCGATGTCGGGCATTTCGCAAGCCATGGGCACGAGATAGTCGGCCAGCGAACCGTTCAGCAATTGACCGGCCTCATCGTAAAGGCACTCTTCGAACAGCGCCGCGCCGAGCCCTTGCACAACGCCGCCTCGGATTTGCTCGTTGACGAGCATCGGGTTGATGATGCGTCCGCAATCTTCGACGACCCAATGTTTCAACAGTCTGACAAACCCCGTCTCGATATCGACCTCGACCAGGCTGCCGTGGATTCCATTCGCGAAGGCGAAGGGAAACCCTTTCGGAGCGAAGTGATGCGCGATCGTCAAATCTATGTTCAATTCCGGAGGCAGCGTGTCCGATCGAAAATAGACCAGCGCGGCGAGTTCGCCCAATGTCATGCGGACAACGCCGGTCTCCCGTTCGATCAGCCGTCCCTCGGAAAGATCCAGATCGCTCGAGCGGGATTGCAGGATCGCGCTCGCGATGTTCAGGATATTCGCTTTCAGCTTGCGTGCGGCTTGCAAGGCGGTTTCGCCGCCGATGCCCGCGCCGCGACTTGCCCAGGTTGCGCCGCCGTGCGGGGTGGTTTCGGTGTCGCCGGTCATCACCCGCACGCGTTCTCGATCGACGCCGAGCTGATCGGCGACGATCTGGCCGATGATGGTCTCGCTGCCTTGTCCCTGCTCCGTCACGCTGATGGCGCATTGCACGTCGCCTGAAGGCGTCACCTTCAGAACGCAGCCGTCCTGCGCGGAAATGTGGGCGCCGCCGACGCCGTAGAACGCCGGCGAGGGGTTGGTGATCTCCACGTAGGTCGCAATGCCGATGCCGCGATAGATTCCCTTCCGGCGTAGACCGGATTGTTCGGCCCGCAGAGAGGGATAGTCCATCAGGCGATGCAGCTCGGTAAGACATTCGTCGAGAGAAAGGCGTTCGAATTTGTACCCGGACGCGGTCGTATGCGGATACATATCGCTGGTGACGTAGTTGCGCCGCCGAATTTCGAACGGATCCTGATTGAGCGTCCTCGCGGCGAGATCGACCAGGCGCTCGGTCGCCGCGCAGGCGATCGGGTGCCCCACGCCGCGATACTGGCTGGTTTGCGTCTTATTTTGAAAAATTACGTTCAGGTCAGCTTTGTAATTGACGATTTTATAGGGCGCGCCCATGAGCCGGATGACCTGATTGCCTTCGACCGCGCTCGTGCGCGGGTAGGCCGAGTAGGCGCCGATGGCGGTGTCGTCTTCGACCTTGAGCGCAAGAAACGTCCCGTCGCTCGCCAGCGCCAGCTTCGCGCGCAAGCGATGATCCCGCAGATGAATGTCATTGAGAAAAGACTCGCTGCGGTCGGCTATGTACTTGACCGGACGTTCGGCCAATATGCTCAGCGCCACCGTCGCCATGTCCTCGGGATAGACGTGGAGCTTCATTCCGAAAGAGCCGCCGACATCGGGCGCGATCACCCGCACGCGCGACTCGTCGAGAGCGAAATGACGCGAGTAAATATCCTGGAATTGGTAGGGCGTCTGAGTGGAATGATGAACCGTTAGCGCGCGTTCGCCGGGTTCGAAGTCGGCGATGAGCGAGCGGGGCTCCAGCGTCACCGGCGTATGACGGGCAAAGGTCAATTCGGCTTCGACCACAGCCGCCGCGTTTTCAAAGGCGGCGCTGACGGCCCCGCTTTCGATCGACGTCTTGAAGGCGATATTGTCCCCGAGGTTCTCATGGATCAAAGGCGAATTCGGAACGCGCGCGCGGTCGATGTCGACGACGACGTCCAATTCCTCGAAGACAATGGCGATGGCTTCCGCCGCGTCTTCGGCTTGCGCTCGGGTGTCCGCGAGAACGGCGACGATCGGCTGTCCCGCCCAGACCGCTGTCTCCAAGGCGAGCGGATATTGCGGCGGCGACTTCATGCCTTTGAAATGCTGAAGCGTTCCCACCCAGGGGCTGCAAAGCTCAGCCAGATCGCGCCCCGTGGCGATCATCCTGACGCCGGGCATGGCGCGGGCCGCCGACGCATCGATCGAGACGATCCGCGCATGCGCGTAAGGACTCCTGGCGAACGCGGCATGAAGCATTCGCGGGAGCTGGATGTCGTCCGTGAAGCGCCCGCGCCCGGCAAGCAGCCGTTTGGCGTTCGGCCGCGGAACGCTCTTGCCGATATAGCTGTTCGGGCGATCGACGGGGGAAAGCGGACCGCTCATGACCGTGGCTCGAAATCGTTCGGCTTCACAGCCGCGCCACGCCGCCTTGCGGTCGTCTCAATGGCGTCGACAATGGCTTCGTAGCCGGTGCATCGACAGAAGTTGCCGGACAGCGCATCGCGAATTTCGTCGCGCGTCGGCAAGCCTCCGGCCTGCAACAGTTCTTGCGCCGTCATCAAGACCCCGGGCGTACAGAACCCGCATTGGAGCGCATTGCGTTCGTGAAAAGCTGCCTGCAGATCGACAATGGCGCCGCTTTCGGACAGTCCTTCAATGGTCTGAATGTTCGATCCGTCCGCCTGCACCGCCAAACTGAGACAGGAATGAACGACCCGACCATCTTGGATGACCAGGCACGCCCCGCAGGCGCCCATCTCACATCCCACATGGGTCCCGGTCAGGCGCAAGCGATGCCGTATCAGGTCAGCGAGCGATAGACGCGCTTCGACCCAAAACTCTTGGCGCTCGCCGTTGATCGTCAGCGAGACCGGAAACTGGCGACTCATGAAGCCGTCGCCCCCGCCGAAGCCGATAGGCGCAAGGTGTCGAGCCGCCGCCGCAACAGAACGCCGGCGAGATGCCGGCGGGTCGCGGCCGAAGTATTTATGTCTTCGCTCGCCGCGGACAGATCGTCCGCGAGCGCGCGTTGGCTCGCGGCGATATCCTCCTCGCCCAAGGCGGTCCCTTTGAGCGCGGCTTCCGCTCTTTGGGCTCGTTGTGGCGTCGGGCCGACGGAGAGGAATACGATGCGGATGTCCTCGACGATTTCAGCGCGAAAATTCGCGGCGATGGCGACGCCGACGACAGCGTAGTCGCCCCGTCTCCTCGCGAGTTCGTCAAAGCAACTGCGCGCGTTCGGCCCCGAGATGGGAAACCACACGGCCGCCAGGATTTCATCCGGCTCCGCCGCGGTTTCATAGAGATCGAGGAAGAAGTCGTCCGCATCGACGAAGCGCACGCGGTCGCCGTTGTGCAGTTCGACGCGAGCGTTGAGCGCGAGGGCGACCGCTGGAAATTCCGACGCCGGATCGGCCAAGGCGATGGAGCCGCCCATCGTCCCTTTATTGCGAATGGCGGGATGCGCGACCCACGGGGCGGCTGCGGCAAGCAGGGGAACGCGCGCGGCGATTATCGGCGAGGAGAGAACTTCGGCATGACGCGTCAGAGACCCGATGCGCACTTCGCTTCCGCGGATTTCGATGCCTCTCAATTCACCGATGTGGGCAATGTCGATCAGCAATTCCGGCGACTGAAGCCGCAGATTCATCGACGCCAGGAGGCTCTGGCCGCCGGCGAGATATCGAGCTTCCCCCTCGCAGTTGCGAAACGCCGCGACGGCGTCGCTGACGGAATTCGCGCGAAAATAAGCGAAGCCGCTCGCCTTCACCGTCCCTCCCCCCGGTCAAATTCGGCCGCATTTGAGATCGATTGTTCTCAAACATGGCCGCGGTTGAATTTGCTGTCAACAAAAAGATACCATTTGGTCTCAAATCGCTCGGGTTCGGGCGACCGATGCTTCGCGACATCGGTCCGCGAGCCGAAGGAGTCACGAATGCCGCAAAAGAATCCTCGCAAAAGCCCGGCGAATTCGGCGCCGGCCCGCAAGCACATGAAGGCCGCGGAACGCGAGAAGGTCATTCTGTCTGCAGCCATCCGCTTTTTTGCCGAACAAGGATTCGAAGGGCAGACGCGCGAATTGGCGAAGCGGGTCGGCATCGCCCACTCCGCCATCTATCGCCATTTTCCCAGCAAGGACGCGTTGATTGAACGGGTCTACGAGCACGTCTATGTCAGCCGATGGAACCCTCAGTGGGAATCGATCATCACCGACGGATCCCGGCCGATTGAAGACCGACTCATTCAATTTTACCGAGAATATGTCGATCGAATATTCGATTACACATGGGTCCGCATTTTCGTTTTCGCGGGTCTGCGTTCCTACAATATCACCGGGCGATATCTGACGCTCGTGCGCGAGAAGTTTATCATTCCGGTGTGTCTCGAACTGCGCAAGGACATGCGATCTGCGACTTCGCCGCAGTCGCCGGTGACAGAGCGCGAGCAGGAGGCGGTGTGGGGCCTGCACGGGCAAATCTTCTATATAGCCATCCGGAAATTCGTCTACGGAACGCCTGTGCCTGCCGACCTCGAGCAAACGATAAGCGACCATGTGAAAAGATTTGTCAGAGGCTCGATGCCCGAACCCAAAGGGGTCTAGGTTTTCGCTTCGGTCTTGGCGCAACCGTTGGAAGTCAAGGCGGGCAGCGGCGATTCAATGAGGACCGCCGTCGCGCCCAATCGACAGACGACGAAGATCGCGAACGCCTTCACATCCTGTCGCTTTCACCGAGCCGCGTCGCCGCGGCGGTAGTCGAGCGTGAGTTCGTCCAGCTTCTGCTTGAGCGCCGGGTCGAGCCGGTATGTCGCGGCCGCAAGGGAATCATCGAGCTGATCGGGGCGGCTCGCCCCGAGCAACGGCGCGGTGATCGCGGGGTTGGCGAGAGTCCAGGCGACCGCCAGAGTGGTCAGCGACGTTCCGGCTTCGTGCGCGAGGCGCTCCAGGCTCTCGACGGTCGAGAAGGCGCGATCGTTCCAGTAACGATCCTGGTACATGCTTCCGGCGGTCCCCAATGTGAAGCGCGTGCCCGGCGTCGGCGCGGAGCCGGGCTTGTATTTGCCGCTCAGCAATCCCCCTGCGAGGGGGTTATACGGAATCACGCCGAGGCCTTCTTCCAAAGCCAACGGCAACAATTCGCGTTCGATCTGTCGGAACAGCAGGTTGTAGCGCGGCTGAATCGAGACGACGCGCGCCAGGCCCTTGAGATCGCAGAGGCCCAACGCCTTGGATACGCGATAGGCGAAGAAGTTGGACACGCCGACGTAGCGCGCCCGGCCGGACCTCACGATCGCATCCAGCGCATCCAGCGTTTCCTCCAGGGGCGTCGCGGAATCGTCTCCATGCAATTGATAGAGATCGACATAGTCGGTTTGCAGGCGTCGCAGCGAAGCGTCGATGGCTTCCAGCAGGTGTTTGCGCGACGCGCCTTGGTTCCAGGGGTTAGGGCCCATCCTGCCGACCGCCTTGGTGGCTACGACAAAGGACTCGCGCTGGCCCTTCAGCCAACGGCCGACGATTTCTTCGGTGCGGCCGGCCGTCGGCAAGCCGCCGCCAAGCGGATACACGTCCGCGGTGTCGATGAAATTGACGCCCGCCGTAGCCGCCTTGGCGAGAATCTCGTGGGCGACAGCTTCATCGGTCTGCAAGCCGAACGTCATCGTGCCGAGCGCGAGCCGCGAAACCGCAAGGCCGGTGCGGCCGAGACGCGTGGTGGGGATGCTCATACGATCAGGCCCTCGAGTTAAAAAAGCAAAACGCCCGTCGCCGCACACGAGCGTCGAGGCGAGCGATGGCGGGATCGCCGCTGGGATCGGCCGCGCGGACGTCCGTCATTGCGGCGACTATCGCCGATCGAGCGCAAGCAGGCAATTTAGAGACAACGAAGCCCGCGACCGATCGGAGCGAGAGTTCGGCCGGGCCGCGTCGACTTCGCCGGCCGCGTCGCGACGCTCGGCCCCGGCGCCGCTGGAACAGTCCCGCGAGAATGCAACGGCAATGCCGGGCGGTGCGCGCATCGCAGGTTGCAGGTATGGTCGGTCCCATGTCCAGATTCGTTCGCTTCGTCTTCGCCGCCGCGTTGGTCCCCGCAGCCGCCTCCCCCGGGGTGGAGACGGCTTACGCGGACGCGGCGCTGATCGCGCGCGGACACGCAATCGCAAAATATAACTGCAGCCATTGCCACGCCATCGGCAGGACGGACGCGAGCCGCGATCTCAGGGCGCCGCCCCTGCGCGCCCTCTCGCGCAAATATCCGCTCTCCGGGCTCGAGGAGTCGCTGGCCGAAGGCATCATGGTCGGCCATGAGGGGCTGCAAATGCCGCACTATCAACTCAGCCCGGCGCAGATCGAGGCGCTGCTGACCTATATGGCGTCCATTCAGGTGAAGTGAGGAAATTGCAGGTCTCGACGGCGCCGGCTCGTTAAGAAAGCTCCCGGCTTCGCGAGCCGCAGGCGAAAGACGAGGCTCGTATGATATAAGGACCGGCGCGCGCGAAGATCGCGGCGGCGGCGGCGGCGGCGCTTGCCGCGAGATTATTTCTCGTCAGGCGGTTTGAGACAGTTTCGTTCCCTCTCGCATCGTAAGGTTTGTGAGCTTGGCGCAGCGACGAACGATCCGCATCAACCGGGCTCCTGTCCTCACCCTGTGGGCGGCGGTCGTCGCGGAAAGGTTGGGGTTCGATCCCGACGCCGCGCTGACGCTGGGACGCGCGGTCGCCGGCCTCAACGCCCACTCCAAAGGCGTCTCGCTCGGGCTATTCGAACCGTCGTCGAAGGCGGTCAATGAGCATCTTCAGAGAGCGAAGACCGGAACCACCGCGCACGTCGACCTGCTGCACCGCGCCGTGCCCATCGTCAGGACGGCCGCCGGCCTGCGCGCCGTCAGTAACGATCGTCCGATTTCGTCGGACAGCGTGGAACGCTATCTCGAGAGCAAATTCGGCGAAAATCTCGACCCGGCAAGGCGCGCAATGGTCAATCTGGCGCACTCGATGCCGACCGACGAAATCGCCGCGCGGGCCTATAGCCTCTATGAGGAGTTCCGCCCCGCAATTCCGGCCGGCGTCAAAGGCTGGGGCGCGGCGGGGGAGCTTGATCTCGATCTGATCGACAGGCTCAGCGAGAGGGTTGGAGGCGGCTCATGACGAAGCGCGTGTTTTGTCTTGCGGCGTTTCCCCCGCGCCTTCCGCCCAGTCGGCGACGCTCGTGCGCAAGCGGTCGGAACCCAGGAGAAGCGCTCGCCTTGGCGATTAATGCGTTTGAACCGAAATGAGTCGGCGGTCTAGGGCGAACGCCAGAGGTTCGGCGGCGCCCGGCGTAGCCGGAGCCACAGAGGCGAACGCATCGAGCGCGCGCTCGTCGGCGGACGTCTCCGTGAGGGCGCACCATTCCAGGAACGACGCGAGGTCGACGACGACGAGCTTTGCCTCGACGCCCGCCAGCGCCAAACCGAACTGAAGACCCCAGCGTGCGTCGAGCCAGTCCTCGTAATCGCAATAGCCCGCCAATGCGCAAATCGCCGCTTGCGCGCGCTCGAATTCTTCCTCGGCGACAATTCCGACAGTGGCAATCATAATCATAACCCACTCTCCCGAGGCAGCAAATTCTCATGCTGGTTCTAAGAAAGCTCAAATCGCAAACCTGGCCATAGGTTAAATTCGATTTATTTTTCCCCGCAATCGCGCATCGCCCTGCGATTGCTGCAACTGATCGTGAAGGTTACTCGGCATTGAGATTGTGGCCAGTGTTGGCGCACGAATTCGCTAAAATATAAGGCGTATTTGTTCGATTGACCTCTCGCAAACTATCGGCCTAACTCCCTCGGAAAGTTGCGATCGTAATTTTCGGCCATTCCGCCAAACCGCCCTACTTACGAGTGCGCTCATGCGCGAGTATTCCGTCATGCGCTTCAAACACCGCGACCAGGATCACGCGGCCGCGCGTTTCCCGCCGCCAAGCCTGTCGCGGCGCGCGCCGCCTTTCTCCTCAAAATTCGGCATGCTCACCGCGGTGGGAAAAGGCGCCAGCCTGACCGCAGAGCAAGCCCGCCTGTGGGGAAATGCCCTCCGTTTCGTATTTGTCGTCTGTGGCTATGCCGGGCTCGCCCTTGGCGTTCATCTTGGAGCCGCCAGCGGGTTCTGATGGGAAGAAGCTTTTGAATTGAGCTTCCCAAATGTCGGGCGCATGCGCGAGACCGGAGCGCCTCTCAGAAGAATTTCGCGCCGTTCCCTCCATGCCTCTCGACATGCGCTCGCTCGGGGTCGCCTCTATAGATTGACGGCCTCGGTGAAGATTTGTGCGGAGAGCTGGTTATCGAAAACGACCGCGATTCCGTCTTTGAAGTGTCGCACGACGCGAGCTGAAGTGTGACCAACCGTCACCGGCGAGCCGATAGGCGGGGCGGCGGCGACATTGAGCGCGGCCCCGGGTATCGAGACGTCAATGAACGCGGCAAGATATTCTCGCCCGTCTGGGGTCTTAAGCGTCGTTTTTCGGTTACAGCGCTCGATGCGTTCATACCGGCGATTGTCTGACGCGCCGCCCACTTTGTGCTGTGTCACCCAAGCGATTTTCTTTTCGAGTTTCTGCCGTTTCGCAGCCCTCGCCTGAATCCTGACGGCGAAACAATTATCGAATTGGCGCGCGATCATCCCTTCAATTCGGCCGATCTGGTCAATGTATGCGACTACGCGTTCGCCGATAAGTCCATTGCCAAGACTTCTGCACGCGATGCCAGAGGGCGAGACGTCGATAGTCCAGCAGGGATGTTCAACACGATCGCTGAGCATGTAGCGGCCGGGAAGCGTCAGTTCGACGCGCTCATAATAGCGGCGCTCTTCGAACTTTGTCCCCAATATTGGCGCGGCGTCGCGGATCATCGTTCTCTGCCCCGAAAGCTAACGGTCTGGCTGCGCGATGGCTAGTTATCCCCAGGGTTTATCGGGAAGCCCTTTAAGCATTTGTTACACACAGAGAAGCGTTCGAGAGGCATGGTTTAGGAATGCTATACCAAATCGCAGGCTTTAGCGGGATGCCGGTGAAGTGTTTTGTCTGGCGGGCTCGACGCCGATAAATGGGAAAGAGCGGCCAGCCGCCGTCTCATCGGCTCCGGTTTTTCGCATTGCCGGCGCGTTGAAAAATTTTCGCACGTTTCGCATGCGACAAGATTCGCGCTTGGGATCGCCGGTCGTTCGCTTTGGGGCGAGGGCGTCATGAACGGCGATCGCGCCGGAGACGCGACCTTGGGCGCGGAGGGAGCACGGGCAAGCGCGCCGAGGGTTCAAAACCCTTCTGCTCCGCGACAGCCGGCTTGACGCACGCCTAGAACGCCAGCCGCCCGCCCACCAGCGCCAGCGTGCCGGCGAGCACCGGTCGCAGCACGCGATCGGGAACGCGCGAGGCGAGCGCGCTGCCGATGGCGATGCCGGGGACGGAGCCGATCAGCAGGGAGGCGAGCAGCACCCAGTCGATCGAGCCGATCCACCAGTGGCCGGCGCCGGCGATCAAGGTCAAGGGCACGGCGTGGGCGATGTCGGAGCCGACGATGCGGACGGTCGGCAGTTTGGGATAGAGCATCAGCAGCGCGGTGACGCCGATGGCGCCGGCGCCGACCGAGGAGATCGAAACGAGCACGCCGAGCACGGCGCCGAGAAGCACGGTCAGCGCGGCGATTTGCCGGTCGTCGAGGCGATCGAGCGTCGCCGCGACTTTTCGCAGCAGCCAGGCGCGAAAGATGAGCGTGATCGCCGTCACGATCAGCGCAAAGCCGAGGACTGTCGTGATCACTTCGCCGACCGATTTGGTGTCCCGGCCGAAATGCCCGAGCAGAACGAGCGTCAGCGCCGCCGCCGGCACGCTGCCCGAGGCGAGCCGGCGGGTGATCCGCCAGTCGACCGCGCCGTTGAGGCCGTGGACCGCCGACCCGCTGATCTTGGTGAGCCCGGCGTAGAGCAGGTCCGTGCCGACGGCGGTCGCGGGATGGATGCCGAACAGCAGCACCAGCAACGGCGTCATCAACGACCCTCCGCCGACGCCGGTGAAGCCGACCAGGGCGCCGACGGCGAGGCCGGACAGCGAATAGAGAGGATTCAGTGAATGGACGAATTCGAGCATGAAGACGGTTTCCGATAATGATCGCGCGGAGAATGATCCTGCGAAGTCGACGCGGTCTCGCGCCGCGTGAGCCGCCCGGTCGAGGCGGGGGGTCGCTGCGGCCCATATTTATGGAATTCAATGTCCTCGGCTCGCGGCAGGCGATCCGCGGTGAAACCGGATTCGTCGACGTCCGCCAGCGATTGGAGCCACCAGCGCAGCGCTTTCGTCCAGCCGGCGAGGCTCCGGAACAGCGAAGGCGAAACGGCGTTGTCGCTCATCGGCGATCCTCGACAGCGAACCCCTCAGGGAACCAAGCTATCAATATACAAAAATAATAGAGTGAGTCAACTCATTTGGGAATCGAACGAGCGGGCGCTTATGCGCGGATGACAATTTCGCTCGGGCGGCCTAAATACGCGCGGGGCGCCCGTCGCGGCGCTCGACGAGGCCGCGCGATGAATCGGGAGCCGAGCCAACCGACCTTCGGACCGTCGCCGCGCCGTGCGAGCGTCGGCGTGCGCGTCGGGCGTGGCGTCGGCGCGGTCCTGGTCGGCGGCGGCGCGCCGATCGCCGTGCAGTCGATGACCAACACCGACACCGCCGACGTCGAGGCGACGGCGCGGCAGGTCGCGGCGCTGGCGCGCGCCGGCTCCGAGTTCGTGCGCATCACCGTCGATCGCGACGAGGCGGCCGCCGCCGTGCCGCACATCCGCGATCGGCTCGCCGCGATGGGCGTGAACGCGCCGCTGGTCGGCGACTTCCACTACATCGGCCACAAACTGCTCAGCGAGCACCCCGCCTGCGCCGAGGCGCTCGACAAATACCGCATCAATCCCGGCAACGTCGGCTTCAGGAACAAGCGCGACGCGCAATTCGCAAAAATCGTCGAGATCGCGATGCGCAACGGAAAATGCGTGCGCATCGGGGCCAACTGGGGCTCGCTCGATTCTGAGCTGCTCACCGCGCTGATGGACGCCAACGCGGCCTCGGCGCGGCCGCTCGAAGCGCGCGCGGTGATGCGCGAGGCGATGGTCCAGTCGGCGCTGCTGTCGGCCGCGCGCGCCGAAGAAATCGGCCTTGCGCGCGACCGCATCGTTCTGTCCGCCAAGGTCTCCGCCGTGCAGGACCTCATCACGGTTTATCGCATGCTCGCCGAACGCTCCGACTACGCGCTGCATCTCGGCCTCACCGAGGCGGGCATGGGCTCGAAGGGCATCGTCGCCTCGTCCGCCGCGCTCGGCATCCTGCTGCAAGAGGGGATCGGCGACACCATCCGCGTTTCGCTGACCCCGGAGCCCGGCGGCGACCGCACGCTCGAGGTCAAGGTCGCGCGCGAGATCCTGCAGACCATGGGCTTTCGCGCTTTCGTACCGCAGGTGGCGGCGTGCCCGGGATGCGGGCGCACGACTTCGACGGTGTTCCAGGAATTGGCGCGCGACATCGAGACCTATCTCGCCGACGCGATGCCGGTGTGGCGGCGCAGCTATCCCGGCGTCGAGGCGCTCGAGGTCGCCGTCATGGGCTGCATCGTCAACGGCCCCGGCGAGAGCAAGCACGCCGACATCGGCATTTCCTTGCCCGGCACCGGGGAGGCCCCCGCCGCGCCGGTGTTCGTCGACGGCGTGAAGACGGTCACGCTGCGCGGCCCGACCATCGCCGCCGAGTTCAAGGCGCTGGTCGAGGGCTATGTGGAGAAGCGCTTCGGCCGGGGCATGGCGGCGGAGTGAAGAGGGCGCTCGCGGCGCCCTCGTTGCGCGGTGCGCCGTTGTCGCAGGCCCAAGCATTTCCTTGACCAAATGTTCCTGATATGTTCTCCTCGCCAAAGTTGGCGATTATCCGAGAACAGGGAGCACGGATATGGGCGCGGTTCCGTTCATGCGCTTTTTCCGCCTGGCCGACGGCGGCGTCCAATGCGGCGACGACGGGCTGTTCGTCGGATCGACGCCGATCCTGCGCCGCTCGCCGCGTCCCGGCGGCGGCGGGTGGGCCGCGCGGCCGTCCGACGAACTCGAGCGCGATCTCAGCGCCTGTTACGGGCTTCCGATCGACGTCGCCGCGAAGCGCGAGGGATTGGCGGGCGTCGCGCGGGCGCTGGAGCGCGGCGATGTTGCGCTCGCCAAGATCGCGGCGCTTCTGCTGCGCTTCCCCGATCCGCCCTCGCTCGCCAAGGACGCCCCCGAGCGCGGTTCGCGCGAACTGGCGGAACGGCTGTTCGAGAGCGGTCTGCTCAAGGAGTGGGACGAGTCGAAACACCCACGACTCGGCGGGCCGCCGAACCGCGGCCGGTTCGCGGTGAAGCCGGAGGACCAAATTCCTGCGGACTCGCCCGCGCCTTCACAGCGCTCTTTGGTGCGTGATGCGTTCAAAGCGGGCCTCCGACTGGGACGAGCGCTGATCAAGAACGCGGCGGAGGAGGCCCTGGCCGCCGGCAAGCTGGCGCTCTGGATTGCGCCGAAGGTCGCCGTCCCCATCCCGACGATCGTCGACATCCTCGACTCGAGCGAGCTCAACCGCGGCGAGCAGCAAGTCCTCGACCAATTGCGCTCCAGCCTCGATCCGCCCAAGACGCTCGAAGAGTTGCAGCAGGAGCCGACGCAGAACGTGTTGGGCTATGAGCGACACCATATCGTCGAGCAGAATCCCGACAACATCGCCAAGTCGCCCGCTGTCGAGGCGATCGAGAAGTTCGGCCGCGCGGTCATCGACGATCCCAGCAACATCGTCTGGGTTCCTCGCCTCACCCACGAGCTGATCACGGGGTATTACAACGCGATGGACGACGACGATCCGGTGGGGCGCACGCACAGGCAGGTCGTCGGCGCCTTGGACTACGCCGATCAGCGCGCGGCGGGGCTGGACGCGCTGCGTCGATACGGAGTGCTGCAATGACTCCCGAAGAATACGCGACGATGCCGACCGAACGGCTGCTGCGGCTGTTCGCCGAGACCGCCAGGCAGAGCGGCGCCGGTCGGGTCTTCCAGTACGCGGGCGGTTCGGCGCCCGCCGATCTGGTTGTGCCGACGACGGCGGAAACCAAGGCGGGCTTCACGGAAAACGCCGCTATCGCGGGCGCCTTGCGCGTCAATGCGACGAAGCGCGAGATCGAGCCGTTGTTCGACAGCGACGATCCGGACGTCCGCCTGTGCGCGGCGATGTTTTTCAGCGACTTCGCCCCGGACTTGGCTCAGGCGGCGCAGCATGGCGTGATGGCCAACGTTTCGACGCGCGAGGCGCTTGCGTTGGGCCGGCGAGCCCGCCAGCCGCCGCCGCCGCGACCGACCCTGCAGGAGATGACTGACGAGGCGCTGGTCGCGCGCTTCCAGGACGCGGCGGAGCGGCAGACCGCCTGCCGTTTCACCGAATGGCTTCACGATCCGAAAGATCTCGAGACGCGCAACGCCGTCGTCGGCGAGTTGACCGCAATCCTCAGGGAAATGAAGCGACGGGGCATGCTGGCCAGGCTCTTGCCTTTTCTCGACAGCGCCGACGTGACGGCCCGCTTTCGCGCCGCTCAGGGATGTCTGCGTATTGCGCCGGACAAGGCGGTACCCGTGCTGGAGGGGGTCGCCGCCACGGCGGAGATGCAAACGCGGATCGCGGCGGACACCACGCTGGAGAATTGGCGCAAGGGAGTTTGCCTCGTCGACAAGCTGTAAAGCCGCGCGCGTGTGGCGCGCCGGCGCCGATTGCGCTACCAAGCGCCAAAGGCGCGGGAGCCCGCGCTTCGGAGCGCGCTCATGTACGAACCCCCGCTTCACCGCCAAGACGATCTCGCCGCCCAGCACGATCTGATCCGCCGCCATCCCCTCGGCCTTCTCGTCAGCCATGGGCCGCAAGGCCTCGTCGCCAATGCGATTCCGTTCCTCGTCGACGCGGGCGCCTCGAAGCTCGGCACGCTCAGCGCCCATATGGCGCGCGCCAACGGGCAATGGCGCGACCTTGCCGAGGCGGGCGAGGCGCTGGCAGTGTTTCAGGGCGCGGACCATTACGTTTCGCCGTCCTGGTACGCGACCAAGCGCGAGACCGGCAAGGTCGTGCCGACCTGGAAC
Source organism: Roseiarcus sp. (assembly GCA_050012775.1). Classification (GTDB taxonomy): domain Bacteria; phylum Pseudomonadota; class Alphaproteobacteria; order Rhizobiales; family Beijerinckiaceae; genus Roseiarcus. Next base: position 43,736 of record JBEKGN010000019.1, read on the forward strand.
TACGTGATGGTCCAGGCGCGCGGGGTCGCGCGCGTGATCGAGGACGAGGCCTGGCTTCGCCGGCAGATCACCGCGCTGACGCAGTCCCAGGAATCGTCTCGCCCCGCGCCGTGGGCGGTGGGCGACGCGCCCGAGGATTTCCTCGCCGCGATGGTCAGGCAGATCGTCGGCCTCGAAATCGAGATCGTGGACATCCGCGGAAAATGGAAGGCGAGCCAGAACCGCTCCGCCGCCGACCGCGCCGGCGTCGTCGCCGGCCTCACGGCCGACGGCGACCCGCAAGCGCTGGCGATGGCGGCGATCGTGCGCGAGGCCGCCGCGAAATAAGGCGTTTCGCGGGCGGGGAAGGCGCCTCGCCGTTTCTCGAAAATTAGGGCTTGACTTCGACGTGTCGAGATATATCTTACTGCAAGATATATCGTGAGATGTCTTATGACCGCGATATATCGTAACATATCTCACAGAGAAGGTAACAACAATGTTTCATCGTTATTTCAAGGGATTCGATCGCGAGCGCGGCGCGCACGACGGTTTCGGCCGGGAGCACGGCTTTGGCCGGGAGCACGGCTTCGGCCGGCATGGGCGCGGCGGCGGGTTCGAGCCGCGCGAGGGACGCATGTTCGACAGCGGCGATCTCAAGCTCGTCATTCTCGCGTTGGTGGCGGAGAAGCCGCGCCACGGCTACGAGATCATCAAGGCGCTGGAAGAGCGGGTCGGCGGCGGCTACAGCCCGAGCCCCGGCGTCGTCTATCCCACGCTGACCATGATCGAGGACATGGGCTACGCCATCGCCGCCCAGGAACAGAGCGGCCGCAAGCTCTACACGCTCACTGCCGAGGGCGAGGCGTTCCTCGCCGCCAATCGCGCCCAGGTCGATGCGATCTTCGCGCGCCTCGACGGCGTCAACGGCGACCGACGCGGCGAGATCGCCCCGTTGCTGCGCGCGATGGAGAATTTGCGCATGGCGGTGCGCCTGCGCGTCAAGCGCCGCGACGCCACGCCCGCTCAAATCCAAGTGATCGCCGACGCGCTCGACGCGGCGGCCAAGGCGATCGAGCGGGCCTGAGCGGCCTGTCCTGAGGCCGGCGCCGCGCTAGACGCCGTGCGCTTTCAGCCACGTCGTCGCCTCTTTCCATGAGGCCTCGGCGTCCGCCTTGACGTAGCTCGGGCGATAGTCGGCGTAGAAGGCGTGGCCGGCGTCCGCGTAGACGATGATGCGCGAGGCGCCGCCGGCCGCCGCGAGCTTGGCTCGCATCGCTTCGATCTGATCGAGCGGGATGCTCTTGTCCATGCCTCCGTAGAGCCCGAGTACGGGAACCTTCAACTCGCCGACGACATCGGGCGGATTCTTCGGCCTGGGGTCGCTGACGGGGTAGGCGAGCGGCCCGTACCATGCGACGGCGGCTTTCAGACTCGGATTGCGCGCGGCGTAGAGCCAAGTCTGGCGCCCGCCCCAGCAGAAGCCGACGACGGCGGCGCGCGCGAGGTCGGCCGCGCCGCTCGCCCGGGCGAAGCGAAGCGTCGCGTCGAGATCGCTCGCCACCTCCGCGTCGGATTTCTTGCCGACGATGTCCACCATCAGTTTGGGGATATCCGTTTCCTTGGCGGCGTCGCCCTGGCGCGCGAAGAGCTCGGGCGCGATGGCGTAATAGCCGAGCCGGGCCCAGCGGCGGCAGACGTCCTTGATGTGCTCGTGGACGCCGAAGATCTCGTGGACCACGACGATCGTGGGGAACGGCCCGCCGGCGGCGGGCATGGCGCGAAAGGCGGGAATGTCGGCGTCATCAGCGGGAACCTTCGCCTCGCCCGCGATCAGGCCGTCGGCGGAGGTCGTGATCGTCTGCGCCCAGACCGGGGACGCCGCGGCGCAGAAGCCGAGGCTGAGGCTCGCCTTGACCAGGGCGCGACGCGTGAGCGGCCCGCCTCCGGGCCGCAGGGAGGCGACAGGGTCCGAATCGAGCATCGCGCTGGCTCCATCGAATTGCAATCGTTCCGCGATATTGTTTCGCGCCGACGCGGCGGCGGCAACTCAAATCCCCGTCATTGCCAATTCGCCTCTCCAAATCGCGCGGCGAACGATTGCAACTCCTCTTGGAATTGACGCAAATCATGGCCCGGCGCACCATGGCGGCTAAACGAATTTCAACCGGGTCAGCAAAGGCAGGGGCGCGATGTTCAAGCACATTCTCATCCCGACGGACGGCTCCGAGCTGTCGCTCAAGGCCGTCATTTACGGCGTGCAACTGGCCAAGGCGGTGGGCGCGCGCGTGACCGCGATCAGCCTGATGGAGCCATACCAGGTCGCCTCGATGGACGCCGTGCTGGTGGCCGAGACCGCCGAAGAGCACGACGCGCATGCCGCCGGGATCGCCGACAAGGCGCTCGAACAGGTGAAAATGGCGGGCGAGGCGGCGGGCGTGCCGGTGGAAACGCTGCGCGAAATCCACGATCAGCCCTACCGCGCGATCATCGACTGCGCGCTCGCCAACAAATGCGACCTCATCGTGATGGCCTCGCACGGCCGTCGCGGCGTCTCCGCGCTGCTCGTCGGCAGCGAGACCACGAAAGTGCTGACCCACAGCGCGATTCCCGTGCTGGTCTACCGATGACGCGGCAAAATCGCGCCTTCGCTCGCTTCCAGCCTTGACGCGGGCGCGGCGGCGCCCCTTCGCTCGCGCATGTGATGAGCGAAGGAGCCGTCGATGCCCGTGCATTTTTCCGCGTCCGAAATGTCCGCGCGAAAGCAGCGGCTCCTCGCCGCGATGGCGGCGCGCAAGCTCGATGGGCTGCTGTTGTTCGCGCAGGAGAGCCACTATTGGCTCACCGGCTACGATACGTTCGGCTTCTGCTTTTTTCAGTGCCTCTATGTCGGCGCCGACGGCCGCGCGGCGTTGCTGACGCGCTCGGCCGACCTGCGTCAGGCCCAGCGCACTTCTGATATCGAGGACATCCGGATCTGGAAGGACGGCGAGGGCGCCGATCCCGCGCGCGATCTGCGCGCGATGCTGGAGGATTTGGGCGCGCGCGGACGTTTCGGCGTCGAATTCGACAGCTATGGCCTCACGCATTTCAACGGCCGCCGGCTCGAGGCGGCGCTCGAAGGCTATGCGACGCTGATCGACGCTTCGTCGCTCGTGCCGCATCTCAGGACGACGAAATCGGACGAAGAGATCGTCTATGTCCGCGAGGCGGCGCGCCTTTCCGATCTCGCCGACCGCGCGGCGATCGCCGCGACCGAAGCCGGCGCCGACGAAGGCGCCATTCTCGCGGCCATGCACAGCGCGATCTTCGCCGCCGGCGGCGATTACCCCGGCAACGAATTCATCATCGGTTCGGGCGCCGACGCGCTGCTCTGCCGCTACAAGAGCGGCCGGCGCAAGCTCTCCCGCGACGATCAGATCACGCTGGAATTCGCCGGCGTCAGCCGCCACTATCACGCCGCGATCATGCGCACCCACGTCGTCGGCCGGCCCAAGCCGCTGCACGCGCCCTACCACGCCGCCGCGCTCGAGGCGCTGCTGGCCTGCGAGGCCGAGCTCAGGCCCGGCCGAACCGCGGGCGACGTCTTTTCCGCCCATGCGCGCGTTCTCGACGCGCATCGCCTATCGCGCCATCGCCTCAACGCCTGCGGCTACGCGCTCGGCGCGAAATTCACGCCGTCCTGGATGGACGCGCCGATGTTTTACGAGCGCAACGATTTTCTCATCGCGCGCGATCAGGTCTATTTCCTGCATATGATCCTGATGGACAGCGACAGCGAGACGGCGCTGTGCCTCGGGCGCACCTATCTCGTCGGCGTTCACCATGCCGAGCCGTTGAACGCCCCTGATCTGGACCTCGTGCGCAAATAGGGTTAGCAGAACGTTAAAACGACCGTCCGCGTTCGGCGCGCGGCGGAGGAGTGTTCTGGCTTGATGCGTTCCACGGCGGAGAAGGTTTGGAAGGGGCGCGCGACGCTGGCGCGGCTTTGCGTCCTTGCGGCGCCGCTTGCGCTGTGCGGATGCGTCGAGGTCGCCGCCGATCTCGCGCCGAGCGCGGAGGCCCATCGTCAGATCGCCCGGCGCGAAGGCGTGAGCCTTGCTCAGGCGAGCGTCGCCGTCGTTTCCATCGAGGGCGCGCCCGGCGCGATTTCGGCGAGCTTTTCGCAAGCGCTCGAGCGCGAGGCGCGAGCGCGCGACATCGTGGTCGTCGACCCCGCGAACGCGCGCTATCTCGTGCGCGGTTATCTCTCGGCCTCTCTGACCGAGGACGGGGCGTCGATCGAATATGTCTGGGACGTCTTCACCGCCGACAAGCAGCGCGCGCAGAGGCTCAGCGACGTGATCGCAGTCAAGGGATCGGGCGACGACCCGTGGGCGCTGGCCGGAGACGCGGCGCTGAAGAGCGTCGCCGCCAAGAGCGCGGACGATCTGGCCGCGTATCTCTCCAACACGCCGGAGGCGGCCGCGGCGGTCGCGCAGGATCCGGCCGCCGGGACGCCATTGAGTTACGCGCCGCTGCAATAGGCCGTCCGCCAAGGACCGTCCCGCCACGCATTCTGTGGATAGCCAGGCGCGCTCACGCCTCCGTCATCGGAGCGTCGTATTGTTCCCGCCCGGCTCGGCTGCTATGACCCGCCCCGTTCCCCGCCCGGCGCCGCGAAGTCGGGCGGCGACGGCCATCGCGCGTTTGGAGCCGCCGTATGCAAGGCAAAATGAAGATATTGGCGGGCAATTCCAACGGGCCGCTCGCCGAGGCGATCGCCGCTTATCTCGGCGAGCCGCTGACGCGCTGCCACGTGCGCCGATTCGCCGATCTCGAGATTTTCGTCGAAATCCTGGAAAACGTGCGTGGCCGCGACGCCTTCATCATTCAGTCGACGTCCTATCCGACCAACGACAATCTGATGGAGCTGCTGATCATGATCGACGCGCTGCGGCGCGCTTCGGCGCAGCGCATCACCGCGGTCATTCCCTATTTCGGCTATGCGCGACAGGACCGCAAGCCTGGCCCGCGCTCGCCGATTTCGGCCAAGCTGGTCGCCAATCTCATCACCCGCGCCGGCGCCGACCGCGTGCTCACCGTCGACCTGCACGCCGGCCAGATCCAGGGTTTCTTCGACATTCCCACCGACAATCTGTTCGCCGCGCCGACGATGGTGCGCGATATCAGGGAGCGCGGCCTGGTCGACAATCTGATGGTGGTCTCGCCCGACGTCGGCGGCGTGGTGCGCGCTCGCGCGCTCGCCAAGCGCCTCGATGCGCCGCTCGCCATCGTCGACAAGCGGCGCGAGCGCGCCGGCGAATCGGAAGTCATGAACATCATCGGCGACGTCGGCGGCCGCCACTGCGTGATGCTCGACGACATCGTCGATTCCGGCGGCACGCTGTGCAACGCCGCGGACGCGTTGTTGGACAAGGGCGCGGCCAGCGTTTCGGCCTATATCAGCCACGGCGTGCTTTCGGGCGGCGCGGTGGCGCGCATCGCCGCCTCGAAGCTCAAGGAGCTCGTGATCACCGACACGATCGCGCCGACCGAGGCGGTGCGCGTGGCGCGCAATGTCCGGGTTATGTCGATCGCGCCGCTGATCGGCGAGGCGATCGCCCGCATCGCCAAGGAAGAAAGCGTTTCCGTCCTCTTCGACTGACCGCTCGGGCTCGATCGCGAGCGCGCCCCTGGAACATCTCACGCTCCGCGACGATGGGTTCCGACGCTTGCCCAGGCCTCGAGCGCGGCCTAGTCTGCCGAGGGTCCGGGCGCGCGCCTTTCCCATGCAAAAGGGGCGGCGCGCGGCTCGTCGTCGGCGAAGGCGAGGCGCTTGACTCTCTTGCGGCGGCAGGCAGTATGCTTGACCATTCGGTCAAGAAATCTTGCCCGAGCAAGGGGTTCCGCCGTTCACGCGGCGGTCGCGTCGCCCGGCTCCGACGGTTAGCCCGGTCGAAATGAACAGAGGGAGATTTGCATGACCGGCCGCAAGCTGTCTGCTGTGTTTTCGGGCCTCGCCGCGGCGTTGCTCGCTTCGACGGCGGTCTTCGCCGCCGACATCAAGCCCGCCGTGATCTACGACCTCGGCGGCAAGTTCGACAAATCCTTCAATGAAGGCGTCTTCCATGGCGCGGAGAAATTCAAGAAGGACACAGGCATCGATTTTCGCGATCTCGAAATCCAGAATGACGCCCAGCGCGAGCAGGCCTTGCGCAAATTCGCCAAGGACGGTTTCTCGCCGATCATGACCGTCGGCTTCGCCTGGGCGACGGCGCTCGACAAGGTCGCCGGCGAATTCCCGGACACCAAGTTCGGCATCATCGACATGGTCGTCGACAAGCCCAACGTGCAGTCGATTCTTTTCAAGGCGCATGAAGGATCGTTCCTGGTCGGCGTCATCGCCGCCAAGACTTCCAAGACCGGCAAGGTCGGCTTCGTCGGCGGCATGGACATCCCGCTGATCTCGCAATTCGGCTGCGGCTATGCCCAGGGCGTGAAATATGTGAACGACAAGGACGAAGTGTTCGCCAATATGACGGGCACGACGCCGGCCGCGTGGAACGATCCGGTCAAGGGCGGCGAACTCGCGAAATCGCAGATCGATCGCGGCGCGGACGTCGTCTACGCCGCCGCCGGCTCGACGGGGCAGGGCGTCCTCAAGGCCGCCGCCGACGCCGGCAAACTCGGCATCGGCGTCGATTCCGACCAGGACGGCTTGTTCCCGGGCAAAGTGCTGACCTCCATGCTCAAGCGCGTCGACATCGCGACCTACAACATGTTCGAGGCGGCCAAGGACGGAACCTGGAAGCCCGGCTTCAACGTGTTCGGCGTCAAGGAGGACGGCGTCGGTTACGCCTTGGACGAATACAACAAGGCGCTGATCACGCCCGAGACGAAGGCGGCGGTCGACGCGGCGAGAGCCGACATCATCTCCGGCAAGATCCAGGTGCGCGACTATATGTCGGACAACAAGTGCCCGGTGTGAGGCGCAGCCATTGATCGAGGAAAACGCCATGGCCGGACTTGTCCCGGCCATGGCGCGGCGGACGGTTCGGCATGTGATTGCGTGAAATGAACTTGCCGTCGCCTGGGGGGCGCGTGTGACAAGTGAATCCAGCCAATCCGCGCCCGCCATCGAACTGATCGGCATCGACAAGCGCTTCGGCGACGTTCACGCCAACAAGGACGTCAATCTGCGCGTCGAGCGCGGCGTCATTCACGGCATCGTCGGCGAGAACGGCGCGGGCAAGTCGACGCTGATGTCGATCCTTTATGGCTTCTATGAAGCCGACGCGGGCGAAATCCGCATCAATGGCTCGCCCGTGCGCATTCGTTCGTCGCGCGAGGCGATCGGTCACGGCATCGGCATGGTGCATCAGCATTTCATGCTCGTGCCGACGCTGAGCGTGCTCGAGAACGTCATGCTCGGCGCCGAGGGCGGGCCGCTCCTGGCGCCCGGCGCCGCCGCCATCCGCGTCAGGCTCGCGCATCTGGCCAAGGAATACGCGCTGGAGGTGGACCCGGACGCGATCGTCGGCGAATTGTCCGTCGGCCTGCAGCAGCGCGTCGAGATTCTCAAGGCGCTGGTGCGCGGCGCGGAAATCCTCGTGCTCGACGAACCGACCGCGGTGCTGACCCCCGCCGAGGCGGATCAGTTGTTCGCCATGCTGCGCGTCCTCAAGTCGCAGAACAAGACGATCATCTTCATCACGCACAAGCTGCGCGAGATCATCAGCCTGACCGACCGCGTCTCGGTGATGCGGCGCGGCGAGATGGTCGCGACCTTCGAGACCGCCAAGACCTCGCCGCCGGAACTGGCCGACGCGATGGTCGGCCGCAAGGTCATCCTCAAGATCGAGAAAGGCCCCGCCCATCCCGGCAGGATCGTGCTCGAGGCGCGCCATCTGACGGTGCGCGACGATCGCGGCGTCACGCGCGTCGACGACGTCTCCTTCGCGTTGCGCGAAGGCGAGATCGTCGGAATCGCCGGCGTCGCGGGCAATGGGCAATCGGAGCTTCTGGAGGCGCTCGCCGGCATTCGCCCGCTCAGCTCCGGCGAAATCCTCATCAATGGCGCGGCGCCGCCGCCAGCGAAGCGCAATCCGAAGGGCGTGCGCGCGCTGGGCGTCGGCCATGTCCCGGAGGATCGTCATCGCGTCGGTCTGGTGATGCCGTTCGAAGCCTGCGAAAGCGCGATGCTCGGCTTTCAGGACGACCCCGTCTATGGTCGCGGCGTTCTGTTCGACCGCAAGGCGATCATCGCCGACGAAGCGGCGAAGATGGAGGCCTTCGACATTCGCCCGCGCGCGCCGCTGCTCAAGACCGCCAACTTCTCCGGCGGCAATCAGCAGAAGATCGTTCTCGCCCGCGAAATCGAGCGCAACCCCGGGATCATGCTGGTCGGCCAACCCACGCGCGGCGTCGATATCGGCGCCATCGAATTCATCCACAAACGCATCGTCGCCCTGCGCGACGCCGGCAAGGCGGTGCTGCTGGTGTCCGTCGAACTCGATGAAATCTTCGCGCTCTCGGACCGCATCCTCGTGCTCTGCGCGGGCCGGATCACCGGCGAGCGGGTCCCCGAGGAAACCAACGCCCAGGACGTCGGCCTGCTGATGGCCGGCGTCAGCGAGCGCGCGGCATGAGCGCGCCGCGCAAGCCGCTGCCCGCTTGGGCCGACGTCGCGCTGATCCCGCTCATCAACGTCACCGCCGCCTTCTTCATCTCGGGGCTGGTCGTCACCGCCATCGGCGAAAATCCTTTCGAGGCGGTGCGGCTGCTGCTGGTGGGCGCGCTGGGCGATCTCGAAGGCATCGGCTTCACGCTCTTTTACGCGACGAGCTTCATCTTCACCGGGCTCGCGGTGGCGATCTGCTTTCACGCGGGCCTCTTCAATATCGGCGTCGAGGGCCAGGCCTATATCGGCGGGCTCGGCGCGGCGCTTGCTTGTCTTTATCTCGGGTTTTTGCCCGGCTATTCCCTGGCGTTCGTCGCGATAGCGGCGGCGGCGCTGTTCGGCGCCGCTTTCGCGGCCATACCCGGCTATCTCCAGGCCAAGCGCGACAGCCATATCGTCATCACCACGATCATGTTCAATTATATCGCCTCGGCGCTGATGGGCTATCTCCTGGTGAAAGTGCTGCGGGCGCCCGCCCAGATGAATCCGGAAACCCCGCCCTTTCCGCCCGGCGGCATCGTGCCGCAGTTCCATGAAGTCCTCGCCCTCGTCGGCGTGAAATGGCCGGTCACGCCGTTCAATCTGTCGTTCCTCATCGCGCTCGCCGCCGCGCTCGGCGTCTGGGCGCTGATCTGGCGGACGCGGCTCGGCTACGAAATCCGCACCGTCGGCGCCAACCCGACCGCCGCCGTCTACGGCGGCATTTCGCCCGCGCGCATCACGATCCTGACCACGCTGCTGTCGGGCGCGCTCGCCGGCGGCATGGCGGTCAACGTCATCCTCGGCGAGGAGCATCGGCTCATCCTCGAATATACCGCCGGCTTCGGCTTCGTCGGCATCGCGGTGGCGCTGATGGGGCGCGCGCACCCCGTCGGCATCGTGCTCGCGGCGATTCTCTTCGGCATGCTCTATCAGGGCGGCGCGGAACTCGCCTTCGACAAGCCGAAGATCAGCCGCGACATGATCGTCGTCATTCAAGGCCTCGTCGTGCTGTTCGCCGGCGCGCTCGAACACATGTTCCGTCGGCCGGTGGCGACGCTGCTCGCGCGGCGCACCGCCGGCCCGCCGATCTGAGGGCCTGAACGCCATGGAGACCTTCGACGCTTTCATCGTCATCTTCGGCTCCGGCATCCGCCTCGGCGTGCCGCTGATTCTGGCGTGCCTCGCCGGGCTGTGGTCCGAACGGTCGGGCGTCGTCGACATCGGCCTCGAAGGCAAGATGCTCAGCGGCGCCTTCGCCGCGGCGACGGTCGCCACATTCACCGGCAGCGCCTGGGCCGGATTGGCCGGCGGCGTCTTGGCCACCGTCGCCGTCTCGCTGATTCACGGTTACGCCTCGATCGATCAACGCGCCAACCAGATCGTTTCGGGAACCGCGATCAACATGGTCGCCGACGGCATGACGGCGCTGGTCGGCAACGCGATCTGGTCGCAAGGCGGACGGACGCCGCAACTGCCGGCGACCGCGTTGTTCAATGCGATCGATCTGCCTTTCGCCGAGAGCTTCGGCGCCGTGCCGATTCTCGGGCCGATCTATCGCCACCTGATCTCCGGCCACGACATCGTCACCTATTTCGCCTTCGCGCTCGTGCCCATGACCTATTGGGCGCTCTACCGCACGCGCTTCGGCCTGCGCCTGCGCGCGGTGGGCGAGAATCCCGCCGCCGTCGACACCGCCGGCATATCCGTGCGCGGATTGCGTTACAGCGCCGTCGTCATCTGCGGCGTGCTCGTCGGTCTCTCCGGCGTCTATCTCTCCATCGCCCAGGCCGCCTATTTCCAGCCGCATATGAGCGCCGGCAAGGGCTTCATCGCGCTCGCCGCATTAGTTTTCGCCAAATGGCGGCCGTGGCCGGCGCTGGCGACCTGCTTGCTGTTCGGCTTCCTCGACGCGCTGTCCATTCGCTTGCAAGGCGCGGTCCTGCCGGTCATCGGGCCGGTTCCCGTGCAGGCGATCGAGGCGCTCCCCTACATCTTGACGGTGGTGCTCCTCGCCGGCTTCATCGGCAAGGCGATCCCGCCGAAGGCTTCGGGCGTTCCCTATGTCAAAGAGCGCTGACGAGATGCTCGACGCGCTGTTCGCGGCGGCGAAAGCGGCGCAGGGGCGAGCCTATGCGCCCTATTCGCAGTTCAAAGTCGGCGCGGCGGCGCTGGGGCCGAGCGGCGCGATCTACGGCGGCTGCAACGTCGAAAACGCCGCCTATCCCGAAGGCGGATGCGCGGAGACCGCGGCGATCGCCGCGCTGGTCCTGGCGGGCGAGCGGCGCATCGTCGACCTCCTCGTCGTCGGCGACGGCGAGGCGCTGTGCACGCCGTGCGGCGGCTGCCGCCAGCGCATTCGCGAATTCGCCGATGTGCAAACGCGCGTGCATGTCGCCGGGCCGGAAGGTTTGCGCGCGACGTTCACTGTGGAAGAATTGCTGCCGCATTCGTTCGGCCCCGATCATTTGTCGCGATGAGGGGCGCGCGCCGCGCGAATGAGAAATTGCTTGTTATATGAAATCTCTATATATTGGCCACAATGAAGAAAGTCGTCCTGCTCGATCCGGCGGTCGCCGCGATGCGCAAGCATCGCAACATGGCCGAGCGGATCGCGGGCAAGTTGACGGCCTACGCCGAGAATCCCGCTTCGGTCGCCAATCAAGTCACGGAATTGCGCGGCCAGCCGTTCAAGCGATTGCGAGTGGGCGACTTTCGCGTTCTTTTCGAGGAAACCGAGACCGAGATTATCGTTTCGGATATCGGCCCTCGCGGCTCGATATACAAGTGAAAGGAAGCTGGCCATGAACGCCAAATTCATCGTGACGCCCGGCGGCGAGAAATTGGCCATTCTGCCCGCCGACGAATACGAGACCATGCGCGATGCGCTCGTCCACCAGAGCGCGATGAGCGATTATCGCGCGGGCCGGACCGGAGCCCTGGCGCTCGATGAAGTTCAGGCCTTGCTCGCGGCGCCGACGCCGCTCGCTTTCTGGCGTGTCAAGCGCGGCATGACCCAAGCCGCGCTCGCCAAGGCCGCCGGCACGACACAACCCCACGTCGCCGACCTCGAATCCGGCAAACACGGCGGTTCGCTCGAGATCATGGCGCGCGTCGCAAAGGTCTTGAACATCGCCGTCGACAGCCTGGTCGCGGCGGACTGAGGCGGCGCCGACACGCTCTGAATATCGATCTGGGGGATTCGCGAGGGAGGGGGACGTTGACCGTACAATCGGACGCCGCGCTCGCCGCGCTCGCTGAGCGCGGCGTGGCGTCCCTGCCGCCGCTCGGCTTCGTGCTCGGCTCGGGGCTCGGCGCCCTCGCCGACGAGGTCGAGGACGCGCTCGCCATTCCCTATTCCGACATCCCCGGCTTTCCCGCGCCCAGCGTCGCCGGCCATCGCGGCCGCCTCGTCGTCGGCGCTCTGGAGGGGCGGCGCGTGGCGCTGTTCCAGGGGCGCGGCCACTATTACGAGCGCGGCGACGCGCGCGCGATGTTCGTTGCGATCGAGACGTTCAAGCGGTTAGGGGGGCGCACGCTGTTTCTCACCAACGCCGCCGGCGGCCTGCATACGCATTGGCGCCCGCCGACGCTGGTGGCGATCACCGATCACATCAATTTCGCCGGCGCCAATCCGCTGATCGGCCTGCCCAATGACGATCGCTTCGTGCCGATGACGCGAGCCTACGACCGCGCATTGCTGGCGAGCCTGAAGGAGGCGGCGCGGACCGCCGACGTCGATCTGCACGAGGGCGTCTACATGTGGTTTTCCGGCCCGAGCTTCGAGACGCCGGCGGAAATCCACGCGGCGAAAATTCTCGGCGCCAGTCTCGTGGGCATGTCGACGGTCCCCGAAGTGCTCATCGCGCGCTTCTTCGGCTTGCGCTGCGTCGCCGCCTCGCTGGTGACCAATTTCGCCGCCGGCCTCTCGGGGGGCGATCCCAGCCATAAGGAGACGCAGGAGTTCGCCGCGCTCGGCTCGCAGCAATTCCGCCGCCTGCTGCGCGCCTTCATCGCCGCGCACGACGACGAGCCACAGGGGCGCGCCTGATGCTGCCGCAAGAGATCATCCGCGCCAAGCGCGACGGCCAGGCGCTCAGCGGCGAAGACATCGCCGCCTTCATCGCCGGCCTGACCTCGGGCGCCGTCACGGAAGGACAGGCCGCCGCCTTCGCCATGGCGGTGTTCTTCCGCGGCATGAACTTAGAGGAGCGCGTGCATCTGACGCGGGCGATGACGCGATCCGGCGTCACCCTCGACTGGCGCGCGGCCGATCTGCCGGGTCCGGTCTTGGACAAGCATTCGACCGGCGGCGTCGGCGACAACGTCAGCCTGATGCTGGCGCCGATGCTGGCGGCCTGCGGCGCCTATGTCCCGATGATCTCCGGCCGCGGCCTCGGCCATACCGGCGGCACGCTCGACAAGCTCGATTCGATTCCCGGCTATGTCTCGCAGCCCGATCTGACGCTGTTTCGCCGCGTCGTGGCGCAAGCGGGATGCGCGATCATCGGCCAGACCGCCGATCTCGCGCCCGCCGACCGGCGTCTCTACGCCATTCGCGACGTCACCGCGACGGTCGAGTCGATCGCGCTCATCACCGCCTCGATCCTGTCGAAGAAGCTCGCGGCGGGGCTGCAAGCCCTGGTCATGGACGTCAAGACCGGCTCGGGCGCCTTCATGCCGACTTTGGAAGGCGCGCGCGATCTCGCGCACAGCATCGCCGGCGTCGCCAACGGCGCGGGGTTGCCGACCGTCGCGCTGATCACCGACATGAACGAGCCGCTGGCGAGCGCCGCCGGCAACGCCGTCGAGGTGCGCAACGCCGTCGACTATCTCACCGGCGCGCGGCGCGACGCTCGGCTTCACGCGGTCACGCTCGCGCTCGGCGCGGAGTTGTTGGTTCTCGGCGGCCTGGCGAACAATATCGACGCCGCGCGCGCGGCGCTGGAGCGCGCGCTGGCGAGCGGCGCCGCCGCCGAGCGCTTCGAGCGCATGGTCGCCCTGCTCGGCGGCCCCAGGAATTTCCTTGGCTCGGCGCCGGCCGCGCTTCCCGCCGCGCCGGTCGTCGTCGCGGCGGCGCCCGGCCGCGCCGGCTTCGTCCAGCAAATCGACGTGCGCGCGGTGGGCCTCGCCGTGGTCGAACTCGGCGGCGGCCGGGCGCGCGCCTCGGACGCCATCGACCCCGCCGTCGGCTTCACGCGGCTCGCCGGCCTCGGCGCCGAAGTCTCGCGGCAAAATCCGCTCGCGCTCGTTCACGCCCGCGACGAAGCGCGCGCGTTCGCCGCCGCCGAGCGCCTGCGGGCGGCCTATACGATCGGCGCCGCGCCGCCGGCAGCGGCCGATCCCATCGTCGCGCGCATCGCCGAGGCCGGCGCATGACCATTCTGTTCGCGGCGACGGGATGGGACCCGGCGCCCTGGCTCCAGCGTCTGCGCGCGCTCTTGCCCGATCATCCCATCGTGACCCCGCAGGCGCTGAGCGACCGAGCCGCCGTCCGCTACGCCGTCTGTTGGCGGCCCCGGCCGGGCGCGCTGGCGGATCTCCCCAATCTTCAGGCGATCTTCTCGCTCGGCGCCGGCGTCGATCATCTGTTCCAAGACCCGCGCCTGCCGCAGGTTCCGATCGTGCGCGTCGTCGACCCCGACCTCACCGCGCGCATGAGCGAATGGGTCGTGCTGCACGCGCTGCTGCACCTGCGCCAGTTCCGCCGCTACGAGCGCCAGCAGCGCGAGCGCGTGTGGGACGACGACGACGACCAACCCGCTGCGGGGCAAGTGCGCGTCGGAATCCTGGGCCTGGGCGAACTCGGCCGCGACGCCGCGCGCAAGCTCAGGGCGATCGGCTTCGACGTCGCGGGCTGGAGCGCGAGCGCGAAATCCGAGCCCGGCGTCGCCTGTTTCCACGGATCGGACGGTCTCGACGCGATGCTCGCGCGCACGGACATCGTCGTTTCGCTGCTGCCGCTGACCGAGGCGACGCGCGGCATTCTCAATGCGCGGCTGTTCGTAAAATTGGCGCGCGACGGCCGCCTCGGCGGCCCCATCCTCCTCAACGCCGGCCGCGGCGGTCTGCAAAATGAGGCCGACATCCTCGCCGCGCTCGACGCGGGCGTGCTGAAAGGCGCCTCGCTCGACGTGTTCGAGAAGGAGCCGCTGCCGCGGGAGTCCCGGCTTTGGACACACCCGGCCGTGTTCGTCAGCCCGCACAACGCGGCGGTCTCCATGCCAGGCGCGGTGGCGGGCGCCATCGCCCGCCAGATCGAGGCGTTCGAGCGCGGCGAGGGGCTGCGCAACGTGGTGGACCGGGGGCGGGGGTATTAGAATCGCTTCCGCTCAGCCTGCCCCGTCATTGCGAGCAAAGCGAAGCAATCCAGACTTGGGCCGCAGGAAGTACAGCTTCCTTTCAAAGGCGCCGGAGTTCAGAGCGCCGAGTGCTCGGTTCTCTTGGCTTCGTCTGGATCGCTTCGCTGTCGCTCGCGATGACGGCGTCGATATTGACGATGGGCGTCGCGGGCCCTTTAGGCGTTTAGGTTTTCATAAAGGTCCGTCCAGTCGGGATTGTCGCCCTCGATCAGCGCGAGCTTGTTGGCGCGGCTGCCGGCCTTGATTTGCTTTTCCCGCGCTATGGCCTCGTCGTTGCGCTTGCTCGCCATGGTGTAGACGCATGGTCGTTTCATCGGTCCCTCCTTTCGGCCGTCTACCGTCATCGCGAGCACTTTGCCCGCGATGACGGCCTTCCCCGAATTTTGGAATTGTCTTTCGGATATTCAGAATTCATGCTAATCTTTCCGTTCGTGTTTTCCTTACTGCGGCCCCCAGCCGCGAACCCGAACGAGAGCCCCGCCATGCCTCCTCCTTCGTCCGCCCCCGTCGTCCGTCGCACCGCCCGCGAACGCGAGCAGCGGCGGATTCGGATTCTCGGCATGGTGCAAGCCGGCTTTTCCTATGAGGCGATCGCGCGGGACGAGGGTCTTTCGCGCGAGCGGGTGCGGCAGATCGTGGCGCAATCGCTGCGAGAGCCGGAGGGCGGGACGCGGCTCGATCATGCCCGCGTGCAGCTCGCGCGGCTGGAGCCGGCGTTGCGGCTCGCCGCGCGCGGCGTCGCCGACGGAGAGTTGCGCGCGATCGACCGGCTGCTGCGGGTGCTCGACCGGCTCGACAAATACGGCGCCGTCGCCGAGGCGCCAGAGCCCTACGAGGGGAGTGCGCGCGAGCGGCTGCTGACCAAGCTCAACCAGATGGCCGAGCGCATGAAGGCGGCGCGGACGCAGCCGGACGCCGGCGAAGAGCCGCCCGACGACGCCGAGGACGAGGGGACGGACGAGGAAAACTTGGAAGACGGCGATTCCGCTTTGGGCGCCTTGTAAGCCTTTGATGTCCCCCGATTCGCCGAAGAGAATTTTTGGAAAAGTTTGGAGAAAGCGGGCCGGGATTTGGAGAGGCTTGGCGAAAACCTTGGAGGCTCGCGTAGGCGCGGCGGCTGGCCGCGCCTCTCGCCGCGGCCGCGATCTTTCCCAAGCCAGGCGCTTCGCGCCGGACGCGCTCGGCGCCCGGCTCAACAGCCCGCTCCCTTTCCGAATCGTCCCCCTCAGCCTAAATCAGACCCATGACCGGCGCGCCCAAGTCTCCGTCAACCCGCGAAACCGAATTCGCCGCCGCCCCGCTCGAGGAAGAGGCCGACGAGGCTTCCGCGTCGCTGGATTTCGACCTCGACGAAGCCGAGGCGCAGCCGGGCCCGCTGGCGCGCGGCGCGGCGGCGATCAAGTCGTTCTGGAAGCACGCGCCGCTCGGCCCCGGCGTCTACCGCATGATCGGCGCCGACGGCGAGGTGCTCTATGTCGGCAAGGCGCGCTCGATCAAGAAGCGCGTCCAGAGCTATACGACGCCGGAGCGCCAGACCATCCGCATCGCCCGAATGATCGCGCAGACCGTGTCGATGGTCTTCGTCACCACCGAGACCGAGGCCGAGGCGCTGCTGCTGGAGGCCAATTTCATCAAGCAGCTCAAGCCGCGCTACAACGTGCTGCTGCGCGACGACAAGAGCTTCCCCTATATTCTCATCACCAGCGGCCATGAAGCGCCGCGCCTCGTCAAGCATCGCGGCGCGCGCTCGATGTCAGGCGATTATTTCGGACCCTTCGCCAACGCCGGCGCGGTGTTCCGCACCCTCAACGCGCTGCAGCGCGCCTTCCTTTTGCGCACCTGTCCGGACAGCTATTACGAGAACCGCACGCGGCCGTGCCTGCTCTACCAGATCAAGCGCTGCTCGGCGCCCTGCACCGGCGAGATCGCGCTTGACGACTATGCCGAGCTGGTCGCCGAGGCGCGCGACTTCCTCTCCGGGCGCAGCCGCGCGATCCGCCAGCGCCTCGCCAAGGACATGAGCGAAGCCGCGGAGGCGCTGGAATTCGAAAAGGCCGCGCGCCTGCGCGACCGCATCTCCGCGCTCTCGGCGATCCAGGGCGAGCAGAACGTCAACCCGCGCTCGGTGCCGGAGGCCGACGTGTTCGCGATCTGCGAGGAGGCGGGGCAGTTCTGCATCGAGGCGTTCTTCTTCCGCACCTACCAGAACTGGGGCAATCGCGCCTATTTTCCCCGCGCCGATCGCGCGCTGAGCGCCGCCGAGGTGCTCGATTCCTTCCTCGCGCAATTCTATCTCGAGCGGCCCGCGCCGCGGCTGGTGCTGCTCAGCCACGAAGTCGCGTCGCGCGAATCCCTGCGCGACGTCCTGAGCGCGCGCGCCGGCCATCGCATCGCCGTCGGCGCGCCGCGGCGCGGCGAAAAGAAGGAGCTGGTCGACAACGCCCTGCGCAACGCGCGCGAGGCGCTTTCGCGCAAATTGGCGGAGGCGGCGAGCCAGGAAAAGCTGCTCGGCGCGCTTCGAGCGGCGTTCGGCGTCGCGACGCCGCTTCGCCGCGTCGAGGTCTACGACAATTCGCACATCATGGGCGCGAACGCGATCGGCGCGATGATCGTCGCCGGGCCGGAAGGCTTCGTCAAAAACCAGTACCGCACCTTCAACATCAAGAGCGCGGCGCTGACGCCGGGCGACGATTACGCGATGATGCGCGAGGTGCTGAGCCGCCGCTTCGCGCGCCTCGCCAGGCAAGCGGCGGAAGCGCCCGCGCACGCCGATGACGGCGCCTTTCCCGAGCGGCCCGATCTCGTGATCATCGACGGCGGGCGCGGGCAGTTCGAGGCGGCGCGGCAGGTTTTCGCCGAACTCGGCGTCGAGGGCGTGCATCTCGCCTCGATCGCCAAGGGGCCGGACCGCAACGCCGGGCGTGAAACCTTCTTCGTCGAGGGGCGCGAGCCGTTCAAGCTTCAGCCGCGCGATCCCGCGCTGTTCTTCGTGCAGCGGCTGCGCGACGAGGCCCATCGCTTCGCCATCGGCACGCATCGCGCCAAGCGCAAGAAGGAATTCGTGAAAAGCCCGCTCGACGAAATCCCCGGCATCGGCCCGGCGAGGAAGCGCGCGCTGCTGCACGCTTTCGGCTCGGCCAAGGACGTCGCCCGCGCCGGCCTCGCCGACCTCGAGAAAACCCCCGGCCTCAACGCCGCGACGGCGAAGCTGGTCTATGATTTCTTTCACGAAGTCGACAGGGCGTGAGCGCGCATGGTAGGGGCGGGCGCCTCTGAAGGACGCATCATGCTCGAAGGCCTGCCCCCCAACAACGCCACGCATACGCTGCGCCTCGTCAGCGACGAAAAGCGCGCGCGCGCCGTCGCCGATCTCATCGTCGAGAGTTTCGAGCCGGCCGAGGCCGCTTCGACCGCCTTCGAGACCGAGGAGCGCTGGCCGGGTGGCGGCCGGGCCTGGCTGGTCGAAGCCTATTTCGGTTTCGCGCCCGACGAGGACGCTCTTCGCGATCTCGTCGCCGTCGCCGCCGGGCCGGATGCGGCGAAGGCCGTCGAGTTCGGCGTCACGGAAAAGCGCGACTGGGTCGCCAATTCGCTCGCTGGATTGGCGCCGGTGCGCGCCGGGCGCTTTCTCGTCCATGGCGCGCATGACCGCGCTGCGCTTCGCGCCGGCGACGTCGGCGTCGAGATCGAGGCGGGCCTCGCCTTCGGCACCGGCCACCACGGCACCACGCGCGGCTGCCTCTTGCATTTCGATCGCGTTCTCAAGCGCCGCCGGCCGCGAAAGGTCCTCGACGTCGGCTGCGGCGCCGGCGTGCTCGCCATCGCCGCCGCCGAGGTGTTGCGGCGCAAAGTGTGGCTCGGCGACATCGATCCCGTGGCGGTCGAGGTCGCCAACCAAAACGCGCGCCTCAACGGCGTCGGCGCCTATTGCAAGGCGATCGTCTCGCGCGGCGTGGAGAATCTGCAACTGCGCGAGGGCGCGCCTTACGACCTCGTCTTCGCCAACATCCTCGCCAAGCCGCTGCGCCTGCTCGCGCCCTCGCTCGCCGCCGTGACGGCGCCCGAGGGCGAGGCGATCGTCTCGGGCCTGCTGCTCAGCGACGCGCCGGGCGTGCTGGCGGCATGGCGCGGGCAGGGGTTTCACCTCGCCGAGCGGATCGATTTGGAGGGTTGGGCGAGCTTGCGGCTGAGGCGGTGAGGGGCGAGCGCCGCCTCAATCAAACGCCCGCGCCGCGATCCCCGCCAGGTCGGCCTTCCCCGGCTCGACGAAGGGGCCTTCGAAACACTCGGCGGAGAAGCGCGAGGCGACCATCGTCGGCGACCAATGGTCCGCCGCGACGCCCATTTTCTTCTTGAGGAAGCGGACGAAGTCGACGGGCGAGGAGACTTCGCGCCAGACGCTGGGCAGAAACAGGCCGGCGGCCCGGCCGTCGCGCAGCAGGAGGCCGTCCCGATCGGGCCGCAACTGGGCGATCAATTCCTGTTCGCTTCGGCAGGGGATCGGCGCCGCGGGCGAAAGCACCGAGATCTTGATCGTGATATCAGGCAATTCGGCGCGCTGGAGCGGCGCGAAGCGAGGATCGCCGAAGCCGGCCTTGACCGCATTGGCGCCGACGTCTCCGGCCAGAGGCCGGTGCGGGAACAGCGAACCGACGCAGCCGCGTAAGGACGCGCCGCGCTCCAGAGTGGCGAAGGCGGCGCGGTGCGCCGTCAGGCTCGGCGGCAGACCCGGGTCGGCGACAATATGGGGCGTCGCCCCGCCATGGGTCGCGGCGAAGTCCAGACACGCCGAGGCGATGGCGACGAGACGATCCTGATCGAGTTTTCTGAGCCGCGCCGCGCCCGGATATTCGAACGCGAAGGCGCCGTAGCCGACGACGCGATCTCTCGGGCCGCCTGCCTGATCCGACCCAGCGAAGGCCAATCCCGTCGCCCGCATGCGAAGGCTGTGCGCGCGGCGGATCGCGCCCTTCAGGCTGACGAAGCCGCAGGCGTTGGCGGGGCCGAGTTCGCTCCAGCGGCCGCTCTCGATCAGGCCGCGCGTCTCGGCGTCCTGAGCGCGCGCGGCCTCGCGGGCGAGAAAATGCGAAAGGTCGGAGGAAATGCAGATCGCCGTCTCCGGTCCGCCCCACAGGCGGCGCAGCGCCTCCTCGACGAGGTCGGGCGCCGCGTCGCCGACCAGCACCGGCGCGATCTCGAGCTTTGGGATCAGGCGCTGCAGAAAGATCAGCAGCATTTCCAGGCTGTGCTCGCCCTCGAACGGCCTCGCGTCGACGGCGACCTCTTCGAGCGGCAGGATCGATCGCAGCGCCTCGCTCGCCACCGGCGCGACGCCGAGCGGGGTCGACCACGCAGCTGCGGGGTGAACGGCGAGGCCCCGCAACGGCATGCGGTGATTGGGGCCGAGAATGACGACGCGGCGCAGCCCGCCCGTCAAATCCAGCGCGCGCAGCGCCTGTGCGGCGACGGCGCCGGAATAATCGATGCCGGCGTGGGGAACGACGACCATTTTCGCCCGGAAGGGCGAGGGGGGCGCAGCGGCCAAAGCGGCGTCGATCTTGGCCGCCAAGGCCGTCGCGTCGCGGGGATAGAAGAGCCCCGCGACCTGGGCGGGGTGCGCGCCGAGCGCGCGAGGGGGGAAATTCATCGGGCCTTCCCACAGGTTCCGGCGCTCTTCAGAAATCTGCGCCGGCGCGCCGCGGCGGAACTACTGCCCTGGCGCGCGCACCCTATATAGGGATCGGTATCCCCGAATGGACCAGCCCTTGCGCATCGTCGACCATTTTTCCCGCCCGCTGCCTGACGGGCGAATTCTCTGTGAAGTCTGCCCCCGCGCCTGCAAGATCGGCTTAGGGCAGCGCGGGCTCTGCTATGTCCGGCAAAACGTCGACGGCCATATGGTCCTGACGACGGACGGATTGTCGTCCGGATTCTGCGTCGATCCGATCGAGAAGAAGCCGCTCTATCACTTTTACCCCGGCAGCTCGGTGCTGTCTTTCGGAACGGCGGGCTGCAATCTCGCCTGCGCCTTTTGCCAGAACCACGAAATCTCGAAGAGCCGCGAAGTTGGTGCCAGCGCGCAAAAGGCCACGCCCGAGACCATCGCGCGCGCCGCGGTCGAACTCGGCTGCGCCTCCGTCGCTTTCACCTACAACGACCCCGTGATCTTCTTCGAATACGCCGCGGACGTCGCGGCGGCGTGCCATGAGCGCGGGGTGAAGACGGTCGCGGTGACGGCGGGCTACATGTGCGCCGAGCCGCGCGCCGAATTCTTCCGTTGCATCGACGCCGCCAATGTCGATTTGAAGGGCTTCACGGAAGACTTCTATCGCCGCCATACGGCCTCGCATCTCGCTCCCGTGCTGGACACGCTGCGCTATCTCAAGCGCGAAACCGACGTCTGGCTGGAGATCACCACGCTGCTCATTCCCGGCGAGAACGATTCCATCGCGGAAATCGACGCGATGACGCGTTGGATCGCTAGGGAGTTGGGGCCCGACGTTCCGCTGCATTTTTCCGCCTTCCACCCGGATTATCGCATGACCGACCATCCGCCGACGCCGAAGGCGACGCTGGATCGCGCCCGCGCGCAGGCGATCGCCAACGACCTGCATCACGTCTACATCGGCAATTGCCGCGATCCGCATCGCCAGACGACGTTTTGCGACCTCTGCGGCGCCGCCCTGATCGCGCGCGACAACTATGACATGACGGCTTACGCGCTCGACGCCTCCGGCGCCTGCCTGGAATGCCGCCGCCCGCTGGCCGGCCGCTTCGCCGCCGAGCCGGGCCATTGGGGCCGCAGGCGCAAGCCGGTCGACATCGCGGCTTTCGCCTAAGAGCGGCGCCAAGGCCTCAAACGAACATCGCGCGGTCGCGCGTCACGCTCGCGATCAAGTGCTCGCACACCGCGCGGATGCGCCCTAAGCCGCGCGTGTCCTGGTGGGTGACGATCCAGTAGCTGCGCGTGGCGCGGCGCTCGGGGAGGATGCGGCGCAAATCCTTGAAGCGGCGCGCGATGAAATCATGGGCGACGCCGAGGCCGAGGCCGGCGCGCAGGGCTTCGAGCTGGGTGACGGCGCTGGCGCATTCGAACGAGGTCGGCGCGCCGCCGTAGAGTTCGCGGATATAGTCCAGCGCGCTCGAAAAGGCGTATTCCTCGACATAGCCGATGAGGCGATGGCCCGCGAGTTCGCCGACTTCGCGCGGCGGCTCGTGCGCTTTGAGGTAGGCGGCGCTGGCGTAGATTCCCAGACTGTAGTCGGTGAGCTTGCGCGCGACGAAGCGACCCTCCTCGGGCTTGTCGAGCACGACGACGATGTCGACTTCGCGCCGCGCCAGCGGAATGATTTGCGGAACCGGGGCGAGCTGGATGCGAACGCCCGGATTGCGTTCGACGAAATCGCGCAACGCGCTCGCGAGGTAGTAGGTCGAGAAGCCGTCGGGCGCGCCGATGCGCACGACGCCGGTCAGCTCGACGTCGACGTCGGAGATTTCCGCCTGCGCGTGCAGGAACGCGCTCTCCATTTCCTCGGCGGCGGCGAGAAAACGCTCGCCCGCGCTGGTCAGCCGCGCGCCGGTGGTGCGTCGATCGAACAACCGCGCGCCGAGCGCGGCCTCCAGCGCCGCGATGCGCCGGCTGACCGTGGCGTGGTCGAGCCGCAGCCGCCTGGCCGCCGCGACAAATTGTCCCGCGCGCGCGACCGCGAGAAAGACCCTCACGTTATCCCAGTCCATAATCGTCGTTTAGCACAATTGCGCACGCCCGTTGCGCGTAATCGGCGATTGCTGTGCAGGAAAGCCTGATGCATAAAGACGGCCAGCAACGACGTCTCGGGGAGCGAACCATGGTCGAGTACGGGCACTTCATCGGCGGCAAGCGCGTCGCGGGAACTTCGGGCCGGTCGGCCGAAGTGTTTCAGCCGATGGACGGAACGGTGCGTGGCTCGGTCGCGCTCGCCTCCGCCGCCGAAACGCGCGCTGCGGTTCTCGACGCCAAGGCGGCGCAGCCCGCATGGGGCGCGACCAATCCGCAGCGCCGCGCGCGCGTGCTGATGAAATTCTACGACCTCATCGCCAAGAACACCGACGAGCTCGCCGACATTCTCGCGCGCGAGCACGGCAAGACGATCATCGACGCCAAGGGCGACATCCAGCGCGGCGTCGAAGTGGTCGAATTCGCCTTCGGCGCGCCGCACCTGATGAAAGGCGAATACACCGACGGCGCCGGCCCCGGCATCGACCTCTATTCGATGCGCCAGCCGCTCGGCGTCGTCGCCGGCATCACGCCGTTCAACTTTCCCGCGATGATCCCGCTGTGGAAGCTGGCGCCGGCGATCGCCTGCGGCAACGCCTTCATCCTCAAGCCGTCCGAGCGCGACCCCGGCGTTCCCATGCGTCTGGCCGAACTCTTCATCGAGGCGGGCGGCCCTCCCGGCATTCTCAACGTCGTCAACGGCGACAAGGTCGCGGTCGACGCGATCCTCGACGATCCCGACATTCAGGCGATCGGCTTCGTCGGCTCGACGCCGATCGCGCATTACATCTATTCGCGCGGCACGGCGAGCGGCAAGCGCGTGCAATGCTTCGCCGGCGCCAAGAACCACATGGTGATCATGCCGGACGCCGACATGGACCAGACGGTCGACGCGCTGATGGGCGCCGGCTACGGCGCGGCGGGCGAGCGCTGCATGGCGATCTCCGTCGCCGTGCCGGTCGGCCAGAAGACGGCGGACGAACTGATGCGCCGGCTCATCCCGCGCGTCGAAGCGCTGAAAATCGGCCCCTCGACCGACTCCTCGGCCGATTACGGCCCGCTGGTGACCAAGGCCCATCTCGACAAGGTGAGGTCCTATGTCGAACTCGGCGTGAAGGAAGGCGCCAAGCTCGCCGTCGACGGGCGCGGCTTCAAAATGCAGGGCTACGAGAACGGCTTCTATCTCGGCGGCTGTCTCTTCGATCACGTCACCAAGGACATGCGCATCTACAAGGAAGAGATTTTCGGCCCCGTGCTCTCGGTGGTGCGCGCGGCGAGCTACAACGAAGCGCTGGGCCTGTGCAACGATCACGAATACGGCAACGGCGTCGCGATCTTCACCCGCGACGGCGACGCCGCGCGCGACTTCGCCTCGAGAGTCCAGGTCGGCATGGTCGGCGTCAACGTGCCGATCCCGGTGCCGGTGGCCTATTACACCTTCGGCGGCTGGAAGCGCTCCGGCTTCGGCGACCTCAATCAGCACGGCCCCGATTCGATCCGCTTCTACACCAAGACCAAGACCGTCACCGCCCGTTGGCCGTCGGGCGTGAAGGAGGGCGCGAACTTCAGCATTCCGACGATGGGGTGAGGGCGCGAGACGGCGACAATGTCGTGCTTTGCCGCCGTTCTCCATGCATGCTATCATAAATGATAGCGTTCGAGGTTTGCGATGGCCCAGGTTCTCATCCGTAACGTCCCGGACGCGGTGCTCGAAGCGCACCGCTCACGCGCCAGATCGCATGGGCGGTCCCTGGAGCAGGAGTTGCGCGACCTGATCGAGCGGTCTGCGCCCTACACGCCTGAAGAACGCCTGGCCGCCGCGGAGAAGTTTCAAAGCCTGACGCCGCCCGGACGTCGCAGCGATCCGGCGAGGCTCGTAAGAGAAGATCGAGATCGGTGAGCGAAATCGTCGTCGACGCGAGCGTCGCCCTTTGTTGGTTCGCCCGTGAAAACGACACGGTCGCCGCAAATCGTCTGATCCGCAGCTCCGCGGATCTCATCGCGCCGTCGTTGATGCTCGCCGAGCTCGCTAATGGTTTGTGGAAGAAGACGCGGCTCGGTGAGATCGGCGCTGATATCGCGAGCGCCGCGATGAACGAGATACGCCGCTTTGTGCCGCAGTTTATCGAATTGGCGGATTTGGCGGCTCCGGCGCTCGCGCTGGCGCGCGAACTCGATCATTCGGTCTACGACTGCGTCTATCTCGCGCTGGCGCGGCGCCGCGCCGCGCCGTTCGTAACGCTCGATCGCGGCTTTGTGGCTGGCGTCACGGCCACCCGCTACGAGCGCGATGTCGTCCATCTCGCCGATTGGACCTAAGAGGCTTCGCCAATGTTCACCCTCACCGCCGACCACGCCGCCGTCCGCGATATGGCGCGCTCCTTCGCCGACGAGCGCATCGCGCCCAACGCGCTCGCTTGGGACGAAGCCAAGCATTTTCCTGTCGATGTGCTGCGCGAGGCGGCGGCGCTCGGCATGGCGACGATTTACGTGCGCGAGGAGCACGGCGGCTCCGGGATGACGCGGCTCGACGCGGCGCTGATCTTCGAGGCGCTGGCGACGGGCTGCCCCTGCGTCGCCTCGTATCTGTCGATCCACAATATGGTGGCCTCGGTGATCGACCGCTTCGGCTCGCCGGCCCTGCAGGCGCACTACCTGCCCAAGCTCGCCAAGATGGAGCTGCTTTCGAGCTATTGCCTGACCGAGCCGGGCGCCGGCTCCGACGCCGCGGCGCTTTCGACGCGCGCGCGGCGCGAGGGCGATTCCTATGTCCTCGACGGGGTCAAGCAATTCATCTCCGGCGCGGGAGCGGCGGACCTCTATCTCGTGATGGCGCGCAGCGGCGCGGCGGGCGCGGCCGGCATCTCGGCGTTCCTTATTGAAAAGGGAACGCCGGGCCTGTCGTTCGGCGCCAACGAACGCAAGATGGGTTGGAACGCGCAACCCACCCGACAGGTTATTCTCGAAGGCGCGCGGATCCCGGCGGCCAACCGCGTCGGCGCGGAAGGCGACGGCTTCAAGATCGCCATGGCCGGGCTCGACGGCGGGCGGCTCAATATCGGCGCGTGCTCGCTCGGCGGCGGCGAGGCGGCGCTCGCCAAGGCGCTCGTCTACGCCGGCGAGCGCAAAGCGTTCGGGCGTCGAATCGCCGATTTTCAGGCGACGCAATTTCGCCTCGCCGACATCGCGACCTCGCTCGAGGCGGCGCGCTCGCTGCTGTGGCGGGCCGCCAGCGCGCTCGACGCGCAATCGCCCGACGCGACGCGGCTGTGCGCGATGGCCAAGCGCGTCGCCACCGACGCGGGGTTCAACGCGGCCAATGACGCGCTGCAGGTGTTCGGCGGCTATGGCTATCTCTCGGAATACGGCGTCGAGAAGATCGTGCGCGATCTGCGCGTTCATCAGATTCTCGAAGGCACGAACGAAATCATGCGCGTGATCGTCGGGCGCGCCTTGACGAAATCCTGAGCGCGCCGACTGGGACGACTGAGGGGGAGGGTGGAAATGTCTGCTGTCGCGTTCATCGGGCTTGGCAACATGGGCGCGCCGATGGCCGCCAATTTGATCAAGGCGGGGCATTCGGTTCGTGGGTTTGATCTCGCGGAGGCGCAGCGCGTCGCCGCCGCCTCGTCCGGCGTCGCGATCGCCCAAAGCGGGCGCGCCGCGATCGAGGGCGCCGACGCCGTCGTAACGATGCTTCCGGCCGGCAGACATGTTTTGAGCTGCTGGGCGGATCTCTTGCCGGCGGCCAAGAAGGGCGCGTTGTTCATCGACTCTTCGACCATCGACGTCGCCAGCGCGCGACAAGCCCACGAAGCGGGCGCGAGCGCGGGCGTTCTGACCCTCGACGCTCCGGTCTCCGGCGGCGTCGGCGGCGCCGGCGCGGGGACGCTCACCTTCATGGCCGGCGGCGCCGACGAGGCCTTCGCGCGCGCCAAGCCCCTCCTCGAGGCGATGGGCAAACGCATCGTCCATTGCGGCGGGCCCGGCGCGGGACAGGCGGCCAAGATCTGCAACAACATGATCCTCGGCGTGACGATGATCGCGACTTGCGAGGCTTTCGTTCTCGCGGAAAAGCTCGGCCTGTCGGCGCAGGCGCTTTACGACGTGGCCTCGACTTCGTCGGGCCAATCTTGGTCGCTCACCACCTATTGCCCGGTTCCCGGACCGGTTCCCGCTTCGCCCGCCAATCGCGACTACAAGCCCGGCTTCGCGGCGGCGTTGATGCTGAAGGACTTGCGCCTCGCGCAGGAGGCGGCCGCGGGCGCGGGCGCGGCGACGCCGCTGGGCGCCGAGGCCGCTCAGCTCTATCAGCTGTTCGCGGCGGCGGGCCGCTCCGGCGACGACTTTTCGGGCATCATCAAGTTTCTGCGCGGCATGACGGCCGGCGCGAAATCTGAATGAATGTTCAGAATAGTACGGTCGCGGCGCGATATTTTCGGCGATCCGTCGATTTGGGCGCCCCATCGCCGTGTTTTGGGCAAATAGGCGCCGATTTCTCAGCCGACCATTCGCGCGAGCGCCGGGGCATCCCGTAAATCCGGCGTAGCCGAAAGCCGCGCCGCTGCGGCGCGAAGCTAGGAAATTGGAGGCAGCTCATGCGCGCATTCTTGAAGAAGTCGACCGCCGTCGCCTTGACGGCGCTCTTGCTCGGCCTCGGCGTCGCCGCCGCGACGACGACGCCCGCCGAGGCGGCCGGCGTTTGGCACCACGGCTATTGGAGCGGCGGCCGTTGGTACGGCGGTTGGTGGGGTCCGGCGGTCGGCCTGGGCATTCTCGGCCTCGCCGCCGGCGCGGCGATCGCCTCGCAAGGCCCCTATTACGGCCCCGGCCCCTATTACGGCCCCGGCCCGAACGGGTGCATGGCCTATCAACCGGTCTACGACCAATGGGGCCGCTACCTCGGCCGCCGCTGGGTCAACATCTGCCAATAGGCCGCGTCTCCCGCAACGTTTCGCCGGCGTTTCTCTCCTCCCGGTCGCCGGCGTGCGGCGCGCCGTCGCTTTGAGCCGGCGCGCCTGAAGGCCCCGCTCACCGCGGGGCCTTTTTTTGCGCGCGCCGCGACATCGAAATTCGTCCGTCGCGACGGCTCGGGGCCGCTTAGGCGAGCTCGACTTTCGCCAGCGCCTCAGCCTGCCTCAGCCCCAGCGCGTCGACATCGAAGCCCTCGATCGCCTCTTCGAACAGGCGATGAAAATTCATCGCCGCGCCCAGGCGCAGGAACGCGCCGCCGAGGCCGACCGCGGCGCGGTCCATGAAGACGAATTCGCGGGGAACCTTCAGGCCGCCGCCTTCGGCCTTGAGCGCTTGCATGACCGCGAAGAGCTCGCGCCGGCCGTAATCGCCGGGCTTGACCCCGTCGGCGATGGTGCGCACGCGATCGTCGATCAACGGGCCGTAGAGGAAGCGCGACCAGATGTTCAGCGCCGCGATCGTCGCGCGCGACAGATCGGAAAAGCCCCAGATTTCGTAAGCGTGGACGATGCGGGCTTCGTCGGCGCTCTCCAGCGCCCGATAAAGCTCGACGACGCCGCCGACGAAGCTCGCGGGAAAAATGCGCACGCAGCCGTAGTCGAAGAGATTGACCGCCTCGACCTCCTGCGCCTCGCCTTTTCCCTTCGCGACGACGGAATAATTGCCGAGATGCGGATCGCCGTGAATGACGCCAAAGCGCGAAAACGGCCGCCACCATGCCTCGAACAGGGCGAGCGCGATGCGATTGCGCGTCTCGGCGCCCGCGCGCTGGAATTCCATCAGCGGCGCGCCGTCGAGCCATTCCAGCGTCAGCAGCCGCCGCGTCGAAAGCTCGGCGAAGACCTTGGGCACGCGCACCAGCGGGCGGCCTTCGAGCATCCGCGCGTAGAGCCGCGCCAGCTTGGCCTCGCGCACGTAGTCGAGCTCCTCGCGAATGCGCGCGCCGATCTCCTGGGCGATTTCGCGCGTGTCGATCGCCGGCCCCATCCGCCGATGGATCGAGAACAGCAGGGCGAGCTGCGAGAGGTCGACCTCGACCGCGGAGGCCATGTCCGGATATTGCAATTTGCAGGCGAGCTTCTCGCCGCCGAGACTTGTCGCGCGATGCACCTGGCCGAGCGAGGCGGCGGCGGCCGGCGCGAGGTCGAACTCGGCGAAGCGGGCGCGCCAGTCGGCGCCCAGTTCCGCCTGCATGCGGCGGCGCACGAAGCCGGCGCCCATCGGCGGCGCCTGCGATTGCAGCGTCATCAGCTCGCTGGCGTAATCGCCCGGGAGCGCCTCGGGGATCGTCGCCATCATCTGCGCGACCTTCATCATCGGCCCTTTGAGCGAGCCGAGCGCCTCGGTCAGGGCGCGCGCGTTGTGGCCGCGCTCGCCGCCCATCAGGCGGCTCGCGCCCACGCGCGCCGCGAAAGCGCCGGCGTTGACGCCGAGATTGGCGTAGCGCCGGGCGCGGGCGGAAAAGCGATCGCCTTCTTCGTCACGCGTCATAAAGTCGCTCTCCGTTTCCCTGGCTGCGCTCTCTTAGGCCTATTGCTCGCCGTTGAGCGAGGCGAATTTGCGGCGCGGCCGCGCCCGAGCTCACCGATGAGCTCATCGACAAAGCCACCGAGGGCTGCGAAGATCAGCCAGAGGGACGAGCCGGAGGGCTCCGATCGGGGAGGACGTCATGCATCGTGGCGAACCGCTGTCTATCTATGAGACCGAAGTCGCGGCCGACTGGATCGACTACAACGGCCATATGAACGACGCGGCCTACGCCCTGGTGTTCAGCCGCTCGCTCGACGCGCTGATGGACCGCATCGGCCTCGACGCGGCCTCGCGCAAAGCGAGCCGGCGCACGCTGTTCACGCTGCAAATGATGCTGCACTATTTCCAGGAGGCGAGCGAAGGCCAGGCGTTGTCCGTGCGTTGCCACCTCTTGGAGCACGACGAGAAGCGCATGCGCGTCTGGCTCGAAATGAAGGCCGGGCGAGAGGGCGCGATTCTCGCCGCCAGCGAGCAGTTGCTGCTCTCCATCGATCAGGGCGAGGACGGCGCGCGCGCCGCGCCCTGGCGCGCCGAAACGAGGGCCGCGCTCGACGCTCTGGCCAACGCTCAGCGCGGCCTCGAAGTCCCGCCGCTGGCGGGGCAGGGGGTGGCGCTGAGGCGGCAGTAGGGTGTGTGTTAGGGTCTGTCAGCAAACAAGCGCTTCCTCCGTCATTGCTTCGCTTTGCTCGCAATGTCGGCTTCTCGACTCCGTTAATTTCTGACAGCGCCAAACCCGCCCCCTCACCGCCCCGTCCATTTCGGCTTGCGCTTCTGCGCGAAGGCCGACAACCCCTCTTTGGCGTCCTCGGTCATCGCCAGCAGCGGCAGTTGGCCTTCCATGAAGGCGAGGCTTTCGTCGAACGACATCGCGGCGATCGCGCGTAAGGCGTATTTGCCGCGGCGGATCGCGGTCGGCGATTTGTCGGCGATGCGGGCGATCAGCCAATCCACCTTCGCGTCGAGTGCGGCGGCGGGAACGACGTGGTTGACGAGGCCCGCCTCGCGCGCCGCGCTCGCGTCGAAGCTCTCGCCTGATATCGCCCATTCCGCGATCAGCCGCGGCGGCGCGATTCTCTGCAGGAGGCTCAACACCTGCATGGGAAACAGGCCGACCTTGACCTCGGGAAGGCCGAAAACCGCGTCGTCGCTGGCGACCGCCATGTCCGTCATCGCGAGGAGACCCATGCCACCGGCCATGCAGGCGCCGTTGACCCGCGCGATGCTCGGTTTGGCGGCGCTTTGCGCCAGCCGCAGCATGTCGGCGTAATCGCCGTTGGGGCGCGAAAAGTCGAAGGCGAAGGACCCGCCGGCTTGCAAATCGGCGCCGGCGCAAAACGCCTTGTCGCCGGCGCCCGTCACGACGATCACGCGCACGTCCGCGTCGGCCTCCGCTGCGCGATAGCCCGCGACGATTCCCGCGATCACGCCGGCGTTCAGCGCGTTGCGCCGCTCCGGCCGATCGATCACGATCCACAACGCGGCGCCGCGTTTCTCGATCCGGACATCCGAGGTCTTGGACATGACGTTCTCGCTATGGCGTCGCGGCGGGCGGCGGTTCGATCTCGGCGAGAATGGCGCCGGCCGCGGCCTGGTCGCCCTCCGCCACATGCAGGGCGGCGACGATCCCCGCCGCGGGCGCCCCGTGGACGTGCTCCATTTTCATCGCTTCGAGCGCGATGAGCGGCTGGCCGAGCGCGACGCTCTCGCCGAGCTTGGCGAGCACCGCGACGACGCGGCCGTTCATCGCCGCGCGCAGCTTGCCGTCGCCGCCGGCGGCGCTGGCCCGGCGCGGCGGCGCGAGCGTCGCGTCGCGGCAGGCGAAGGCGACGCCTCGGCTCAGCCAGTACAGCCGATCGCCGGCGCGCAGGAACGTCGCGCTCTCCGCGACGTCGCCGACGCGAAAGCGCAGCGTCTCGTCGTCGAGCGCCTCGACCTCGATCGAAAATTCCGCGCCGTCATAGGCGAGCGCATAGGCCCCGTCGCGGCGGCGGAAAATCTCGACGTCGTGGATTGTCCCTTCGACGTCGACGCGCGTCGGCGCCGCAAAGGCGGAGGCGAGCGCGCGGCCTTTCCTCCAGGGCTGCGCGCCGCGCTGGGGGAGGCGGAAAAGCAACGCGGCGAGCGCGGCGGGCGGGAGGAGATCATCCCGAGGGCGCGCGAGCAGCGCCTCGCGGCGTCGCTCGACGAAATCGGTGGTGACGCCGCCCGCGACGAAATCGGGATGGCGAAGGCAGGCGGCGAG
Organism: Roseiarcus sp.; assembly: GCA_050012775.1. Classification (GTDB taxonomy): domain Bacteria; phylum Pseudomonadota; class Alphaproteobacteria; order Rhizobiales; family Beijerinckiaceae; genus Roseiarcus. The sequence continues at coordinate 75,220 of JBEKGN010000019.1, forward strand.
AAAAGTTTGATTGGTCGTGACGCCGAAGGCGATGGTCTCGTCGAGCCCGCGCGCCAGCTTACGCAACGCTTCCTCGCGCGTCGCGCCATGGCTGACGATCTTGGCGATCATCGAATCGTAATAAGGGGGAATATCGCCCTCGGCGCCCAGCGCGGTTTCGACGCGCAGCCCCTGGGGCGCCCGCCAGCGCAGCATCCGGCCCGATTGCGGCAGAAAATCATGCGCCGCGTCCTCCGCGCAAAGGCGCGCTTCGATCGCGTGGCCGGAAAACCGGACATCCTCCTGCTGGAGCGGCAGCCTTTCGCCGCCGGCGATGCGCAATTGCAGCTCGACGAGATCGAGCCCGGTGACGGCTTCCGTCACCGGATGTTCGACCTGGAGGCGCGTGTTCATTTCCATGAAGTAGAACGCGCCGGCCGAATCGAGCAGAAATTCGAGGGTGCCCGCGCCCTCGTAGCCGATCGCCTTGACGGCCGCGACCGCGACCGCGCCCATGCGCTGGCGAAGCGCGGGCGACACCGCCGGGGAGGGCGCCTCCTCGATCAGCTTTTGATGGCGCCGCTGCGTCGAGCAATCGCGTTCGCCGAGATGAATCGCGGCGCCCCAGCGGTCGGCGAGAATCTGGATTTCGATATGGCGCGGCGCTTCGATCGCGCGCTCCAACAGCACCGTCGCGTCGCCGAACGCGCCCTGCGCTTCCGATCGCGCGGCGCGCAGGAGTTCGGCGAACGCGGCTTCGCTAGGCGCGAGGCGCATGCCGCGTCCGCCGCCGCCCGCCGCCGCCTTGATCATCAGCGGGAAGCCGATTTCGCGCGCCGCGGCGGCGAGAGCCGCCTCGCTCTGCTCGCCGTCGTAGCCGGGAATGCAGGGAACGCCGGCTGCCCGCATGAGCGCCTTGGCGCCGGCTTTGTCGCCCATGGCGCGGATCGCGGCGGCCGACGGCCCGATGAAGACGAGCCCGGCCGCCTCGCAAGCCGCGGCGAAGGCGGCGCTCTCGGCCAAGAAGCCGTAACCGGGATGGATCGCGTCGGCGCCGCTCGCCTCGGCCGCGGCGAGGATATTCTCGATCCTGAGATAGGATTGCGCCGGCGCCGGTCCGCCGATCGCGATCGCCTGGTCCGCCTCGCGCGCATGCGGCGCGTCGGCGTCGGCGGCGGAATGGACCGCGACGACGCCATAGCCGAGCCGCCGCGCGGTGCGCATGATGCGCAAGGCGATCTCGCCGCGATTGGCGACGAGGATCTTGCGAAACGGCGTGCGTTTCTCCACCAGGGGAGCGCTCATGGCCGCGCGACCGAGAATTGCATCGGCTGCGGCGCGCGCCGCTCCGCCTCGCGACAGATCGCCAGCGTTTGCGCGAGGACGGCGCGCGTGTCGCGCGGGTCGATGATCCCGTCGTCGAGCAGGCGGGCGCTGGTGGCGAAAGCGTCCGTCTGAACGTCGAATACGGCCGATATCTCCGCCTTCATCTTGTCGCGCCTGTCCTTGCCCAGCGCCGCGCCGCGCCGCGCCGCGGCGGCTTCGGCGACGATCGCCATGGTTTCCGCCGCTTGCTCCGCGCCCATCACCGCCGTCTTGGCGTTGGGCCAGGAGAAGCAGAAGCGCGGATGGAAGCCGCGCCCGCACATGCCGTAATTGCCGGCGCCGAACGAGGCGCCGCAATAGAGCGTGATTTGCGGCACGCGGGCGCTCGCCACGGCCTGGATCATCTTCGCTCCGTGCTTGATCATGCCGCCTTGCTCGGCCGCGCGCCCCACCATATAGCCCGTCGTATTGTTGAGATAGAGAATCGGCGTGCGCGTCTGGCAGCAGGCCTGAATGAAATGCGTGGCCTTGTTGGCGCCGTCGGGATCGAGCGGCCCGTTGTTGGTGACGATTCCGAGCGCATGGCCTTCGAGCGCGGCGCGCCCGCAGACGGTGGCCGGTCCGTAATTCTCGCCGAATTCGGTGACGTCGGAGCCGTCGACGATGCGCGCGATCGCCTGCCGCATGTCGACCGGGCGCTTATAGTCAATCGGCATGATTCCGAGCAGCTCCTCCGCGTCGTAGAGCGGCGGGCGATGCTCGCTTGGCCCGCCGGGCCTGTCCCAGGCGAGGCCGGCGATGATTTCGCGCGCGATGCGCAGCGCGTCGCGGTCGTCTTCGGCCAGATAGTCGCCGAGGCCGGAAACGCGCGTATGCATCTCCGCGCCGCCGAGTTCCTCCTCGCTGGCGATTTCGCCGGTCGCCGCCTTCAGCAGCGGCGGCCCGGCGAGAAACGCGCGCGTGCGGCCGCGCACCATCACGATGTAGTCGGAGAGCCCGGTCTGATAGGCGCCGCCGGCGGTCGACGAACCGTGCGTCACCGTCACGACGGGCAGGCCGGCCGCCGACAAAAGGGCGAGATTGCGGAACAGCCCGCCGCCGCGCACGAAATCCTCGACGCGATAGCGCAGCAGATTGGCGCCGGCGCTCTCGACCAGCTGCACATAGGGCAGCTTGTTCTCCAGCGCGATTTCCTGCGCGCGCAGGGCTTTGTCCAGGCCCATCGGCTGCAGCGCGCCGGCGTCGATGCCGGCGTCGTTCGCGCTCACGAGGCAGCGCTTGCCCGAGACGAGGCCGACGCCGACGATCAGGCCGCCGCCGGGAATGCTTCGTTCGGCGTCGGCGACGTCGAAGCCGAATCCGGCCAGGGTCGAGAGTTCGAGGAACGGCGCGTCGGGGTCGAGCAGCAACGCCACGCGCTCGCGCGGCAGCAATTGCGCGCGCTTGTGGAACCGCTCCTTCGCCGCCGCCGAAGCGGCGCGAGCGCGCTCCTCCAGGGAGCGCAGGCGGTCGATCAGGGCGAGCATGCTCGCGCGATTGGCCTGAAACGCGGCGCTCGAGGGCGCGATCGTGCTTTCGATGATGGCCATGATCGGCTCGATCGTCAGGCGGTGAAAGTGTCGGCGAATCGCTGGCGCAACTCGACCTTGCGCAGCTTGCCGGTCGCGGTTTGCGGTATGTCTTCGAGAATCCGCACGAGTTTCGGCGCCTGAAAGCCGGCCAGGCGCTCGCGGCAATAATCCGATATCTCCGCTTCGCTGACCGTCGCCCCCGGTTTCAGCTTGACGAAGGCGCTGACCGCCTCGCCCCATTGGGGATGCGGCAGGCCGACCACGGCGGCGTTGAGCACGGCCGGGTGGGCGAGCAAAGTCTCCTCGATCTTCACCGAGGCGACGTTCTCGCCGCCGGACTTGATCATATCCTTCTTGCGGTCGATGAACAGGATTTCGCCGTTCTCGTCGATCAGCGCGAGATCGCCGGTGTGATGCCAGCCGAATTTGCGCGACGCGGCGGTCGCCTCCGGATCTTTGTAATAGCCCATCATCACGTTCGCCCCGCGATGCACCAATTCGCCGATCGCGCCGCGAGGCAGCAACGCGCCGCTGTCGTCCATGATCGCGCTTTCGTTGACGATCAGCGATTCTCCCCAATAGTTTCCAAAGCGCTCGAGCTGACGCTCCGGGCGCGACGCCGTCGTGGCCGGATACATCTCGGTCTGGCCGCTCATCAGGGAAAATTCGGGACAGAGCTCGGCGATCGCGCGTTCGAGCAGGGGGCGCCCCATCGGCGCCATGGCGTAGTTGCAGCGCCGAAGGGACGAGAGATCGAAGTCCTTGAATCTGGGATGGTCGAGCATCGCCTGATACATCAGCGGCAAGCCGATGAAGACGGTCAGGCGCTCGCGCTGGACCGTCTCCATCGCCACGAGCGGATCGAAGCCGCGCATCAGCGCCACCCTTCCGCCGACGGCGAGATAGCTCAGCATCAGCACGTGACCGGCGCAGTGGAAGATCGGCATCTGGCCGCTGATCGAATCGGCGTGCGTGAGGCTCGATTCGATCGCGTTGCTCATCACGGCCATCACCACGGCGAGATGGCAATGCATCGCGCCTTTGGGGCGCGAAGTCGTGCCGCTGGTGTAGATGATCATCGCCAGATCGCGATCGTCGATGGCGATATCGGGCTCGGCGTCGGACTGGCCTTGAAGCAGGGCGTTGAATTCCATCAATCCGGCCGCCGCCGATTGTCCCGCGAGGTCGATCGCGACGAGATCGAGGCCGCGTTTGGCGAGCGCCGCGCGACGGTCCGGCTGTACGTAAAGGTAGTCGTCGATCAGAGCGAAGCGGACGCCGGCGTGATCGAGAATGTAGTCCATGTCGGCGGGAGCCAGCAGGGTGTTGATCGGCGTCCACACCAAGCCGGCGCGATGCAGGCCGAACAGCCCTTTGACCATGTCGATCGAGTTGTTGCAGATCGTCGCCGCCTTGTCGCCGGGCTTCAAGCCCCGCGCCAGCAGCGCATTGGCGAAGCGATTGGCGTCGCGGTCGATCTCCGCGAAGGTCGCGCGCCGAGCGCCGTCGGTCAGCGCGACGCGGTCGGGATAGCGCCGCGCGGCGCGGGTGAGGAGGTCGCCGATCGCGACCCGCCCGATGCGCCCTGGACCGGCGACGCCGCCCGTCGCGCTGAGATCCGTCATGCCTTCCTCCTTAGCTGTTTCGCGCCGCCCGCTAGGCGGCGGCCCCCGAAGGACGCAGATGAAAAATTTGCCGGGCTTCGGCGGGACTCGCGATGTCCCGCCCGACCTCGCGCGCGAGCCTGGCGAGCGCCGCGACCAATCGACCGTTCGACGTCGCTTTGGCGCCGTCGGGCAGGTAGAACGTGTCTTCGAGGCCCGTGCGCAAATTGCCGCCGAGTTCGGCGGCGCGCCGATGCAGCGGCCAGATTTCGGCGCGGCCGATCGCGGTGACTTGCCAAACCGCCTCGGGCGCTTTCAGCTTCAGGAGAATGGGCAGGAGATCCGGATCGGCGGGCATGCCCGAGGCGACGCCCATGACGAAATTATAGTCGAGCGGGCCCGAAACCATGCCGACCTCCCGATACATGGCGACGCTGCGCACGATGCCGACGTCGAAACATTCGAATTCCGGAATCGCGCCCGCCGCTTTGATCACGTCGAGATAGTCCTGAATTTTCTCGACCCGGTTGTCGAACAGCATCGGCGGCCAGGCCCAGGCGCCGTCGGCCTTGACCTTGAGATAGTTCAGAGACCCGGCGTTGCAGGCGGCCATTTCCGGCCGCGTTTGGCGCAGGCAGTCGAGCGCGCCGGCATAGTCGGGCCCGGCGACGCCGGAGGTGTGATTGATGATCACGCCCGGACAGGCTTCGCGGATGGCCTGTTGTATCTCGCGCGAAACGGAAACGTCCCAGGAGGCCAGATGGCCCTTGCCGGGCGCCTGCTGGCGCAGATGGATGTGCATGACGCTGGCGCCGGAATCATAGGCCGCCTTGGCCTCGCGGGCCATCTCTTCGGGCGTGACGGGGACGCGATGCTGCTTCGGGTCGGTCAGCACGCCGTTGAGCGCGCAAGTGATCACGGCCTTGTCCACGACATCGGCGTCGTCGGCTTGTTCGATCGTCATCGGCGCTCCTCCCATGCGACGCGCGGAATCGTCGCCTTCTTGTTTGGACCTTTGCGGTGGGTCGGCGGAGAAAACCACGCGCCGGCCCGTTTGTCATCGTCGAAGCGCGCGCTGCGCTCGCTTCAACGCGTCGCGGGGACGTTCTGCTCCTCCCCAGCGGCCAGCTCCGCCGCCAGGGCGCGTCGAAAGCCCTCACGCGCCTCGAGCCGGCGCCGATAGTCCGCCGTCGCCGGGCCGAACTCGCCGTCGAGCCGGGAGAATCGGGCGAGATGAAGAGCGTAGCCGACCGAAATATCCGCCATGGTGAAGCGTCCCGCGCACAGGGTCTCGGCTTTCGCCGTCGCGGACTCGACCGCGCGCAACCGCGCCAGGAACCATTTCGCATAGTCGGCCGCGACTTGCGGGTTGCGCCGCTCGACGGGTTCGAAGCGCGCGTAGCGCAGCACGACGGCCTGCGGAAACGTCAGCGTCGCCTCGCCGAAATGCAGCCAGTTGTGATAGGCGCCGTAGTCCGGCTCATCGACCCCGACGGCGAGCGGCGTCGGCTCGCGCCAAGTCGCGAGATAATGGCAGATCGCCGCCGATTCCGTCATCCGCGTCTCGCCGTCGATGAGCAAGGGAATCGTGCCGAGCGGATTGATCGCGAGATAATCCTTGGCGAGCGCGCGCGGCGGGAAGGGCAGCATCTTGAGCTCGTAGCGTAGACCGAGTTCCTCCAGGGCCCAGAGTGCGCGAAACGAGCGCGCGCCGGCGCAATGATAAAGCGTGATCATCGCGACGCCCGCCCCGTTATTGGCCCATGCCGGGCAACGTGCCCATGCCCTTGCACAGCACCGACAGCATCACTTCGTCGGCGCCGCCGCCGATCGACGCCAGACGAAAATCGCGATAGGCGCGGCTGACCGGCGTTTCCGTCATGAAGCCCATGCCGCCCCAATATTGCAGGCAGGCGTCGGGCAGTTCGCGCCCGAGGCGTCCGGTCTTGAGCTTGGCCATGGTGGCGAGCTGGGTGACGTCCTCGCCCGCGATCATCGCCTCGGCGGCGCGATAGACCAGCGAGCGCAAGAGTTCGACCTCGGTCTGCAATTCGGCAAGGCGGAAATGCACGGTCTGATTGTCGAGGATGCTCTGGCCGAACGCCTTGCGGCCGCGGGCGTAGGCGATGGTCTCCGCGATGATGAGTTCATGCGCCTTGAGGCACGAGGCGGCGGCCCAAAGGCGCTCCTCCTGAAATTGCAGCATCTGATAGGTGAAGCCGCGGCCTTCCTCGCCGATGCGATTGCGCTTGGGCACGCGCACGTCGTCGAAGAAGATCTGCGCGGTGTCGGAGGAATGCATGCCCAACTTGTCGAGCTTGCGCGCCACGGTGACGCCCTTGGTCTTCATCGGCAGGCAGATCAGCGACTTGTTGCGATGCTGGGGACCGTCGCCGGTGTTGGCGAGCAGGCACATCCAGTCGGCTTGCGCGCCGTTGGTGATCCACATCTTGCCGCCATTGATGACATAATCGTCGCCGTCGGAGCGCGCGCTGGTCTTGATCGCGGCGACGTCCGATCCGGCGCCGGGCTCCGAAACGCCGATGCAGACGACCGCGTCGCCGGCGATGGCCGGCGCCAGGAATTCTCGACGCAACGCGTCGGAGCCGAAGCGGGCGAGCGCCGGCGTCGCCATGTCGGTTTGTACGCCGATCGCCATCGGCACGCCGCCGCAACGAATGGCGCCGAGCTCTTCGGCCATCATCACCGAATAGGAATAATCGAGCGCCTGGCCGCCGTATTCGGTCGGCTTGGTGAGGCCGAGGAAGCCGAGATCGCCGAGCTTCTTGAACAATTCGTGCGCGGGAAAGGCCTGCCCCTTCTCCCATTCGTCGACGAACGGGTTGATCTCGGCGGCGATGAATTTCTGCAGCGCGCGGCGCGCCTCCTCGTGCTCGGGCGTGAACAGCATGGCTCGCCTCCTCCGGCGTCTTTTTTTGGTTTCGTCCGCGATCTCCGAGCGGACCCGACGTGGATCGGCACGATAGCCGCTTCAGGCCATCGGCGCGAGATGCGGCAAGATGACGCGGCGGTCGCGACGGCTTCCGATCTATGTCGGAGCGAAAGTCACTTTCGCGCCTCTTGCGTTCGGCGCTTCCAACGGCGCCCCGGCTTGAGTTCGGCGCCGAGCACGTAACGATCCATGATGCGACGATGCCGGGCTTGGCGCGCCTCGCTGCGGTCGGCCGTCGCGTTTTCCAACGAGGCGTCGGCGGGAACGGCGGCGGGTCTGGCGGCGACGATCGCGCGCGCCGCGAGGGAGCTGGCGAGGGCTTGGGCCGTCGCGACCTCGCGCTTGGATTTCGCGCCCGGCGACCGCGCCTTGGCCTTTGGCCCGGCCTCGGCCGTCGTCCCGCCGACCGCCCGCGACGCGACCGCCCGGAATTCGACGGAAGATTCCTCGAAGGATCGAGGAGACGGCGGCGCGAATTCCCGGCTCGAGTCTTTCTTCGTCCGCGTCTTGGGCTTGGCCGCCGGGCCGAAACTTTCGCGCTTGCGTCGCGGCGGGGCCGCGGCCTCCTCGAAAGGCGACGCGATCGGTTGGAGGTCGGCGAGGCTGGGAAGAATCCGGCCCTGAGGCCGCGACGGCGGCGTCTCGGCGGCGGTCGGCGCCTTGCGCTCGGCCTCGAACAGCGCGGTCGCGCCGAGATGGCGTTCCGCTCCCGCCGCGGCGCCGGAGAGCGCCGGCTCCGTCAACCAACCCTTTCCGCCCGTATTCGTCGGTCGTCGTTGCCGCCGAACCTCGACGACGAATGCAGGGGGCGGTCGCTTCATTGGAGCCTTCGACGTTCGGGGTTGGGTCCGGCCGACCAATCTTCGGAGCGAGTCCCGATCGACTCAGCGGGGCGCGGCGTCAAAGCTGAAGGACAAAGCCGCGAAAAAAGCAATATGCCTCGAACGGGTTCTTAACTCCTGCCGCCCGGGATCGCCTCGCTCGTCCCCGCTCCTGGCTCTGACGCCGAATCCGCCGCGACCGGGTCCAAACGCGCGCTAATCCGATGTTAACCCTATCGCAGGCTTAACTGAACGTATAAAAGCCGCTTCTGAGCCGACTTGCGGGCGCTCGCAACGCAAGTCGGCTTGGAGCCCTTTGATAAAGCGGGATTTTGAACGGAAAACCGGTGTCCACTTTTCCGAAATCCTGCTTAGGGATCGTTCGGGCAAGCCCAAGTTTTGGCCCATTTGCGGCGCAGACCCGCCCGATCCGAGCCGACGGCCGTCCCGCCCGAACGCGAAGCCAACCCTCCCCGCCCCTCGTGAGGTTGCCCCAATCATGAACGCCACCGACGCCGCCGCAACGGTCGCCGCCGATCCCGAGACCACGCTGCTCTCGATGTTCTGGTCGGCGCATATCGTCGTCAAGATCGTCATGGTCGGGCTGCTGGCCGCCTCGTTCTGGAGCTGGACGATCATCGTCAACAAGACGTTGCTCTTCTCCAAGTTCAAGCGCGCGATGGACGGTTTCGAGCAGATCTTCTGGTCGGGCCAGTCGCTGGAGGAACTCTACGGATCGCTTTCGCAGCGGCCGAACTCGGGCGCCGCGAGCCTGTTCGTCTCGGCGATGCGTGAATGGAAGCGCTCGTTCCAGAACCCCACCGCGTCCTTTCGCGGCCTGCACGCGCGCCTCGACAAGGTTCTCGACGTTTCGATCGCGCGCGAGGTCGAGCGGCTCGAGTCCAATCTGTTGTTCCTGGCGACCGTCGCCTCGGCGGCGCCCTTCGTCGGCCTCTTCGGCACAGTGTGGGGCATCATGACTTCGTTCCGCTCGATCGCCGCCTCGAAGAACACTTCGCTCGCCGTCGTCGCGCCCGGCATCGCGGAGGCCCTGCTGGCGACGGCGATCGGACTGTTCGCCGCCATTCCCGCGCTCATCGCCTACAATAAATTGCAGGGCGACGTCGCCAGGGCGCAGGCGCGGATGGAAAGCTTCGCCGACGAATTCTCGTCCATTCTGTCGCGGCAGATCGATCAGCACGCGTCGGGCGACAAGGCGGCCTGAGGCCGGAGGCGACGGCAAGGAGAGCGAGCCGATGGGCATGGCGATGGGCGCGGGGCGCAAGAGCGGACGCGGGCGGCGCGGCGTGCCGCGCTATGGCGCGATGGCCGACATCAACATGACGCCGTTCATCGACGTCATGCTGGTGTTGCTGATCATCTTCATGGTCGCGGCGCCCTTGCTCACCAGCGGCGTCGCGGTCGACCTGCCGCAGGCCAAGGCCGGCGCGCTCAACGTCGAGCAGAAACCGATCGCCATCGCGCTCAACGACCAGGGGCAATTGTTCCTGATGGACCAACCGATCGCCGACGCCGACCTCGTCGACAAATTGAAGGCGCTCGCCACGGACGGCGCCGATCAGCGCATCTATTTCCGCGCCTCGAAGGTCGTGCCCTATGGACGGGTCGCCGAGATCATGGGCGCGGTGACCGCGGCCGGCTACAAGAAAGTGGCGCTCGTCACCGAACCGGATACGCGGTGAAGCGAGGCCTGGGGTGAGCGACCAGCCGTCGAAAACAGGGCTCTACGTCTCGGGCGCGCTTCACGCCGCGCTGCTCGCGTTCATCGTCATCGGTTTCGCCGCAGCGCCTAAATTCGAGGACGCGCCCGAATCGATTCCGGTCGATACGGTCACGCAGTCGCAATTCAACGAAATCATGAAGGGCGAGCGCGACGCCAAGCCGGTGAAGGAGCCTCCCGCCGAGCCGACGACGCGCCAAGCCGCGATCGAACCGCCGGCCGTCCCGACGCCCCCCGAGCCGCCGCCGGAACTCAAGACGGCCGACGAGCCTACGCCCACGCCGCCGCCCCCGCCCAAGCCCGCGCCGCCGCCGCCGCCGCCGAAACCGGCCGCCGAGGACGCGCCGGCGCCTCCAGTCAGGCCCAAGGAGACGCCGCCGGAGAAGCCCAAGGCCGACGCGCTCGCCAAGCTCCTGGAGAAGTCCAAGCCCGACGAACCGGCCAAGCCGCAGAAGGCGTACGATCCCAACGCCATCGCCAAGCTGATCGGCCAGAGCAAGTCCTCGGCCGATCCGACGCCGACCGGCGCGGCCACGCCGCAGGGGTTGCCCAACCAGCACGCGGCGCGCATGTCGCCCTCGCTTTCGGCCGCGCTCGACGCATGGCTCACCGACGCCTATCTCAATTGCTGGACGCCGCCGCCGACGATGCCGGAGGGCGAGCGCTATGTGGCGGAAGTGCGCGTCGCGTTCAACGCCGACGGCACGCTCGCCGGTCCGCCCACGCTGCTCAATCCGCCCACCGATCCCGCGTGGCGGGCCCACGCGGAAAGCGCGATGCGCGCGGTGCTGAAATGCAATCCGTTGCGCGTGCCGCCGCAATACGCCCCATATTTCGAGCAATGGAAGACGAAGACCGTCCATTTCGACCCGCAGAGCGCCCTGGGCTGATCGAGGCGCGTCGACGCCGAACTTAAAAAAGCGAGACCGTGCCGTCATGATGATCGAAAAGTTGTTCTCCCGCTTCGCGGCCGCGCTGTTGGCGTTGGGCCTGGCCAGTTCGGCCGCGCGCGCCGCCGGCGACGTCTATGTTCACGCCGGCGCCAATTTCACGCCGGTCACCGTCGCCGTGACGCCGCTCGCCGGCGACGACGGCGCGACGAAGATCGGCGCCGTCATCGTCAACGACTTCGCCCATTCCGTCTTCCTGCTGCCGCTCAATCCCACGAGCTTTCCCGAAAACGTCGCCAATCCCGACGCGCGGCCGAACGTCGACGCCTGGAAGACGGTCAACGCGCAATTCGTGCTGACCGGGCGGGTGGCGGGCGCCGAGGGCGGCCGCATCGCCGCGCAGTTCCGCCTCTGGGACACCGCGACCGGCGCGCAGGTCGCCGGCCAGCAATACACCACCGACGCCGCCAACGCGCGCCGCGTCGGCCATCTCATCGCCGACGCGGTGTTCTCGCGCATCACCGGCGAGAAGGGCTTCTTCGATTCGCGCGTCGTGTTCGTCGACGAGAACGGCTCCAAGGAGAAGCGCCGCAAGCGCCTCGCGGTGATGGACATGGACGGCGCCGACGTCAAATATCTCACCAGCGGCGACAAACTCGTGGTGACGCCGCGCTTTTCGCCCTCGGCGCAACAGGTCGCCTATATGTCGTTCGGCGACGCCGATCCGAAGGTGACGCTGCTCGATCTGGAGAGCGGGCAGCGCGAGGCGGTCGGCAATTTCCCCGGCATGACCTTTTCGCCGCGTTTTTCGCCCGACGGCCAGCGTATCGTCATGTCGCTGTCGGAAGGCTCCGCGGCCAATCTCTATTCGATGGACATCCGCACGCACACGACGACGCGCCTCACGGAAGGCAGCGGCATCGACACTTCGCCCTGCTATTCGCCCGACGGTTCGCAGATCGCCTTCGAGTCCGACCGCGGCGGCACGCAGCAGATCTACGTCATGAGCGCCAGCGGCGGCTCGGCCAAGCGCATCTCGTTCGGCGAGGGGCGCTATTCGACGCCGGTGTGGTCGCCGCGCGGCGACCTCATCGCCTTCACCCGGCAGAAGGACGGTCTGTTCGGCATCGGCGTGATGAAGCCCGACGGCTCGGGCGAGCGCATAATCACCGAGGGCTACCACAACGAAGGCCCGACCTTCTCGCCCAACGGCCTGTTCCTGATGTTCTTCCGCGACCCCGGCGGCGAATCCGGCGCCAAAATCTACATGGCCGACATTTTCGGCCACGGCGAATTCCCGGTGCCGACGCCGGGCTACGCCAGCGACCCCTCGTGGGGGCCGCTGATGAATTGAGGGCGAGGGCTCCCCTCTCCCGTTCGGGAGAGGGGCCGGGGGTGAGGGTTTACAAGGCGTCGACATGGTCTCCGAACCGCATCGTTTCGCTCGCGGCCTGCGCAGGGGTTCGACCTCTGCGGAGGACATTTTGTGGGCGCGGCTGCGCGGTTCGCGCTTTCACGGCGCCAAATTCAAACGGCAGGTTCCGGTCGATCGGTACGTCGTGGATTTCTGCCGCCACGCCGCGCGGCTCGTCGTCGAGATCGACGGCGCGCAGCATGGATGGCAGTCTCCGTACGACGACGGCCGTACGAGGACACTCGAAAGCGCCGGTTTCCAGGTGGTGCGTTTCACCAACGAGGAAGTGCGCGAAGACCTCGAAGGCGTGTTGCGGAAGCTTGGGGAGGGGTTGCGTCTGCCGTTCGACTAGGTCGAGCGATTGGAGACATCTCTTTAGACCCTCACCCCCGGCCCCTCTCCCGAACGGGAGAGGGGAGGGGCGCGCGATGTAATTCGCTGCCGCCTGCTGCCGCGACAATCGCTTCGCGGCGATCGCAAATCGCGCTACGTTGGCCTTCGCAGGCGTCGGTCCAACGGCGGACGCCGCGCGAGAGTGAGGCCCTCATGCCGATGGCGATAGGCTTCATCTTCATGGCGACGCGGCGGGACCGCACCGTGCCGCAGGCGCGCGCGCTGATCGAGGAAGCGCTGGCGCTCGGCGTCGCCAACATCGGCTTCAAGGACGTCGGCCTGCCGCGCGAGGCGCTGAAGGAACTGGCGCGAGCGATCGAGGCGGGCGGGGCGCGGGCGTTTTTCGAGGTCGTTTCGCTCGATCGCGACAGCGAACTCGCTTCGGCGGCGGCGGCGGCCGATTTCGGCGTCGACTGGCTGCTCGGCGGCGTGCGCGCGAGCGAGGTCGCTCGAATCGCGCGAAGCGCCGGCATCCTCTATGCGCCGTTCCCCGGCACGGTCGTCGGCCACCCCAGCGCGCTCGTCGGCGCGATCGAGGAGATCGAAGCGAGCGCTCGGGCGTTTGGCGCTATCGAGGGCGTCGCCGGGCTCGATCTCTTGGCCTATCGCCATTCCGGCGACGTTGCCGCCCTGCTGCGCGCGGTCGTCGGCGCGGTCGACAAGCCGGTCATCGTCGCCGGCTCGATCGACCATCCCGGCCGCATCGCTATGGTCGCCGCGAGCGGCGCGGCGGGTTTCACCGTCGGGTCGGCGGCGATCGAGGGCGCCTTTCCCGCGCCCGCGCGCGAGTTCGCCGCGCAGATCCGCGCGATCCAGCGCGCCGTCGCCGCCGGCCCGTAAAGGGTCCGTCGAGTTCGTCCGCCGCGCTCTTCTGAAGAAAGTTTCGCCGATGAAATTCCGCCGCTTCGCCGTTTTCGCCGCCGCCTTCGCGGCTCTCCTCGGCGGCCGCGCTCATGGGGCGCCGCAGCCCGTGACGTTTCCCGGCGCCGACGGCCTGACGCTGCAAGGCTGGCTCTATGCGCCGACCACCGAGGGACCGCATCGCGCGATCGTCGCGCTGCACGGCTGCGCTGGCCTCGTCGGCGCCGGCGGGCTGCCGAGCGCGCGGCACGAGGACTGGGGCGAGCGCTGGGCGCAGGCGGGCTTCCTCGCGTTGTTCCCCGACAGTTTCGGCTCGCGCGGCCTCGGCCCCCAATGCAAGGTCAGCGATCGCGACGTGCATCCGAGCCGCGAGCGCGTGGCGGACGCCGACGCGGCGCTGAAGTTTCTCGCCGCGCGTCCCGACGTCGACGCCAAGGAGATTTCGCTCGTCGGCTGGTCGAACGGCGGCTCGTCCACGCTCTATGCGGTCGAGCCGAAGCGCGCGCCGGCCGGCGCCGATTTCGCGCGCGCCATCGCGTTCTATCCGGGCTGCCGCGCGCCGTTGGAGACCGGCCGTTGGCGCACGCGTCTGCCGCTGCTGGTGCTCATCGGCGCGATCGACGACTGGACCCCCGCCGAGCCCTGCGCGGCGCTCATCGCGGACGCGAAGGTGAAAGGCGAGCCGGCGGAGATCGTGACCTACGCCGGCGCCTATCACGACTTCGATCACCCCGATCTGCCCGTCCATACGGTCGACGGCCTCGCCTACACCGCGAACGGGGGCGGCCAGGCGCATAGCGGATCGGACCCGGCCGCGCGCGCCGACGCGATCCGGCGCGTCATGGACGCGCTGAGCCGTTGAAGGAGCGCGCGCCGCGGTGGCGCGCTACTTTTGCTCGGACTGCGGCATGGCGGCGACGATCTTGTCGTAATATTTGACGACGAGATCGATGTTGCCGGGGAACTTGACCGGCTCGACGGACTTGAGCGCGTCGTTCAATTCCTCGAGCGCCTGCTTCTTGTCCGCCGCGGGCATCTTCTTGTCGGCCTGAACTTCGGCGATCTGCTTCTTGAGGACGACGTCGGCGCCGACGTATTTCTTGGTCTGCGGATCGACGCCGTCCGACACCAGGCCGATGTTCGCGCCGATGCTGTCAAATTCGTCGTAGCTCGCGAACTTGTACTTCTTCGCAATCGCCTCCAGCTGGGCCATGAGTTTCGGGTCCGGCTTGTCGCTCGCCCCTTCCGGCAGTTTGGATAGGATCGGCTCGATCTCGGCCTGCGCGGCGAGATACGCCTGGACCTGGGCTTCGCTCAGCGCGACCTGTTTCAGCGCTTCGTCCGGCGCGCCGGGTTGCTGGGTCTGCGCGAAGGCGGCGCTGGGGCCGGCGATCGCCAAAGGGGCGAGGCAAGCGATGCTCAGGGCTGTGGCGAGCGAGGGAATGAAACGAGCCATTTTATCCTCCGGGGTATCGGGCGTCGAACCGTGCAAGTTTTGCCGACCGCGCGCAAGTCCCGGCTGAAACCGACTGCGAATTATGACATTCGCGGCGAAGCGGTGGAAGCCCGGACCACGGGCCTCCCTCGGCCGCCCGGCGCTCAACTGCGCTGCGGCGCCGGCGATTCAGGCCGGCGTGCGACGGCGCGCGGCGCGAAGACTTTCGAGAGGGTGAAAATCGTCGCCAGCGTCGCCGCGTAGACGACCGCCTGCAACACCGACGGCTGGTCGGAATAGCCGACCAAGGTATGCAGCACGCGACCGAAGAGACTTGTGTCGGAAAGGATCGCCGAAGTGTCCCACGCGGTGTCGCCCAGGACCGATACGACGCCGGCCTGCTGGAGAAAGCTCACCGCCTGAGAGGCGAGGCCAGCGGCGAGAAAGGTGATGAGCGCGCTCGTCACCGTGAACAGACGGTGCGCCGGAATCGTCACCAGGCCGAAATACGTGACCGCGCTGACAGCCATGCCGGCGACGAGGCCGAGCAGCGAACCGATCACGAGATCGCGCGCGGTCGCGCCGCCGGCGGCCACGAGACCATAGAGGAACAGCGCGACCTCCGAGCCCTCGCGCATCACCGCGACGGCGACGACGATCGCGAGGGCCGCGAGCGAGCGCGCGCCGCTGCGCACGTCCTGGCCGAGCTTGCGCGCCTCGGCGGCGAGTTGGCGCCCGTGGCTCGCCATCCAGATGTTGTGCCAGGCGAGCATGCAGACGGCGAGGCTGAGGATCGCGGCGTTGAAAATCTCCTGCCCGACGCCGTTGAGCGCGTCGGCGATGACGCCGGCGAAAGCCGCGACCAGGCAGGCGCCGAGAACGCCGCCCGCAACGCCGGCGCCCGCCATCAGCCGGCTGCCGCGCACGCCCTTGGTGACGGCCATGACGATGCCGACGATGATGCCGGCCTCGATAACTTCGCGGAAAACGATAATCAGTGCGCCGAGCATCGCCCGTCCTTTCCCTTCACTCCGAGACGATCGCGCCTTGCGCGGTGTCCTGGTGGAAATCGCCAAAGAACGAGAAGCGACCAGGGCCGAGCGGCCGTATCCTCACCTTGCCCTCTTCGCCCGGCGGAATCACCTTCTCGATCGCCGGATTGTGCATTTCGAACTCCTCGGCCGTGTCGTCGAGATTCTTGACGCTGACGAAAAACGGCTTGCCGGTGGGCACATGAATTTCAGCGGGCGTGAAGCGATGGTTCTTGAGCGTGATCGAATAGGTCGCCAGGTCGTCGGCGCGGGCGGCGCCGACGACGGCGACGGCCAAAGCCGCGGCGCAAGCGATGGTGCGAAGCGAATGCGTCAAGATCGTCTCCTGGTGGTGTGAAATCGCCGTCGGCCCCGGATTCACGAGGCCGCTTCAAACAGCCTCTGGCCGATGAACTCGCCCTTGGCGGCGCCGCGGGGAATGGCGAAATGGGCGCCGCCGACGTTGGTGACGAACTGGTTCATCATGTCGAAGCGCGACATCCTCTCGAAGATCTTGACGAAGCCGTTGCCGAGGTCGCGCTGGA
>JBEKGN010000020.1:0-86550 GCA_050012775.1 Roseiarcus sp.
CCGGCGGGATCGCGCGCGCGCACGGCGTAGCTCAAGCCGGCGATCTGGTCCTTGCGGGTTTCGATGACGGCGCGCAGCAGCGGCAGCGCGTCGGCGAGCGCGCGCAGCTCGGCGAAGGAGATGCCGCCGGTGGCGCGCGGGACATAGGAGAGGTTGACGCCGAACGGATAGTCCCATTGCCGGCCCTTGACCTCCGGCGGGGCCTGGGGGCTGAGCGGCTGCTGCGGGCCGAACCACCCGTCCGGCGAGACGCCCGTGATCGCGTAGCGCGCGGCCGTGGCCAGACGCGTGAACAAGCTCGGGGGCAGCGGCGTCTCGATCGCTTCGGTCGGCATGCGGTCTTTCCCCATGGGTTGGCGCTAGGCGCGCTTGCGCCGGCGGGCGCTCGCGCTTATGGCGGGAAGGCAAACGGAGCCCGCCGCCATGCGTTCGTCCGCGCCGCGAATTGTTCTTGCGCTGCTGCTCGGCGCCGCGCCCGCGCGGGCGAGCGCGGGCTGGACTTTTTGCGTCGCCGCGGCGCCCGGCGGCAGGGACGTCTGGATCACCGACGTCTTCGCGGCGAGCCGCGATCGCGAGCGTCTCGAAGTCGATCTGAAAGGCTATCTCAAAACCCAGGGCGTTGCCGGGGCCGTGGCGCAATGTCCGCTGCCCAAGGACGACAAGACCGAGGCCGTCAACGCGCAATTCACCGCCGCCGAGTTCAATCGCAAGCTCGGCCATATGCTGCACGAAGTCGCCGCGCCCGAATTCGAGCCGCGGCGCTGACGGCTCACCCGCCCCGCGCCGCCTCGGCGTAAAAATCGATCAGCCCCTGCGGCCCGGCGCGCTCCAACGCGATGAGGTCGGCGACCGCCCAAACAAGAGCGTCGGCGCGATCGGGCGAGAAGCCGGAGGCGCGCGCGTCGAAATCGGGCGTCAGCGCGCAGAGTTGGTCCTCGAGCTTGCCGAAGGCGCCGAGGTGAAAAACGATGCCGCGCTCGTAGGCCGCGGCGACCGGCTCGGCGCGCAAGAACTTGCCGCGCGTCGCCGTCACCGCGCGCACCGGCAGGTTCGGCTCGCTCTGGCGCAGCACCTCGACGACCATTTCGCCGCCGTTGTTGATTTCCGCAACGACGCGGTTGGCCTTGAAGCGGCGGAAGCCGGCGGCGACGCGCGAAGCCCATTGGCCCGGCGTGTCGCCCTGGCTGGTGAGGTCGGCGATGACGTGTATCGCGCCTTGCGCGGTCTTGCCGACGACGACGATGCCGCACTCGTCCGCCTTGGCGCCGGACTTGGCCGGCGGATCGACGCCGACGACGATCTCGCTGTAATCGCCGGGCGCCGCGCCGGGCGCCAGGCGCTGACGCTCGATGAGCGCGCGCGTCCACAGCGCCCCGGGCGCTTCCTCGATGATTTCGGCGAACAGTTCCTGGCGGCCGATCGCGCGGCCGGCGTAGCGCGCGGTGATGCGCTGGATGAACGCCTGGGCCAGATGGTGATGATTGTCGAAGGTCGAGCCGCGCGTAACGATCGCGTCCTTGTCCTCGACGAGCTGCTTGATGATCTTGGTCGGCCGCGGCGTCGTGGTGATCACGGCCTGCGGCTTTTCGCCGAGGCGCAAGCCGAGCAGCGCTTGCTCGAACGCGTCAGAATGGCGCCACGCTGCAAGCTCGTCGCACCACAATTTCATATGTTGCTTCCCTCGCAGCCGGTCGGGCTCTTCGGCCGAAAACAACTGCGAGACCGCGCCGTTGGGCCAGGCGAGACGGGCGGAGGCGCGCGCGTAGCGCGGCCGCTCGCCGCGCGGGCAGATCGCCATCAGCCCGGACTCGCCGAGCACCATGATTTCGCGCACGTCGTCATGCGTCGCGCCGATCAGATTGACGATGGCGAAAGTCTTGGTCCATTGGCGCACCGCCTCGGCGCCGGCGCGCGTCTTGCCGGCTCCGCGCCCGGCCAGGATCAGCCAATAGACCCAATCGCCCGGCGGCGGCGTCTGCTCGGGCCGCGCCCACAGCGCCCAGTCGTGAAACAGCTCCTGGCATTGCTTCTCGTCGAGGCCGCCGAGAAGCTTGGCGCGCTCGGCCGGCGTGAGCGCGAGCAGGACGCCGATGTTGCGAAGCATCGCCGCGCCGCCGGCGGCGGCGCCTCGCCAGCCGCGCCCGCGCGTCGCGTGCGGCTTGCGGCCGGCTTGCGCGCGAGCGCTCACGCCTCGGACTTCCGCGCCGCGATCATGCGCGCGGCCATTGTGTTGAGCTTGGTGAGCAGACGCTCGCGCGCGCCCTCGTCATAGGTTGACGTGGCGGGCGTCAGCTTCGTGAAGCCGTGATAGCGATCGAGCCGGTCGAGAATCTTGAGCATGCGGTCGATCGCCGGCAGATCGCCCTTCTCGGCCTTGGCGGCGAGCTTGGCGCCCATCGCCTCGAGGCGGACGATCTGCAGCCGGGCGTAGTCCTCGGCCGGCGCGACCCAGCGCCGCCGCAGCTCGTCGCGCAGGATCGTTTCGATCCGCTTGCGCGACAGCCCTTCCTTTTCGGCGATGGCGTCGACGCCCTCTCCGGCGACGAGCGCGACGAGGATTTTCGGCCCTCGCCGGGCGGGCGCGGCTTTGCGCGCGCGAATGGGCGCGGCGTTTGGCGGCATGGGCGATCCTGCAATGCAAGGGGGAAAGCGGCGGGCGCTGCGAACGCGCCATCTCCACTGTAACTAACTATGCCTCAAGCGGCGTAAGGCGGCAAGAAATTGTCGCGACCGGAGGTCTCGCGAAGGAAATTATACCAATAAATGCAATTGGTTAAGCCTTGTTGTGGCGCATCAACGCTTTCGGCTTTCGCCGAAGCCGAGCTCGATCACGTTCCATGCGACGATCGCGAGCGCGACCGCGTCGAAGGCGTAGGCGAGCCCTTCCGGCATCGCCCCTTCCGAGCGCGGCTGGAACCAGTGCGCCGCGCCCGCGAAAAGCAGCGAGAACGGCGCCAGGCCGGCGAGCGCCGGCGGCTTCCCGCGATCGGCGAAGCGCTTGGCGCTGACGAAATATTCGGCCACCGCGCAAAGGATCAGCGCGAAGGAATACACGACGAAATAGACGTGCGTCGCCACGACGATCGGGTCGAAAAACGCCTCGCGCGCGAGGTCGCGCGGCCGGCTCGGCGCGATCGCGAGCCAGATCGCCGTCAAGCCGAGCGCGATCGCGACTAGCGGCAGGCTCGCGCGCGCCCAGGTCCGTCGATCGATGACGCCTTCGGCCTGCCGATAGAGGAAACGAAAGCGCTCGGCGCGCTGGTCTTGCGCCATCAGTCTCTCAAGAGATCGTTGATGCCCGTCTTGGCGCGGGTTTGCGCGTCGACCGTCTTGACGATGACGGCGCAATAGAGCGACGGCCCGGGCGAACCGTCGGGAAACGGCTTGCCGGGCAGCGAGCCGGATACGACGACGGAATAGGGCGGGACATAGCCGAGATGGACCTTGCCGGTGGCGCGATCGACGATCTTGGTCGAGGCGGAGATGAAGACCCCCATCGAAACGACGGAACCCTCGCCGACGATGACGCCCTCGACCACTTCCGAGCGCGCGCCGATGAAGCAATCGTCCTCGATGATCGTCGGGTTGGCCTGCAGCGGCTCCAGCACGCCGCCGATGCCGACGCCGCCCGAGAGATGCACGTTCTTGCCGATCTGCGCGCAGGAGCCGACGGTGACCCAGGTGTCGACCATGGTCTTCGCATCGACATAGGCGCCGAGGTTGACGAAGCACGGCATCAGCACCGCGTCGGGCGCGATATAGGCGGAGCGGCGCACGATGCAGCCGGGCACGGCGCGAAAGCCGGCGGCGCGAAAGGCGTTCTCGCCCCAGCCCTCGAATTTAGAGGGAATCTTGTCCCACCAGGCCGCTCCGCCCGGCCCGCCGGGAATCACCGCATTGTCGTTGAGGCGGAACGACAGCAGCGCCGCCTTCTTGAGCCACTGATTGACCTTCCAGGAATTCGGTCCCGCAGCGCCGGGGATTTTCTCCGCGACGCGCGCCTGGCCGCTGTCGAGCAGCGTCAGCGCCCGGTCGACCGCGTCGCGGACGTCGCCGGTGGTCCGAGCGTTGATCGCGGCGCGATCCTCGAAGGCCCGTTCGATGAGGGTTTGCAGCTTTGCGTCGGACATGAGCGTTTCCGGATATTGGCGCGGCGAGGTTTCTTCGCTGACGCGGCGGATGTCAATGGCGGGCGCGGGACGGAGCGACTGTGACGCCTTCCAGCAGGCTTTGCGTGAAGCGCGAGCGTGCCCGCTCGGCGTCGCCGCGCTTATGCCGAAGCGACCAGGCGCAGCGCGGCGCCGACGATCTGGGGCGCCGGCTTGCCATAGAGATAGCCCTGCGCCTGCGTCAGGCCGAGGTTTCGCAGGGCGACGTGCTGCATTTGCGTCTCCACCCCTTCGGCGACGACCTCAAGATCGAGTCGCGCGGCCAGAACGCTTACGGCGGCGATAATGGCCCTCGACGCCACGTCCGTGTCAACGTCGTCGATGAACGTCTTGTCGATCTTCACCTTCGAGAATGGATAGGCTCGGATGTAGGCGAGCGAGGAATAGCCTGCGCCGAAATCGTCGAGCGAAAATCTCACGCCGAGCCGCGCCAATTCCTCGAGCGCTTCGCGCGTGTCGGTCGTGTCCTGCAGCAGCAGCGATTCCGTGATTTCGAGATAGAGGCGCGAGGCCTCGAGCTTGGTGCGCCGCAGCACGCTTTTGACGGTCTCCGCCAATTGTTGCGGCCTGCGGAATTGCGCTGGCGACAAGTTGACGGCGACGGTCAGGCGACGCTCCCAGGTCGCCGCGGCCCGGCACGCTTTTTCCAGAATTTTCTCCCCGATGGCGAGGATCGCGCCATTCCGTTCGGCCAGCGGAATGAAGAGGCTGGGCGCGACGATGCCGCGGGAGGGATGGCGCCAGCGCGCCAGCGCCTCGTAGCCCAGGATTTGGCCGGTCTCGATATTCTGGATCGGCTGGAACCAGGGCTCGAACTGGTCTCCTTCGATGGCGGCTTGAATTTCGAGTTCGAGAGCGCGCGCGTCTTCGCTTTTCGCCTGCATGGCGGCGTCGAAAACGCAGACCGAGCCGTCGCCATCGTGCTTGGCGGCGTCGAGGGCGACGAAGGCCGCTTTCATCAGGTCTTCGGCGTTCGTCCCATGGTCGGGAAAGAGCGCGACGCCGACGCTCGCGCCGATCGTCAAGGGAATGCCGTCGAGGACGATCCGTCGCGAAGGCGCCTCGACGATCCTTTCCGCGAACGCGGCGGCGCGCGCGTTGCCGTCGAAGCCGTCGCGGACGAGGACGCCGAAACCGTCGCCGCCGAGTCGCGCGACGAGATCTTTGTCGCGGACGGCCTTTTGCAAGCGCGCGCCCATTTCGACAATGACGGCGTCGCCGATGGAATGGCCGAGCGTGTCGTTGACTGTCTTGAACCGGTCGAGGTCTACGACGATCACGGCGAAACGGTCGCTGAAATCGCGCGACGATCGGGACGACGCCTCTTTCAGGGCTTCCAGGAACGCGAAGCGGTTGAATAGCCCGGTCATGGAATCGTAGCGCGCCATGCGCTTGTTCGTCTCGTTGGCGCGATAGAGTTCGATGATTCTGGCGTGGGCGACGACGCCCATCGCAAAGGTCAGGACGCACAGGTACGCCAGCAGCGCCGGGTAGATCCACCCGTAGGGGGCCGGCAGCGCCGAGTCGCCGAAGGCGGTTGGCGCGATCACGGCCAGAACCTCCGCGACGAGATGTCGTAAGCGGCCGGACGATCGCAGCACGCGAGCGATCGTAAAGCCCACGGCGACGCCCATCGCCAATGGAGCGACTTCCGGCTCGCGGGGATGGACGGCGAGGGAATAGTTCATCATTCCCAGAAAGCCGGCGTTCAGGACGGACGAGATCAGGACTTCCCGGTCGCGCGCCAACAGTTCAGTTCGCGTAAGGGTCTCGAGGCCCGACTTGGCGTAGCGCAGCACGAGCGCTATGCGGGCGAATCCGACGCCCGCGAGCAGCGCCGCGTAAAGGAGGAAGATCCACTCCCGAGTCATCATCCAGGCGGCGAGCGCGACCGCGAACGCCATGAACTGGGCGGCGACCATGGACGCCGGCGTGAAAAAGAGCGAGCCGACGAGATGACGCAACAAGTCGTCGCCGACTTCGGCGTCGTCGAGAAGCCTGATCCGCGCCTTCAAATTTCGGCCGATATACGCGAGCCTCTGGGCGAGCATGGACGGTTGCTCCGAACGTCTCTGGCAAGATCGCCGCCGACCCGTCTCCAGGTTGCTGATTCGATGGTTTCCTGATCTCGCCGAGCATTGATATGCAACCATAGGTTGATAATTCATCAACGCAGCCGCGGGAATGCGCCGGCTGTTTCGCCGCGGCGGGATGGGATTTGGATTGGCCGGGAGAAGGCTCTAAGGGCTTGGGATCCGACGGCGGCGTCCGGCGATCGGCAAGGGAAGGCGCGCGATGAGCGAAACCAGGGATTGCAACGGCGCGCTGCTCGAAGAAGGCGATTCCGTCACCTTGATCAAGGACCTCAAGGTCAAGGGCGCGTCGGCGACGCTCAAACGCGGCGCAATGATCCGCAACATCCGCCTCACCGACGACCCGGAAGAAATCGAAGGCCGCACCGACAAGGTGAAGGGTCTCGTGCTGAAGACGTGCTTCGTGAAGAAGGCCTGAGCGGCTCGACGCGCCGCCCGCCCGGCCAAAGTCTTCGGCGCGCTATCCCGCCCAGATCACCGCGATGTCCGAGCGTGCGCGCAGCGCGGCGTCGGCGGTGATGAGCGTCATGGCGCGGTTGAGACAATGGGCGACGAGCATGCGATCGAATGGATCGCGATGCTCCCAGTCGAGCGCGCCTGCCGTTTCGGCGTCGGCCGCATCGATCGGCAGTTCGATGAAACCGGCTGTTGCGGCGGCGGCTCGGGGGGAGCCGTCGAGAATGAGCTTGCCGGTCCGGCGCTTGATGGCGATTTCCCAGAACGACGCCGCGCTGATGAAGACGCGCTGCTCGGATCGGGCGATCGTCCTGCGCAACCCTTGCCCGAGTTTGGCCGATCCGCTCTCGAACCAGAGAAATACGTGGGTGTCGATCAGCAGGCTCACGCTTCGCCTTCGAACAAGCGGATGGTTTCGGCATCGGGCGCGTCGAAATCGTCGGCGATATGGCTGATGCGCAAGAGTCCCGACCGCTTGCGTTCGCGCGCCGGCTGGGCGACGGGAACGAGTCGCGCTTTGGCGACGCCATTCTTGGCGATCACGATCTCTTCGCCGCGCTCGGCGGCGTCGACGAGCGCGGAGAGATGGGTCTTGGCCTCGTAGAGATTGATCGTGCGCCTCATCCAACAAATATAGGCGCGGCGGCCAGGTTGGTCAAGTTGGTCAAATGAATTCGACGTGACGCCAAGTCCGTCTCGCGCCGACTCGCGCTCGCGCCGTCGCGGCGCGCCGCTTTCAGCGCACCAAAACGTTGCGGAACTGCCAGGGGTCGGACGCGTCGATATCCTCGGGGAAGAAACCGGGCCTATCCGTCAGCGGCGTCCAGTCGGTGTAGACGCCGATCACCGGCCCGAGATAGGGCGTCTGAATTTCGAGGCAACGGCGGAAGTCCATTTCGTCCGCTTCGACGATGCCGGCGTTCGGGTTCTCCAGCGCCCAGACCATGGCGGCGAGCACGGCCGAAGTGACCTGCATTCCGGTGGCGTTCTGATAGGGCGCGATCGCCCGCGTCTCCTCGACCGACAATTGCGAGCCGAACCAATAGGCGTTGCGCTTGTGGCCGTAGAGCAGCACGCCGAGCTCGTCGATCCCGTCGAGAATATCGGCTTCGCCAAGAATATGGTGCGCCGGCTGGGTTTTTCCGGCACGGCCGAACAACTCGTGCAGCGACAGCACCGCGTCGTCGCAGGGGTGGTAGGCGTAATGGCAAGTCGGGCGATAGACCGCCGCGCCCTTGTCGTCGCGCAGGGTGTAATAATCGGCGATCGAGATCGACTCGTTGTGCGTGACGAGAAAGCCGAACTGCGCCTGCACGGTCGGCGTCCATGAGCGCACGCGGGTATTGGCGCCGGCTTGGTTGAGATAGATCGCCGCGCCGCAGCCTTGTCTGTGGAAGCCGGCGTTGGCGGGCGTCCATTTCTCGTGCGTGCCCCAGCCGAGTTCGGCCGGCTGCATGCCCTCGGAGAGAAAGCCTTCGACCGACCAGGTGTTGACGAAGACGTTGCGCGGCCTCGGGCTCTTGGCGCGCTGCGTATCGCGCTCGGCGATATGCACGCCCTTGACGCCGAGACGCTGGGCGAGGCGACCCCAATCCTCACGCGTCTTGGGCTCGTCCGTCTTTTCGCCGAGATCGCCAATGAGATCGCTTTGGAGATTGACCAGCGCCTGCTTGACGAACCACGACACCATGCCGGGATTGGCCCCGCAGCAGGAGACTGCGGTCGATCCGCCGGGATGAGCGCGCCGCTCCGCGAGCACCGTCTCGCGCAACGCGTAGTTCGAACGCGCTTCCGGGCCGACCGTCTTGTCGAAATAGAAGCCGGGCCAGGGCTCGACGACGGTGTCGACATAGAGCGCGCCGATCTCGCGACAGTATTTCATGATGTCGAGCGAGGAGGTGTCGACCGAAAGATTGACGCAGAAACCCTGGCCCGTTCCGGCGGTCAGGTATTGACCCAACACCTCGCGATAGTTGTCACGCGTGATCGCCATGTGCACGAATTGAATCCCACGCTCGTTGAGCAGATGGCGATCCGAATCGTCGGGATCGATGACGACGAAACGCTCCTGGTCGTAGTCGAAATGGCGTTCGATCAGCGGCAAGGTTCCCTTGCCGATCGAGCCGAAGCCGATCATCACGATCGGGCCGTCGATACGCGCGTGGCGGGGCCAATGCGACATGGCGTCAGTTCTCCATAGGGGCGGGCAGGGGACGCCATGCGTCCGGCGCGGCGCTTAAAAGCAAGCCAAGCGCCCGCCGTCAATAGCGCGGGGACGCCGAATTTCGTCGCAAATCCGTCATAGACCCCGGCGCGCCCCGCTCTATGCGCCCCTCACAGACCTTCCGCGCCGCCGTCCGAGCGCGGGTCGTGCGTGGCGGCGATGGAGCCTTTGGGGTCGCGCATCAGTGCGCCGGCGTGGCCGAACAGATCGCGCTGCGCCGCGCCGCGCCATTCGATCTCGTGGCCGGCTTTGGCGAGCGCCGCGGCGACCGTGTCGTCATAGCCCTCCTCGAGCTTGACGCTCGCGGTCTCGACGCCCCAGGAGCGGCCGAACAGGAAGCGCGGCGCGCTCACCGCTTTCGCTGGCGTTTGGCCGGCGGCGATGCGGCTGAAGACCTGCGCCTGGAACTGCGGCTGCCCGTCGCCGCCCATCGAGCCGTAGGCGAGAATTCGGCCGTCGTCGAACACGGCCAGCGGCGGGTTGAGCGTGTGGAAGGGCCGCCGTCCCGGCCTCAGCGGATTGCGCGCATTCGGGTCGAGCGAGAAGGCGAGGCCGCGATTCGGCATGACGACGCCGGTGCGCGGCAGCACGCAGCCCGAGCCGAATTCCCAATAGACGGATTGGATGAACGAGACCGCGAGCCCCGTGTCGTCGATCGCGCCCATCCAGACCGTGTCGCCCTTATCCGGCGGTAAAGGCCAGGGGGCGGCGCGGCCCTTGTCGATCCGCGCCGCTTGGCCGTCGAGCCAGCGCGCCGACAGCAGCGCGGCGAAATCATGCGTCGCGTGGGCGAAATCCACGCAAGCCTCGTTGCGGATCGTCAACGCGCGTTTGGAGGCTTCGATCAGCGCGTGCGAATGGGCGAAGCCGCCGAGGTCGCGCACGTCGAGCCGCTCGTAAAGGCCCAGCAGAATCAGCGAGGCGAGCCCCTGCGTCGGCGCCGGCGTGTTGTAGAGCGTCGCCGCGCCGACGCGCAGGGACAGCGGCTCGCGCCACGCCGCCTGATAGCGCGTGAGATCGCCTCGCGTCACCGGCGAACCGATGCGCTCGAGATCGGCGGCGATCTCTCGCCCGACGTCGCCGCGATAGAAGTCGGCGAGCCCCGCGTGTGCGAGATGCGCGAGCGTTTCGGCGAGGCGCGGCAGGCGGCGCGTCGCGCCAGCCTGGGCGGGCTTGCCGTCGATCAGAAAAGTCTCCGCGAAGCCCGGCGCGGCGAGGAGGGCGGGATCGGCCGTCGGGTCATAGCGGGCCTCCGAGGCCGAGATGACGTAGCCCTCGCGCGCCCGCCGGTCGGCGCTTTCCAGCAATGTCGCCAAGGGCAGGCGCCCGCCGAGCGCCTTGGCGAGTTCGAGCGCCGCGATCCAGCCGCCGATCGCGCCGGGAACCGTCAGCGCCGCCATGGCCCCGCGCGCCGGGATGGTCTCGAATTCGTGGGCGCGGTAATTCGCGATCGTGGCGCGCTCGCCGGCGTGGCCGCAGGCTTCGATCGCGCGGACGCGGCCACCGGGCTCGCGGATGAGCCAGAAGCCGTCGCCGCCGATCGCGTTCATGTGGGGATAGACGACGGCGATCGTGGCGGCCATCGCGACCATCGCCTCGATCGCGTCGCCGCCTTGCGCGAGAATGTCGCGCCCCGCCTCGGCGGCCAGAGCGTGCGGCGCGGCGACGGCGGCGCTGGAGAATTGGGCGGCATCTTTCACGGGGCGGCTCGGGCTGGAGGGAGGGGAAGCGCGCCGAACTTGCGCGCGCGATTTCTATGGTATAGGGGCGGACGCCCCACGCAAAGGCACGGAGTTCCCTTGGCCGCCGACGCTCCCATCAACTGGACCAACGCCACGACGCTCGCCAGCGTCGCCGTGCTCGTCGGCACCGAACTCGTGGGCGCCGGCGGCGCGGCGGGCTGGGCGATCGGCGGGCTCTTTCAGCTCGGCGATCTGCTGACCCATGGTCTCGAGGCGGTCTTCATCCTCCTGGCTTTGACGGGCCTCTATTACTTCTTGCGCGCCGCGCTCGCGCACGAGCCGATCCGCGGCAGACGCTAAGGCCCGGCGCCCGCTCGCCGCGCGATCGCCTCGCGCACCGCCGGCGCGACCACGGTTCCCAACAGTTCGATCGAGCGCATTATCGCCGCGTGCGGCATGGCGCCGACGCGCATCTGCATCAAATATCGTTGGTGGCCGAAAATCGCGTGCTGCGCGACGATCTTGGCGATCGCCTCGTCGGGCGTTCCGACCGTCAGGTGGCCGCTGGGCGAACGTCCCTGATCGAACTGCGCGCGCGTCATCCCCGGCCAGCCGCGCTCGTGGCCGATGCGCGACATCGTTTCGACATAGGGCTCGTAAAACGCGTCGATCGCCGCTTGGCTGGTGTCGGCGAGAAAGCCGTGGCCGTTGATGCCGAGCGCGAGGCTTTGCGCGTCATGCCCGCCGCGCGCGCCGGCGTCGCGATAGAGCCGGGCGAGCGGCGCGAAGCGCTCCGGTTCGCCGCCGATGATCGCGAGGGCGAGCGGCAAGCCCAGCAGGCCGGCGCGCGCGACCGATTGCGGGGTGCCGCCGACCGCGATCCAGACGGGCAGGGGATTTTGCAGCGCGCGGGGATAGACGCCGAGGCCCTTCAGCGGCGCGCGAAGGTGTCCTTCCCACGTCACGCGCTCGTTGGCGCGGATGGCGAGCAGGAGATCGAGCTTTTCCGTGAACAATTCGTCGTAGTCGTCGAGATCGTAGCCGAAAAGGGGAAACGACTCGATGAACGAGCCTCGCCCCGCCATGATCTCGGCGCGGCCGTTCGACAGGAGATCGAGCGTCGCGAATTGCTGATAGACGCGCACCGGATCGTCGGAGCTGAGCACCGTCACGGCGCTGGAGAGGCGAATGACTTTCGTGCGCGCCGCGGCGTAGGCGAGCGCCACCGCCGGCGCGGAGATCGCGTAATCGGGCCGATGATGTTCGCCGAGCGCGAAGACGTCGAGCCCGACGCGGTCGGCGAGTTCGATCTCCTCGACCGTTTCGGCGAGCGTTCGCTCGACATGAATCGGCCGGCCCGTCGCGGGATCGCGCTCGGTCTCGACGAAGGTGTAGACGCCGAATTGCATGGTCACGGCCCCGGAGCGATTCGCGGATGAGATTGCGCGACCCTTGATATCGTCGCCGGCGCCGACAGGCAAAATTGCGCGGCGCCGCGATCGGCTGCGACGCGGCGTCGCTTTGGGGCGCCGCCGCGAAGTGCTAGGCTGCGCATTCCCGTGGATCGCCTAGAAAGCCAACGCCATGAGCGCCAAGCCGATCAGCCGTTTTTCCGTTCCCGATCTCGTCGAGGCGCCCGACGACATTCGCGAACGGATTATCAAAGTGCAGGAGAAGTCGGGCTTCGTGCCCAATGTGTTCTTTGTCCTCGCGCGCCGCCCCGACGAATTTCGCGCCTTCTTCGCCTATCACGACGCGCTGATGGAGAAGCCGGGCGGCCTGACCAAGGCCGAGCGCGAGATGATCGTGGTGGCGACCTCGAGCGCCAACCAATGCCACTATTGCGTCGTCGCCCACGGCGCGATCCTGCGCATTCGCGCCAAGAACCCGCTTCTCGCCGATCAGGTCGCGATCAACTACCGCAAGGCGGACATCACGGCCAAACAGAAGGCGATGCTCGATTTCGCGCTTCGCGTCGCGACGCGCTCGCACGAGGTCGAGGACGCCGACATCAAGGCGCTCAAGGAGCACGGCTTCACGGCCGAGGACGTCTGGGACATCGCTTCGATCGCGGCGTTCTACGCCATGTCGAACCGGCTGGCGAATTTCGCCAGCATCCGGCCGAACGACGAGTTTTACGCCATGGGGCGGGGGTGAGGATCGCATCCCGGCGAGGCCGCCGGCCGATCCCGAAGGCCCCTTCACCCCTTCTTCCCCCACCCGCCGCCCGTCGGCGTCACGATCTCGATCGTCTCGCCCGCCTCCAGCACCGTCTGCGCGCAGCCTTCGAGTTCCTCAAAACGCCCGTCGTTCCGCCGCACGACATTGCGCCCGAGTTCCCCGGGCTCGCCCCCTTCCATGCCGAAGTTCTTCACGCGCCGGTGCCCGGTGAGCAACGCCAGCTCCATGCTCTCGCGGAAGCGCAGGCGGCGCAGCGTGCCGTCGCCGGCGCACCAGCTGCCCTTGCCGCCGGAGCCGCGGCGGATGTGGAAATCCTCGAGCACGACGGGAAAGCGCTGCTCCAGCACTTCCGGGTCGGTCAGGCGCGAATTGGTCATGTGGGTGTGCACGCCGCTGGCGCCGTTGAAGCCCGGCCCCGCGGGCGCGCCTGAGCAGATCGTTTCGTAATATTGATAGCGCGCGTCGCCGAAAGTAAGGTTGTTCATCGTGCCCTGGGCCGAACCCAGCGCATGAAGCGCGCCGAACAGCGTGTCGGTGACGGCCTGGCTGGTCTCGACGTTGCCGGCGACCACCGCCGCGGGATAGCGCGGGCTCAGCATCGAGCCCTCGGGGATAATGATGCGGATCGGCCGCAGGCATCCCGCGTTCATCGGGATTTCGTCGTCGACCATGACGCGGAAGACATAGAGCACCGCCGCGCGAGCCACGGGCTCGGGCGCGTTGAAATTCGTCGGCTGCTGCGGCGAGGTGCCGGTGAAATCCACCGTCGCCTCGCGCGCATCGCGATCGACCGAAATCTTCACCTTGATGATCGCGCCCTGATCGGTCTCGGTCGAGAATTCGCTGTCCTTCAACCGGTCGATTACGCGGCGCAC
Source organism: Roseiarcus sp. (assembly GCA_050012775.1). Taxonomy (GTDB): domain Bacteria; phylum Pseudomonadota; class Alphaproteobacteria; order Rhizobiales; family Beijerinckiaceae; genus Roseiarcus. Next base: position 13,681 of record JBEKGN010000020.1, read on the forward strand.
GCTTTCGGCGGCGTTGTCCTGGACGTGGCCCATGTAGGCCTGCACGGTCTCCAGCGAGAAGGCTTCGACCATGCGGCGGAGTTCCCGCGCGCCCTTCTCGTTGGCGGCGATCTCAGCCTTGAGGTCGTTGACGTTCTGCAGCGGATTGCGCGCGGGGTACGGGCCGCTCGCCAGCAGCTCGTAAAGCTCCTTCTCGCGAAAGCGGCCGCGCTCGACCAGGAGAAAATTGTCGATATAGACGCCTTCCTCCAGGATGTCGGTCGCGCGCGGGCTCATCGATCCCGGCGCGATGCCGCCGATGTCGGCGTGATGGCCGCGCGAGGCGACCCAGAACAGGATCGTCTCGCCCGAATCGTCGAACACCGGCGTGCAGACGGTGATGTCAGGCAGATGCGTGCCGCCGTTATAGGGCGCGTTGAGCGCGAAGACGTCGCCGGCGCGGATACGGCCGTCGTTGAGGCGGATGATCGTCTCGACCGAGCGGTCCATCGAGCCCAGATGCACCGGCATGTGCGGCGCGTTGGCGACCAGGCGCCCTTGCGCGTCGAACACCGCGCAGGAGAAATCGAGGCGCTCCTTGATGTTGACGGAATAGGCGGTGTTCTGCAGCGTCACGCCCATCTGCTCGGCGATCGACATGAAGAGATTGTTGAAGATCTCCAACATGACGGGATCGACCTTGGCGCCGATCGCCTCGCGCCGCGTCGCCGCCTTGATTCGCCGCAGCACGACGTGATTCTTGGCGGTGATTTCCGCGCGCCAACCCTCTTCGACGACGATGGTCTGGTGCGGTTCGATGATCAGCGCCGGGCCGGCGACATGGGCGCCGCGCGGAATCTTGTCGCGCACGAACACGCCGGCCTCGCGCCATGCGCCGTTCGAGAAGAATTGCGTCGAGCGTTCGGGAACCGGCGCGGCGGCCGGGCGGATCGGCCGCGCGCGCTCGGAAAATCGCGCCGCGCCGCCGACCGCCTCGACATTGACCGCCTCGATGACGAGCGCCTTGGCGCGGTCGATGAAGCCGAAGCGCGCCTTGTGCGCCTTCTCGAAGGCGCGGCGCATCGCGGCGAGGCCGCGATATTCGACTTCGAGCGCGGTGTCGGAGCCGGCGTAGCGCAGTTGCGCGCGCGGGCGCAGCTTGACCGCCTCGCGCGCGACGCCTTGTGACGCGACTTCCTTCGCCGCCGCCTCGCCGAGCCTGTCGACGAGGCCGGCGAGCCGCGCCAACGCCTCTTCGTTCAGCGGCTCCTCGACGCCCTGACCGCGATGGGCGCTGATGTCGGCCAGGCCCATGCCATAGGCCGAAAGCAGGGACGACAACGGATGGATCAGCACCGTCTTGATCGCCAAGGCGTCGGCGACGTCGCAGGCGTGCTGGCCGCCCGCGCCGCCGAAGCAATTGAGCGCATAGCGGGTGACGTCGTAGCCGCGCGCGACGGAGATCTTCTTGATCGCCTCGGCCATTTTGGCGACGGCGATGGCGATGAAGCCGTCGGCGACCTCCTCGGGGCTGCGCCCGTCGCCCACTTCGCCGGCTAGCGCTTCGAAGGCTGTCCGAACGCTCGCCGCATCGAGCGGCTGATCCTGACCGGCGCCGAAAATTTTGGGAAAATAGTCGGGGATCAACTTGCCCGTCATGACGTTGGCGTCGGTGATCGCGAGCGGACCGCCGCGCCGATAGCATTTGGGTCCGGGATCGGCGCCCGCCGAATCCGGACCGACGCGAAAGCGTGCGCCGTCGAAATGCAGGATCGATCCGCCGCCCGCCGCGACGGTGTGGATCATCATCATCGGCGCGCGCATGCGCACGCCCGCGACCTCGGTCTCGAAGGCGCGTTCGTAGGTTCCGTCGAAATGCGCGACGTCGGTCGAGGTTCCCCCCATGTCGAAGCCGATGACTTCGCCAAATCCGGCGCTGCGTCCGGTCTGCGCCATCGCCACGACGCCGCCCGCCGGCCCCGACAGAATCGCGTCCTTGCCGGCGAACAGTTCGGCGGCGGTCAGGCCGCCCGACGACATCATGAACATCACCCGCGCGCCGGTCCGCTTGGCGTCGAGCGCTTGCGAAACGCGCGCGACGTAGCGCGCGAGAATCGGCGAGAGATAGGCGTCGACGACGGTGGTGTCGCCGCGCCCGACCAGCTTGATCAGCGGCGAGCATTCATGGCTGACCGAGACCTGGGCGAAGCCCAGCGCGCGCGCGACCTGCGCGACCTCGCGCTCATGCCGGGGGTAACGATAGGCGTGCATGAAGACGATGGCGACGGCCGCGAAGCCGCTCGCCTTCGCGGCCGCGAGTTCGGCGCGGACGACGTCAAGGTCCGGCGCGGCCTCGACGGTTCCGTCGGCGAGAACGCGCTCGGCGATCTCGACGACGCCGGAATAGAGCTGCTCCGGCTTGACGATGTTGCGGGCGAAGATTTTTGGGCGCGCCTGATAGCCGATCTCCAGCGCGTCGCGAAACCCCTTCGTCGTCACCAGCAGCGTGCGCTCGCCGCGGCGCTCGAGCAGCGCGTTGGTGGCGACCGTCGTGCCCATCTTGACGACGCCGATCGCGCCCCCGGGAACCGGCGCGCCGGGCGCGAGGCCGAGGAGACCGCGAATCGCCTGCACGGCGGCGTCGGCATAGGCGGGACTTTCCGAAAGCAGCTTGCGCGCGTGGAGCCGCCCTAGCGGATCGCGCCCGATGACGTCGGTGAAGGTGCCGCCGCGATCGATCCAGAAATCCCAGCGTTTGGCCGCGGATCGGACGTCTTTTCCCCGCGAAGCGCTTTTGGCCACGTGAAACTCCCGCAAATCCTGGTCGGCGCGCCGCCTCGGTTTGACATTGCTGATAAGTTATCGATAAATCGTCGATATCGCAATGGGTCGAGGGCGTTCATGGCCAAGTCGCCGGATAGCTCGGGCGCGGAGCCGCAAGGCTTGGGGCCGATCGTCTCGTCGGCCCATCTGGCGGCCGGCGCGAGCCCGGCGCTGTCGGAATTCGAATTCGGCCTCATCCTCGCCAGCCACGCCTTCCTGCGCTGGATCGCGCGCGCGATGGCCGCCGCCGGCTTTCCCGATCTGTCGCCGACCGACGTGATGGTGCTGCATTCGATCAACCACCGCGAGCGGGGCAAGCGGCAGGCCGACATCTGCCTCGTCCTCGCCATCGAGGACACCCATCTCGTCGCCTACGCGATCAAGAAGCTGGAGCGCCTGGGGCTGGTGAAAAGCGAGATCGTCGCCAAGGAGAAGATCGTCGCGGCAACCGAGCGCGGCGAGGCGGCCTGCCGCGCCTATCGCGAAATTCGCGAGCGGCTGCTGGTCGAGCCGGTCAAGACTATGGGCTTCGAGGAGGGCAGGCTCTCGAAAATGGCGGCGCGCCTGCGCGCCCTTTCCGGCCAGTACGACCAGGCGGCGCGCGCGGCGGCAAGCTTGTGACCGCGTCGCCGCGCGCCAGACGCGCTCGGCCCGTAAACACGCTCTCGTGAAAATGCGCAATGGCTGCGGCGATTGACTTTCGCGCCGAACGGCGCAGCTTTCCCGCGCGCGGCGCCCGGGCGCGCTGCGTCCATCAGCAAGGCGAAGAACAATGGATTACGTACGATTTGGCAAGACGGGCATGAAGGTTTCGAGGCTCTGCCTCGGCTGCATGACCTACGGTTCGACGAAGTGGCGGGATTGGGTGCTGGAGGAGGAGGCCGCGCGTCCCTTCATCAAGCGGGCGCTCGAGCTGGGCGTGAACTTCTTCGACACGGCCGACATGTATTCGGCGGGCGCCAGCGAGGAGATCCTGGGTCGCGCGATCAAGGACTTCGCACGCCGCGACGAAGTGGTCATCGCCACCAAGCTGTTCAATCCGATGGGGCCCGGCGTCAACGCGCGCGGCCTGTCGCGCAAGCACGTCATGGAGGCGATCGACGCCTCGCTGAAGCGCCTCGGCACGGACTATGTCGATCTCTATCAGATCCATCGCTTCGACTACGAGACGCCGATCGAGGAGACCGTCGAGGCGCTGAGCGACGTCGTGCGCGCGGGCAAGGCGCTTTATGTCGGAGCGTCGTCGATGTGGACCTGGCAATTCGCGCGCATGATCTCGATCGCAAGGGAGCGTGGCCACGTCGAATTCGTCTCGATGCAGAATTTCTACAATCTCGTCTATCGCGAAGAGGAGCGCGAGATGATGAAATTCTGCGCCGACCAGGGAATCGCCGTCATCCCCTGGTCGCCGCTGGCGCGCGGCTATCTCGCGGGCTCCGGACTCGGCGAGGGGGCGTCGACCGTGCGCGGGCGCACCGACGCCTACACCCGCGCGCTCGGCCTCGGCTCGCGCCAGGACGAGGCGATCCGGCGCCGGGTCGGGGAGGTCGCGGGCAAATTCGGCGTCAAGCCGGCGATCGTGGCGCTGGCCTGGGTTCTCTCCAAGCCTTACGTCACGGCGCCGATCGTCGGCGCCTCCAAGCCGCATCATCTCGACGACGCGGTCGCGGCTCTGTCGCTGCAGCTCGACGCGAAAACCATCGCGCGGCTCGAGGAGCCTTATCATCCCAAGGCGGTGGTCGGGCACGTGTGACCGGGCCGCGCCATTCCGGGCGCTATTCGGCTCGCCCGAAAACCGCGGCGACCGCCGCGGGAATTTGTCTGGGCGTTTCGATCAGCGGATCGGCGCCCGCATCCGCGAGTTCCTCGGCGTCGCCATAGCCCCAAAGCGCGCCGATCGCGGGAATGCCGACGGCGCGCGCGCCCAGCGCGTCGTGCCTGCGGTCGCCGATCATGACGACCCGTTGGGTCGCGCCGATGCGCTCGCGGCCCAAGAGATAGGTCAGCAATTCGCTCTTGGCGGAACGCCGACCGTCCATTTCGGCGCCGTAGATCTGGATGAAATACTTGGCGAGGCCGAAGTGATCGAGAATTCGCCGGGCGTAAGGCTCGGCTTTCGATGTCGCGACGAACAGGCGATAATCGAGCGCCGTCAGACGCTCGAGCGCCTCGACGACGCCGTCGTAGAGCGAATTCTCGAACAGGCCGACCGTCGAATAACGCTCGCGAAAAAAGGCGAGCAACGCCGGGGCGCGATCGGCGCCGACGAGCTTGACGAAGCTGTCTTGCAGGGGCGGGCCGATGATCCAGCTCAACTCCGTCACGGCGGGAACGGCAAAATCGGCCCCGCCGCCCGCGTTCATCCGCTCGAGCGCCAGCTGCGTCGATCGCAAGATGCCGGGACCAGAGTCCGTGAGCGTGCCGTCGAGGTCGAAGACGACCGCCGCCGCGACGTCTCTCATTTCAGCAGGACGAAAATGTCGACCTGCAGATTCGGGTCGTCCGCCGTTTTGACGTCGTTGAGATATTCTTCAATGAAGGTGTCTTGCGCGTCGACGCCTTTTTCGTCGAGATAGGCGGTGATCGCCTCATAGGTCGCGTCGATGTCGTCGTAAGCGCCGCGGTGTTCGAAGCGCATCGCTTTGCCGACCGGCGTCAGCCCCAACGTAACCGCATCGGAGAGCGCGGTCTTGCCTTCCGGAATCGATTCGAGCGGAATGGCGGCTCGATACTTGAATCCGACGTCGTCCGCTTCCAGGAAAATCGCGATCGGCCGACCCGCGGCTTTGAGCCCGGCCTTGGCGATTTCCGTACGGATCTGGCCGATCGAGCCGATGATGGCGCCGAAGACCTCGTCGCGATTGGCCCTTCCCTCGATCAAGGCGGCCGGGCGAGGGACGAGTTCGATCGTCTCTCCCATCGAGCCGCTCTCGCCGGGCTTTGTCGCATCGGGGTTTCCGGGCGTCGGGCTCGGCGCCGGCGTCGGGCTCGTCGAGGGCGATGGAGTGGGAACGGGCGTCGCCGAGACGGCCGGCGTCGGGCTGGCGGGCGCCGCCGGAGCGGGGGTCGCGACTGGCGATGCGGCCGCCGGCGCAGGGCTCGGCGACGCGGCCGGCGCTTGCTGCGCCAGGCTCGGCGCGAGAAACAGGGGGCCCGCGAGGACGAATAGACCCGCGACAATCAGCGCTCCCGTTCGAGCCATCCTCTGACCGACCATCGCTCGGCCTTTCCTGCCGGTTGGAACGCATGCCGTCGCAGTATGCGGGCAAGCGCGCGCGGCGCCAAGCCGCCAACGACGCCGCGTGGGCCGATTCTTTGCCCGTTCACGCCGGCGCGGGCTTCGTCCAGCGCAGAATCGGCTGACGGGCGGCGCGCGTTTCGTCGAGGCGTCGGCGTGGGGCGTCGAGGGGCGCATCGACGAAGCGCTCGCGTTCGCCCGCGAGCGCGCTCATCGCCAAATCTCGCAAGGTCATGATGAAGAGGTCGAGGCTCGCCTTCGACTCCGATTCGGTTGGTTCGATCAACATCGCTCCATGAACCACCAGCGGGAAATAGACCGTCATCGGGTGGTAGCCCTCGTCGATCATCGCCTTGGCGAAATCGAGCGTCGTCAGGCCGCTGTCCTTGAGCCAACGATCGTCGAACAACACCTCGTGCATGCAGGTCCGCTCGCCGAACGGCGCGGACATCAGATCGCCGAGCGAGGCGCGAACGTAATTGGCGGCGAGGACCGCGTCCTCCGAGGCCTGCCGCAGCCCGTCGGCGCCGTGCGACAGAATGAAGGCGAGCGCGCGCACGAACATTCCCATCTGGCCGTGGAAGGCGCTCATCCGGCCGAACGCCCGGCTGTCCCCCGCGTGTTCGACGAGCCCCAGCGCTTCGCCGCCGCTCACGACAAAGGGGACCGGCGCGAAGGAGGCGAGGCGTTCGGAAAAGACCACCGGGCCCGCGCCGGGACCGCCGCCGCCGTGCGGCGTCGAGAAGGTCTTGTGCAAATTGATGTGCATGGCGTCGACGCCGAGATCGCCGGGCCGCGTCTTGCCGACGACGGCGTTGAAATTCGCGCCGTCGCAGTAAAAATAAGCTCCCGCTTCGTGCATCGCGTCCGCGATTCCCACGATGTCGCGCTCGAACAAGCCGCACGTATTGGGATTGGTGAGCATGATGGCGGCGACGTCCGGGCCGAGCGCCGCGCGCACGCTTTGCGCGCTCACCACGCCGTCGGCGCCGGCGGGCACGGCGCGCACGGAAAAGCCGATGAGCGCGGCCGAGGCGGGATTGGTGCCGTGCGCGGAATCCGGAACGAGCACGACATTGCGTGTCTTTTCTTCGCCGCGCGCCGCGATCGCGGCCTTGATCGCCATCATGCCGCACAATTCGCCATGCGCGCCCGCCTTCGGCGACATTGCGACCGCGCTCATGCCGGTCATCGTCAGCAGCTTGCGCGCCAGCGTGTCGATCAGTTCGAGCGCGCCCTGAACGGTCGAGATTGGCTGGAGCGGATGAACGTCGCAAAAGCCCGGCAGGCGCGCCATTTTCTCGTTGAGGCGCGGATTGTGCTTCATCGTGCAGGAGCCGAGCGGATAAAGCCCGGCGTCGATCGAGTAATTGTTGCGCGACAGGCGCACGTAATGACGCACGGCCTCCGGCTCGGTGAGGCCGGGAAGGCCGATTTCGCCGGCGCGGGCGTGGCCGCCGAGCCGCGAGGCGAAGGGCGCGGGATGTTCGATATCGACTCCGCTCGCGTCCAGTCTCCCGGTTTCGAAGATCAGCGCCTCCTCCATGTCGAGGGCGCGGTTGCCGGTGAAAGAGCCGCGACGCGCCGGGCTCGCTTGAGTTGGCCGGGTCGGGCGGCCTTGGATGTTCATAGGTCTCTCCTTGATTCGATGAGAGGCGCGCGGCTCACAGGCATTGCGCCAACGCGGCCGCATAGGCCGCGCGATCCGCGGCGCTGTTGAGTTCCGTCGCCGCGACCACGAGAAGGTCGTCGAGCCCGGCGTCCGGCGCGAGGCGTGAAACCGGCAGGCCGCCGATCACGCCGCGACTCGCTAGGTCCTCGACCAGCGCGCGCGCGTTTCGCGGCGTGCGAATGGTGAATTCGTTGAAGAACGTCTCGTTGAGCATGCTCACCCCGCCGATCGCGCCGAGCCGTTCGGCGAGGTCGACCGCATGGGCGTGATTGACCCTGGCGAGGCGGCGCAAGCCGGCCTCGCCGAGCAAGGTCAGATGGATGGAGAACGCGAGCGCGCACAGGCCCGAGTTGGTGCAGATGTTGCTGGTCGCCTTTTCCCGACGAATATGTTGCTCGCGCGTCGAAAGCGTCAGCACGAAACTGCGCCGGCCGTCGGCATCCAAGGTTTCGCCCGCCAAACGTCCCGGCATTTGCCGCACGTGCTTGAGATGGGCGGCGAACAGCCCGAGATAGGGGCCGCCGAAATTGAGCGCGTTGCCGATGGACTGGCCTTCGCCGACGACGATGTCGGCGCCCATCTCGCCGGGCGAGCGCACGGCGCCGAGCGAAACCGCTTCGGTGAAGACGGCGACGAGCAGCGCGCCCTTGGCGTGCGCGGCGGCGGCGATGGGCGCGAGGTCGCGCAAATTGCCGAAGAAATCCGGGGTCTGCACGATCACGCAGCTCGTCGAATCGTCGATCTCAGCGCCGATGTCCTCCGAGGCGCGAACGTCGAGCGACATCCGGACGATTTCGTCGCCCGCCATCTCGGCGAGCGTCGCGGCGACGTCGGAATATTGCGGATGGAGCCCGCCGGAGAGCACCGCCTTCTTGCGCCGCGTCAAGCGATGCGCCATCAGCATCGCCTCGGCGCAGGCGGTCGAGCCGTCGTACATCGAGGCGTTGGCGACTTCCATGCCGGTCAGCGCCGCGACTTGCGTCTGAAATTCAAAAAGCGCTTGCAGGGTCCCTTGCGCGATTTCGGGCTGATAGGGCGTGTAGCTCGTCAGGAATTCCGATCGCTGGATCAGGTGATCGACGCTCGCGGGAATGTGGTGGCGATAGGCGCCGGCGCCGAGGAAAAACGGCACGGAGCCGGCCGCGACGTTGCGCGCCGCCATCGTCGTCAACGCGCGTTCGACCTCGAGTTCGCTCATGCTCCCGGGCATGTCGAGGAGCGCGGACAATCGCTTGTCGGCGGGAATATCGGAAAAAAGCGCGTCAATGTCAGCGGCGCCGACCCGGGCGAGCATGAGGGCGCGATCGGAAGCGTCGAGCGGGAGATAGCGCATGGCGGATCACGCGAGAGTCTGGAGGAAAGCGTCGTAGTCCGATTGGTTCATCAGCCCGTCGAGTTCTTTTGGGTCGGCGAGCTTGATCTTCATGATCCAGCCGCGGCCGAGCGCGTCCTGATTGATCAGACCGGGTTCGGCGTCGACATCGCCGTTGACGGCGACGACCTCGCCGGAAACCGGGGCGAATATGTCGCTCGCCGCCTTGACGCTTTCGACCACCGCCGCGCCCGCGCCTTTATCGAACTTCGCGCCGAGCGCCGGCAATTCGACGAAGACCACGTCGCCCAATTGCTGCTGCGCGTGATCGCTGATTCCCACCGTGCCGACGTCGCCGTCGACGCGGACATATTCATGGTCTTTGGTGAAGCGGATTTCCGACATCGGCTCTTTCCTTTTTTCCAGGTGAATCGTCAGCCGCGATAGTAAGCGTGCGGGTGGAAGGGCAGGGGGGCGATGCGCGCATCGAGCGGTTTGCCGCGCACCAGCAGCGCGAGCCGCGCGCCGAGCGTCGCCGCGGCGCTTTCGACGTAACCCATGGCGATCGGCGCGCCGACGCTCGGCCCGAATCCGCCCGAGGTCACGCGGCCGATCTTTTCGCCCGACGCGCTGATGATTTCAGCGCCTTCGCGCGCGGGCGCGCGCCCGTCGAGCCGGATTCCCACCCTGCGGCGGGCGGGACCATCGGCGAGCGCGGCCTGAACTCGCCTGGCGCCGGGAAATCCGCCCTCGACGCGGCGCCGTTTCTGGATCGACCAGGCGAGGCCCGCTTCGATGGGATCGATCGTCTCGTCGAGTTCGTGGCCATAGAGACAGAGGCCCGCTTCGAGGCGCAGCGAATCGCGCGCGCCGAGGCCGATCGGCTCGATTTCACTCTCGCGAAGCAGGCGGCGCGCGAAGGCTTCGGCCTCGCCCGCCGGCAGGGAAATCTCGAAGCCGTCTTCTCCGGTATAGCCGGACCGCGAAACCTGCGTTTCGAAGGTTTCAAACCGGATCGGCCGCACGCTCATGAACGGCATCGCGGCGATTTCGCTCCCCGGCGCCAGGCGCGCCAGCGCGCGCGCGGCGGCCGGGCCTTGCACCGCGATCAGCGCCGCTTCGTCGAGCCTCGTCAGGCGCACGTCGGCCGGCAAGGCCGCGTCGAGAAGCGCGAAATCGACCGCCTTGCGCGCGGCGTTGACCACGAGGTTCAGCCGTCCGTCCGCGCCGGGAGGCCGCGTGACCATCAGATCGTCGACGACGCCGCCGTCAGCGTTGAGGAATTGCGTGTAGCGCTGCCGTCCGGGGGCGAGTGCGAGGATATCGGCCGGGCACAGGCGCTCGAGCGCGCGCGCGGTCGTCGCGTGATCGGCGCCGTCGAGCCGCGCCTGGCCCATGTGCGAGACGTCGAACAGTCCGGCACTGGCGCGCGTCTGCAGATGTTCGGCGAGAATTCCCGATTTGTATTGGATCGGCATTTCATAGCCGGCGAACGGCGCCATCCGTGCGCCCAGCTCGACGTGCAGCGCGTGAAGGGGGGTGCGTAGGATCGCGGATTCCGACATGGTCCACCGGTCACAAGCAAGAGAGCGACCACCCAAAGCTCGAACGCCTTACGCGATCGAACTCTCGGCGGCGCCCCCTCTGTCTCGTGACCTGAGAGATTTCCCGCCATCGAATGGCGGTTACCCCCGTCGGTGGGCCGGCGCGAAAGAAGCGCCCGCCGCTTTCCAGAGCGTCATCACCCAACGGTCCATCGGCCTGAGCGTTTCCGGGGCGGTTGCGCCTTCGGCGCCGGAAAGAACGAACTTTTCCGGTCTCTTCCGCTGGGTGTCTTAATCTGACCGGGAGAACAAGCCCGAAGCCGGCCGCTTTGTCAATGCGCGTCGTTCGCCGGCGCGGGACGTCGCTTGCGCGGGTGCGCGACCTCGGCGGCGTGGCCGGTGTCGAAACCGATGATGATCGAGTAATCGTCGGCCAATTCGGTGCGCGTCATCGGCAGGATGATCGGCTCGGAAACAAATTGGAACAGCGCCTCCGAGCCGCCTGCGGTGTTCGCCTCGATCTTGTATGTCTTCGAATAGGCCGGCTTCTGGTCGACCTCGCGGCGCACGGTGATTCGCAGCGGCGCGCTGTAGGCGCCGGGCGAACCGGCGGGACCGATCAGCAGGTGGCCGGAAACGCCGACCTTGAGGCTGAATTTGTCGCCCTGCGGGGCGCATTCGCGGGCGGTCTGCGCGATGTCGAATTGGTAACGAACCGAGGCGTTCTCGGTTCCGCCGACGCGAAGGGATGCGGCGCCGTCCTGGACGTCGACGGTTGGACAGTCGAGATCCTGCGGGCTCAGCGGCAAACGGACGAGTTTGTCCGACTCGGACGCATGGCTGCTGTCCTGGGCCGCGGCAACGGCGGCCGGTTTGGCGTTTAGCGACGGCGAGATGATGTTTTCCATCGAACTGCAGGCGCCGCAAAGTCCCGCCGCGCAGAGAACCATGGCGAATCGCAGGTTTTTGGGAAAGGCGCTCGCAATCATCGATTCACGCTCCGGCTGGCAGATTGGCGATCTATAGCAAAATTCACTTCCGCAAGGCGGGAAGGTCAAGGCAATTGCTCGAAACCTTCCTTGAAGCCCGCGAGCGACGCCGGCACGCCGATTCCTTCCTCGGGCGTCTGGAAGAGAACGAAGGTCACGGTTTGCGCGGTCTTCATCTTTTCCAGCACCTTGTCTTCGAGCACGACCTCGGCGACGCATCCGTTGGGAAGGCAGCGCACGAAACTCATGCGCCCGAAATCGTCTTGGTCGAGCTTCAAGCCGAGGCCCGTCGGAATCAGCACGCCCAGCGGCGCGATGACGCGCAGCAATCGGCTCTTGTGGTCGGCCGTCTTCAGGGCGATGACGACCAGGGTGATGTTGGGCCTGTCCTCGTCGACGACGCTCTGGACGATCGCGCATTGCTGCGAGGCCGCGCCGGGCGGCGTTTCGCAGCGCGTTTCCCATGCGCCGTGTTTATCCGTGACCGCAGCCCGCGCAGGCGACGGATCGTGGCCAAGCGCCAATGCGCAAAGCCCGAGAATCGCGGCGCCGACCAGCCGAGTCGCTCTTCCCGCTCCGATCCCGCCGTCGGGAAAGACCCAAACCATGAACACCGCTGTCTGTTCGTCGATCGAGGGCATGGCGTATCAAAAGTCCTGTCGCTGTCAAGGCGCGACTCGATCCGCGCCGCCGGCGCCGCGCCGCCATCGCGTCGTGGCGTCTTTGTGGTTTGCAAAACGCGAGAATGCGGTATGATGTCGCAGTGATTGCGGCAAAGCGTCGCGAACAGGGCCGCGGCGATAGGCGCTAGGGGCGCTCTTTAGAGCGAAAGCAAGAGGAACGGGGCGGGAAATGAAGGCATGCGGACGAATTGAGTTGCCCCCGATCGTTGTGTGGGCGGGGAGCGCTCTCGTCGGGTTATTCTCGGCCTCGGCCGCCTCGGCCGACAGTTACGGACACGCCGAACCGGGCCAGATCGGATTTCAGCAGCCGGTCACCGAACTCGCCCGCTACCTTCAATGGTTTCACAATTCGATCCTGTTGCCGGTGATCATCTTGATTTGCCTCTTCGTTCTGGCTCTGCTGGTCTTCGTCGTCTGGAAGTTCAACGAAAAAGCCAATCCGACGCCCTCGAAGACCACCCATCACGCCGGTCTCGAAGTGGCCTGGACGATCCTGCCGGTGATGATTCTCGTGGTCATCGCGATGCCGTCGTTCCGATTGTTGACGATGCAGCTGACGATTCCGCCGGCCGACGTGACGATCAAGGTGACGGCGTCGCAATGGCATTGGGCCTACGCCTATCCGAAGGACCAAGGCGACTTTTCCTTTGAATCCTACATGAAGGAAGCCGCCGACCTGAAGCCGGAAAACGGCGACATTCGGCTGCTCTCGGTCGACAACGAGGCCGTGATTCCCGTCAATAAGGTGGTGCGGCTGCAGATCACCGCCACCGACGTGATTCATTCGTTCGTCGTCCAGTCGTTCGGCGTCCGCATCGACGCGGTTCCCGGCCGCCTCAACGAGACCTGGTTCAAGGCCGATCGCGAGGGCGTCTATTACGGCCAATGCTCGAAAATCTGCGGCAAGGATCACGCGTTCATGCCGATCGCCTTCCGGGTCGTAAGCGAAGACAAGTATCAGGCTTGGCTCCTCGATTCGAAGAAGAAATTCGCCGCGACGGGAAGCGCGATCCGACTGGCGAACTCCGACGCCGCCTCTGTTCGCCAGTAGGCCGCGCTCGCGAGGATTCGGCGACTTACGCAAAACAAAAGTGTCTCGAGGGAAGGGTTTCATGGCGACCGACGCGGCAATTCACGATGAGGGTCATGCGGATGACGGGCATGGCCACCCCACCGGCTGGCGCCGATATCTCTTCTCGACCAATCACAAGGATATCGGCACCCTCTATCTGATCTTTGCGGTGATCGCGGGCTTGATCGGCTCCGCGCTTTCCGGCGCGATTCGCATGGAGTTGATGGAGCCGGGCCTCAAGATCTTCCCGGTGATTTCGGCGATCCTCGCCGGCGACGGCTCGATCGACGCCGCCAAGAACATGTACAACGTGTTCATCACGGCCCACGGCGTCATCATGATCTTTTTCATGGTGATGCCGGCGCTGATCGGCGGGTTCGGCAATTGGTTCGTGCCGCTGTTGATCGGAGCGCCCGACATGGCGTTCCCGCGCATGAACAACATCTCCTTCTGGTTGCTGCCCGCCTCGTTCACGCTGCTCCTCATATCGATGTTCGTCGAGGGCTCGCCGGGCATGCACGGCTTCGGCGGCGGCTGGGTCCTTTATCCGCCGTTCTCGTCGAAGGTCGGCACGCCGGGACCGGCGATGGATTTCGTCATTCTATCGCTGCATTTGGCCGGCGCCTCGTCGATTCTCGGCGCCATTAATTTCATCACGACGATCTTCAACATGCGCGCGCCGGGCATGACGATGCATCGCATGCCGCTATTCGTTTGGTCGGTGTTGGTGACGGCGTTCCTGTTGGTGCTGTCGCTGCCGGTTCTGGCTGGCGGCATCACGATGCTGCTGACCGACCGCAATTTCGGCACCACCTTCTTCGATCCGGCCGGCGGCGGCGATCCGATACTGTTCCAGCATTTGTTCTGGTTCTTCGGCCATCCCGAAGTCTACATCCTGATCCTGCCGGGCTTCGGCATCATCAGCCAGATCATCTCGACCTTCTCGCGCAAGCCGGTGTTCGGCTACCTCGGCATGGTCTATGCAATGGTGGCGATCGGCGCGGTCGGCTTCCTCGTCTGGGCGCACCACATGTACACGGTGGGTCTGTCGCTCAATACGCAGCGCTATTTCGTGTTCGCGACGATGGTCATCGCGGTGCCGACGGGCGTGAAGGTGTTTTCCTGGATCGCGACGATGTGGGGCGGGTCGATCTCGCTGCGCGCGCCGATGGTATGGGCGATCGGGTTCATCTTCGTGTTCACGATCGGCGGCGTCACCGGCGTCGTGCTCGCCAACGCGGGCGTCGATCGCGCGCTGCACGAGACCTACTATGTCGTCGCGCACTTCCATTACACGATGTCGCTCGGCGCGGTGTTCTCGATCTTCGCCGGGTTCTATTATTGGTTCCCCAAGATGACCGGCTATATGTATGACGAGCGTTTCGCCAAACTGCATTTCTGGCTGCTGTTCATCGGCATCAACTTGACGTTCTTCCCGCAGCATTTCCTCGGTCTGGCCGGCATGCCGCGGCGGTACGTCGATTACCCCGACGCCTACTGGCAGTGGAATTTCGTCTCGTCGATCGGCGCCTATGTCGCCGGCGTGGCGACGCTCGTCTTCCTTTACACCGTGTATGACGCGTTCGCGCGCAAGCGCGTGGCCGGCGACAATCCGTGGGGCGTCGGCGCGACGACCTTGGAATGGACGTTGCCGTCGCCGCCGCCGTTCCACCAATACGAGACCCTGCCGCGCATCACGGGCTTCGATCACTGATCTTGATCCAGCCGTCTCGCACAGGCGGCTGGAACGCTGCGCGTTCAGTTCGAAGAACGCGCGAATTCGCAAAGTCACGTTTATGAGCATGCTTGGCCAAGACAGTTCCCGTCTCGACGCGGCGATCATCGGCTATGTCTCGGGGCCGCGCGAATTCGTGTCGCTGCTCAAGCCGAGGGTGATGTCGCTCGTCGTCCTCACCGCCCTGGCGGGCATGCTGTGCGCGCCCGAGCCCATTCACCCCATCATCGGATTCGCCTCGCTGCTCGCCATTGCGGTCGGCGCGGGGGCCGCCGGCGCGCTCAATATGTGGTGGGACGCCGATATCGACGCGCTGATGGCGAGGACCCGGTCGCGCGCGATTCCCTCGGGCCTCGTCGATCCCGGCGAGGCGCTGTATTTCGGCCTGACCTTGGCGTTTTTCGCGGTCCTGACGCTCGCCGCCGCGGCCAATTTTCTCGCCGCGGGCCTGCTCGCCTTCACGATCTTTTTCTATGTCGTGGTCTACACGATGTGGCTGAAGCGTTCGACGCCGCAGAACATCGTGATCGGCGGCGCCGCCGGGGCCTTGCCCCCCGTCGTCGGCTACGCGGCGGCGAGCGGCGGCGTCACCTTCGACAGCCTGCTGCTCTTCGCCATCATATTCGTCTGGACGCCGCCGCATTTTTGGGCGCTTGCGTTGGTCAAGAGCCGCGATTACGAGCGCGCGGGCGTGCCGATGATGCCCAATGTCAAGGGGCCGTCGCGCACGCGTCTCGAAATCCTGGTCTATTCGCTTCTGCTGGCGCCGCTCGGCGTCGCACCCTGGCTCACCGGTCTGGGCGGGCGTCTCTATGGCGCGGCGGCGATCGCCTCGGGCGTCGGCATGGTGGTCATGGCGGCGCGCGTCTATCGCACGCGTGAGGGATCGCCGGCGACCACGGCGGCGATGCAATTGTTCGGCTACTCGATATTCTATCTCTTTCTTCTCGTCGCCTTGCTCGTCGTCGAGCATGGATTCGGGCTCATCGAGCGCTGGGGCCTGTGAGGGGAATTTCGATGGACGACAAAACGCTGCAATCGAACGTCGCGCTTACGGCCGACCAATTGCGTAATCGACGCCGCCGCAATTTTGCCATCGGCCTCAGCGTCGCGTTTCTCGCCGCGCTCTTTTACGCGATTACGATCGTCAAGCTCGGGCCGAACGCCCTGCGGCCGATGCCGTGAAGCGCGCCATGGGAACCCGCTCTCCATCCCATCAACGGCAGGGGAACCGGCGCGTCGGCGCGATCGTGGCGTTGTCGGCGCTGGCGATGATCGGCGCCGCCTATGCGGCGGTCCCGCTCTACGCGGCGTTCTGCAAGGCGACCGGCTTCGCGGGAACGACGCAGGTCGCTACGGCCAACTCGGGCGTCAAGGGCGAGCGGACGCTCACGGTTCGTTTCGACGCCAATGTCGCGCCCGGACTCGATTGGAGTTTCGAGCCGGAAGTCGATTCGGTGAGGTTGCGCACCGGCGCCACGGCGACCGTCTTCTTTCGCGTGCGCAATCGCCAAGCGCGCGAGACCTCGGCGGTCGCGGTCTATAACGTGACTCCAGAGGTTTCCGGCGCGTGGTTCGACAAGATTTCGTGCTTCTGTTTTTCCGAGCAGCGCTTGGGTCCAAACGAAAGCGCCGAATTGCCGGTGGTGTTCTTTCTCGATCCGCGCCTCGAGCAGGATCGCACGATGGACAAGGTCGAGGCGATCACGCTGTCCTATACGCTTTTCGCGCCGACGAGCGCTTCGAAACCTGTTGCGCTCGCGCCGCCGACGGGCGTTTCGGAGCCGAAATTATGAACCGCGCGCGCCGCTTGACGGCGCCCGTGAAACGCAGCAACCCGACGGGCGGAAACGCCGGTCGGAAAGACGCATAGGGGACCCGAATGGCCGACGCGCACGCCAAGCCGCATCACGATTATCATCTCGTCAATCCGAGTCCGTGGCCGCTGGTCGGATCGATCTTCGCCTTCATGATCGCTGTCGGGCTCATCTTGACGATGCACTCCAAGGAGATGGCGCTCGGGCGTTTCGGCGTTCCGCTGCTCGGCGTCGGCGTCGCGGGCATTCTCTATGTCATGGCGTCGTGGTGGTTCGACGTCGTCCATGAGGCCGAAACCGGCGATCACACGCGCGTGGTCCAGATCAGCCTTCGCTATGGCATGATCCTGTTCATCGCCTCGGAAGTGATGTTCTTCGTCGCATGGTTCTGGGCGTTCTTCGACGCTTCGCTGTTCTCCAACGAAACGATCCAATATGGACGCGTCGCCTTCACCGGCGGCATGTGGCCGCCCAAGGGGACCGAGGTTCTCGATCCTCTCAATCTGCCGCTGCTCAATACGCTGATCCTGCTCACGTCCGGCGCGACGGTCACCTGGGCGCATCACGCGCTGCTGCACAACGACCGCCAAGGCTTGAAGACCGGCCTCACGCTGACGATCCTGCTCGGCCTGACCTTCACCTGCGTCCAGGCCTGGGAATACGCGCACGCGCCATTCTCGTTCTCGAATTCGATCTATGGCGCGACGTTCTTCATGGCGACCGGTTTCCACGGCGCGCATGTGATCATCGGCACGATTTTCCTCCTCGTCTGCCTCGTGCGCGCCAACGCCGGACAGTTCACGCCGCAACAACACCTCGGCTTCGAGTTCGCCGCGTGGTACTGGCATTTCGTCGACGTCGTGTGGTTGTTCCTGTTCTGCTGCATCTATGTCTGGGGCTCGTGGGGCGCGACGATCGAGGGCGCGGCCGGTTGAGGCGATCGCGCCGGCCCGCGGCGCGCCGGCAGAAGCGCGAGGGAGCCGTCCCCCATGCCCGCTGAGGAGCCTCGCTACCCCCCGATCTCGCCGGTTTCGACGGGCCTCGCCGGGCGTTGTCCGCGTTGCGGCGAAGGGCGGATGTTTTCCGGCTTTCTCACCGTCGCGCCCAAGTGCGACGTCTGCGGCCTCGACTACGGCTTCGCGGACGCCGGCGACGGGCCGGCGGTGCTGGTGACTCTTTTGGCCGGCTTCGTCGTGCTCGGAATCGCGCTGGCCGTCGAGATCGCCTACGAACCGCCGCTTTGGGTTTACGTGGTCGTTTTCGTCCCGCTGACGCTCATCGTGTGCCTCGGCATGTTGCGGCCGCTCAAGGGCTTCCTGATCGCCTCGCAATACAGCAACAAGGCGGCGCCCGGGCGGCTCGAGGACCGATGAGCCAGCGCGCTCGATCGCTGGTCGCGCCGGCGCTGGCGACCGTGGTGGGCGTCGCCGTTCTCGTGAGCCTCGGCGTCTGGCAGTTGCAGCGCCTCGCCTGGAAGGAGGCGCTGATCGCCGCAGTGGAGTCGCGGGTTCACGCGGCGCCGGTGGATTTGCCGGCGGAGGCCGATTGGCCGAGGCTCAATCCCACGGATTACGAATATCGCCATGTGCATGTCGCCGGCGTCTATGACGCGAGCCGGCAAGCGCTGGTGTTTCGCGCTCTGGGGAGTCCGCGCGGGCGTTACGGCGGTCCCGGCTATCTCGTGATGACGCCGCTGAGGCTAGCGAGCGGCGCGGTGGTTCTCGTCAATCGCGGCTTCGTGCCCCAGGATCGCAAGGACAAGGCCGCCTTGTCCTTGAGCGGTTCGGGCGCAGGAGAAACGGTCGTCGTCGGGCTCATGCGCGCCAGCGAGGACCGGACCTGGTTCACGCCCGCCGACAATCCGGCGAGCGGCCAATGGTTCACGCGCGACGTGGAGGCGATGGCGCGCGCGATGGGCCTGTCTCGTTACGCGCCGTTCTCGATCGACGCCGATGCGGGCGCCGATCCGGCCGAACTGCCGGAGGGCGGCGAAACGATCGTCGCCTTCCCCAACAGCCATTTGTCCTATGCGATGACCTGGTTCGGGATGGCGCTCGCGTTGGCGGGAGTCTTCGGCGCTTACGCCGTCACGCAGCTTCGCGCGGGCGAGAAATACGGCGGGCGATCCGCGCCGGTCGACGATGGAGATGGTGGGCGCTAGAGGGATTGAACCTCTGACCCCCTCCATGTCAAGGTCGGGGATGAAGCTATTTGTCTGTGCAATATCAATTAGATAAGCAACATCGTCGCCTAACCTCCCGGATTTCTCCCATCTCCCAGATTTGATAACCGCCAGACAACCACCCTCGCAAGTGCGACTGTGAGACTGCAGAAACGAGAGAGGTCGGGATGAAAACGACCCAGGCTTCGAGCGAAATCGAGCCGTTGTCGCCGCCAACACTATCTCCAGCGCTTCTGGCGACGCTTGCCGGAGAAAGGGCAAGTCGTCGTCTTCGATCGATCCCGGTATGGGCGCGTGCTGGTGGAACGCGTCGAAGGCTTCGCGACGGAAAAGGAATGGCGACGCGCCTATCGCGAGATAAACGAGTTCGAGCGCCTGCTTGTCGACTCGGGCATCCGCCTGGTCAAACTGTTCCTGCACATTACACCCGACGAACAGCTGCGACGCTTCCGCGATCGGCTTATCGACCCGGTGAAGCGCTGGAAACTGTCCTACGAGGATTTCCGCAATCGCTCCCACCGGGCGGAGTACGAAACGGCGATCGAGGACATGATGGCTGAAACCTCGACAAAACGTGCGCCGTGGCATCTGATTCCGGCGAACAATAAGCCTTACAGCCGGATCGCGGCCTTTCGCATCATAAAGGACCGGCTGGGCAAGGACCTGTCGCTGGAGCCGCGGGCGATCGATCCCAATTTGGTCAAGGAGGCGAAAAAACTGCTCGGCTTGTCGGCCTCGGACATCGAGCACGCCTCTGAGCCAGCCGCACGGAAGGTCCGAGTGAATCGAGGAGGATCGAAGAGCTGATCGCGCCCGGCCTGAGGACGTGAAGGCGCGCTGACATAATCGATATCGCGATCGGCCTCTTCGCGGCGACTTTCGTGTGCGGCGCCGCGCGTATCCCATCCGCAGCGACCTCCAAAGACCAGCCTAAGCCTGAGGCACGCATCGCTTGTGTCTGACCTACCATACGCCGGCAGCTCCGGCTCGAACCGGCAAGCTAGGCCGCTGGTCTTCGGCTTGGAAGCACGGAAGGTCGCGCGTCGACGACGACGCATTGCCAAAGTCCGCCAAGAGTGAAAGTCTTAGGCCCAGCGAGAGCGTCATCCGGGGGATGTCGGCTAAATTGAGCGAGCTTATCAGAATGCATACGCGTAAGGATGCGCATTGTCGCAGCGCCACGGGATTCCTGTCGCCGGCAATCTGGGTCCGCGGCGAGGTTTAGTCATCATGCATTCGGCTAAGGCGTTGTATTGGGCGGGAGCAATCTGCGTCGCTGCGGTGGCGGTCGCCAGCTTAATTCTGGCGCCAAGGCTCCCCAACGTCTGGCCCGGAGCTCAGATCGCGCCATCGGCTGTTGCCGTCCCCGGCGTGGCTTCGTCGTTAGGATCGCCTGCCTCAACCATTGCTCAGCCGAACGTTCCGATCGTTGCGCAGCCAACACCATCAACGTTTGCACAGCCAGTTCAAGAATCCGCCGAGGCGGCTACCGCTGCGGCTGCGGCCGCGCCGATCGAACCTGCGCCTGAGCGGCCAGGGTTTGACGTCGTGCGCGTCGATTCGACAGGAGAGACAGTCGTCGCTGGACATGCAACGCCCAAGGCAGCGGTGGAACTGCGCGATGAAGGGCGCGTCATTGCCGAGATCGGCGCCGACGAGTTGGGCCAGTTCGTCATCTTGCCGCCGCAGCTGTCCGTGGGCAGCCACCGTCTCGAGCTGGCGGCGCGTAGCGGCGGGGCGCCAACCGTCGTCTCCAACGCGGTGACGATTGAAGTCGCCGCACAAAAGCCAGATGCGCCGCGCTACGCCCCGCCGCTGCTGCCGACGCCTACGGCGACTGCTTCGTCGCCTCAGCCGAAGATAGTCGCGGCGACGCCCGCGCCGGAAGCTGTCGCGGCCCGTATTCCGCCGATCTCCAGCACACTCGCTGCCGACGACTCCGTCCGCGTGTACGTGCGGACGGTCGAGGCGACGGCGGCCGGCCGCCTCGAAGTGAAGGGCTCCGCTGAGGCGAATGCGATCGTTCGGCTGTATCTCAACGGCTCGTTTCTCGCTGAGGCCTCGGCCGGACAGGATCGGCAATGGTCGCTGACGATCGAGCACGGAATGTCGCCGGGCCGCTATACTATCCGCGCGGACGAGATCGATCGTTCCAACGGCGCCGTGTTGGCGCGCGCCGAGGTCCCGTTTTCCTATCCGCAATATCCCTCCGCGACGGGGGGATCGCTCGCTCCAGCCGGGCTGGTCGCCCAGCCCGCCTCTGCGGAGCCAGCGATGTCGCCCGCGCCCCTTTCTATGCCGTCGCCGGCGTCCACCGCTGTGGCAGGGGAGGTGGCCGATCCGGCCGCCACGCCGCCTGCTGCCCCAGCTGCTTCAGCGGCGGCGCAAGCGCCGTTTCAGGCAATTCTGACGGAATCCGTGTCCACAGCGACAAGCGCACCCAATCCGGCGTCGCCGGACTCTTCCCCTCCTGCGAAGCTGGCGCTCCCCATCTCGTCAGCGGAAGTGTCCAATCCTTCGCCGTCCGCAACCCCACCCAGTGATGTCGTCGTCACAGACGTGCGAACCACGACCGTCGTCCGCGGCGACAACCTATGGGACTTAGCTCGTCGCTTCTATCGCGATGGGATGCGTTTTCGTCAGATTTACGCCGCGAATGCGTCGCAGATTCGCGATCCCCGCCTGATCTATATCGGTCAGATCTTCGTGGTTCCGGAGGGACCGCCACCTTAAGAAGCTTATCAGATGGGGTGCGCAATTTATGACCCCACCCGGCGCCGGCGGTCCTGGCGCTCCGTACTTTCTTACGGCCAGACGAAATCAGTGCGCCAGGGAAGCGCTGGCCAACGCGGGCTTGGAGACGCCGATCGCGCACAAGCTCAAGGCGATGCTCCTGGCGGCGCCGGCATGAGCGCGCCCGCGAACTCCGAGCTTGTCGGCCGTTGGCGGATCGTCGAGTCAGACATTTGGGCTCACGATCATCTCGACCTCTGCGGGCCGACGATGATCACGATCGCCGACCACGGCCGCGGCGAAATCGCGCTCGGCCCGCTCCAGGCCGGCCTCGATATCGAATACAGCCGCTCGTCGGTCGGCTTCACTTGGGCTGGCTTCGACGAAACGGACGAAGTCTCCGGCGACGGCTCGGCCGAACTGCTCGACGACGGCTCCATCGAGATCGAATTCGCCTGCCACAGTCGTCTGTGAAGAACGCCGATTACGCGAGAGCGCTCTGATCGAGGGGCGGATTGGCGGTCGCGATGACGGCGGTCAGCCAGGCGCGCAAAAGGATCGCCAGCCAGGCCAGCAATCGGCGGAAGTTGTAGCCGGCGGCGGCGAGGACAGCGTTGGCGGCGTCTCCGGCGGCATGGGCGAGGTGGTTGCGGCCCATCCGATGCTCGGATTTGAGATGGCCGATGCACGGCTCGACGGCGGAGCGGCGGCGTAAGTCGCGTTTGATCGCTTCGGTGACGCGCCGTTTCTGGCCGGAGATATAGACCCTGAACCTATGCTCGGGCGGGGCGTTGTGGCCGCGATAGCCGCGATCGGCGACGATGCGCGAGAGGCTCGCGCCGATCTGGGCCTCCATCTCCGGCACGACGCCGCCGAGGGTGTGGCCGTCATAGGGATTGCCCGGCAGCGCCTTCACATGGGCGATGAACTGGCCGCCGCGAGAATGATGAAGCGTCGTGGCGACGGAGACCTTGACGCCGAACTCGTAAGGCCGATGCGCCTTGCCCTTGCCGATGCATTCGACCTCCGGAGCGTGCAGCGAATAGATTTTCCGGCCGCGTTGGTTCTGACGTTGATCGCGCACCCTCCAGGCGAGCGAGAGAGGCTCGGCGAACACGCTTTTCAGCTCCGCGTCGCCCTTGATCTTGCGAACGATGTCGCGTGCGGTCCGGCCGAGATACGTGCGCAACGTCCGCAGCGCCCGGTTCGCCCGCTTGAACTGCTTGGCGTGGGCGTAGCGCTGATGGGCGATCAGCGCGTATTTGCCGACCCGTTGGTAGGACTGGCGCAGGACGACGCCGTGTTTCCTGGCCAGCCGAACCAGCCGCTCGCGCGCGCGATGCATCAGCTTGGCGTCGGTGGGGAATGCGACCGCCTTGGGCTGCACCGTGGTATCGATGATGACCTTGGCGAAGTCGGCCGGCTTGGCGGCGCCCGTGCGCGTGGCGACGTTCAGGCTCTCCTGGATCAGCGCGACAAGCTTCTCTTCGCCCATTCGCTGCCGCCAGCGCGTCAAGGACGAGCGGTCGAAAGGCGGTTTGTGTCGGAAAAACTCCTCGCCGCAGAACAACTGGAAATAGGGGTTCTCGATCCAGCGCTCGCACAGCGCCTCGTCCGAGAGGTCATGCATGTGCTTGAGGATCGCCAGCCCCGCCATCTCTAGGCGAATGCGGAGCATTCGTCCGCAGCCGCGTCGGCAGCGGCGGATGCCCGGGCTTGTCCGAATAGACCGCGCCGAACCGTTCTTCCAGAAACCCCCAATCGACCGACCGAGCGAGCTTCGCCAGCGGATGGCCCATGTCGACGATCTGATCCAGGCGCGCACGGAAGAGATCCTTCTGCCCGCTGTCCCGACGCTCTCTCGGCCGCATCGCGAATCTCCAAATCGCCCCTCTCGCGACAAGAGAATCACGCCTCGGCGGCCGTTTCAATTTGCAAGATAATCGCGGGCTGCGCCGATCACTCCGGCAAAATTGAATACTGCAAAGCCGCCGGAAAGCCCCACAATCCGCGGCTTTCAGAGTTCTTCACGGGCGACGCCACAACGGCGACGAAGCCGTCCTCAAGGCCAGGCGCGGCGCCTCTTCAACAGCCTGCTAGAGTAAAATGCGCAGTATGGAAACTCTCTTTCAAAATGAGGTTCAAATTGGCAGCTTCGTCGTCTTCTTCACGCACTTGAGAGCGAAATGCGAATTGACCGCCGCGACGCCAGGAAAATGCAAAAGCACTTTCTTCAGGAACTGCTCGTACCGATCAATGCTTTCCACAACCACTCTCAAAATATAGTCGCTCTCTCCGCTCATTGAGAAACACTCCACGATTTCGGCGCAGTCGCACGCGGCCTTCTCCAGAGCCTCAAGCGTCTCCTCGTCATGCGCCTTAAGGCGGACATTGGCGAACACGCTGATTCCGAGCCCCATGATTTTCGGATTGAGAATAACCGCGCGCTCCTGGATGGCGCCGATCGCCTCGAGATGCTTCACGCGCCGCCAACACGGGGTGTGCGAAAGCGCGACCTCCCGCGCGAGCTCCACAATCGATATCTCCGGCGACTCCTGCAGGACCCGCAAGATTCTTCGATCTATGTCATCCACGCAACATTATCCTAATTGGAACCACGACTTCGGTAGTTGATCCTAAAATTCATCGCCTAACAAGTCAGAAAAGCATTTTCGTTCCCGGGATTCGAGTGCAATCATTGCTCGGGACGCGCGTCCGGGCGCCGTCTAATGAGCGACGACCATGTCAAATCGAGCGCCATTGAAGCTGCATATGCCGTCACCGCGGTCGCGGCCCGGAGATGCGTCAGATTTCGGCCATCTCGTCCTCCCGGAGCCGGGAGCGACGCGTCGCCCGGATACGGCGACGCCGGAGGCCGAAATGCGGGACATGCCCTTTGGCTTGGTGCGCGTACTCGACAAGGACGGACGGGCCGTCGGCCCCTGGAACCCTCGACTTGATCCAGCGGTTCTGCGCCACGGCCTGAGAGCGATGTTGCTGACCCGCATCTTCGACGAACGCATGTTTCGCGCGCATCGACAGGGCAAGACCTCCTTCTTCATGAAGTCGACTGGCGAGGAAGCGATCGGCGTCGCGCCTTCTATGGCGCTCGCGCGCGACGACATGTGTTTCCCAACCTATCGCGTCCTCGGTTACCTGATGGCGCGGGATTACCCGCTAATAAGCTTGGTGAACCAGATCTATTCGAATGCAGCGGATCCTCTGAAAGGGAGACAACTCCCTATCCTGTATTCGGCCCGAGACTATGGTTTCTACTCCCTGTCGGGCAATGTCGGCAGTCGTTTCGGCCATGCCGTAGGCTGGGCGATGGCGTCCGCCTACAAGAGCGACGACAAGATTGCGCTCGCCTATATCGGCGAAGGGACAACGGCCGAGGGCGATTTCCATGAGGCGATGACGTTCGCGGCTGTCTACCACGCGCCCGTCATACTCTGCATCACCAACAACCAGTGGGCTATCTCAACATTCCAGGGCGTGGCAGGCGGCGAGGAGACGACCTTTGCGGCCCGCGCCATCGGCTACGGTCAGCCAGGTCTGCGCGTCGACGGAAACGACTTCCTGGCCGTCTACGCCGCGGCCGACTGGGCCGCTGAACGCGCTCGCACCAATCGCGGTGCGACGCTCGTCGAGTTCTTCACTTATCGCGCCGGCGGTCATTCGACGAGCGACGATCCAACGAGATATCGCCCTGCCGATGAGGCTGCGCAGTGGCCGCTGGGCGATCCAATCGAGCGGTTGAAGATGCATATGATTGCGATTGGCGAATGGTCCGAGGCGCAGCACGAAGCGCTTGAAAGCGAATTGAACGATCTGGTGCGCGCCGCCGCGAAGGAGGGTGAGGCGATCGGGACGCTCGGCATTTCGAAGCCGAGCGTGCGGGAAATGTTCGAAGACGTTTACAAGGAGCCCGACTGGCGGATCATCGAGCAACGGCGGGAGCTCGGGGTCTGATCATGGCGACAATGAACATGGTCCAGGCGATCAATTCGGCGCTCGACGTGATGCTCAGTCGGAATCCTGACGTGCTGATCTTCGGCGAGGATGTTGGCTATTTCGGTGGGGTCTTTCGCGCGACAGACGGGTTGATGGCCAAGCACGGCGTCACGCGTTGTTTTGATACGCCGATCTCTGAAAGCGGCATCGTCGCGACCGCCATCGGAATGGGCGCCTACGGTCTCAGGCCAGTCGTGGAAATCCAGTTCGCCGACTATATCTTGCCGGCCTATGATCAACTCGTCTCCGAAGCGGCGCGGCTACGCTACCGGTCGGGCGGCGAGTTCTGGGCGCCGATCACCGTGCGGTCGCCTTATGGCGGCGGCATTTTCGGCGGACAGACCCATAGCTCCAGCCCTGAGGCGATTTTCGCCCATGTGTCGGGGCTGAAGACTGTCATTCCCTCCACCCCGTTCGACGCGAAAGGGCTGCTGATCTCGGCGATCGAAGATGACGATCCGGTGATCTTTCTGGAGCCTAAGCGGATTTATAATGGCCCCTTCGACGGCCGCCACCTTCAGCCGATGCAACCTTGGTCGAAGCACCCTGCGAGCGAAGTGCCCGAGGAATACTATACGATCCCGCTCGGTCAGGCGGCGATCGCTCGTGGCGGTTCCGCCGTCACCGTGCTCGCATACGGCACGATGGTGCATGTTTGCCTCGCCGCTGTCGATGAAAGCGGGATCGACGCGGAGGTGGTGGATTTGCGCAGCATCGTGCCGCTCGACATCCAAACGATCGTCGCCTCCGTAAAGAAATCAGGACGCTGCGTCATCGTCCACGAGGCGTCTCGGTTCGGCGGCTTCGGCGGCGAACTCTCAGCGCTGGTGCAGGAGCGTTGTTTCTATCATCTCCAGGCGCCGATCGAACGCGTCGCAGGCTGGGACACGCCATATCCGCATGCATTCGAATGGGACTATTTCCCGGGTCCCGAGCGGGTGATCGTCGCCATGCGACGGTCTTTGGGAGGCTGACGATGCGGCGCGAGACATTCCGCCTGCCCGACATTGGCGAAGGCATCGCCGAAGCGGAGATCGTCGCTTGGCATGTGGCCGTTGACGATCGAATCGAAGAAGACCAGGCGCTGGTCGATGTGATGACCGACAAGGCCACCGTCGAGCTAGCCTCGCCGATCGCAGGAATAGTCGTTGCGATTCATGGCGATGTCGGTCAGCGCGTTGCCGTGGGGGCGCCGCTTGTCGAATTCGAGATCAATCAGGAGGAGAAGGCATCCGACTCGACGGTTCGCGAGAGCGCGGGACGGTCGGAGCCTTCGAAAGTCTCGGCATCTGCAGACAACGCATTCGCGGCGACGACGCAAGAATTCTCTCCCCGACAAGGCATCTTCGCTCCGGAGCCTAGGCCCGTCCCGACGCTGGCCTCCGTCATGCGCGCTCCGCGTGACGCGCCACTCGCGTCGCCAGCGACCCGGAGGCGGGCCGACGAACTCGGTGTCGCGCTTCGGTCAGTGCCGGGGACGGGTCCAGCCGGCCGCATCACGGCGGGCGATCTCGATGCCTATGTCGCCCACAGCAGCGGCGGCGACGAGCGGGCGCGTCAGTTTCGCGCCAAACGGACCGGCATTGCCGATACGAAAATCGTCGGACTCCGCCGTAAGATCGCCGATAAAATGCAACAGGCGAAGCGTCACATACCACATTTCACTTACGTCGAGGAGTTCGATGTTACCGAATTGGAGTCGCTGCGTGGGGAATTGAATGCGGGACGCTCGGTAGAACAGCCGAAGCTTACGCTGCTGCCGTTTTTCATGCGCGCCCTCGTCAAGCTCATACCCGATTTTCCGCAAATGAACGCGCACTACGACGACGAGGCCGGCATCCTGCGCAGCTACGAGGGAGTCCATGTTGGCATTGCCACGCAGATCCCCGGAGGCCTGCTGGCGCCGGTGGTGCGGCATGTCGAGGCCCGCGATTTGTGGGATTGCGCCCGAGAGCTCATCCGTGTCACGTCCGCTGCGCGCGAGGGCAACGCTACGCGCGATGAGCTTACTGGCTCGACGATCACGTTGACGAGTCTTGGCGCGCTCGGCGGTATCTCCGCTACACCTATAATAAATCATCCTGAGGTGGCGATCATCGGCCCGAACAAAGCCGTCAATCGTCCTATGGCGCTGGACGGTCAGATCGCAATCCGTACGATGATGAACCTTTCCTCGTCCTTCGATCACCGCATCGTCGACGGCTACGACGCAGCGCGCTTCATTCAGGGGCTGAAGCATCTGATCGAGCGGCCCGCCCTGCTGTTCCTCGATCATGAATAGCCGAAGCGATAGAGCGTAACGGCATTGTCATACCGACGTTAATTGTTTCACGGTTTGATCTGGATTCCTAAGGGGAATTGCATCGGCTAGCTTGCTTTGTCGTGATTCGTCCGAGGAGGCGCATTCATGACGAAGACCGAGCCCCATTTGAGCGTCGAGGCGTTGGAAGGGCGTTACAAGGCGGCGGACGAAACGATCGCCGAGAATCATTTTCACGCGGTCTGGCTGCCGGCGTTGGGACGCTCGGTCGACGAGGTCACCGAGTTGCCGTCGTTCTCGACACGCTGGGCGAAGGCGCTCATCAAGCGCTACAACGAAGGCGGGCCGGAGCGGCTTGGCGATCAGCGGGCCAACAATGGAACCGAACCGACGATCCTGACGCCGCAAGCTCTGAGCGCGCTCAAGCAGCGGATCAAGACTCCGCCCGTCGATGGCGTTCGCCGCAAGTTTGCGTCTACCCGAGTATCGGCTTGCGCGATTGCGTTCCGCGCTGCATGGCGGCTCATGGCGATCGTCGTCCGATGTGTGATGCCTCGCCGACGACTAAGGTCATATCAGCTAACCGCTGCGCTGGCGTTTTCGAGCCGTGCGAGACGACCATCTCAGATCGACCGCAGGAAACCACCGTCGCAGGCGATGGCCTGCCCGCAGACATAGGCGGCCTGTTCCGAAGCCAGGAACGCGGCCAGCGCGCCGAACTCTTCCGCTCGCCCCAATCGCCCCGCGGGAATCTGAGACCCCACCTTATTCTCGTCGATGCCAAGTTCTTGGAGGCGTTCCGTTAGCGTATAGCCCGGCATGATTGCATTGACAGTGACGCCATCGCCGGCGACTTCGCGGCTCAGGGAGTTGACGAGGCCATGGAGGCCGGGGCGAAGCGCGTTGGAGATGACGAGACTCGGCAGAGGCTCGCGAGCCGATATGGACGTCACGATCATAATGCGCCCCCAGCGCCGCTCGCGCATTGGAGGCAAGCACCCGCGGACCAATTGCACGGTGCTCATCCACAGGCCTTCGAACGCATGTCGCCAAATCTCGTCGGAGATCGCATCAAACCCTGCCGCAGGGGGACCGCCAGTGTTGACGACAAGGATGTCTATGCCACCGAGGTGGTCGGTCGTCTCCCGCACCAGTTTCTCCGCCGCGTTGGGAGCCGACAGATCGCAGACCAGGCCAATGGCGCCTAGCTCTCGCGCCGCCGCGTCGACGCGATCGGGCTCGCGCGCACAGATCGCTACCGCGGCCCCTTCTGCGCGCAGCGCGCTGGCAATCGCCTTCCCTAGACCCCTCGAAGCGCCGGTCACCAGCGCGCGCTTATTCGTCAATCCCAAATCCAAGTTTTCCTCCTGCGACGCCGCGGTCGACGTTTTTCTCGGGCGGACTACATGCGGATCGAAAGCTGGACCGCGCCGAGGCCTCCTAGATCGAAGCGGTAGTGGGAAGATTCCGATGGGAACCTCGTCGTCACCAGATTCCCCGTCATGACGATGTCTCCAGCGCGTAGACCCTCTCCGGCGTCGGCGAGATGTTTGGCGAGCCAAGCCACCGAATGGAAGGGATGGCCCAGGACATCACGCCCGAAACCTCTATCGATGATGTCTCCATTCGCCGAGACGACACCTTCGATCGCAGCCAGGTCGGGCCAGACGCGCTGAAACGCGCCAAGCACGATCCCGGCATTCCAGGAATTGTCGGCAACGAGCGAAAACACATCAAGGGTCTTGTAGTCGCAATCCCGGTCGTCCACGATTTCCACTGCCGGACAGACTGCGTCAACGGCATCGGCGACATCGGAAAGCGTGACGGGGCTCCCCTCGCGGCCAAGATCGCGCGCCAACCGCACCGCGATCTCGAATTCAAGCCCCAATCTGCCATAGCGAGAGGACTGCAGGGACACGCCCGATCGGTGCAGACGATCCTCCAGAACGACTCCCGCGATCGGGCTGTCGATCCCGCACATCTCCTGCATGCGCGGCGATGTGAGGCCGACCTTGTGTCCGACAGGGCCCGCTCCGCGGCTTTGCATCTGCAAGCGAACATATTCGCGCTGCACCGCATAGGCGGCGTCGATGTCGCCTATCTGAAACGCCGATGCGAAGGGTCGGAATTTCTCGCCGCAGGCGTGCTCGTCCATCAGCGTCTTCGCCGCGTTGATAACGTCGCCGTTCTTCATTTCGGCTCCATCTTCTGCATCCACGCGTCGAAGCGACGTTCGCCGTCAATGCACGGCCGCGTACATGATCTTTTCTTCGGTTGTCTCGCCTGGCGTGAATTCCTCGACGACCCTTCCCTGTCTGAAAACCAGGATTCTGTCAGACAAATTCATGATTTCCGGCAAATAGGAGGAGATCATGATCACGGCCAGACCCTCGTCGGCAATGCGATTAATGAACTGATGGATCTCGCCGATGGCGCCGACGTCGACGCCTCGCGTGGGTTCGTCGAAGATGACCAGCCTCGGCTTTTGCAAAAGCGCCTTGCCTATGACCAGCTTTTGCTGATTGCCGCCCGAGAGCTCGACGGCGCGAGCGTTCTTGTCGGTGGCGCGGATGTTCAGGGTCTGCGTCCACGAATCGGCGAGGGCGCGCATTTCCGTCATGTTCACCAGCGCGCCTCCCGCGTTGAGATTCTTCGCCAACAAGCCGGCATATAGGTTGTCGGCGATTGGCATAGTCTCGAAAAACCCCTCGGCCTTGCGATCTTCCGTGACATAAACAATGCCATCCTTGACCGCCGGCGCTGGCACCTTGTAGCGGACAGTGCGGCCCTCGAACTGCACCTCGCCACCGTAGAAGAAGTCGCGCTTGATAATGCCGGCGATGATTCTCGCCGTCTCCGAGCGGCCGGATCCCACCAAGCCGAACATGCCCGTGATCTGGCCCTCATAGACCGAGAACGAGTTATTGCGGACCATATTGCCCATCGTCAAATCCTGAACGCTGAGGACCCGGCGGCCGGCTGATCGAACCTGCTCTTGCTCGCGTCGCCGATAAAGCTCCCCGGAGAGAGATCGGCCGACCATGGCGCGAATAATCTTGTCTCGGTCAAACCCGGCGGTGGCGTCGGTGACAATATGCTCGCCGTCGCGCAGAACCGTGATGCGGTCGGCAATGTCCAGCGCTTCCTCCAGTGCATGCGAGATGAACACAATCGATACGCCACGGCTTTTCAAACGTTCGACAAGCGCGAAAAAATAATGCTTTTCCTCAGGCGTCAGCGCGGCGGTCGGCTCGTCGAAAATGATGATGCGCGCTTTGTGCCGCACCGCGCGCGCGATCTCGACCATCTGCTTCTTCGCCGCGCCAAGAGACGCCACCGTCGCCGTCGGATCGACGGGGAAATTGAGAGACTGAAGGAATTGCTGCGCTGAAATGTATATGCTTCGCAGACGATTCAGAAAGCGCTCCTCGCCCAGGAACAGGTTCTGCGCCACCGTCATGGAAGGAACAAGGGTCGTTTCCTGGAACACCATCGCGACGCCGTGCTCCAACGCGATGGCCGGCGTAGCGAACACCGTCGCGTGCCCGTCGAGCCGCAGGGTTCCCGCAGTCGGTTGAACCACGCCCGCCATGATTTTGGTCAGGGTCGACTTGCCTGCGCCGTTCTCTCCGAGGATAGCGTGGACCTCGCCTTGAAGCAGCGTGAAATCGACGTTCTTCACGACAGGAACGCCTCGATATTCTTTCGTGACGCCGCGCATCTCAAGCAAGGGGTTCATGTTCGGGCGGCTCCGCTTCCGAGGCCAGGGTCGAGCGCGACAATCGCATTGCCGCCCTTGCACGCGGCCAGCACGCGACCGCCGAGATCAACACAACTCGTCACCCCATGCCGCGTGCCGTCCGCGCGACTGTGGAAGCTGGCGATCGGATGAAAATTAGCGTCGAGGCGTATTAGCAGGCCGTAGGAGCGGCTGGGGGCCCAAGGTTTCAGGATGCCCAGCTGTTTGATCCCCCCACCCTGAAGCGGCTCCAGAAAGCTCCGCCCTGAGGACAGCGATGGCGCGATCCAATAGTCCGGCTCCACTTCACGGAACATGTCCGCACAGAAATCCCGCTCACGCAGCACAAACTCGACCAGCCGGCTGCGCGGAGCGAATATGCAGAGCCAGTAGCCGCCGCCTGCCGCCGGCGACAGCCGCGCGGGATAGCCGGGAAGATGATCCAAAAGCGGCAGCGGCGCGCCATCGCTGGTTCGGGGCACGGCGATGATCCGGTGGCGCCAGCTCTCCGCGACTGCGAGATTTCCACCGGGATCAAGAACCACGCCATAAGGAAAAGCCAGCCCATCGGAAAGGCGTGTGGGCGTCCCAGTGACTAGGTCGATCCGCCAAACCGAGCCGCTGGCGTTCCGCTCCATCAGGTCATGCTTCCAGGCGAGCGGCGAGCGCTCCTTGGAGCCGTGACATACGATGAGCGCCGACTCGTTGAGAAGCAGCGCAGTCGGGCAGGATGGTCGCCCGCCGGGATCGGATATGCGTTGGACCTCGCGCGATCTGGCCCCGAACAAGATCGTTCCGTCGTCCAGCCCGACCGCCAGATTGCCGTCGCAATCCGCAGCGAGGCATGTCACCTCGCTCTCGAAAGTCGCGACGGTTTCGGCTTCCGCCACGGCCTGCGCGGGATCGAGGACCAGGACTGCGGCGCCGCTCGAGAAAAATACGCGACGGCCGTCGAATGCGAGATTGTCGGGCCGGTCGATCTCCAGCACCACTTCGGCCATCTCGATCGCCTGGTTGGGCCGGATGGTGCCATCCATTGGCGGCAGAGTGATCGCCGCGTCGCCAGCGCCGCGAAAGCGATCCAGCGCTCGTCGCAGGGGACCCATCATCGCGCGGGGCCCCAATAGTGATCCTGGGACGTCCAGTTCGGGTCCGCTCCGGGGATGCGGTATCTGCCGATCCTGTTGTTGTAGATGCCGCCGATATAGAGATGCCCGCGATGTTCCCGCATTGAGGTGATCATCGGATGATTCTGGCCGCCGAAATCCCAGAGCGCATCGAGAACATTTCCGCTTTCGTCGAACTTGATGATGCAGCCGGTGTTGATGTTCGGGAACAACCATTCGTCCATTGGAATTCGGCGCGCCATGCGGCGGCGAAATCCGGGTTTGCGCAGTGCAAGATCGAGGACGGGGGTGCGCATGCCGACCAGAGCGAGCCAGTAATTGCCGTCGGAGGCGCGATTGACATTGTCGGGATAGCCGGGAAGGCCGTCGATGACCACCTCCACCTTGCCAGCCTTCGGGCCGTCAAACCAGTAACGCAGAACACGGCAAGCCCAAGTCTCATTGAGCAACAGAGACTGCCCGTCGGACGCCATACAGATCCCGTTCGCCAGCCTGATATTGCGCAGCACCGTGCGGGTCGCACCAGTCCGCGGGTCGTAGCAAATGACACGGCCATTGGGCCGGCATTCCACACCGTCGACGGCCCAGTCCTGGGATTCATAACGGATCGAAGCCTCGCTGAAGAATATTCGTCCGTCTGGCGCGATGTCGAGATCGTCCGCGAATCGGACGCGCGCATCGTCGATAATGGAGCGCGGCGAACGGTTCGTCTCGTCCGTCATCTTGCGCACCTCACCCGTAGGCGAGACTGCATAGAGACCCATCCCGCCGACGCAGACCTGAAGGCTGCCCTCGCGATCGAACGCCATGCCAAGCGGATGGCCGCCTATATGGGCGAATATCTCCGAGCGCTTATGGTCAGGCCCGAAGAACTTCACGATATCGCCGTGCCGGGAACCGCAATAGAGATTGTCGTCACGGTCGAGGATCACATCTTCGGGCCCCTCGATTTGATTGAGCCCGATGACTTCGACATTGCGCAGCTTGTCGTTCAACGCATAGGGAGAGCCGGAATTCGGCAGCGTGGAAGGACGCGGGGGAAGCTGGAAATACATCGGCGAAACGTAGACTTTCGAGAGAATCTTGTGTCGATTCTTGATCCATCTCACATCGACGGAGACGGCCATTAGAAGGATCAGGCCGAGCACCATGGAGGTGGCGCCGCTCTGAAAACCAAGCCGTACGAGACCGTTGGTGACGATTAGGACAATTATGGCGCCCAAAATTCCTTTGGCCACCGAACCGCGTCCACCCCCAAGACTGTTGCCCCCCAGAACGGCAGCGGTCAGCGCCTCGATTTCAAGGCCAACGCCAGTATCGCCTCCGGCGCCGCCCAGACGCGCCGCATAAAGGAATCCGGCGACGCCGGATAATATCGCCGAGATGACATAGGTCACGCACACCGTTCGGCGTACGGAAATGCCGATATTGTAGGCGGAACGCCGCGATCCTCCGATGGCGGCAATGTGCCAGCCCGGACGGGAGCGGCTAAGAAAGATGTGCGCGAGCGCGGCGATGGCCAGAGCGACGACGAAACTGAATGGTAAGCCGAGTATCGCGCCATCGCCGATATAGTCCCACAGGTCGGACTCGACCGAAGCGCCGGAGATTTGGACTGAGAATCTCAATAGCAATATATCGACGACGGCGCGTATCATGATGAGCGTGACCAACGTGGTCAGGAAGGCGCGCAACCGCAGATAGCCGACGAGGATTCCGTTCATCAGGCCGACGAGGCCATTGGCGACAATGACTGACAGCAGCGCGGCCCATACGGGCCAGCCCAGGACGTTCATGGCGATCAGGGCCACGATGTTGGCGAGCGCGAAGGTCGAGCCGACGCTGAGGTCGATGCCCCCGCCCAGCATGACGATCAGCAACCCGATCACGATCAGCAGAAATTCGCCGAGCTGGCGCGCAGCGTCGATCAAATAGCCTATCGAATAGAACCTCGGTATCGCGGCCCCAAAGATACCGATTGTGATGAGCAGGAAACTGAATGGGATTAAATTGTCGATCCATCTTTTCGCGAGGATTTCGCCAATGATGTGATCGGGAACGAAACGAGAGCGCCATCGAACGAAGGCATCTGCGCCGGCCATGGAGTTCGACCTCGATCTCTGTGAAAAAGCGGCCGGCTGCAGGGCCGGCCGTTCCTTTGTTTTCGTCAGGGTTTGGGCAAGCTCTTCATGCTCCAACAGGAGCTGGGTTTGAGATCGGCCTTGGTCAAAATCTGGTTAGGCGTGTAGAGGGAAATCTTCACGGCGCCTGGCTTCAGTTTGCTCTGAAACAAGGTTTCGATCAGATCGCTCATGTCGGCCGCTTGCCGGGGCACATCGAAGCTGACGTATTCGTCGAAATTCCCGTTCTCAAGGTTGTCGCACGCCATCTGCTCGCCGCCGCCGTTGGTGACGACATAGACTTTACCCGTTTTGCCCGCTTCGGCGATCGCGGCCGAACTGCCTTGTGCCATGCCGTCCCAAAAACTGATCAATCCGCAGAGATCGGGATTTTGCTGAAGCACGGTTGCTGTCAACGAACGCGCCTTGCTGGCGTCCCAATCGGCGGCTTGGTTTGAGACAACCTTGATTTCAGGATGTTTGGCGAATACGTCGAGAATCGGCCCGATCTGGTAAACGCTCGTGGCGGCGGTGAGCACGCCCTGGACAATCGCAACCTTTCCCGAAGTGCCGGCGCCGCATTTGCGGACCAGAGCATTAGCCTCCGCCTCTCCCACCTTCAGCCAGTCGGCGCCGACATAACCATCGGTAGAATAGCTGGACCTCATATTAACCTGGATGACGTATATTCCGGCCTTTTCGGCCTTCTCATTTAGCCGCGCATAGGATTGCACGTCGGGATTGTGAACGACGATCAGATCCGGCTTTTCGCTGATCAGCTCAGTGAGCGCCTGAGCGCCTGCGTCGGTACTCCAGTTCGGGTCGCGGATTGAGAACGTGCCGCCGTTGGCCTGAACCGTCTGCCGAACACCGCTTGTCCATCCTTCGGCGAGATCGAAACCCATCGCGAGGGGAAGGAAAACGACCTTCTTGCCCTGCAGGGCCTCGACATAGGGCGACCGGCCGGGATCGACCAACCCATCGGCCATTGCGGCCGATGAGCACAACATAAGACTCGTGCAAAGCCCCACGATTATTTCCTTGCGTCCCATGATTTCCTCCTTATTTGGTCAAGCTTTGTTGTCCGCGTGGATTGTTATTTCGTCATCGCCGCAGTGACGATGCCGGCGTTACACGCTCTGGCGCCCTTAGATGTCCCCCTGCTGACCGGTCTGCTCGTCTCGCGGATTGACCATGCTGTCGACGAGAATCGCCGCCAGGAGAATGAAGCTCTTGATCAAATTCTGCAGCGTGTATCGAATGTCCAAGATTGTCATGCCGTTAAGCAGGATCCCAATCAGCAAGGTGCCGACGATGACGTTGCGAATGCCGCCCTTGCCTCCACTGAGCCCGACGCCCCCGACAACGACGACGAGGATGACGTCGTAGATGAGGGTCGAATTCACTACGCGCGTGTTCATGCTCGTAACCTCCGCCACGGTGACCGTACCGGCTACGAAAGCCACGAGAGACGAAAGCGCATATTGAATCACGATCATCGGGCGCGTCGGAATGCCGGTGATCCGCGCCGCCAGATAATTCTCGCCCATCAAATAGAAAAATCGGCCAACCTTTGTGTATCGGAGAAGCAGAAACCCCGCCGCGCAGATGACGGCGAAAAACAGGACCGCGATCGGGATTTGCCCCACATGCATCCGACCTACTTCGGCAATCCAGGTTTCGCTCTTGGGCAGAGCGATGATGTCCTGATTGAAGAGTTGCGAGCGGCCGAACCCATAGATGAAAGTGCCGATTGCAAGGGTAGCGAAGAGAGCGGGCACTTCGACATAGGCGATAAAGACGCCATTTAGAACGCCGATCGCCAGCGAAAATCCCAGACCCAGCGCGAAGGCAACCGGAGCCGACACTCCCTCGTTCATCATAAAGAGAACCCAGGCCACCGGAATCGCCATCGTCGCGACGATCGACAGATCGATGCCGCGCCCGATGACGACAATCGCCATGCCGACACCGAGAATTCCAAGGACTGATACGCTCTGAAGGAGCGATAGGAGGTTGGCGGAGGTCAGGAAACGGTCAAGCGTCACTGAGAAGACAAGGAACAAGACGACCGTGATCGCAAAGACAATGCGCTCCTGGCTGAAGCGAGCGTGCCGCAGGAGTTCGCTCTTCATCGGAAACCCACACGGGAATGACACACCGGGCATCCCCCCGATCCGAGCGCCGCCGCGCGGCTTTCGGACCTTTGGCCGGCCGCCGCGAATGGCGAAGCCTGACGCCGCCGCCGCAACGCGAGAGGATACGTCGCTTCTGGCAAAGCCCTTCTCCCTAATTTACGACTTGTGCGTTGGGCCGATTTTGGTCATACTGGTCTGACCATAAGAACCATGAAGCAAATAACGTTGTCAAGAGCCGAGCGAACGTCGGATGGGCGATTGGGCGCCCCTTGCGCCGTCTGCGTTCAACGACGACGCAGGTTCTGATATGACGCCGCTCACGAGCGCCTTGAGAAAATCAATTCGCCCGAATGATCGCAATTGCGACCGCTCGGCATGACAGCAGGAGAATATCCTTGATATTCGAGCCGATTACCCTGCCGCCCGCCCAACGCCTTTCGGATATCATTGCGCGTCAACTTGAGCACTTGATCGTCAAAGGACGCCTGATGCCGGGCGATGGTTTGCCGTCGGAACGTGAGCTGGCGAAGCAGATCGGGGTGTCCCGACCTTCCCTGAGGGAGGCGCTGTCGGAGCTCCGCTCGCGCGGCCTGATCGAGCCGGCGCGAAACGGCGGCGCGGTGGTGACCGAGTTGACGAGAACGACGCTAACCGAGCCGTTGTCCCAAATGTTGGAGCGGCATCCATCCGCCATAAGGGATCTCGTAGAGATGCGCGTCGTGCTTGAGGCTCATGCAGCCTCTCTAGCCGCCGTCCGCGCAACACCCGCCGATTTGGAGAAACTAGAAGCGGCGCTCGGTGTCCAGATCGCGACCCGCTCGAGGAATGTCGCCACACTCGCCAAGCGCGACCTCGATTTTCACCAATTGATAGCGCAGGCTTCTCACAACATCGCGCTTCTGCATACGACCCACGGCCTCTCGAAGTTGATAAAAGTGTTCGTGCAGCGCGGCTACGAGATCATTCTATCTTCGGGCAACGCCCGAGAGGGAAAAGCCGCGATCGAGCAACAGCATCTCGCCATCTTCAATGCAATCCGTGGACGGGACCCGGAGGCCGCGCGCTTAGCCGCCCATGCGCATGTGCGCTCGACCGAGTATGTGTGGACGGTCGGACCCGGACGGCAGGCGAGAGCGGGCAAGGCGCCGCGGACGCTGGCGGGTCGCACTTAGCGCCGGATACGAAGCGACCGAATAGAAGCGCGATGCTCCAAATCGCGATTCCGGAGGAAAGACGCGGGCCATGAGTCTCGATCGGGCTGTCAGCATTGCCGATCTTCGGCGTACGGCGGGAAAACGCCTGCCGCGAATGGCCTACGACTACATTGAAGGAGGCTGCGACGATGAGCTGGGGCTCACCGAGAGCGAAGCTGCGTTCGGAAACTATCGTTTGGCGCCGCGCTATCTTGTCGACGTATCCCAAATAGACATGACCGCGAAGGCGGCCGGTCAAACTTTCTCCATCCCTTTAGGCATCGCGCCGACCGGCAACGCGGGGATGTTTCGCCACGACGCGGACAGACTACTTGCCATCGAGGCCGCGGCGGCAAATGTCCCGTTCATTCTCTCCAGCGCAAGCAACGCTTCGATTGAGGAGATTGCGAAAGTGGCGCCGGAGCATACCTGGTTTCAACTCTACGGCGCTCGAGATTTGAAGATATCGGAGGATATGATCAGGCGAGCAGTAGGCCTTGGCGTGAAAGCGCTGGTGCTATCGGTGGATGTGCCCGCGCATTCAAACAGGGAGAGGAACCGTCGCAATGGTTTTGCCCATCCTCTAAAGGTCACGCCATCTATGATCTTCCAAGCCATCACCCATCCCGCTTGGGCCTGGGAATATTTCGGGAATGGCGGTCTCCCCTATATGGGAAATTTTCGACCCTATGCGGCTGCGAAGGCTTCCCCATCGGACGTTGCGGATTTTTTTGTCGGACAGTTTCCGTCCCCCGGCCTTACCTGGGGATTCCTGGAGATGGTTCGACGCCAATGGCCGCGAAAGCTCTTCGTCAAGGGCGTCTTGCATCCAGAGGATGCGATCCGCGCGGTCGAGATTGGGGCCGACGGAATCATCGTGTCCAATCACGGCGGCCGTCAGCTGGATCGGGCGATCTCGTCGTTGGATGCGTTTCCGTTCATCCACGCTGCTGTGGGCAAGAAAGTGGAGGTGATGCTGGATGGCGGGATACGGCGGGGCTCCGACATCGTTATCGCACGTTGCCTTGGAGCTCGGTTCGTCTTCTGCGCCCGACCGATGCTTTATGGCGCGACTGCAGGAGGGCGTGCGGGAATCAAGAAGGCGCTCGATATATTTGCCTACGAGTTCGAACTGATCCTGGCGCAGATCGGCTGCCCCAACGCAGAGAGTCTGGGACCTCAATTCCTCATGCGTGAAAAAGGGGCGTGCTTCGAGCAGGTTCGCGGCTTCGCCTTTGAGCAGCGATCGTCATTCCCCCACGTTGTCGGCGCACTCCCGATCGAAGCATCGGCGAAATGAACAGGAGAAGCAGAACTCGCCTGCCTCTGGCGCAGCGTGGGCACATTCGTTATTTGACACGACCTATCGCGCGGTTTCCTGGTTATAACGTTCGCGAAAGGCGGTGGCCTCAATGCCCGAAGTATGGGGACGTCATTCTGCTCAAGGCCGAGCAGGGCGCCCGCGACGAGCGGCATGCTGCTGCGATCGAGCAGAACCTTCGCCAGTTCGAGATCAAGGGAATGCTCAGCGAACGTTTGGCGGTTCAGGCTGCTTGCGACGACCGAACCTTGCGGGGGCGAGGCGCCACGGTGCGCAAGACGCGCGAGATGATCATCGGGACCTAATGCCTTGAGGAAGGGTGCGCCCTTCTTCACGACGACGGGGACTTCGACCCGATGGCCGAGCATCTGAGTTTGACAACAATTCGCCGGGCTTGCAGCGCGAGGCAAAACAAGGCCTAGCGCCAAAATGCGCTCGATAAAAAGTTTGCGCCGCAACCATCGCAAGGCCTTGATTTCAAAGGCGTCGTTTCGAGTCGGAGTCTAAGGTGAGTCAACGCTCTTTGCATACGCATGCAAAAGTGGTTGCAATCGTATGCAAACGCTTCTAACATTTGACCATAAAAGGGACCGGTCGCGTTCGGCGGCGAGGTTGCGGCAGGGAGGGCTCGATGGGTCGCGCGCGCTGTATTGTGTCGTGATTGACAAGATCGCGATCATCGGGACGGGCTTGGTCGGCCGCGGTTGGGCCATCGTCTTCGCCCGCGCGGGTTGCGAAGTGGCCCTGTATGACACGGCGTCCGGCGCGGCCGTGAAAGCCCGCGAGTTGATTGTCGACAATCTTCGGGATCTGGTTCGCCATCGGCTGATCGATGATGCCGACGTTGTCCTGGAGCGGATCGCGGTTGCGGAGGATCTCGCAATCGCCCTCGATGGAGCCGTGTACGCTCAGGAGAGCGTATTTGAGCGCGTCGACGTCAAGCGCGCGGCATTCGAGGCCATCGACCGCATCGTGGGTCCTGCCACGATCGTCGGCAGTTCGTCTTCGGGAATTCCGGCATCGGCGTTTACGGAAGGGCTAGGATGCAGCGCTCGCGCGCTCGTCGCCCATCCAATCAATCCGCCCTATCTTGCTGGCATCGTCGAACTCGTTCCGGCGCCCTGGACCTCCGCTTCCACCGTCGCGACTGCGCGCAGCCTGATGGAACGGGTCGGCCAAGCGCCGGTACAGCTCAGTCGTGAAATCGAAGGATTTCTGCTCAACCGCCTGCAGGGCGTGCTTTTGATGGAGGCTTGGTCGCTGGTCGAAGAGGGCTATGCGACCGCGGCTGACATTGACGATACCGTGAAGCACGGCTTGGGGCTGCGCTGGAGTTTCATGGGGCCGTTTGAGACGATTGATCTCAACGCTCCTAACGGCATCGCGGACTATGCGCGCAGGTTAGGACCGCTGTATGCCTCGATCGCGAGCTCACGCACCGAGCATCGGCCTTGGAGCGAGACGCTCATCGCCGAGTTGGAGCGGCAACGACGCGCCGTCCTGCCCGCTGAAAAGCTCGGCGAGCGAAGCGAGTGGCGCGATCGCCGGCTTATGGCTCTTGCCGTTCACAAGCGCGAGCAGGATGCGACCGACCGCACCGGCGGGAGCGACACGTGAACGTCCTGGCGTCTTCGATTGCATTCGCTTCGCGTTTTCGCCTCGATGGCGCACTAGCCGCCGTGACCGGCGCTGGCCGTGGAATCGGGCGGGCATGCGCTCTGGCGCTCGCGACGGCGGGCGCTGAAATCGTCGCGATCGGCCGGACACGGACAGAACTTGAATCTTTGGCCGACGAAATTGCGATGATCGGCGGCAAATGCCGTGTCGCGGTCTGCGACGTGTGTGAGCGCGTCGCGATGAATGCGCTTTTTTCCGATCTGCCAACACTCGACGTTCTCGTCAACAATGCCGGGACCAACGTTCCTCAGCCGGCGTTGGAGGTCGACGAGGCCACCTTCGATCGCATCTTCGATCTCAACGTGAAGGCGGCGTTCTTTACGGCACAGGCAGCCGCGCGCCGGATGCGGGATGCCGGAACACGCGGATCGATCATCAACATGTCATCCCAAGCGGGTCACGTGGCGTTGCGCCATCGCGCCGTCTATTGCGCGACGAAACATGCGATGGAAGGCTTCACCAAGGTCATGGCGGTAGAGCTCGCGCCCTTCGGCATCCGCGTGAACACCGTAGCCCCGACTTTCATCGAGACGCCGATGACGAAGCTGTTTCTCGCCGACGCAGACTTCGCCGATTACGTGCGCGCCAACATCCCTCTGGGCCACTTCGGCACAGTCGAAGACATCGAGGGGGCCGTCCTCTATCTGGCATCGCCCGCCGCGAGGCTCGTGACCGGCACGAGCCTCAGGGTCGATGGCGGTTGGACCGCCCAATGAGCGCGCCCGTCCCAATGCTTGTGGCGCGGGATGTCGCCAAATCCTATGGACCGACCCGGGCCTTACGGCGGTTCACTATCGACGTGACGCCGGGTGAGGTGCATGCGCTTGTCGGCGAGAACGGCGCGGGAAAATCGACGCTGGTGAAAATCCTCAGCGGCGCGGTCGCGCTCGATGCGGGCGAGATTACGCTGCAGGGGCGCCCCTTTGGCCCGCGCACGCCGCTTGAGGCCCGAGCGGCCGGTGTTTCGACCGCCTTTCAGGAACTGAGCCTGCTGCCGAACCTCAGCGTTGCAGTCAATCTCATGCTGCCGCGCCAGCTAAGAGGCGTCCACGGCCTTGCCTCGGGCAGCCGGAACGAAGCACGGGTCCGCAATATTCTTGATGAGTTCGATGTCGCCGACATCAATCCGCGGAGCCTCGTCGGCGATCTCTCCTTGGCTCAGAAACAGCGCGTCGAGATCGTCCGCGCCGTTAGCCGGCACCCGAAGCTGCTGATCCTCGATGAGCCGACCGCCGCGTTGGCGGAGCCGGAATGGCTATTTCGCATCGTTGAGCGGCTGAGCGGCGGCGGCACGGCCATCCTCTACATCTCACACCGCTTGGGCGAGGTGCGCAGACTGTGCACGCGCGGCACCATCCTTCGCAACGGCGAAACGATTGGCACCGTTGATCTCGCGGGCACGCGAGACGCCGATATTTTCCGCATGATGGTCGGCGGCACGCTCGCCGAGCCGCAAGTCCGCATCCCGACATCGGCGCGAGCCTACCAGGGACCGCCGGCCATCAAGGTCACAAATCTTGTTGGCGCGTCCGTGCATGGCGTGTCGTTTGAACTCGCGCGCGGTGAAATCCTCGGCGTGGCGGCGCTCGAAGGCCAAGGCCAGCGGCAGCTCCTCCGGATGCTGGCGGGCGCCGAGCGAACGATCTCCGGCACGATCGAAGCGAATGGCGTCGTGATCAGACCTAGCTCGCCGGCCAAGGCGCTGCGCGGCGGAGCCGGAATCGGCTTCGTGCCGGAAGAGCGCAAAACCGAGGGCATTTTCCTCAGTCTTTCCACCGCGGCCAACATCTCCCTGCCGATCATCAGACGCCTCACACGGTTTGGCCTGATCGATCGAGGGCGCGAACGAGCCCGCGTCCGCGAGGAGGCGCGCCAAGTGGATCTTGCTGAGCACTATCTCGACCTTAAGGTGGCGGCGCTTTCTGGCGGCAACCAACAGAAGGCGCTGATAGGTCGTGTCTTGCTGTCTGGCGCGAGGCAGCTTGTTCTCTTCGACCCGACGCGCGGCGTCGACGTAGGGACGAAGCAGGTAATCTACACCGTCATTCGGCGGTTTGCCGAGGCTGGCGGCAGCGTCCTGATTTATTCGACGGAACTCGCTGAGCTGGTGCACCTCGCCGATCGCTGCCTTGCGCTCTACCGGGGCGCTATCAGCGGCGAACTGTCGGGGGCGGCTTTGTCCGAGTCGGCCTTACTCGCGCTCGCCACGGGCCATGCGCTGGAGGCCGCCGAATGACAATGCGCGCTCAAACCGGAACGTCGGGAACAACGATTTTTCACCCCCTGCGTCGGGCTTTCGGCAATGGCACGCTCATCGTCGCTGCGATCTATGTCGCTCTCTTCGCACTCTATGCGGCGACGCAGAAGGGGGTCTTCGCCATTTCGGAGATCAACGATCTGTTCAACAATGCGCTGCCGCTCTCCGTAGCGGCGGCCGGGGGCACCTTTGTCGTTTTGACGCGAGGATTCGATCTCTCGGTGGGCGGCGTGGTGGCGCTTTCCAACGTTATGGTGGCGACCGTTGTCGGCGACGGCTGGCCGGGAGGCCTTGCGGGGCTCGCCATGGTCCTGGCGATCGGGCTGATAGTCGGCGCTTTCAACGGCTTCCTGGTCGCGTATGTTGGGCTGCAATCGATTGCTTCCACGTTAGGCACGATGATCGTTTGCTCTGGTCTGGCGCTGGTCGTTCTTGACGCTCCCGGCGGCACGGTGCCGGATTTCATCAGCAACAACCTTACCGATCTCGCCTTCGATACGATCCCGGTGGCGGCGCTGGTCGTGGCGGCGCTGATGGCGATCTGGCTCGTGCTGCGGCGAACCGATTTCGGCATTGCGCTATATGCGATTGGCGCCGACGAGACGGCGGCCGGCCTTGCCGGAATCTCCGTCGCTCGCACGAA
Organism: Roseiarcus sp.; assembly: GCA_050012775.1. Taxonomy (GTDB): domain Bacteria; phylum Pseudomonadota; class Alphaproteobacteria; order Rhizobiales; family Beijerinckiaceae; genus Roseiarcus. The sequence continues at coordinate 57,949 of JBEKGN010000020.1, forward strand.
GTTCTTCGCCTATTGCATCGCCGGCATGCTCTATGGCGTCGCCGGCTACACGCTGAGTGCGCAGACCGCGACAGGCAATCCAAATTCCGGCAACGCCTATCTGCTCCTGACATTCGCTGCGATTGCGGTCGGCGGGACGGCGTTCTCGGGCGGCCGGGGCGGCGTCATCGGCTCCATGCTCGGCGCAGCGACCCTGACATTGCTTCAGAAGGTTCTGTTCTCGACGGGAGTCTCCTCCTTCTATACCGGCATCTTCCAAGGGGCGGTGATGATCTTGGCCGTTCTCATCGCGGCTCTATCGGCGCGACTGGCCCGAGGAGCGCAGGCATGACCAGGCTCCATGCCGAAACGCCAGAGCATTCGGGCATAGGTGGATCGCGTGGAGCGCCGTCTCCCTCTCCGATGCAGGGGGGGCGGGCGCGGCGAGGCGTGGGCCTCGGCGGCGAGCGTTGGATCACGCTCGCCCTCTTCGTTCTGGCTATCGTCCTGATCCTCGGCTCGCGCGTCATCAGCCCGGCCTTCGGCGGTTGGACGCAGACTAAGGCGATCCTGACTCTTGCGGTGTTCGTGATCGTCGTCGGTTACGGCCAAGGCCTTGTCATCCTCGTCGGCGGACTCGATTTGTCCGTGGCCTCGGTGATGACGGTAGGCGGCGTTCTCGCGTTTCGCTTGATCGGCCTCGATACCGAGGCGCTGATCTGGAGCCTGCCGCTCATCCTCTTCACGGGGGCATTGATCGGAACGGCGAACGGCATCGGCGTGACGATGCTCAAGGTGCCCCCCTTTATCATGACGCTCGCGGCAGGGATCATCGTCTACGGCGGCTGTCTCGGCTTCACCCAGGGAACGCCCCGCGGCTTGGCTTCGCCCGCGCTCTCGGCGCTGTTTACGAACGAGATCGCGGGCGTACCGCTGATCCTTCTGGTCATGCTGGTCCTGGTGTCGCTCGCCGCGCTGGTGCAATCGTCGACGCCGTTTGGCCGCATGCTTTACGCCGTCGGCGCCAGTCCCGATGCGGCGTGGATCGCAGGCCTGCCCGTCCGCGCGCTCACAATCTCGACCTACGCGATTTCGGGCGCTTGCGCCTGTCTCGCCGGGGTCCTGATGATCGGCTATGCGAGCGGCGCATCGCTCACCATGGGCCAGGACTATCTGCTTCCCTCGATCGCCGCCGTCGTGATCGGCGGATCGTCGATCCTCGGCGGCCGTGGCAATTATCTCGGAACTGTGGGTGGGGCGATCCTGCTCACCACATTGTCAACCATCATCGCGGCGCTTGGCATCGCTCAGGGTTGGCGCACAGTCATATACGGAATCGTCATATTGGTCGCGCTCGTCCTGCTCAGAGAGCAGTTCTACACCTGGGTCGACCGCTCCTTGCGGGGACGGTCATGACCAGTTCTGCGATCAAACCAGAAAACTCCGAATGCCGGGCGGAGGTGCAAGGATTCCCGGTTACAATGGGAGGAAATTCGATCATGCGCATAAGACAATTTTTCACGGGGGCGCTGGTTGCCGGCGTCATTGGATTGGGGTCGATGGCCGCCCTTTTGGCCTGCTCGCCGCAGGCCGAGGCTCAGACGAAGAAATTCAAAATCTATTTGAGCCTCAGCTACAGCGGCAATTCCTGGCAGAGCGAGGCCGCCAACATCGTAAAGGCCTTGGCGGCGACCCCGCCATACGATCAGACGGTCGAACTCACGGAGGTGATTTCCGGCACCGAGGTGCAGGCGCAGATCTCGGCCTATGAGAGCATGATCTCGAACGGCGCCGACGGCATCATAAGCTTTCCGGTGTCGCCCACGGGTCTGAACCGCACCGTCAAGCGCGGATGCGACAAGGGTGTGCTGTTCTTCATGTATGACGCGACGGTGACGGAACCCTGCGCGTACAATGTGAGCTACATCACGGCAGGCTTCGGCGAGAACACCGCGCAGGCCTTGGTCAATGCACTCGGCGGCAAGGGCAAGATTTTCCTCAGCCGTGGCGTGCCCGGCAACTCGGTCGACAAGCGCCACACCGATGGCGCGATGGCGATCTTCAAGAAATATCCAGGCATCCAGGTCGTCGCCGAATATTACGGCATGTGGGACGATCAGACGACGCAGTCGGAGACCGCCAAGGCGCTGGCCGCACATCCCGACGTTGACGGCATCTGGGCGCAAGCCGGCGAGGACGGCGCCTTGAAGGCCTTGATGGCGACGGGACATGATAAGCTTGTGCCGATGACTGGCGAGAACTCGAACGGCTTCCGTCTGGCGCTCGCCGATCCGGCCATGCAGAAGCGCGGACTTAAAGGGGTTTCCTCGGGCTCGCCGCCAGCGACTGCGGGCTACGCCTTCAAGCTGATGATGGAAATCCTTACGAAGAAGCGCACCCTCGAAAATCACAATGTCGAATATCCGTTGCCGTGGGTGCCGGCTGACAAGGTCGATCCATGCAAGGGCGATTTGTTCGAGAATGGCTGCAACGTCTTTCCCGCCGGCAAGGTGCCGGATTCCTTCGTGACCGAAGTCTTCGAGCCGAAACTCCTGCCGGAGCTTTCGTTGGTGACCGCTCTGGAAGGCAAGCCGACTCCGGGAGCGACGATTCAGGCGCTGCCGGCTGAGGTCAAGGCCGCCACCGACGAGCCGGGCATCAATTGCCAGAAGTGCACGCCGCCGAAGGACCTCTACCATCTCAGCAAAGTTGAAGCGACCGTCGCTCCGTGACATCGAAATCCGGCCGGCGGTCCCGCCGGCCGGACGCCATCGAAGGCGCGTCCGGCAAACAACAGGAGCCGCATCCAGATGATCAGGGTTTTGAAACAGGGCGTCAGCGAGGCTGATGCGCAAACTGCGGACCGGAGCGTAAAGGCCACGGTCGAAGCCATACTCGACGATGTTGCCGCACGCGGCGAAGCTGCGGTGCGGGAGCTTTCCACGAGGCTCGACAAATGGTCTCCCCCGAACTTTCGTCTCGCGCCATCGGAGATCGACGCGCTGATCGGGAGCCTGCCGGAACAGACGGTCACCGATATCCGTTTCGCCCAAGCGCAGATCCGGAAATTTGCGGAGGCGCAGTTGTCGACGATCCGCGATATCGATATCGAAACGATCCCCGGAGTTCGGCTGGGACAAAAGAACATCCCGGTCGCGAGCGTCGGCTGCTATGTCCCTGGGGGGCGCTATCCGATGGTCGCCTCCGCCCATATGAGCGTATTGACCGCGAAGGTCGCAGGCGTGAAGCGGGTTATCGCCTGCACGCCGCCGCTCGGCGGCAAGCCGCCTGCCGCGACGATCGCCGCAATGGCGATGGCGGGCGCAGATGAGATCTACGTGCTTGGCGGCGTTCAGGCGGTCGCGGCCATGGCGTTGGGCGCGGGATCGATTGGCCCGGTCGATATGCTGGTCGGGCCAGGTAATGCCTATGTGGCCGAAGCGAAACGTCAGCTTTTCGGCCGCGTCGGCATCGATTTGCTTGCCGGACCGACCGAGACGCTTATCGTGGCGGACGATAGCGCGGACGTGGAAATGTGCGCCACCGATCTCCTCGGCCAGGCCGAGCATGGGCCGACTTCGCCGGCGGTCCTTCTGACGACTTCGGCCAAGCTCGCCGACCAGATCGAGGGCGAGGTTCAGCGACAACTGAAGAGCTTGCCCACCGCCGATGTGGCGAGCGTCGCTTGGCGCGACTACGGGCAAGTGATCCTCTGCGATACCGACGAGGAACTGCTGTCGGAGGCTGACCGGATCGCCTCCGAACATGTCCAGATCCTGACCCGCGATCCGCATTGGTTTCGCGACCGGATGACCAATTACGGCTCGCTCTTTCTCGGCAAGCAGACCAACGTCGCCTATGGCGACAAGGTGATCGGCACCAACCACACTCTGCCGACCAAGAAGGCGGCGAGGTACACGGGCGGCCTCTGGGTCGGCAAATTCATCAAGACGGTAACCTGGCAGGAGTGTACCGAAGAGGCGAGCGTCGTGATCGGCGAATATTGTTCCCGCCTTTGCCTCATCGAGAATTTCTCGGCGCACAAGCAGCAGGCGGATCTGCGCGTCCGTCGCTATTCCGGACGAAACGCGGCAGAATGACGGCAAGGGAGTGAACGGTGTCCGCGATGGAATCCGAGAGCGAGATTGGCCATGGGCGGCGAGGGCCGCCCGTAACGGCGCGCGACGTCGCGCAAGCGCTTGGTATCTCCCAATCTTCGGTATCGCGCGCCTTCACGCCGGATGCCTCGATTTCGCCGGCGATGCGGTCGAAAGTCGTGCAGGAGGCCGACCGGCTCGGATACAAACCCAACGCCATCGCTCGCAGCCTGATCACTCGGCGCACCAACATCGTCGGTATCGTCATGGCGAATCTCACCAATCCGTTCTACCCGGAAGTGTTGGAGCAACTCACGATGCGCCTTCAAACGACGGGCCGCCAGACGCTGCTTTTCAACGTGCCGCCTGGCAAGGATGTCGATGACGTAATGCCGCTGTTGTTGCAATACCAAGTCGACGCGGTGGTCATCACATCTGCAACGGTTTCATCCGCCATGGCGCGCACCTGCGCGGAGCGCGGCACGCCGGTCGTTCTCTTCAATCGCTACGTCCCCGGCGCGGCCGTCGCGGCCGTCGCTTGCGACAACGTTGAGGGCGGCCGCGCCGCTGCCCAACACCTGACTCGTCTGGGCCACGCCAGGCCTGCGTTCGTTGCGGGAAGGACCGATACGACGACCAATCTCGATCGCGAGCGCGGCTTCGTCGAGCAATTGAACGATCTCGGCGTCGCGTTGCACGCCCGCGACGGCGGCGATGACTATACTTACGAATCGGGCTACGCGGCCGCATCGAGGCTGATTCGTCGGCCGGATCCGCCCGACGCCATCTTTTTCGCCAATGACATCCTGGCCATCGGGGGCATCGACGCCTTGCGCGAGGCGGGCGTGCGCGTCCCCGACGATATCTCGATCATCGGATTCGACAATATTCCTGTCGCAGGCTGGGCGCCTTACAGTCTGACGACCCTGCGCCAGCCTGTCCACCAAATGGTCGAGCTTACAGCCGAACTGCTTGAGCGCGCGGCGCTCGGTGTTTTCCCTGATCCTGCCCCCCATTTCGTGCCCGCCGTCCTCATTGAACGGCGCTCGACCGGCCCCAGGCGGCCCCAATGAGACGCTTCGACCCACCCGCGCCGCTCTTGTGCGTTGAGCCGTCAGCCGATGTGGCGGCGGCGGGTCCGGCAGGCGACGCCGTGTCCGACCTGCTGGATGCGGAAATCGATTCTCTAACGATTGCTTACGTCGCCAGGGCTCAGCCGGCTTTCGATCTTTTGAAACAAGCGGAAGGCCAGCTTGCCGGTTTGCTGGTGCTCGCGGCGGCCGGGAGCCGATCGGCGGCTCCAGATCATCCGATGCTCGCCGCGGCGCGCGCGGCTTTCAAAGAGGGTCTGGAGCTGTTGCGCCTGTCGCATCCCTCGCCGCGCGGCCGCCACCACCATCATCATCTTACCGAGGCGGCCACCTTGATCGCGCTTGCACTCGATCACGTTGAGGTTGGCTTGCGCTGGCTCGGCGAGGGGACACGCGACACCGAACCCTCGATCGGGCCGTTGAAGGCGGCGCATCGACATCTGCAGTGGGCGGCGGGGACGCTGCCCGGTTTCGAGATCGTTGCTTTCGAACAAGGCTGTTGTGCGGCCCATCCAGCGGTTCAAGGGATCACTAAACAGCGCCGCACGATCGAATGCAAACAACAATAGGGAGGGGACCGTGACCGATTATTCGATTTGGGTGCTCGAGTACAGCTACGTCAAGAATTATCACCTCAGCGGCATCATCTACGGTGCTCACAATCAAGGCTACAAAAAGCTTCCCTATTGCTATGTCTTGATTAAAGGCAAGGGGCAGGCGGCGTTGGTCGACGTCGGTTATAACCACAAGGACTATGGGAAGACGATGGCCGACAATTTCGGCGTGGAGAACTGGCGTTCGCCAAAAGACGTGCTGGCCGAATGCGGGGTAGCGCCCGATCAGATTTCCAGCGTGTTCATCACCCATGCTCATTTCGACCACATGGGCGGCACAGATGATTTCCCGAAGGCGACGTTCTACATTCAAGAGCGCGAACTCTCGAAATGGGTTTGGGCGATGTCGCTCGACCGCAAGTTCCGCTGGCTGATGCTCGCGACCGATCCGGGCGACGTCATGCGCGCCGTCGATCTTGCGCGCCAGGGCAGACTCGTGTGCGTCGACGGCGACCGGGAAAATGTGCTGCCAGGCATCGACATCCACGCGGCGCCGGATACCCATACCTGGGGATCGATGTACATCACCGTGCGCAACGACGGAGAGAATGCTAGCGGGAATGCCTGGGTGCTTGCCGGAGATCTCCTGTATTCATTTGAGAATATCCGCGGCTATGACGCGGCCGACCCGCAATACCTCCCCGTCGGTCTAGCGGTCGGCAGCCAGACCAATCTTCTGCTCGCGACGGACCAGATGGTGAAATCCGTAAAAGGCGACGTTCGCCGCGTGATCCCGATCCACGAGGAGGGCCTCAAGGACGCCTTTCCATCGAGGATCACGAAAGCTGGCCTCCGCATAACGGAATTGTGCCTCGCGGACGGTGAATCGAGCCGCGTTCGCTGACGTTTCTTTTGCGTTCAATCGCGATCCCGCCCAGCGCCTATACATGTCGTTTATTATTCGGGTTAATTCGCCTCCTGTGCGGGGTCACGCTTCGGAGGAAGCGTGACCCCGCACAGGGTGGTGAATTGCTCGTCGATTTCTTCGCGCTTCGCAATGAGCGCCGTGATGACGTTCGCTGTCTGTGAATCGCGTGTGGACGCCCCGCTGGATGCTAGGGGTTTTTCTTTGGGCTCACGCATGTGGTCAGGCGCTTTTGTGTGTCCGGCCTCATAGTGCGGCAGTTCACACGCCTCGCGCCCCGGGGAGGACCGGCACTTGACGTTAGATTTTCCGAGTTTCGACATCGGCGGCCGTTCCGCGTTGCAGCTCAGCGCGCTGACGAGTTCCGGTCTTGTGTCGGCCGAAGAGGTCGCGGAGCGGACTCTCGCGGCGATCGCAAACTGTGAGGACCAGGCAATCTTCACGCGACTGACCGCCTGGCGTGCGCGGACCGAGGCGCGCGCCGCGAGCGAGCGATTGCGCGAAGGACGCCCGGTCAGTATCCTCGACGGCGTTCCTATCGTATGGAAGGACTTGTTCGATCTGGAAGGCATTACGACAACGGCGGGGTCGCGCGTGCTTGAAGGCAACGCTCCCGCCAGTATCGACGCCGCGGTCGTTTCACGGCTGAAAGCCGCCGGCATGGTCTGCGTTGGCAGCGCCAATATGACGGAATTCGCTTATTCGGGAATTGGCCTCAATCCGCACTATGGGACGCCGCGAAATCCTCACGGGCGCGCGGAAGCGAGGGTTCCCGGCGGCTCGTCATCCGGGTCCGCCGTCGTCGTCGCGCGCGGGCTGGCGCCGGTGGCCATCGGCACCGACACGGGCGGGTCCGTGCGCATCCCTGCCGCGTTCAATGGAATCATCGGCTATAAAGTTTCCACCGATCGCTCGTCATTCCCGCGGCGGCCAGTTCATCGCCCATGTGAAGGCGCCGCCGGGCAACCCCTATGACGGCCACACGCTCGCCGCCGTGATCCCCGAGATCGAGGCCCAGATCGGCGCCAATCTCGAGCGCGTCGTCGTCGATCGCGGCTATCTCAGCGCGATGCGGAGCATCGTCGCGACGGCCACAACGCCCCGATCGAGCACCGGTTCAAGGTCTACATCTCCGGCCAGAAACGGCGCGTCACCGCGGCGATCGAACGCGAGCTGCGCCGCCGCTCCGCGGTCGAGCCGTGCATCGGCCATCTCAAATCCGAGCACCGCATGGGCCGCAACCGCCTCGCCCACGCTGCCGGCGACGCCGCCAACGTCGTCCTCGCCGCCGCCGGCTATGACTTCCGCCGATTGCTGGTCTGGCTGAGGCTACTCTTTCGCGTCTGGCTCGCCGCCCTCATCGCCACCGCCAAACCGCCCTTCAATCGGACCGCCCTCGCGTAATCGGCGTTCTTCACGGACGACTCCGTATTCGCCCCGGCCGAGGGAGTTGGAGCGAACCACCAACTCTCCATATTTTCAGAGGGTTGATGGTGGGCGCTAGAGGGATTGAACCTCTGACCCCTTCCATGTCAAGGAAGTGCTCTACCGCTGAGCTAAGCGCCCAACTCCATCGGGCCTCGTCAAGAGGCCTCGCGACCGCGAGTGCGGCGGGGTATAAACAATCGTTCCGCCGCGCGCAATGGCGTTTTCTCTCGAAGAGATTGGAGCGACGGCCCGGCGATGGTTCCCAATCTGACGCTTCGGCCGGCCACGCTGGCCGACTTGCACGCGATCATGGCGATCGAGCGGACGCCCGGTTTCGAGCGTTTCGTCGGACGCTCGCCGGAAGCCGAGCATCGCGCCATGATGGCGTCGTCGAACCACGCGTATTTCATCGGCGAGGCGGCCGACGGCGCGATTGCGGCGTTCGCCATTCTCAGGGATCTGGAGGACCCGCACGGCAATGTCTATTTGAAGAGAATCGCCGTCTCCCGGCCGGACGAGGGCGTCGGCGCCGCGTTTTTCGGTCTCGTCGTCGCGTGGGCCTTCACCCATACCGCCGCGCATCGCTTCTGGCTCGACTGTTTCGCGCATAACGCACGCGCGCAAAGGGTCTATGAGAAGCTCGGTTTTTCCCGCGACGGCGTGCTGCGGCAGGCGTACCGCGCTCCGGACGGAAGCCGTCTGGATCTGACGATGATGGCGCTCACGCGGCCGCAATGGGCGGCGAGGGCGGACGGGGCGTGAGCACCCGCTCCCGGGGGAGCAGCCTCTTAGGACTCGCGCCTTTCGAGAAGAATGAGGGAGCCGTGGACGCGGGCGTTGGCTTCGACGCGCAGGACCGCGGGCCGGCTCGTCTTCAGCGTGAACCATGGCGCGGCATTCGCCTGCAGCGCCGCGACGGCGTGAGCGAACCGGCCCGAGGGGAGCAGCAGATAAGGCGCGTCCCATGTCGTCTCGACATTGAACGCGACGAGCCCGCCGGGCGGCGTCACGCGGGCGGCGGCGCGAATGAACCCCTGGAGATCGCCGAGATAAATGAGCGAATCAGCGGCGAAGACGAGATCGAAGCGTTCGGACGTCTGTTCGAGAAACGCGATCATCTCGGCTTCGACGAGCGAATCGTAAACCTGCCGCTCCGCCGCCTTGGCGAGCATGCGGGAGGAAAGATCGACGCCGACGAGCCGCGACCGGGCCGGTCTCAGATAGGGTCCGGCAAGGCCCGTCCCGCAGCCGAGATCGACCGCCCTCGGCAGCGCTTTGCCGGTCGTGGCGACGAGGCGGGCGAGCTTCTCCGGCACATGGTAGCCGAGCACGTCGACGAGTTGCTTGTCGAAGCTCTCGGCGAAGCGATCGAAATAGGCGACGAGATAGTCGCGCGGCGCCCGATCGAGCTTTTCGCCCGCGACCGCGTCGAGGAGATAACGCTGAATCGGATCATCTTGCGCGTTCGCCAGCTGCGCCCGACCCAGACGCAACGCCGCATCGCGATGACCGTAAGCGCTCAGGATCTGAAAGGCGGTTCGCGCGACGCTGGCTGAATCTTCCGCGTCGGATCCGGCGACGTCGCGATAGGCGGCGAACGCCGCCTCGACATCGGCGGCGATCATGGTTTCGATGAACCGCGCCAGGGCGAATCGCTGGATGAGCTTCTGGTCCTTGGCGCCAGAGGCGATCTGTTTCGCCAGGGCGCGGGCGGCGCCGCGGAAATCGCCGGTGAAGAACAGCGCCTGCCCGAGGCCCGCGTGGACAAGGGCGTTTTGGCAGCCGGCCGCGATAGCCTCGCGCCAGCATCGCGCGGCCTCCGCGTAACGTCGTTGTTCGAAGCACAGAAGGCCGAGGCCGAAGGCGGCTTCGGCAAGCTTCGGATCGCGGGTCAATGCGGTCTTGAAGGCCTCTTCGGCGCGATTCTTGTCCGAAAGTTCGTTGGCGACCAGGGCAAGGCCGAGCCATGCGCGCGCCGGCGCCGGATCGAGGGCGAGCGCCCGTTCGAAGACGGACCTGGCTTCGGCCGCATCGCCCGCCGCATGCAGCGTGGAGCCGAGGTCCAGCCACAACGCCGCGTCGTCCGGCGCGATCGCCGCCGCGGTCGCGAGCACGACGCTGGCCGCTCGCGGATTGCCCGCCGCCCAATGGGTCAGGCCGAACCGCCTCAAGGCGTCCGCCGGCGGCGTCTCCTGCAGGAACAAAGCGTCGAGCGGTCTGTTTGCCGCCCGCCAAGCCGCGATCCGCGATGTGATCTCGGCGGCGTCGAGACGCGCGACGATTTGCGGCAGATCGAAGGCGGCGCCTTTCGCGAGCGGCCGGAAATCCTCGCCTTCCGCCGATTGAATGCCCAGATCCTGCCAGGATTGCAGCAACGCGCCCCCCTCGGTGGAACCGGTCCGCTTGCGCGCCGCACGTGAAATGCTTTTCGTCATTCCGAACTCCCGCGAAGGCTTAGAATCAAGGCCAGGATTTCATAGGATTGAATAGGGAGACTGGCGCGAACCTTACCAATCCCAAAGGGATAGGGAGGGACTCGCGTCGGCCCGACCGCGCGTTTCGGTCCGCTCGCGCGCATTGACTTCGGCGCCGCGACGTGGTTTCCCAACGTTCCCTTGGCGCCTTCGGCGCCGTGATCGGACCCGTGCGATGACGCGCCGCGTGTCGAAAACGACGAGCAAATCGCTCGCCGCCGTTAAAGGCGGCGCGACGCTTTAGCTGCGCCTCGGCTCCGGCACATCCCCCGGCGGGGCGTCGAGGAGCCTGCCCTGACGGGCGAAGCGGGGGAAAAACCGCCAGCACAAGGATCAACTCTCATGCAAGGCTTCAAGGTCGCGGTCGTCGGCGCCACCGGCAATGTCGGCCGCGAAATGCTCGCCATTCTCGCCGAGCGGCGCTTTCCCGTTTCCGAGGTCGTCGCCTTGGCGTCGTCGCGTTCGATCGGCAAGGAGGTGTCGTTCGGCGATCGGATTCTCAAGTGCAAGGCGCTCGAGAATTACGACTTTTCCTCGACCGACATTTGCCTGATGTCGGCGGGCGGCGCGGTGTCGAAGGATTGGTCGCCGCGCATTGGCGCGCAGGGCTGCGTCGTCATCGACAATTCCTCCGCCTGGCGCATGGACCCGGCGGTGCCGCTCGTCGTGCCGGAGGTCAATGCCGAGGCGGCTAAGAACTTCGGCGCCAAGAACATCATCGCCAACCCGAATTGCTCGACGGCGCAGCTGGTCGTCGCCCTGAAGCCGCTGCACGACAAGGCGCGCATCCGGCGCGTCGTCGTCTCGACCTATCAGTCGGTGTCCGGCGCCGGCAAGGACGCGATGGACGAACTCTTTTCGCAGACGCGCGCGGTGTTCGTCTCCGATCCGGTCGTGCCGAAGAAGTTCCCCAAGCGCATCGCCTTCAACGTCATCCCGCAAATCGACGTCTTCATGGACGACGGCGCCACCAAGGAAGAGTGGAAGATGATGGTCGAGACCAAGAAGATCCTCGATCCCAAGATCAAGCTGACCGCCACATGCGTGCGCGTGCCGGTCTTCATCGGCCATTCCGAGGCAGTCAACATCGAGTTCGAGAACCCGATCAGCGCCGACGAAGCGCGCGAGATCTTGCGCGAGGCGCCAGGGTGCCTGGTCATCGACCGGCGCGAGCCGGGCGGCTACATCACGCCGCATGAATCCGCCGGCGAGGACGCGACCTATATCTCGCGCATTCGCGAGGATCCGACCGTCGAAAACGGCCTCAACCTGTGGTGCGTCTCGGACAATCTGCGCAAGGGCGCCGCGCTCAACGCCGTGCAGATCGCCGAGGTTCTCATCAACCGCGGCTGGCTGAAGCCGAAGCAGAAAGTGGCGTAAGCGTCATGGCCGGATTGAGATCCGTCATTCCGGCCGACGCGGTCCTGCTGACGATCGACATGCAAAGGGGTTTTGACGCGCCGGGGCGCCCGGCGCTCAGCTCGCGGCCCGACGGGCCGGCCCTGGGTTTGCTCAAAGCCTGGCGTGAAAGCGGCCGGATCGTCGTTCACGTGCGCCATGATTCGGTCGAGCCGGGCTCGCCCTTCGCGCCGGGCCTTCCCGGCAACGCCCTGCGCGACGGTTTTTCCCCCGAGCCGGGCGAAGCCTTGGTGACGAAGAGCGTCAACGCCGCGTTCATCGGCACCGACCTCGACTTGCGGTTGCGGAGAATGGGAGCGACGACGATCGTCGCGCTGGGCCTGACGACCGACCGGTGCGTTTCCACGACGGTGCGCGTCGGCGCGAACATCGGCTACCGCATGATCATCGCGGCCGACGCTTGCGCCGCCTTCGATCAGCCCGGCCTCGACGGCGCGATGATCGTCGCGGCGCAAGTGCACGCCGTTCATCTGGCGACGCTGGCCAACGAATTCGCCGAAGTCGCTGATGTCGAGGACATCGTCGCGGGCCTGGGTCGGGTTTGACGGAGAGCGCGCCTGCGTCGCGGGCTCGACTTGCGCCCCCACGCCCGGTCCCCGCGCGCGGCGGGAGGCCGGACGATCGTGGTTTCTTGCGCCTCATTTCTGCTAGGATGCGGCGGCACGTTCCGCCCTTCACACCGGTACCCCTATGATGGCGCCTGACTCGGACATTCGCCTGCTTACGTCGCCGCGCATCTTCCTTGTCGGCATGGCGGCCTTCCTTATTCTGGTCGGCTTCGTCGTGCTGATCCTCTACAAGCAGATCGTGATCGCCTTCGACGCCAATCCCGGGCTCAACGGCCTCATCGTCGGCGTTCTCGCGATCGGATCTCTGTTCGCCTTTCGACAGGTTTTCCGATTGTTTCGGGAAATTCACTGGGTCAATTCGCTCGTCGCGCCAGGACGCGCGGCTCGCGTCCGGTCGCCGCGCCTGCTCGGGCCGATGGCGACGATGCTCAACGCCGGCGCCGGAGCGCGCGGCCTATCGACGACGACGACCCGTGCGATCCTCGATTCGGTCGGCACGCGCCTCGACGAGGGGCGCGAGCTCAACCGCTATCTCGTCGGCCTGTTGGTCTTCCTGGGCCTGCTCGGCACTTTCTGGGGCCTGTTGGAGACGGTCCACTCGATCAGCGGCGTCATCGACAGCATGAAGACCGGCGCCGACACCACGACGATGTTCGACGATCTCAAGAGCGGCCTTTCGGCGCCGATCGCCGGCATGAGCGTTTCCTTCACGTCGTCGCTGTTCGGCCTGGCCGGCTCGCTGATCCTCGGCTTTCTCGACCTTCAGGCCGGGCAGGCGCAGAATCGCTTCTATACCGAGCTGGAGGACTTTCTCGCCAGCCATGTCGAGACCAGCCCGCCTCCGGCGCTCGAGACGCATGGGGAAAAGGCCGTGGTCGCCGGCGATGGGTTCGATCAGCGCAAAGGCGCCGCGGCGATGGCCAGCCTGGCCGAAGGCATTCAATCGCTGGTGACGCACATGCGCCAGGAGCAGCAACAAATTCGCGATTGGGTCGAGGCGCAAGCCGCCCAGCAGGAGGACATCCGCAAGCTCCTGCGACGGCTCGTGAGCGAACGCGAAGCGCGCTGAGCGCGTTCGACCGAAGGCGCGCTTCGCGCCGAATCAAGGAGTTATGCGATGGCGCTGTCGCGCAGCCGCCGCTACGAGAGCGTGAATTATTGGCCCGGCTTCGTCGACGCGCTGTCGACGATGTTGCTGGTGATCATTTTCCTGCTGTCGGTCTTCATGCTCGCGCAATTCTTCCTTTCGCGCGAAGTGACGGGCAAGGACACCGCGCTCGCCAAGCTCAACCGCCAGATCGAGGAGCTGACGAGCCTGCTCGCTCTGGAGCACTCGCAAAAGAGCGAAGACCAGATGAAGATCGCCACGCTCTCGGCGACGCTCGAAGCTTCGCAAGCCGAGCGGCAGCGCTTGCTGGACGCGGCCTCGCAGGGCGGCGTCAGCGCCGAGGCGGCGAGCGACAAGGCGAGCGCCGCCGCCAACGCGCTGGATTCGCAAAGGCAGATCTCGGCGCGGGCGCTGGCGCAGGTCGACATTCTCAATCAGCAGATCGCGGCGCTGCGCAAGCAGCTGGCGGCGATTCAGGAAGCGCTCGACGCTTCGCAAACGTCGGACAAGGAGGCGCAGGCCAAGATCGCGGATCTCGGTCAGCGCCTCAATGTCGCGCTGGCGCAGAAGGTGCAGGAACTCTCGCGCTATCGCTCGGATTTCTTCGGCCGCCTGCGTCAGATTCTCGGCTCGCGGCCGGACATCCGCGTCGTCGGCGACCGCTTCGTGTTCGAATCCTCGGTGCTGTTCGAATCCGGCAAGGCGGACGTCAGCGCGGCGGGGCGCCAGTCGCTCGACAGCCTGGCCGCCGCCGTGCTCGATCTCGAACGCGAGATTCCGCCCGATATTCCCTGGATCCTGCGCATCGACGGCCACACCGACTCCAAGGCGATCACCGGCGGGCAATTCAAGTCGAACTGGGATTTGTCGGCCGCGCGCGCGATCGCCGTCGTGGAATATCTCGTCTCCAAGGGCATCGAGCCGACGCGTCTGGCCGCCGCCGGCTTCGGCGAATTCCAACCGATCGACACGGGAACCGACGACGAAGCGCTGGCGCGCAACCGCCGCATCGAATTGAAGCTGACCGAGCGGTGAGCGGGTCGCGCCGCGTCTTGCGAGCGTTCGAGCCCTCCGACATGGACGGCGTCGCCGACCTCTGGGTCGCCGCCTGGAAGACGACGGGCTTGCCCATCGATTTTGACGCGCGCCGCGATTGGCTCGTCGGCCGATTGGCGCAAGTCGCGCGGGAGGGCGCGGACGTTCTCGTCGGCGTCGACGCGCAGGGGCGCCCCGCCGGCTTGGTCACCATCGATCCGGCGAACGGCTATGTCGATCAGCTCTGCGTCGCGCCGAACGAGCGCGGCGGCGGCCTCGCGCGCGCGCTGATGGACGAGGCCAAGCGACGCGCTCCGGGCCGCGTCGATCTGGCCGTCAACGTCGAAAATCCCCGCGCTTGCCGCTTTTACGAGCGCGAGGGCTTCCTCGTCGTCGGGGTCGGAACCTCCCCCTTTTCGGGCCTGCCGATGCTGCATCTGCGATGGCGGGTGGAGGGCGGGTGAGGCGGGCGGGGCGCGAAAGGGGAACGATTGGGGGTGGCGCCGGAGCCCTATGGAATTGCGTAAGACATGATAGCATGGTATGCGGATAAGCGGATAAACGCCTATCAGGAGGCATTATGCCGAGCGA
This sequence comes from Roseiarcus sp., assembly GCA_050012775.1. GTDB lineage: Bacteria > Pseudomonadota > Alphaproteobacteria > Rhizobiales > Beijerinckiaceae > Roseiarcus. The sequence goes on from JBEKGN010000020.1 coordinate 73,219, forward strand.
CGTCACCACCCGCTGGACCGTGTCCGTTTCCAAGGACACCGACATTGCGGTGCGAAGCTTTCTCGCGCAGCGCGGGATGAAGAAGGGCGACCTGTCGAAATTCATCGAGGAAGCCGTCAAATGGCGCGTGCTCGATCAGACCATGGCCGAGGCGCGCGGCAAATTCGCCGACCTGCCGCCGGAGGCGCTGGACTCCCTGATCGACGAAGCGGTCGCGGCCACGCGCCAAGCCGACGCCCCGAAAGCCGGGTGAGGCGTGCGGCTCGTCGTCGACACGAACATTCTCGTCAGCGCGTTGTTGTCGAGCGCGTCGCTGCCGGCGCATCTCATCGTGCTATGGCGCGAAGGCCGATTCGACCTCTTGACCTCGGCCGATCAGCTCGACGAGTTGATGCGCGTGTCCCGCTATCCCAAGATACGCGAGCGGCTGGCCCCGGCGCTGGCGGGACGCCTCATCAACGAACTGCGCGAAATCGCCGTCGTGGTGAAAGACTTGCCCGTCGTCACGGTCTCCCCCGACCCTTATGACAACTTCCTGCTGGCGACGGCCGTCGCGGGTTCGGCGGACTTTCTCGTGACCGGCGACAAGCGCGACCTGCTGCCCCTCAAGCTCTATGAGGGCGCAAAGATCGTCACGGTCCGCGAGTTCCTCATCTTTCACAGGCGGCTGCCGTGAGGGCGCGGCGCCGGCGCGGCCCAGTCAAACTGGAGAGGGCAATTCGTCTCATGTCCCTGTAAAGCCATTCGGTTTGCTTCGTCGCCATAGCTCGGCGCTCGCGCCGAGCGTCTCTTAGCGCGACGGACGCGCTTCAGCGCGCCCTGTGGCTCCTCGAATGACGGCGTTCGCTATCGCCTCACTTCGCCAAATACGGTGCCAGCAGCGCCAAATCCGCGGCGCCCAACCGGTCCGTCGCCGCGATGGCCTGATGCCAATAGGGATAGATCAGCGTCGGCTGACTGACCTTGTCGAGGCGCGCCCGCTCCTCGGCCGTCAGCTTCGCCTCGACGCAGGCGAGATTGTCCTTGAATTGCGCCTCGGTGCGCCCGCCGATGATCAGCGACGTGACGCTCGGGCGGTCCAGCAACCAGGCGAGCGCGATTCGCGCCGCCGAGACGCCGTGGGCCTCGCCGATCGCCACGAGTTCGTCGACGATGTCCCACAGCTTGGCCTCGTCGGCGATCGGCGGCTCGTTCCAGCCCCTCATCTGCCGCGTCCCTTCGGGCGCGCTTCTGTCGCGCCGGTGCTTGCCCGACAGTAGGCCGCCGGCGATCGGGCTCCAGACGAGCACGCCGAGCTTCTGGTCGAGCGCGAGCGGGATCAGTTCGTATTCGGCCTCGCGCGCCTGCAATGTGTAATGAATCTGCTGCGAGACGAAGGGAATCCGGCCATCGCGTCGCGCGATTTCCATCGCCTTCATGACGTGCCAGCCGGAATAATTGGAGCAACCGACGTATCGCACCTTGCCGGCGCGCACGAGGCTGTCGAGCGCCTCCAGCGTCTCCTCGAGCGGCGTCTGGCCGTCCCATTGGTGCACCTGATAGAGATCGATCACGTCGGTGCGCAGGCGCGTCAGGCTTTCCTCGCAGGCGCGAATCAGATGCCAGCGCGAAAGACCGGCGTCGTTCGGCCCCTTGCCCATCGCGAAGCGCGCCTTGGAGGCGATGAGCATCCCCGGCTTGCGTTTGCCGCCCATCGCCTCGCCGATCAACGATTCGGACGCGCCGGCCGAATAAATGTCGGCGGTGTCGATGAGATTGACGCCGGCGTCGGCGACGAGGTCGATCAGCCGCCGCACTTCCTCGAGCGAGACGTTGCCGATTTTGGCGAAGCCGCCCGTCCCGCCAAAGGTCATCGTGCCCATCGTTAAGACCGAGACCCTCAGTCCCGAATTACCTAATTGTCGATATTCCATCTTTCTTCTCCACGGCGGCGCTTTGCGCGCGGGGTTTTCGCCCCGGCGAAAACAGGGCATAAATGCGCGGTAGGAACTAACATGTTAGCGGCCCCGATGCAAAATTGCGCCCGGCAAGACGTGTCGCAAGTTCCCTGTCAGGATTACGGGACAGCATGTCCCCGTAAAGCCGATCTTGCCGCAGATCAGCGCCGCGATGCCGGCGGTCGGCGTCACTGTGCGGGAGGCGGGCTCAGTTCGTAATAGTCGGTGCCACTCACTTCGCCGGCAACCTTTTGCACTGCGCCGTCGGCAATGAGTTGGTTCAGCACCGCGCTTACGGTCTGCCTCCTTAGTTTTGTCTCCAGCGCGATTCCACCCAAAGTCCTGCGGCCGAGGCTATATTTGGAATTTTTCAAGGCCTCTAAGATCTTTTGTTTTTCCGGGTCGGCAGCACTCACTTGTGTCGCCGCGGCGATGGCCATAGTGAAGCGTCTTTGTCCTGCGGCGTCGTCGGTTGGATTGAGGGACCGCTCACCTGCGGCCTCTGCCTTGTTCAGCGCCTCATTTGCGGTAACTTGCGTGTTGTCTACTTTATCTTCCACTTGATCCACTCGCGCCAGAAGCTTCTTGGAGACTGATTCGAGAAACATCTGTGCATAAATCGCCGCAACAAGGCAAACAGCGAATAAGATGAACCAGTCTTCCGCTTTGAGCGGGGCCTCTGTCGACAATACGTTCTTGAGGAGTTCGCTCTTCGTCAAACTCAGAAATAATGGAACGCTGAAGCTGGCAGCAATGCTGAGAATAAAATAGTAGCCCTTGCTCTTCGGCAAGGGCTCGTCGGCCTTGCGCGCTTGCAGGGTGTTGACACCCCCGCCCAAAATGCCGGCCACGAGCATCATAATCATCGCGCAAATAATGGCGAAGGTCAGAGACATGACGTCCTCCCAAGCCCTCAGCTTAACTTTGTATCGCTAGCATAGTTTGCGGGCACATTAAAATGTTTCTCCAATTTCCACGTGCCCGACGTATTGGCGGGCTTCGCCGACCGGTGAAGCCCGGCGCCTACTGTTTCGAAAGGATGATCTTCGCGTCGACGGCGATGCAGCAATCGTTGAGCGTCAGGCAGGGGTTCAGATCCGCCCGTTCGATCCGCGGCTGTTCCTCCAGCGGGCGGGCCACGGAAAAGAGCGTCCTGGCAATAGCGTCGACGTTCATTTTGTTGATGCCGCGTGCGCCGGCGATCAGCTGAAGAAGGAGTGTGTCGCAAATCAACTCCCGAGCTTGCTCGACCCTGAACGGCGCCAGCCGGAAGCCCACGCGCTTGAGCACTTCGACGTAAATTCCCCCCCAGGCCGAACATGACCACCGGGCCGAACGGCTTGTCCCGGATCGCTTCCAGCGCCAACTCGGTCGTCGAGGGCATCATCTTCTGAACCAGCACGCTCGGCATTACGGCATTGCGGGGACTTGTCACAAATCCCTCAATTCACCGCCCGCGCCTCCCTCTCTCAAGCCGCCGACTTGACGACGATGGTCATCGACCGGCCGAGAGAGGCGAAGGCGCGTTCGATGGCGTCGAGCCGTGAGCTGTGCCGCAGATCGAGCATTCGGTCGATCTGCGGCAGCGCGACGCCGAGCCGCTTGGCCAGCGCGGCCTTGCCGACGCCCTCGGCGCGCATGGCGCGATAGAGTTCGATCTTGGCGGCCGAAAGGGCCGGCAACGTGACGTACTCGGCGCCGAGGGCCTTGGGCGACGGCACATCTTCGCGGGCGGCCATCGCGGCCATGATCGCCGTCTCGATGGCGTCGACGGCGCGCGCAAGCGCATCGTCGCGATCTTCGCCGAAGGTGATCGCCTCGGGAATGTCCGGAACCGTCACGAGGATGGTACCGTTGTCGTCAGGCGACAGGTTCACGGCGTAACGCATGGCGCTCAGTCCTTGATCTCGAGTTGCTTCAGGATCGCCTGCCAAAGCCCTCTGCCAGTCTCCTTGGAGCCGCCGTGTTGGGGCAGCACGAACCGCTTGCCATTCGAGGTCACGATCAAGTGGCCGCCTTTTCCGGGCGCGAAGGTCGCGCCCTTCCTGGCGAGATAGCGCTTGGCTTGGCCGCTGTTCATGACCACAACAGAACTGTTGTGCGAACGCGTGTCAACAAAAATGTTGCGTTCGCTCTGCGCCGCCGGCAAACTTCTATGATGCCTTCCTCATTCCGCTTCACCCTCCCGCGCATCCTCGTCGTCTGCGCCCTGGCCGCGCTCGCCGCGCCGGCCTCGGCGCAGACGCGTCTCGACGACATCCTTGCGCGCGGCGCGCTGCGCGTCGGCACGACGGGCGATTACCCGCCGTTCACCGCGCGCGCGGCCGACGGCGGCTATTCCGGGCTCGACATCGACGCGGCGCAGGCGCTTGGCGCCGCGCTGGGCGTGCGCGTCGAATTCGTCGCCACGCACTGGTCCGACCTGATGCGCGATCTCGATGCGGGGGCCTTCGACATCGCCATGGGCGGCGTCTCGGTCACGCTGGAGCGGCAGAAGAAGGCCTATTTCTCCGCTCCCTATCTGCGCGACGGCAAGACGCCGATCGCGCGCTGCGCGGATAAGGGCAAGTTTGAAACGCTGAAGGCGATCGACCGGCCGGACGTCGCGGTGATCGTCAATCCCGGCGGCACGAACGAGAAATTCGACCGCGCGCATCTGAAAGCGGCGCGGATCGAGGTGTGGAGCGACAATCTCTCGATTTTCGATCGCCTGGAAAGAGGCGACGCCGACGTGATGATCACCGACGCGACGGAAACGCTCTATCAGCAGAAGCTGCACGCCGGCGCGCTCTGCGCGATCCACCCGGACGCACCGTTCGATTTCAGCGAGAAAGCCTATCTGATGCCGCGCGACGAGGCGCTGAAGGAATTCGTCGACCAATGGCTGCACATCAGCCTCGCCAACGGCGCCTTCCCGGCGATTCGCGCGAAATGGCTGGAATGACGGGGCGATCGACGAGAATTCGTAGAGGACGCGCCGGCTCTCACTCCGCCGCCTCGGCCTCGCCCTGCAACGCCGCGGCGCCAGTTTCGAATTGCAGCCGCGCGAGCCGCGCGTAGAGTCCGCCGGCCGCCAGCAGGCTCGCATGGGTGCCTTCCTCGACGATGCAGCCGGCGTCCAGCACGAGGATGCGGTGGGCGTTGACGATCGTCGCCAGACGATGGGCGATGACCAGCGTCGTGCGCCCCTTCATCAGCGCTTCGAGCGCGCCCTGCACCAGCGTTTCGTTCTCGGCGTCGAGCGCCGAGGTCGCTTCGTCCAGCAACAGCACCGGCGCATTCTTGAGGATGGCGCGCGCGATCGCGAGGCGCTGGCGTTCGCCGCCCGACAAGGTCACGCCGCGCTCGCCGAGCACGGTGTCGTAACCCTGCGGCAGTGCGGAGATGAAGCCGTCCGCCGCCGCGCGTTTGGCGGCCTCGACGATTTCCGCGCGCGTCGCGTTCGGCGCGCCATAGGCGATATTGTCGGCGACGCTGGCGCCGAAGATGAAGGCGTCCTGCGGCACCAGCGCGATTTCGGCGCGCAGCGCTTTCGGATCGACCTTGGCGATGTCGACGCCGTCGAGCGTGACCGCGCCGCGCGACGGATCGTAGAAGCGCTCGATCAGTTGGAACAGCGTCGACTTGCCGGCTCCGGAAGGCCCGACGATCGCGACGACCTCGCCCGGCGCGACGCGGAAGCTCAAGTCATAGAGCGCCGGCTCGTCCGAGCGTCCGGGGTAAGCGAAGCCGACGCCGCAGAAGGCGACTTCGCCGCGCGCGGGCGAGGGCAAGGCCAGGGGCGCGCGCGGCGCGACGATGCGCGGCTCGGCCGCCAGGAGCTCGCTGATGCGCGCCGCCGCCCCGGCGGCCTGGGAGACCTCGCTCCAGACTTCCGAGAGCTGGCCCAGAGCGCCGGCGCCCAACACTGCGTACAAGAGGAATTGCGACAGTTCGCCGCCGGTCATCCGGCCGGCGATCACGTCGTCGGCGCCGAGCCAGAGGACCAGCACCACGCTGGAGAACGCCAGGAACAACGCCGCGATGGTGACGATTGCGCGCGACTGACTCATGGCGCGCGCCGCCGCATAGGCTTCGTTGGCGGCGGCGCGAAAGCGCGCGGCGGTGAAGCTTTCCGCGACGAAGGCCTGCATCACGCGGACCGCCGACAGGCTTTCGGCGGCGAAGGCGGTGGCGTCGGCGAGCGTGTCCTGGGCGCGGCGCGAGCGCGAACGCACCGCGCGCCCCGCCGCATAGAGCGGCAGCACGATCACGGGTATGGCGACCAGCACATAGGCCGAGAGCTTGGGCGAGGTGATCACCATGAGGGCGATCGCGCCGACGAACATGAAGAGATTGCGCAGCGCGATCGACGCCGACGATCCGAATGTCGCCTTCAATTGGGTGGTGTCGGCGGACAGGCGCGAGACGATTTCGCCGGTTTTCTCGGCGTCGAAAAAACTCGGGTCGAGCCGCGTCAAATGGGCGAAGAGGTCGCCGCGCAGGTCGGCGACGACGCGCTCGCCGAGCGTCATCACGAGGTAATAGCGCGCGCCCGAGGCGAGAGCGAGAATCGCGACGACCCCGATCAGCGCGGCGAAATAGAGATGGATGAGGCCGGAGTGCGCGTCCGAGAAGCCATAGTCGATCATCCGCCGGACCGCGATCGGCACGACCAGCGTGGCGCCCGAGGCGACGATCAGCGCGGCGAGGGCGCCGGCGATTCGACCGCGGTGCACGAGCGCGTATGGCAGCAGAGGCCGCAGGGCGTTCAACGAAACGCGCGCCGGCTTCGGCGCCGCGCTGGGGGATAAGGTCATCGGGTCGCGGGCTCCTGATCGACGTCGGGCATGTCTTACCTCATCACATTAGCGCAAAAATCAAGCCCCGAGATTCCGCGTCGGCGCTTGTGTCGCACAGTCGCGTGGATTATAGAACCGCCAATCGCAAGAGCCGCCGGCCCCCGGACGGCTCTGTTTCGTTTGCCGAGGACCGGACGATGAAGGCCGACATTCACCCGAATTACCACATGATCAAGGTCGTCATGACCAATGGCGAGGAGTTCTACACCCGCTCGACCTACGGCGAGGACGGCGCGACGCTCCACCTCGACATCGACCCGAACACCCATCCGGCCTGGACTGGCGGCTCGCAGCAACTGCTCGACCGCGGCGGTCGCCTGTCGCGGTTCAACACCCGCTTCGCCGGCATCGGCATCGCGACGAAGAAGTAAGAGCGGCCCCACGAGACGGAATCCGCGAGGATTCGACTATCGACCGAATCGCGGCGCCCTTTTCCCCCTTGCGGGGAGGGGTGACGCGCGGCATGACGCGTGAGCGGGCGACATCGATCACAACCTTCGGATCGACGTGATCGCCCCGTCGGTTGTTTCCTCGATGCGCGCGCGCGCCTGGGCGAGCGGCTCGCTGACGACTTTCATGTGCCAGCCGCTGGCGTGCAGCAGCGTTTCGGGGTCGCGCATGACGCCGACATGGCCTTTCCAGAAGATCAGATCGCCGCGCCGCAGACGCTTTAGCGCCTCGTCGACCGGCGCCGGCGAGCCGAGCGTCGCTTCCATCATGTCGCTGTCGCGCGGCGCCTTGACGCCGGCGGCGCCGAGCGCGCTCTGCACGAGGCCGGAGCAGTCGATTCCCTCCGAGGTGCGCCCTCCCCAGAGATAGGGCGTTTCGGCGAAGCGCTCGGCGACCGAGACGAAGTCGGGCTCGAAACTGTCGATCGGCGCGAGATGCCGGGTATAGATTCGCAGCCCGTCGGGCGTGACGGCGAAATCGCCGTCGAGCTTTTCGACGCGGACGAGCGCGCCGAGCGACAGCGCGAAACGCGGCGGCTGTTTGAGGCTGGCGCCGGGATAGGCGTGGGTGCGCAGCGCGGCGACGCGGTGCGTCGGCTCGACGGGCGCGGCGAGGGCGGCGGTCGGAAGGTAGCCGACATAGAGGTCGCGCGCCAATTGCCCCCACGCCCATTCGCCACCCTCCTCGTAGACGACGACGATTTCGCCGTGCAGGGCTTCGGTCTCCAACGGCGCTTGGGCGTCGGGCGCGCGCCGCAGCGGCGCGCTGGCGGCGACGATGCGCCGCTCCCGCCCCTCGACGAACCGCGCCGCCTCGACCTTGCCGCGCAAGGAGGCGGCGGCGAGGTCGGAGCGCGCGGGCGTGACGCGGCGGTCGAAGGCGGGCAGGGGCATGAACATGTCTCGCAGGCGCGGGAGCCGAATCGCGAGAATCGCGGGTTAGGGTTGGCGAAGGGTTAATGGGGCGCAGGCGTCGTCGCCGCCGTCGCGCGGCCCGAACCGCGAACGCGCTCTATTGCTTTCCCCGCAAGGAAAATTCGCCTCGGCGGATGCGCTCGGCCAGGCCGTCGGCGATCGCGGCGGCCCGGTCCTCGCCGTAATTGGCGACCAGTTCGCGAAAGGCGGCGCACAGCGCCGCGTCGGCGAAGGCGTCGACATCGATGCCGTCGAGAACCGCTTCGGCGAACGCCTCGCTGACATAAGCGAGCGCCGCCCGACGCGCGTCGGCGGCGTTGAGTTCGTCAAGAGAGTCTTTAAGTGCGGGAAACATCGCGTGCACTCTACGGCGAGGCGCGGCGAATCGCGACGGATGTCTTTAATAAGGGTTAATTCAACCGGGGCAGATGGGGTTACCCGGCCCATTTCAGCTGGAGAGGGCGGTCGACGCATGATCGCGCCGCGCTGAAACGGGAGCCTTCGACCGTTTCGATCAGCGCCCTCGCCCGCTCGAGCAAGCTAGCCATGACGACGCCGATTTCGCGGCACGCGGCGATTTCGTCCGGCGACAGCCGACCCCCAGCATTCTCGCAAATCGCGACGGCGGTCGAGCCGAGCGTATTCAGGCCGGCCGCCACGGCGTCGAAGGCATGACGCGCCACCGGGCTGAGCGCGCCATAGCTGTCGATCGCTCCGCCGTCGCGGGCGCTAGCGGAATATTCGACGAGACCGCTCGGTCGCCAGTTTCGCACGTCTTCGGCCAGATCCGGCAGGCGGCCGATCAGTTCCATCATCATCACGATTCGATTGAAATGGTCGAGGAAGCCCGCTGCCGAGTTGGTGACGCCCGCCCTGGGCTCGTCGGCGGCGTCGCGCGCGGGCCGCGGGGAGCCCCATGACGTATCCTCATCTGGCGAGCCGGCGCTCATGAATCCATCTCGTCGTTTCGGCGCGTCGCGATCGAAGGCGGCGTCGGGTCGTTCGAACGGAGCGCACCTGTTGCGTGCATCGAGGTCACGATGCCCTTATAAAGTTGGGAAAACCACGCCGATTTACGGACGATTTTTCGTGTTTTCGGCGATAAATAGGGCCTTGGCGTTGCGCCGACGATGAGCGCGCTCGCGGGCGTGCGGGGAGGCGAGGATGTGCGGACGATTTGCGATGACGCTGCCGCCGGAAGCGGTGCGCGCATTCTTCGCCTATGCCGAGCAGCCCAATTTTCCCCCGCGCTACAATATCGCGCCGACGCAGCCGATTCCCATCGTCATGGCTCGCGCGCACACCGGCGGGCGAGAGCGGCATTTTCTGCTCGCGCGCTGGGGCTTCCTGCCCGCCTTCGTGAAGGATCCCAGGGACTTTCCGCTCCTCATCAATGCGCGCGCGGAAACGCTGGCGCAGAAGCCGAGCTATCGCGCCGCGCTCAAACGGCGCCGCTGCCTCGTCATCGCCGACGGTTTTTACGAGTGGCGGCGCGAGGCGGCGGGCGCGGCGAAAACGGCGGCGAAGACGCCCTTTCTTGTCCGCCGCGTCGATCGGGCCCCGATGGGCTTCGCCGGCCTGATGGAAACCTGGAGCGACCCGAGCGGCGGCGAGATCGACACCGCCTGCATCATAACGACCGCGGCCAATCGCCTGATGACGCGCGTCCACGACCGCATGCCGGCGATCCTTTCGCCCGAGGCCTTCTCGCTCTGGCTCGACAATGACGGCGTCGACCCGGCAAGCGCGACGGCGTTGCTGCGGCCGGCCCCGGAGCCCGCGCTCGAATTGATCCCGATCGGCGCGGCGGTGAACCGGACGGCGAACGACGACGCCGCGACGCAGACGCCGATCGGCGAGGCGATTCGGGCTGCGCCGCCGGAAAAGGCGCGCTAAGAAGCGCCATGGCCGAAAAACCAAAACCCATCCGTCCCGCCGCCGTCCTCGCCCATTCCGACGGGCTCAGCCGCTGTCCCTGGCCGGGCCTCGATCCGCTTTACGTCGCCTATCACGACGAGGAATGGGGCGTGCCGGAGTGGGACGACCGGGCGCTGTTCGAAAAGCTCGTGCTCGACGGATTTCAGGCCGGGCTTTCCTGGATCACCATCCTGCGCAAGCGCGAGGCGTTCCGCGCCGCCTTCGACGGCTTCGCGCCGGAAAAGATCGTGCGCTACGACGCCGCGAGGATCGAGGCCTTGATGGCAAACGCCGGCATCGTGCGCAACCGCGCCAAGATCGAGGCGACGATCGCGCTCGCGCGCATCGCTCTCGATCTTGGCGAACGCGGCGGCCTGGCGCGCCATCTCTGGGGGTTCGTCGACGGACGGCCGATTGAGAGCGCGCGCCGCTCGATGAGCGAGATGCCCGCCGAGAGCGACGTCTCCCGCGCCATCGCCAAGGACTTGCGCCAGCGCGGCGGCAATTTCGTCGGGCCGACGATCGTCTACGCCTTCATGCAGGCGACCGGCATGGTCAACGACCACCTCGTCGCCTGCCATCGCCATGAGGCCTGCCGCGCGCTCGCGACGAGCGCGCCGCGATGAGCGCCGAGGCCAAGCCGCGCGCCTGGCAGCGCATGCTCTCCGGGCGCCGGCTCGATCTCATCGACCCTTCGCCGCTCGATATCGAGATCGCCGACATCGCGCACGGCCTGGCGCGGGTCGCGCGCTGGAACGGGCAGACGCGCGGGCCGGAGATTTTTTCGGTGGCGCAGCATTCGCTTCTCGTCGAGGCGCTGTTCGGCGCCGGCGCGCCGCAGGCGACGCGAGGCGAGCGCCTCGCCGCGTTGCTGCACGACGCGCCGGAATATGTGATCGGCGACATGATTTCGCCGTTCAAGGCGGCGATCGGCGGCGATTACAAGATCGTCGAGAACCGGCTGCTCCAGGCGATCTTCCTTCGCTTCGGCCTGCCGGCCGAGATGGCGCCGGAGCTCGCCAAGGCGGTGAAGGCCGCCGACCGCGTCGCCGCCTATCTCGAGGCGACCGCGCTCGCCGGCTTCTCCGTCGCCGAGGCGCGCAAATTCTTCGGCGCGCCGAAACTTGCGCTGAAGGCTTTCGCCGCCTATCTCCAGCCGCTGCGGCCCGCCGAGGCGCAGGAGCTGTTCCTCAAGCGCTTCGAGGAACTCGATCGCGCGCCGCTCGCGTCGCCGTGACGCCGCCGAGCCGAAGGGGAGGTCGCCCATGCCGCGCATCCACGTCTGTTCGCTCGCGCTGATCGGCGAAACCGTCGAGGAGACCGGCGCGCGATCGCTGGTGACGCTGCTCAACCCGGGGACGCGCGTCGTCCGGCCCAAGCCGATCGCGCCCGACCGCCACCTCTATATCGGCGTCGCCGACATCGTCGAGGATGCGCCGGGCCATGTCCTGCCCGTGGATGCGCATGTGCGCGAATTGCTCGAATTCGTGGGCGGCTGGGACCGCGCGGCGCCGCTGCTGATCCATTGCTTCGCCGGCGTCAGCCGCTCGACCGCGGCGGCGTTCATCTCGGCCTGCGCGCTCGCGCCGCGGCGCGACGAAGGCGAAATCGCATTGGCGCTCCGCGCGGCCTCGCCGACCGCGACGCCCAACCCGCGCCTCGTCGCCCTCGCCGACGCTGTGTTGGGGCGCGCCGGGCGCATGACCAAAGCGATCGAAGCAATCGGCCGTGGGCAGGAGTGTTTTGAGGGCGCGCCCTTCGCGCTGGAGATCGGGTGAGGCGCGCGGAGGGGGAGGCGACCCGCCGCGCCGGCAGCTTTTCCAAACTTCTGCGCCGCTTTTCCAAAGCTTTCCAAGCTTTTCCAAGGAAATTCCAAGCTTTTCCAAGCTTTTTCCAAGGATTTGTTTTGGGCGTTTTGTGGGATTTCAAGGGCTTATCGGGGAAAAAAGGACAAATCGTCGTTCGGCGAATTTTTGCGGCCTTTCGGTGGGGCGCCGCGCCTCGGAGAGCGTGGCGGGTAGAGTGTCGAGAGAGAAGGATAGCGTGGTTTCGTATTTTCAGAAAGAGATTGTTGGGGTTCGGGCCTGCTCCCGCCGTCCCCATCGTCGCCGCAACCCGTGGTTTCCGGCGCGACGCGGAAATGTCGTCTCCGAGGCGCCCCTATCAAGCCGGCTGAAGCGGCGCTAGCATCGCCGCGCCAAGACAGGGGGAACGCCATGAAAGAGCCCGGCCTCGACCACCGTCATCGCGACAAGAATGGCGAGATCAGCCGCAAGCACGGCAACACGCGAGTCGGGACTTTGCGCAAGCATTATGGGGCCGGCTTTGCGCCGGACTTCAAGGACACGGACACGTTGGCCCATGTCCTCGCCACCCTCGACGAGCCCTCGCTCGCCAAGCTGATCAAAGACCACGAAAGCGGCAAATTGGCGGGGCGTATCGCGCAGCATTCCTGATCTTGCGCCGGGCCAAGTGGGCTTCCTCGCCGCCGTGGCGTTGCGACGCCGCGCGGATCCTGACCGATTGAACGTCTGGCGCCGGCCGGTCGCATGCGTGTTTCGTCCGTTCGCCCCTTCGCAGTCTTTCGCGCGCCATCGCCTTGACTTGACGCCGACGGGGCGGCGTGGCCGGGCGGGAGCGGGCATTGACGGTTGCGGCGCCGTAATTCTGCTTCTGCGGCCCCCGCTTTCGCGGGCCGCTCGCCTTCGAGATCGGCTCGCTTTTACGAAAAGGCTCAGAACTCCTCCCAGCCGCCGGAATCGCCGCCGGCGGGCGCGCCGTTCGCCACCGCCTTCGACGCCGAGCGCACCGGCCGCGCGGCCTCCTTGCGCGCTTCCGGGCGTGGGTTGCTCGCCACCACGCGCGGTTCCGTCCTCGAGCCGACCGGGGCTTTCGCCGGCTGCCGGAAGGCGTGCGGCGCGGCCTTCTGCAATTGGCCGCGCAGGGCGTTTGCGGCGCCCGCGGGACCAACCTGGAACTGCCCGATCAGACCCGACAGCTGATCGGTTTCCTGCGACAGCGAATGGCTGGCGGCCGTCGATTCCTCGACCATCGACGCGTTCTGCTGCGTCACCTGATCCATCTGGTTGATCGCGATATTGATCTGCTGGAGCCCGGTGGCCTGTTCCTGCGCCCCTGCGGCGATGGCGCCGACGACATCGTTGATCTCGGTCACCTGCGCCATGATCCGCTCCAGCGACTGGCCGGTCTCGGCCACCAGCTTGACGCCGTGATCGACCTGCGTGGTCGAAGTCGAAATCAGCCCCTTGATCT
>JBEKGN010000021.1:0-85918 GCA_050012775.1 Roseiarcus sp.
CGATCGTCGACCAAATCCGGTCGCGTGGCGTCGAGCCCGAAAAGCTGGAGCGCAGGGTCGCGCAATCGCTGCGCAACGAATTTGGCGAGGCCAAAAGCACGCAGCTTCAGTTCATCCTTTTCGACGCATGGCGCGAGTGAGCGCTAACGGTTCCGGCGCCAGCTCGGCCCCGGACGGTTCGCGCGCGCGGGAATGCCGTCGCCGACGGCCGTCATCAGCCAGTCGGTGACGATGCGGAGAGGTTGGAATGAGTGTCCTCTTTCCCCCCTTCTGCGACATCCGAGGTCGGGCGCCAAGCATCGGGTTTTGACCATGAGACGCGCCGCCTCACGCGGTCGTCTCCATTTGCGCCGACAATTCGAGCCAGGCCTCCTCGGCCGCCGCCAACGCGCGCTCCAGTTCGGCGCGCTTGCCCGCGAGATCGACGACCTTGGCGGAATTTCCGGCGGTTTCGCCCGCTTGCGCCAACGCTTGGTCGATGCGGCGCAACAGATCCTGGAAGCGATGCATCTTCTGCTCGACCGCGATGATTTCCTTGCGCAGCGGCGCGAGGTCGCGGCGCGCCTTGGCGGCTTCGCGTCGCTCGGGCGCGGGGCTGGCGGGTTCGTTCTCCTTCTTGGCGCTCTCCCTCTTGGACCGCTCCTGCGGCGCGCCCTGGCCGAGCACGAAGCGGCTGTAATCGGCGACGTCGCCCTCGAACACGCGGACCGTGCCGTTGGCGACCAGCCACAGCCGGTCGACGCAGGCCTCGAGCAGGCGCCGGTCATGCGAGACGAGAATGCACGCGCCTTCGTATTCGTTGATCGCCTCGATCAGTTCGGCGCGGCTGTCGATGTCGAGATGGTTGGTCGGCTCGTCGAGGATGAGCAGTTGCGGCCCATCGAAAGTCGCCAGGCCCATCAGCAGGCGCGCCTTTTCGCCGCCCGACAGCGCCGCGATCTTCGTGTCGGCGCGGGCGCCGGAAAAGCCGATTTGGGCGACGCGACCGCGAATCTTGGCCTCCGGCGCGCCACGCATTTTCTCGGCGACGTGGCTGTAGGGCGTGCCCTCGGATTCGAGATCGTCGACCTGATGCTGGGCGAAAAAGCCGACGTCGAGCTTGTTGGCGCGCACCATCTTGCCGCTCATCGGCTCGAGGCGCCCGCCGATCAATTTGGCGAAGGTCGATTTGCCGTTGCCGTTGGCGCCGAGCAGGCCGATGCGATCGTCGTTGGCGAGCGTGAGATCGAGCTTCGAGAGGACGACGCGATCGCCGTAGCCGACGCTCACTTTCTCCATCGCGATGATGGGCGGGCTGAGGCGCCGGGCGATCGGCGGCCATTTGAACGGCATCACCGATTCGTCGACGACCGCCGAGATCGGCTCCATCTTGGCCAGCATCTTCAGGCGCGACTGGGCCTGCGTCGCCTTTGTCGCGCTGGCGCGGAAGCGGTCGACGAACGCCTGCAAGTGTTTGCGCCGCTCCTCCTGCTTCTTCAGCGCCTTGCCCTGCAGCGCCTGCTGCTCGCGCCGCTGCCGCTCGAAGCTGGTGTAGCCGCCGCTCCATAGCGTGAGCTTGGCGCGCTCGAGATGCAGGATGTGGTCGACGACGTCATCGAGCAGATCACGGTCGTGGCTGATGACGACGACCGTCGCCGGATAGGTCTTGAGGTAATCGACCAGCCACAGCACGCCTTCGAGATCGAGATAGTTGGTGGGCTCGTCGAGCAGCAAGAGATCGGGCGCCGAGAACAGCACCGCCGCCAGGGCGACGCGCATGCGCCAGCCGCCGGAAAATTCCGACAGGGCGCGGTTCTGCGCGGGCTCGTCGAAGCCGAGGCCGCTGAGGATGCGCGCGGCGCGCGCCGGCGCGGCGTGGGCGTCGATGTCGACGAGACGGGTCTGAATTTCCGCGATGCGCAGGGGATCGTTGGCCTCCTCGGCCTCGCCCATCAGGGCGGAGCGCTCCGCGTCGGCGTCGAGCACGAACTCGATCAACGCCTGCGCGCCGCCGGGCGCCTCCTGCTCGACGCGGCCGATGCGGGTCTGCTTGGGGATCGAGATCGAGCCGCTTTCCCCGCTGATTTCGCCGCAGATCAGGCGAAACAGCGTCGTCTTGCCGGCGCCGTTGCGCCCGACCAGGCCGACGTGCGCGCCCGTCGGCAGCGCCGCCGTCGCCTTGTCGATCAGCAGGCGTTCGCCGAGGCGATAAGTGAGATCGTTGATATGCAACATGCGGCGCTTTTGCCGCGCCGCGCCGCGCAAGGCAAGGGGCGCCGGCGGCCCCGCTTGCGCTGCGCGGGCGAGGGGGTGGGGCGAGGGCGCGCCGGACCGGGACCGTCCGGCGACAGGCCGCGGCCGGGGCGGGCCGCCTGCGCTTTGCATGCGGCGTTGCTTTCGCGGCGGCGCCCGTTATATATGCCTCGCCTTTGACCATCCCCCCTCGATCGGCGCCTCTTTTCCCCGCGCCGCCGGAGCCTTCGCCCTTGTTCACAACGCCAGCCTTCGCCCAAGCCAGCGGCGCGTCCCCCTTCGGGTCGACCGACATGCTGATTCAATTCGCTCCCTTCATCGTCATTTTCGCGATCATGTATTTTCTGATCCTTCGCCCGCAGCAACGGCGCGCCAAAGAGCAGCGCGAATTGGTGCAGGGCGCGCGGCGCGGCGACATCGTCGTGACCAGCGGCGGATTGATCGGCAAGGTCACCAAGTCGACCGACGATGCGGAAGTCGAACTCGAGATCGCGCCCAACGTCAGGGTTCGCTTGGCGCGCTCGGGCATCGCCGATGTGCGTTCGAAGGGCGAGCCGGTGAAGGACGCCTCCGGCGCAAAGACGCCGCCGGCCAAGAAAGACGCTCCAAACCCCTGATGCGGCCCTAGCGCGTCGAAGGCGCTTCGCCTGCGCGGAGATTTTCAGTCCCGATGTTTCGTCTTGCTCCCTGGAAGGTCGCCTCCATCGTGGCGCTCGTCGTCTGCGCGGCGCTGGCGATCGTGCCGAGCTTTCTCGCGCCGGAAATCGTGGCCGCTATAGAGAGCCGCCTTCCGTCCTTCGTGCCGTTCCGCCCGATCGTGCTCGGCCTCGATCTGCAGGGCGGCGCGCATATCCTCATGGAGGTCGACAGCGCCTCGGTGACGAAGGGGCAGGTCGAATCGTTGCGCGACGACGTGCGGGCCAAGATGCGCGAAGGGAAGATTTCGATCAGCGGCGGCATCGCGATGCAGCCGCGCGGCGTGATGGTGCGCATCGCCGACCCGGCCGAGCGCGCGCGCGCCCTGAGCCTGCTGCTGCCGCTCAATCAGAATGTCGGCGGCGCGCTGACCGGCGCGACCGGACATTCGCTCGATATTTCCGACACCGGCGACGGCGCGGTGCAATTGTTGCTGACGGAGGCCGCGACCACCGAAAAGATCCGCCATGCCGTCACCCAATCCATCGAAGTGCTGAACCGCCGCCTCAACGGCACGGGCACGAAGGAAACCAACGTCCAGCAGCAAGGCGTCGACCGCGTCCTTATCGAAGTGCCGGGCCTTCAGGACACGACGAAGGTCAAGGATCTCCTGGGCGCGACCGCCAAGTTGGAGTTCCGCCTGGTCGGCGATCCCGGCGATCCGCCGAGCGAAGTCGATATTCTTCCCCAGCAGCAGGGCGGCACGCTGCCGGTGCAGAAGCGCATCATGGTGGCGGGCGAGGATCTCGTCGACGCGCAACCGAGCTTCGATTCGCGCACCGGCGAGCCCGACGTCAGTTTCCGCTTCAATCTGCGCGGCGGCCAGCGCTTCGGCCAGGTCACGTCCGAGAACGTCGGGCGTCTGTTCGCGATCGTGCTCGACGGCAAGGTGATTTCGGCGCCGCGCATTCTCAGCCCGATCACCGGGGGCTCCGGCCAGATCACCGGCAATTTCACGGTCGAGCAGGCCGACAATCTCGCGGTGCTGCTGCGCGCCGGCGCCTTGCCGGCCAAGCTCACGGTGGTCGAAGAGCGCACCGTCGGCCCCGGCCTCGGTCAGGATTCGATCGACGCGGGCAAGCGCGCCGCGCTCGTCGGCGGCGCGCTCGTCGTCGTCTATATGCTCGCGACCTACGGTATTTTCGGCGTTTTCGCCGATCTCGCGCTCGCGGTGCACATTCTCTTCATCTTCGCCTCGATGGCGCTGCTGGGGGCGACGCTGACCTTGCCCGGCATCGCCGGCATCGTCTTCACCATCGGCATGGCGGTCGATTCGAACGTGCTGATCTACGAGCGCATTCGCGAGGAGGCGCATGCCGGTCGCTCGGTGATTTCCGCGCTCGACGCCGGGTTCAAGCGCGCCTTCGCCACCATCATCGACTCGAACGTGACGATGTTCGTCGCGGCGGTGATCCTCTATCTCTTCGGTTCGGGCGCGGTGCGCGGATTCGCGGTTTCGCTCGGCCTCGGCATTCTCACCTCGGTGATCACGGCGGTGACGATGACGCGCATGATGATCGCGTTGTGGTACCGCAACCGTCGCCCCAGCGTGCTGCCGATTTGACGTCACGCGAAAGATTGGCCCGATGAAACTCCTCCGCCTCGCGCCGGAAAACACCAAGTTCGGCTTCATGCGGCTCCGCCGCATGAGCTATCCCTTGTCGGCGTTCCTTTCGATCGTCGCGGTGGTGATGTTCTTCACCGTCGGCATGAATTTCGGCATCGACTTCGCCGGCGGCACTCAGGTCGAGTTGCGCGCCAAGAGTGGCGCGGCCGATCTGGCCGATTTGCGCGCCAAGGGCGAGGGCCTCGGGCTCGGCCCGGTCGAAGTGCAGCGCTCCGGCGCCGAGTCCGACGTCGTGTTGCGCCTCAACGTGCAGCCGGGCGGCGAGGCCGGCCAACAGACCGCGATCGCCAAATTGCGCGAAGCGTTCGGCGAGGCTTACGAATTCCGCAGCGTCGAGGCCGTGGGCCCGCGCGTTTCCGGCGAACTCGTGCAGAGCGGCACGCTCGGCGTCGTCGTCGCGATCCTGGCGGTGCTCGCCTATCTCTGGTTTCGCTTCGAATGGCAGTTCGCGGTCGGCGCCATCATCGGCACGATGCACGATCTGCTGCTGACCGTCGGGTTTTTCTGCGTCACGCAACTCGAGTTCAACCAGACCTCGATCGCCGCGATCCTGACCATCGTCGGCTATTCGCTCAACGAGACCGTCGTCGTGCTCGACCGCATCCGCGAGGTCATGCGCAAATACAAGCGCCTGTCGACGGCGGAGATCGTCGACATGTCCGTCAACGCGGTGCTGCCGCGCACGATCATGACGGCGACGACGGTGTTTCTCGCCCTGCTTGCGCTGTTCTTCCTCGGCGGCCACGTCATCCGCTCGTTCTCGGCGGCGATGATCTGGGGCATTTTCGTCGCCACCTATTCCTCGATCTTCATCTGCTCGCCGATGCTCATCTATCTCGGCGTGCGCGCCGACACGCTCGACAAGCCGGCCGAGGCCGAGGCGGACGCCGCCGCCAAGGCGAAGGTGTGAGCGCGCCGCGCCCATCCCACGAAGGTTACGTCCCCGGTCGTCACCCGATCGAGGCCTATGGAGCCGGCGGCTTTCGGTTCGCCGGCCTTTCGCATGTCGGCTCGATCCTCGCGACCCCGAAGGGCGTCGGCGCGGTCGCGATCGCGACGCCCGCGGATCTCGACGCCGCCGCGCTCGCGCCGCTGTTCGCGGAACTCGCGGCTGAGCCGGGCTCGATCGAGTTCCTCGTGATCGGCACGGGAGCGCGGATGGCGCCCCTGGCGCCGGCGCTCAAGGAGCGCCTGCGCGCGGCGGGTCTGCGCTTCGAGGCGATGGCGACGGGCCCCGCCGCGCGGGTCTATAACGTCATGACGGACGAGCGGCGCCGCGTCGCGGCCCTGCTCATCGCCGCGCCGTGAGCGTGGATCAAGAACGCGCCGGGGCGCTGCGGCCGGCTTACGAGCATTGCGCCGGTCTGGCGCGCGAGCGCGCGCGCGACCGCTGGCTCGCCGCGCTGTTCGCGCCCGAGGGCGCGCGCCCGCACCTTCACGCGCTCGCCGCCTTCAACGCCGAAATCGCGCGCGTTCGCGGCGCCGTGCGCGAACCGCTGGCCGGCGAGGTGCGCCTGGCCTGGTGGCGCGAGGCGCTCGCGGGCGCAAGGGACTCGGAGGCTTTGAGCCATCCCGTCGCCGCCGCGCTGATCGACACGAAGGCCAAGTTCGCTCTGCCCGCGCAGGCGTTCGAAGATTTGTTGCAGGCTCGGATTTTCGATCTTTACGACGATCCCATGCCGACGCTCGGCGATCTCGAAGCCTATTGCCGCCAAACCGCTTCGGCGCTGTTTGAGCTGGCGGCGCTGATCCTGGGCGAGGGGCGCGACCTCGGCGCGGCCGAGGCGAGCGCCGCCGCGGGGCTCGTCGTCGGCCTGACCCAGGCGTTGCAGACGTTTCCCGAGGCCAGCGCGCGCGGCCAAGTCTACTTGCCGCGCGAAACGCTGGCGCGTCACGGCGTCTCGGTCGACGACGTGCGGGCGCGGCGCGACGGAGCGGGTCTGCGCGCCGCGCTCGGCGAATTACGCGAAATCGCCGGACGGCGCCTCGCCGAAGCGGAGACGCGCGTCGCGGCGCTGCCGGCGATTCTCGCCCCCGCCTTCGTCCCGCTGGGCGTCGTGCGCCTCGATCTCAAGCGGCTCGAGCGCGCCGAGGCTTCGCCCTTCGCGCCCTTCGCCGAAGCGCCGGCCTGGCGGCGCCAACTGGCGCTGTGGCTGTGGGCGAGGGGACGACGAGGCGCATAAGCGATCCCTCAGGCGGCGAGCGTCCGCTCGTTGCGCTTCTGCGATCCGCGCCGCCGCGGTCCGCCGCCGACAAACGCTCTCGCGGCGTCCGCGCTCATCGGGCGGCCGATGAGATAGCCTTGCGCGATGTCGCAACCCTGTTCGCGCAGGAACTCGAACTGCGCCGGCGTCTCGATCCCTTCCGCGACGACTTCCATTCCGAGGTTGTGCGCGAGATTGATGATGGCGCGCACGATGATCGCGTCTTCGGAGCGCGAGTCGATCTCATGCACGAACGATCGATCGATCTTCAAGCGATCGACGGGAAAGCGCTTCAAGTGCGAGAGCGACGCATATCCCGTGCCGAAATCGTCGAGAGCGATCGCGACCCCCAAATCGTGCAGGCTTTGCAGTGAGTGAGCGATTCGGTCGCCGGCGCGATCGAGCAGGACGTTCTCCGTCACCTCGATCTCCAGCATCGTCGGATTCAGCCCGTGATGAGCGAGCAGCGCTTGAACTTTTTCGACGAAATCGTCCTGCTTGAGCTGGGATGCGGCGACGTTGACGGCGATCCGTCCCGTGTCGCAGTCCCGGTCGTGGAATTCGCGGGCCAGCGCCAGGCATTTGTCCATGACGCGATATCCCAAGGGAATGATCAGGCCCGTCTCTTCGGCGATCGGGATGAATTCGGACGGCGGAACGTATTGACCTTGGTTCCTCCATCGCGCGAGGCCCTCGAAACCGACGAGGCGACGGCTTTCGAATTCGAATTGAGGCTGCACGGCAATTTCGATTTTGTCGTTGGCCAAAGCGGCGCGCAGAGCGTCGCCCCTCGCCTGACGGCGCTCCACGCCGACGCGAAGGTCCGAATCGAAGAAACAGCAATTGCCGCGTCCGCGCGCCTTGGCTTGATACAGGGCGATGTCGGCGTTCTTGAGGAGGTCCTTCGGCGTATGGCCGTCGATCGGATAGAATGTCACGCCAAGACTGCAACTGGGACGAATGGTTCGGCGGCCCAGAACGATCGGTTCGTTGACCCGCGAAACAAGCTTTCCGATGATTTTTTCGGCTTCGCCGATTTTCGTGACATCGGGCAACACGATCGCGAACTCGTCGCCGCCAATCCGCGCGATGATGTCCGATTTGCGCAGCGCCTCGCTGAAGCGGCGGGCCAACGCGATCAAGAGCTCGTCGCCCGCGCCATGGCCGAGCGTGTCGTTGACGTGCTTGAAATTATCGAGATCGATCATCACGAGCGCGCCGGATTGTCCGACCCGGCGGCGTGTGGACAAAGCTTTCGACAAGCGATCGAGAAGCACCGTGCGGTTAAACAGGCCGGTCAGCGGATCGAGCTCGGCCTGCGCCTTGATCGTCCCTTCCGCTCGCTTGATTTCAGTAATGTCCGTGCAAACGCCCACGGTGAGGCCGGTCTTCGATCGGCGTGTTTGCAGCTGAAGCCAGCGGCCATCGCTCAACTGCTGAATGATCGGACGATCGGGATTGCGGCGCCTGTTCAGGACAAACTGCATGTACGCATTGCGGGCTTCGGGATCATCGCCGAGCCCGGAAAATTGGCCATGATTGATCGCATGTTCGAATATGCTGGAAAAAGTGGCGCCTTTGACGATCGCCGACGCGGCGAGCGCGTAGAATTTCTTGTAGGCCTCGTTGTAGTGAGTAAGGCGATCGTTTTCGTCGAATGCGACGAGGCCGTCCGGGATGGCCTCGAACAGGTCGCGCAGCAGCGTTTCGGCCTTGCGACGCTTGGCGTTTTCCTCATCGAGCGCAAGTTCCGCCTCTTTGCGTTTCGTAACGTCGTAACGGATCGAAACAAACCCGACGACTTTTCCTGAATCGTCCCGCCTCGGGGCGATGGTCGTGTCGACCCAATAGACGGAACCGTCCTTGGAGCGATTGCATATTTCGCCGCGCCAAGGCTTTCCCTGACAAATCGCTCGCCACATCGCGGCGAAGAATTCCTTTGGATGACGGCCGGAGTTGACGATGCTGTGTTTGCTTCCGACCAGTTCGTCACGCGAATAGCCGCTGATCTGGCAAAAGCGGTCGTTGGCGTGAATAATCCTGCCGGCGCGATCGGTGACCGCGACGATCGTATGTTGGTCGAGCGCCGCCAAATACGCATCGAAATCATTGTACGCCTGTACATACGCAGGAGCCATGAGGGTTTCCTATTTCCGCGGCCGGCGCCTCCGGCGGCGCCAGCCTGTAAGATCCTATGAGGCCGGCGCGCTTTTCGAGCGCCTCAGAATTCTCGCCATCCGCCGGAATCGTCGCTGACCGGCGCTCCGTTCACGCGCGCCTTGGGCGCCGCGCGGGCTGCCCGCGCCGGCGTCTTGCGCGTCTCCGCTCGAGGATGGTTTGCGGCTGGGGCGTGGGCCGGCTGGCGGAAGGCGTGCGGCGCCGCCTTTTGCAATTCGCGGCGCATCGAGTCGTCGCCGTGCGCGGCGCCCCCGACCCGGAACTGCCCGATCAGGCCCGAAAGCTGTTCGGTCTCCTGCGACAGCGAATGGCTCGCCGCCGTCGATTCCTCGACCATCGTCGCGTTCTGCTGCGTCACCTGATCCATCTGGTTGATCGCGGTGTTGACTTCCGCGAGCGCCGTCGCCTGCTCCTTGGCCCCCGAGGCGATTTCGGCGATGACATCGTTGATCTCGGCCACCTGGGTCACGATCCGCTCCAGCGACCTGCCGGTCTCGGCCACCAACTTGACGCCGTGATCGACCTGGGTGGTCGAAGCCGAAATCAGGCCCTTGATCTCTTTGGCCGCTTCGGCCGAGCGTTGCGCCAGCGCGCGCACCTCGGAAGCGACCACCGCGAAGCCGCGGCCCGCGTCGCCCGCCCGCGCCGCCTCGACCCCCGCGTTCAGCGCCAGCAGATTGGTCTGGAACGCGATCTCGTCGATCACGCCGATGATCTGGCTGATCTGCTGCGCCGATTTGGCGATGGCGTCCATCGCCTCGACCGCTTGGCGCACCACGACCGCGCTCTTCTTGGCGTCCTCGTCGGCGGCGGCCACCACCTGACGGGCGTGGTTCGCCCCTTCGGCGGATTTCTCCACGGTCGCGGTGATCTCATGGAGCGCGGCCGCCGTCTCCTCGAGGCTCGCCGCCTGCTGCTCGGTGCGTTGCGACAGGTCGTCGGCGGCGCTCGAGATTTCCCGCGTGCCCGAATTGATGGCGCTCGTGCTGCTGGTCACGCTCTTCATCACGTCTTCGAGCTGTTCGATCGCTCCGTTGAAGTCCGCTTGCAGCTTGCGATAAGCGTCGGGCATTTGCGACGACAAGCGATAGGTCAGATCCTTGCCCGCCAGCGTGGCCAAGGCGACGCCGATCGAATCGGCGACGAGCGCCCTTTCTTGCTTGATGGCTTCCTGCCCCGCTTCTTCAGCCTTGCGGCGCTGGTCCTCCAGTGTCTCCAAGTAAACCGAGATGGCGATATCCATGTCGAGCATCGCCGCCTTCACGAGGCACGAAAGCGCCTCGGCCATGCCCTCCGGACGGCTCTTCGCCATCCGCATGAGACGAGGCCACTGTTCCTTGACGACGGCATGAATGAGCTGCTCGATCACCATCGCATAGCCGCCGATATACCATCGCGGCTCCAAGCCGATTCGCGCGTGGGTTTGACCGATCTTTCTCACCGCGCTCGCATAATCGTCGTTGTAATTGGCGGCGGCGATGACGCCCCAGTGGCGCTCCTGGGCGCCCTTCGCCATCGACATGTGGCGCTCGTCGCCGAAGAATTTTCGCGTGCTCGGATTCGCCTTCACTTTCTCGTAGAAGGCGTCCAGCGCCGGTCCGATCGACTTTTGGATCAGCGGCTGCAACTTGCTCAGCGCCGATCGGGCTTGTTGGTTCAAGCCGATGAAATCCAGACGCTCGTTCAAGAAAGTCTCGTTGCGAGTCGAATCCGCCATGTTGTTATTCCCTGGTTCGCGAATGTATTGCCGCGGCGACGCGAACGCCGTCGTGCAGGCCTGGATGATTGGAAGCGGAATCCGGATCGAAACCGGAATGAACGTACGGCGTCATGCCCTCGACCGGCCGCTTGCGCGTGACCGGATCGACACGTCATAAGGATACTCAGACAAAAGAACGGATTGCAAAGCTGTCTGACAAGTAATTCGGGTTGGATAGCCGACCAACTTCGGCGTTGCTAATATGCGTCGATTTGCCGCGGACGACTGTGTGAGCGCCGCTTTAACGAATGGTTAATTGCGCCGACCAAGCGCAATCGCAAGCTTGGGGTGAATTGTTTTGATGCTGTATTCGGACAGTCAAATCCAGAACTGGATAGGCCGTGTGCTTGAAGAACGGCGCAGCGGCGGATTACTTTCGTTAAGCGCAAGTTCACGGTTCATCCGGATGTGAACGCGAATCAGGGCCAAGGCGGGGCCTCAATCTCCATTCAATTTCGAGCCGGGCTCCGCGATTGGGAGAGCGGAGAGGCTGGCGTTCGAAAACCGAGAAAAAAGCCTGCATGGATTGGAAGACCAAACAACGGACGCTGACTCAGATTGTCAGTCAAGACCCCGAGGAGCTGTCCGAAATCCTGACCGCGCGAATGTTTGACGCCCGTGTTCGCCCGCTCGACGAAGCGTCCAATTTTTCTTTCACAATGGGGGTCTATTACTTCGATTTCTTTTTCCAGGGCGCATACCCGGGCGGCGGCGTGTTGAGCAAGCCCGAGGGGGCGGGCTTGGACCTCTATGGTCTCTTTATCCCGCTAGAAGGCGCTATCGAGTTGAAGGTTGGCTCCGGCCGGGTGCTGTCCACTCCTGCCATGGCGGGCTTCGGCGAATCTCCCGCCTTTTCCGAACATGTCTATTCCGAACGGAGCAAGTTTCTGGTGATCGGCATTGATCGTGGCGAAATGGTCCGGCATTTAAGCGAGCTGATCGAGCGGCCGGTAAGTCGGCCATTGGAATTCGCGCCCAACATCGACCTCACCGAGGGCGCAGGCTTGGCGATTACGGCGTTGGCGGGGGCGCTCAAGGCCGGCTTGGCGGGCGATGCGCCGCTGCTGCGATCGCCTATCGCCATGCAGCGAATGAAGGAAACCATGACCGCGATGTTGCTCGAAGGCGTTCCCCATCGCTTCTCCGACGAACTTCGCGGTCCCGTTACATCCATTTCGCCCTATTACGTGAAGCGGGCGATCGAGTTCATGTGGGCCAACGCCTATCGGCCGGTGTCCGCGAGCGAAATCGCCGGAGAATGCGGGGTCGGCGTGCGCGCCCTCAATTCGGGTTTCCGGCGTTTCAAGGCGATGCCGATGATGGCGTATCTGCGCGAAATTCGCTTGAGCGCGGTGCGCCAGGAGCTCCGAGACCCCGCCTCGACCGGCGCGATCGGGGAAATCGCGGGCAAATGGGGCTTCACCCATCTCGGCCGGTTTTCCAGCGAGTACGAGAAGCGCTTCGGCGAGTTGCCGTCGCAAACCCGGCGCAGAATTGTCGGCGCGGGTCCCGGCGGGGCGCTGTAGCCTCCCGCAACTGCGGGGCTTTACGGGCCTAGGCGCGGGGCGATCGCGCGAGCGTCAGCCCGCCTCGCGCAGCCACTTCGCCAAATCGACTTCCGCCCGCGCCGACAGCGCGCGCTTGCGCGCCGCGCCGCGCTCGGGCCCGCGCAGGCGCTTGCCCGCCTCGTCGAGGCGCGGCTCCTCGATCGGCGGGAATAGCCCGAAATTGACGTTCATCGGCTGGAACGAACGCGGGCCGGCCTCGATCGCTTCGATATGGCCGCCGGTGACGTGATTGAGGAGGGCGCCGATCGCGGTGGTCGGCGGGGGCGGAGTCAAAGTGCGCGCGAGCCGCTCGGCGGCGGCGAAGCGGCCGGCGATCAGCCCGATCGCGGCGCTCTCGACATAGCCTTCGCAGCCGGTGATCTGGCCGGCGAAGCGCAGGCGCGGCGCCGCCTTGAGGCGCAGCCGCGAATCGAGAAGGCGCGGCGAATTGAGGAAGGTGTTGCGATGCAGGCCGCCGAGCCGCGCGAATTCCGCCGCTTCGAGCCCCGGGATGAGGCGCAGCGTGCGCGCCTGCTCCGCGTATTTCAGCTTGGTCTGGAACCCCACCATGTTGAACAAAGTGCCGAGCGCGTTGTCCTGGCGAAGCTGCACGACGGCGTAGGGTTTGACGCTGGGGTCGTGCGCGTTGGTGAGCCCGACGGGCTTCATCGGTCCGTGGCGCAAGGTCTCGCGGCCGCGCTCGGCCATCACCTCGATCGGCAAGCAGCCGTCGAAATAGGGCGTGCCCTCGAACTCGCGAAACTCGGTCTTCTCCGCCGCGAGCAGCGCATCGACGAAAGTCTCGTATTGATCGCGGCTCAGCGGGCAATTGATGTAATCGGCGCCCGTGCCGCCGGGGCCGGCCTTATCGTAGCGGGATTGGCGCCAAGCGACCGACATGTCGATGGAATCGCGGTGCACGATCGGCGCGATGGCGTCGAAGAACGCCAACGCCTCCTCTCCGGTCGCGGCGCGGATCGCCGAGGCGAGCGCCGGCGAGGTCAGCGGCCCGGTGGCGATGACGACACTGTCCCAATCGTCCGGCGGCAGGACTGCGATTTCGCCGCGCTCGACGCGAATGCGCGGCTCGCAGGCGATCGCCTCCTCGACCGCGGCGGAAAATCCCTCGCGGTCGACTGCGAGCGCGCCGCCGGCGGGCACCTGATTGGCGTCGGCGGAGCGCATGACGATCGAACCGAGCGCGCGCATCTCGCGGTGGATGACGCCGACCGCGTTGTTCAGCGCGTCGTCGGAGCGAAAGGAATTCGAGCAGACGAGTTCGGCGAGGCGCTCGGTGCGGTGCGCCTCGGTGCCGCGCAGCGGGCGCATTTCATGGAGAACGACGGGGACATCGGCCTGGGCGATCTGCCAAGCCGCCTCGCAGCCGGCGAGGCCGCCGCCGATGACGTGAATGGGGCGCATGAGAGCTTGTCACAAAGCCGCGCCGCTTCGTCAACCCAGCCGTGGCCCGGCGTCGGGACCAAAGAAAACGCCCGCCGGGGGAGGATCCGGCGGGCGTTTCTTGCGTCGGGCGTCGCCCGACGCGGCGGACGCGTCCGGAGGGAGGACCGGACGCGTCCGAAATTATTGCGCGAGCGCTCCGCGCGCAACGAACTGAATGTCGCCGCGGCGGATGCCGATGTCTTCCAGTTCGCGATCGCTCAGCTGCGACAATTCGCGGACGGCTTCACGATAGCGGCGCCAAGCGTTCAACTTCTCGGCGATGGTCTTGAGCGAGGTCATGGGACCCTCCATTTTAGAAACTTCTGGCCGAACCCCGTTGGGCGACGATCGATCCGGCCTGTGCGCTGCAACATAGGCGCGCCGACCCCGGGCGAAAAGGGCAGGATGCCGCCGCCCAGGTATGCGAAATTGGCATAGGTACTTTCAGAGAATTTTAGCAATTTGTTCACATATGGCGAGCTTTCGTCGAAAACGCGCGACAAATGGCAAATTCGCTGCGCACCTTGCCGGCGCCTCTCGCCCTCACGATAAGTTCAGCGGGTTTAGCAATGTGACAGATTCATGGCTATTTTGCTGCAACGCACCAAAGCCGATCGGCTGAAGCCGCGCGTCAGCGCGCGGAAGGGGCCGGCCGAGACGGACATTCGAGAGCCCTCAGCCCTTTTTCCAACTTCGCGCGCGAGCGCGGGCGCGTATACGGTGATTCCAGCGCTTGATTTTGCCGCGCGGAGCGGCGACATCCGACGAGGCGCGCGCACGATGGCGGCGTAAGACTCGATGGGGAGCCGGAAATGGACAATTTGATCGCTCGCGTCGCTGCGGCGGCCGACACGACGCCGGATACGGCGCGTCAGGCCGTCGCGTTGGTGCTCGATTTCATTAAGCGCGAGGCGCCGGAGAGCGCGGTCGACGCCTTGCTCGCCAAGGCCCCCGCGCTCAACGCGATCGTCGCATCCGGCGCTTCCACAGGCGGCGAGGGTATGAGCCCCGCCGTCAAGGGCCTGATGGGAACCGGCGCGGGCGCAATGGGCGGCGGCGGCCTGATGGCGCTCGGCGGCGGTCTCATGGCGCTCGGGCTGGGGATGGCTCAAATCCACTCCGTGGGCAAAGAGGTCTTCGATTACGCGCGCGAAACCGCGGGCGACGACGTCCTCGGCGAAATTTCGGCAGCGATTCCGGGACTGTCGCAATTCATTTGAGACAGGGGGTCGGCGTGACGGAGTTTTCGGGCGCGTTCGCGACATTCACCGAGGCCGATTGGCGCAAGGCCGCCGAGGCCTCGCTGAAGGGCGGGGCGTTCGACAGGCTCGTCTCGCGAACCTCCGACGCGATTGCGCTTCAACCGCTCTATCCCCGCCGCGACGGTCCGCGCGCGCTGCGCGGGGAAGGCGGCGCCTGGCGCGCGCTTGCGCGCCTCGACCATCCCGACGCGGCCGCGGCGAACGAGCAGGCGCTCGACGATCTCGCCAACGGCGCCGACGGGCTGCAAGTCGTTTTCGCCGGGGCGGGCGGGGCCTATGGCTTCGGCCTCGGCAAATTCGATTCGGCGGCGTTGCACCGCGCATTCGAGGGCGTGCGGTTCGACGGGTCGTTGCGCATCGAACTCGATCTCGGCGCCGAGGCCGTGAGCCAGGCGACCGGCTTCGCCAGCCTCGTCGAACGCAGCGGCGCCAATCCGGAAACGCTCGATCTCGCCTTTGGGCTCGATCCCATCGGCGCCCTCGCGCGCAGCGGGCGCGCCGCGCGCGCATGGGAAGACGAGGCGCGGGCGCTCGCCAAGCTCGCGCTTTTTCTCAAGGCGAAGGGATTCGCCGGCCCGTTCGTCGTCGCCGACGGGCGCGCGGTTCACGCCGCCGGGGGAACGCCGGCGCAGGAGCTCGCCTTCGCGCTCGCCGCGGCGCTGGCCTATATGCGCGCGCTCGGCGAAAACGGCCTCGCGCTCGACGACGCGCAGGCGGCGATCGCGTTTCGCCTGACCGCGGACGCGGACCAATTCGTCACCTTGGCGAAGTTCCGCGCGCTACGCCTGCTTTGGGGGCGGGTCTCACAGGCTTGCGGCCTGGCGCCGCGCCCGGCGCGGATTCATGCCGAGAGCGCCTGGCGCGCGATGAGCGCCCGCGATTCTTTCGTCAACGTGATGCGCGGCGCGACGGCGGCGTTTTCGGCCGGCCTCGGCGGCGCCGACAGCGTCAGCGTGCTGCCGTTCACGCAGGCGATCGGCTTGCCCGATGCGCTGGCGCGCCGCTTGGCGCGCAACACGCAGCTCATCCTATTGCAAGAATCGCATTTGGGTTTCGTCGCCGATCCCGCCGCCGGCGCGGGCGTGTTCGAAGCGCTCACGCAAGAATTGTGCGAAAGGGCCTGGACGCTGTTCCAGGGGTTGGAGGGCGAAGGCGGGGCGCCGCGCGCGCTTCTGCGCGGCCGCTTTCAGCGAGCGGTCGCCGATGCCGCGGCGGCGCTCGCGCGCGACGCGGCGAGCCTGGAGGCGCCAATGACCGGCGTCAGCGCGCATCCCGATCTCGCCGAGGCCAAGGCGGAGGTTCTCCCCGCGTCGGCGCCCGCTTTCGCCTATCCCGGCGAGGCGCTGGCGCCGCCGATGGCGCCGTTGCGGATCGCCGAGCCGTTCGAGCGGTTTCGCGACGCCTCGGACGCCGCGTTGGCGCGCGAGGGCGTCCGCCCCAGGGTCTTTCTCGTCGCGATCGGCCCGGCCGCCGCGCACGGACGGCGCGTCGGCTTCGCGCGCGAGCTTTTCGAGGCGGGGGGCGTCGAGGCGCTCGCCGACGCTGGCGCGGCGGACGCCCAGGAGGCCGCCGCCCGTTTCGCAGCGAGCGGGGCGGCGATGGCCTGCCTTTGCGGAAGCGACGAAGCCTATGGCGAATGCGCGCAAGGCTTCGCCGTCGCCCTGAAGAAAGCCGGCGCGCGCTATCTCGTGTTGGCGGGCAAGGCGGGCGAGCGCGAAGCAGCCTGGCGCGGCGCGGGCGTCGACGACTTCATTTTCGCCGGCTGCGACGCCGTCGCCGCGCTCGAGCGGAGTTTTCGCCGGCTGGGCGTGGAATTCTAGGCCGCCTTCGAAGGATCGGTTCATGAGCTCGATTCCCAATTTCGCCTCGATCGCCTTCTCGCCGGCGCCGGCGCCCCAGCCCGCCGCGCACCGCCATTGGCTCACCCCCGAGGGCGTCGACGTGAAGTCGTTCTACGATTCGCGGGATTGGCAGGGCCTCGATTTTCTCGAAACCTGGCCGGGCCTTCCGCCCTATCTGCGCGGCCCCTATCCCACGATGTACGTCAATCAGCCGTGGACGGTGCGCCAATACGCCGGATTCTCCACGGCCGAGCAATCGAACGCCTTCTACCGCGCCAATCTCGCGGCGGGGCAGAAGGGGCTTTCGGTCGCCTTCGACCTCGCGACCCACCGCGGCTATGATTCCGACCACCCGCGCGTCGCCGGCGACGTCGGCATGGCGGGCGTCGCGATCGACTCGATCTACGACATGCGCACGCTGTTCCAAGGCATTCCGCTCGACTCGATGAGCGTGTCGATGACCATGAACGGCGCGGTGTTGCCGATTCTCGCGTTGTTCATCGTCGCCGCCGAGGAGCAGGGCGCGCCGATGGCGGCGCTGTCGGGCACCATTCAGAACGACATCCTCAAAGAATTCATGGTGCGCAATACCTACATCTATCCCCCTGGCGCCTCGATGCGCATCGTCGCCGACATCTTCGCCTTCACGGCGAAGCATATGCCGAAGTTCAACTCGATCTCGATTTCCGGCTATCACATGCAGGAAGCGGGCGCGACGCAAGACCTCGAACTCGCCTATACGCTCGCCGACGGCGTCGAATATCTGCGCGCCGGAGTGGCGGCGGGCATGAGCGTCGACCAATTCGCCCCCCGCCTGTCGTTCTTCTGGGCGATCGGCATGAATTTCTTCATGGAGGTCGCCAAGCTGCGCGCCGCGCGCATGCTCTGGGCGGGCCTCGTCAAGGGCTTCGGGCCGAAGTCGGACAAGTCGCTGCCGCTGCGCGCGCACAGCCAGACCTCCGGCTGGTCGCTCACCGCGCAAGACCCATTCAACAACATCGTGCGCACGCAAATCGAGGCGATGGCGGCGACTCAAGGCCATACCCAATCCCTGCACACCAACGCGCTCGACGAGGCGCTGGCGCTGCCGACGCCGTTCTCGGCGCGCATCGCGCGCAACACTCAACTCTTCCTTATCGAGGAAACCGGCGCCACGCGGGTCATCGATCCCTGGGGCGGCTCCTTTTACGTCGAGCGTCTGACCGCGGACCTCGCGACCAGGGCGCGCGCGCATATCGACGAGATCGAAGCGCTCGGCGGCATGGCGAAAGCGATCGAGCTCGGGCTGCCCAAGCGCCGCATCGAAGAAGCGGCCGCGCGCACGCAGGCGCGCATCGATTCCGGCCAGCAGACCGTGATCGGCGTCAATAAGTTCCCGCCCAATATCGAGCGCGAGCTGAACGTCCTGAAGGTCGACGCCGCGAGCGTGCGCGCGCAGCAGATCGAAAAGCTGCAACGCCTGCGCGCCGAGCGCGACGAAGCGAAGACGCGCGCCGCGCTCGCAGCGCTGACGAACGGCGCGCGGGGCGAGGCCAATCTGCTCCAGCTGTGCGTCGAGGCGGCGCGCGCCAAAGCGACGGTGGGCGAGATTTCGCTGGCGATGGAGAAGGCTTTCGGCCGGCATGTCGCCGAGATCAAGTCGATCTCCGGCGTCTATCTCGCCGAGTCGGGCGCCGGCGCCGAGGCCAACGAGCGCGTCATCGCGATGACGCGCGCCTTCGCGGAGAACGACGGCCGGCGTCCGCGCATTCTCGTGGCCAAGATCGGTCAGGACGGCCACGACCGCGGCCAGAAGATCATCGCCTCGGCGTTCTCGGATCTCGGCTTCGACGTGGAGATCGGACCCTTGTTCGCCACCCCGGAGGAAGTCGCGGCGCTCGCGGCGGAAAAGCAAGTCCACATCGTCGGCGTGTCCTCGCTCGCCGCGGGCCATCTGACGCTGGTGCCCGCGCTGAAGACCGCGTTGCGCGCCGTCGGACTCGGCGAAGCGATGATCGTCGTCGGCGGCGTGATTCCCGAGCAGGACTTCAAGCCGCTGCGCGCGGCGGGCGCCGACGCTATCTTTCCGCCGGGCACGGTCGTCACTGATGCGGCATTGAGCCTGATCGAGCGCCTGAACCAGCGGCTCGGCTATACGCAACGCGGCGCGGCCTGAGCGCCTGTCGGAATTTGGCGCGGCGCCCGCGCGCATCGTCCCATTCCGGCGCAGTTTAGGCATTACGTAATCGGCGCCGCGATTGCGCCGCGCATTTCCGAAACTCTTACTTTTCGGAGAATGCGCGATGGCCGACAAGATCGAAGAGATCGTCAATCGGGCGATCGAACACACGCTGACGATTCTCGACGCCTCGCGCGGCGGATGGAGCGTCGCGCAGGCGGGGCTGGAAAAAATACACGACGACCTGGCTTTTCGTACGCCCGGCCATCCCGCGTTGGACCGGCTGAAGGCCTTTATCGCCGATCGGGATCAGGTCCGTAGCGAACGCTGACAGGCCCGCCGCCGCGCGCCTCGCGGGAACGCGGCGTCAGCGTCCCCAAACGCCGGTCAAGGCAGCCTTGGCCAGCGTATGGAAGTTCAGCTTGGAAGCGACGAGAGCCGCCGAGGCGTTCTCGTTCGCGTCGAGCTTTTCGGTGTCCAGGGCGAAGACCGTGAATTGATAATGGTGCGGCTTGTCGCCCCTGGGCGGGCAGGGGCCGCCGTAACCGGTCGCGCCGAAGTCGTTGCGGCTCTGCACGGCGCCTTGGGGCGCCTTGTGGCTCTTGGGATCGCCCGCGCCCTTGGCGAGGCTGGCGACGTCAGCCGGAATGTTGAACATCAGCCAATGCCAAAAGCCGCCTCTCGGCGCGTCGGGATCGAAGAGGGTGAGCGCGAAGCTCTTCGCGCCCTCGGGGGCGCCCGACCAACTCAAGGCCGGCGAAACATTCTTGCCCGAGCACCCGAAGCCGTTGAACGTATATTCGTCGGGGATGCGGGCGCCGGGCTTGATGTCGGGGCTCGTCAGCGACAACGCGCGCGCCGCGCCGGCGCTCGCCATGGCCGCCATGGCGACAGAGACGGCCAATGCATGGGTGATCATCGAAGTCTCCCTTCCGTATTGCGGCGTCGTTCGAACGCCGCGACGCCGCGACAATTGTCTTGCGTTGACGGCGCATTGCAAGCGAAACTCACGTTCTTTAGCGCAATGGCGCGGAATGTCGCGGCCCCTTTGCTGAATTGACGGGGGCTCGACGTGGATCGTATCGGATGCGTCCGCGGCGGCGAGACGCGCGCACGATCGAGAATGCGGAGGGGGCGATGGCAGGGGCGACGCATGCGAGAGCCAGCCGCAAGCGGAAATTCACCGCGCGGTCCGGCGCCGTGCTGCAATTTACCGAATTGGGATTCGGCGCGGCGCCGCTGGGCAATCTTTATCGGCCGCTGACCGAAAAGGAAGCGCGGGCGACGCTCGACGCCGCTTGGACGGCGGGTTGCCGCTATTACGACACCGCCCCGCTCTATGGGCTCGGCCTTTCCGAGACGCGACTGAACGGGTTCCTGCGCGCCAAGCCGCGCGACAGCTATTTGCTCTCGACGAAGATCGGACGTCTGCTCGAGGTCTGCGCGCCGGAGCAGCGCTCGCGCCAGGGCGCGTTCTTCGAAACTCCCTGCCGGCGCGAGATCTTCGACTATTCCTACGACGGCGTCATGCGTTCGCTGGAGTTTTCGCTGGAGCGGCTCGGCGTCGATCATATCGACATCGTCTACGCGCACGACGTCGACGTCTTCACTCATGGCAGCAAGGCGGCGTCGGACGCGCGCGTTCGCGAACTGATGGAGGGCGGCTACAAGGCGCTAATCAAACTGCGCGACGGCGGCGCGATCAAGGCGATCGGCGCCGGCGTCAACGAGTGGGAAGTCGCGGAGACTCTGGCGCGTTCGGGCGATTTCGACATTTTTCTGCTGGCGGGCCGCTACACCTTGCTCGAACAGGAGGCGCTGCGGAGCTTCCTGCCTTACTGCGTGGAAAAGAATATCGGCGTCGTCATCGGCGGACCGTTCAATTCCGGCATTCTCGCCACCGGGCCGAAGCGTGGAGCGTTCTACAATTACGCGCCGGCGCCCGAGGCCGTGCTCGAGCGCGTGCGGCGGATCGAGTCGATCTGCAAGGCGCATGAGGTGAAGCTCGCGGAGGCGGCGCTTCGCTTTCCGCTCAGCCATCCCGCGATTCTCAGCGTCATCCCCGGCGGGCAAAAGGCCGGCGAGGTGCGTCGCAACGCCGAGATGCTGAACGCCCAGATTCCGTCGGCGTTGTGGCGCGCTCTCAAAGCCGAAGGGCTGTTGCGCGCCGACGCGCCGACGCCGCGCTGAAATCGTTTGAGGAGCCGCGGCGATGCTGAAAGCGATCGATCCCCTGTTGACCCCGGATCTTCTCTATGTCCTACGCGCCATGGGGCATGGCGATGAAATCGCCATTGTCGACGCCAATTATCCCGCGCAATCGGCGGGACCCGACGTGATCAGGCTCGACGCCGCAGACGCGACGCGCACGCTCGACGCGGTGCTCAGCGTTCTGCCGCTCGACACTTTCGTCGCCGAGGCGTGCTGGCGCATGGAGGTCGCCGGCGAAGCCGACGCCGAGCAACCGATCTTCGCGGCGTTTCGCGCCATTGTCGCAAGGCGCGAAGGGCCGCAGTTCAAGATCGGAAGTCTCGAGCGCTTCGCCTTCTACGAGCGCGCGCGCCGATGTTTCGCGATCGTCGCCACGGGCGAGCGCCGGTTCTACGGCAACATCATCCTCACCAAGGGCGTCCTTCCCCCGGATTGACGCGCCATTCAGAAGAGCCCTTCGATCCGACCGTCGCGCACGAAGATTTTCTCGGCCGCCGGCGAGCGCGGCAGTCCCGGCATGGTTCTGATGTCGCCCATCAGCACGACGACGAATCCCGCGCCCGCGCGCAGGCTGACCTCACGGACCGGCGCGATGTAGCCGCTGGGCGCTCCGAGCAGGGTCGGGTCGGCGGAAAACGAATATTGCGTCTTGGCGACGCAGATCGGCAGAACGCCGTATCCCGCTGCTTGCAGTTCGTCGAATTGCGCGCGAACCCGAGCCTCGGCGGCGATATCGCTGGCGCCGTAAATCTCGCGCGCGATCACGCGCGTCTTCTCCCACAACGGCGTCGCGTCGGGGTAAAGCGTGCGAAACGAGAGCGGCGAAGCGTCCGCCAGCTCGGTCACGACGCGCGCTAGCTCCTCCGCGCCGGCGGAGCCTCGCGCCCAGTGGTCGCAAATCACCGCCTTGACGCCGCAGACCTCGGCGGCGAATCGCTGGACCAGCTCGAGTTCGGCGTCGGCGTCGGCGTCGAAGCGGTTCACCGCGACGACGACGTCGAGCCCGAACTTCCTGACGTTCGCGACATGCCGTTCGAGATTAGCGAGCCCTCGTTGCAGCGCTGCCAAATCCTCGGCGCCGAGCGCCGCTTTGGCGACGCCGCCGTGCATCTTGAGCGCGCGCGCCGTTGCGACGATCACTGCGGCGGCGGGCTTCAGCCCCGCCTTGCGGCACTTGATGTCGAAGAATTTCTCCGCGCCGAGATCGGCGCCGAACCCGGCTTCGGTGACGACGTAATCGGCGAGCTTCAGCGCGGCGCGCGTCGCGACGAGGGAATTGCAGCCGTGCGCGATATTGGCGAACGGACCGCCGTGCACCAGCGCCGGATTGCCCTCCAGGGTCTGCACGAGATTGGGGCGCAGCGCGAGTCGGAGCAGCGCCGTCATCGCGCCCGCCGCCTTGAGATCGCTCGCCGTCACCGGCTTCTTGGCCCGGGAATAGGCGACCACGATGCGGCCCAGCCGCGCCTCGAGATCGTCGAGATCGTCGGCGAGACAAAACGCGGCCATCACCTCGGAGGCCACGGTGATGTCGAAGCCGTCCGCGCGCGCGAAGCCGTTGGCGACGCCGCCGAGCCCGACGACGATTTCGCGCAGCGCGCGATCGTTGACGTCGAGCGCGCGCCGCCAGACGACGCGGCGGGCGTCGATGTCGAGCGCATTGCCCCAGTAGACGTGGTTGTCGGTCATCGCGGCGAGCAGATTGTGCGCGGCGGTGATCGCATGGAAATCGCCGGTGAAATGCAGGTTGATCTCGTCCATCGGCGCGACCTGCGAATATCCGCCGCCCGTCGCGCCGCCCTTCTGGCCGAAACACGGCCCGAGCGAGGGTTCGCGCAGGCAAATCGCGACGCGCTTGCCGATGCGCGCGAGCGCGTCGCCCAGACCGATTGTGGTCGTCGTCTTGCCTTCGCCCGCCGGCGTCGGGCTGATCGCGGTGACGAGGATGAGCTTGCCGTCCGGCTTGCCGGCGAGCCCGGCGAGGAAGCCATCGTCGATCTTGGCGATCACGCGCCCGTAAGGATGCAGGGCGTTCTCCGGGATGCCGAGCTTGGCGCCGATCGCCGCGATGGGCGCGAGCGCGGTCTCGCGCGCGATTTCAATATCCGGCTTCATTGTCGCTGCCCCCCGAGCGTCCGGCCCCAGCGCGTCCCAGCGGATGTGTGCGGTCAGTGAAGTCGGCGGCCAATCACCCAAGCCCCTCGCCCCGCCTGTCCGCGCGAGCGGGGAGAGGGGGCTCAAACGGCCTCTTCCCCCGCTCTCCGCGTCAGATATCGCCCCACACCTCGCGCGCGATCTCGACGCAGCGGGCGAGCTTCTTCCATTGGTCGGCTTCGGTCAGATCGTTGCCGTGGGCCGTGGAGGAGAAGCCGCATTGGTGGCTGAGCGCGCATTGCTCGAGCGGGACGTAATGCGAGGCTTCCTCGATGCGGCGTTTGACCTCGTCCTTGCTCTCGGCGGCGGCGTGTTTCGAACTCATCAGGCCGAGAACGATCGTCTTTCCCTTCGGGGTGAAGCGCAGCGGCGCGAAATCGCCGGAGCGTTCGTCGTCGTATTCGAGGAAGAAGCCGTCGATCTTCATTTCGTTGAGCAGGATTTCCGCGACCGGCTCGTAGCCGCCCTGGGCGACCCATGCGCTCTTGAAATTGCCGCGGCACAGGTGCACCGAGATCGTCATGTCCTTGGGCCGGTCGCGGATGGAATCGTTGACCAGACGGCAATAGAGATGAACGAGCGCGTCCGGGTCGTCGCCCCGCGCGCGCGTCGTCTCGCGGATATTGGGATCGCAGAGATAGGCGAGATTGGTGTCGTCAAGCTGCAAATAGCGGCAACCGCGCGCCGCCAGATCCGCGACCTCTTCGCGATAGGCGGCGGTGAGGTCGTCGTAGAACGCCTCCATGTCGGGGTAGACGCTTTGGCTGACGGCGCCGCGGCCGCCGCGGAAATGCAGCATCGAGGGCGCGGGAATGCAGACCTTCGGCGTCTTCGTGACGACGCTCTTGAGAAAATCGAAATCGCGACCCTGGATCGGCTGGGAATGACAGATTTTGCCCTCGACATGCATGGTCGGCGGCTTGAAGCCGACCTCCGAGCCGTCGTCCTTGCGGAACTTGGCGACGAATTCGCCATAATGGGTCTCGACGCCGTCGAGACGCTCGAGAAAATCCACGTGGAAATAGGTGCGCCGGAATTCGCCGTCGGTGATCCCCTTGAGGCCGACGTTTTCCTGCGAGCGCACGACCTCGCGGATGCATTCGTCCTCGATCGCGCGCAATTCGTCGGCGGGCAGGGTTTTGGCGAAAAACTTCTCGCGCGCCACTTTCAGCCGCTCCGGTCGAAGATAGCTTCCGACGTGATCGGCGCGAAACGGCGGCTGCGACATAAAATCCTCCCCTGGGCGTGAACGGCGCGCGGCGCCGGCGCGGCGGCTTTTAGCAGAGCGAGCGGGATTCTCAAGGGCGCGCATCCTCGCGCGGGGCGGGGCGGGGCGCCATGTCGGCGGCCGGATGGGCGAGAACGGCCCAAAGTTCGACGCGCCGACGGGCGCTCGCGCCGGATTTCGCCTATGGGGTCAACCGACGGGAACGGCGAGCAAGGGCCAGCTGGCGGCGTCGAGAATGCGCGCGGTCGTGCTTCCGCGCACGGCGTCCAGCAAGCCGTGCCGCCCCGCAGTCGGCATCGCGATGACATCGACCTTCAGTTCATCGGCGACCCGAAGGATCGTGTCGACCACGGGACCCTTGCGCACGACGATCGGCAGGTCGAGAGGCTTGCCATTTTCGTCGGTCAAACTGGGAGCGCTCTCGCCCACGTGGAGAAGCTGGACGGCCGCGTCGCAAGACATCAATTTGAGTATCGCCTCGATCCGGCGAATCGCATGAATGCATTCCAAAGCGCCGTCGATCGGGATGAGAAGCTTTTTCAGGGCGAGGGCGCCGGTCCCAACATCGACGAATCCCCGCGAGCCGTCGCGCAGAAAGAGACTCATCAGGCGCGCCTTGCGCAGAACGCCTTGGTGGACGGAAACATCGAGCCAACGAGTCAACGCCCTATTCTCGTGAGTGGCGAGCACGACAAGTTCGCATTGCCGGTCGTCCAGGAACTCCAACACTCCGGCGCGGGCGTTGCGGGCCGTGATGCTCACACTCGACACCTGCAAGTCGAGTTCCTCTTCCCAGCGATCGTACGGCGCGTCCTTTCCCAACATGTTCCAGCGCACAAGCACGTCGCGCACCTGGCGAAGCCCCTGCGTCCGCGAGAAAAAAGCTTCGCTTTCGTCTCTCACATTAAGCAGGCACAATTGGGATTTCGACGCCAACGTCATTTTCAAGGCGTGCGCGAACGCCAAGCCGCCGACAGCCGAAGGATTGGTCGCATGCACGATCGTCGCGCGCGGCGCCATTGATGAAGCCATAATTGTCGCCCGTCTCGTTTGGTTCGCCTTGGACGGATCGCAATTTATCGCCCGGTGGTTGAGCGGGGCTGGAGTGTCATGAAAGCTTTGTCATGGGTTTGCGGCGCAATATTGCCCCCAAAAGCGTGCGCAGGAAGGCGTCGAGGCGGCGCGCCAGGACGTGGAGCGGCTATTCCGGCGAAACGATAAGGGAAATATCGGGGGCCTTGACGTCGCTGAGCTGGATCGTGACCGGCTTCGCCTCGAGCGGAAACTTCACGCTCTTGCGCAGGCCCTGGCAGTCCAGCGCGCCGCTGAAGGCGACGGGCTTGACCAAGCGCCCCTCCTGGATGACGTCGATCCAGCCCTCGCCGGAAAGGCTGACCTTGTAGGTTCCGGCCGCGCCCGGCGCGTTGAGCTTGACCGCGCCGGCATAGCTCGGCG
The DNA here is from genome assembly GCA_050012775.1 of Roseiarcus sp. Taxonomy (GTDB): domain Bacteria; phylum Pseudomonadota; class Alphaproteobacteria; order Rhizobiales; family Beijerinckiaceae; genus Roseiarcus. The sequence goes on from JBEKGN010000021.1 coordinate 25,996, forward strand.
AGGCTTTCGGCGCCCTTTCCGGCGGCATTTCGAGCTTCGCCTCCGCCAGGGGGGCCAGATGCACGCTCGCCGCGGCGTCGAAGGCCAGAACCGCGCCGGATTCGAGGCGCGCGATCTGCGGCGCCGAGAGCGCCGATTGCTCATGGGCGAGCGGCCATTTGAACTTGTCGCAGCCGCTCGGCTCCCCGGCCTGGGCGAAAGCGGGGCTCGATAGCCCCGCGATCAGGAGGACGCGAAGGAACGGCCTCATTCCACGCCGACCATGACGTCCGAAGACTTGATGACCGCGTAGGCCGCCTTGCCCACGGCGAGCTTCAGGTCGTCGACGGATTCGTTGGTGATGGAGGCGGTGACGATCGCTCCATTCACGTCGATGCGCACATGGGCCGTCGTCGCGCCCTTCTTGATGTCGACCACGGTTCCCTTCAGGACGTTTCGGGCGCTGATCTTCATCGCTCTCTCCTGGCTGCTAGCCAATCGCGGCGCGGCCGCGCTTCGCACGCATGATGATCCCAGCCGCTTGGCGGCGCAAGCAGGGCCTTGGCGGGGCAGGAAGGAGAAGGATTCCGCGTCGGCCGCCGAAGTTGCGTCGCCGCGACGCTTCCCGTAAGCCTCCGCCCGCCCATTCCTGTCCGGACCCCGCCCCATGATCCGCTCCGCCCTCATGACCGTCATGACCAACGCCGCGATCAAGGCGGGCCGCGGCTTGAAGCGCGATTTCGGCGAAATCGAGCAGTTGCAGGTTTCGATGAAGGGGCCCGGCGATTTCGTCAGTCTCGCCGACAAGCGCGCGGAAAAGGTCGTGTTCGAGGAGCTTTCCAAGGCGCGCCCCGGCTACGGCTTCGTGATGGAGGAAAGCGGCGAGGTCGAGGGCTCGGACAAGAGCCACACCTGGCATGTCGATCCGCTCGACGCGACGACCAATTTCCTGCACGCGATCCCGCATTTCGCGATTTCGATCGCGCTGGCGCGCGAGGGGCAGATCGTCGCCGGAGTCGTGTACAATCCCGCGAGCGACGAGATGTACGTGAGCGAGAAGGGGCAGGGCGCCTTCGGCGGCGCCCACCGTCTGCGGGTCGCCGCGCGCCGCGAATTGTCGCAGGCGCTCATCGGCTGCGGCGTGCCCCATCTGGGCAAGGCGGCCGAGCATCCGCGCTTCAAGGCCGAACTGGCGGCGGTGATGGCGCGGGTCGTCAACGTCCGGCGCATGGGCTGCGCCTCGCTGGACCTCGCCTATGTCGCCGCGGGGCGGTTCGACGCCTTCTGGGAGCGCGGTCTCCATTCCTGGGACATCGCGGCCGGCGAGCTGCTCGTTCGCGAGGCGGGCGGCTACGTCTCGGGCGCCGACGGGGAGGCCAATTTCCTCGAGACCGGCTCGATTTGCTGCGGCAACGAGACAATGCAGCGGGAGCTTCTCGCTCTGCTGCGCGCCGCGCGATGATCGCCCCGGCGAGCGCGACCTCGTGTCGCGGCGCGAAAGGACCTGAAATCTTGTCTTGACGCGGGGCCCCGCCGGCACGCTAGCATGCGAGCGGACCCAAAGATTCGGTCGATCGCCCAAATGGCTCGTCATTCCAGCAATCCGCCTCGCGCCGCGAGGCGACCCCAGACGCCTTCCCCGCGGGAAGTCGCGCGCCGATGAGCGCGCTCGCTTTGCTCCTCGGCTGCGACGCGGCCCTCTTGGCGCTGGGCCTCGTCGCGATGGTGGTGGCGAAACGCAAGCGCGGAAGCTTTTTCGTCTACGCCGCCGCGCTCGCGCTCTGTTCGGCCCTGCTTGCCGGGGGCGCCTATCATCTGCTCGGCCGTCAGGCGCCCGTGGGGCTCATGCTTCCGCTGGGCCTGCCGTGGATCGGCGCGAATTTTCGCCTCGACGCGCTTTCGGCGTTCTTCGTGACGGTCGTCAACCTCGGCGCGGTCGCCGCGAGCCTCTATGGACTCGGCTATGGGCGCCACGAGCGCGATCCCGAGCGCGTGCTGCCGTTCTTTCCGGCGTTTCTGGCCGGCATGAATCTCGTGCTGCTCGCGGACGACGCTTACACGTTCCTCCTGTCGTGGGAGTTCATGTCGCTCGCCTCCTGGGCGCTGGTCATGGCGCACCACCGCGAACCCGGCAATCAGCGCGCGGGCTATGTCTATATCGTCATGGCGAGCTTCGGCACGATGTCGCTGCTGCTCGCGTTCGGTCTGCTCGCCGGAGCGAGCGGCGCCTACACCTTTCAGGCGATGCGCGAGGCCAGCCCGACGGCGGGGGTCGCCGCTTTGGCCCTGATGCTCGCTTTGGCCGGGGCGGGGTCGAAGGCGGGGCTCGCGCCTTTGCACGTCTGGCTGCCGCTCGCCCATCCCGCCGCGCCCAGTCATGTCTCGGCGCTGATGAGCGGCGTCATGACCAAAGTCGCGGTCTACGGCTTCATCCGCATCGTCTTCGATCTCGCCGGCCCGGCCGACTGGCGCTGGAGCGTGCCGGTGCTCGCGGTCGGCGCCGCGACCGGCCTCATCGGCGTGCTGCATGCGCTGATGCAGACCGACCTCAAGCGCGTGCTCGCCTTCAGCACGATCGAGAACATCGGCCTCGTCTTCGTCGCGCTGGGGCTCGCGCTCGCCTTCAAGGCGAGCGGCATGGGCGGCGCGGCCGCCCTGGCGATGACGGCTGCGCTATTTCATTCGCTCAATCACGCGTTATTCAAGAGCCTGCTGTTCCTGGGCGCCGGCGCGGTGCTGACCGCGACGGGTGAGCGGCGCATGGGCCGGCTCGGCGGCCTCCTCAATCGCATGCCGGTTACGGGATTCTTCATGCTCGTCGGCTGCACCGCGATTTCGGCGCTGCCGCCGCTCAACGGGTTCGTTTCGGAGTGGCTCATGCTGCAAGCCATTCTGCTCAGCCCGCAATTTCCGCAATGGCCGCTGAAACTGCTCACGCCGGCGGTCGGCGCGATCGTCGCGCTGGTCGCGGCGCTCGCGGCGGCGTGCTTCGTGCGCGCCTTCGGCATTCCCTTCCTCGGCCGGCCGCGCAGCCGCGAGGCCGAAGCGGCGCGCGAGGTCGACCGCTATTCGCTCGTCGCGATGGGCGCGCTCGCCATCCTCTGCCTCCTGGCCGGGATATTCCCCGGCGCCATCATCGACACGCTGAAGCCCGTCGCGCTGGCGGCGACCGGCGCCAACATGCCGATGCAGGCGAAGATTCCCTGGCTGTCGATCGTGCCGATCGCGGAAAGCCGCAGTTCCTACAACGGTCTCCTGGTCTTCATTTTCATCGCCGCTTCGGCGACGCTCGCCGCTTCGGCGATCCATCGCCTAGCGTCCGACGCGTTGCGCCGCGCGCCCGCATGGGACTGCGGCTTTCCCGACCCCAATCCGGCTACGCAGTACACCGCCGAGAGTTTCAGCCAGCCGATCCGGCGCGTGCTGGGCGGCTTCGTCTTCAGAGCGCGGGAAAGCTTGGACATGCCGGCGCCGGGAGAAATGCGCCCGGCGAGCTACCACTTCGCGCTGCGCGATCCGATCTGGGACGCGATTTATCTGCCTATCGTCGCCGTGGTGACCAATCTCTCGATCCGCCTCAATCGGCTGCAATTTCTCACCATCCGGCAATATCTGAGCGTGGTTTTCGGCGCCTTGGTCGCGCTTCTCCTCATACTCGCGGCGTGGCCATGATCGATCTGGCCGTCAATCTCGTCTTCCAGCTCCTGCAGATGCTTCTGGTCATCGGCCTGGCGCCGCTGCTGACCGGCCTCGTGCGCAAGGCGAAGGCGCGACTGCTGCGCCGCCAGGGCCCGCCGCTGATCCAGCCTTACCGGGATCTCGCCCGTCTGGCGCGCAAGGAGGCGGTCGTCGCCGAAGGCGCGTCCTGGCTCTTTCGCATCGTGCCCTATCTCGTCTTCGCCTCGACATGGGTCGCGGCTGCGCTGATCCCGACCTTCGCGACGGGGCTGCTGTTCAGTTGGTCGGCGGACCTCATCGCCATCATCGCCCTGCTGGGCGCCGCGCGATTCTTCCTCGCGCTCGCCGGTCTCGACGTCGGCACGAGCTTCGGCGGCCTGGGCTCGAGCCGCGAGGCGATGTTCGCCACGCTCGCCGAGCCCGCGATGATCGTCATCGTCTTCAGCCTCGCGCTCATCGCGGGCTCGACGCAGCTCTCCACAGTGGCGGCCTTCATGGCGTCCTCGGCGGTCGGCTTGCGCGTTACGCTCGGCATGGCGCTGATCGCGCTCATCATTGTCGCGGTCGCGGAGAACGGCCGCATTCCCGTCGACAATCCCGCCACCCATCTCGAGCTGACCATGGTTCACGAGGCGATGATCCTCGAATATTCCGGGCGCCACCTCGCGGTGATCGAACTCGCCTCGATGCTCAAATTGCTGCTGTACATTTCGCTGATCGCTTGCGTCTTCACGCCCTGGGGCCTGGCGATCGCCGACGCCAGCATACGCGATCGCCTTCTCGGGGCCGGAATCTACGTCGTCAAACTGGGGGTCGCAGGCCTCATGCTCGCGGTCTTCGAGACCAGCATCGCCAAGATGCGCGTCTTTCGCGTGCCGGATTTTCTCGGCGCCGCGCTCATGCTCGGCTTTCTCGGCGCGTTGCTCCTGTTCGTGTCGCGGAGCCTGAAATGACGGGCCTGTCCTTCGACGTTTCGCATCTGCTCGCCGGCGCGCTGGTGCTCGTCAGTTTTCTGCTGCTCTATCAGAACCGACTTTTCGCCCTGCTCAACGTCTTCGCGCTGCAAGCGGTGGTGCTGTCGCTCTCGGTCGCCTGGCAGGCGTATGTGCAGGGCGCGCCGCATCTGTACATCACGGCGGCGATCGCGCTCGCCTTCAAGGCGATCATCATTCCCGTGGCGTTGCACCGCATCATCGCCCGGCTCGGCATTCACCGCGACGTCGAGAACGTCGTCGGCATCGGTCCCACCATGCTCGCCGGCCTCGCGCTGGTGGCGCTGTCGGTCGTAGTGATGCTGCGCGTGGCGAGCGAGGCGGATGCGCTGGCGCGCGAGGATCTCGCCTTCGCGCTGTCGGTGGTGCTGCTGGGCATGCTGATGATGGTGGTGCGGCGCAACGCGGTCAGCATGGTCGTCGGCTTCATGTCGCTGGAGAACGGGCTGATCCTCGCCGCGGCGGGCGCCAAGGGCATGCCGCTGGTGGTCGAGATTTCCGTCGCCTTTTCCGTGCTGGTCGCCTTCACCGTCATCGGCGTCTTCCTGTTTCGCATCAGCGAGCGGTTCGACACGGTCGACGCGCGCGCGCTCGACCAATTCCAGGGAGACCGCCAGTGACCGCGTTTCCGTTCGACGGCGTGACGGCGATCCTCGCGCTGCCGGCCGCGACCGCGGCGCTGCTGGCGTTTCTGCCGGGCTACCGGATTTCGGCCACGGTCAACATGGTCTCGGCGTTCGCGACCTTCGTGGCGGCGTCGTCGTTTTTCCTCATCAAACCCGCGAGCGGAGTCTATTTCCTCGTCGACGATCTCAACATCGTCTTCATCGTGCTCAACACCTTCGTCGCCTTCACCACGAGCGTGTTCAGCGCGAGCTATATAGCGCACGAACTCGAAATCGGGCGGCTGACGCCGACCCATCTGCGCTTCTACCACGCGATGTATCAGGCGCTGCTGTTCGCGATGAACCTGGCGCTGGTCGCCAACAATATCGGGTTGATGTGGGTCGCCATCGAGATGGCGACGCTGACGACGGTGGCGATGGTCGGCATCTACCGCACCAACGAGGCGATCGAAGCGGCGTGGAAATATTTCATTCTCGGCAGCGTCGGCATCGCGCTCGCGCTGTTCGGCACGATCCTCGTCTATATGGCGGCGCGCCCGATCGTGGGCGAGGGGCTCGACGGCATGGTGTGGACGACGCTGATCAAGCGCGTCCCCGAGTTCGAACCGGCGCTGCTCAACCTCGCCTTCGTCTTCCTGATGCTCGGCTACGGCACCAAGGTCGGCCTCGCGCCGCTGCACGCCTGGCTGCCCGACGCGCACGCGGAAGGCCCGACGCCGATTTCGGCGGTTCTTTCCGGGCTCTTGCTCAATGTCGCGCTCTACGCCGTGCTGCGCTTCAAGCTGCTGCTCGACGCCAACGCCAACGCGATCGCGCCGGGACCGCTGATGGCGACGCTGGGCATCGTCTCGCTGATCTTCGCCGCGTTCATGCTCTACCGGCGGCGCGACATCAAACGCCTGTTCGCCTTTTCCTCGATCGAGCACATGGGGATCATCGTCTTCGCCTTCGGCATGGGCGGGCCGCTCGCCAATTTCGCCGGGCTGCTGCATATGACGATGCACAGCCTCACCAAATCGGCGATCTTCTTCACCGTCGGTCATATCGCGCAGGCCAAGGGAACGCAGAAGATCGCCGATATCCGCGGCCTGACCGTCTCCCATCCGGTGCTCGGCTGGAGCCTGATCCTCGGCGTCTTCGCCATCGCCGGGCTGCCGCCGCTCGGCATTTTCACCAGCGAATTCCTCGTGGTGACCTCGACCTTCGCGCGCGCGCCGTGGCTCGCCATTCCCCTGGTGTTCGGCCTGATCCTCGCCTTCGGCGCCTTGATCCTGCGCCTGCAGGGCATGGCGTTCGGCGAGCCGAGTCCAGGCGACAAGCCGACGACGGCGTCCTCGTTGCCGATCGCGGCCCATCTCGGCCTCGTTCTCATGGCCGGGCTCTATCTGCCGCCGCCGCTGGTCGCGTGGTTCCAGCACGTCGCGGCGATGTTGCGCTAGGGGAGCCGGCATGACGACGCCAGACGAAATCGGGGGCGAGCGCGAAGTCGGGGAGGGCGCCTGGCTTGAGGCGATGCAGCGGCTCGCTTCGGGAGAGGCGCGCCTCGTCAGTCTCTGGGCGGACGGCGCCGAGGCGCGCATGGCGCTGTCGTCGGCCGGCCGCGCCGATCTGGAGCTGCTGAGCTATTCCTGCGTCGATGGCGCGTTCCCCTCGGTGGGCGCTGCGCATCCGCCCGCGATCCGCCTCGAACGCGCGTTGTGCGACCTCCACGGCCTCAGGGCGGTCGGCGCTAGGGATACGCGGCCATGGCTCGATCACGGCCGCTGGCCGATCCGCCATCCCCTCGGCGCCGGCGAGGCAAGCCCCGCCGCGCCGGAGCCTTACGCCTTCCTCGCCGCGGAAGGCGCGGGCCTGCATCAAATTCCCGTCGGGCCGGTGCATGCCGGAATCATCGAACCCGGACATTTCCGCTTTCACGCCAGCGGCGAGACCGTCGTGCGGCTGGAGGAACGGCTCGGCTATGTCCATAAGGGCGTCGACCGTCTGATGTCGGGCGCCGACCTGACGCGCGGCGCCCAATTGGCGTGCCGCGTCAGCGGCGACAGCACGGTGGCCTACCAGATCGCCTTCGCGCGCGCCGCGGAGGCCGCACTCGGAATCGCGGTTCCCCGTCGCGCCGTCTGGCTTCGCGCGCTGATGGCCGAATTGGAGCGGCTCGCCAACCATCTCGGCGATATCGGGGCGATCTGCAACGACGCGTCGTTTTCCCTGATGCACGCCCATTGCGGCATATTGCGCGAGCGCGTGCTGCGCGCGGCGAAGGGGGCCTTCGGCCATCGGCTGATGATGGACGCCGTCGCGCCGGGCGGCGTCGCCATGGACCTCAACCTCGGCGGGCGCCAGGCGCTACGCGATCTCGCGACGCTCGTCCGCGACAGGTTCCCCAGGCTGGTCGAACTCTACGACAACACGGCTTCGTTGCAGGATCGCACCGTGGGCGCCGGCGTGCTCGATGGCGAGCTGGCCCAGCGGTTCGGCTGCGGCGGCGTCATCGGCCGCGCCTCGGGCGGCGCGTTCGACGCGCGCCGCGACCACCCCTACGCGCCCTATGACGAACTGCGCTTCGACGTGCCGACGCTGCGCGAAGGCGACGTCAACGCGCGCGTTTGGGTGCGCATCCGCGAGGTCGAGGAGAGCTTGCGGCTCATCGCGCAGATTCTCGATCGCCTGCCCAGCGGGCCGGTTCGCGTCGAGGTCGCGCCGAGCGGCGCGCCCGGCGAGGCTCATGCGCTGGTCGAGGGCTTTCGCGGCGACGTCTTCGTCAGCCTCCGCCTAGCCGCGGACGGAACAATCGCGCGCTGTCACCTGCGCGATCCCTCGTGGTTCCAGTGGCCGCTGTTGGAAGCGGCGATCGAGAACAACATCGTCGCGGATTTTCCGATCTGCAACAAGTCGTTCAACTGCTCCTATTCCGGGCACGATCTGTAAGGGGAGGGGAGACGATGCGCCGCGTGCTGCTCGAAGGCGTGATTCACGGCCCGCTCACGGAAAGCGCGCCCGACGCCGACGATCCCGAACTCGTCGCGCTCGCGCAAGAGGTCAAGAGCGCCGCGACCGCCAGCCTCGGCCGCAGCCTGTCGATCCGCCATGTCGACGCCGGCTCGTGCAACGGCTGCGAACTCGAAATTCACGCGCTCGGCAACGCCTTTTACGATCTCGAGCGTTTTGGCCTGCGCTTCGTCGCTTCGCCGCGCCATGCCGACGTTCTCTTGGTGACGGGGCCGGTGACGCGCAACATGCGCGAGGCGCTGGAGCGCACTTACGCGGCGACGCCGGCGCCCAAATGGGTGATCGCCTCGGGCGCCTGCGCGAAGGACGGCGGCGTCTTCGCCGGAAGCTACGCGATTACGGGCGGGGTGGGAGACGTCGTGCCGGTGGACCTCCACATCCCCGGCTGCCCGCCGAGCCCGGCCGCGCTGCTCAAGGGGCTGCTGGCGCTGATGCAAGGGCGAGGGGGCTGAGGGAATACGACCCGCGTCCCCCTTGATCAAGGCCGATCATGTAGCTACATCAGCGCTACACTCTCTTGATGAGGACTCACATGCCCGCCGATTCCGTCGTCCGCGCGCGCATCGATCGCGCCACCAAGGCGAAAGCCGCCGCCGCGCTCGAGGCGATGGGCTTGTCGATTTCCGACGCGATCCGCCTGCTCATGCTTCGGGTCGCCGACGAAAAGCGGCTGCCGTTCGACGTGAGAGCGCCGAACGCCGAAAGCATTCGCGCTATGCGCGAACTGGATCAGGGCAAGGGCAAGCGCTTCGCCAGCAAGGAAGCCCTGTTCAAGGGACTGGGCTTATAAGTGCTGACGCCTGTCCTTTCGACGCGGTTCAAACGGGACGTCAAGCGAGCAGAGAAGCGTGGGAAAGACATGGACAAGCTAAGGGCGGTCCTCTCCCTTCTCATCGAAAAGAACCCTCTTCCGGCCGCCTACGGCGACCATCCCCTGAAAGGCGATTGGAAGGGCTTTCGCGACCTTCACCTGGAGCCCGATTGGCTTTTGCTCTACCGCGTTCAAAGTGACGAACTCCAGCTTGCCCGTACCGGAACTCACGCCGACTTGTTCGACGAATAGGCCTGTGCGCGGATGAACCCGCGACGGAAGAGCGACGTCTCCTCGCGGGCCTTCAATCCGCGATAGGCTAGAGCCTGGTCCCGCCCGCCCTGAGCCGAGCGCGTAAGATTTGCCGCCGGCTATGGCCGGCTGGTAGGCTGGCGCGCCCCATCCATTCCACGAGGCCGCCCTCTTGCCCTTCGCCCGCTATCCCAGTCTGCGCGACCGCGTCGTCTTCATCACCGGCGGCGGCTCGGGGTTCGGCGCGGCGATGGTGGAAGCGTTCGTCGCCCAAGGCGCGAGCGTCGCCTTCGTCGACATCGCCAGGGACGAGTCGTCTGAAGTGGTCGAGCGCCTGGCCGCCGGCCCGCAAGAGCCGTTGTTCCTCGAATGCGACCTGACCAACCTCGCGGCGCTCGAAGCGGCGATGGAGGAAGCCCGGCAAAGGCTCGGGCCGATCGCGGTCCTCGTCAACAACGCCGCCAACGACGCGCGGCAGGACGCCGACGAGACGACCGAGGCCGATTGGGATCGGGCGATGGCGGTCAACCTCAAGCACCAGTTCTTCGCCGCGCAGATCGCGCGACGCTCGATGCGCGCAATCGGCGGCGGTTCGATCGTCAATTTTTCCTCGACCGCCTGGATGATGGGGATGGCGCGCCTTTCCGCCTACGCCGCCGCCAAGGCCGGCGTCGTCGGCCTGACGAGGAGCCTGGCGCGCGAATTCGGCCCCGACAACATTCGCGTCAACGCGATCGCGCCCGGCGCGGTCGTCACCGAGCGCCAGCGCCGCCTCTGGCTCAGCGAAGCCGACGTCGCTGAAATCGTCGCGCGCCAATGCCTGCCGCGCGTCCTCGTCGCCGACGAGATCGCGCGCACGGCGCTGTTCCTGGCCGCCGACGACAGCCGCATGATCACCAAACAATGCCTGATCGTCGACGCGGGACTGAGATGACGCGCGGCGCCTGGCCCATCCAGCGCGCAGCGATGCTTAGAATTACGCTTGATCGCGCGCCTGGACCGGCGCATCCTTGGTTTCTAAGGCGATCTCGTCAGAAGACCGCCGAACGAGGGAGGCCCGAATGACCGTTGCGCGCATTCTCAGGGAAAAGGGCAGGGATGTCCTGACGACCCAGCCCCATCGCACGCTGAAAGAAGTCGCGGCGCTGCTGGCCGCCAAGGGCGTCGGCGCCGTCGTCGTGTCGGACGCCGCCATGAGCGTCCTCGGCATCGTTTCGGAACGCGACATCATCCGCGCGATCGGAAGCGGCAGCGTGAGCGTGCTCGAGGAGGCGGCCTCGCGGCATATGACGTCGAAGGTCACCACCGTGACCGAGAACGCCTCGATCGACCACGTCATGCAGATCATGACCGAGGGGCGGTTTCGCCATGTGCCCGTGGTCGAACACGGTCGGCTCGTCGGCATCGTTTCGATCGGCGACGTCGTCAAGCGGCACGTGGACGCGATCGACAGCGAGCGCCGGGCGTTGCGCGAATATATCGCCAGCGCCTGAGCGCGTTTTCATTGCTTGGGCTCTCGCCTCGTTCCCATCCGCTGGGGACGGCGGCCAGGGCTCATTGCGCTCGCGACGGCGTCAGCCTTTCGCCGACGCCAGTTCGACGTGCTCGGCGATTTCGTCGCGGGCCTTGCGCACGGCTTCGCGGCCGAGCGCGATGAGCTCGTCGGCGCGATGGAATTCGAACAGGCCGATCTTGCCGACCTTCAGGGTCACCAGGACGTCGGGCGGGTCCCCCGCCAGACGCGAACGCATGATGCGGTCCTGGGTGATGTTGAAGGCGTTGACCATCACGGAGGCGAGCCCGGGAGCGCCCGGGCCTTCGCTCGTCCATTGCCGTCGCAGCATTCCCGCGCCGCGGCGCAGACCGCTCATCACGCCGGCGCGCGCGTTTTCGGCGGCCGGCGGCGGTTCGATCGGCGCCTCGTCGGCGTCGGGCATGTCCTGGATCGCCGTTCCGCGACCCGATCCTTCGCTGGCGATGTTGAGCGCGATGACGCGATCGGCGCCGAGCGCGCGCGCGACGCTGACCGGAACGGGATTGACGATGGCGCCGTCGAACAGCCAACGGCCGGCGACGCGCACCGGTTCGAACAAGCCGGGCAAAGCGTAGGACGCGCGCATCGCCTCGACGAGCGGGCCGCGCTTCAGCCAGATTTCATGTCCCGAGCCGATTTCCGTGGCGACGCCGGCGTAGCGGATCGGCAAGTCCTCGATGCGCAAGGCGCCGATCGACTCCTCGAGCCGCCCACGCAGGCGGTCGCCGCCGATCAGCCCGCCGCCGTTGAAGGAAACGTCGAGAAGGCCAAAAACGCGCCGCTTGGTCAGCGAGCGCGCGAAGCTTTCGAGCGTGTCGAGCCGGCCGGCGGCGAAGCAGCCCCCCACCACCGCGCCGACCGAGGATCCCACGACGATGTCGGGGGAAAGGCCCATCGCCACGAGTTCTTGCAGCGCGCCGATATGCGCCCAGCCGCGCGCCGCGCCGGCGCCGAGCGCGACGCCGACCCTCGGCCGCGAGGGCCTCGAGCCGCCCGAAAACGACTCGGGCTCGGTCCTACGAAAGAAAGCGCCAGCCATCGCCACGCCTCACAATCCGGTTTCGCGGCGTCCTCCCTGGGCGCCGGTGAACGAAAACGGTAACACGCGCCTGTCGCCGACTGGTTAACGGCGAACCCAGGGTCACCTTATACGTAACGCGTCGCCAACGCGCTTTCCCTTCACATTTTCGCGACCGGCTCCAGGCGCGGACCGTCGGCGGTGTTCTCGACGCGCCGGTAAAAACAAGAACGCCGCCCGGTATGGCAGGCGCCGCCGTCGCCGCCCACCGACACGCGCGCCAGCAAGGCGTCCTGATCGCAATCGACGCGCAATTCCTCGAGCCTCTGGATCTGCCCGGAGGTGTCGCCCTTGCGCCAAAGGCTTTGGCGCGAGCGCGACCAATAATGCATGATTCCGCTCGACAGCGTCTTGTCCAGCGCCTCGGCGTTCATATGCGCGACCATCAGCACTTCGCCGCTTCGGGCGTCGACCGTCACGCAGGTCAGCAGCCCGTCGGCGGAGAAACGCGGCGCGAATTCCGAGCCTTCCTCGCGGTCGGTCGCGGCGCTGGCGGCGGGCGTCAGGGACATGGCGTCACCGCGCGCCGCGCAACAGGGTGAGGAAGCGGATCTGTTCGTTCGGCTGCGTGCGAAAGACGCCAGAAAACTGCGTCGTCACCGTCGAGACCCCGTGCTTCTTCACCCCGCGCATGGACATGCAGGTGTGTTCGGCTTCGATCAACACCGCGACGCCGCGCGTATTGAGCGACGAATCCACCGCTTCGACGATTTGCGCCGACATGGCCTCCTGCGTTTGCAGGCGGCGCGCGAACGTGTCGACAATGCGCGCGAGCTTGGACAGGCCGACGACGCCGTGGCGCGGATAATAGCCGATATGCGCCTTTCCGAAGAAGGGCGCGATATGGTGCTCGCAATGCGAGACGAACGGGATGTCGCGGACCAGCACGATGTCCTGGTAACCCTCGACCTCCTCGAAGACGCGCGAAAGCGCGTGGCCCGCGTCTTCGTCGTAGCCGGCGAAGAGTTCTTGATAGGCCTTTACGACGCGCCTGGGCGTGTCGAGGAGGCCTTCGCGGGTCGGATCGTCGCCGGCCCAGGCTATCAAAGTGCGAACGGCCGCCTCGGCCTCGTCGCGGCTCGGCCTGACGGGAGCGTCGCGGCGCCGAGCCTCGCGTTTAACGATGTCATCCATCTCGATCTCTCAGCGGTTCGGCGACGGCGAGGCCATGGCCCGTCCGGCCCTCTTCTTTGCCGGCACGGCCTCCTATATAGGAGGGCGGAGCGGTTCGACCAGCCGCGCGCATCGCGATCATGTTGAACGACATATACAACACCAGCATTCTGGAATTGGCGGCCGACATTCCTCGGCTCGGCCGGCTCGCTTCGCCCGACGCGAGCGCGAAGGCCCATTCGCGGCTTTGCGGTTCGACGGTGACCGTCGATCTCTGCCTTCGCGACGGTCGCGTCAGCGACTTCGCCCACGACGTCAAGGCGTGCGCGCTGGGGCAGGCCTCCTCGTCGCTGATGGCGCGCCATATCATCGGCGCGGCTCCCGCGGAACTCGTCGCCCTGCGCGAGACCGTGACGCGCATGCTCAAGGCGAACGGGCCGCCGCCTTCGGGAAAATGGGCCGATTTCGCCGTCCTCGAGCCCATACGCGACTATAAGGCGCGCCATGCCTCCACGTTGCTGACGTTCGACGCGGTGGTCGACGCGCTCGGCCAGATCGCCGCCAGGCAGGCCGCGGCCGAGACGGGCGTGGACGAACCGACTGCGCTCGCCGTCCCGGCGCCGGCGCCGTGAACGCCTTTCGGCTCGCGCCGCGCCGCGCCGCGCACGCGCTCATTCGCTTCTATCAACTGACGCTTTCGTCGCTCATCGGGCGCCAGTGCCGCTATCTCCCGAGCTGCTCGGCCTATACGGACGAGGCGATCCAGCGCCATGGGCTCTGGGCGGGCGGATGGATGGGCGCCGCGCGGATATGCCGCTGCCATCCCTGGAGCGCCTCCGGCTTCGATCCGCCGCCCGCGGCGGTCGCGCCCGGGGCGTCCTGGATGCGTCCCTGGCGCTACGGGCGCTGGCGCTATCGCTGCGAGTGAGCGCGGACGGCAGGCGGGAAGCGCGTCGCTTGCGCGCGCGCAAGGGGCGGTTTTCATCCGTCGTTAACCATGACGTGTTTTCGTGGGGAAAACCGTTTCTCTTTGGTGATGCTATGTCTTTGCGCCGTTTCGTTGTTTGCTTCCTGCTCGTTCTCGCCGCGCCCTCCGCGGCCTTGGCCGAGGACGGCGTGATGATCGGCGACAGTCTCGGCGTCGGCGTAAACTGGGCGGCCAAATTGCCGTCGCAGGCCAAGAACAGTGTCGCCATCTACAACGGCTGGGTTCTCGAACAGCTTCGCCAGGCGCCGCGCGGCGCCACGGTGTTCATGAGCCTAGGCACCAACGACGCGATCGGCAACGCGCTCAACGTGAAGAAGCCGGTCGAGACGATTGTCGCAACCGCCGAGTCGCAGGGCTTAAAGCTCGTTTGGATGGGGCCGCCTTGCGTCCTTCCGGCGTGGGAGGCGCATGCCAAGCAACTCGACGAAATCCTCGCCGCGCAATTGGCGGGCACTCCAGTCCAGTACGTGAGCATGCAGGACCCGGGCCTCTGCGACCGTTCGCTCCGCGCCCCCGACGGCGTGCATTTTAATATGGCGGGCTACACGCGCATGTGGCAGAAAGCGGCCTCGGCCGCGGGTTTCCCGGTTGTCGTCGCCGCTGCGAGTGAGCACAAGCCTGTCGCCCCCGCCAGCAAGAAGACGCCCGGCAAGAAGAGACACAAAAAGAAAAAGCCAGTCGCCCAACCGGCGACACACACCACGCCCGCGCCGAATTGAGGGCAATCGTCAGCCGAGGGCGCTTGAGGGATGTGGAAGAAGAGGTTCTATACGTCGGCAATCTGCGTCGCATTGGGCGCGGTTTTCGTTTGCGGCCCCGGCGCGCGCGCCGCTCATGCGGCGCCGGGCGAGCCGCCCGTCCATATCGCTTTTGTCGGCGATTCGATGGCGGACGGGCTGTGGGGGGCGCTGTTCCGGCGCCTCGGAAAAGACAAATGTCTGGCGGACAAGGTTAAATTGATACGTCACGCCAAGAACGGGACGGGATTGACTCGGCTGGACCAATACAACTGGGTGGACGAAGTGGCGGCGATTGCGACCGACCCCGGCGTCGATTTGTTTGTCGGTTCGTTCGGCATCAACGATCGTCAATCGATCGTCGACGCCGCGAAGACGCGCACCGAATACGGCGGGCCCAACTATGACAGCCGCTACGAGGGGATCGTCGAAGACGTCGTGCAAAACGCGCTCGCGCATGGCTCCTCGATGCTGGTGATGGGTCTTCCCGTCATGCTCGATTCGGCCGCCAACGCCGACGCGACCGCCAAGAACCGCCTTTTCGCCGAAGCGGTCGCGCATGTCGCTTCGCCGCGCGCCGCCTATGTTCCGCCCTGGGAATCGCATCCGGGCGTCGACGAATACAAGCCCTTTCTGCCCAACGCGAATAATGCGATGGTGCAAGTTCGCGCTCCCGACGGCATTCACTTCACGACCGCCGGTTACGACATGGTGATGGACGCTTTCTATCCCTCCATCATGGAAAGTCTGAAGCAGCGCGGGCGCGACGTCGCGAGCGAGTGCGAGAAAATGGGAGCAAGGTGAGGGGCTTGCGAAATTCGGTGGCGCTGCTCGCATGGGCTCTGGCCCTGCTGATCGGCGCGGCGGGCGCGAGCCTGACCGCGACGGTCGGCCTGGGCGACGCCTCGAGCGATCCCGTCGTCGAGCGATCCCTCGAGGCGGCGAGCCGGCTCGCATTGCCCTCGAAGCTGGAGGCCTCCTCGCTCGCCCTCGCCGACGCGCGCCTGGCGGTCTGGCGCCCGCGGGACCGGCGCGCGCCGATCGAAGCGGCGGTTCTGGCGGACGCTCCGCCGACCCGGGCCGAAAAATTGCTGCGCGTCGCGATGCTCGCCGCCCCGACGGCCGACCTGACGCCGACGAACCGCACGCGCGGCCTCGGCGCGCTCTCCGCGCTGGAGGCGGCCTTGCCCGCCGCCGATCGCCCGGGGGCTGAGTTTTCCGCCTACGGCGAATTGGCGCCCGATATTTTCGCGACCCGCCGCCTGACGATCCTGCAGCTCGGCGACAGCCATACCGCGGCCGATTATTTCACCGGCCGCGTCCGCGAGCGCCTGCAGCAAGTGTTCGGCTCGGGCGGGACGGCCTATATCGTGCCCGGCAAGCCGCATCTCGGCGTAAGGTCGGCCCTGTTCGAGAGCGACGCCTCCGAGGGCTGGACCTACGAGGCGCTGCAAAAATCGGACGAAAAGCGCCGCTTCTACCTCTCCGGCTTCAACGCGGTGGCGCGGCGCGCCGGCGCCTCGCTCAGCCTGAGGGCGCGCGGCGGCCTTCCCTACAATCGGCTCGAAGTCGCCTTTCTCAAGCAACCGGGGGGCGGTCGCGCCGAAGTGCTGGTCGACGGCGAGCCCGGCGGGCAGATCGATCTCGACGGCGCGGCGGACGAGCGCGCGACGCTTGACGTTCAGCCGTCGGAGACGGGCGCCCGAGGTTTCCACGACATCGCGGTGCGCGCGCTCAGCGACGCCCCGGTGACGGTGACCGGCGTCGAGGTCGCTCGCGAAGGCGACGGCGTCTCCTACATCAGCCTCGGTTTCCCCGGCGCGACGGTGCAACTGCTGCAAAAGCTCGCCACCGAGAATCTCGCCGACGACTTGCGACGGCTGGCGCCGGATATCGTCGTGCTCGCCTTCGGAACCAACGAAGGCTTCAACGACGCGTTGGATGTCGCCGCCTATTCCGCTCAATACGAACAGATCGTGCGAAGGCTCCAGACGCTTCGGCCGGGCCTGCGCGTCATCATGATCGGTCCGCCCGACGGCGCGCGCGCGGCGTCCGCGCCGCAGCCGGTCGCCGCCGACGGCGCCGGACAATGCCGCCTGCCGACGCCGCCCAAGCTCGCGCAGGTGCGCGAGGCGCAACGGCGGCTCGCCGAGCGCATCGGCGCCGATTTCTGGGATTGGTCGTCCGTGATGCCGGGCCCGTGCGGAGCGCAGGTCTGGGCCGCCGCCAACCCGCCGCTCATGGCGCATGATTTCGTGCACATGACGCTGGAAGGCTATAAACAAAGCGCCGACCGATTCGCGGATTTCCTGATCCCGCGCATCGATGGCCCGCAGGCCGGCGCCCATGTTGTTTCCAACAATTGATTTCGCGCTGTTCTTCGCGTTCTCGTTCGCGTTGGTCTGGGGCCTCAATTCCTACAACACTCTGAAGAAGGTCGTCCTGCTCGCGCTGAGCCTGGCCTTCTACGCCTCGTGGAACTGGCGGTTCCTGCTCCTGCTGCTGGCCAGCGGCGCGATTTCCTATTTCGTCGGGCTCTATGTCGACGCGGGCGCGCGCCGGCCCTTTCGCCGCCTCGCGCTCGGCCTCGGCGTCGCGCTCGATCTCGGCATTCTCGGCTATTTCAAATATCTCGACTTCTTCATCGCGCAGGTTCTCACCCTCGCCCATGCGCTGGGGCTCAATCCGTCGATCGACTTCGTCAACGTCACTCTGCCGGTGGCGATCTCGTTCCTGACCTTTCACGCGATTTCCTACATCGTCGACGTCTATCGCGGCCGCCTCGCGTCGTCGCGCTCGCCGCTCGACATCGTGCTCTACATCAGCTTCTTCCCGCACCTGGTGGCCGGGCCGATCGTGCGCGCGCACGAATTCCTGCCGCAGCTCGCCTCGCCCCGAAGAGCTGGCGACTTCTCGTTCAGCGAGAACATGCTGCTGATCCTCGGCGGCCTGTTCAAGAAGATGGTGGTCGCCAATTATCTCGCGGTGCGCTTCGTCGATCCCGTCTTCACCGACCCCTCGCAATTCTCGCGCTTCGATCTGATCGTCGCGGTCTACGCCTACGCGATCCAGATCTACGCCGATTTCAGCGCCTACACCGACATCGCGATCGGCGTCGCGGCGCTGCTCGGCTATCGCTTTCCGCAGAATTTCAATCAGCCCTACCGCGCGCTCGGCATCGGCGACTTCTGGCGGCGTTGGCACATGACGCTGTCGAACTGGCTGCGCGACTATCTCTACGTCCCCTTGGGCGGCAATCGCCACGGCGCGTTCGCGACCGCGCGCAACCTGATGCTGACGATGCTGCTGGGGGGCCTTTGGCACGGCGCCAATTGGACGTTCCTGATCTGGGGCGCGATGCACGGCGGCGCGCTCGTCGTCGACCACGCCTGGCGGCGCAGCGCCGCCTTCGCCCGCTTTGGCGCCGGTCCGATCGCCCGCATCGTCGATTGGGCCGTGACGTTTCATTTCGTCTGTTTCGCCTGGCTGTTTTTCCGCGCGCCCTCGCTCGACGCGGCGACGCAGTTTCTGGCGGGCGTGTGGAGCGACAACGGCGCGCCGAACACCATGCCGATGATCGTTCTGCCGCTCATCGCCTGCGGGGCGTTGACGCAAATGGTCCCGCCGCAGACGCGCGGCGCGATCGGCGCCGTCCTCGACAATCGCGGTCCGCTGCTACAGACCGCCTTCGGCTTCGCGCTGCTCTATATCATCGTCGTCATGTCGCCGTCGGCCTCCGCGCCGTTCATCTATTTCCAGTTCTAGGGAAAGCGCGATTGACCCCTCCGCCGCAACGACCCGCCTCGGCGACCAGCCCCTGGAGCTGGGCGCGCGTCGTCTATGCCGTTCTCGCGCTGACCGCCTTCTGCTTTTCCGGCGCGATGGCCGACTGGCTCGACGAACGCAACGCCGGCGGCTGGCT
This sequence comes from Roseiarcus sp., assembly GCA_050012775.1. Taxonomy (GTDB): domain Bacteria; phylum Pseudomonadota; class Alphaproteobacteria; order Rhizobiales; family Beijerinckiaceae; genus Roseiarcus. Next base: position 44,715 of record JBEKGN010000021.1, read on the forward strand.
CGCCGCGCCGTTGGCCCTCGCGCGCGGCGTTGACGCGGCCTCCGCGGCGGTCGGGGTCAAGGGGGTCGGGGAGGGGCTGCGCAAGTGGTTCGCGCGAGCGGTGGGCGAGTCGGACACGTAAAAGGCGGCGCCGCACAGCCGAGCGAAATTCACTGGGCGCCGCGATTATCGGATGCGAGCGAATTGAACTGGTCGACCAAGGCCGCCCGGAATGCGACGAGAGCTCGCTTGTCGCCCGACAGGTGTTGCTGGAGATAATACCGAAACAGTCCGTCGAACGCGACGTACACGCTAAGAGGGCTCACAATTTCAATATCGAGACGCTGGAGAAGCCGGACCACGACATTGACGAGGGCCCGCTCGATCTCGTCGACGACGGGATGGAAAGCTTCGTCGAACAGGGCCTGCCCCCTGATGTCGTACCATAACCTGTGCGTGTTCGCATGTTGCGCGACGGCGCCGACCAAGGCGTCGACAAACCCAGCGATGACGGCGTCGGCGGGAGTTTCCGGCGCCATCGCCGCGTCAAGCATGGCGATGAAGGTCTCTTTGTAGAGCCGCACGCAATAGGAGATCAGATCGATCTTGTCTTCGAAGTAATAGTGAAGGATGCCAAGCGAGACGCCCGACTGACTCGCGATATCGCGCAGACTCGTGCGGGCGTAACCGAGGCTGCCGAGCGTCGCTATCGCATGCTCGGCCAGTTCGCGCTTTTTGTCCGCGCGCTTGCTCGATCGTTTCGTCGCTTCGTCGCGCGGCTTCGCGAGTTTGATTGTCTTGCCCAACCGACTCGCTCATGAAATTGGAAATTGGCGGCCCTGCGACGGCGCTTATCCCAAAAGCGCGTTCAGGAAGATGCGGGGAATTTTCGACCAGCTCGGCCGATATTCGAAAGACGTCAGCAGTCGGCCGATAACATGCTGCTTGCGATTTGTCACGAACCAGGGCGGCCGCGGAAGCAAGGTCATCTCGCCGCTGAGAATGTTGCGCGGATAGGGGGTGAACGGCGCCTCCACCACTGTGCGCTCGGGCTTGTCGAACATGTAGGTGTTGTGAACCGCGCCGATTCCGCTCTGTACGTCGTCGAGCGTGTGTCCGGGAAAGGCGCCCCAGGGCGTCTGGACGAGCAGGAAACCGAGACCTGCCCATCCGTTGATGGCGATGCAACCGTAGTGCAGTTCGGCGATGATCTGCTCGAACTTGCGGCGGCCGATCTTTCGTATCGTAGCGGGATGGATGAGAATGTTCGCTCCCAGCGTTCCGCGCAACCGTTCGTTGGCGTAGCCGATCGCCTTTCTCAGAAAGCTTTCGGAATCGAGGTCGTCGATGCGGCGGACGCTCATCGCGGGCGCGAACACTTCATTGGTCTCGAACCAGGCATCGTCGCCATTCGCCAGCGGCACGACCACGCAGGCCGGCGCCTGGTCGCGCACGAACTTCGTCGCGTCCCGGCCGTGGCTGGCGAAATCGGCCATGCGCTTCTCAGCCCCGGGGTAATAGGCCGCCCGCGGCGGCGCGGCCTTGAGGGTCTCAGCGAGCTTGTGCAGCAACGGCGCGGTTCCCTCCCAGCGTTCCGACACCACCACCATCTGGCAGGCGATGCAGTTGAAGCCCGAATTATGCAGTTTCTGAGTCGCGATCTGTTCGGCCTGGAAGGAAAGATCGGCGTCCGACCACGGGCCGGGAACCACGATCGTCGGGCAAACCGCGCCGAGCTCCGACGTAATCCGCCTGTTGTTTCGCGGCGCGCCCGCCCGTTTGTTGCGGCGTCCCTCCTCGCCGGGCCCCCAGACAATGATGTCGTGCGAAGTTTCCGCCCCGGTAATGTGGATCTCGTCAATGCCGGGATGATTGCACAGATATTCCCCTACATCGGCGCCGCCGCGCACGATTCGTAAAGCGCCGCGCGCGATTAATGGCTTCAATGCGATTTGCAGGACATCGATGAGATAGTCGTTGACGGGGTTCATCTTCAGGATCGTAACCTGATGCTCGGCGAACAGCTTCTGAAAGCAGTCGAGCGGCGCGATGGCGGCGATATTGCCGGCGCCGAGCACAAGCGCGACCTTTCCTTCGCGAGTGGCCGCTGGGGCGTCGTAAGCGCCGGCGGTATTGGCCGCCAGATTGTCCTTCGTCACCCCGGCCTGCATCCAAACGTCGGCCTTGACGCCGGAGAGAAGAAGGCGATCCCAAATCGAGTTGGGAACGACGGTCACCGCAATGTGGCCGTTGGGAAGGTCGCGAACGGGCAGGCGCCGCAAGAACGCCTTGCCATCCATCTGCGACAAGGTCTGCATGAGGGCGTTGCAGCCGGACATCAGCGCGTAGGGTCCGGAAATCCATTCTTCGCCCACGAGCGGCGAATCCGAGGGGATCTGCTTCTTTCGCGCCGCTGTCAGCGCCCAGCTTTCCGCGACATTCATCAGCTGATCTTTTATCTCGGCCAAGATCGCCACGCGCTCTCCCGCGCTGGTGCGCGCCCACGAATCCTTGTGTTCTTGAAGCTCCGCGATCGCCTGATCCAGGTCGCCGAAGGCGAATTGCTCGGTCATTGCCGGTTGGGCCATCGTGTAACCTCCTCTAATTCAGTGAACCGCCGCGAGCGGCGCATGACCGCGAATCATGTCGGCCGCCTTCTCCGCGATCATGATCGTGGGCCCATTGGTGTTTCCGCCGATGAGCGTCGGAAAGATCGAGGCGTCGACGACACGCAGAGCTTCAAGGCCGCGCACGCGCAATTGCAGGTCGACGACGGCCATGTCGTCGACGCCCATTTTGCAGGTGCCGACGGGATGGTAGATCGTGTCGGCGCGCGAGCGGATTTGATCTTCCCATTCGGCGTCGCTCATGCCGTCCTTGGTGTAGACTTCCTTGTCGCGGAATTTGGCCATCGCCGGCGCCTCCAGTATGGCCCGGGTCATCTTCGCGCCCTTCATCAGGATCTGGAGATCCTCGGCGTTCGAGAGGTATCTGGGGTCGATGCCCGGCGCCGCCATGGGATCCGCGCTTTCCAGAAAGACCTCGCCGGCCGAGCGCGGCCTAAGCACGCACACGTGACACGAGTAACCGTAGCCGAGATGCAGCTTGCGGACGTGGTCGTCGACGATCGAGACGCAGAAATGAAGCTGGACGTCGGGCCTGGCGAGCGATCGATCGGTCTTCAGGAACGCGCCGACTTCCGCGAAGGGCGAGGCGATCAGGCCCGTCCCGTCCTTGCGCCACTGCAGGATGTGCTTGCAAAGGGCGACCGTTCCCGCGGCCCCGATGCCCAACAGGTCGGTGTCCTTCGACTTATAGGCCAAGATGAAATCGAGGTGGTCGCGCAGGTTCTGTCCGACGCCGGGAAGTTCGTGCGCCACGCCGATGCCGTGGCGCTGAAGGTCGTCCGGTCGTCCGACGCCCGACAATTGCAAGAGTTGCGGCGAGGCGAAGGCGCCGCCGCAGAGGATGATTTCGCGGTTCGACTCGACTCGCTTGTCGGCGCCGCCGACGCGATAGCGAACGCCGGTCGCCCGTTTGCCCTCGAATTCGATCTTCGTCGCGTGGGCTTTGGTCAGGATCGTGAGGTTCGCCCTGCCGGAATGAGGATGCAGATAGGCGGCCGCCGCGGAGCAACGTTCGCCGTTTCTCTCGCGGTCGTGGAACTGAGTCACCTGATAGAGACCGACGCCTTCCTGCTCCGGCCCATTGAAGTCGTCGTTGGTGCGGAATTGCAGTTCGTTCGCGGCCTGGATGAAGGCGTAGGAGATGGGTCGAGGACTTTCTTGGTCCGAGACATGGAGGGGGCCCGAGGCGCCATGCCATGAATCGGCGCCGCGCTCGTTGGCTTCCGAGCGGAGAAAATAGGGAAGAACGTCCTGGTACGACCAGCCCTCGCATCCCAGGTTGGCCCAATCGTCATAGTCGGAGCGGTGCCCGCGCGTATAGAGCATGGCGTTGATGGCGCTCGAACCGCCGAGCGCCTCGCCGCGCGGCTGATAACCGCGGCGCCCTTTCAGCCCGGCTTGTGGGACGGTCTCGAAAGCCCAATTGTTGATTTTTGGCTGTCCGCGCAGCATGACGGCGACGCCGGCCGGCGCGCGCACCAGAATGCTCTTGCCTTGGCCGCCCGCTTCAAGAAGACAGACGGTTACATCAGGATCTTCCGATAGTCTCGAGGCGAGCGTCGAGCCCGCGGATCCGCCGCCGACGATCACATAATCGAACTTCACTCGTTCCTCCCATCCCATTCTATTTTTTTGTTTTGCTTTTCTTGAGCGCCGCCCGCCTCGCCAAGGCTCGTCCGGCGCTCGAAGGCCGTTCGGCTTGCGGCCTGTCCACTCCAAGAACCAAGGGCCGCGTCGAAGCTAATCGAAATTGGGCGTTTGTCCAGTACTTTTGTCCAGTTCGACAAGCCGCCCGATCGTCCGCCCTTCAAGCTCGCTGTTCGGCGCCGACGCTTGCGCCGCCGCCCGCGGTCGCGGCGGACGCGATCGAGCGGGGGCGGTAGCGAGATGATGAGGAGGCAATTGTCTCGCCCTGCTTGATGGCTGCGGTCGAGCGCTGATAGGCGGCAAAGATAAACGCGGAGGCGCCGGATCCCTATGAGGGGCGTATCGACATTGGCGACACATCCGGGCCGCCTCCTTAGTATCGACACTTGTCGATACCAGGGAGGCTGGCATGAGGGTTCAAGTCAAGAAATGGGGCAATAGCGCCTCGGTGCGAATTCCCGCCTCCGTCCTGGCGGCCGCTTCGCTCAGCATCGACCAAGCCGTCGAGGTCCGAGAAGAGGGCGGCCGGATCATCATCGAACCTGTGAGGGCGCCGGTCTACGACCTCGACCAATTGCTCGACCAGATGAAGCCGGAGACCTTCCCCGAAGACGTCGATCTCGGACCGCCGGTGGGCTCGGAGGCATGGTGAGCACGAGTTATGTCCCCGACGCGGGCGACATCGCGTGGCTGCAATTCGATCGGCAGGCGGGACATGAACAAGCCCGCCACCGGCCCGCGCTCGTGCTCTCGCCGGCCCGCTACAATGCCGCGCGCGGTATGATGATCTGCTGCCCCATGACCTCGCGGATCAAAGGTTATGTCTTCGAGGGCGTCGTCACGCGAGACCCACCCAGCGCCGTTCTCGCCGATCGGGTCGAGAGCCTGCATCGGCGCGCGCGCGGCGCCGTCCGCGAGGCCGTCGTGGCGCCGCAGGCGCTGGCGGAGGTGCAGGGGAAGATAAAGGCGCTGCTGGGGTTGTGAGGGCTCGCGCCGAGTTTGGCGAGCCGTTGAGCGGCAGGATGCAGGATTCAGTGCGTTTGGTAAGGTGAACCCCGGAACCCAGTCTGACTCGTTGATCGCAAAAAAATCTAGTTGATTCTTGGCGCCGATGCGCTACCCGCCGTGAGAACCCCGGGCTAGGCTGCTCGCATTCAAGGAGATGCCAATGCAACGCCGCCGTCCAGGCCGTGCCGGTCTAACCGTTGCGTTCGCGATCGCCGCGACGCTGACCCTGGCCGGACCAGCGCTGCCGCAAGACCCCCAAAGCGAAGTCGACGCCTACGCGAAAAACGTGGACGCCGAGGCCGAGCATTACCTGCAAAAGCATCCGGTCCGTCCATCGTCGCTGTTCGATTCCGTTTCGTCACTGGTGGGGACGCTCGGCGAGGTCCACGCGATGGCGATCGACGAATGTGAATCCGCGCCTGTTTCTCGCGACTGGCAGGATGCGGTTCCCCGGCTCCATGAAAATACGATCGTCGCGCTCAATGCGAGTTTCACCAAGGGTATGAAAAAGTATCGCGCGGCGGCGCCCGCGAGGCAAACGGTCGTCGACCAATCGCTGTGCGCTGAACAACAGTGGCGCTCCGCCACGATTTTGCGCGACCTCGAGGCGCAGGGCCCGGCGTTGCGCAAACAAGGCTATTGACCGGCGCGCGGGCCGGTTCCGGCGGAGCTACGGAGACGCGGCGCCGGACGATCGGCCCTATGACTTCTTCGTGGCGGTCGCCGAGCATAGGCAAGACAAGTGCAACGGTCGCCGCGCTCTTGTAAACGCGACCGCTGGTCGCGTCCGACGCGCCAGCGCCTTGTCGGCCTCGGGAGGCCGCCGCTGCTCGACGCGCCCCTCACGCTCGCGCCGCCCCTCGCGGTCGGGGCGGAGGCGATCGAGCGAGGCGGGCGAAGCGGCGGCGCGACGGATGAGCGGGCAATTGTGTCGCTCACTCGATGAATGCGGTCGAGCGCCGATAGGGGCAAAGTTAGGCGCAATGTCGCCGGAAACCCCGGAACCCCGGAACCCGGAACCCCAAGGCGGGGGAATCGATTGCCGGTCTGTGTTATAGGCCGGGTCGGGCCGGCGCTACGGCGATAAGGGATGCTTCGATGCATGGGTGGTTTGATCGCGCCAGGTTCGCCTCGTCTCCCATCCCCGGCGGAACCATCAGAATCGCCGCACGGAACGAAATCGCCGGCCTATTGCGCTGGCGGACCGCGTTCGCCGGCGAGCGCAAGGATCATCGCTTCTACGAACTCGTCGAAGACACGCTCAAGGACGGTTTCGACTACGGCTACCTCATCATCGACGACGGCAAGGACGTCTGCGCCATCCAACCCTTCTTCGTCGTCGATCAGGATCTGGTGGCCGGCGCCGACGATCACGCCAAGAAGTTTATCGCCGGGGTCCGGCGACTTTGGCCGCGCTTCATGCGGGCGCGCACGCTGATGGTGGGATGCGCCGCTGGGGAAGGACACCTCGACGGCGACGAATCATCCCAATCCACGACTGCCGAACTGCTGGCCCGCTCGCTGCGTCGCCTGGCGAGCGATTTGAGTTGCGCGATGATCGTACTGAAGGAATTCCCCGCCAAGTACCGGGCGCCGCTGCAATGCTTGCGGCGCGCCGGCTTCACCCGCGCGCCCAGCATGCCGATGACGACGCTCAGCATCGATTTCGAAGATTTCGAGGATTATCTGTCCAACAAGCTCAGCCCGGGCACCCGCGCAAAGGTCCGGCGGAAGCTGCGCGCCGCCGAGCGCGCGCAGCCGGCCATCACGATGAGCCTTGTGGACGATGTGACCGCGATCATCGACGATGTCTATCCGCTTTACCTGAACGTATTCGAGCGCTCGCCGCTCCAGTTCGAGAAGCTGACAAAGGAATTCTTGTGCGAGATCGTGAGCCGTATTCCCGACAAGGTTCGCTTTTTTATTTGGCGTCAAGGCGCCAGGATCATCGCGTTCGGCTTGTGCATGGCGCAAGGCGACGACATCTGTCATGAATATGTCGGATTTGATTATTCCGTCGCTTTTAAACTCAACATGTATTATCGCGTATTTCATGATATCATTGAATGGGCGATCGCCAACGGCTACAAGCGCTTTTATAGCGGCAGCCTCAACTACGATCCGAAGTGGCATCTACGCCAGTCGCTCTATCCCATTGATCTCTATGTCAGGCACGCCTCCGGACCGATCAATGCCCTGTTGAGACGGCTGCTCCCGCTGCTCGAGCCGACGCATTCCGACCCGATCCTGCCGAATTTCCACAATTATCGGGAACTTTGGGAGTGAGAGGGGCGCCAACGGTTCGGAGAACGACGTCCGCCGCCAGGTCGTCAGGCGCAAGATCAGCGGCGGAACCCGCAGCGACGCCGGCCGCGATCGCCGCGATGGTTACGGCGACGCTGCGCTTAACTGTCGACCCTATGAGTTCTCCATGGCGGCGGCTGCTCCGGTTCGGGCCGGCGGCGGGCGCCGACTTTTGCAGACGCGCGCGGCGAGCGCGGCCGCCGGCAGCGCGTATGGGGCGCGGTGCAAGCGTTCGGGCTCCCCCCGCTTCCGCCAAACGAATCGGTCGCGGCGCCTTGGCGTGACGCTCGATTAAATACATAACACAACGGTATTATCTTATCCGACCTTGTCCCGTCGCCGCCGTGCGGAAATAATCCGCGTCGCAATCCCTTGAAATCAGGCCCCTGTGGGAAATTGTCGCCGATGTAAGCCGCGCCTTGCCCGCCCCATTGCCCTCGCTCCCCCGCGCCTCTATACCCTCCCCATTCGCTTACGCCGGCCCGTTTCGGCGAGTGAGCCTTAGGAGCTGTTATGATTCACGTCACCTTTCCCGACGGCGCGCGGCGCGCCTTCGATCCCGGCCTTTCCGGCCTCGAAATCGCCAAATCCATTTCCCCATCCCTGGCCAAGCGCAGCGTCGCGATGGTGCGCGACGGCGCGCTCGCCGATCTCGCCGACAAGGTCGAAGCCGACGCGAGGCTTGAATTCATCGGCCGCGACGATCCGCGCGCCCTCGAATTGATCCGCCACGACGCCGCGCATGTGCTCGCCGAAGCGGTGCAGTCGCTGTGGCCGGATACCCAAGTGACCATCGGGCCGGTCATCGAGAACGGCTTCTATTACGACTTCTTCCGTTCGACGCCGTTCACGCCCGATGACTTTCCCGCGATCGAAAAGCGCATGCGCGAGATCGTCGCGCGCGACCGGCCGTTCACCAAGACATTGATGGGCCGCGACGAGGCCAAGGGCTATTTCGAGAAGAAGGGCGAGGCGTTCAAGATCGAGTTGATCGACGCCATTCCCGCCGATCAGGACCTAAAGCTCTATTCGCAGGGCGAATGGACGGACCTCTGCCGCGGCCCGCATATGACCTCGACGGGCAAGATCGGCGACGCGTTCAAGCTGATGAAGGTCGCCGGGGCCTACTGGCGCGGCGATTCGACCAAGCCGATGCTGTCGCGGATCTACGCCACCGCCTTCGCCAAACGGGAAGAGCTCGACGCCTATCTCAAGCAGATCGAGGAGGCGGAGAAGCGCGACCATCGCAAGCTCGCGCGCGAGATGGACCTGTTCCATTTCCAGGAGGAGGGGCCGGGCACGGTGTTCTGGCACCCCAAGGGCTGGGCGCTCTTCCAGACACTGATCGCCTATATGCGCCGGCGCCTCGCCGGGGATTATCAGGAAGTCAGCGCGCCGCAGGTGCTCGACAAGCGCCTCTGGGAGATTTCCGGCCATTGGGGCTGGTATCGCGAGAGCATGTTCATGGCGCGCGCCGCCGGCGAGGACGCCGAGGCCGAGGACGAGCGCATCTATGCGCTGAAGCCGATGAACTGCCCCGGCCATATCCAGATCTTCAAGAACGGCCTGCGGTCCTATCGCGAACTGCCGCTGCGCCTGGCCGAATTCGGCATGGTCCATCGCTACGAGCCGTCCGGGGCGCTGCACGGGGTGATGCGCGTGCGCGCCTTCACCCAGGACGACGCGCACATCTTCTGCACCGAAGACCAGCTCGCCGAGGAATGCCACAAGATCAATGAGTTGATCCTGTCGGTCTATGGCGATTTCGGCTTCGACAAGATCGTCGTCAAGCTGTCGACCCGGCCCGACAAGCGCGTCGGCACGGACGAAATGTGGGATCACGCCGAGGCGGTGATGCTGCGCGTCCTCGAGGAGATCAAGGCGCGCCATGGCGACGTTGTGACGACCCAGCTCAATCCGGGCGAGGGCGCCTTCTATGGGCCGAAGTTCGAATATGTGCTGCGCGACGCGATCGGCCGCGACTGGCAATGCGGCACGACGCAGGTCGATTTCAATCTGCCCGAGCGTTTCGGCGCCTTCTACATCGCCGCCAACAGCGAGAAGACGATTCCGGTGATGGTCCATCGCGCTATCTGCGGCTCGATGGAGCGCTTCACCGGCATCCTGCTCGAGCATTTCGCCGGCCATCTGCCGCTCTGGCTGGCGCCGTTGCAGATCGTCGTCTGCACGATCACCCAGGACGGCGACGACTACGCGCTGGAGATCGTCGCGGCGGCGCGCAAGCGCGGCCTGCGCGTCGAAGCGGACCTGCGCAACGAGAAGATCAGCTACAAAGTGCGCGAGCATTCGCTCGCCAAGGTTCCCGTGCTCCTCGCCATCGGACGCAAGGAGGCGTCCGAGCGCAGCGTGTCGATCCGCCGGCTTGGCTCGAACGAGCAGACGATGAAGGGGCTGGCGGAGGCGCTCGACGCGCTGGTCGTCGAAGCGACGCCGCCGGATTTGCGCTCGGCGCCGGGGTCGCCCCATGCGCAATAATTCCATCGTCCAGGTCGGCCGCGGCGCGGGCGCGGTTCGCTTCGGCGCCGATCTGCCGCTCGCGCTGATCGCCGGCCCCTGCCAGCTGGAAAGCCGCGCCCACGCGCTGGAAATGGCGGGCGCGCTCAAGGAGATCGCGGCGCGGCGCGGCGTCGGCCTCGTCTTCAAGACCTCCTATGACAAGGCCAACCGCACCTCGGGCGCGGGCGCGCGCGGCGTCGGCCTGAAGGCGGCGCTGCCGATCTTCGCCGAAATCCGCGAGACGCTCGGCGTGCCGGTCATCACCGACGTCCACGAGCCCGCGCAATGCGCGATCGCGGCGCAGGCGGTCGACGTCCTGCAAATCCCGGCGTTTCTCTGCCGCCAGACCGACCTACTCGTCGCCGCCGCGCGCACCGGTCGCGCGGTCAACGTCAAGAAGGGGCAATTCCTGGCGCCCTGGGACATGAAGCACGTCGTGGCCAAGATCGCCGACGCCGGCGGGGCCGACGTGCTCGTCACCGAGCGCGGGGTCAGCTTCGGCTACAATACGCTCGTCTCCGACATGCGCGCGCTGCCGATCATGGCGCTCCAGACCGGCGCGCCGGTCATATTCGACGCCACCCATTCGGTGCAGCAGCCGGGCGGGCAGGGGGCGTCCTCGGGCGGCCAGCGCGAATTCGTCAGCGTGCTCGCGCGCGCGGCGGTCGCGGTCGGCGTCGCCGGCGTTTTCATCGAAACGCACGAGGACCCCGATTCCGCGCCCTCCGACGGTCCGAACATGGTGCCGCTGAAGGATTTCGAGGCGCTGGTCGCCGAGTTGCAGGATTTCGATCGCTTGGCCAAACGCCGATAGGCCGCCGACGGGGCGTCCGCCCGGCGCCCCCTGTCATCGAGCGGTCACCGTCGGGGAGTAGCCGATGAAGATGGACGACTATCTCTTCAGCTACGCGACCGCGAACGATCCGCCGGTCAAGCGGGGGTTGATTCGTCTGGTCGAAAAGGCGACGGGGCAGCCGAAGCTGAAACGGCTGTATATTCGCAATCAGCTCTATCCGCGTCCGAGCGAAAGCTTTTGGCAAGCGGCGGTGCGCAGCTTGGCGCTCGATGTGCGCTTCGACGCCGCCGCGCTCGCCCGCATTCCCAGAACCGGGCCAGTGGTGTTCGTCGCCAACCACCCCTATGGCGTTCTCGACGGCATCGCGATCTCCTGGCTGGTGGAGAAAGTGCGCTCGGATTTCGCCGTGCTCACCAACGCGGTGCTGATGCGCGCGCCCGAGGTGCGGGACTTCGTCCTGCCGATCGATTTCTCCGAGACCGAGGAAGCGCGGCGCACCAATCTGGCTTCGCGCGCCGCCGCGCGCGCGCGGCTCGACGACGGCGGCGCCGTCGTGGTGTTTCCGGCGGGCGGCGTCTCCACCGCGCCCGATCGTCTGGGGCGCAAGCCCGCGATCGACGCGCGCTGGCAGCCGTTCGTCGGCCAACTCATCCAACGCTCGAAGGCGACGGTCGTGCCGATCTGGTTCGGCGGCCAGAACAGCCGCCTGTTCCAAATCGCGAGCCACGTCAGCCTCACGTTGCGGCTTTCTCTGATCTTCCACGAAGTGAGGACGCGCATCGGCGCCAGCCTTCCCGTCGCGATCGGCGCGCCGATCCCCTTCGAGGACATCGCCGCGATCAAGGATCGCCAGGCGCTCGCCGACGATCTCAGCGCCCGCGTCTACGCCCTGGCGGCGATTGCGCCCAAGCAGCGGGCGAAGCCGCCCCGCGCCCAAAAACTGCTGAGCAAACTGAGCCGCCTGCGCCCGCGAGCCGTGGCTTAGGGGAAGGCAATATATATTATTATTATCAATACGCTTCTGCGCTTCGCTCGTGTAAAGTGTTACTCGAACGCCAGCTTCGGCGGTTCACGATCGCGCCCGGATTCAGCCGCGGCCGCGATAGGGCGCGACGCCCTGGTCCGGCGCCCAGACGCCCTTCGGCAGACGCCCGGTCTGCCAGAACACGTCGATGGGAATGCCGCCGCGCGGATACCAATAGCCGCCGATGCGCAGCCAGCGCGGCTTCAAGAGCGCGGCCAGTTCCTTGCCGATGCGCACCGTGCAATCCTCGTGAAAGGCGCCGTGATTGCGGAAGCTCGCGAGATGCAGCTTCAGAGATTTGGATTCGACGATCCATTTGTCCGGGACATAGTCGATGACGAGATGGGCGAAATCCGGCTGGCCGGTCACCGGGCAGATCGAGGTGAATTCCGGCGCCGCGAAGCGCGTGACGTAATCCACGTCCGGGTGCGGATTGGGCGCGCGCTCGAGCGTCGCCGCGTCGGGGCGATCGGGGATCTGCGAGGGGTGGCCGAGGTGGGCGAAGGCGCCGGCGGATTTGGGGGTCTTGCTCATGGCGGCTACATAGCGCTTGGCGCTGGAAAGGCAACCGTCCTCGCTTTGCCGCGAAAGTTCGGCGCGCCGGCGCCCTAAAGGCCGGTGGCGAACCGCGCCATGACGACGATGATCGCCACTTGCATCGCGCCCTGGAAGGCGACGACATAAAAATAGCGGCTCATCATGGCGCCGATTTTCGCGACGTCGGGCTCGCTTTTGCGCAATTCCAAGTAAACGCGCAGATTGGTCGGCAGCAAATAGCCGAGCCCCTGGACGGCGAGGATCGCGACGATCGCGAGCGCCGCCGCCACCCAGGCGAATTGGGGATAGGCGAGGTCGAGAAAGCCCATCTGTCTGGCCAGGAACCAGCCGCTCGTCCCGGTCACGATCGACAGGGTCGGCATGATGAAGAGCGTCTTCGGGGCCAGCCGCGTGATGACCGCACGGCGCGCCTCGAACGGCGCCGCGCGAAGGATCGGCCCGACGACGAAACCCATGAACAGGTCGATGCCCGTCCACATCACGCCGGAAATGACGTGAACGAAGTCGAGCAGCCAGGCGTTGCCGACCAGAATCGCCGCTACCATCGCGGCGAGCGCCGCCGCCGACCAAAAGACGTTGAACGGGTTGATCGGCGCCCCGACCTCGGGCGCGGCGGTTTTCACGGAAACGTCCATCGGCCGCCCTCGGTCATGATCGCGATGTTGAAAAGTATACCGCACCTCGTCGGTTTCGGCATAGATCGGCGCGCGGGCGGTGGTCGCACGGCCATTTTGAAGGGACTGGGCCGGCGTCGCGTCTCCGTCATTAAGACCCGCCGAATGGCCCTCCCATTGCGCGCCGCCGCCAGCGCGGCTAAAGCACGCTCGACCGGAAGAGCGCTTGACTTCATCGATCGACGCACAACTTCGCGCGCGCGCCTGCTCGGCGCTCGAGGAAATCACCGACGCCGCGCGGCGGGCGGGCGAGATCGCCTTGCGTGATTTTCGCTTGGGCGAGACGACGAGCGCCCACGTTCACGCCAAGCACGGCGGCTCGCCGGTCACCGCCGCCGATCTGGCGGTCGACCGCTATTTGAGCGAGCGGCTGCGCGCCGCTTATCCCGACGCCGGTTGGCTCTCCGAGGAGACCGCGGACGATTGGGCGCGCCTCGACAAGGCGAGTCTTCTCGTCGTCGATCCGATCGACGGCACGCGGGCGTTTCTGGCGGGCGATCCGCGCTGGACGGTGTCGATCGCGCTCGTCCTCGACGGGCGCCCGATCGCCGGGGTGGTCCACGCGCCCGCCCTCGGGGAGACTTACGCCGCCGCTCTAGGCTGCGGGGCGAGGCTCGACGGCGCGCCGATCCATGTCTCGGCGCGGCCGACGCTCGACCGCGCGCTCGTCGGCGGGCCCAAATCGATGATCGCCTCGCTCGCCGAGGCGGCCGGCGTCGAATTGACCGCCGCGCCACGCATCCCTTCGCTGGCGCTTCGTCTGGCGCGGGTCGCCAGCGGCGCGCTCGATATCGGCCTCGCTTCGGCCAATTCCCACGACTGGGACGTCGCCGCCGCCGACATGATCTTGAGCGAAGCGGGCGCGCTTCTCACCGACACGCATGGACAAATCTTGCGCTATAATGAAAAAAGAACGCGGCATGGCGCCTTGCTGGCGTCCGGCGCCAGCCTCGCGCCGGCCGTTGTCGCAGCGGCGCGGCTGGCTCTGGTCGAGCGGGCGGCATGAAACTTGATGGCGCCCGGGAGCGCGCCGGCGGTTGCGTTTTTCGCTTGCGCGGGGCAAAGCCCTCGCGGGCCTTGGCGCCAAAGCCCGCGTTTGTTCCGCGCAGGCGCGCCTCCCCGAGGGAATTGACGAAATGACGCAAGACGAAGCCTCGACCTACGAATCCCGGCAGCTCCTCCATCTGGTGTTCGGCGGCGAATTGAAAGATCTCGAGAGCCACGAATTCCGCGATCCCGCCAAGATCGACCTCGTCGGCGTCTTTCCCGATTACGAAAGCGCCGAGCGCGCCTGGCGCGGCAAGTCGCAGGCGACGGTCGATAGCGCCCAGACGCGCTATTTCATCGTCCATCTCCATCGCTTCCTCGAACCGGAGGGCCTCAAGCGCAAGCTGGCTTGAGGGAGCGATGTTCAAACGGCTCGGAACGAGCAAGTTCGTGCAGGAGGCGCTCGGCTTCCTGCTCGCGCATTATCTCAAGCTCGTTCAGCGCTCCAACCGCTTCGCGCGCGAGCCCGCCGATCTCGATGCCGCGATCGCGGGTCAGACGCCGGTGATCGTCGCGATGTGGCATGGGCAACATCTGATGATTTCGTTCGCGTGGCCCAAATCGATTCCGCGGATGGCCGCCCTCATTTCGCGCAGCGGCGACGCCGGCCCCCAGGCGGCGGCGCTGCGTCGGCTCGGCGTGACGCCGGTGCGCGGCTCGGGCGGGCGCGCCGATCGCAGCCGCCGCAAGGGCGGCGCGCCGGCGATGCGCGAATTGCTGCGCCAGCTCGAGGGCGGCGCTTCCGTGGCGATGACCGCCGATCTGGCCAAGCGCGCGCGCGTCGCCGGACTCGGCATCGTCACGCTGGCGCGCCTCTCCGGACGGCCGATCGCGCCGACGGCGGTTGTCGTCAGCCGGCGTTTCGACTTCAATTCCTGGGACCGCGCGAGCCTCGGCAAGCCGTTCGGCCGTGGCGCGATCGTCGTCGGCGATCTCATCCATGTCCCGCCCGACGCCGACGAGGCGGCGCTCGAGGCCGCGCGCCGGGAGGTCGAGGCGGCGCTCGACGCGGTGCACGCGCGCGCCTATGCGATGGTCGGGGGACGCGATCCCGGCGCGGACGTGAGGCGCTCATGAGCCTTCCGCTGACGCTCAGCGCCTATCGGCTCGCCACGCGCCTGGCGACGCCGCTGAGCGGTCCGCTGCTGTCGTTGCGGCTCAACAGGGCCAAGGAAGATCCGTTGCGCGTCGACGAGCGGCGCGGCTTCGCCAGCCTCGCGCGCCCGGAAGGGTCGCTCGTTTGGCTGCACGGCGCCAGCGTCGGCGAGGCGCTTTCTCTCTTGCCGCTCGTCGACCGGCTGACCCAAAGCGGGCGCGGCGCGCTGATGACGACCGGGACGGTCACGTCCGCGCGGCTGCTGGCGCAGCGCTTGCCGGCGGGGGCGCTGCATCAGTTCGCGCCGCTCGACGCGCCCGGCTTCATGCGCCGGTTTTTCGCGCATTGGCGTCCCGATCTGGCGCTGATTGCCGAATCCGAGTTGTGGCCGAACATGATTCTGGAAGCGCGCCGCGCCGGCGCCCCGCTGGTCATGGTCAATGCGCGCATGAGCGAACGATCCTTCGCGCGCTGGCGCCGCGCGCCCGACTTCATCGCCGCCCTGCTCGCCGAGATCGACCTCTGCCTCGCGCAGAGCGAAGCCGACGCCGAGCGGCTCGCCGCGCTCGGCGCCCGTGCGGTGCGCGTCGCCGGCAATCTGAAATTCGACGCGCCGGCGCCGCCCGCCGACCGGCGGGAGCTCGCGGCGCTGGCGGGGCTGACTTCCGGCCGCCAGATCTGGATCGCCGCTTCGACCCATGACGGCGAAGAGCGGATCGCGGCCGAGGCGCACAAGCGCGTCGCGCAGACCTTTCCCGACGCGCTGACCCTGATCGCGCCGCGCCATCCCGCGCGCGGAGAGGCGATCCTCGCGCAATTGCAGGCGCTCGGACTCAATTGCGCGCTGCGCTCGCGCGGCGAGCGGCCGGAGCGCGAAACCGCGATCTACATCTGCGACACCATCGGCGAACTCGGCCTGTTCTACCGGCTCGCCGGCGTGGTGATGGTCGGCAAGTCGTTCGTCGGCGAGGGCGGGCAAAATCCGATCGAGCCCGCCAAGCTGGCCAGCGCCATTCTGCACGGCCCCCATGTCGCCAATTTCGGCGACGTTTATGCGCTGCTCGACGAGGCGGGCGGGGCGGCTCTGGCGCGCGACGCCGAAGAACTCGCGGCGATGCTCGCCGCGCTGTTCGCCGATCCGGCGCGTCTCAGGGCGATGGCGCGGGCCGCCGCCAGGGCGGTGGAGACGCAAGGCGGCGCCGCCGACCGCGTGATGCAGGCGCTCGGGCCGTTTCTGCCGGCGGCGAACCCGCCGGCGCCGGCGTGATCGCCCCCGGCTTTTGGGCGCGCGAGCGCCCGGGCCTCGCGGCGCGCGCGCTTCAGCCCCTTGGCGCGCTCTACGGCCTGGCGACGGCGCGGCGCATGGCGCGGCCCGGCGCCCGCGTCGATGCCGCCGTCGTCTGCGTCGGCAATTTCGTCCTCGGGGGCGCCGGCAAGACGCCGACCGCGATCGCCGTGGCGCGCATGCTGCAAAGCGCGGGCGAGCGCGTCGCGTTTCTCTCGCGGGGCTATGGCGGGGCCGCGCGGGCGGAACCGACGCAGGTCGACGCCGCGATCCACGGCGCGCGCGCCGTCGGCGACGAACCGCTGCTGCTGGCGCGCGTGGCGCCGTGCTTCGTCGGGGCGGACCGCGTCGCGGCGGCGCGCCAGGCGATCGCGCAAGGGGCGAGCGCGCTGGTGCTCGACGACGGCCTGCAGAACCCGTCGCTCGCCAAGGATTTCACTTTCGCCGTCATCGACGGCGAGGCGCGCTTCGGCAACGGCCTGTGCTTCCCCGCCGGGCCGTTGCGCGCGCCGCCGGAGCGGCAACTGCCGTTCGTGTCGGCCGCGGTCGTCGTCGGCGGCGCGGCCGACGCCGTCGCGGCGCTCAGCGCGCTCGCGCCGGGAAAACCGATCTTTCGCGCGAGGCTGGAGCCCGACGCGCTCGTCGGCGCCGAACTCGTCGGCCGCGCGGTGTTCGCCTTCGCCGGCATCGCGCGGCCGGAGAAATTCTTCGCCACGCTGGAAGCGCTCGGCGCGCGGGTGGCGGTCCAACGCCGTTTCGCCGACCACCACGCTTACGACGCGCGCGAAATCGAAGCGCTGATCGCCGAGGCGGCCGCGCGCGGCCTGACGCCGGTGACGACGGAGAAGGACCACGTGCGCCTCGCGCCCGTCCAGCGGCGCGCGATCCTCGCCGTGCCTGTGACCCTGCGCTTCGAGACGCCGAAAGAAGTCGCGGCGCTGCTGCGCGAAGCGCTGGCGGCGCGGCGGGCGTGCTAACGCCAGCGACGGATCACGAAACGCTCATCCGTGTCCCGCCCTGGGGAATTTCAACGGCTTGGGCGCCAATTTCGGTCCCGGTTTCGGCCGCGCGCGGCGCCGCCAGGGCAAGCGGCGGGGCGGCAAGCGCGAGCGGCGGCGCGGGCGCGGCCCAAGTCAGCCCGTGATACTTGTCGAGCTGCGCGATGACCTTCAGCAACGGCTCGACCGCTTTCAGATCGCCGTTCTCGAGATTGAGGTCGACGACGCGCAACGCCTTGGTCAGTCGCATCACCTGCAAATGAACAAACTGCGCGCCGGAGTGGAGCCGCCGCGTTTCGACCGCCTTCTCCGTCGCGCGCCGCACGGTCTTCACGCTGAGTTTCAGTTTGTCGGCGATCGTCTCGTAGGCATAGCCGGAGACGACGAGAGCGAGAATGTCGTTGCGCAGGCGCGCGCGCTCCTCCCGCCGCTCTCTCGCCGCCTTGCGCATCCGCGCCCGCGCCGACTGGTCCGCTCCGCCGCCGTCCATCGCAATCCTCCTCTCCCGCGCGAGCCCTAGCGGCGGGATCAAGAACAGGATAGCGCGATTTCTGAATATTAGAAAGTCATTGTCGGCGCGAGAGGAAAACAGATGGGTTATCAGAATGTTGGCGGCAGCCTCGATAAGCCGCGCTTTCAGCGCGCGAACGCCGCTGCGGTCCCGCCGGTCAGGCGCAGCAGATCGGCCGGCGTCAGGCGAAACACCGCGTTGGGCGTTCCCGCCGCCGCCCAGATCGTCTCGAAGGCGGCAAGAGACTCGTCGACGAGCGTCAGCAGCGGTTCGGCGTGGCCGAGCGGCGGCATGCCGCCGATCGCAAAGCCGGTCTTTTCGCGCACGAAATCGGCGTCGGCGCGGATGATTTTTTCACCAATGAGTTCGCCGACCTTGCGCTCGTCGACGCGGTTGATTCCGGAGGCGATCACCAGCACCGCGCGCCCGGAAGGCTCGGCGCGAAAGATCAGCGATTTGGCGATCTCAGCTACTCGGCAGCCGATCGCCGCCGCCGCGTCCGCCGCCGTGCGGGTGCTGGCGTCGAATTCCAGCACTTGGTAATCGGCGCCGAGCGCGGCCTGGACCTTCAGAGCGCTGGCGGCGGTCGCGGGTTTCACGGCTCGGCGTGCTCCGGCGCGGCAAAGAAGACGCTCATGCGCGGCAAGGTAGGAGAAATCTTGGATTCGGGGAAGCGCCGCTTCGCCAAATCCAAGATTTGCTCATCCTCGCCGCGCTTCGGACTTGACGCGCGCCGCGCTTTGGCCAGTCTCAGGCTTGCCGACGCGTTCGCCTGGAGAGATTCGATGAAGCCCTTCCCATTGATCGTTTTCGCCGCGCTCGCTCTCGCGGCTTGCAATTCCTCGGCGCCCGCGCCGCAGGCGGCCGCGCCGGCGCCTGCTTCGATCGAAGTGACGCCGCAGAACTTCCAGATGCCGCTGGGCGAAGGCTGCGTCGGCGACATCGCGCGCTATCGCGCCATCCAGGACAACGACCTCGCGATGGGCCATGTCGCGCAATCCGTCTACAATCAGATCAAGAAGGAAATCGCCGAAGCCGAGGCGCAGTGTTCGGAAGGCCACGAGGCCCAGGCGCGCGCAACGATCCTCGCCTCGCGCAAGCGCCACGGCTATCCCAGCGATCTCTGAGCGAAGGCGTATTCGAGAAAATCGACGACGAAGCGCGGCGTGCGCTTTTCGTCGATATCCTCGGGGCCGCGCACGATGTGCACGCGCGTGAGTTCGGCGTCGGGGTCGTCGGCGAGGAACGCGTCGACGCGCGCCTTGATCGCCTCGGCCGGCGCGGAAAGGCGCATGATTTTCATGCAGGCGACGCGCGGCGGCGCATAGACGACCGTCCATGCCGGGCCATGGGCGACTTCGTGCGTCTCGATGCCGGTTTCCTCCCGGAGTTCGCGCGTCGCGCTCGCCGTGAGATCGACGCGGCCGGCGAAGACATCCCCAGGGTCGGGCGTGCCGGCGGGAAAATAGATCGCGCCGGCGTTGGCCGTGTGCGCGGCCATTTCGCCGAGCAGGAAGGCGCCGTCGCTGCCGACGAGCGCAGCCATCGAGAAGCCGTTGCAGACGTGCCCGTCGGGAAAGCCGAAATCCCGCCAGGCGAGAAAGGCGGCGTAATCGGTCTCGAAATAGGCGCCGCGCAAGACCTCGGCGCCGTCGGCGCGCGTCTCGAAGGCGTGGCGGCCGAGCAGCAGCACGCGGCCGTTGTAAAGGCGCGGCTGGGCGGCTTGCCGCGCCCGCCAATGCGCGGCGATCCTCTCCGCTTCGGCCTCGGCGAAGGGCCAGGGCCGCGCCGCGAGCCGCAGGTCGAGTTCGGCGACTTCGCGAATGCGCGGCGCGCTCAAAGATCGATCGTCCCTTCGGCGATCAGCACGGCCGAGCCGCCGATCGACGCGGACTTGAGGGCGCCGCCCTCCACTTCAAGGCCGAGCCCGATCATGCTGGGGCGGCCCATCTCGACGCCTTGTTCGATGACGACGACATGCTCGCCGTCGGCCGGCTGGTCGAATTCCATGACGACGCCGGCGAAGGCCGAGGCGGCGGCGCCGGTCGCCGGGTCTTCCCTTATGCCCCAGCCCGAGGCGAACATGCGCGCGTGATAGGCCGCGCCGTCCCGGGTCGTCTCGCGCGTGTAGAGATAGACGCCCGGACCGCCATCGGCGCCCCAATGCGCGCGATCCGGGCTCGCCTTGGCGATCGCCGCGGCCCCGGCGATCGGCACGAAGAGGAAATCGACGCCGGCGCCGTAGGCGCTCGGGCGATGCGCGCCGAAGCCGATATCCGCGGCCTCGAGGCCGAGTCTTTCCGCGAGCTCGGCGGCGGACGGCGCCGCTCCGGCCGACTGCGGCAGGCGCGGCAGGTGAAAATAGGCCGCCAGCGCCTGGCCCCGGCGATGCCGCGCGATGCAGACGACGTCGCCGACCTTTTCTTCCAGGACCAGACGCAGGTCCTGCGCCGCCAACAGCTGCGGCGCGCGCAGATGCGCGAGCAGCGCCGCCGCGCCGACCGTCGGATGCCCGGCGAAGGGCAGTTCGCGGGCGGGGGTGAAGATGCGCAGCGCCGCCGAATTGACGGGGTCGCGCGGGGCGACGACGAAGACCGTCTCGGGAAGATTGAACTCGCGCGCGATTTGCTGCATGCGCGCGTCGTCGAGGCCCTCGGCGTCGAGCACCACCGCGAGCGGGTTGCCGGCGAACGGCGCATCGGTGAAGACGTCGAGCGTGTGATAGTTTCGGCGCATGGGGGCTCCTCCGACGTTCGCTTCTAGAGCCGTTTCCGATCGATTGAAATCGTCATTGCGACCCCGGGGGGAGCGACGGGAGGAGCGATCCGCTTTGCGCCGACCGCATCCGCCGGGTCGCCCCGTCGCTTCGCTGGCCGCAGTGACGCCGCCGGCGCATTTCGGCTCGGCTGCTTTTGGGCGTTTCCTCGATAGACGCGCTTATGTCAGCGTCACCGGCCTGTCGGGAAACGCGAGCTGCTCGCGATCGCGCCAATCGCTGACGTAGTTGATCTCCATCAGCCGCCGCACGCCGATGATCGGGCGCTTGTCGAAGCCGTGCCAGGTGTTCGGCCCCGCCTTGAAGATCGCCGCCCGGTTGAATTCGGCGGACGAGCGGCCGACCCAGCGCTTTTGCGCGTCGTAAATGTCGGTGCCCCAATCCTTGGCGTGCGGGCCGGTGCACAGATAGAGCACCATCGAGAACACTTTTTCCGGAATGTCGCGGTGCGGCTCCAGCCACATGCCGTCGGTGTCCTGCATGTATTCGACGCGCACGAAGGTTCCGGCGGCGCGGATTCCCAGCGTCTCCTCGAATTGGCGCGCGACGTCCGGACGCTGCAGAGCCTGCGCGAGGTTTTCGCAGACGGGAAACTGCGCCCGCAGTTCGGGAGTGAAGAAGGTCCGGCGCGCATTGTAGGCGTTGCGCGTGCCGTCGGTCGCCCCGAGCATCGGCGGCACGATCGGCAGGACCAGGATCGCCGTGCATAGCGCTTCGGGAAAGGCGTTGACCAACGTCCAACGCCGATAAGGCTCCTCCAAGCGTTCGGCGTTGCGCAGCGAGCCGATGAAATGCCGGGCGATCGCTTCGGGTTCCGGCGTGAACGGATAGGGCATCGTCAACCCTTTCCGCCGAACGAACGCGGCGCCATGAAGACCAACTCGCGCACGCCGGGAATGGATTTCGCGAAACCGCTGATCGCGTGGCGGATATTCTCGCGACGCGCATACCATTCCGAATCCACGTAGCACAGCTGCACGCTCATCCGTTTGCCCTTCTGCGGCAGGAAGCCGTGCCAGGAATGGTCGCAGACGCGGAACATCAGCATGCGGCCGAATTCCGGCGCGAATTCGAAAGCGTAGTCGTCGCGGTCGTTGCTGCGTAGAACCCGCAGCCGACCGCGCTCATACGGCCACTCGCGGCTGAACCCGATCAGGACGGTGATGATCTTGTGCTTCGAATCGGGATGGGCGTAGCCTTCGTTGTAGGCCCCGCTGGTGGCGCCCATCATGACGATCGAGGTGGGACGGCTGGTGAGATCGACGTCGAACTTCTGCTCGACCAGCCGGCGAAACCGCACGCTCTCCAGATCTTTCATACAGGCCGCGAATTTCGGGCCGTATGTCAGGTTCGACAGCGCATAGCTGCCGCGATGGGGAATGTCCGGCGCGTCGGCCAGCACCTCGTCCTTCAACTTCTCGTCGATGGCGTGTTCGACGAAGGCGAAATCATAGGGGTCGCGGCGTAGTTCGGCGGCCTTTATGGCCTCCTCGTCGAACATCGCCAATCGCGTTTCTTCAAGCATGGGGCACCTCTCCCTGATCGCCTCGCGGCGCTGTCGTTTCGTAATCTAGAACCGCGGCATGGTCGCGTCATTGTTCTTCGCGATCGCGACGCCTTCGACCTCCACCAGCCATTCGGGCCGGCAAACCGCGCCTTGCACGACAATCAGCGGCAGTTCGGCGAAGCGCTCGCGGAGGCGACCCTCAACCAGCGCGAGATCCGAAGGGTCGCGCAAATAGACGATCAGGTGCGTCATATCGGCCAAAGACGCCGATCCCGCGCTCAGCAGCGCTTCGACGTTCTCCAGCGCGCGATCGAGCTGACGCCCCGTGTCGCCGAGATGCACGACTTCGCCGGCCGTGTCGATGCTCGCCGTGCCGGAGATGAAAATATGCGCGCGATCCGCGTAAGCGACGCGCGTGGCCCGTTCGAACGTGACGTTATAGTCCTTCGTCGCGCAGAGTTTGTCAAAATCGTTGAGGTAGGAAACCTGCTTCGGCTCGACGTCGACGTTGGAATAGGCGTCCATCGCCACCACGTCATAGCGATGCGCGCAGGCGCCCTCGATGCCCGTGCTGGCGATGAAATGCGTTGCGCCGGTCAGCCCCTGTTCGGCGAACAGCGCGCGGCGGCTGTCGACCATGCCGCGGTAGAAAATGTCGACGTCTTTCATATAGATCCAGGTCCGCAGACAATGATCGCGCAAGGAGGCGCCCTGTTGGCCGAGCGTGTGAATCAGCTCGTCGAACACGGAGCGCGTCTGCGACTCGGCCGAGAGCGATCTTTCCGCGTCGCCGGAGCAAAGGCGCGTGCTCCACAGATGCCGTTTGCCGGCTTTCTCGACAAGCAAGTGGCGAGGGGACAGGCGGCGTTTCGTCAAGCCCTCGGGACTCTCGATGTGGTAGGCGAGCAGCGCCACCTTCGCTCCCCGAAGCGGACGCTGCTGCACGATGGAGATCGCCACGGAATCGTCGAAGATCGCGCTTTCCCGCACCAGGGAGGCCTGATTGAGAACATCGCTCAGAAAGATGCGCCGGAACACCGCCGTCGTCGGCGCGAGACCGAGACTCGATTGCGCCGCGCCATAGGATTCGGCCAGGGAACGAATTTGAGCCGGCAAGTCGAGAGAGGCGTCCGCTTCGACGACGATAAAATGCTCGCGCCCGCCCTCGGCGCCGACGAACGTGCGAATAGAAGCCATGCGACCCTCATAATCATCGCCTGGCAAACCCCGGCGCATTCCCGATAAATAACATCTTGCCCGCCACGCCCGACCGGCTCCTTGATTTGGGTCAAGCCCGGCCGTGCGGGTCGACGACGAAGGCCGTCTGGGAAAGGTTGAACTCGCGCGTTCGCCTGCACGCGCGGGTCGTCGAGCGCGTGGCGGCCTTGGCGCATGCGGCGCGATCTAAAGGCGTTCCGGGCGAAAGAGCCGCATCGGGCGCTCGAATTGATCCTGCGCGGCGACGATCGCCAGTTCGCGCGCGCCCGCCTCGGCCGTCGCCGCGACGATCGCGTAGACGGCGGCGCCGGCGCGGGCGAGCGCTTCCGCCGGGGAGCCCGAACGCAGCCAATGGAAGAAGAACAGCGCGGCGACGAGATCGCCCGCGCCGTTGACCGCGATCGGCAGTTTTGGCGTGCGCAGGCGCCAGAGTTCGTCGCCGTCGCAGGCGATCATGTCGAGCGCGTCGGCGGGCGTATCGTCGAGCCGCAGCGAAGTGACAAGAACGACTTGCGGCCCCCGCGCGCGCAACGCGGCGAGCGCCGCGCGCGCCTGCCCGACATCGCCGACCGGGCGCTCCGCGAGGAAAGACAATTCGAAGGCGTTGGGCGTCAGGACGGTCGCGGCGGGCAGGGCGCGCTCGCGCATGAACGCCGCGACCGCCGCGTCGACGTAAACGCCGCGTCCCTCGTCGCCGATGACGGGATCGCAGGAATAGGCGGCGCCCGGGTTCGCCGCCTTGACGCAGGCGTAGGCGCGCAACGCCGCTTCGCCGATCTCGGCCTTGCCGAGATAGCCGGAGAGCACGCCGTCGCAACGCGCGAGCGCTCCGATCGCCTGGAGCCCGGCGACGCAATCGTCGATCAGCGCGGCGTCGAAGACCCGGCCGCGCCAGCCGGGATAGCCGGCGTGGCTGGAGAACTGCACGGTATGGATCGGCCAGACCTCGCAGCCGAGCCGCTGCAACGGGAAAACGGCGGCGGAATTGCCGACATGGCCGTAGACGACGTGGGATTGGATGGTGAGGAGGGTTCGCGGCATGGCGGCAGGGGACGACGATTCGAGCGTTTCGTCAAAGGCGCCGCGCCGGCGCGCCTCGCCCGCTCAGGCCGAGAGACGCCGCCTTTTTCGCCGACCCAGGTCCCGCCGTCCGCTCGCCCTCAACCGAGGATCAGATGGTCGTCGACCGCGGAGACGCCCGGGACGGACCACGCCGCTTGTTCGGCGACCTCGCGCTCGTACCAGGCCTTCACTTTGCCTTCGAGCGTCACCTTGTCGCCATGGACGAAGACGCTAATCAGATCCGAATCGAGTTGAGCGTTGCGCTCGAGCGCGTCGACGATTTTTCTGCGCACCTCCTCGGGCCGCGCTGTCGGCCTGACGCGAATCTCGTTGGTCACGCCGACGACGCCGGAGAGCCTGCGCACCGACGACTCCGCCGCTTCCCTCTGGAAATGCCAATGCACTTCCCCGGAAAGCGTCACCCAGCCCTGCTGCACCTTCACCATCACGTCTTCGGCCGGAATCCGCGCATCCCAAGTCATGATCGACACGGCTCGCTCGGCGATCTGATCGTCCGCCGTCTTCTTGTCCTCGGGATAGCGAACGACGATCTCCTGCGCGATCGCGCGCACGCCCTTGACGCGTTGAGCCGCTCGCTCGGCGGCGATTTTCTCGGCATAGCTGCCGACGTGCCCCGTCAGAGTGACGACGCCCCCCTCCACCGCGACGCCGATCGTCTCGGCGTCGAAGCTCGGATCGAAGTCGAGCTCGCTGACCACATTCTGTCGCAAAGCCTTGTCGTCCATGTGCGTCTCCCCGCATTCCACGATCAGAAACCGCAAGTATTGCGAACAATTACCCCGCCGGCGGAAGAAAGCTTTGATCGAGCGCAAGGCCGGCTGATGATTTGTGCGGCTAGATGAATCGAGGCTCTAGCGAGCTTGTTCGTGCGGCCGGGCGCGTCGCGACGAAGATCGACGCGCGCGCTTCGGCCGAGCGCGGGCGTTCGATTCTTTCGATCGGCGCCGTCGCTCTCGCCGCGGCGGCGACCGATCGACTTGTTGAGGCGAGAATGAGCGCGAAAGGGAAATCGCCGGCGGAGGGAAAGGCGATCAAGCAGCCGGATCGGGCGGTCGCGGCGGCGCGCAACGAGGACATCGCCCGCGCTTTTGACGAGACGGCCGACATTCTCGAGATCGAGGAGGAGAATCCGTTCCGCGTTCGCGCCTATCGCAACGCGGCGCGCACGCTGCGCAGCCTCGGCGAAGAGGCCGTCGACATGGTTTCGCGCGGCGCCAATCTCGACGACCTCCCGGGCATCGGCGAAGATCTGGCCGCGCAGATCGCCGAGATGGTTTCCAGCGGCCATCTCGGCAAACTCGACTCGCTGCGGGCGACGGCGCCGAAACTCGCGCTCGAGCTCGCGCGTCTGCCGGGCTTCGGCCCCAAGCGCGCCGTCCGCCTTTGCCGGGATCTGAGGCCGAAGCCCAAGACGCTGCAAGACGTTCTCGCGGCGTGCCGGGAAGGGCGCGTGCATGGCCTTCCCGGCTTCGGCGCCAATAGCGAACGGGCGCTGATGGATCGCCTCAGCGCCGATCTTCAGCGCCAGACGCGGTATAAGCTGGCGAGCGTCGAGGCTTACGCGGCCGCCGTGCTGGCGAATCTGCGCGACCTCGAGGCGGTCGAGAAGATCGAAGCCGCCGGCAGTTATCGCCGCAGAAAGGAAACCGTCGGCGACCTCGATTTCGTCGTCGCGTCGCGTTCGCCGGCCAAGGTCATCGAGCGCTTCAAGTCCATGCCCGAAGCCGCGAACGTTCTGGCCGCCGGTCCGACCAAAGGGAGCCTCGTCCTGACGAGCGGCATTCAGATCGACCTGCGCGTCGTGGCGCCGGCGAGCTACGGCGCGGCGCTGCTCTATTTCACCGGCAGCAAGGCGCACAATATCGCGCTGCGCCGCATGGCCCAGGAGCGCGGGCTGAAGATCAACGAATACGGCGTCTACAAAGGCGCAGAATCCATCGCGGGCGAGACCGAGGCTTCGGTCTATGCGGCGCTGGGCCTGCCCTATATCGAGCCGGAACTGCGTGAGGAGACGGGGGAGATCGAAGCCGCGGCGCGCCACGATCTGCCCAAGCTCGTGCGCCTCGCCGACGTCAAGGGCGACCTCCACGCCCATACGAGCGCCACCGACGGGATGAACACTCTGGAGGAGATGGCGCGCGCGGCTCGCGATCGCGGCCTCGAATATCTCGCGATCACCGATCATTCGCGCAAGCTGACGGTCGCGCACGGCCTCACCGCCGATCGCCTTCGCCAACAAGGGGAGGCCATCGACAGGCTGAATTCGCAAATGCGCGGCTTCACAATTCTCAAGGGAATCGAAGTCGACATCCTGAGAGACGGAACGCTCGATCTTCCCGACGACGCGCTGAAGCGGCTCGATCTCGTCGTGGCGGCGATCCACTCCGACTTCGCCCTGTCGCGGGAAAAGCAGACCGAGCGGATCTTGCGCGCGCTCGACAACAAATACGTTACGATTCTCGCCCATCCGACCGGGCGGCTGCTGCTCGAGCGCGACCCCTATGATGTCGACATGCCCCGCATCATGCGGGCGGCGCGCGCGCGCGGATGTTTCCTGGAAATCAACGCGCATCCCGATCGCCTCGATCTTTGCGACGCGCATTGCCGGATGGCGAAGAACGAAGGGGTGAAGCTCAGTCTTGGAACCGACGCGCACCGCGTCGGCGATCTCGCCAATCTGGGGTTCGGGATCGATCAGGCGCGCCGCGGCTGGCTGGAGGCGAAAGATATCGTCAACACCCGGTCGATCAGGGAACTGAGGGCGCTCCTGAGCGCGGCGCGTCGACCTGAAGCGGAGGATGCGAAATGACGACGATGGCTGTTGACGATCCGCCTCTGCGGCGTCTCTTCGATCGGCTCGATTTCGCGCCGCGGCCGCCCCAGGCGCGATTGTCCGAGCTTCTCGCGCGCTGGGAATCCCTGCGCGGCGAGCGGGTCGCGCCGCGGCCGCCTTTCGCGCCGGGCGCCGCGCCGCCGGACGCGTTCCTGTTCGCGCGAAGGGAGGGGGAGAACGACTACGTTCTCGAGCGCGCCTGCGCGAGTCTCGAGAGCGTGCTGGGGAGCGCCGAGGCGGGCGACACGCTGGCCGCCGCGCCCAATCCACGCCAGGCGGCGCGCCTGCGCCGGTTGTTCGACGCCGTCATCAAGGCGGGCGAACCGGTGCTCGCGGAATTCGTCATGGAGGGCGCCGGCGACGGCGCCGTGGCGGTGGATTTGCTCGCGGCGCCGATGGCCGACGCCGAAGGCCGGATTTGCGGAATCTTCGGCGGTTGCGAATTCCGATCGAAATCCGGCGCCGCGCATCGATCGGGCCAGACGCCCGAGTCGGCCGGGCCCGTCCTCTTCGCCCTAGGGAACGCGCGCGCCCTCGCCGACAGCGTCGCGGCTCGGCTCGGAACCGAGGTCGCGCCGCATGAAGAGCGCGATTTCGAAGATGGCGAGCACAAGATCCGACCGACGGCGAGCGTGCGCAACCGCGACGTCTACGTCTTCGCCGACCTGACGACGTCTCCCGGGCAAAGCGTGAACGACAAGCTTTGCAAACTGCTGTTCTTCGTCGGGGCGCTCAAGCAATCGGCGGCGCGCTCGGCGACCGTCGTCGCGCCGTATCTGTGCTACGCGCGCAAGGAGCGCCAGACCAAGCCGCGCGACCCGGTCGCCACGCGCTATCTCGCGCAAATGTTCGAGGCGGTCGGCGTCGACTGCGTGATCTCCGTAACCGCCCACAATCTCGCCGCGTTCCAGAACGCGTTCCGCTGCCGCACCGAACATCTCGACACCGACGCGCTCTTCGCCCATGCCTTGGCCGGGCGGCTGAAAGGGCGGCGGGCCGCCGTCGTTTCCCCCGATCCCGGCGGCGAGAAACGCGCCGAGCTGTTCCGCGTCAAGCTCGAACGCGTCCTCGGCATGCCCGTCGCCAAGGGGTTCGTCGACAAGACCCGCAGCATGGGAAAAGTCACCGGCGATCTGTTCGCCGGCGACGTCGCGGGGCGGACGGCGATCATCCTCGACGACATGATCAGCACCGGCGGCACGATGACGCGCGCGGCGGCCGCGTGTCGTCGAAACGGCGCGAGCGAGGTCATCGCGGCCGCGACGCACGGCCTGTTCATTGGCGGCGCGCAGGAACTGATGCGCGACGCCTCGATCAACGAGATCTGGGTCACCGATTGCGCGCCCTTGTCGGACGCGCTGCAACCCGAGGCGCATCGCGGCCGGCTGCGGATCGTGCGAGCGGGGGATCTTCTGGCGGGCGCGATTCGATGCTGCCATCGCGGCGGTTCGATCAACGAGCTGTTGGAGCACGACCTCGCGCTGAACGCCTGAAGTCGGCGCCGGCGAGGCGTCGGACGCCCTGCCGCAGGGCATTGGGTCCAATGGCTCGCGCGGCGGAATTCCGTCGCCCGCGTTAACCGATTAACACCCGGAGCGCTCGCCTTCCGTCTATCCTTCAGCCAATCGGAGCCATTCGGGAGGAAGCGAGATGACCGGCAAACGCATTTTGATGATCGTCGGAGACTTCGGCGAAGACTACGAGACCATGGTGCCGTTCCAGGCGCTGCTCGCGGTCGGCCACACGGTTCACGCCGTCTGTCCCGACAAGAAAGCGGGCGACAGCATCGCGACGTCGATCCATGATTTCGAGGGGCAGCAAACCTACTCGGAGAAACGCGGCCACAATTTTGCGCTCAACGCGACTTTCTCAGAGATCGATCCCTTGCGCTACGACGCGCTCGTCATCCCAGGAGGCCGGGCGCCGGAATATCTGCGCCTCAATGCGCGGGTGATCGAACTCGTCCGCCATTTCTTCGAGCAGGACAAGCCGGTCGCCGCGATCTGCCACGGAGCGCAGATCCTCGCGGCGGCGGGCGTCTTGAAGGGACGGACCTGCTCCGCTTATCCCGCCTGCCGTCCCGAGGTCGAACTCGCCGGCGGCGTCTATGCCGACATCGCCATCGACGGGGCGGTGACCGAGGGCAATCTGGTCAGCGCGCCGGCCTGGCCGGCTCATCCCGCATGGCTCTCGCAGTTCCTCCTGGCGCTCGGCACGACGATCAGCCACGCGAGCGTGCGACAGGCGGCGTAACCGCCTGGCTCGGCGGTCGGCGTCGCGCGAGGGAGCGATTGGCGCCTTGCGCGGCGGTTGCTATGCTGGCGCCTCGGTTGGCGGCCTTGGCGCCCCCAGGAGGTGGCCGATGTGCAGGCTCTTCATCGGCGCGGATGCGCAGATGTGGCGAACGCGCCTCAAATCCGTGCGGATGCGCGGCTATTCGACGAGCGTTCGCCTCGAAAACTTCTATTGGCGCGTGCTCGAGGAGATTGCTCAGCGCGACGCGATGAATTTGCCGCAATTGCTGGTGAAGCTCCATGAGGAGCTTCTCGAAGCGCATGGGGAAGTCGCGAACTTCTCGTCCTTTCTGCGGGTCTGTTGCGGCCGCTATTTGATGCTGCAACTCTCGGGCGACGTGCCGCGCGATCTCGACCTGCCGATCCGCGGCCTCGACGCCGAAGGCATATTGCGGCGCGAAGCGGCGCGTCTGACATCGTCTTCGCACCTCGCTTCGCTCGCCCGATCGCCGGTCGGGGCGCCGCCTGCGTCGACGCCGTAGCCCGAACTATCGAGGACATGCGCGCTTGGCGCCCCTCGCGCCGGGGCGGTCTCCTTCAATGCGCGAGTTTCAGGCGGCCGCCCGGCGCGGCGTCACTGTCACGGAGCGACAACCGGCGCCGCGCCGTGGGCTTGGCAGGACGCGAGCGGATCATTCGAGGCGATGCGAGCGGCGCCGGCGCCGCCCAGCAGCTTGTCGAACCTCTCTCCGCGATCCCAGTCGGAGACCACGAGGCGCGGTATTGCGAACAAATCGCCGTCGGCGCGCGCCAGATGGTCTTCGACGGCGAACGCCGCGCTGTAGCCGGCCGCGGCGGCCGCCCGCTCGAGATCGCGGTCGTGGATGCCGTAAGGCCACGCCAGGAATTCGACCGGCCTCTTCAAGCGCTCCTCGAGCGTCTTCTTGGACTGCGCGAGTTCCGAGGCGACGAAGGATTCGTAGTCGGCCGCGCTCCTGCGCGCCCGCTCCTTGTCGAAATCCGGGTGCGAGCAGGTGTGCGATTGCACGTCGACCAGGCCCGATTTCAGCATCTCCTCGATCTCCGCCCAGGTGAGCGCGTCGGGCTCGTACGAGACGGCGTCGGTATAGATGAAGAGCGTGACGGGAACTTTGTAGCGCAGAACGATCGGGAACATCTCGGTGTATTGCGATCGTCGTCCGTCATCGACGGTGATGGCGACGGTCATCGGGTCGAGAGCGGCGCCGCCGCGCAGCGCGGCGACGATCGAAGCGAGCGGCTCGACCTTGTAATGATGCTCGGCGAGCCAGCCGAGCTGCTCCTCGAACGCCGGCGTCGTGACCGTCGTCGATCCGGGAACGGTGGGATGAAACCGATGGTAGAGCAGGATCGGGACGCCCGGATCGGCCGCCCGAGCCGGAATCGCGCCCGCCGTCGCGCCGATCATCGCCGCGGCGAGAAAGGCCATCGCCGCCGTCCTGAAGAGCTTCATCATGGCGGTCGCTCCACGTGTCTGGTCGCAACGCCGTGCCGAAGCGGGATTGCGGATACGTCGCCTCCGGTTCAGTCGGCCGCAACGCTCGAGGCGCGCGACCGCTCGAAGCGCCAGTCCGGGCGCATCGACTTGATCATCATCATTTCCGCGAGGTTCTGACGCGTGAGCAGGCCGACGAGGACTCCGTCGCGATCGACGACGCAAAGCCCCGACGCGTCCTGTTGGTAGAAGCGATCGAGCGCGGATTCCAGCGGCGTCGTTCCCCGCAAGGTCTCGATCGGCGCGCGCATGAAACCGGCGACCGCCGCCTCGCGATCATGATCCTTCAGCGCCGCGAGAATATCCTGGCGCATCATCAGACCCACCGGCTTGCCGAAGGCGTCGACGACCGGGAACTCGTGCTGCGCGGTGGCGAGCAGCGTCTCGACCGCATCGGACAGTTTGGCGCTCGCCGGGACCGAGGCGAAGCGGGTCTCCATCGCCTGGGCGACGCTGAGGCCCCGAGCCGTCTCGTGAAAGGCCGTCATCTGGGCCTCCCCCGCCGCGGCGACGTAGACGAAGATCGCGATGAAGATCAGCAGGGGATTGCCGAAGAGACCGAGAAAGCCGAGGACGAACGCGAACGCCTGTCCGATCGTGGCGGCGATCTGGGTCGCTCTCGGCCGGCCGAATTTCATCGCCAGCAGCGCGCGCAGCACACGGCCGCCGTCCATGGGAAAGGCGGGGACGAGATTGAACACGGCGAGAAAGACATTGGCCGCGGCGAGCCGCGCGAGAAGCGAAACGTGGGGGTCGTCGAGCCGCGCGAAGTCGGCGGAATTGATCTGGCCGACGAGCAGCAGAAGCACGATGGCGATGGCGAAATTGACCAGCGGCCCGGCGATCGCGATGGCGAGTTCCTGCGCGGGCTTTTCGGGCAGGCTCTGCATGCTCGCCACCCCGCCGATGGGCAGCAAGGTGACTTCGGGAGTCGCGATTCCGAAATGGCGCGCCACGAAGATATGGCCGAATTCGTGCAGCACGACGCAAGCGAAGAGCAGTACGATGAAAACGACGCTGTCGAGGGCCGCCGCCGCGCCCTGCTGTTGCCAGGCGCTGAAGCCGATCCAGGCGAGCAAGAGCAGGAAGGTGACGTGAACCTTCACGGCGGTTCCGCCGAAACGGCCTATCGTGATCGACCAGCGCATAGCGGACTCCTCGGTACGGCTTCGGCCGTCTCTTGACGCACATCAAGGCGGTCTCGTCGATTGCCGCTCTTTGTATCCTATATAGGAAAGCGATGTCATCGCATGGGAGAGCGTCTCATGATTGGGATCACCTTGAGCCCCGAACAGATACGCGCCGCCCCGCCGGAAGTGCGGCGATGGCTGCAGCGAGAGATTGCCGGCTCCCTCGATTTTCAGCCGGAGCGCGAAGGCGCGAAGCCGGACGCCGAACATCTTGTGATATGCGGTCCCGAGGAGGTCGCCGCCATTTATTCGGCGATCCGCGGGATCCTTCCCGTCGTCAACGTATTTTTCGAGCTCGGCCGCGAGGGCGATAGCATCGGCTCCGGCGGCGTCGAAGCCTATCGGCTCGTCGACATGCTGCACCATGCGCGCCTGCAGACCGTCGAGCAGCTCGACGCGTGTCTGCAGGTCATCGACGAGGCGGTCCGCGCCATTCGCAACGATCCCGGCGCCACGCTCTACGTGCTCGATCCCAGGGGCTATTGCCTGATCGCGACGGCGACGCGGATGAACATTCTCGCGCTCTGGCGCCAGCAACTCGCGGCCGGTCAGAGCGGTCAGAGCGTTCGCGCGACCGGCGCCGCCGAAGTTCCCGGCGCCCGTTCGGCTTCTCCGGTCTTTGCCGAAGTCTCCGCCACGATGCCGGCAGGATCGGCGCACATGGGCGACGCCGCCGTCGAACCGCGGGAAGGATGACTGGCCGCGCTACGCTTTCGCCGGCGTCTCGACGGGGAAGCCGGCGAGGATCGCGCTGACTTCTTCGTCCTGCACCTGTCCGAAATCGGCGTAAAAGGCGCCAACGGCGCCGAAGCGATGCGGCGCCTCGAGACAAACCAGGGCGTCGACCTCGCTTCGCAGCTCCTCGATCGTATCGCTCGCGGCGACGGGAACGGCGAGCACGAGCTTCTTGGGACCGCGCTTGCGGATCGCCCGCAGGGCGGCGCGGGCCGTCGCGCCCGTCGCGACGCCGTCGTCGGTGACGATCGCCGTGCGCCCCGCGATTTGCGCGCGGGATCTTTGTCCGAGGAAGAGCTGCCGCCGCCGCTCGATCTCGGCGAGTTCGCGCGAGCACGCGGCCTTGAATTCGCGTTCGCTCACCCCCGCCGCGCTGATGACGTCCTCATTGCGCACCGTGATCGGTTCGTCGCCGTCCACGACCGCGCCCATCGCGAGTTCCGGCTGGTAGGGCACGCCGATCTTGCGCACGAGAACGATATCGAGCGGAGCCTTGAGCGCCGCCGCGATCTCGGCCCCGACCGGCAAGCCGCCGCGCGGCAGGGCGAGCACCACCGGATTTTGATCCTTATACGAGGCCAAGGCTCGCGCCAGCTTGCGGCCGGCGTCCGCGCGATCGAGGAAGGGCATCGCCGCGTCTCCTACATCGCCATGTCCGATTCGGCGGCGCGCGCGCCTTTCTCTTCGGGGATTTCGGTCATCGTCGCCTCTGTCAGCAACAGCACGCTCGCCACCGACACGGCGTTCTCGAGGGCGACGCGAACGACCTTGGTGGGATCGACGATGCCGGCCTCGATCAGATCGACATATTGCTTGCGCCCCGCGTCGAAGCCTTCGGCGCCCTTGCCGCTCGCCATGCGCGCGACGACGACGCCGCCGTCGACCGCGGAATTCTCCGCGATCTGCCGAGTCGGCGCTTCCAGCGCCCGCTTCAAAATCTGCACGCCGGTCCTTTCATCGTCCTCGCACTCGGCCTCTTCCCGCTGAACGGCTTCGATGCAACGCAACAGCGCGAGCCCGCCGCCGGGGACGATGCCCTCCGCGACCGCCGCCTTCGTAGCGCTGATCGCGTCGTCGAGCGCCTCCTTCTTGGTCTTCATCTCGGCTTCGGAGGGGGCGCCGACGCGGATCACCGCGACGCCGCCGAGAAGTTTCGCCAGTCGCTCCTGCAGCTTCTCGCGATCGTAGTCGCTGGTGGTGTTTTCGATTTCGTGACGGATCTGGGCCGTTCGCCCCTCGATATGCTTGCGGTCCCCAGCGCCGCCGACGATCGTCGTGTCGTCCTTGCCGACGACGACGCGCTTCGCGCTGCCGAGCTGGGCGATGGCGACGTTTTCGAGTTTGAGGCCGACCTCCTCGGAAACGACCTGTCCGCCGGTCAGCACCGCGATGTCCTCGAGCATCGCCTTGCGACGATCGCCGAAGCCCGGCGCCTTGACCGCGCAGCTCTTCAGCACGCCGCGAATATGATTGACGATCAGCGTGGCGAGCGCCTCGCCCTCGACGTCCTCCGCCACGACCAGCAACGGGCTGCCGGACTTCGCGACTTCGTCGAGGAGAGACAGCATGTCCTTGAGCACGGAGATCTTTCGATCGCAGATCAGCACCAGCGCATTTTCGAGGACAGCTTCGGTCTTTTCCAGGTCGGTGACGAAATAGGGCGAGATGAACCCGCGGTCGAACTGCATTCCCTCGACCACCTCGAGGGTCGTTTCGGTCGT
Source organism: Roseiarcus sp. (assembly GCA_050012775.1). GTDB lineage: Bacteria > Pseudomonadota > Alphaproteobacteria > Rhizobiales > Beijerinckiaceae > Roseiarcus. The sequence goes on from JBEKGN010000021.1 coordinate 79,617, forward strand.
CTTGGATTCTTCGACGGTGATCACGCCCTCGTTGCCGACCTTGTCCATCGCGTCGGCGACCATTTCCCCGATCGCGGCATCGTTGTGTGCGGAAATGGCCCCGACCTGGGCTTTTTCCTTTCGCGTTCCGACGGGCCGCGACAGGGCCCTGAGCGTTTCGACCGCGCGCTTGCACGCCCGGTCGAGGCCGCGCTTGATGTCGATCGCGCTCGCGCCGGCCACCACGTTGCGCACGCCGTCGGCGAAAATCGCATGCGCCAGGATCGTCGCGGTGCTGGTGCCGTCGCCGACCATATCGCCCGTCTTTTCCGCCGCCTCGCGCAGCATGCGCGCGCCGAGATTTTCTTCCGGGTCCTTGAGGTCGAACTCCTTGGCGATGGTCACGCCGTCGTTGCAGACGATCGGGGCGCCCCATTTCCTTTCGATCAGCACCGATTTGGAGCGAGGTCCGAGCGTCACGCGAACCGCGTCGGCGAGCTGGGTCGCCCCGCGCAGGATTTTTTCGCGCGCCGCCGAACGAAACAGAATCTGTTTATGCGGCATTTCTGCCCCCTTATCGAAGGCGCCCGCCCGCCTGCGGCGGGTTCGCCCGCATGCAAAACACGTTCTTTTTCCGCCGGAAGCCGCCCGGCCGCATTGATCTGACGCAGTTCCGGCGCGCCCGGGGAAGGACAGGAAATCCGACGAGGCGACTTGACGCCGCGCAATGCTCGGCGCCGCTGGGGTCGGTAAATGCTAGCGACATCGCCTTTCGGCGCAGCCGGGTCCACGAGCATGGCGTCGCAACCCGCCGATCTCCAGCCAAACGCCATTCTCGCGGGAAATCTTCGCGAATACGCCGATCTCATGCGCCAGCAGGGCGCCGAGGGTTTTCGCGTCGCGGCCTATGAGCGCGCGGCCGGAGTGATCGGCGGCCTCGATCGGCCCTTGGACGGCATCTTCGCCGCCGAAGGCCGCGAGGGTCTGACGGCGCTTCCCGGCGTCGGCCGCTCCATCGCCGCGGCGCTGGCGGAGATGCTGACCACCGGGCGATGGGCGCAACTGGAGCGGCTGCGCGGCGCGCTGGAGCCGGAAAAGCTCTTTCTCACCATTCCCGGCGTCGGCCCGGAACTCGCCCGGCGCATTTTCGATGAGCTGCATGTCGAAACCTTGGAAGCGCTGGAAATGGCGGCGCACGACGGCCGCCTCGCCGGCGTCGAGGGGATCGGCCCGCGCCGCGCCGCGATGATTCGGATGGCGCTGGCCGAGCGGCTCGGCCGGCCGCGACTGCGCCGCTTGCGGCAGACGCGACAGCGTCCGTCGGTCGCCATGCTGCTCGACGTCGACCGGGAATATCGGGAAAAGGCCGAAGCCGGCGCCTTGCGCAAAATCGCGCCCAAGCGTTTCAATCCGACGGCCGAGGCTTGGCTGCCGATCCTGCACGCGACGCGTGACGCGTGGCGTTTCACCGCGCTCTATTCCAACACCGGCCTCGCCCATGAACTCGGGCGCGTCAGGGACTGGGTGGTGATCTATTATGAAACGGACGCCCTGCCGGAGGGCCAGTGCACCGTCGTCACGGAAACACGGGGGCCATCGGCGGGGCGCCGCGTGGTGCGCGGACGGGAGGAAGAATGTCGCGACGCTTGGCTTGGGGAAGACGCGCGCGGACCCACCGCGGCCTGAACGCGCGATGATCGATTCGCCCGCCGACGCGAGAGGGAGCGAGGATCGTCGCGTCGAGGACGCCGGCGCCCGCGTCGCGATCGACGACAAGGTTCGCTTCCTCGCCAGCCCGGCCGCCTACGCGGAGGCCGGCGCAAACGTCGAGGTCGTCGAGACCCATATGTCCTACGTCTTCCTCGCGGGCGGGCGCGCCTACAAGATCAAAAAGCCCGTGCGCTATCCCTTCCTCGACTATTCGACCCTCAGGGCCAGGGAAGCCGATTGCCGCGCGGAGTTGGCGCTCAATCGCCGCCTCGCCCCGAACGTCTATCTCGACGTCGCGCCGCTCAGGCTCGCGCCGAGCGGGTCTTTGGCGCTCGGCGGGGAGGGCGAGACCGTCGAGTGGGTCGTGGTGATGCGCCGCCTGCCGGCGGAGCGCATGCTCGACCGGCTGCTGGCGGCCGGCGCGCTGCGCGCCGAGGATGTCGATCGCATCGCCCTGGCGCTCGCACGCTTCTACCAGCGGGCCGACCGGCCGGCGATATCGCCGGCGGCGTATGTCGCACGGCTCGTCGAGGAACAGGCCTTCAATCGACGCGTCCTCACCGCGCGGCGGTTCGCTCTCGACCACGGCCGCGCGCCGGCCATCCTCGACCGGATGGACGCCGCCCTGCGAACCCATTCCGATTGGCTCGCGGCGCGCGCCGCTCACGGCCAACTCGTCGACGGTCACGGCGATCTCAGGCCCGAACACGTCTGCCTGGAGGACGAGGTCGCCATTTTCGACTGCCTGGAATTCAGCGCGGAATTGCGGATGGTCGATCCCGTCGACGAACTCGCCTATCTCGGCGTCGAATGCGCTCTGCTCGGCGCGGCCTGGCTGGGGCCGGCGCTGTTCGAGCGGGTGATGAACGCGCTTCGAGACGAGCCGCCGTATCGGCTGTTCCATCTGCACGCCTCGCGCCGCGCGGTGCTGCGCGCGCGCCTCGCCCTGGCGCATCTGCTCGATCCCGCGCCGCGGCAGCCCGCCAAATGGGAGCCGCTCGCCGCGCGCTATCTCGGCTTGGCCGAGCAAGCGCTCGATCGTCTGGAAAAGGGCTGACGCCGCTTGTCGATCACGAGGCGGTCGCGAGGCTCCGCAACGCCGACGCGCGTCGCGCGACGCGGACGACGATCGCCGCGTGGATCGCGAGCGCGAGCGCCAGGCCGAGCGCGTGCTGCGGCGCCGAGGCGGGAATCCGCCACAGCGCGACGAGCGCGAGCGGCAGGAATAGACCGCAGGCGGTCCACAGGCCGGGATTGTAGCCGCGCGAACGGGCGGCGCCCGCGCAATGGACGAGCGCGTTGACCAGCATGAGATAAGGCGCGACGAGGCCGTAGCCGGGGCCCGCGTAATAGGCGGCGTAGAGCGCAGCCAGATTGACGCCCCAGACGCCGGGGATGTTGACCCACAGAACGTCCGCTGTCGTCAGCGCTTCGAGGCCGCCGAACATCCGCGCATTGACATAGCGGCGGAAGCGGTCGCCGCGATGTTCCTCGACCTGATGCAGCATGTAGACGGGCGAGGCGAGATAGACGAGCGCGACCGGCCATCCCCAGGCGCCGACCAGCGGCGGCGCCAAAGCCGCGAGCGCGATCGCCATCAGCAGGGCGCCGGGAACCCAATGCGCGGCGAGCCAGTCCTTCATTGCCGGGGTTCTCGCTATCTCAAGGGCAGGCGGATCGTCGCGCTGGCGAGACAGGCGATTCCCTCGCGCCGGCCGGTGAAGCCGAGCCCTTCCGAAGTCGTCGCCTTGACGCCGACGCGATCGATCGCGACTCCGGCGATTTTTGCGATGCGGGCGCGCATCGCCTCGCGAAACGGGCCGATCTTCGGCGCCTCGCAAATCAACGTGGCGTCGAGATGGGCGATGATCCCGGCGCGCGCGCGCACCCGTTCGGCGGCGTCAGCGAGGAAGATCGAGGACGCGGCGCCGCGCCAGCGCGGGTCGGAGGGCGGGAAATGCGCGCCGATGTCGCCCTCGCCGAGCGCGCCATAGAGCGCGTCGGCGAGCGCGTGCAAGGCGACGTCGGCGTCGGAATGGCCGCTGAGGGCCTGGACGTGCGGAATTTTGACGCCGCCGAGCCAGACGTGATCGCCGGGCGCGAAGGCGTGGACGTCGAACCCCTGGCCGACGCGGATGTCGCTCGCCGCGTCCATCAGACGCGCCTCGGCCGCGCGCAAATCCCTAGGCGTCGTCACTTTGGCGTTCTCCGGGTCGCCGTCGAAAACATAGGTCGCATGGCCCGCCCAGGCGACGACCGCGCCGTCGTCGGTGAGGTCGCGGACGCCCTCGCGTAAAGCGCGCCGATGGGCGTCGAGGATCAGATCGAAGCGGAAGGCCTGCGGCGTCTGCACCGCGCGCAGCGACGCGCGCTCGGGCGAGGCGAGGATGCGGCCCGTGGCGTCGACCTGTTTGATCGTGTCGCTGAGCGGGATCGCTGGGATTGCGGCGCCGGCCCGCTCGGCGGCTTCGATCGCGCGGGCGATCAGCGCGCGCGAGGGAAAGATGCGCGCGCCGTCGTGGATGAGGACGAGATCGGGCGGCGCCGCGCTCTGCGCCTCGAGCCCGGCGAGCACGCTCTGCTGCCGGCTGGCGCCGCCGAACGCCGGCGGGCCGAAGCGGCAAGCGGCGGCGGGCGAGAGAAACGTCAGCGCGGCCTGGTAAAGCGCGAGATCGTCGGGGTGGATGACGACGGTGGCGGCGCAAAAGTCGTGCGCCGCGGCCAGCGCCTCGAGCGTGTGGGCGATGAGCGGCTTTCCCGCGCAAGCGAGATATTGCTTCGGCGTCGCCGCGCCGAGCCGCGCGCCGCGTCCGGCCGCGACGACGATGAGGGAAACGCGAGGCGGCAAGCGCGCAAAACTCCGGCGATGCGAAAAGGCCGTGGCGCAGACCCGCCCGGCCGCGTGAGAGATAAAGCAGCGCGCCGCAATCGCCAAGCCGGGGAATGCGAAGCGATCAAGCGGAAACCGCGTCATCGGGTTGCCGCTCGAGCGCTTCGCGCGGCCGAGGGGATGGGCGAGGGCGCGCGCGGGAGAAAACGCGATTTGTCCTTTGCCGGACTTTGGGCGCCGCGAGCTTTTCCAAACCCACGCCAAGCATTTCCAAATTTGCGGCCTTTTTCTGCAAATATTTCCAAGGATTTCTTTGGGCGTTTTGTGGGAAATCAGAGGCTTGCAAGGGGAAAAAGGAAATTTTCGCCTCGCTCCAAATTTTTGCGCCGATCCCGCTCGCAAAGCGCCCCTCCCGCCTCGCCGGCATGGCGGGCATGGCGCAGAGCGACAGGGGAAGCGCAGCGCGAGTTCCGTTTTCCAAAACGCAACGTCGAAACCCCGCTCATTCCCTGTTCATCGCTCCGGAGCGCCGCCGCCATCGACGGGAAGCCGCGTCACGCGCCGAAAGCCCGCGCGGCCATCGCGATCATCGCGACGAAGGCGCCGAGCGAAGCCAGTTCCCAAAGATCGCGCAAAGCGGAGACCATATGCCGAGCCATGCAACCCTCCTGCGTAGGACAGGCGTACATGGTATGTTCTTTCTTTGTTCTCGTCAAGAGGGCGCGAACGCGCGGTCCGAACTAGGACACTGATTAATGGAAATTAGGACACTTGCGGAGCAGACGTTGAGTGCTGTCCGAAGCGGCCCTCAAATCAAGGTTGAGGCGGGGAAACGCCGTGGCCTTCGACGTCAGGCACTAGAATGATGTGGTCTTGGAACCTGCGCGTATTGAAATGACGCGTGGTAGTTGATCGGTGTAACCCCCAAAACCAATCATATGAGAATTCAAGATCGATCCTGATGGCCTCGGGCTTAAGATTGCCGAATGTTATGAAGTTGTGGCCCGTTCCACAATCCCGCGTTGCCATCTCACCTGGCGATAATATTGCAATGTTCGGGTTTCCCCCGGCAGGAGCGTCGCGAGAGGCGACCAGCGTATTGTTTGAGAGCGTAGCAAGGCGTTGTTGACCGTTCCAAACGACACATGTCATGCCGACATTGTATAGAGTCCATGCGCCCGGATTGTAAACGGAATAAAGAGTATTAAGAGGGTCGTCGTTTTGCGTCGCGGCGACTTGTGTCGCAATCTGAGGACGGAACGTATATGTTAAATTCACAACTAAGAATGCAGCTGCAACGTAGAACCAGAAGTCGCGAAATGTCTTATCGGCAAATACTAGGAATGAGAGTGGAGGCTTTATTGGGGTTATTGTCGGCGGCGGCGGCGCTATATGTGGCGTACCTCCTGATTGTCCATATGTGACGCTCGATCTCCTCTTCGGTGTGGAGTCCTGTGGGGTATTGATAATTGGCTTCGCGGCGGCGCGCTGCGCCTGACGCTTAGCGCGACGTTTCTTGTTGCTGGACATCGAAGGGAAGCTCCCACCCTTTGCGAAGGTGTAGGACTATCTCTGAGCGCTGCCAACAACCCCCACTGCCGGCTCGCTGGATGCGCCAGAAACGTTGACGCATCCGTATCCCTGCGACATCAGGTTCTAGTACTACAGTTGTAGTTGCCGCGTTCGCCTTCGATAGTGCGCACGCTTGGCCTCGGCTTGGTGATGACGTCGCCAGATCGACCAGTTCCAGCGGAAATTCAGATCTGGCGGTCTTCTTGAACGC
>JBEKGN010000022.1:0-79897 GCA_050012775.1 Roseiarcus sp.
ATCTCAGGCGAGAGAATCATCCATATCTTGACTCATATTTTCGACCCGCTCGTCCCCTTCAATCGCGCCGCCGCGCGCACTTTCCCGAAAACTGTTGCTCCCGGGACTCACCCCGCTTGGGAGTTACCGTTTTTCGGCGCCGCGGAAGCAAAAGCGCAGGTCGTCGCTTTGGGCGCGAGCGACACGAAGGGTTATTACCTTCCGGAATCCGAGGCTTGGCCCGCCAAGCTCGAGACGTTGTTGCGCCAACGCGGCGTCAACGTGAGCGTGGCCAACCAAGGCGTTAACGGGGATACGTCCGAGGGGATGTTGAGCCGCCTCGACTCCGCCGTCCCCGAGGGAACGCGCGTCGTCATTTTCAATTGTTGCGGCAACGACAACAAAGACAAGCGCCATATTGTCGCCGATCGCGACGGCAACATCAGGACGATCGTCACTCGGCTACGCGCACGGGGAATCGCCGTCGTTTTCAGCGAGAGCGGCAGGCATCCTCAGCCCCCGGACCCTGCTCCTGTCGCGCGAGGCGCGGGCGCATCCTGGTGCGGAATGATTTACCAAGGCGTCCCTCCGGAAGATTTGGAAGAATCGGAAGCTGGCGAGCATCCGAATGCAAATGGGACCGACATCATCGCTGCGCGCATGCTTCCGTGCGTGATGCGCGCCATGGGACGCAAGGGCTGAGTCCCGGCGTCTCGCTCAAGTAAAGATAAATGCGGACCGCCTGATGGACCTGGCCGCCAGTCGAGCACGACGAGGCCCGTCGCGGTCCCCCGCTCTTCGGCGAGCCAGCTCCATCGCCTACGGCCGCCGCCGCTTTCCCCCGACATCGAACTCCATGCGCTCGCGTCCGCGGCGTTCACGCGAAATTTCGAGCCCGCCGTGAGCGCGTCTTCGGCCGTCCGCGCGGGGCCCGCCGGACTCGCCATCCGGCGCCGCGATGGCTCCGGTCGCGGACGGCCCGAGCCGGGCGAGGCATGCGTTGTAGGCGAGCGGTTCTTCGTATTTCGCGCAGGCCGGGTTGTCCTCGGCGCGCGCCGGCGCGCCGACGCAGAGAACGCCGAGTCCGATCGCGAGAATGAACGCGTGACGCATGGTCCGATCCCTCACAGCCGCAACGTCGCGCCGGTCTTCTTGCCGACCTCGGCGACGATTTTGGCGACGACGGCCTCGATTTCGGCATCGGTCAGCGTGCGCTCGCGCGGCTGCAATGTCACGGTGATGGCGATGGATTTATGGCCCTCCGGCACGCCGGGGCCGCGATAGACGTCGAACACGTCGGCGTTGGCGATCAGGGCGCGGTCGGCGCCGAGCGCCGCCTTGAGGATTTCGCCGGCGCGCGCGCCTTCCGCGACGACGAAGGCGAGGTCGCGCTCGAGCGGCATGAATTCCGAGCGCTCCAGCTTGGGCCTAGCCTTGGTCGGCCGCGCCTTGGGCGCGGGGATCGCGTCGAGCGTGATTTCGAACGCGACGATCGGTCCCTCCGCGTCGAGCGCCTCGCAGGCGCTCGGGTGCAATTCGCCGAACCAGCCGGCGATGATTTTCGGCCCGAATTGCAGCGTCGCCGAGCGTCCGGGATGAAGGAAGGCCGGGCCGCCGGGGACGACCTGCACGGCGTTGGCGGCGATTCCGAGCGCGGCCAGAAGCGCCAGCGCGTCGCTCTTGGCGTCGAACGCGTCGACCGCCGAGAGCGATCCGCTTGCGCCCGACCAATGGCGCCCCTCGCCGCGCGCCTTGGCCATGCCGCGCCGCACTGCGGCGGCGGCGATGCGCTGGTCGTTCTCGCCGTCGCCGAGGAAGATCTGCCCGACCTCGAACAGCGCGACGTCCTTGAGGCCGCGCCGCGCGTTGCGCTCCGCCGCGGCGACGAGGCCGGGGATGAGGCTCGGGCGCATGTCGGAGAGATCGGCGGCGATCGGATTGGCGAGCGCCAGAGCGGGCGCGCCGCCGCCGAACAATTCCGCCTTCGGCTTGGCGATGAACGACCAGGTCACGGCTTCGCGAAGGCCGAGCGCCGCCAGGGCGCGCTTGGCGGCGCGGGTGCGCTTTTGCAGCAGCGTGAGGACGGGCCGGGGCACGCCCGCATCGAGCCGCGCCAGCGGCGTCGTCGGCACGCGATCGAGGCCGACGATGCGCACGATCTGCTCGACGATGTCGGCCTTGCCGTCGATGTCGGGGCGCCAATTGGGAACGATCGCCTTGCCGTCCTCCACAGCGAAGCCGAGGCGCGCGAGAATCGCTTCGCCTTCGTCTCGCGGGATGTCGAGGCCGACGAGGCGCGCGACTTCGCCATAGGGGAAATCGACCGCGCGCCTCGGCGTCGTCGGATCGCCGGCGACGATCAGGCGCGAGGGCTCGCCGCCGCAGAGATCGACGACCATCCGCGTCGCCAGTTCGGCGCCGGGGATGCAGAAGTCGGGATCGACGCCGCGCTCGAAGCGATAGCGCGCGTCGGTGACGATGCCGAGCTTGCGCCCGGTCTGCGCGATATTGGCGGGGTCCCACAACGCGCTCTCGATCAGCACGTCGCGCGTTTGCGCATCGCAGCCGGAATGTTCGCCGCCCATGATTCCGGCGATCGATTCGACGCCGTTTTCGTCGGCGATGACCACCATGCCCTCATCGAGCGCGTAAGATTTGCCGTCGAGCGCCAGCACGCTTTCGCCGGCCCGGGCGCGCCGCACGTGCAGCGCGTCGGCGACCTTGGCGAGATCGAACACGTGCAGCGGGCGGCCGCGATCGAAAGTGATGTAATTGGTGACGTCGACGAGCGCGTTGATGGGTCGGAGGCCGATCGCGCGCAGGCGCTTTTGCATCCACTCCGGCGACGGGCCGTTCTTGACGCCGCGCACCAGGCGCAGCGCGAAGGCGGGGCAGAGGCGCGCGTCCTCGGCGGAGAAATCGAGCGTGACGGCGGTCGGGCAGTCGAAGCTTCCCGCGACGGGCGCCGGCTCTTGCGTCTTCAGCGTTCCCAGCCCCGCCGCGGCGAGGTCGCGCGCGATTCCCGCGACGCCCGTGGCGTCGGGGCGGTTGGGCGTGAGATTGATGTCGATGACGGGATCGTCGAGGCCGGCGTAGGCCGCATAGGCCCGCCCGACCGGGGCGTCGTCGGGCAGCTCGATGATGCCCTCGTGATCGTTGGACAGCTGCAGCTCGGCGGCCGAACACAGCATGCCATGCGATTCGACGCCGCGGATGACGCCCTTGGCGAGCGTGATGGCTTTCCCCGGAATGAAGGTCCCGACCGGCGAGAACACGCTTCTCATGCCGGTGCGCGCGTTGGGCGCGCCGCACACGACCTGCACCGGCGCCCCGCCGGCGTCGACCATGCAGACGCGCAGGCGGTCGGCGTTGGGATGCGGCTTGGCTTCGATCACGCGCGCGACGACGAAGCCGCGGTATTTCGCGCTCGGGTCCTCGACGCCCTCGACCTCCAGGCCGATGCGCGTCAGCGCGTCGACGATCTCGGCGAGCGAAGCCGAGGTTTCCAAGTGGTCTTTGAGCCAGGAGAGGGTGAGTTTCATGGGGCGATCATGACGGGTGCTGCGTGATTGGCCCCTTCCCCCCTCGCGGGGGAAGGTGGCCGGCGGAGCCGGCCGGATGAGGGGGCGTCTCAGGATAAAGCGCTACCCTTGCGGCGCGTCGCCCAAGCCGAACCGCCCCCTCATCCGACGCGCTTCGCGCGCCACCTTCCCCCGCGAGCGGGGAAGGGGTTCGCGCACTTTCTAGCGGAATGCATTGGCAAAGCCGACAAATATTTCGATCGGCAAGGTCGCGCGTCTCCTGAGCCGCGTCGCCTCACCCGCTCAATCCCCCCGCCAGCGTCGGCACGTCGAGCGGCTTGAAGCCGTAATGGTCGATCCAGCGCAGATCGGCGTCGAAGAAATCGCGCAAGTCCGGCAGGCCGTACTTGAGCATCGCGATGCGATCGATGCCGAGGCCCCAGGCGAAGCCCTGATAGACCTCCGGATCGACGCCGCAATTCCTCAGCACATTGGCGTGGACCATGCCGCAACCCAGGATTTCCAGCCAATCCTCGCCCTCGCCGAAGCGAATTTCGCCGCCCGAGCGCCGACATTGGATGTCGACCTCCATCGAGGGCGAGGTGAAGGGGAAGAAGCTCGGCCGGAAGCGCATGTTCACTTTCGGCACTTCGAAGAACGCCTTGCAGAATTCCTCGAGCACCCATTTGAGATTGGCGAGCGTCGCCGACTTGTCGATCACCAGCCCCTCGACCTGATGGAACATCGGCGTGTGCGTCTGGTCGGCGTCGCAGCGATAGGTGCGGCCGGGACAGACGACGCGGATCGGCGGCTCCTGCGCCACCATCGCGCGCACCTGCACGGGGCTCGTATGCGTGCGCAACAGCTTGCGCTCGCCGTTGGCGTCCGGGGCGAAGAAGAACGTGTCGTGCATTTCGCGCGCGGGGTGGCCGAGCGGAAAGTTGAGCTTGGTGAAGTTGTATTCGTCGGTTTCGATGTCCGGGCCTTCGGCGATCGAGAAGCCCATGTCGGCGAAGATCGCGGTGATTTCGTCGAAGACCTGGCTGATGGGGTGGATGCGCCCGCGCTCGATGCCCGCGCGGGGCGCCGGCAGCGTCATGTCGAGCGCCTCGCGCTCGAGCTGCGCCTGCAGCGCCGCCGCCTTCAGCACCGACCGGCGTGCGCTGAGCGCCTCGGCGACCTGGTCCTTGAGGGCGTTGATCGCGGCGCCGTTGTTCTTGCGCTCCTCGGGCGACATCTTGCCCAAAGTGGCGAGCAGGGCGGAAATCGAGCCCTTCTTGCCCAGCGCCGCGACGCGCACGGCTTCCAGCGCGGCTTCGTCGCGGGCGTCGGCGATCGAAGCGAGGGTTTGCTGTTGCAGGGCGGAAAGATCGGTCATGACGGGGGCCTTGGCGTTTGCCGGGCAGTAGGCAGTAGGCAGTAGGCAGAGGGCAGAGGGCAGAGGGCAGCCCTTCTTCACTGCCTACTGCCTACTGCCCACTGCCCCGTCTGCCTCTCACGCCGCCTTGGGCAGATGCCCCTTGGCCGTTTCGACGATCGCGGCGAAAGCCGCCGGCTCGCTGATGGCGAGGTCCGAAAGCACCTTGCGGTCGACTTCGACGCCGGCGGTGATCAGGCCGGAAATGAATCGGCTGTAGGTGAGGCCGTGCTCGCGCACCGCCGCGTTGATGCGCTGGATCCACAGCGCGCGGAACTCGCGCTTGCGGTTCTTGCGGTCGCGATACGAATATTGCATCGCCTTTTCGACCGCCTGCTTGGCGGCGCGAATGGTGTTCTTGCGGCGGCCGAAATAGCCTTTGGCGGCGCGCAGGACTTTCTTGTGCTTGGCGTGGCTGGTTACGCCGCGTTTGACGCGTGACATCAGATCTCTCCGGGAAATTCAGGGCAGGGGCGGGTCAGCCGTTCGGCAGGAAGAATTTTTTCACCTTGTCGCCGTCGGATTTGAACAAGACGGCCGTGCCGCGCAGATTGCGGATCTGCTTGGTCGTGCGCTTGATCATGCCGTGGCGCTTGCCCGCCTGGGCGTAGACCACTTTGCCGGTTCCCGTGACCTTGAAGCGCTTTTTCGCGCCCGATTTCGTCTTCAGCTTGGGCATTTGGCTCTCCTGGGCTTGACGCCCTCTTGGAGTTGGCGGGCGTGAAAGGCCCGTTCGCGTCGGAATGAGCGAAAAGAACCGCCACGGCAGCCCTATACGGCCGGGCGGTTCGGATAGACGCGCGCTTTTATGCGAAAGGCGCCGCGGGCGCAAGAGCGGCGCCGCACGCATTTGTCCGCGCGCCTAGCCATAGTTGATGAGCGCGTGGGCTTGTCGCGCCCTGCCCAATCGCTTAGTTGCGGTGCAGCATGAACTTCGCCGCGCCCGGCGAGCCCTAATGTTGGAAGGCCCCATGGACCCTCTCCTCGAAGGCTACCGCCGGTTTCGCTCCGAAATCTGGCCCGCCGAGCGCGCGCGCTACGAGGCGCTGGCGCATTGGGGCCAGAGCCCAGAAACGATGGTCGTCGCCTGCTCGGATTCGCGCGTCGATCCGCAGATGATCTTCGGCGCCGTGGCGGGCGAAATGTTCGTGCTGCGCAACATCGCCGGGCTGGTGCCGCCCTATCAGCCGGACGCCGGCTATCACGGCGCCAGCGCGGCGATCGAGTTCGGCGTGCGCGTATTGAAGGTTTCACGGCTCGTCGTGCTCGGCCACGCGCAATGCGGCGGCGTTCGCGCCATGGCGCTGGGCGCGCCGCCTGAGGCGCGCGACTTCGTCGCCTCCTGGGTCGAGATCGCCAAGCCGGCGCTCAGCGCCGAGGGCGGCGACGAAGCGGGGCGGCTCGAAAACGCCGAGGTCGCGGTGGTGCGGCTCTCGCTCGCCAATCTCATGACCTTTCCCTGGGTCGCCGAAGCCGTGGCGGCGGGCCGCCTCGCTCTGCGCGGCTTCCGCTTCGACATCCACACCGGCGCGCTGTCGCGCGTCGAGGCCGACGGCGTTTGGCCGGTCGAATAGGCCGCCTCGCGCGGGATGCGCTGGCGCCGCCTCGTGCGGCGGCGTAGATTACGGCGATGAACGACGCCGCGCCCCCCTTGGAAACGCCGACCCGCCTGACGGCGCGCGCGCTCATCGTCGGCGAGCGCATCGACACCGCCGGGCTCGAGCGTCCCGACATGATCTCCTCGCTGCCGCTGGCCTTTCGCGTCGGCCATGGCGGCATGGTCGCGCTGTTCCGCTTCGGCGCGGCGGTCATGGTCGGCCTGACGCCGCTCGAAGAGGAGGACACGCTCGCCAAGCTGAAGGCGCGCGTCACCGGCGCGCGGGCGCGCGGCGACGACGAGATCGCGGTGTTCGAGATCGCGCCCGAGGGCGAGGGCCAGGCCGAGGCGGGCGGGCCGATCCAGATCAAGAATCTTTCGCCGCAACGCTTTCTCGTCATCGCCGACGCGCTCGCCAAGACGGTGGCGCTCGCGCGCGACGAGCGCGAGGTCAACGCCGTTTTCGACGTCGTCGAACCGTTCGCGTTCGAACTCGCGCGCAGCGGCAAGCCGCCGTTCCGCCGCAAGGCGATGCTGCGCCTGATCGGCCAGGCGCTGCTCGCCCAACACCGGGTCTCGGGCCGGGTCGCGGTGGAGGAAAAGCCCGACGTGCTGTGGGACCGCCCCGATCTGGAGCGCCTCTACGCGCGGCTCGAAGACGAATACGAATTGAAGGAGCGCGCCGGCGCCCTCAAGCGCAAGCTCGACGTCATCGTCGAGACCGCCCATGCGCTCACCGACATCATCGACGCCGACCGCGCGACGCGGCTGGAGGCGACGATCGTGGTGCTGATCGTCGCCGAGCTGATTGCGTCGGTGATTCAGATTTATCTGGCGGCGCATGGGAGGTGAGGGGGCTCGGCTGCGCCTTGAGGCGCGCGGCCTTCGCCGGCGGCAGCGCGGAAAGGATCGCGCTCGAATTCGGCGAGCCCGCATGGCGGCGTGCGTCAGCCAAATTGAAGGGCGCGCTCCTTCCCCCCTTGCGGGGGAAGGTGTCGCGCGCCCTTCGACTTTCGCCGGCGTCTTCGCTTCGCTCGCCCAAGCGCGCTAAGCTCGCCCCGAAGCGATTCTCAACTTACCGATCCGGCCCGCCTCATGAGCAAACGCAGCCTCATCCAACCCGTCACGGCGGGCCTCATCACGGCCTTCGTCGGCTTCGCCAGTTCCTTCGCGGTGATCCTCAAGGGCCTGACGGCGGTGGGCGCGAGCGACGCCCAGGCGGCTTCGGGATTGATGGCGCTGTCCATCGCCATGGGCGTCGCCGGAATCGGCCTGAGCCTTTGGACCCGCATGCCGGTTTCCGCGGCGTGGTCGACGCCGGGCGGCGCGCTGCTCGCCGCTACGGGAGCGGCGGCGGGAGGCTTTCCCGCGGCGACCGGCGCGTTTCTCGTCGTCGGCGCTCTGATGGTCGCGGCGGGCCTCGTGCGTCCGTTTGGGCGCCTGGTGGCGGCGATCCCCTCCGCGCTCGCCAACGCCATGCTCGCGGGGATTCTGTTCGGGCTTTGCCTCGCGCCGATCCGCGGGCTGATCGAATCGCCGCGTCAGGCGAGCGTGGTGATCCTGGCCTGGCTCGTCGTTTCCCGTTGGAAGCGGCTCTACGCGACCCCGGCCGCCGCGATCGTCGCCGCGCTGCTGATCGGCTTCGGCGGCTCGGGCGAGGGCTTCTCCCTCTCCGCGCTGACGCCGCAATGGGTGTGGACGACGCCGGTCTTCTCGCTCGACGCCATCGTCTCGCTGGCGCTGCCTCTGTTCATCGTCACCATGGCCTCGCAGAACCTGCCGGGCCTGGCGGTGCTCTCGGCCTATAATTACCGGCCCGAGCCCGGTCCGCTGGTCGCGACGACGGGCGCATTCACGCTGCTGGCCGCCCCGTTCGGCGGCCATGCGGTGAACCTAAGCGCGATCACCGCGGCGCTGTGCGCCTCGCCCGACGCCTCGCCCGATCCGGCAAAACGCTGGATCGCGGCGGCGACGGCCGGCGCCGCCTATGTCGTCTTCGGCCTTCTGGCGGGCGGCGTGACGCATTTCGTCTCGGGCTCGCCGATCCTCGTCGAGGCGGTGGCTGGCCTGGCCTTGCTCAACGCCTTCGGCGCGGCGCTGCACAACGCGCTCGCCGACGCCTCCGAGCGCGAGGCGGCGCTCGCGACCTTCCTCGTCTCGGCGTCGGGCGTCGGCTTCTATGGAATCGGCGGCGCCTTCTGGGGCCTGCTGGCCGGCGGCGCCGTCCTCGTCCTCACCAGAGCCGGCGCCGCGGTCGGGCGAACGCCGGGGAAGACGGGCTGAGCGGGCTCGAGGCGCGCTTTAGGCCGCGTAGAGCCAATCGTAGCGCTTGAGCAGGCGCTCCGGTCCGAGCGCGCGCATCGTCAGGTCGCGCGCCAGGGCGAGGGGGCCGCTCATGTGGTAGATGCGGCCTTGCGCGAGCGCGTCGCGCTGGACGCGCGCAGCGCGCGCGACGCGGTCGCGGGAATAGGCGGCGAGCGCCTTGGCGACGTCGGCGGATGCGGCGAGGCGGCGCGCGAGGGCGTCGGCGTCCTCGATCGCCTGCGCCGCGCCCTGCGCGAGAAACGGCGTCATAGGATGCGCGGCGTCGCCGAGCAGCGCGATCGCCCCGAGCGAAAATCGCGCGATCGGCGGGCGAAGGAAAAGCGGCCAGGCCCGCCAATTGTCGGCCGCGCCGATCAGCGCGCGCGCCTCTTTCGACCAATCGCGAAACGCCCGGTCGAGGGCGGGTCGGTCGGCGACGCCATCCCAGGGGTGGTCGCCCTTTTCGCCGCGCCATGTCGATTCGATCGCCGCGACGAGGTTGACGATCGATCCCTCGCGCAGGGGATAATGCACCAAATGCGCCTTGGCGCCGAGGCGCAGCGTGACCTCGCTCGCGCTCCAGCGCGCGGCGACGCTTTGCGATGCGACGGTGGCGCGGAACGCGACGCGGCCGGAGAAGAGCGCCGCGCCGGCGGCTCCGAGGCCGATCCGCTCGCGCGCCAGCGAGCGCAGGCCGTCCGCCCCGATGAGAACGTCTCCGGCCTCGCGCGTCGTGACGAGGCCGCGCTTGAGGCCGATCGAGACGCCGTCGCCGTCGGCGCCGATTCCGGCGACCTCGGTCCCCAGATGCAGAGCGACATTGGGCAGGCGCGTCGCCGCCTCGGCGAGCGCGCGTTGCAGATCGGCGCGGTGAATGACGAGATAGGGCGCGCCCCAGCGCCGCTCGGCGTCCTCGATCGGCAGTCGCGCCAGCTCGGCGTCGTCGCTCCCGCGCAGGATGCGGATCGCGCGCGGCGCGGTGGCGAGGCCGCGCACGGCGTCAAGGACGCCCAATCGCTGGAGAACGCGGGTCGCGTTGGGCGTGAGCTGAAGCCCCGCGCCGAACTCCTGGAGGACGGGCGCGCGTTCGAAGATCTCGACTTTGAAATCTCCCCGCGCCAGCGCGAGCGCGGCGGTCAGCCCGCCGATCCCGGCGCCGGCGATGAGCGCGCGGCGCGCCATGGCTCACGCTGCGTCGTGAAGTTCGCACTCGGCGGGAATGGAATGCGCCCCAAGCGTCGGATCATAGACGAAGCGCGTCGAGCAATAGGAGCAGATCGCTTCCGTGTCGCCGCCCATGTCGATGAAGATGTGCGGATGGTCGAACGGCGGCTTGGCGCCCGTGCACATGAACTCCTTGACGCCGACCCGGATCGTGGCGACGCCGGGGTCGTTGTGAAAATGCGGGATGAGGTGATCCGCCATTTCGAGCCATCCTTCTTCAGCGCTGCGGCGGCGAGCATAAAGCATGTCCGCTCGGCCAGGGATAGTCTGACGGCCGCGTCGAATGGCCGCCGCGCCGCCCGAGCCGATTGCTTTTCACCGGAGACCGGAGCAGCATATTAAGATAGCATTAACCGACCAACGCACCCGAGCTGTCCGTAGCGCGTTCGACGCCGCGGCTGAATAAGGGATGCGAAGCTTCGGTTCGGCCTTTGGGGGGCTCGAAATGACAGGTTTGGTTTCGCGTATCGCCGTCGCGGCGGCGTTGTGCTGGTTGGCGTCTGGCTGCGCCTATAATGACCATTTCGACAATCGCGTCGCGCGTTACGACATCGCCTCGGAGCAGGCGCGCGACCAGATGATCTTCACCAACATCGTTCGCGCGAGCCGCGCCGAGCCGCTGGCGTTCCTGCAGGTCGGCCAGATCAACGGCTCCAACACGACTTCGGCGACGATGGGCATGCCCTCGCTCGTGTTGGGGCCTTCGCCGCCGACGAAAATCGCCTCCAGCGCCGCCGGCGCCACTACCGACTTCTTGGCGTCTGCGTTGGACAAACAAGCCGTGTTCGGCGCCAATCCCGGCGCCACGGGCTTCCAGGCCAATTCCATCTCGACGAGCGGATCGACGAGCTTCAATGTGACGCCGTCGGAGACGAAGGATTTCTACCGCGGCCTGCTGCTCACGGTCGAGCCGGAGACGCTGGCGTTCTTCATCGAGCAAGGCATCGCGAGCGAAACGTTGTTCTACCTCTTCACGGAAAAAGTCGTCGAGGAAAAGGGCGGCGTGGTCAGTCAATATGTGAACGATCCGCTCGACCCGAATTTCGATAAATTTCAACATTACGTCGAGTTGGCGATGGCCTACGGCCTGATCGCCGAACCCGAGCCCGGCGCCAAGGCGGCGAAATTGGCCAAGTGCGACAAGACGGACAAGTCCGACAAATCGGGCAATGGCGATTCTTCGGGCGCGGATTGTGGGCAGGCCCCGGCTTGGCGGCTCTGTTTCGATCGCTCCGCCTGGGCGCCGGGAACGAAGGCCGCCGACAATCACCCGATGTGCGGCTCACGCGAGAAGACGGCGGACACACGCATCGTGACTTTCCGCGACCGCAAAGGGGAACAGGTGAAATTGCGGGTGTTTCCGCGTTCGACCTTCTCGATTTTCCAGTATCTCGGGCGGCTCGTCGCCGCCGGCGAGGCCGGCGCGATCAAGCTGCAGACCCCACAAGCGGTCGGCCGCGATCCGCTCAAGGACGACACGCTCTTCGCCGTCGCCAGCGGCGGCGATGGCCTCTTCGGCCTCAACGGCGGCGATGTCGGCATCAAGGGCGGCGACTGCTTCCTGTCGGTCGCCTATGGCGGCCGCGGCTACTGCGTGCCCGACTCCGCATTGAACACCAAGCGCATTCTCGGTCTGCTGGCCCAGTTGCTGGCGCTCAACACCTCGGTCCAGGACATCGGGATCACGCAGCAGGTGCAGCTGTTGCCGTAGTAGCGGCCTCGGCGAGACGAGGATCACTCGAAACCCGGCGGAGGCTGGGGCGCGGCCTCACGCCGCCTCGGTCAGCCGCCGCAATTCGCGCTCGAATTCGAAGCGCAGTTGTTCCGCTTCGGAGTCCGGCAGCCAGTTCGCCATTTGCGGAAATACGATCTGGTACATGCGCGTCGTGCGCTCGTTCCACGGCGGACGGGATTGCGCCGCGCGCGCTTCCGCCAGCATTTTCTGCAAGCGGGCGCGGATGTCGTCGGGGTCCGCGACGCCGACGCCGTTGTTGCGCGCCGGTTCATTGGCGAAGAGATCGCCTTGGGCCGGCTTGAAGCCGAAAAGGTCGGGCGTTTGGTCACTCATCGACAACAGCAGGCTCAGTTTCGCCAAGGCCCAGGGCCTCGCGACTCAGAGTCGCGCCCAGGGCGCGTTCGAGAAGTTGATCGGCGCGGGCGAAAAGGTCAATGAGCTCGGCGATTCTGCCCACAAGATCGCGCAGCGCCGTGACGAGCGCGTGATCGATCGGCAGGCCTTGGCGCGCGTCGATCCAACGGAAGAGCAGGCGATATCCGCTGACCGAAAAGTTCCAAACCGCCGCGCTGACGCCTGACACGCGCCCGGTTCGATTGGCGCAGAGGTATATTTCGCCCTCGCTCCAATCGGTAGCGTGCAGAGTTTCGGTCGCTTCGCTCTCGACGCGCGCGACACCCGGATTCAGGAACTCGGCGCGCGGCGGACGGGCGAACGTCTCGACCGCGCGGATTTCGCGGCCCAAGGCCGCCGCTTCGAGAAACAGCGCGTGATCGCTGGGGAATGGCACGTGCGGAAACACGTCCTCCAAGTCCTCGGCGAAGCGCAAAGTGTAGGATGTCGCCGACAGCAGGGCGAGGATCGCGTCGAATGCGTCTTGCGCGCTCACCGGAGCGCCGTAATTGGCGGCGAGCCCGGCGAGAAGGTTGGGCGAAACGTTGAACGGACCATGGCCGGCGCGATTGTCGCGCAGGGGGAACGCGTAGCCGCCTCGTCCACTAAAGGCGTGATAGTCGGGAAGCAGGCCGTGGGACCAGACAGCCGGGCCGGCGCCCGTGGCGAATGGCATGGCGTAGAGGGCGCAGTTTTCGACGCCCCAAACGGCTTGAAGTTCGGGGCGTAGGAAATCGCCGTAAGCGGGATGGTTGTATAGGTATCGGCTATCAAGCGGCCGATAGGCGACCTGGACAATTCTATTTGCTTCGAAAGGGATCGCGTGTGCGCCGACCCATTTTCGGTCTCTGCTGTCATGAAACATTGCGCGCGCAGGGTCAGCCAAAACAGCCAAGAATGACGCAATTCGCTCCCGCATGGCGGTTCGAGAAAACGCGTAGACAAAGTCGTCGCGTTTTGTTTGCAGTCCTGATCGATTGAAAATGAAACACTGAGACATTGACGCCCACTCGACGTCCTGGAAAGGCTTCGGTTTGAACGGGTCCAACCGATCTCGATTGATGAGGACTGCGCCGGGCCTCTCGCCGGTTTCGCTTCCAGCGAGAAGCCATGTCAATTTGGCGGCGCGCGTAAACAAACCTTCCGCCCAGCTATCGATGTACGTCACTCGAGCGAGCGCATCTTTGGCCTTGCTGCCGTCCGCGATCGCGACCGTGATTGCCGTTCCCACCTGAATATTGAACACGCCTTGATCGCCCTCCACGCCCGCGCGTTCACCGCGCCGGACATCACCGCGCAGATCGATGATCTCGATGAGGTCGAATCGTTCGCGCAGCATGGCGCGCAATCCGGCGTAGGGCTTTCCCGCCAGAAAGGTGCGGTTCGAAATGAACGCCACGACGCCGCGCCTCGGGGCGCCTTCGCTTTCAAACAATTTCCAAATCGCCCAACGCCAGAAAGCGACCGAAAGCTCGGGAAACGTGTTGAGCTGATTTCCCCAGCCCGCCTCGCGCACGGGCGCCTTGAGATCATCCCAAAGGTCGTTCATTCAGTCGCCGACGAGCTCGCCGACCTCGCCGGCCTCAAGCCTTCGGTAGGGCGGGTTTCCGATGATCGCCAGGATGGGCTGGCGCTCCTTGATTCGATCCGCCTCGTGCCTTTCCGTGCGGATGTTTTCAGCGACGAATCCTAAGCTCCCTAGCGGCGCCGCCGCTCCCGGTCTGGCCAGCGTGTCGGTCAGAAAGACGCCAAGGCGTTGATTGGCCTGCAACGCGCCCATCACATGGCGCAGTCGGTAATGCGCGACAGCGTACGGGCCCACGAGAAGTTCGAACCCGAACAGCCGTGACGCGAGAGCGCGCAGGGCTCCGGCGACCGCTCCCGGACCGGTGCTGGATTCGACTGAGGCGCGAACATGCTCGATCACGCCCAGCAAGAAGGTTCCGGTCCCTGTCGCGGGATCGAGCAGAGTCACCGACTCGTCGGCCACTCCTGTCGTCCCGAGATTCTCGCGCAACGCGCGGGCGAGCGCGGCGACCATGTACTTCACGACCTCGACGGGCGTGTAATAGACGCCATAACGTTCGCGTGCGGCGGGATCGAAGACTTGCAGGAAGTCCTCGTAGAAGTAGAGGATCGGATCGGGCTTGCCGGTCTTTCTCGCGAGAATTTCCGGATCGAAGCTGTTCACCGTGTCGAGGATGACGTCGAAGCCGACGCCGACGTCGATAACGATTTCCTCCATGCTCAGCACGCGAAGCGTCGTACGCAAGAGCGAATGTTCCGGCGGCATGTTTCGCCAAGCGTCGCGGTCGACATCCTTGTCCGTGGCTTCACGCACAAGCAGCAAGCCGAATGCCAGCGTTTGCGCGAAGGCGGCGGCAAAAAGAGTTTCAAATCGTGGCGCGCTATAGCCGGCCGCTTGAGGATGCGCGTAAAGCACTTCGCGAAAGTCGTCGCGGACAGCCTGCAAGGGCGTGCCGGTCGCTCCGGATTCGGCGAGTTCGGCCAGCCGATCCGCGACAATGCTTCGAACGAGGCGCGCAGCGTGGGCCAAGTTGCTCGCCAGTTGTTCCGCATCTTTCGCCGGCGGCGGATCGGCGAGAGCGAGCGGCGTCAAGGCCGCGACAAGCCCGGCGGGATCGCCGCATCGAATCAAACGCTCCGCGCTCGCGTCCGTCGTTTCTGGTTTGAGCGCGGCCTCGGGAACGATTTCAATCGAGTCTATCGGCTGGTCGCGCCTGAACACGCGAAGGCTCGAAAAATTCGAGATCGCCCAAACCGGCAACGACTTGAAACGCTCGAACTGCTGCTTGTCGTGAGGATCGCGATAGCGCGAAGGATCGCCCGGTTTGGTGGGCGCCTTGAGCTCGACAAAGGCGCGCGGCGGCTGACCAGCGCGCTTGAGGGCGATGTCCGGCCGACCAATGCCAGCGTGGCGAATTCAGGGACGACGACAAGTTCGTTCGACGAAATTAGCGGCAGCAGTGATTCGAGCAGGCGCTGGAATTCCGGCGCCAATGCCTGTTCGAGATTGCTCGGCCCCGCGCGACGCTGCTCGCGAATGCGCCGAGCGTATTCAATGATCGCTTCTGTCGACATCGCGCCACGTTAGCGCAGATTCGCGGAATCACAAGAAACGAAAGGCTTTGCCCGGTCGCGAAGACGCCGCCGATTCACAGCCCTCGCTCAGAGCTTCATCGCGTCCTTGAGCTCGCGCAGCCGGTCGAGCTTCTCCTGCCAGAGGCGCTTCTGCTCGTCGGGGGCGTCGGCGAGATCCTCTTCGGCGTTCTTGATTTCCTGGTCGAGATGCGCCGCGTCGAGTTCGCCCGCGGGGATGGCGGTCTCCGCGAGCAGGATCAGGCCGCTCGCGCTGACGTCGGCGAAACCGCCGCGCACGAAGATCCGCGTCTGTTTGCCCTGCGCTTCCTCGAAGGTGACGACGCCCGGACGCAACGACGCCATCACCGGCGCGTGATCCCTGAGCACGACGAAGTCGCCCTCGCTGCCCGGCACGAGCACCGATTCGGCCGGACCGCTGAACATGAGCTTGTTCGGCGAAACGAGTTCGAAGTGAAAGCTGGCCATGGTCACCCCTAAATGCGCGGCGGCTTACGCCGCCTCCGCGGCCAGCTTCTTGGCCTTTTCGACCACCTGCTCGATCGTGCCGACCATGTAGAAGGCGGCTTCCGGCAGATTGTCGTATTGACCGTCGATGATGCCCTTGAAGCCCTTGACCGTGTCTTCGATCTTCACCTGCACGCCCGGCGAGCCGGTGAACACCGCCGCCACGTCGAACGGCTGCGACAGGAAGCGCTCGATCTTGCGGGCGCGCGCGACGGTGAGCTTGTCCTCTTCGGACAATTCGTCCATGCCGAGAATGGCGATGATGTCCTGGAGCGCCTTGTAGCGCTGCAACACCTGCTGCACGCGGCGCGCCACGGCGTAATGCTCCTCGCCGACGACCGAGGGCGTCAACATGCGCGAAGTCGAATCGAGCGGATCGACGGCGGGGTAGATGCCCTTTTCCGCGATCGAGCGCGAAAGCACGGTGGTGGCGTCCAAATGGGCGAACGAGGTCGCCGGCGCCGGATCGGTCAAATCGTCCGCGGGCACGTAGATCGCCTGCACCGAAGTGATCGAGCCCTTGGTCGTCGTGGTGATGCGCTCTTGCAGCGCGCCCATGTCGGTGGCCAAGGTCGGCTGATAGCCGACCGCCGACGGGATGCGGCCGAGAAGCGCCGAAACTTCCGAACCCGCCTGGGTGAAGCGGAAGATGTTGTCGATGAAGAACAGCACGTCCTGACCCTGATCCCGGAAATACTCGGCGACGGTGAGGCCGGAAAGCGCGACGCGCATGCGCGCGCCCGGCGGCTCGTTCATTTGACCGAACACCAGCGCGCATTTGGAAACCACGTTCGGATCGGGGTTGTGCGGGTCGGCGTTGACCTTCGACTCGATGAACTCGTGATAGAGATCGTTGCCTTCGCGCGTGCGCTCGCCGACGCCGGCGAACACCGAATTGCCGCCGTGCGTCTTGGCGACGTTGTTGATCAGCTCCTGGATGAGCACGGTCTTGCCGACGCCCGCGCCGCCGAACAGGCCGATCTTGCCCCCCTTGGCGTAAGGCGCGAGCAGGTCGACGACCTTGATGCCGGTGATGAGAATCTGCGCTTCCGTCGATTGCTCGACATAGGAAGGCGTGGGTTGATGGATCGCGCGGCGCGCCTCCATCGGCACTGGGCCGGCTTCGTCGACCGGCTCGCCGATGACGTTCATGATGCGCCCGAGCGTGCCCGCGCCGACCGGCACGGAGATCGGCCCGCCGGTGTCCTTCACTTGCTGGCCGCGCACCAACCCTTCCGAAATGTCCATCGCAATGCAGCGCACCGAGTTTTCGCCCAAATGCTGCGCGACTTCCAAAATGAGCCGCGAGCCTTGGTTGTCGGTTTCCAGTGCGTTGAGAATGGGCGGCAGTTCGCCGTCGAACTTCACGTCGACGACGGCGCCGATCACCTGGGTGACGCGGCCGGTGGAGTTCGCGGCGTTCGCCGTATCTTGCGCCATGTCTTGACGTCCTCGTTTCGAATCCTGGAGGTCGCTCGCGCGACGGGTTGGCTCAGAGCGCCTCGGCGCCCGAAATGATTTCGATCAGTTCCTTGGTGATCATCGCCTGGCGGGTGCGGTTGTAGCGAAGCGTGTATTTCTTCACCATCTCGCCGGCGTTGCGGGTCGCATTGTCCATCGCGCTCATCTGCGCCCCGAAGAACGAGGCCGTGTTCTCGAGCAGAGCGCGATAGATGCGCACGCTCACGGCGCGCGGCAGCAATTGCGAGAGGATTTCGCTTTCGTCGGGCTCGTAGTGGTAGACCGGCGCGCGCTCGTCCTTCGCGCCGAGTTCCGGGGGAATCAGCTGCTGGGCGGTCGGAATCTGCGAGATCACCGACTTGAACCGCGCGAAGAACAGCGTGCAGACGTCGAACTCGCCGAGTTCGAAGAGATCGATCAGCTTCTTGGCGATCGGCTGGGCCGTCTCAAAGGCGATGGAGCGCACGCCGCGCAGATCGATCTGATCGATGATCGCCTTTTCATGGGTGCGCCGGAGCTGGTCGTAGCCCTTCTTGCCGATGCAGAGAATCTTGACCGTCTTGCCTTGCTGGGCGAGCGCGTTGGCGCGATCGCGCGCCAAGCGCACGATCGAAGTGTTGAAAGCGCCGCAAAGCCCGCGCTCGCCCGTGCAGACCACGAGCAAGTGCGTCTGGTTCGAGCCGCTGCCGGAAAGCAATGGCGGCGTCTGCGCGCCTTGCGCGATCCCGCCGGCGAGATTGGCGAGCACCAGCTCGACTTTCTCGGCGTAGGGCCGCGCCGCCTCGACCGCGCTTTGCGCGCGGCGCAACTTCGACACGGCGACCATCTGCATGGCCTTGGTGATCTTCTGCGTCGACTTGACGGAGGCGATCCGGTTTCTCAGGTCCTTTAAGGACGGCATCGCGAAGCTCGGCTAAGGAAACGGGATTTCAGGCGAAACTGGCGGCGAAGGCGTCGACGGCGGCCTTGAGCTTGGCCGCGGTCTCGTCGGTCAGATCGCGGGTCGAGCCGATCGATTGG
Organism: Roseiarcus sp.; assembly: GCA_050012775.1. Classification (GTDB taxonomy): domain Bacteria; phylum Pseudomonadota; class Alphaproteobacteria; order Rhizobiales; family Beijerinckiaceae; genus Roseiarcus. Next base: position 18,279 of record JBEKGN010000022.1, read on the forward strand.
AGAATGTCGGGGCTCTTGGAGCGCAGCGTCGCGAGCAGGCCGTCCTCGAACGGCTTCACCTTCTCGAGCGGCAGCTTGTCGAGATAGCCGTTGACGCCGCAATAGATCGAGCAGACCTGCTCTTCCATTTTCAGCGGCGAGAATTGCTGCTGCTTCAGGAGTTCGGTGAGACGCGCGCCGCGGTTGAGCAGGCGCTGCGTGACGGCGTCGAGATCCGAGCCGAACTGCGCGAAGGCGGCCATTTCGCGGTATTGCGCGAGTTCGCCCTTGATCCTGCCCGCGACTTTCTTGGTCGCCTTGGTCTGCGCCGACGAGCCGACGCGCGAGACCGAAAGGCCGACGTTCACCGCCGGGCGGATGCCCTGGTAGAAGAGGTCGGTCTCCAGGAAGATCTGGCCGTCGGTGATCGAGATCACGTTGGTGGGAATGTAGGCCGAGACGTCGTTGGCCTGCGTTTCGATGACCGGCAGCGCCGTCAGCGAGCCCGAGCCGTGATCCTTGTTGAGCTTGGCGGCGCGCTCGAGCAGGCGGGAGTGCAGATAGAACACGTCGCCGGGATAGGCTTCGCGGCCCGGCGGGCGGCGCAGCAGCAGCGACATCTGGCGATAGGCGACCGCCTGCTTCGACAGATCGTCGTAAATGATGACCGCGTGCATGCCGTTGTCGCGGAAGAATTCGCCCATCGCGCAGCCGGAGAACGGCGCCAGGAACTGCATTGGCGCGGCGTCCGAGGCGGTGGCGGCGACGATGATCGAATATTCCAGCGCGCCGTGCTCTTCGAGCACCTTGGCGAATTGGGCGACCGTCGAGCGCTTCTGGCCGATCGCGACATAGACGCAATAGAGCTTCTGGCTCTCGTCGCCGCTCTGGTTGAGGGCCTTCTGGTTGAGGATGGTGTCGAGGGCAATCGCGGTCTTGCCGGTCTGGCGGTCGCCGATGATCAGCTCGCGCTGGCCGCGGCCAATCGGGATCAGCGCGTCGATCGCCTTGAGGCCGGTGGCCATCGGTTCGTGCACGGAGCGGCGCGGAATGATGCCGGGGGCCTTCACGTCGACGCGCGCGCGCTTGGCGGCGTTGATCGGGCCCTTGCCGTCGATCGGGTTGCCGAGCGCGTCGACGACGCGCCCGAGCAGCTCCTTGCCGATGGGGACGTCGACGATGGCGCCCGTCCGCTTGACCGTCTGACCTTCCTTGATCTCACGGTCCGAGCCGAAAATGACGATGCCGACGTTGTCGCTTTCGAGATTGAGCGCCATGCCGCGCGTGCCGTTCTCGAACTCGACCATCTCGCCGGCCTGAACCTTGTCGAGGCCGTAGGCGCGCGCGATGCCGTCGCCGACCGACAGAACCTGGCCCACTTCGGTGACTTCGGCTTCGTTGCCGAAATTGGCGATTTGGCTCTTGAGAATGGAGGAAATCTCAGCGGCGCGGATATCCATCAGCCGACCTCTTTCATGCGTGTGCGAATTGCGTTGAGTTTGGTTTTCAGCGAGCCGTCGACCATGCGCGAACCGAGCTTGACGACGAGCCCGCCGATGATCGAGGGATCGACCTTGGCGGTCAGGTCGACTTCCTTGCCGCCGGAGGCGGCGCGCAGCGATTCCTTCAGCGCGGCGACGTTCGCGTCGCTAAGCGGCGCGGCGCTGGTGACTTCGGCGCGCGTCACGCCGCGAAAGGCGTCGTTGAGCTTGCCGTAATCGGCGATCATGTCGCGAATGGCGAAGAGGCGCCGCTTGGCGGCGACCAGCTTGATGAAATTGGCGGCGATTCCGGAAACGCCGGCCCGCTCGAGAATCGCGCTCAAGGCCTTGAGCTGCTCCTGGGCCGAAAACACCGGGCTGCGCACCAGGCGCTGCAGATCCGGGCTTTCGGCGATCATGGCGTCGAAAGCGGCGAGGGAGGCGGCGACGCCGTCGGTGTCGCGGGCGTCCCTGGCCAGGGAGAACAGCGCCGACGCGTAGCGCCCCGCCACTCCCGAAACGATGTCGTCCTGTTCAGCCAATTCACTGCTCTTTCACAGGCTCAGCGTCGTGACCGACGCCGCGATCAAAGCGAGGTCGATCCCGCGTAAATCCACCATTGATCCGTCAAACGCCGCGGCGCAGGGTCAAAGCCGCCCGAACCCCAAGGCGCGGGTTGCCTAACATAGGACTTTTCGCAGCGCAACCGCCGAAAGTCGCGAATTGAACGCCCCGAACCCGTGGCGAACGAGCGCGAACCGCGAGGCGCGCGGTTACGCGAAGCTCGTGCTCCAGCCGGCTTTCGGATCGCCGCCGAGATAGGCGACGCCGTCGACGCGAAGATTGCCGGCGTTGACGAGCGTGACGAGGCCGCCGCCGTCGCTCAAGGCGCCCGCCGGCAGCGCCGCGGGGATGGGATGGCCGGGCGGCAGATGGGTCGCGGGGAGGGGATAGGTCCTTTGGGCGTCGACGAGCAGGCGCCAATTCGTCAGATCGATCGCCTCGGCGGTCATGTTGGCGACGACGATCACGCCGGTTCCGTCGGGCGCGCGATGCGCCGAGGTGATTTCGGCGGCGCGCTTAGGGATAGGCAGCGGCGCCAAGGCGCCCTGGCTGAAATCGTAGAGCGGCGCTTCGCAGCCGGTGGCGCCGAAGAGGACGTCGCCGCTGTCGTTGGTGTGCCAGGCCTGGCTCTGGAACGCGAGAAAGATCGCGCTCATGGCGCGGGCGCGCGCGTCCCAGATGAAGCAGGCGCCGTCGTGCCAGACGCCGTTTTCGTGCAGGCGCAGGTCGAGCGCGCGCGGGTCGCCTTGCGCCATATGGACATTGTCGAGGCCGAACGCCGTCTCCGGCGTGTAGCCGAACGCCTCGTCGGTCTGATGCGCATTGTCCTTGGCGAACGCGTTGCCGTAGAAAAACACGTCGCAGTCCTGCGCCTTGGCGACTTGCAGCATCGCGCTCAGCCGATGCACCAGCCCGTCGTCGCCCGCGCCCTCGGGCGGCAGGATTCGCATGGCGTTGGGATTGAAGAGATTGGCGCGCTGGAAATCGATCGCGCCGCCGACGTAGGAGCGCTCGACTGGCGACAGCCCTTGCGGGCGCGCCAGCACCGAGGGGACGATCGGGTGGGAAAAGTCGTGGTCGATATAATAATAGAGATAGGACTTGCCGACCGGCTCGCCCGGCGCGTCCTTGTCGGAGCGCACGTTGATGGTGGCGAACCATTGGGCGCCGCCGGCCTCGAGGACGACCCACAAATGCGGATTGGTCGGCGGCTGCGCCGGCGCGAAGGCATGGACCTTGCCGCGCAGGCATTGGTAGTTGATGTGACCCATGCAGCCCCCGAACGGACGCGCTCGCATGGCGCGCCGCGGGTCAGCCTAGGGGATGGTTCACGAATTTAGCAAGGGTGGCGCACGCCACGCAGCGCCGATCTTGGCGAGCGCCTCGTTCGCCGGATTCGCTAAATCGGCGTCGCTCCCTCCGGATGCGCGTCCCAAGTCCGCCCGCGATCATTCCTGCCGCTGGTCTTGTTATTTGCGCCGCCCCTTGCTTGAGGAAAAATGCGACATCCCGCGCCTGGCGTGTCGCCGTTACCCCGTGCCCTGGATCGGTTCACAGTAAGTGTTAACTAAATCGATTAAATTATCTCTATGTTTTTCCACTGACGTAAAGTCATCCAGTGTAACCTAAGGGTAGTTCGTCAGTTGGGTAACTATTGCTTAAGCTTGCCGAGGCGAAAGCAGCTTTTGGCGGCACAGAGCATAACCAAACGTCGAATTCGGGCGACGGGTCCGGGCGGGCGAAGGAGACGTTATGAGAATCAGCTTGCGAATGGGCGTATTATCCCTGGCGTTCGGCATTTTGTCCGCCGGAATGGTCGGGGCGGCGGCGCTTCTGCCATTGGAACAGTTGGGGCACAGCTACGCTCTTACGCTTCCGGCCGATCGGTCTTTTCATGCGAATCACGCGATTTGAAGCAACGCCGCGGTTGGCTCCGACATCGGCCGCCGCAGCGCGTCGAGCCCTCTTTGCAAGCCTCTAGGCGCGGCCGACGGATCGAGACGGGCAGCCGGTGGCAAAATATGAGAAAGGAGCGTTAAATAATATTTTCTAGGCCGGATAGGCCCGCCGACCTCGTGGAAGCGCCGATGAGAAAAGCCGTAGCGCGTAAATTGAGGGAACTACGCTATTATTTGCTTGTGGCGGCCGTCGCATACATCTCCACGCTGGTTCTGGGGACGCTATTGACCCCCGTGCGCGTCAGCCTGCAAAACCTCACATTTGATCAATATCAGCGCTGGCGCCCGCGCAGTTACGACGCCGATCAGCCCGTCCGCATTCTCGACATTGACGATGAATCCATTCGGCGCATCGGCCGCTGGCCATGGCCCCGCGAACAGATGGCGACAATCGTCGACGCGCTGGTAAAAGCCAATGTCGCGGCGATCAGTTTCGACGTTCTATTCTCCGAGGAAGAACGACCAAGCGTCAGCAATGTCGGCTGCAGCGCCCATGCAGGCGCGTTGACCGGTCAGGACGCGGGCTGCGAAGAGCGCGCCGACGGCGATCGTGCCTTCGCTCGCGCCATCGCCAATCGACCTGTCGTTCTCGGCAGTCTTTTCACGGCAACGAAAAACGGCGTCGGAAGCGGAATTCCCGCGAAAGCCGGCTTTGCAATCGCGGGCGATGCGCCGGCGCCTTACTTGAGCCATTTATACGGAACCCTCGCTCCGCGGCCTATTCTTATGGAAAACGCGGCGGGAATCGGCTTCATGAACTGGTTGCCGGACAGCGATCGCGTCATTCGACGCGTGCCGCTGTTGCTCGACGTCAACGGACAGTTGCAACCGAGCCTCGCGATGGAGTCCTTGCGGGTCGGCCAAGGCGCTTCGAGCTATCTCATCAAGTCGACCAACGCCAGCGGGGAACCCGCCTTTGGCGAGAGCGCTGGCGTTCGCGCAATCAAGGTTGGCGATTTTGTAATTCCCACCCAGTCGGCCGCCGACATTCGTCTGTATTTTGCGAATTCCGACGAGCGGCGCTCGATTCCCGCTTGGAAAATACTCAGCGAAGGCGCCGACCTGTCAGACCTTGCCGGCAGGATCGTCATTGTCGGCGCCAGCGCCTCGCTCCTTTCGGACGTGATCGCGACACCGCTCAATCCGTCAACCCCGGGCGTCGAGGCGCATGCGCAACTGATTGAACAAATTCTTGCCGGCGTGGTGTTGCTGCGCCCCGACTGGGCGCCCGGCGCGGAAATACTGGCAGGCGCCGTCGTCACGTTCGCGCTCGTCGCGGCGACGCCGCTCGTGCCTGTCCTCGGCAGCACGCTGTTAGGCGCCATCGCCAGCGCCGGAATGGCGTGGGCGAGCTGGTTGGCGTTCACCCGCCACGGCGTGCTGCTCGACCCGATCACCCCCAGCCTTTCCTCGGGATTTGTGTTTTTGGCGGGCGTCGTGACGCTCTTCAGCCAGAAGCGGCGCCAGGTGCATGAGATTCGTTCGGCCTTTGGGCGGTTTGTCTCGCCTGCCGTCGTGGCGCGACTGGCCGAACATCCGGAAAATCTGCAACTCGGCGGGCAGCAGCGTCCGTTGACCCTGATGTTCTGCGACTTGCGTTCATTCACCACCCTTTCCGAGGGCCTCTCGGCGATCGAGCTCACGAGATTCTTGAACGAATATCTGACGCCAATGACCAATGTAGTGCTCAAGGAAATGGGAACCGTCGACAAATATATGGGCGACGCGATCATGGCTTTCTGGAATGCGCCGCTCGACGACCCGAGCCACGGCGTTCATGCGGTGCGCGCGGCGCTGGAGATGCGCGAAACGCTGGCGCGGCTGAACGTCCAGTGGGCGAAATTAAACGACCGATCGGGACAGCCATTTCGCAAAGTGAAGTTTGGAGTGGGCTTGAATACGGGAGAATGTTGCGTCGGCAATCTGGGATCCACGCTGAGATTCGACTATTCCGCGATCGGCGATGAAGTGAACGTCGCGTCCAGGCTCGAGGGCGCCTCGAAGATTTTCGGCGTCGATATCGTGGCGAGCGCCTCGACGCGCGATCAAGCGATCGACTTCGCGTGGCTCGAAATCGATTGGGTCCTCCTCAAGAACAAGACCCGCCCAATCTCTGTTTTCGCCTTGGCGGGTAGCGCCAGCTATGCAGGCAGCGCAAGCTTCCGGGAACTTGCCGCGCGGCATGAAGAAATCTTGACCGCCTACAAAGCGCGCGAATTTGCGATGGCGATGGACAAGGCGAAGGAGGCGGCGAAGCTGGCGCCTGACGAGGTCAAAGGGCTCTACCTTTACTATCAGAGGCGCTTTGGCGAGCTCGTCAGCAGCGATCTCGCCCCGTCCTGGGCTCCAATGATCGCGCTCGAGGAAAAATAGACTGCGCGAGATCGAAGATCGCAAGAGCGATAATTCCCCAGTATTGCTTGGTCGCGCAAATCTGTTTTCCGCGAATTTCGTCCGAATCGCGCCTGTCGCAATTCCGGGGCTCCGACTCGAGAGGAATCGATGGGCTGGCCGACCGCGATCCTTCGGGACGTTCCCGATCCGCGGACGGGGCAATGGGCCGCGTCCCTCCGCCGCGCGCTTCCTCTACCCTGCCGGAAGCATTCTATAGACGTATTTCGGATCGATGCCGACAAGCGGCAGTTCAGAGCGTTTTTCTCAAGACACGGCGTGTGATCGCTATTGACGAAACAGCCTAAGACTGCGAACAATCCCTGGGGCACGTCAGCGCACATCATTTCCTGATCAAACACAATTGGTGGGGCTATGAGTCAAGCGCGTTGTAATTCTCATTCGCTTGATCGATTGCCGCTAAGCCATTTCGCCGGCGGCGCAATTTGCGCCGATGGCGTGCGCGGCCGGCCGCCGCGCCGGATCGAGGTCTTGCGCCGCTTTTTGGCCGCACGGCTCCAGGGGTCGGCGATGCGCCTGAGCGCGACGGCGCGAGCCGTGGGGCTCGCCGGTCTCGTGCTTTTTGGCGCCGGCGGCGCGTTTGCCCAGATGGCGCCAGCGCCGAGCGACGGCGATCTGCGCGCCGCGGCGGACTTGCTGTTCAAGCGCATGCTCATGAAGCCCAACGACCTCGATGCGACCTTCCGCTATTCGGAGATCGAGACGAAGCTCGGCGATTACGAGGCGGCGATCGGGGCGTTGGAGCGCATGCTATTCTACAATCCGAACCTGCCGCGCGTGAAGCTCGAGCTGGGCGCCCTGTATTTCCGGCTGCGTTCCTACGAGATGGCGAGGAGCTATTTCAACGCGGCGATTGCTTCCCCTGACACGCCCCAGGACGTGCGCGACGAGGTGGCGACCTTCATCGTGGCGATCGATCGCGCCGTCGCCGAAAATCAATTCGCCATGTTCGCGCAGATCGGCGTGCGCAGTCAGAGCAACGCCAACGCGGGCCCGAACAGCCCCTTGGTGCAGGCGCTCGGGCAGAACGCGACGCTGTCGAGCCAGTTCCAGAGGGCCCCGGATTGGAACGCCTTCGCGATCGCGACCGTGCATCACTTCTATGATTTCGGCGATCAGCGCGGCGACGGCTGGGAATCGGATCTGACGGCCTATGATGCGCGCCAGTTCAAGATCGCACGCGTGGATCTGGCGCTGGTCGAAGCGTCGACCGGGCCTCGTCTCGGACTGGGCGACTTCTCCGGGGTTTCGATCCATCCTTATGTCCTCGGCAATGTCGTGACTTTGGGCGACGGCTATTATCTGGGCACGGTCGGGGGCGGCGCCTCGCTGCGCCTGCAGCTCCCGGCGGCGATCGAACTCAACCCCGGCGTGGAATATCGCGACCGGCGGTTCGCCAATTCGGGCGATTACCCCACCTCGAGCCTCCAGACCGGCAATCAGTGGATCGGCTATGCCATTGGCGCGGGACCGCTGCCGATGATCGCGGGCTTGTCCTGGCAGGCGCGCTTCGCTTTCACCCACGACATCGCCACCGGTTACACGCCCTATTCCTACAACGACGCGTCGGCGGATTTGTCGCTGCCTTACGCCTTCCCGGCGCCCGCTTTCGCGCGGTCGGGGGCGCCCTGGACCTTCGCGCCTTTCCTCGGCTATTCGCACACGGCCTATGCGGCGCCGGATCCGATCGTCAACCCGGTCGTGACCCGCCTCGATCAGCAATGGCGGGCCGGCGCGACGCTCGACATGACATTTTACAAGAATGTCGGCTTTGCCCTGCAGGTTCAATATCTGCAGACGCAATCGACGGTCTCGAACTACTCCACTCGCGACTTCATGGTCTCGGGAGGCCCTACGATCCGCTTCTGATCTCGGAGGATGGCATGCGCCTGAGATTGACGCGAAACCATTGGCTGCGGCTTCTGGCCGGCGCGGCGCTGGCGGGGCTGGCCTATGCCGGGCTCGCGGACGCCGCGGTTGTCGGCACGACGGGCGCGGCCAACACGCAGGCGACGAGCTTACCGCCGGGCGGCGGCGTGAGGGTCATCGAGATCGGCGCGCAGGTCGTCGAAAACGAGAAGATCGAGACCTCGGCCAGCGGCAGCGTCCAATTGCTGTTCATCGACAAGACGACCTTGAGCATCGGCCCGAACTCGAGCGTCGTGCTCGACAAATTCGTGTTCAATCCGCTGACGACGCAGGGCGAGATGGCGGTGTCGTTGAGCAAGGGCGTGCTGCGCCTGGTGGGCGGTCAGGCGACGCATACGGGCGGCGCGACGATCACCACGCCGGTCGCCGTGATCGGCATCCGCGGCGGCATCGTGACGGCGACGCATTCGCTTAAGGAGGGCACGCGGGCCTATCTCGGCTATGGACAGTTGACGATGACCTCCGGCTGCGGAGCGGGGGCTCAGGCGGGCTGCACGCCCAAGACCGTGACCGTGTTGCGTCCCGGCTTCATGGCGCAGTCGCAGTCGGCGGACGCGCCGCCCAGCGCGCCCGTCAGGGCCTCGGCGGGCGATATCCAATTGTCGAACGCCCAGCTGACCAGCGCGGCCGGCCAGACCGGCGGGTCGGCCGTGGCGCCGACGGATCAGCAGGCGGCCGGTTACAACGTCGGCACCGCGAATTCGCCGTCCGCGCCGGCGGCCGTCGTCAACCAGACGTCGGGCGCTCGGGGCAGCGCGTCCACGGCGATCGTCCAGCAGACCCAGCAGGTCGCCCAGCAAGGCGCGCAAGGCGCCGCGGCGGCCGTCACCGCGCCAACGGCGCCGGCTCCAACCGTCGCGTATTCCATTGTCACGCTTGGGCCCTACAGCACAAGTCTAGGCTCGAGCCCAGCGCCTTACCTCGCGGGCAACTTTGTCGCTTCCGGACCCTTCACGATCTCCCCGATCCTCGGCTATGCCGCCGGCGGCGTCAACGCGAACGGAACGACTGACACGACCTCCCGCCAATTTCAGGCGGGGCTCAGCCTGACCGGCAAAGGCGCCGCGCAAACCTCGACCATCTTTGTCATGACGTCCGAAATATCTAACGCCCCCAACATCGGATTCACTCAGGGAGGGGGATTTGTCGCTGCGAACTCGGGGGTGCCAGGCCCAGGCTATTATTACTTTGCGGCAGGCTCGGTCGCATCAGCGACGCCCGGTTCCGCGCCAAATTCGGCGCCGACCAACGCCTTTGGGCAGCCCAACGGCCCGTACTCTCTGACTTCCAATTTTGTGAATTTGGACTCAGGCGCCGTCACCCCGGAGCTTTCGCAAGCCAGCGTATCTGCAGTAGGTGTAAATTATACCGAAGAATATTATAATTACACTGTGACCACGGCAACGCCAACCTCTGTCACCCCCAACCATCCCGATCTAACGTTGCAGGGTTACGTCGGCGGCGTCATGCAAACGGGATATTTTAATCCGGCGGCCTCTGGGACTGGAACATTTGGGGCGCCTTACATCATTACAAACGCGACTGGGCAGCCTGGGGACGTCAGTATTTATCTGCCCGGGACATCCTCGCAAATGGGCGCGATCTTTAACGTCAAAAGCTTGAACAACCCGGTGGGCGCCGGCATAGCGGTTCCGTTCGCGTCGGCCCAATATAACTTCGGAAGCTACAATCCGTCAGACCTGAATAACACCGCGGGGAGGAATACGGCGCGGGGAACCTACGTCGATCCAACAGATTTTGCGGCCCGCGGCACGGCCATATTCGACGGCGGCGCCAATGTCCCAACGACGACTATAAATGGGTTGGGCCTGACGGGAACCAATGAATACGCAGACACGTTGATGGTTACGGCCAATGCCGTTGGGGCGAATACGAGCGCATTTCTGTCGTCGATCTCCTCGGCGACGGTCACGCCGTGCGTCTGCGAGTATACGCAATGGGGGTTCTGGTCGACGAACAGCTGGCGGTCAACGGACGGCGGCGTGTCGGTATATGGCGACTACGGGCCCCTGATGCTCTGGGTCGCGGGCGTTCCGACCACCGCGTCGATTGTTTCGGCGGCGACGGGAACCGCGACCTACACCGGCCAGGTCGTCGCCGATATCAACAATAGGGGCGTCTTTTACATTGTCGCCGGAACGTTCAGCAACGCCGTCAATTTCGGAACCCAAACCGGCGCCGTTACGATCACTGGCCTCGATGGCGCGAACTATGCCGGAAACGTGACTCTCACGCCTTCTTCGACCCTGTTTGCGACCTTGTCCCCGTTGACCAGTAGCATCATCACCGGCCGGGCTGCCACGATCAACGGCTCGTTCTTCCAGGGCGCGACGAGCCCGATCGGCGAAATGGGCGGCTCGATCACCCTTACTGGGACGCACTATCTGGGAAGCGGAATCTTCGCCGCCGGCAAACTGTGAGAATTTGAACGCCGAGTCGGTAACGATCGAGTTCAAAACCCGACCGTTCGCCGGCGGGAAGGGCGGCCGGCCGCGGCTGGCGCGATGGTTGGCGAGGGTCGCATCGCCTCGGGCCGCCATGAATGGCGCCTGCGCGGGCATCGCCTTGGCCGGTCCGCGCAGGTTCCGGGCGGCAGCGGCGAGGAGGAACTCATCGTGGCCGCCGCAAGGACCCGTAGTCGTACTCCGTCAAGTCCGACGACGCGTTCGAGCTGGGCGAACGGCATCGCGAACCTTGTCGCGCCAGCCCTGACTCTGCTGCGGTTCACCGAGCCGGCATGGCCAAACGCGCACGCAAGCCTTGCCGCCAATTAAGGTTTCTTTCGCGGCGCAGCGCTGCTATGCCCGCGCCAGCCACATTTCGGGCCCGTGCAACGGGCCAGCCGGAAAGCCATGACCACCCACCCCATCGAAAACATCCGCAATTTCTCCATCGTCGCCCATATCGACCACGGCAAGTCGACGCTCGCCGACCGGCTGATTCAGCAGACCGGGACGGTGGCCGAGCGCGACATGGTCGAGCAGGTGCTCGATTCCATGGACATCGAGCGCGAGCGCGGCATCACCATCAAGGCGCAGACGGTGCGCCTGGAATACAAGGCCAAGGACGGCAAGACCTACATCCTCAACCTGATGGACACGCCCGGCCACGTCGACTTCGCCTACGAAGTCTCGCGCTCCCTCGCCGCGTGCGAGGGCTCGCTGCTGGTGGTCGACGCGAGCCAGGGGGTCGAGGCGCAGACGCTCGCCAACGTCTATCACGCGCTCGACGCCGGCCACGAGATCGTGCCGGTGCTCAACAAGATCGACCTGCCCGCCGCCGAGCCGGAGCGCATCAAGCAGCAGATCGAGGACGTCATCGGCCTCGACGCCTCCGAGGCGGTGCCGATCTCGGCCAAGACCGGCCTCAACGTCGATCTCGTGCTGGAGGCGATCGTCACGCGCCTGCCGCCGCCCAAGGGCGACGAGACGGCGCCGCTGAAGGCGCTGCTGGTCGACAGCTGGTACGACGCCTATCTCGGCGTCGTCGTGCTGGTGCGCGTCATCGACGGCACGTTCAAGAAGGGCATGCGCATCCGCATGATGGGGGCGGACGCGCATTACGAGGTCGACCGCATCGGCGTCTTCCGCCCGAAGATGACCGAGGTCGCCGAACTCGGCCCCGGCGAGATCGGCTATATCACCGCGCAGATCAAGCAGGTCGCCGACACCCGCGTCGGCGACACCATCACCGACGACAAGCGCCCGACGGCCGAGGCGCTGCCGGGCTTCAAGCCGGCGCAGCCCGTGGTGTTCTGCGGCCTCTTCCCCGTCGACGCCGCCGACTTCGAGGCGTTGCGCGCGGCGATGGGCAGGCTTCGGCTCAACGACGCCAGCTTCTCCTACGAAATGGAGACCTCGGCGGCGCTCGGCTTCGGCTTCCGCTGCGGCTTCCTCGGCCTGCTGCACCTCGAGATCATCCAGGAGCGGCTGGAGCGCGAGTTCAATCTCGACCTCATCGCCACCGCGCCTTCGGTGATCTATCGCATCGCGCTGACCGACAAGAGCGTCATCGAGCTGCACAATCCCGCCGACATGCCCGACGTCGTCCGCATCGCGGAAATCCAGGAGCCGTGGATCAAGGCGACGATCCTGACGCCCGACGACTATCTCGGCGCGATCCTGAAACTGTGCCAGGACCGGCGCGGCACGCAGGTCGATCTCAATTACGTCGGCAAGCGCGCGATGGTGGTCTACGATCTGCCGCTCAACGAAGTCGTGTTCGACTTCTACGATCGCCTGAAATCGATCTCCAAGGGCTACGCGTCGTTCGACTATGCGCTCACCGACTATCGCCCCGGCGATCTCGTGAAGATGTCGATCCTGGTCAACGGCGAGCCGGTCGACGCGCTGTCGATGCTGGTGCATCGCGACCGCGCGGATTCGCGCGGCCGCGCGATGGTGGAGAAGCTGCGCGAATTGATCCCGCCGCACATGTTCCAGATTCCCATACAGGCGGCGATCGGCGGCAAGATCATCGCGCGCGAGACGATCCGCGCGCTGCGCAAGGACGTCACCGCCAAATGCTACGGCGGCGACGCCACCCGCAAGCGCAAGCTGCTGGAAAAGCAGAAGGCCGGCAAGAAGAAGATGCGCCAGTTCGGCAAGGTGGAGATTCCGCAGGAAGCGTTCATCGCCGCGCTGAAGATGGATAGCTGAGGGCTCCGCCATCGCGAGCAAAGCGAAGCGATCCAGACGCGGGGTCTGCGGCTGCGGCTTAGTCTGGACTGCTTCGCTTCGCTCGTAGTGACGGCGAAAAGGCGCCGACTCCGCGCGTATCGATTGAGAGGGCCTCAGATGAGTTCTTCGGTGAGAGCTAAGAGCGTCCGCTTCGACGAGGACAGTTTCTGGGTCGAACTGTCCGACGGCCGCACATTGAGCGTCCCCCTGGCGTGGTTCCCGCGCCTATTGCGCGCCTCCCCCGAGCAGAGGGAAGCCGTGAGCATCAGTTCGCGCGGCCTTCATTGGGACGAGTTGGACGAGGATATTTCCATCGAAGGGCTCCTAGCGGGCCGAGGCGATCAGACTCGGCCTCGGAAAAGCGTCGGCGCGGCCTGAACATCGCCGCGCTGAACATGGACGACTGAGAGCGGGGCTATCGCCCTTTCGCCCGCGGCCATCGGTGGTTGACGGCGACGACCAGCCCGATCAGCCCGATCACGAGCACGACGACGAGAAGGGCGAGCCCGATCTGCGGCTTGCCGAGCGCCGTCGCGCCGACGAGGACGCCTATGGCCAAAGCGGTGACGAGGACGGCCCCGCCGGCCGTGGCGAGGCCCTTCGACCAGTCGAACTGGACGCCGCGCCGCCGATTGTCGCGGATCTGCTTGATCGCCACCGCCATGATGGCGAGATAGAGGATCGCGAACGCCAGCCAACCCATGGAGATGTCGCCTTTCTCAGCCGTGTCGCTCGATCCACGCCGTCGCGCCGCGTCCGGCGGCCGCGCCGGTGGCGAACGAGGCCTGCAAGAGATAGCCGCCGGTCGGCGCTTCCCAGTCGATCATTTCGCCGGCGACGAAGACGCCGGGCATTTTCCTTAGCATGAACGCGTCGTCGATCTCGCGCCATTCGACGCCGCCGGCGCTCGAAATGGCGCGCTCGATCGGCGCCGGCGCGAGGAGGCGCAGCGGCAGCGCCTTGATGCGCGCCGCGAGAGCGTCCGCGTCCTCGGGGATCGCGCCGGCTTCGCGCAACAGCGCGATCGCGATCGGCGCGAGGGCCGCGGCCTTGCGCAGAAAGGTCGACAGCGATTGACCGGGCCGCCGCCGCAGACGCTTCGCCAGCGCCTCGTGCGACAAGTCCGGCTTGAGGTCGACGATCAGGATCGTCGACCCCTGCGCTTCGATCGCGTCGCGCAAGGCTGCCGACAGGGCGTAGACGGCGCCGCCCTCGATTCCCCGCGCGCCGATCATCGCCTCGCCGCGCACGCTCCTCTCGCCATGCTGGAGCGCGATGGCCTTGAGCGGCTGGCCGGCGAAGCGCTGGCGAAAGACCGGCGACCAGTCGACCTCGAAAGCGCAATTGGCGGGACGCAATCGCGCGACCGCGATTCCGGCCGCGCGGAGAATCTCGACCCATGAGCCGTCGGCGCCGAGCCGAGGCCAGGAGGCGCCGCCGAGCGCGAGGACGATTGCCGCGGCCTCGACCTCCTCGACGCCCTCGGGCGTGGCGAAACGGATGCGCTGGTCTTCGCCGAAGCCGACGAAGCGATGGCGCGGGCGAAGCGCGACCCCGAGCGCGTCGAGGCGCCTCAGCCAGGCGCGGAGCAGCGGCGTCGCTTTGAAACTCTTGGGGAAGACGCGCCCGCTGGAGCCGACGAAGGTCTCCTCGCCGAGCGCCGCGCTCCAGGCGCGCAGAGCGTCGGGCGAAAATCGCTCGATCGCCGGCCGCAGCCGCTCCGCCGCCGCGCCGTATCGCGTCATGAAGCGGTCGAGCGGCTCGCCGTGCGTGAGATTGAGCCCGCCGCGCCCGGCGAGCAGGAATTTTCGCGCCGGCGAGGGCGCGGCGTCGTAGACGACGACGCGATGGCCGCTCGCCGCAAGAACCTCGGCGGCCATCAGGCCCGCGGGGCCGGCGCCCACGACGATCGCGCTTGCCGCATGCGACTTCGATCGATCCGATTTCACCGATGGGCTCTCGTTGAAGGGCGAACGCCTGTCCGCCGGGCTGCTCGCAAGAAATCAGGCCAATCGACCTAATCGCGTCGCGACCGACATGACAATCTCGGAACGTCGCATGGAGTCCGGCGGCGACCGCCCGCGGGTCTTCGGGTCGCGCGCGATCGGCGCCGACGGCGGCTGCCCTGTCGCTTCCATCGCATTGCCTATGACTCGGCCGTTGTTCTATAATTTCAACGAATACAGCGAATAATTCTAAATTAAGTAAAATTTCCGCGTCCGTTCGCAATGTTTTTGCGATTTACGCTCCATTAATCCTGCGCGTATAGCGTGCATCAACTTTTGGAACAGGCGCGGTTTTATTTGCTTGCCGCGGATCGCCGCGGCGGAGGTCGTCATTTGCGCGCAAATCCGATGAGGCGCGCCGAGCGCGCGCTCGACGAATCCGGCATGGCCGCCCTCGCGCGCGCGGCGACCGAGTCCCATGAAGTCATCGCGCTCGGCGATCAGGCCATTATCGCGCAGTTGCAGGCGCTACGCTATCAGACCGCCATCGACAATATCTCGCAAGGCGTTTGCTTCTTCGACGGCGAAGGGCGTCTGATCCTGTGCAATCGCCGTTTCGCCGAGATCTACCGCCTCACGCGCGATCAAGTTCCGCCCGGCGCCACCCTGCGCGAGATCACGGAACGTCGCGTCGCCGTCGGAACCGGCGCCATGGCCGCGGACGACTATCTCGCCCATTGCGCCTCGATCAATTCGCGCGTTGAAGCGAAAACCTGGACCGCCGCGCTCCCGGACGGCCGAACCGTTCAAATCCACCACCAGCCCATGCCCGACGGCGGCTGGGTCTCGACGCATCAGGACATTACCGAACTTCAGGACAAGCGCGCCATCGCTAACGAGCGAATTTCGCTGCAAGCCCTGATCGACCAGGTGCCCGACTATCTCTGGATCAAAGACGCCGAAAGCCGCTTCGTCGTCGTCAACAAGGCGCTCGCAGCGGACAACGGTCGGGTCAGGGCGAGCGACATGATCGGCCTGACGGACTTCGACTTTCACGCTCGGGAGGCCGCGCGGGGTTTTCGCGCGCTCGAGCTGGAAATCCTCGCCACCGGGCGGCCGATGATCGATTTCGAGGAGACCGTCGTCGACGTGACCGGCGCGCGTAAGTGGTTCTTGTCGACAAAAATGCCGTTGCGCGACGACAATGGCGAAATCTGCGGCCTGATCGGCATCGCGCACGACATCACCGCGCGCAAATTGGGGGAGGGGCTGCGCGACGGCCAGGCGCAGATTCTGGAAATGATCGCGATGGGCGCGCCGCTGGAAGCCGTCCTCGATCGTCTCGTGCGTCTGGTCGAATCTCAGTTGACCGGGATATTCGGCTCCATCCTGTTGCTCGACGAGGATCGAGTCCATTTGCGCCATGGCGCCGCGCCGAGCTTGGCGGAGGCCTATACGAAGGCCATCGAGGGCGTCCGCATCGGCGCCAATGTGGGGTCGTGCGGCGCCGCCGCCTATCGGCGAGAACCTGTCGTCGTCGCCGATATCGCAAAGGATCCGCTTTGGAAGGACTATCGCGAATTGGCCGCCGCGCACGGCTATCGGTCGTGCTGGTCGACCCCGATCTTGTCGAACCACGGCGAGGTGTTGGGCGTCTTCGCGATGTACTCGATGTCGGTGCGCGAACCCTCGCCGGTCGAAACGCGCCTCATCGACATCGCCACCCACATCGCTGGCATCGCGATCGAACGCAAGCTGGCCGAGGACCGCATTCATTTCATGGCCAACCATGATGCGCTGACGGGGCTTCCCAATCGCGCCTTGCTCAGGGACCGTCTTTCGCAGGCTTTGCTGTATGCGCAACGCTACGACCGTTCGGTGACGGTGCTGTTCATCGATCTGGATAATTTCAAGCTCATCAACGACAGCCTGGGCCACAATGCCGGCGACGAGCTTCTGAAGACCGTCGCGAGCCGGATGCTCGATTGCGTGAGGGCGACCGATACTGTGGTGCGGCTCGGCGGCGACGAATTCGTCATTCTTCTTCTCGATCAACCCAAGAGCGCGGACATTATTTCCACAACCGTGCAAAAACTAGGCGGGGCCATCGCGCAGACCGTTCATCTCGAAGGACATGATCTCAGGGTGACGGGCAGCATCGGGATTGCGAGCTATCCCGGCGATGGGATGGACGCCGACGCGCTGATCGCCAACGCCGATGCGGCGATGTACCGCGCCAAGGAAATCGGGCGCGACAATTTCCAGTTCTACACGCCCGAATTGAACACCAAGGTCCAAGAAAAATTCCTGCTGCAGGAAGACTTGCGAAACGCCGTCGCCCGATCCGAGTTCGTCCTGCTCTATCAGCCGCAGGTCGATTTGCGCACGGGGCGCATCTTCGCCGTCGAGGCGTTGGTCCGCTGGAAGCACCCGACCCTGGGTTTGGTGTCGCCGATCAAATTCATCCCGATGGCCGAGGAAACAGGGCTGATCGTGCCGATCGGCGACTGGGTGCTGCACGAAGCCTGCCGCCAGAACAAGGCGTGGCAGGATTCGGGCGTGCCGCCGATCACGGTGTGCGTGAACGTATCGGCGCGCCAATTCAAGGAAAGGAACTTGGTCAGCCGTGTCGTCGGGGCGCTGAGCGACAGCGAGCTGGACGCCAAATATCTCGAGCTGGAGCTGACGGAAAGTCTCATCATGCAGGACATCGAACTCGCCGTCGCGACGATGGGGGAATTGCAAGGCCTGGGCGTTCAGCTCTCGATCGACGATTTCGGAACCGGCTATTCCAGCCTTAGCGCGCTGAAGACCTTTCCGGTCGCGCGGCTGAAGATCGACAAGTCGTTCATTGACGGTCTTCCCGCCGACGAGAACGATAAGGCCGTCGCCAGCGCCGTGATTTCATTGGGACAGAAGCTCCATCTCAGGGTCATCGCCGAAGGCGTCGAAACGGACGACCAGCTCGCGTTCTTGCGCGAAAACAATTGCGACGAAATGCAAGGTTATCATTTCAGCAAACCTGTCGAGTCGCGAGAAATCGAAGCGCTTCTCAGGGCGCGGGTTCAACTCGACCCGGGCGCGTCTCGATAAGCGCGACCGTCTTGAAACGTCATCGCATCGCCGCTTACGCTCGCAGCGGGGCCGCACAAGCGATCGCGCCGCAGGCGTAGAGCGCCTGGGCGACGGCGATTCGCCGGTTGATCGCCGAAGAAATAAGCGCCGCCGGCTCTGGCGTCGCCGGCAAATTTCGATCAAAAGGACGCGAAAGCGGCGCCGGCGCGGGCCGAATGCCGCAAAGACGCCTCGCGTTCGCGCGGGAAGCCATCCACGCGGCCGCAAGGGCGGAGAAACGGAGTTTAAAATGGATTTGGGCATCGCCGGGCGCAAAGCGATCGTCTGCGCATCGAGCAAGGGCCTGGGCCGGGCCTGCGCGATGGCGCTGGCGCGGGCGGGCTGCGCCGTGATCGTCAACGGCCGCGATTCGGCGATTCTGGAGGCGACGGCGCGCGAGATTCGCGAAGCGACGGGCGCCGAGGTCGTTTCCGTCGCCGGCGATCTCGACTCGGCCGAAGTCCGCGCGGCCTTGCTCGACGCCTGTCCGGAGCCCGACATTCTCGTCAACAACAACGGCGGCCCGCCGCCGGCGCCGTTCGCCGAACTGACGCGCGAGCACATCTTGCGCGGCATCGAGTCCAACATGCTGACGCCGATCGCGCTCATTCAGCGGGTCGCGCCGGGCATGGCGCGGCGGCGTTTCGGGCGCATCGTCAATATCACCTCGGCGTCGGTGCGCGCGCCGATTCCCGGCCTCGACGTTTCCTCGGGCGCGCGCGCCGGCTTGACCGCGTTCATCGCGGCGACCGCGCGCGCGCTCGCCAAGGACAATGTGACCATCAATTCGATCCAGCCCGGCGCCTTCGACACCGACCGGCTTCGACCCGGCCTGCTCAAACGCGCCGCGGCGATGGGCGCGGATCTCGCGGCGGCGCGCGCCGAGCGCGAAGCGACGATTCCCGCGCGCCGGTTCGGGGCGCCGGAGGAATTCGGCGCTCTGTGCGCCTATCTTTCGAGCGCGCAGGCGGGCTACATCGTCGGCCAGAATATTCTCATCGACGGCGGCGCCTTTCCCGGCGCGTTCTGAAACGGTCCGATGTTTCTGGGAATTGCGCTCAAAGTCGCGGCGACGTTCGCGTTCGCCGCGATGTCCGCCTTGATCAAGACGGCCTCGCCGCGCTTTCCCGTCGGCGAGGTCGTGTTGTTTCGCTCGCTCTTCGCCTTGGCTGTGCTGGTCGCCTGGCTGGCTTGGCGCGGCGAGTTCCCGCACGCGCTGCATACGAGACGAAAGCTCGGCCATATCGGGCGCTCGATCGCCGGATCGGGCGGCATGTTCGCCAATTTCATCGCGCTGTCGCTGTTGCCGCTCGCCGACGCCACCGCCCTAACCTTCGCCACGCCGCTGATCGTGGTTCCCCTGGCCGCGCTGACGCTCGGCGAAACCGTGCGCTTCTATCGCTGGGCGGCGGTGGCGCTCGGCTTCGTCGGCGTCGTCGTCATGCTGTCCGACCACCTGGGCGAGGGCTTGAGCGATTCGGCGGCGGCGGCGCGCTCTTCGATGGGCGCCATGATCGCCCTCGCCGGGGCCGTCAGCTCGGCGGTCGCGATGATTCAAACCCGTCGGCTGACGCAATCGGAGCCGACCGGCGCGATCGTCTTTTATTTCTCCTCGCTGACGGCCGCGATCAGCGCGGCCCTGCTGATGGTCGCCGCGCTGTGGCCGGCGGAGGCCCCCGGCGCCGCCTTCATGGCGGGGCAGCGATTCGTGGCGCCGTCCCCAGGCGAATTCGTTCTGCTCGGCTCGATCGGCGTTCTCGGGGGGACCGGGCAGATCCTGATGACGCACAGCTACCGTTTCGCCGACGCCTCGGTCATCGCGGCTTTCGACTATGTCGCGATGATCTGGGCCGCCGCGCTGGGCTATGCGCTGTTCGCCGAAACGCCGTCGCCGCGGATTTTGGTCGGGGCGGCGATCGTCGCCTCCGCCGGCGTCTTCGTGATTTGGCGCGAGCATTCGGCGCGGCGCATCCGCCGGGCCGCCGCGCTGGCGATGCCGGCCGAGACGTCGTGAGGCGCTTATCCCGGACAAATCCGTTCGATATTCCGGACGCACCGCTCTATAAGACGGCGGAACATCTCTGGAGATCGCCGACATGGGCGTCGAGGGCAAGGACAAAGCCAAGGTCCTGGAAGCGGGCGCGGCGGCGCTCTCCAACCAATTGGGCCGCACCGTCCTGAAGCTGCGCAAAGGCTACGGCCTTTCGCTGGCCGATCTCTCGATCCAGTCGGGCGTCGCCAAGTCGATCATTTCCCAGATCGAACGCAACGAGACCAATCCGACCCTGACCACGATCTGGCGGCTCGCCCACGCGCTCGACGTCTCCATCGAATCCATTCTTCACGGCGGCGAAGAGGGGCCTTTCATCGAACATGTGAGCCGCGGCGGCACGCCGGTCCTGCTGTCCGACGACGGGCTGTGCCGGCTGGCGGTCATCGGTTGGCTGAACACCGTCGATTGGCTGCAATGGTATGATTTTCACGCCGAGCCCGGAGGCGTGCTCGGTTCGCAAGCCCATCCGCGCGGCTCGATCGAGTGCCTTTCCGTCTTGGAGGGCGAACTCGAGGTCGAAGTCGGCGAGGTCGCGGAAATCGCCCGCGCCGGCGAGACGTTGCGCTATCGCGGCGACAGGCCGCACCGCATTCGCAATCTCGCGGCCGCGCCGGCGCACGCGACGATGGTGTGCATCCTCAAGGCGGCGGTGAAGGATTGACGCGGCCGACGCCGCCCGATCGGCGCGGAATCGAAAGGCGGCTGGCGCTGATCTACGGCGCGGCCTTTCTCGTGTTCGGGGTCCAGTCGCCTTTCCTGCCGGTCTGGCTGACCGAGCGCGGGCTCGGGGTCGCGCAAATCGGGCTGGCGCTCGCGGGGCCGCGCATTCTCCAGGTCTTCGTGGTTCCCGCCTTGAGCCGTTGGGCGGACAAGCGCGGCGGAATCGTCGCGATGCTCGTCCTTTCCAGCTTGTCGATGACGCTTCTGTTCGCGGCTCTCGCGGCGACGACGGGGCTGACGCCGACCCTCGTCGTGATCGGCCTGCTGTTTTTCGTACAGAGCGGCGCCCTGCCGCTGATCGACGTCCTCGCTTTCGCGATTTTCGGCCCCGGGGGCGCGGCCGCGAGCGGCGCCCTCGGGGCGCCGGAGGCCGGCGCGCCGCCGTTCGATTACGGTCGCCTGCGCAAATGGGGCTCGGCCGCGTTCATCGCCGGCAATCTGCTCGCCGGCCTCTTTCTCACGCTGACGTCGCTGACCGCGGTCACGCTGTTGCTGACGGCGGCGGCGGCGCTCGCGGCGGCCGTCTCGCTGCGCGCCTGGCCGCTGGACCGGCTGATTCATCCCTCGACGCGCAGCGACGCCGCGGCGGAAGGGGGAACGGGCTCGCGCCTGCTGCCGCTCGTCATCGGCGCCGCCGCGTTGATCCAGGCGAGCCACGTGCTGGTGCTGAGTTTCGCCTCCGTTCACTGGGCGCGAAGCGGACATTCCGACGCCTTCATCGGCGTGGCCTGGGCGATCGGCGTCGCCGCGGAGACGCTGGTCTTCGCCGTCTTCGGCCGTTGGATCGCCGGCGCCGATCAGGCGGCCGGGATGATGATCCTGGGCGGCCTGGCGGCGACGGCGCGCTGGACGGTCATGGCGTTCGATCCCAGCGATCTCGTCCTCGCGCTCGCTCAGGCCGGTCACGGATTGAGTTTCGCCGCGACGCACGCGGGCACGATGCTGCTGATCTCGGAGATGGCGCCCGCGGGCCGACGCGCGCAGGCGCAGGGTTGGATGACCGCGGCGATTTCCGGCCTCGGCGCCGTCCTCATGATCGCGGGCGGACCGCTGGTCGTTCGCTTCGGCGAATATTCCTATTTCGTCATGGCGATTTTCGCGCTCGCGGGGACGGTTTTGGCGGCGAGCGTGTCGGCGCTGCGGGCGAGGGAGCGCGTACGCGGCTCCGCGGCTTGAAGGCTTCGCGCGGCGCGCGCCTGCGAGCGCCCTTTGGCCCCGCGATTCGCGCCGTCGCCGATTCGCGCCGCCTTTGTCCCCGCTTTGAACGCGCGATCCCGCGCCGGGACCGTCGGCGCGAGCCGGCGTTGACGGTGGGGAAACCATAAACTTCGGCCGGGCTCGTCGATCGCGGGAAAAGGCTTGCCGGCGCCCGCTTCCCCGCCCGAATCGGCAATCTCACGATTCGTGCGCGCTTTGTCCCGCCTTTCGTCCGATGCGCGCCATTTCGACGCGCGCCGCCGAATGGGGGCGCCGCAAAGCGGTAACCAACGGCGTTCGTCGTCGGCGCCCGGCGAGAATCGACTCGCTTTTTCCTGGAAAAGCGGATTCGCTTCGCGCGTCGCCGATTCGTGCCGGTTTTGTTTCCGCTCCCGCCGCCCGGTCCCGCCGCGAAACGCGGCGCCGGGGCGTGGCCTAAGGGCGAGGCGGGCTCCGGCGGCCGGCCGCGCCGTCGGTCTCGCACCGCTCCGCCTCGACAGGGCCGGCGCGTCCGGCTATGAGCCTGGAGCGCGAGCGAAACGGCTGGGAATCGCCGGGTCGTTCAAGCTTTGCCATGCGCGTAAGGGACCGCGAATGCCGATTTCCGCGTTTCGCGACGATCCCTAAGCGCCAGAATTCGAGCGCCCGATGCCGACGGCTCCTGCCATCACGAGCGAGAAGACCGCCGGCGGCGTTCGAGTGGCGCTGGCCGGGGGGTGGACGGTCAGCGCCGGGTCGCAACTGGAGAAGGGCGCGAACGCCCTGTTGGCTCTTGCCGGCGGCGCGCGCGACGCGACGATCGATCTTTCGCAAATCGATCGCATGGACACGGCGGGAGCGTGGGTCATCGATCGCTCGCGCGAATCCTTGGTCGCGCGCGGCGTCGAGGCCCGATTCGTCGGCGCGCGGCCCGAGCACGCGATCCTGCTGCGCGAGGCGCATTTTCGGCCGATCGAGACCCCGCCGCACCGCCAGATGCTGACCTTGACTTCCTTGGTCGCCGACATCGGCGAAAGCGTTTACACCGCAGGCGCCGATCTCATCAGCGGCCTGGGATTTCTTGGCCGCATGGTCAGCGTCGGGGCGAGCGTCGCCGTTCACCCCCGGCGTTGGCGCTGGACGTCGACGGTGTTCCATCTCGAGGCGTTCGGGCTGCGCGGCGCTCCGATCATCCTGCTGATCAATTTTCTCGTCGGCGCCATCGTCGCCCAACAGGGCATCTTTCAGTTGGCGCGGTTCAACGCGACCGCCTTCACGGTCGACCTGATCGGCATTCTCGTCTTGCGGGAACTGGGCGTGCTCTTGACCTCGATCATGATCGCCGGCCGTTCGGGCTCCGCGATCACGGCGGAAATCGGCGCCATGAAGATGCGCGAGGAAGTCGACGCGCTGATGGTGATGGCGCTCGATCCAATGGAAGTGTTGATTCTGCCGAGAATCCTGGCGCTGATCGTCGCGCTGCCGCTGCTCACGTTCCTGGCGGATATGGCGGCGATTTTCGGCGGCCTATGCGTGGCCTGGGTCTATGGCGGGATCAGCCCCCCCGTGTTCCTGGACCGCCTGCACGACGCCATCGCCCTCAGCACGTTCGAGGTCGGCCTGATCAAGGCGCCGTTCATGGCGCTGGTGATCGGCTTGATCGCCTCGATCGAAGGCTTCGCGGTTGGCGGCTCCGCCGAGTCCCTAGGCCAAAGAGTGACGGACTCCGTCGTCAAATCCATCTTCATGGTCATCGTCCTCGACGGCATTTTCGCGATGTTCTTCGCGGCGGTGCGGTTTTGACCGTAAACTCCGCCGATCCCGGCGCCGCGCCCTCGGCGCCCCCCGGCCCGCGGCGTTCCGGCGGCCAGGCGCCCCCCGAGGTGGTGATCCGGGTGCGCGGACTCAAAGTCGGATTTGGCGATAAGCTGGTCATGGACGGCCTCGATCTCGACATCTACCGCGGCGAGGTGCTCGGCTTTGTCGGCGCTTCGGGCGCCGGCAAGTCGGTCCTGACTCGCACAATTCTGGGCCTGTTGCCCAAACGGGCGGGCCTGATCGAGGTTTACGGCGAGAACGTCGACAGGCTCTCGATCGCCGAACGCGAACGCGTCGAAGAGCGCTGGGGCGTCCTGTTCCAACAGGGCGCGCTGTTCTCGAGCCTGACGGTCTTGCAGAACATTCAGGCGCCGATGCGCGAGCATCTCGATTTGTCGCCGCGCCTGCGCGACGAATTGGCGATGCTGAAGATCGACCTCGTCGGCCTGCCGCCCGACGCCGCCAACAAGTTCCCCGCCGAACTTTCCGGCGGCATGATCAAGCGGGCGGCGCTGGCCCGCGCCCTGGCGCTCGATCCCGACCTGCTGTTTCTCGACGAGCCGACCTCGGGACTCGATCCCATCGGGGCGGGCGAATTCGACGAACTCATCGCCACGTTGCAGCGCACGCTCGGCCTCACCGTTTTCATGGTGACCCACGACCTCGACAGCCTCTATGCGATTTGCGATCGTGTCGCGGTGCTGGGGCAGGGGCGTGTGACGGCGATCGGTCCGATTTCCGAGCTCCTGATCTCGCAGGATCCCTGGATCAAGGCCTATTTTCATGGAAAAAGGGGTTCGGGGCGCGAAGCCGTCCTCCATCGCGCAACCGCCGCGAAGCCCGAGCCATGAGCGCTCGCGCGGGGTCTTCGGGCGGGCCCTGGGCCATGACAAACCGCGGCAGGGCGGCGATGGGGGCGCGGTTCTTCGGTTCGCCCATGGGGCGTCGACGCGAGAAATCTGCTATGCGAGAGGGCGGCGGCCGGACTCGGCGAGCGAGTAAGACGGCCAATTCGAAGCGTTCACGAGGGCGATAGGCGGCGATGGAGACGCGAGCCAATTTCGTATTGATCGGCGTTTTCACCCTGGCGGTGATCGCGGGAGGGTTTCTGTTTGTTCTGTGGTTCTCGGGCCTGGCCAGGACTTCTGAGCACAAGACCTACGAAATTCTATTCTCCGGTTCTGTTTCCGGACTCTCGCGGGGCAGCGCCGTGCTGTTCAACGGATTGCGGGTCGGCGAAGTCACGCAGATCGATTTCGTCGCGAACGATCCGAGCCGCGTCCAAGTCATGGCCGACATCGCCGGAAATGTTCCGATCAAGAAGGACACCAAGGCGCGCCTGGAGATGCAGGGATTGACGGGGGGAGCGGCGATCGAGTTGAAAGGCGGCGCCCCCGACGCGCCGCCGTTGCTCGGGGAGAACGGCGCGCCGCCGGTCATCGTCGCCGAACCCTCGGAATTGCAGAATATCATGGAGAGCGTCCAGAGCCTGTCCGCCAAGGCCGATTCGGTGCTGGGAAAAGCGGACAAGCTGCTGAACGACAACAGCGCCGCCATCGACGACGCGATCAAGAACGTCGACGCGTTCTCGAAGGCGCTCAGCGACAATTCCTCGGGAATCAATTCCGCCCTGACCGGCCTGTCCGATCTGGGGAAGAAAATCGGCCCGCTCGCCGACCATCTGCAGGTCCTGTCGGACGACGTCGACAAGTTGGTCGCGGCGGTCGACCCCGACAAGGTGCGTCGCGTCGTGAACAATGTCGACACTTTTACCGGCGCCTTGGCGGACAACAAAGCGTCGATCGATTCGCTGCTGTCGGACGCGGCGACATTGGCCAAGCATCTCAACGGAACGTCGACGCAGCTCGATTCGGCATTGGCGGATTTCGATTCCGTGGTCAAATCGATCGACGCGAAAAAAGTCGCGAATTTCGTAAACGGCGCCGACTCGCTCGGCCAGACCTTGCGTGAGAACAAGGGCAATATCGATCGGATGCTGAAGAACGCGTCGGAGCTTTCCGCCAAGCTCAACGAATCGGCCGACAAGATCGATTCGCTGATGGCGAGCCTGCAAGGCTTCGTCGGTTCTCCCGACCTCAAGGGCCCGCTGGGCGAAGTGGGCGACGCCGCGCGTTCGGTGCGGCAATTGGCCGACGATCTGAACGTTCGCACCAAGGACATCGCCGTCGGCCTCGCCCGCTTCAGCTCCTCGGGCCTGCGGGAATACGAAGCCCTGGCGATCGACGGGCGGCGGACGGTCAATGAATTGGATCGCGTCTTGCGAAGTTTCGAGCGCAATCCGAACGAGCTGATCTTTGGCGCCAAGCCGG
This sequence comes from Roseiarcus sp., assembly GCA_050012775.1. Lineage (GTDB taxonomy): Bacteria > Pseudomonadota > Alphaproteobacteria > Rhizobiales > Beijerinckiaceae > Roseiarcus. The sequence continues at coordinate 44,459 of JBEKGN010000022.1, forward strand.
CCCTGCCAGAATTTCGCGGCGGACCCTGATGTCGGTTGACCTCCCTTCGACACAGGGTCGCGCGCGTCGGCGCGGCCGCGCGCTCGCCAAGTCTCGCCGGTCGTGGGCCGGCGGATTTGGCGCCGGCGCCCCTAGAGCCGCGGCGATCGCCTTGGGCTTGCTGCTCGCGTCCTGCGCGGGCGGATCGGTCCTGGACACTTTCGACCTCAGCGCGGCCAGACCCGCGCCCGCGCGGCCGATGAGGGCGCAACTGCGGGTCAACGAACCGATCGCCGGGAGCGATCTCGACAGCGACCGAATTCTTGTGCGCACCGGCCCCCGGGAAGTCGCGACGCTGGCGGGCGCGAAATGGTCCGATCGTCTGCCGCTTCTCGTTCAATCGCGACTGGCCCAGACGTTCGAGAACGCCAATCTCTTGCATCAGGTCGGCCGCCGCGCGACGGCGCCCGCGGACTACGATCTCGAAATCGACATCCGAACGTTCGAACTCGACGTCGCTCAATCGCGGGTCGAGATCGATCTCGCGGTCAAAATCGTCACCGTCGCCGGCGGGCGCGTGGTCGCGGCGCAAATCTTCACCGCCGAGGCGCCCGTCGCCTCGACCAGCGGCGCCGCAGTTTCGGCGGCGCTGGACGGCGCGCTTTCATCGGTCATGACGCGGATCGTCGCGTTCGTCTCGGCGCGACTGTAGCGAATGAACCGGGAGAGCGGACGCCGGTTCTCGGCAAGGGGGTCGCGCTCTCCCGATCGAATATTATCCCAGCCGACCCGAAGCGTGCGCCAGCATCGTATAGACCTTGCCGGCGTCCGATAGCAGCGTCGCGCGCGATTGGGCGCCGTCCCGGTCGTTCTGGCCGATCTTGGCCAGAAGACGTTCGAATTCCTGCGTGTAGCGCGTCACCGAAACCTGGAATTGCGGATCGGTGCGGTATTTGCGGCGGATCTCGTCGAAGGTCTGCTGGCCCTGCGCCGTGTAGAGGCGGCGGGAGACCGCGGTCGTATCGCCGCTGCGCCAGCGATCCCACATTTCCGCGGCGGCCTCGGCGTCGACGAACTTCGCGATATCCAGCGAGATCCCTTCGAGCGGCTCATTGGCGGCGCGGTTCGGCGCCTGCGGCGCCTCGTCGCGCGAGGCGGCCGCAAGAAGGTTCGACAACCAACCGGATTGATTGCGTTCGCCGATCGAGGGCGGGATCGGCGGCGCGCCTGCGGGCGCTTGCGGCGCGCGCGGCCGCGGGGGTTGGGGGACGGACCGCGCGGGCTCAGCCGCGATCGGCGCCGCGATGAGCAGTTGCCCTTCCTCGTCGCGCTGGGGATCGAGCATTCGGGACGCCTCGACGTTGCGCGCCGCTTCGAAGCGCGCCGTCGCCGTCGCCGGGGCGGGCTCGGCGACATCGAAATCCGCGCCGGACGCCGTGACGACCGCGGTCAATTCCTTGAGCGCTTTGATCTGGTCCGACACGACGCGACGCATTGCGCTCGCCGCCTCGGTGGTTTCCTCCGGCAACTCGAAGACGCCGCGGCGCAATTCCTGGCGCGTCGCGTCGAGCTGGCGTTGGACGTCGCCCGCCATCTGCTTGACTTCGGCGACCGACTGGCGAAACCGCTCCGCGGTCTTGCTCATGACATCGGACAACTGGGCGTTGGCCTGCTCGTAGGTCGCCTGCAGCGCCTGGGCGGTCTTTTCTCGTTCCTTGCCGGCATTCTCGCGGATCATCTCGAACTGGCTGGCGACGGTCGCGGCCGTGCCCTTCGTCGCCACCGTCAGCGAGGCGCTGATCTCCTGAGCGCGCGCCTGCGCCTTGCTGAAACTCTCTTCGAAGGACGCGGCGAAGTGACGCGTCACGGCGTCGAACTCTTGGCTCTTGGCGGCGACATCGGCGAACAGGTTCTGCAGGCTCGTTTGACGGTGCTGCAACGCCAGGTCGATCGTTTGCTGTTTGGCCGCCAAATCGCGCGAGACCTCGGCGAGCGCGGTCGTATGCGCCGCCATGCGATCGACGAGCGCGCCGGACTCGCTTTGCGTCGTCGAAGACAATCGGTCGAGCGCCGTGACTTGCGCCGCCATCGCGCCGAGGGCGTGCTGCATCTCGTCGATCTTTTCGCCGAGGCCGCCCTGGATCGCGCCGAGCTTCTCGCCCGCGCCGCCGACGACCCGATCCAGCGCGGCGCTGGCCTGGCCCAGGCGATCGAGAACCTGGCTCAACTCGTTGCGCATGCGGTCTCCGGCCACGCTCAGCGCCGTCACCGAGGCGCCGGCGTTGCGCTCGACCGATTCGCGCAGCGACGCGCCGGAACGCTCGACTTCGCCCGTGAGCCGCGTCAAGAGTTGATTGATCGTTTCCGAGGATTGCGACTGGGCGGCTTCCGCCGCGGCGCGCAACGCCGTCGTCGACGTCTCGACTTCGCCCGTGAGCCGGGTCGAGAGTTGATTGATCGTTTCCGAGGATTGCGACTGGGCGGCTTCCGCCGCGGCGCGCAACGCCGTCGTCGACGTCTCGACTTCGGCGCTGAGCTGGCCGGTCAACGCGCCCAGCGAGCGGACGGAGCCAGCCGCGCCAGCGTTGATCGCGGCGAGCAGATCATCGCCGCGTCGCGTCATCAACGCCACGAGATTCGCGGTCTGCTGCTCGAACGTCTGCGCCGCGTGTTCGCTGACGCCGGCGATCTGGCCCGAGACTTGCGCGCCGCGCGTGCCGAGTTGGGTAAGGAAGGCCGCTGCCGGGCCGTCGATGAGCGTGCGCAACTCCTCGATCCGCGCGGCGAGACTGCCGGTGAGTTCGTCGCCCCGCCCAGCCATGGCCGCGTCCAAATTCCCGATCGCGGACGCCAGCCTCGCGGCGATCGCGTCCCGCTGCACGGAAATTTTGGCGACGAGGTCATCGACGCCGCCGGCGATCGACTGGTGAATGGCGGCTCCGTGGGCGCTGACCGCGGCGTCGATCGCGCCGGAGTGCTTATCGAGCACCGAGCCGATGCGTTCCGCATGAGCGCCGACGAGACTGTCCAGGGTCGTCGCGTGAGACGAAATCTTGTTCGAGAGTTCGGCGCCGCTGGCGTCGAATTGGGTCGAAAGGGTCTGCAAGGGCGAGACCACCTGATTCCGGAAACGATCGACGCTGCCGCCGAGCGCGCCGGTCATGTCGTCGAGCTTGCCCGCGAGAGTCGCGGTGATCTGCGTCGAGAGTTTCGACAGCGCTTCCGTCAAGGCTTCCGCGCGAGCGCGCAGCGATTGTTCGATTTCGGTCGACTTGGCGCTGATCCCCTGTGTGATTTCGCGTCCGCCTTCGCTCAACGTCTTCGCCGCTTCGATCGTGCTCTTGGCGAGCGTTTCGTTCAGCGCCTTGCCGCGCGCGGCCAATCCGCTGTCGATTCGTTGCAGCAACTCGTTCTGCGTGGCGGCGACCTCCTGGAGCTTCGCGGTCGCGCGGTGGTCGGCGGCTTGCATGCCGGCGTCGAAGAGCGCGGCCGCCTCCTGGTTGCGTTTGCCGAGCCGCTCGTCGAGGGCGCCGCCGCGCGTGACGATCGTTTCTTCGATCGCCGACAACTTGCCGTCGAGCTGCGTCGCCAGCGATTTGGTCTCCGCATCGAGGCGCGAGACCAGATCCTGGCCGCGCTCGGCGAAGGTCGTTTCAAAGTTCGTCAATTTATCCCGCATGGAATCGTCGATGACGCGAGCGCGCGTCGTCAGCAATTCGGTTTCCGCGTCGAGGCGCGAGACAAGTTGCTGGCCGTGCTGAGCGAAGGTCGCTTCAAAGTTCGCCACTCCATCCCGCACGGAATCGTCGACGACGCGAGCGTGCGTCGACAGCGCGAGCTCGACGACGGTGCGATGGGCGACGGAGGCGTTCTCGAATTCCGCCAGACGGGCGTTCGAGGCTTCTTCGAAGCGCGCGTGGTGGTCGGTCAGGCGGTCGTCGAGCTCGGCCTGGCGATTGGACATGATCGCGTCGATCGCTTCGACATGGGCGCCGATGCTCTCTCCCAGGCGCGTGGCGTGGGCGCCGATTCGTTCGACGACGCTGTCGCCGCCGTCTCCCACCAGACCCGCAAGCGAATTCAGTTGCTCGTCCAGCTGCCGAGTCTGGGTGGTCAACGCGTTGACCAGCGCGCCGCCGCGCGCGCCCAGCGTTTCTTCGAATGTCGCGATCGTCGACGCCAACGTGTCATGCATGCTGTCGCCGGCGACGGCGATCGAGGCGACGGCCTCGCCCGCGACGGAGCCGAACTTTTCGCCGACCTGCGCGACTTGATCGCTCCATTGCGCCAGAGACGCTTGCGAGGCCTCTTCAAAGCGGTCCTGGGTCGTCGCGCCCTGGTTCGCGATCGCCTCGACCGCCCGCCGCGCGGATTCCTCGATCTGGCCGCTCAAAGCGCCCGCGGATTCGTCGATGAAGCCGCGCAGCTGCGCATGGCGCGCGTCGAAATGCTCCGACCAAATGGCGCCGGCGGCGTCCAAGACGGCGCGCGCGTCTTCGGTCCTGGCGCTCAAGGCGGAAGCCAGCCGCTCGTTGGATGTGGCGAGCGCGTCCTCGAACGTTTGCCCGCGCACCACGATCGTTTCGTGCAGCCGCTCGGACGCCTCGTTGAGCCGTGAGACGAGGCCGTCGCCGTGGGTGAACACCGTCTCGGAAAGACGGCGACCGGTGGCGTCGACGCGATCGACGAGGTCGTCGCTTCGCTCGCTGAAATCTCGCGCCAAGGCTTGGCTGGCCATGGCCAGGCGCGTCGCCACGGCTTCGCCGTGCAATTGGATCGCCTCGACGGTTTGAGCGCCACTCGCGTCGATGCGGCCCACGATTTCGCCGCTTTGCGTCGCCAACACGTTCGTCGCGGCCTCCGTCGACGCAATCAATTGCGACGAGACGGCCTCGCCATGGGATCGCAACGCTTCAACGGCGGCGTCGCCGTTGGCCGCGATGCGTTTGACGAAGTCCTCGTTGCGCTCGCTAAAATCGGCGACGAGGGTCTCACCGGTAGCCCGGATTCTTTGATCGATGTCGGCCACGCGCGCGACGATCTCGTCCGCGCTTCGGCCGCTGGCGTCGGCGAGCTGCGCCGCGACGTCCTCGCCGACGGCGGTCAGGGATTGCTGCATTTGCGCGCCCTGCGCGGCGATCCGGTCGACGGTCGCGGAACCCGCCCGGTCCATCGCGATCGCGATCTCCCCCGAGGAGACGCCGAGCGCGGTGGCGACGCGCTCGCCGACGTTGGAAATGCGTTCGCCGAGGCGCTCGGCGATATTTTCGAGATCGGCGGCGATCCCCTGATGCGCATCGCCTATGACGGCGCGCACGCGGCCGCCGTTGGCGACGATGGCCTCGCGCTGGTCGGCCATCTCGGCGATCAGCGAGCGAATGCGGCGTTCGTTGTCGGAATAGGCGCGCTCGAGCGTCGACACCTCGGAACGGACGAGGGTCTCCAACTCGGCGGCGCGGGCCAGCGCGCGCTCGATGCCGTCGCCCATCGAGGCGATTTCCCGGCGGATCGCCTGCGACAGCGTGGCGACCTGCTCGCCCGCCACGGTTTCGGGCTCCGCCAGCCGCAACGCGACCTGCGTGATCGAGCCCGCCGAGATGCGCAATTCCTGCAGCCGGCGCGCCAAGGCGGCGAAGCCGAACAGGAGGATCATCGGTCCGAGCGCCGCCAAGACGAGCAAGACCGTCTCGGGCCGCAAAACATAATCGCGCGCCGCCGCCAGATCCATTCCCGTCGCGGGATAGCGCGAAACCGCATAGGCCACGCAGAGCCCCAGCCAGACGACCGCCGCGACGGCGGCCGCCACGAAAGGCGCCCGGCTCGGACGGCGCGACTGCAGCGCCTGAACGATCGGGCCGATCGCGGGACGATCGTCATTGGCCGGCGGAGTCTGCGCGCTGAGAGTCGGCTTGGCCTCCTCGGGTTGGGGCGGCTGGCGGCGAACGAACAGCGGCGGCTCGCCGGGCTCTTGCGCCGGAAGCGTCTTCGGCGCTGCGGCCGACGCCGCAGGGGCGGCAGGCAAAGGCTTGACAGGGGCGAGCCCGGGATCGGAACTGGGGACCGGGGGCGCGGCCTCCTCGACGCGGCTTTCGTCGGAGGACAAATTCAAAGCGTCCTCGATAGCCGACATCGCCGCGGAAACCGCGTCCTGAGCCGTTTGTTTCTGCGCCATTGCATCCGCCTCATTCGATCGATCGCGACAGGCCATGGCTCGTCGCGAAGCGCCCTTTCGCACGCGCGCCGCATCTGGCCTCGCGTCGCGGCGCTCCGAGCGTTAACCAATGTCAGTCTACAGGTCGCGAGGCGAGATTGAAACATCTACGGAATCGCATCTTTGAAACGTCGTTAACGCTTCGGTTACCATATTCCCACAAGCTCAGTCGGGACGAGGGGCGGCCCGTAACGATTCTTGCGGATTTCCGTGGAAAACTGACGGACTTCCGCCCATCTGGAGATGGCAATGTCCGCAATTCTCGCGCCGACGCGCCAAAGCCCGCCCCGCCCCGCCTTTCCCGGTCTGAATGACTTGTCCGCCTGCGAACCCGCCATCGACCTCGTCCATTTGGCCCGCCAGACGGACAACGATTCGGCGCTGGAGGAGGAACTGCTCGGCCTTTTCGACCGCCAATCGGCGAGCCTGTTGGCGCAATTGTCGGCCGAGGACGCGCCGCGTCGCGGCCGCGTCGACGCCGCGCACATGCTGCGCGGATCGGCGCTCGCCGTCGGCGCCGGACCCGTGGCGCGCGCCGCGCAGGCGCTCGAAACGTCGCTCGAACGGCCAAACGCCGAAAAATTCGAGATCGAAGCGGCCCTCGCGGCGCTCGCCGAGGCGATCGCCGAGGCCCGCGCCGTGATCGCGCGGCTGCGCGGCTGACCTTCCGCCGCGGCTCTTTGGCGCGGCTCCCGATAATTGGGATCGTGAAAACGCCCTTCCGTTGTCCGGCGGCGCGCTTTATGTAGGCGCGCGCGAAAACGGCCCCTTGGACGGCCGCGTCCTCGTCCGCGCGCGGTTCGAAGAGTTCGCCAGAGATAAGGAAGACGCAGTCCCGATGACAAAAGTGACATTCATTGACGCATCCGGCGCGTCGCGCACGGTCGAGGCCCAGGTGGGCTCGACGGTGATGGAGACGGCGCTGCGCAATTCCATTCCCGGCATCGAAGCGGAATGCGGCGGCGCCTGCGCCTGCGCGACCTGCCATGTCTATGTCGAGCCAAAATGGACGGATATCGTCGGCAAACCCTCGCAAATGGAAGAGGACATGCTCGATTTCGCCGCCGACGTGCGGCCGAATTCGCGCCTCTCCTGCCAGATCAAGGTCACTGAGGCGCTGGACGGCCTCGTCGTGACGACCCCGACCAAGCAGGGATGAACGCGATGAGCGAAGTGATCCAAACCGACGCGATCATCGTCGGCGCCGGGCCGATCGGCCTGTTTGCGGTGTTCGAATTGGGCCTGCTCGACATCAAGGCCCATCTCATCGACATTCTGCCCAAGATCGGCGGCCAATGCGCCGAACTCTACCCGGAAAAGCCGATCTACGACATTCCCGGCTTTCCCGTGATCACCGGCCAGGGGCTGGTCGACAACCTGAGCCGGCAGATCCACCCTTTTGGGCCGACCTTCCACTTGGGCGAAATGGTCGAGAAGCTCGAAGTGTTGGGCACGCCGGAGCGGCCTTTGTTCCGCGTCGCCACCGACGCCGGCACGGTTCTCGAAGCCAAGGTCGTGCTGATCGCGGCGGGCGGCGGGTCGTTCCAGCCCAAGCGTCCGCCGACGCCGGGCGTCGAGCCCTACGAGGGCAAGAGCGTCTTCTATTCCGTGCGCAGAATCGAGCATTTCCGCGGCCGCCGCGTCGTGATCGCGGGCGGCGGGGATTCGGCGCTCGACTGGGTTCTCAACCTCTATCCCGTCGCCAGCCGGATCACGCTCGTCCACCGCCGCGACGAATTCCGCGCCGCGCCGCACTCGGTCAACGCGATGCGCGCGCTGGTGGCGGAAAACAAGATGGACCTGGCGATCGCCCAGCTCGCGGGCCTCAAGGGCGCCGACGGCCAATTGAGCGCGGTGACGCTGCGGGGCGCCGATCAGGCGACGTTCGATGTCGAATGCGACGATCTGCTGGCGTTCTACGGCCTGACGATGAAGCTCGGACCGCTCGCCGATTGGGGCCTCAATCTGCACGAGAACCTCATCCCGACCGACACCGAGAAATTCGAGACCAACGTCCCCGGCGTTTTCGCGGTCGGCGACATCATCACCTATCCCGGCAAACTGAAGCTGATCCTGTCGGGCTTCCACGAAGCCGCGCTCGCCGCGCAAAAGGCGCACCGCTACGTCTATCCCGACAAGAAGCTGCTGTTCCAGTACACGACCTCGTCGACGAACTTGCAGCGCAAGCTCGGGGTGAGCTGAGGGGGCGGGGCCCGCGCGTCGCTCAAAAGCTCGGCGGCGCGCTTGCCGTTTGGCCGCGTTCGTTCGCGGCGATCGGCGGCCAAGTCTCGATGCATTGACGCAAATCATGGATTGAGGCCGCCAAGCGCTCCTTACTGGGCTTGTGGGGGCGCTCGGCGGCTTTGCGACTGCGCGAAGGGACAGAACATGAAGGGCAAACTGCTCCAGGCGATCGCCGGCGCCGTTGTCGCCATCATTCTCGGGGCGTCGGGCGCCCCGGCGCAGACTCCGTCGCCGACGCCGCAGGCCGAGGCCGCCCCGCAGCTCACGCCCGAACAGCTCGACCCGATGTTGGCGCCGATCGCGCTTTATCCGGACGGCCTCCTCGTCGATATCCTGATGGCGGCGACCTATCCGCTCGAAGTGATCGAGGCCGATCGCTGGCTCGAGGACCCGCACAATGCTTCGCTCAAGGGCGAGCAACTGACCGCGGCGCTGGAGCAGCAAAATTGGGATCCAAGCGTCACGTCGCTCGTCCCCTATCCGCGCATCTTGCACATGATGGACAGCAAGCTCGAATGGACCGAACGCCTCGGCGAAGCCTTTCTGGCCGATGAGGCGGCGGTGATGAATTCGATCCAGCGTCTGCGTCGGCGCGCCCAATCGGCCGGCGTGCTCGTTTCGGCGCCCCAGGCGGCGGTGACGACGGCTGAGCCGGAGATCACGATCGAACCGCCGAGCTCCGAAATCGTCTATTTCCCAGTCTGCGACCCTTCGCTCGTTTACGGGGCGTGGCCATATCCGGCCTATCCCGCGGACTATTTTCCCGAGTTTTTCGACGGGGCGACGGTCGGCGCCTTCGGCTGCGGATGGTTCGGCGCGCCGATCATCGAGCCGCTCTGGGGCTGGCGCCACTGGAATTGGCGCCAGCATCGAATCGACATCGATCGCGACAAGTTCGCGGCGCTCAATGGGCATCGCCCGCCGATCGGCGACGCCGTCTGGCGGCACGATCCGTCCCATCGCCATGGCGTTCCCTATCGCGATCCGAACCTGCGCGCCCGATTTGCCGGGATTACGGCTTCGCCAGAGGGGCGTCGGGCGTTCCGTGGCTATCCGACAGGCGCGACGCCGCAAATCTATACGGCGCCGCGCGTCGGACCGGCGCCGGCGGGTGGCGTCGTGGCGCCGCCTGCGGTCAGACACGTCCCGCCGGCCTTCGAATCCTTCGGGCGCGGCGCCGACGTGCGAATGCAGAGCGAACGCGGATTTTCCAGCCGGATGTCGGCGCCGACGGCGCCGGGAGGTTTTGCGCCCCATTTCGCGCCCTCGGGCGGCGGCGCGAGGTTCCGATGACGATATGCGGCGATCGAGACCAACTCCGAGAGGTCGAAATGCTGACGCCAGACCCAAGCGCCCCCGAGCTTTTGCCGCGGCTTCGACTGGCCGGCCTCGTTCTGTCGGTCGCCTTGGCGGCGGCCAGCCTCGTTTCCTCGGCGGGCGGCGGCGCCTTCGCCGCGGAAGCGCTGGCGTTTTCCTCGCCCGAACAGGCGGCCGCGGCCCTGGCCGCGGCGTGGCGGAGCGGCGGCAAAAACGAAATCCTCGCGATATTTGGATCGGCTGGCGACCGGCTCGTCAGTTCGGGCGATCCGATTGCGGAGAAGGAGGCGCGGGAGCGGCTCGCCTCGTCATATGACGACGCGCATCGGCTCGAGACGGAAGGCGCGGACAAGGCGATCATCGTCCTTGGCAAGGAGGAATGGCCCTATCCAATTCCGCTCGTCAAACGAGGAGCGGGCTGGCGCTTCGACGTCAAGGCCGGCGCCGAGCAAATCATCGATCGCCGGATCGGCCGGGACGAGCTGAACGCGATCGAGGTCTGCCGCGCCTATGTCGAGGCGCAACGCGAGTATGCCGCGAAGGATCGTCTCGGCGATGGGCTCCACGAATATGCGCGGCGTGTCGCGAGCGCCGGGGGCAAACGCGACGGGCTCTACTGGCCAATCTCGCGGGGCGAGGAAGAAAGCCCACTCGGCCCGCTCGTCGCCGCCGCCGAGGCCGAGGGCTTCGGCGCGGCCGCCGCCGAGGGCCGGGCGCCGTTCCACGGCTATTATTACAGGGTTCTGACGCGCCAGGGAAAAAGCGCGCCGGGCGGCGCCCGGGATTACCTCGTCAAGGGGCATCTGACCGGCGGGTTCGCGCTGGTGGCGTTCCCCGCGACATACGACGATTCCGGGGTGATGACCTTCGTCGTGAACCAGAACGGCGTCGTGTTTGAGAAGAATCTCGGCCCAAACACGGTCGCCATCGCGCGCCGCATGAGCGAGTACGATCCGGATAAGACGTGGCTCCCTGCGGCGCCGTGACCTCTCGAGCCTGCTCAGGCCCGGCGCTTGGCGGATTCAGTCCCGGATCGGCGTCGAGAACCCCTCGCCGGCTCGTCGTCCCCAGCGACGGCAGGCTGTAGAAAGAGCCTGTGCAGTTCCGCCGCCGGTCGTGGACGGCTGAACAGGAATCCCTGCATTTCGGTGCAGCCGAGGATTCGGACATGCCGCAATTGCTGTTCGGTCTCGACGCCTTCGGCGGTCACGCCGATGTCGAGGCTTCGGGCGAGCTGAGAGACGGCGCGCACGATCGCGCGCGACTCCTTCTTGTCGGGGAGCCCGGCGACGAAGGCGCGATCGATCTTGATCCTGCCAAATGGGAAAGTCAGGAGGTAGCTGAGCGAGGAGAATCCGGTGCCGAAATCATCGATGGCGGTTGTGACGCCGTAGTCGTGCAGCTCTTTCAGGGTGGCGAGGATCGCCACCGTGTTGTCGATGAAGACCGATTCCGTGACCTCGATCTCCAGCCTGCCGGGCTGCAGACACGCCGCGCGCGTGGCGTCGACGACCGCGGCGACGAGATTCTTGTCGGACAACTGAATGGTCGACACGTTGACGGCGACTCGAATGTCGTCCGGCCATTTCGCGGCCTCGGCGCACGCCGTTCTCAACACCCACTCGCCCAACGCGACGATGAGGCCCATGTCCTCCGCGACCGGGATGAACTCGGCCGGCGGGATCAGCCCGCGCTCGGGATGGCGCCAGCGCACCAGCGCCTCAAAGGCGACGATCCTGTCGTCTCGAAGATTGACGATCGGCTGATAATGCAACTCGAACTCGCCGTCGGCGAGCGCGCGGCGGAGGTCTCGCTCCAGTTCGATCCGAGCGCGCACGCGTTCGTTCATATCCGCTCGAAAGAAGCAATACGAGCCGCGTCCGTTGTTCTTGGCCTCGTAGAGAGCCACGTCGGCCATTCTCAGCAATTCACTGCTGTCGCTAGTGTAATTCGGCGCGAGGGAAATGCCGATGCTGACGTCCGCCGCGATTTCGTGGCCATCGAGATGAAAGGGCGCGCGGATCGTCTCGCCGATTCGCGTGGCGAGCGCCGCGGCTTCCGAGGGCAAGTTTAGCGAGGTTTCAATGACGGCGAATTCGTCGCCGCCCAGGCGGGCGACGGCGCCGGCGCTTCCCACGCAGTCGCGCAGCCGATCCGCGACGCCTTTGAGCAACTGATCGCCGAACGCATGTCCAAGCGTATCGTTGACGCGCTTGAAGTGATCGAGGTCGAGATAGAGGACGGCTAACCGCTCGCCGCGCCGCACGCCTTCGAGCGCCTGTTCGAGCCGTTCGAAGAAGAGCGTGCGATTGGGCAGGCCGGTCAAGGCGTCGTGATGCGCGGTGTGCGAGATCTGCGCGAAGACGCGGCTCTTTTCGATGACGACCGACAATTGGTTGGCGATCTGATGGAAGATCGCCTGGTGCAAATCGCGGTAGGCATTCTTCTCGCGGCTGGTGAAGAACAGGAACCCGATGGGCCGTTGGTTGATGACCAACGGGCATGTCAAGCTGGAGCGGCCCCCTTCCGCGACGATCCGGCGCGTGGAGTCGGATTCCGGCTTGTCTCTGAGATAAGCCTCGAGATCGTTGATGATCCGCGCCTGATTCGTTTGCAGAATTGTCTCCAGACTGCTGCCGGCGAGGGGTTGAGAATATCCTGCCGAAACTTGCACCGGGCCGAGATTCGAACGAGCCCAGTGAGCGGTCAACTGAGCGCCGTCGGGAGAGATGAACGCGCAACCGATTCGCTCATAGGGGATCAGACCGGCGAAGCCGTCGAAAATTCGACCCAAAATATCGTCCGGCGAAACGCCCTGCTCGACGGTTTGGATGAGTCCGAAAAGTTGCCGAAGTTCCGCCTCTCGTCTGTTCAACGTGTCGGCGAGCAAGAGAAGTTGATGGCCGAGTTGGGCCAAGGGATCGCTCGCGTCGAACGGAAGCCTGGGGACCGGCTTTCCCGAGCGTAGTCGCTTCACCCAAGCCGCGTATCGATCCGCGGTCTCGAAGTGCCTGGTCAGTTGCTCGTTGAGCTCGGGAGGAATCGCCACTACTCGTCACCTAAATCGGGCCGCTCGACAAATCGTGTCGCGGCTGGCGCCGTCTTCGAGGAATCGCGCGAACGCGCCATTGCCGCGGATTGGGCGCCGCGAGACTAATTCACGCAGCTTAGCAATCACTTAATGGCGACGCGCCCAGCGTTGTCGCAGGCGCCGCGCACGGCGCGGCTCGCCGCGAAGCGCTCGATTTTTCCGCCCGGGCGTGAAACAAACCCGTCCTTCCCAGCGTATCGCTTGCAGGCTTGCCAAGCCGCCGTCGAAGGATAGGTTCGTCGCCATGCCGAGGTTGAAGGCCCCCTGGAACGAGCGCAACGGGCGCTTTTCTCGCGTGAAGGCGATCGTATTCGCCCTCCTCTTCGCGCCGGCCGGCTGGATCGTCTGCCAAGCGGCGACGGGGATGCTCGATCCCAAGCCCGTCACCGAGATGATCCATCGCACGGGGGATTGGGCGGTGCGCCTCGTCCTGCTTTCGCTGCTGGTGACGCCGCTGCGCCGCTTCGCGCAATGGCCGAAGCTGATCGCGGTCAGGCGGATGGTCGGCGTCGCGGCTTTCGCTTACGCCCTCGCGCATCTCAGCCTCTTCGTCGTCGATAAGAAATACGATTTTCTTCACGTCGCGGCCGAAATCGCCTTGCGCTTCTATCTCACTATCGGTTTCGCCGCCTGGCTCGGCCTCGCCGCGCTGAGCGCGACCTCCACCGACGCGATGATCAGGCGCCTGGGGCCTGTGCGCTGGAACCATCTGCACCAGCTCGTCTACGCCATCGCGGCGGTAGCGATTTTCCATTTCTATCTGCAGTCGAAGGCCGACGTGTCCGAGCCCGTGCTGATGATGGGATTGTACTTCATCCTCATGCTCACGCGCCTGTTGCAGAACCGCGGCTGGCCGGCCTGGGGCGTCGTCGTCGGCTCGGCGGCCGTCGCGCCGCTGGCGACCGCGCTCATCGAGGCGACGTGGTACGCGATCGTGCGCCATATCGACTTTTGGCGAGTCCTGAGCGCCAATTTCGATCCCGACATGTCGCCGCGGCCGAGCCATTACGTCGCGCTCGCCGGCCTCGCCTTCTTCGTCGTCTACGCCGCGCGCAACTGGCGGCTGCGCAGGACTTCAGCGGTCCTTGCCGGCGCCGAATAGGAACGGCGCGACTTCGGCGACGCCCGGCGGCTTGTCGATTGCGAACGGGGCGGGGCGGCAGACCGCGAGCGCGGAAAGGCCGACGCGCGCGGTGAGCAGGCCGTTGAGCACGCCTTCGCCCATGCGCGCCGAGATGCGCGAGGCGATGCCGTGGCCGACGAGCTGTTGCAACAGGCTGTCGCCGACCGCCATGCCGCCGGTGATCGCGATATGCGCGAGAATCGAGCGCGCGAGCTTGATGAAGCCGAGGAAGCCCGGCCGGCCGCCGTAAAGTTCGGCGATGCGGCGCACCAGCCGAACGATCTGCGCGACGACGAAAATCACGTCGAGAACCGCGCGGGGGCTGATCGCCGTGACCATCGAAACGCGCCGCGCCGCCGCGGCGATTTCGGCTTGCGCCTTGACGTCGAGCGGCCGCAGCAGCGCGCGTTCGGCGATGTCGATGAGGTCGCGCCCGTCGACGATGGCGCCGCTGGCCTCGGCCACCTCGGCGCGCGCGTGCGCGGTTTCCGCCCGTCCCTCATAGAGCGCGGCGAGCCTGGCCACCAGCGCGCGCGCCGCAACGCGATCATCGCTCGCGCGGGCGCGCGCCAGCGCCGCGTGCAATTCGGCGATGCGGCTCTGGCGCACGAGCGCGGCGATTTCGCGCATCGCGAGACCGACGACGCCGACGGCCAGCAGCGCGGCGAAAACGGCGCCCAGCGCGCCGAGCGAGCGCGCCCTGGCGAACAGGCCCTCGATCAGGTCGCTCATCCACAGGCCGAGGCCGAGCGAGACGAGCCCGCCCAGGCCCGCCCAGACCAGCGTCGACAGTCTCGGGCGCCAGCGCGCGAGCATTCCCGCCCGCTGCGCCGCCTCGACGGCGCGCTCGGCCTCGTCGATCGGCTCGGCCGCGCTTCGTTCGGGAATGGGGGCGCTTTGCGAGCGAATGGTCGCGGTCGGCGCCGGCGGCGCGGGCGCGCCGTCGACCGCGATGCGTTCGTCGTCGAGGCGGAAGGCGCGCGGGCGCGGGCGGTGTTCGCTCATGCCAGTTTGTCCCCGATGAGGAATTGCAGCGCGCGGTCGAGGCGAATGTGCGGGGGCGGCGCGCCGCGCGCCGTCACGGGCGGACGAAAGCGCACGAAGCGCCAATCGTTGTCGGCTTCGGGCAAGGCGATGCGATCGCCGGCGAAGACCGCCTCGGGGTCTTCGGGCAACTGGCCGGGGAACACCGCCGCCTCGGCGACGCCGTTGAAGACCTGCCCGTCGACCCTCTCGCCCGCCTCGGGCACGCCGATGATCGCCTCGAGCGTTTCGCCGGCGTGGCGGATCTCGGCTTCGCGCGTGGCGCGGATGGCGGCGAGCGCGATCACGTCGATCTCGGCGCCGACCCCTTCGGCGCGGGCGATCGCCTTACCCGTCAATACGCGCAGGATCGCCTCCAGCCGGTCGTGGCTGGCGTGATGCAGATGGTCGGCCTTGGTCGCGGCGAACAGAATGCGGTCGACATGCGGGCGGAAGATCGAAGCGAGCCGCGAGGAGCGTCCCGCGCGAAACGCCTGCATCACTCCAGTGAGCGCGTTTTCCAGATCGCGCAGCGCCGCCGGGCCGGAATTGAGCGCCGTCAACGCGTCGACGAGGACGATCTGCCGGTCGAGGCGGGAGAAATGGTCGCGAAAGAACGGCCGCGCCACATGCGTCTTATAGGCCTCGTAGCGCCGCTCCATCATCGCCGCCAGCGAGCGCGGCGCGATCGAAGAATCCTCGTTCAGCGGCAGCGGCGCGAAGGTCAGCGCGGGCGATCCCGCAAGGTCGCCGGGCATGAGGAACCGGCCCGGCGGCAGGGTCGAGAGCGCGTAGACGTCGTCGCGCGCCTTGCGCAAATAAGCGGTGAAGAGTTCCGCCGCGGCGCGCGCGGTTTCCTCGTCCGCCTTGGCGGCGGGGTCGAGGCCGGAAAGAAACGCGCGCCAGGGCGCGGCGAGCGGCGCCCGCGCCGGGGCTTGGCTCGCTTCGAGCGTCTCGCGCGACCATTGCGCGTAGGACTTGTCGAGCAGCGGCAGGTCGAGCAGCCATTCGCCGGGATAATCGACGATGTCGAGCGTCAGCTCTGAGGCCTTCGCGCCCCAGGAGGCCGCGCGCTCGAATTCGATCGTCAGCCGCAATTGCGAAATGCGCCGCGTCGATTGCGGCCAGCGCCGATCGGGGCCGCTCAGGGCGGCCAGATGCTCCTCGTAGGCGAAGCGCGGCACCGCGTCGTCCGGCTGCGGCTCGAGATGGGCGCGCGCGATGCGCCCTTCGGCGGAAGCGCGCAACACCGGCAGCTTAGCCCCGGCGATCAGGTTGTCGATGAGAGCGGTGATGAAAACGGTCTTGCCCGCGCGCGACAGCCCGGTGACGCCGAGCCGCAGGCCTCCGCCGGAGAGAAAATCGGCGAGCGAGCGCGCGACCACGCTCGCTTCGAAGGCCAGATCGGTGAAAACGGACAAGGCGAGACCGGGGCGCGCGGGGGACGCCCCAATTTAGGACGGCGGCAGCGAATTTGACAGGGGGCGCCCCGAAGCGTTTACAAAGCGGCGATTTCTAGAACGAATACTCCAAGCCGAAGGTCACCCCTTGAAAGAGCGCGTTCGAGCGGCAGTTGACGCCAAGCGCGCTCGCGCTGACCGGAGTCGATGGAGAAGATGGAGAGGGCGAAGTTGTGTAGGTCTCCCGGATCTGTCCGGGCGCCAAAGCGACGCCGTCGAGCCACAGCGCTTCGTAGCCCACCTTGAGCGCGAGCCCGTCGGCGAGTTGATATTTCGCGTGCAATCCGGCTTCGCCGACGAAGGCGGCGGCGTTGGTCGCGGCCTGCGCCAGGTATAGCTGCTTCGCCATGCTGACCAGGGTCGACTGCTCGGCGTTGTCGTCATAAACGCCAGCCTTGATCAGCCCGTCCAGTGAAAGGCGACCAAACTCCCATAATTTTCCGTCGACGCCGATCTGGACGCCATAAAGGTTGTTCGTTGTATTTGTAGTCCAGAAGGGGGGGTTAATTACGACTGGCGTGCTCGGAGAGGGGTTTTGAATCTGCAAAAGAGTGGGACTGGGATTATCCTCTTTCCAGGACGGCTCGCCGCGATCTGCTGGGGTCAACGTCCCCTGAAGCTCGTCGTTCAACTGGAGCCAGCGGAATCCCGCCAGCATGGTCACGTGGGGGGAAAGATCCAACCGCCCGTTGGCCTCGAAGCCATAAAGGCTCGTGGCGTCTTTCCATGCCATCGCTTGGTAGGGGAAATCTTGAGTCTGCCAGAACGAGCCGGGGGCCTTCATCACCAGCCAGTCCGCCGGATTGTCAGGGCCGATGGCCTTGGCGGCGCTCAGGCCCAGGACGTCAAAATACGAAAGCTCGACGCCGTACCCGGAATCGTTGTGGTACGTCAGACTGAGTTTCGGTCCGGCGGAGAAACCCTGTCGAAACTGGTCGCTGTTGAGCGCTTCGACGCCAGGGTAAGTCGCTGAATCGTGACTGGGAGGAGTCGGAGTAGGGTAGACGTAGAATGGCACGTCGCCCGGCACGCGCGAAACCAGCGGTTGATTTACGCCACCCGTACGCCCCCAAACAATCCCGTCGGCCGAGAAGGTCCATTGTGGCGCGCGCACGGCCTGATCGACCGGCGCTTGCGGAGACGACGGGAGCACCCCTTGGGCATCCGCCGACTTGCCCGTCAAGCTTTCTTGCGCTCCGGCCGCTCCGGCCGTCAGGAGCGGCGCGGCGAGGAGAGAGCAGAGGAAACAGGCGGCGACAAACCCAAGCCTAAGGCGCAACGACGCAAAAAGTGCCGTCATGTGACCGCCCCCCAAACTGGTCGGACGCTTTCACCGTACGCTGTTCCTCTCAGCAGCCCTCCAGGGGATACGCCACGCCCCCTTGCTCCGACAAATTTGCCGCCCGATAATTTAAAGACGCAACCTATATCTCGCTGATTGATTCGTTTCACCTTGCGAACGAGGCGCGGCGCGTCGAGTCGTCGCACCCGGCGCGCTCGATCGCGAGAGCGGCGTTGGGCAGGCGGATCATTGCGCGCGCACGATGCGCCCTTCGGCGCAGGCGCGCAGCACCGGCAGCCGGGCGCCGGCGATTAGGTTGTCGATGAGCGCGGTGATGAAAACGGTCTTGCCCGCGCGCGACAGCCCGGTGACCCCGAGCCGCAGGCCTCCGCCGGAGAGAAAATCGGCGAGCGAGCGCGCGACCACGCTCGCTTCGAAGGCCAGATCGGTGAAAACGGACAAGGCAAGACCGGGGCGCGCGGGGGGCGCCCCAATCTAGGACGGCGGCAGGGAATTTGACAGGGGGATCGCGCCCCTTCTCCGCGAGGGGGGAAGGGATCGCGCCCCTTACTTCGCCATCGCCGCCTTCAAGTTCTCGTCGATCTTGTCGAGGAATCCCGCCGTCGACAGCCATTTCTGCTCGGGGCCGATCAGCAGGGCGAGGTCCTTGGTCATGAAGCCGGCTTCGACGGTTTCGACGCAGACGCGCTCCAGCGCATCGGCGAAGCGCGCCAGCGCCGCGTTGTCGTCGAGCTTGGCGCGATGGGCGAGTCCGCGCGTCCAGGCGAAGATCGAGGCGATCGAGTTGGTCGAGGTTTCCCGGCCTTTCTGGTGTTCGCGATAGTGGCGCGTCACCGTGCCGTGCGCGGCTTCGGCCTCCACCGTCCGGCCGTCCGGAGACATCAGCACGCTGGTCATCAGGCCGAGCGAGCCATAGCCCTGGGCGACCGTATCCGACTGCACGTCGCCGTCGTAGTTCTTGCACGCCCAGACATAGCCGCCCGACCATTTGAGCGCGGACGCCACCATGTCGTCGATCAGACGGTGTTCGTAAGTGATGCCGGCCCCCAGGAACTTGGCCTTGAACTCCGCCTCGTAGATCTCCTCGAACAGGTCCTTGAAGCGCCCGTCATAGGCCTTGAGGATGGTGTTCTTGGTCGAGAGATAGACCGGATATTTGCGCAACAGGCCGTAGTTGAGCGAGGCGCGCGCGAAGTCGCGGATCGACGCGTCGAGATTGTACATGCCCATCGCGACGCCGGCGTCGGGGAACTTGAACACTTCCTTCTCGATCACCGTGCCGTCGTCGCCTTCGAAACGCATGGTCAGGCGGCCTTTGCCCGGCACGAGGAAGTCGGTGGCCTTGTACTGGTCGCCGAAGGCGTGGCGGCCGACGACGATCGGTTTCGTCCAACCCGGCACGAGCCGCGGCACGTTCTTGCAGATGATCGGCTCGCGGAAAATGACGCCGCCGAGGATGTTGCGGATCGTGCCGTTCGGGCTCTTCCACATTTCCTTGAGATGGAACTCCTTCACGCGCGCTTCGTCGGGCGTGATCGTCGCGCATTTGACGCCGACGCCGCAGGCCTTGATCGCCTCGGCGGCGTCGATCGTGACCTGATCGTTGGTGGCGTCGCGATGTTCGATGCCGAGGTCGAAATACTGCAGATCGATGTCGAGATAGGGGTTGATGAGCTTTTCGCGGATGAGGCGCCAGATGATGCGCGTCATTTCGTCGCCGTCGAGTTCGACGACGGGATGGCTCACTTTGATCTTGGACATCGACGGGTTTCCCAGCGTTCGCGATATTGCGCGGTCAATTCGGCGCCCCTATAGCATTGGGTTCGCGGCGGTCAAAGCGCTGCTTTCGACCAATTCGCCGCGCCGCGGCCGCGCTCGCGGCGAGGCGGAACATTCGGGCCGCGGCGCGGGAGACAGGCATGATCGATCTCTACACATGGGGCACGCCGAACGGGCGCAAGGCCTCCATCATGCTCGAGGAACTCGGCCTCGCTTACGCGGTTCATCCCGTGAACATCGGCCGCGACGAGCAGTTCGATCCGAAATTCCTCGCCATTTCCCCCAACAACAAGATCCCGGCGATCGTCGATTCGGATGGGCCGGGCGGCCCGCTCAGCCTGTTCGAGAGCGGCGCGATCCTGACCTATCTCGCGGAGAAGACCGGCCGGTTCCTCGCGCCGAACGGCGCGGCGCGATACAAGGCGCTGGAATGGCTGTACTGGCAGGTCGGCGGGCTCGGGCCGATGTTCGGACAGCTCGGCTTTTTCGCGGTGCGTTCGACGGAAAAGGCGCCGCTGGCGATCGAGCGCTTCACCGACGAGGCCGAGCGCCTCCTCGGCGTGATGGAGCTGCGCCTCAGCGAGGCGGCCTATCTCGCTGGCGACGACTATTCGATCGCCGACATCGCCTCCTACCCCTGGGCGCTGGCGGCGACGACCTATCTCGCCCCGGCGCTCGGCGAAGTCGTTAAGGAGAAGCCGGAATTTCAGCGCTGGCTCAAAAACGTCGGCGCGCGGCCGGCGGTCCAGCGCGGCATGGCGATCCCGAAGACGTAAGAGTTCGCCGTCGGCGCGGGCCGCCGGGAAGCCAAAGCGATCTCGAACAGGCCGAATAGTCCAAAGCGCCGGGGTCGTCCGGGCCGCCATCAAAGCGCGCTTCCGTTGACCAATCCTATCCACCTAGATAGGATATGCGCGATGAGGGAGGGCGTCGCCGGCGCCCGATCGATCGAGGTTTGAATTGAAACACGCCAGCCACCCGGAGATCGTCAAGCGTCTCAAGCGGGCGCATGGCCACCTCGCCTCCGTTCTCGCCATGTTCGAGGAGGGGAGGCCGTGTCTCGATCTCGCGCAGCAATTGCATGCGGTCGAAAACGCCGTCGCCAACGCCAAGAGCGAGCTGATCCGCGATCATATCGAGCATTGCCTCGAAGGAACGCCGGCGGACGGCGCGTCGGTTCTCAAGGATTTGAAGCAGCTAGCGAAGTACCTGTGAGCGACGAAATCCGCTCGTCGCGGGCCGGCGAGCGCCGCGATGACGAGGAGCGCGAGGAAATGACGGCGACCGGAAATTCAAGCGATGCGCTCGGGCATAGCCACGCCTTCCTCGGGAAGGATCACGAGCGCGGCGAGCGAAACACCTGGATGGTGATCGCGCTTTGCACGGCGATGATGATCGCCGAGATCGTCGGCGGGCTGATGTTCGGCTCGATCGCGCTCGTCGCCGACGGTTTCCACATGAGCACCCACGCCGGCGCTTTGCTGCTGGCGGCGCTGGCCTACACCCTGGCGCGCCGAAGCGCCGACGATCCGCGCTTCACGTTCGGCACGGGCAAGTTCGGCGATCTCGCCGGCTTCACCAGCGCCATCATCCTGGCGATGATCGCGCTTTTCATCGCCTATGAATCCGCGTCACGCTTCTTCTCGCCCACGCCCATTCAATTCGCCGAGGCGATTCCCATCGCGACGCTCGGCCTGGCGGTGAACGCCCTCAGCGCCTGGCTGCTCAGTCGGGGCGGCGACGGACATCATCACCACGGACACGGCCATCACGGGCACGATCACGGCGATGCGCACGCCCATGACGAATCGCGGGAACTGACGACCGCGCTCGGCGCCTATCGACTCGAGATCTTCGAGGCGGGCGCGCCGCCGCGCTTCCGCCTGCGTAGGGAGAGCGGGGCGCCGCTCGACGCCGCCGCGACATCAGTGGAAATCACCCGTTCCGGCGGCGCGCGCCAGCGTTTCGCCATGGCCGATCGCGGCGGCTACCTCGAATCCGTCGTCGAAATCCCCGAGCCGCATGAATTCGCCGCGCGCGTCCAAATCGGCGCGCACAGCGTCGCAACGGATTTTGCCGAGCGCTCCCACGCGCATGACGCGCTACATCGCGACAACAACATGCGCGCCGCGATCGTTCACGTCATGGCCGACGCGGCGGTGTCGATCTTCGTCATCGTCGGGCTCCTGCTGGCGCGCGGCTTCGGCTGGCTGTGGATGGACCCGCTCGCCGGGCTCGTCGGCGCCGGGGTGATCGCGAGCTGGTCGGCGGGCCTCATCCGTGACACCGGCGCGGTGCTGCTCGACATGAACCCCGATCGTCAAATCACGCAGGCATTGCGGCGCGCGATCGAGCGCGACGGCGACCGCCTCGCCGACCTTCACCTCTGGCGGCTCGGCCCCGGCCACCTCGGCGCCATCCTTTCGATCGAGACCGACAGCGAGCGCCAGACGAGCCATTATCGCGAAGCGGCGACGGGCGCCGGGCGCTTCTCGCATTTGACGATCGAGATCGTGCGTCGGCCCAAATCCACGGACCGCGAGCCGCGACGCTTCGTCGCCTGAGCCGTCTCGCGCCGCGCGCCGGCGTCGGTCCGATTAAGCATTTGCGAAGCAATGTGTTGACGACTCGTTAATGGCTCGGGATTAAAAACGTCAGCCCTATTCATGGCGAGCCGTGTGCGGAGACGCAGGTGAACGACTTCGGCGACAATCCCTTTCTCAAGGACCGCGATCGACGCAAGAAGAGCCGGCGCGCAACGCGTCAACGCGCCTGGGCCGATCCGGGAGGAATCGCTCCCGTCGTCGATTGCTTGATCGTCGACGTCTCCGAGGAGGGCGCCAGCGTGGCGCCCTTGAACGGGGCCGAACTGCCGGACTCGTTCCAGTTGCAAGTCGACATGGCGAACGCCGTGGGCGAGGCGGAAGTGGTTTGGCGCAACGGAAGCGCCGTCGGCGTGAAGCTCGCCAAGGCGAAGAAGCGATAGCGCCCGCTATCTCCAGCTTGAACCAAGCCTCTGCCGGCTTCGCTCGCGACGATGGCCGGGACAATTCCATCTGAAAAAACCCACCCGAGCGCCCGCGCTCAAAGGCGCCGACAGGCGCCGCGCGAGAGGCGCTTGACGACGGATCAGCACAAAATTGCGACCGGGCGAATTTTTGGGTTGACAGAAAGATTTTGCGGGATCATTAGGCGATTGTCGGCGTGAAATTCGTTTCGCCCGGCGTTCCTTAACTCAACTGTAGAGACATGGGCAGTACCATCTCGGGCGGCACGATCGCGGCAAGGTTCGTCGATTCGTCGCCCCTAGACATCGTTAGCGTCCACGGGCCGGAATCCCGTGCGCGAGGCGTCTTGCGGGCCTGAGGCCCACGGCCCCCTCGCCTTCCGGCTTTGGACAAACCAAGGATCGGAGGCGAGCCATGAACCAGCTCTCCCTTAACCCGATCGATCGCGACGTGATCGATCTTGCCGCGCGCCGTCAGCCGGCGTCGAACGTGCTTCGTTTCGCCGCAGCGCGCGCGAACCTGCGCGCCGCGCCCGCGGGCCCGCTCGTCTGCCATTGGCGGCGCGATCCGGCGACCGGGGCGTTGCGCTGCGTCTGGACCGTTTCCCAGGGCGCGCGCGAGCCGGCCTCGCCCGTTCCCTTGCGTCGCGCCAGCTGAAGGAGATCCCCAATGCACGACGGCCCGAGTAGGCCCGTTGGCGCGATCTCGAACGCGTCGGCGGGCGGTAAATCCAAGCTGCAAACAAAGTCCACCGCCCCGAGGGCGAAGCGAGACGAAGGCTTCTAAAGCCGTCCGGCTCGCTCCCGCGCCTCGAGGCGCAGGAGACGAGCCATGACCATGATCGCCAAAATCACTGAACCGGTGACCGCAGTCGCCCTCGACGGCGCCTTCGCGACCGTTCCGCGCAGACTCGCTCCGAGCGCATCGCCTCGGCGCCCGGTTGCGCCATCCGTCACCCCTAACAGCCGCAGCCTCGTCATTGTCGTTCCGGACCCGATCGACGCCATTGTCGAGGTCGGCAGCGAAGCCGGTCTCGAGGGCGGCTCCAAGCTGCTCTGGACGCTCGGCGTTCTGTTGCTGCTGGCTGTTTGAGCAGAAGGAGAAAAATTTGAACGACGGCCCTAGTAGACCCGCCGGCGGCGTCTCCGACGTCTCGGCGGGTTCCGATCTGAAAGTCCCGAACCACCGACTCATCATCCCGCTGCGCATGCGATGCGGGGCAAGCCCAGCCAGCTGATGGCCCTAGGCTTTCCCCACGTCGTGGCGCCGGCAAAGGAGCCAAGCCATGACCATGAAAGCCAACATCACGGCGCCGGTGACCGCCGTCCTCGACGACGCGCACATCGGCCACATCAAGGGCGCCTTCGGCACCATTCTTCACGGCGACGTCGCCCCGCGCACGAGCTGGAAGCATCGGCTCACGACGCTTCTCGCCATTCTCGGACCCGGCCTCATCGTCATGGCCGGCGACAATGACGCCGGCGCCTTCTCGACCTACGGCCAGGCCGGCCAGAATTACGGCACCACGCTGCTGTGGACGATGGCGCTGCTGATCCCGGTTCTCTACGTCAATCAGGAGATGGTGCTGCGCTTGGGCGCCGTCACCGGCGTCGGCCACGCGCGTCTCATCTTCGAGCGCTTCGGCAAGTTCTGGGGCGCGTTCAGCGTCATCGACCTGTTCCTGCTCAACGGCTTGACGATCATCACCGAATTCATCGGCATCGCGCTCGCGCTCGATTACCTCGGCCTCGACAAGACCACGGGCGTCATCGTCTCCGCGGCGCTCGTCATGGTGGCGGTCAGCACCGGCGACTTCCGCCGCTTCGAGCGCTTCGCGATGGTCCTGGTGTTCGGCAGCCTGCTGCTGCTGCCGGTCTATTTCGTGGTCCATCCGCCGCTCGCCCAGGTGGCGCGCGATCTGGTCGTTCCGCAGCTGCCTGTCGGCGCCAAGCTGAGCGACGTGATGCTGATCATCATCGGCCTCGTCGGCACCACGGTCGCGCCCTGGCAGCTGTTCTTCCAGCAGAGCTACGTCATCGACAAGCGCATCACGCCGCGCTTCATCAAATACGAGCGCCTCGACCTTTGGCTCGGCATCGCGCTGGTGATTGTCGGCGCCGTGGCGATCATCGCCTTCACGGCGGCGACCTTCGCGGGCCAGAGCGAGTTCGGCAATTTCACCGACGCGGGCGGCATCGCCGCCGGCATCGAGAAATATGTCGGCAAGACCACGGCCGTGATGTTCGCCATCGCGCTGATCGACGCCGCGCTGATCGGCGCTTCGGCGGTCTCGCTTTCGACGGCCTATGCGATCGGCGACGTGTTTTCGGCGCGCCATTCCCTGCACCGCAAGGTCACGGAGGCTAAGGGTTTCTACGCCGTCTATTTTCTGCTGATCGCGATCGCCGCGGCGATCGTGCTGACCCCAGGCTCCCCCCTTGGGCTCCTGACCGTCGCCGTGCAGGTGCTCGCCGGCGTGCTGCTGCCGAGCGCGACGGTGTTCCTGCTGCTGCTCTGCAATGACAAGCCCGTTCTCGGTCCCTGGGTGAACACGCGCTGGCTGAATACCTTCACCGGCGCCGTCATCGCCGTGCTGGTGCTGCTGTCGGTCATCCTCACCGTCTCGGTGCTGTTTCCCGACGCCACCAACGAGCAGGTGATCCTCGGCATCCTCGGCGGGGGCGGCGTCGTCGCCGTGGTCGCCGCGCTGGTGATCATGGCCTTGAGCCAGAACGGCGGGAACGGAGCGCCGGCCGAAGACGCCGCCGCGCTGGCTTCGCGCCACACCTGGCGCATGCCGCCGCTGGATCAGCTGCCGCCGGCGAAGCTGTCGCTCGCCGCCAAGACCTGGATGGGCGTCCTGCGGCTCTATCTCGTCGTCGCCGGCGGACTGGTTCTGTTCCGGATCGTCATGCTGGCGATCGGGCAACAGGGATAGTCCGCCGCAAGGGGGCGGCGCGACGCGGCTTTGGGCGTCGCGCCCGCCTTGCCGGGGAGAGCGGGGTCACGCGCGCGAACTGGAGTTCGCAGACGCAATCGGTTTGACGGGCGGATGTTTGAAGCGCTCGAGCGAGGCGCCGGTCGCATCGAATCGCATAGCGACGGGCGGCTATCGCGACAACAGTACCAATGGCCCAATATAATCAACGCCGTCATGACCGGGACAAGCCCGGTCATGACGGCGGCCAATGTTTCTCACCCTCGGCATCACAGCTATAAATGAGGCGCGATATGCCGATGACTAAGCGAAGGCCGGCGACGGTCGGCGAGATTTTGACCGAGGAGTTCTTGGCCCCGATGCATTTGTCGCAAGGCGGCTTGGCCGACGCGATGGGCGTGCCGCGCAAGCATGTCAATGAACTCTGCAACAACCGTCGCAAGGCGACCGCCCGCACCGCGCTGATCCTTGCCCGAGTTTTCGGCAACAGCGCGGATTTCTGGCTGAACGTTCAACGTCGAAACGATTTGTGGGATACGATGAACGCGCCGCGCGAACGCGAGCGCATCGAGCGGGCGAAGCCATTGACGAGCGCGGCGTAAATCGAACAGAGCGACCGACCGGCGGCTATGACGATTCCTCGTCCTCCTGCAGAAACTTCTCCAGCCAGTGAATGTCGTACTGGCCGTTTTGCACGTCGGTGTTGCGCACCAGGGCGCGGAACAGCGGCAGGGTCGTTTCGACGCCGTCGACGATGAATTCGTCGAGCGCGCGGCGCAGGCGCATCAGCGCCTCGGTTCGGGTGCGGCCGTGGACGATGAGCTTGCCGATGAGAGAGTCGTAATAGGGCGGAATGACATAGCCCTGATAGGCCGCCGAATCGACGCGCACGCCGAGGCCGCCGGGCGGGTGGAAATAAGTGATGCGGCCCGGCGAGGGCAGGAAGGTGCGCGCGTGTTCGGCGTTGACGCGGCATTCGATCGCCGCGCCCTGGATGCGCACGTCCTCTTGCATGATCGTCAAGGGCGAGCCGGCGGCGATCTTGATCTGCTCGTTGATGAGGTCGATGCCGGTGATCATCTCGGTGACGGGATGTTCGACCTGGATGCGCGTATTCATCTCGATGAAATAGAATTGGCCGTCCTCGTAGAGAAATTCGATCGTCCCGACGCCGACATAGCCGAGTTCGGCCATCGCGCGCGCGACGATGGCGCCGATCTCCTCGCGCTGCGTCGCGTTGAGCGCGGGCGAGGGGCCTTCCTCCCAGACCTTCTGGTGACGGCGCTGCAGCGAACAGTCGCGCTCGCCGAGATGAATCGCGCGGCCTTTGCCGTCGCCGAGCACTTGGACCTCGATGTGGCGTGGCTTGGCGAGATATTTTTCGAGATAGACCGAGTCGTCGCCGAACGCCGTCTTCGCCTCGATCTTGGCGTTCGAGATCGCGTTGAGCAGTTCGTCGGCGCTTTTGGCGACTTTCATGCCGCGCCCGCCGCCGCCCGCCGACGCCTTGACGATGACGGGATAGCCGATGTCGGCGGCGATTCTGAGCGCTTCGGCGTCCTCGCCCACCGCTCCGCTCGATCCCGGCACGCAGGGGATGCCGAGCCGCGCCGCCGTGCGTTTGGCCTCGATCTTGTCGCCCATGAGGCGAATATGCTCGGCCTTCGGGCCGATGAACGCGATGTGATGCTCGGCGAGGATTTCGGCGAAGCGCGCGTTTTCCGACAGAAAGCCGTAGCCGGGATGCACGGCGTCGGCGCCGGTGATCTCGCAGGCCGCGAGCAGGGCAGGCACATTGAGATAGCTGTCGCGCGCCGGCGGCGGGCCGATGCAAACGCTCTCGTCGGCGAGCTTGACGTGCATCGCCTCCTTGTCGGCGGTCGAATAGACCGCGACGGTGGCGATGCCGAGCTCCTTGGCCGCGCGCAGCACCCTGAGCGCGATTTCGCCCCGGTTGGCGATGAGGATTTTATCGAACATGCCGGGCGGCTCCTCGCGGCGAGCGACGCATCGTTGCGCGCGACGTCACGCTCATTCGATGACCATCAACGCCTGGCCGTATTCGACCGGCGCGCCGTCCTCGACGAGAATATGCGTCACTTTTCCGGCGCGCGGGGCGACGATTTCGTTGAACGTCTTCATCGCCTCGACGAGCAGGATCTTATCGCCGGCCTTCACCGACGCGCCGACTTCGACGAAAGGCTTGGCCTCCGGGCTCGGCCGCAAATAGGCGGTGCCGACCATCGGCGACTTCACCGCGCCGGCGAGTTCGGCCGGCGCGACGACCGCCGCTTCGACGGGCGGCGCCGGAGCGGGCGCTGGCGCGGCGACGACATGAGAGAGTTCGACCGGGGCGTGGCGCTTGCGTGCGACGCGCACGCGCAGGCCGGCGTGCTCGATCTCGACTTCGCTCAAATCATGGTGCGCGGCGATCTTGGCGAGCGCGGCGACGACGGAAAGATCAAAGCCGCCGGCCGTGGGCTCGGCGGAGGATTTGCCTGACGGCTTCTTTATTGGCACTCGTGGACGCCTCGCACCGGATAAGTCGAAAGTTACATCGGCGCGTCCTATAGCCCGGTCGGTCGGGCAAATAAAGGGCGCGGCGCGCGCTATCCCTTGCGCGCCCAGACGCGGGCGTCGTGAAACGCCGCGCCGCCGAACGGCGCGACGCTGTCGTCGCCGGTCAGGACGTTGACGCCGCGCCCGTCGAGAAAGGCCGACGGCGGCCAGACGCCCTCGCTGACGACGAGGCCGCGCGACAGGCCGGCGAACGCGCGGACGTGCAGGCGCGTCTCGCCGCGCGCGTTGCCGAGGCGCACGATTTCGCCGTCGCTCAAGCCGAGCGCGGCGAGGTCCTCGGGGTTCATCAGCGCGGTCGGCCGCCGCTCGCGCGCGCGCGACGTCGGCGTCTCGGTGAAGCTGGAGTTGAGAAAATTGCGCGCCGGCGAAGTCGCGAGCTTGAAGGGATGCGTCTCGTCCGTCGCCTCGTTGACCGCCCAGTGGTCGGGCAGGGTCGGCATATCGCGCCACGGTCCCTTGAGTCCGTCGCCGGAGAAGGGCGTCGAGGCCCAGTTCGCGCGAAGACGGAATTTGCCGTCGGGATAGGCGAAGCCGTTGAGGTAATGCGCCTCTTCGAACGGCGGCTGACAATCGAGCCATTTCTTTTCCTGGAGTTCGGCGAGCGAGCCGCGGCCCGAGGCGCGCAAGGTCCAGTCGATGATTTCGCGCGGGCTCATGGCGAAGCTGGGGTGGCGCGCGCCGAGCCGATCGGCGAGCGCGACGATCACCTCGTGGTTGGAGCGGCAGCCCTCGGGCGGCTCGATCGCCTTCGGGCCGAACTGCAGGTATTGGTGCCCGCCGCCGGTGTAGAGGTCGTCGTGTTCGAGGAACATCGTCGCGGGAAGCACGATGTCGGCATAGCGCGCCGTGTCGGTCAGGAACTGCTCGTGCACGCAAACGAACAGGTCGTCGCGCGCGAAGCCTCGCCGCACTTTCTCCTGGTCGGGCGCGACGGCGAGCGGGTTGGTGTTCTGGATCAGCATCGCCTTGACCGGGCCGCCGCCCTTGAGCGCCTCGCTCTCGCCGGTCAGCGCCGCGCCGACGCGGGATTGATCGAGGCGGCGCACGGACTCGTCGCGCGCGTCGAGCGCTTCGATCATGGTCTTGTCGAGTTTGAAGATTCCGCTATTGGAATGGAAGGCGCCGCCGCCCTCGTGCGCCCAGGCGCCCGTGACGGTCGGGACGCACAAAGCCGCGTGCATGTTCGCCGCGCCGTTGCGCTGACGCGAAAACCCATAGCCGAGACGGAAGAACGTGCGCTTCGTGCTCCCGACCAGCGCCGCGAAGGCTTCGATGGATTCGACGCTGAGGCCGGTGATCGCGCTCGCCCAGCTGGGATCGCGCGTCTGCAGATGGGCCTCCAATTCGCGCGGCGCGTCGGCGTAGCGCTCGAGATAGGCGCGATCGGCGGCGCCGTCGCGAAACAGAATGTGCATGACGGCGCAGGCCAGCGCTCCGTCCGTGCCGGGCCGGAGACGGAGCGCCAGATCCGCCTGCCGCATCGTCTCGGTGTCGTAGATGTCGATCGCGACGATTTTCGCCCCACGCTCCTTTCGCGCGCGCATCGCGTGGGTCATCACATTGACCTGCGTCGTGACCGCGTTGGTGCCCCAGATGACGATGCAATCGGACTTGGCCATTTCGCGCGGATCGACGCCGGCGATGCGTCCCGTCCCCGCGAGATAGCCGGGCCAGGCGATGGCGACGCAAATCGAGCCGAAGAAGCGCGAATAGCGCTTGGCGTGCGTCAGGCGCTCGATCCCGTCGCGCATGACGAGGCCCATCGTGCCCGCGTAAAAATACGGCCAGACGCTTTCGGCGCCGAAGCAGCGCTCGGCGCTCAGGAAATTTTCCGCGACGATGTCGAGCGCGTCGTCCCAGGCGATCGGCTGGAATTGTCCGGAGCCCTTGGGTCCGACCCGGCGCAGCGGCAGGGTCAGCCGATCCTTATGATGGATGCGCTCGGCATAGCGCGCAACCTTCGCGCAGACGACCCCCGCGGTGTAGCGCTGGTCCGCCGCGCCATGGATGCGTCCGATCCGCGCGCCGCCGATCACTTCGACGTCGAGAGCGCAGACCGACGGGCAATCGTGCGGGCAGACCGAAGGACGCCGGGCGACGTCGAGGGGCGCGTTCATGAGCGAAGAATCCTTTGCGCCCAGTGTGCAGAAGCGGCGATAGGCCCGCAAGAGCGCGGATAAATTGTATTGGCGACGATCTACAACGAAATTTGCTGAGGACGTCGAATCAATTTTCCCAAAGGCGGCTCGCCATGGCCGACATCGCCGTCGCCGCGCCGATTTCATGCAGACTTCGGGCTCGCGCGCGGCCGCGCCGGCGCGCGCTCCTCCGGCCGGCCTGAGCGCCGCGAGGTCTTGATGCGTGGGAGGGCTCTGCGGGGCCGTCGAACTCGGGCGCGCCTTCGGTCAGCGTCGGCCCGCCTCGACGGGACCTTCCGGCAATCCCAACGCGGAATAGCGCTCGTAGCGCTGGCCGAACGTCTCGGTGTTTACGGCCCCCACGCTCGGGGCCGACGCGCGCTGCGCGTCGAGGATTGCGCTGACGCTCCAGCGCCAAGTCGACACCTCGGGCGCCGCCCCGTCGGCGCCGGCGCCGGCCGCGCCGAGGCCCGACAGAGCGAGGGACAAAAGGAATGGCCTGAGCATGCCCGTCTCCTCCCCAATTTTATCGTTGTCATTGGCCTTTGCCCGGGCGTTCGCGCCCGTCCATCGGCGAGCCCTTAGGGCCCGACAAGGCAAAATTCACGTAATATTAATAATGTGACGGCGTTAAGGCGCTTTCAGCCGGCGGGCGGCTCGTCGCGCAAGAATTGCGCGGCCATCGCACGCGTCACCCGCTTTCCCTGCGCCAAAGCCTCGCGGTCCAGCGCCGCGACGATCGCGCGCGCCGCATCGAGCGAACGCTCGATGCGCAGCGCGACATAGGAGACGACCGACGGATCGACCATGAGCTGGCGGTCGCTGAACAATTTGAACAGCACGGCCTGGGTCAGGTCGAGATCCGGAGCGCCGAGCGAAACGATGGGCGCCAGGCGAAGCCGCGAGACGAGATCGGCGGTTTTCAGGCCCCAGCCGTCGGGCTGGCCGCGCGCGGTGAGGAGCAAGTGCGCGCCGCTCTCGCGCGCCAGATTCAAGAGGTGGAAGAGCGCGGCCTCTTCAGCGCCGACGCGATCGGCGTCTTCGATCAACAGCGCCCTGGCGGCGGCGAGTTCGACCAGCGGCGCGCGAGAAAGCGCCTCGGCGGCGACGACGCGCGCCGCCGCCTTGCGCGCCCAGATCGCGCCGAGATGGCTCTTGCCCGCGCCGCTCGGCCCGACCAGCATCAGCATCCGGCCCGGCCAATTGGCCCAGGATAGAATCGCGCGCAACGCCTCGGCGTTCCCCGGCGCCTCGAGAAAGTCCTCGCGCGCATAGCTGGGATCATGGGGCCAATCGAGCGTCAATTGGCGCGCCGGACCGCTCACGACCCGCTCCCCGCGCCGGCGGCGCCGCGATAAAGCGGGCTCTTGAGATAGAGGCCGATCGCGTGACGCGCGAGCACGCCGATCGCCGCGGCGGTCGGAACCGCGATGAGAAGACCGGTGAAGCCGTAGAGGCCGCCGAATACGAACAGAGCGAACATCAGCCATACCGGATGCAGACCGATGGACCCGCCCACGAGCTTGGGCGCAATGACGTTCGCTTCGAGAAACTGCCCGACGCCGACCACGGCGAGGGCGAGGAAGAACAGCTTGAGGCTCGGCCAGCCCTGGACGAGGCCGACGCCGAGCGACAAGATCAGCGCCGTCAGCGATCCCACAAAGGGAATGAAGCTCAGGATGCCGGCGATCACGCCGATGAGGAAGCCGAAGTCGAGGCCGATCAGCGTCAGTCCGATCCCGTACCAAAGGCCGTCGAACAGGCAGACCAGCGACTGGCCGCGAATGAACCCGGCCAGCGCGTCGTTGATCTCGGAAGCGATCGCTCGCACGGAGTCGCGATAGTCGAGCGGCAGCCAGCCGTCGAGCGTCGCCATCATCTTGTTCCAGTCGACGAGGATATAGAAGGCGACGACGGGCATGACGAGGATGAACGAGAAGAAACTGGCGATCGCGGCGCTGCCGGAGGCGAGCGAGCGCACGGCGTTCAGCAGCCATTGCGCGCCTTGCCCGACGAAATCGCCGATCGACTTTTGAATCTGTTCGGCCGAGAGGGAATTGCCGAGGCCGAGCGAATTGCGCCATTCCCCGCCGTATCGATCGAGCAGCGCATTGCCTTCGTCGATCGCGAGCGCTTGCAGACGCATGACATAGCTCGGCAATTTCTGCGTGAAGCCGATCAACTGGTTGCCCAGGATCGGCGCGAAAAGAACGAGAACGAGGACGACGATGAAGACGAACGCGCCGAGGATCAGCAGCGAAGCGGCCAGACGGCTGAGGCCGATCCGTTCGAGGCGGCGCACCACGGGATCGAGGAGATAGCCGACCGCGATGCCGGTGGCGAACGGCGTCACCAGCGATCCCAGGAGGTGCAGCAAATACAGGAACGCCGCCAGCGCGATGGCCCAGAAAAGGATTTGACGTTCGAGGCTCATGGCGCCGCGTCCTCGAGAAGATTCACGCCGCGCGCGTCGCGCAACCAAGCGATCGCCGAATCGGCGTCGGGGACGAGAAAGGCGACGGCGGCGAGGCTTTGGGTCACGGCGCGGGGTCTCAGCGGCTCATATGGTCGAGCCATTGCGCGATATAAACGCCTCCGGAGGCCAGCGTCGAGGCGGCGACGATCAGCGCCAGTCCCTGCTGCGCGGCCAATTCGTCATATCCGAAGGCCTTCGATCCAAGCACGAAAGCCGCGAAGGCGATCTGCGCGACGGTGTTGAGTTTCGATATCCAGACCGGGCGGATCGCGACGGGGTTCAGGAGCAGCCAGGAGACGACCACCGCGGACAGGATCATCAGATCGCGCGACACGACGAGAATGGCGAGCGCCGGCGCCAGCGCGCCGATCGCGGCGAGCGAAACGTACATCGAGATCAGCAACGCCTTGTCGGCGAGCGGATCGAGATAGGAGCCGAGCTCGGTGCGCAAGTCGAAGCGCTTGGCGATGAAGCCGTCGACGGCGTCGGAGATTCCGGCCAGAACGAAAATCACGAACGCCGCGACGAAACGCTGCGAGACGATCATCGACACCGCGAGCGGCGTCATCAACAGGCGCGCGAGGGTGATCAGATTGGGCAGATTGGCGAGGAGCTGCGAACCATTCATGAAGCGCCTCCGCCCTCCCGTCGCGCTCGGCGGACGCCTCGCCCGCTCGCCGTCATCGCCGCGACGCGTCGCCAACGACGCGACAGTTTCGCGCAATTCTCCTCGAAGCGCGAATCTGATTTGTCCGAGCGCCTGCGAGGGCGGCCGAGGCGCCCGCGCGAAAGGCCCGGCTTCGGGCGAGCGACGCCACGGCGCGACGCCGGGAAATGTCGGGCCCGACCATTCACGTGCGGTTCACGCGATTCCTGATAGACGATTGCTTACTCGCCGCCAATTCCGGCGGCCGACACAGTGGAGGCTCCACATGCGCAAGATTCTTGCCGCGCTCGGTCTGTCGACCGCGCTCATGGCTTCGGCCGCCCTCCCGCTCGCCAGCGCCGCCGAAGCGGCGATGGCCTATGACGGGATTGGCGCGGACGTCCTGCAGCATCAGATCGCGCCGGTCGAAAAGACGCAGTACTTTTGGGGCGGCTATAATTATTGCTGGTATCCCGTCGGCTGGCACGGCCCCGGCTGGTACTGGTGCGGCTACGCCTGGAATCAGGGTTACGGTTGGGGCGGCGGATACGGCTGGCGCGGTTGGCGCGGCGGTCGCGGCTGGGGTCATGGCGGCTGGGGCCACGGCGGCTGGGGCCATGGCGGCCACTGGCATCACCACTGAGCAGGACTTCATGAGGAAGGTTTCGGCCTTCGGGCCGAAGCCGCCGTGATCGGCGACGCCTCATTCTGAGATGACGGAATTGCGGCGGCTTCGTCGGAGCCGCCGCAATCGCAGAAGCAAAGTCCCATCCGGCGTGAGCGCCGATCCGCGGCGAACGGACGAGGCGCGCGAGAAAAAGGGCGTGCGCGGCGGGCGCTGGCCGCTAGTTCTCGCTGTACGCCGCCAGCGCTTGAGCCAAAATCGACAGGCCGGCCGTCGAGGCGGCGCCATCGCCGGCGTCCTCGCCGTCGCTCGCGTCCGCTTCGACGACTTCGCTCGTGACGGGAGGCGGGTCCGCGGGCTTGAGGGGCTGCGGCTTCGCGGACGGGCGTCTGGGGTCGCCCTTGGTATGCGCGACGTTGGCGTCGAACCCGATGCGGGAGACGATGGAAAGCGGCATGGCGTGAGCCTTCGCGTGAACGCTCTGCGGCCTTAATGGCGGCGCGGACCAATCGGGGTCGGCCCTGTGTCAGCGCGTCGACTGACTCCGAATCATCACGGCGAAATCACTGTTGGGTGAAAGCGTTAACAATCGCTTAAGGCCCGATTCGCGCGCTCGCGGCGACAATCGCCGCGGGCGCATTCTCGAGAGCCTGGGCGGCGGCGAATATTTCCCTGAGCCCGCGCTCTTGCGCAAGGCGGCCCGGGCGGCGAGATAATGGCGAATTGGTAAAGATTCCCCTCGGGGCGCAGCCATGAGTCCGTTCATGAACGAATCGACGACGAACGCTTCATTCCTGTCCGGGCTTTTGCAATCCGTCGCCGATCGAGGGCGCGCGCTCGTCGGGCGGGGCCGCGCCGACGCTGAGGGCGTCGAGGCGCTGCTCGCTTTGGCCTTGAAGCTGCTGACCGGGCGCGGCGAGGCTTCCGGCGCCGCTCTCGCGCAGACGATTCTCAGCGGCTATTCCAAGCTGAGCCCGGCGCACAGGCTCGAATTTCTGGTTGGCGTCGCCACGCGTTACGGACACGATCTGGCGGCGCTCGGCGAGGCGGCGCGATCGTTTCTCGCCAATCCGGACGAGGCCGCCGCGGCGACGCTCGCGGCCAAAGCCGAGCCGAAGCGTCAGGAGCTCGTGCGCCGACTCAATCATGCGCCGGGCGGCACGCTCGCCCTCGTGCGCATGCGCGAAGACCTGCTCGCGCACGCGTCGGAGAATCCGTCTCTCGCCGCGTTCGACCAGGATTTCGTCCATCTCTTCGCGTCGTGGTTCAACCGAGGGTTTCTCGTGTTGCGACGGATCGATTGGACGACGCCCGCCAACATTCTGGAAAAGATCATTCGTTACGAAGCGGTGCATGCCATTCACGGCTTCGACGTAACTCCCAAGCGGGGTGAGTCCCGGGAGCAACAGTTTTCGGGAAAGTGCGCGCGGCGGCGCGATTGAAGGGGACGAGCGGGTCGAAAATATGAGTCAAGATATGGATGATTCTCTCGCCTGAG
>JBEKGN010000023.1:0-79886 GCA_050012775.1 Roseiarcus sp.
GTTTCAGGCGCTGGTGGACGCGATCGACTACAAACTGGTGAAGGCGACCGGCGCTTGAGCGCGGCCGCGAGCCTCGCCCTCGGGGCAATAGCGCCCGGCTCATCCAGAGGGGCGGCCGGGCCCTTTTGTGCCGCGCAAGATCAAGTGGCACTGGCGGGGCGAGGTGGGATTTGGTGGGCGCTGGCGGGCGAATGGCTTGAAAAAGCGGGCGGCTCCGGGCGTCGGTGGGCGTCGAGAGCGACGTGAGCGCGCAAGATCAAGTGGCAGCGCGAAAGGCGGCGTGCGGCGGAGGGCAAAAAGCTAAGCCGTTGAAATGCCGAGGGCGACGTTTTGGCGGGGCCGTCGAACATGCAAATGACAGGATGACGCCGAAACACCGTGGAATGAAGCGGAAAGGCGCGGAAAACCGGGGAAAACAGCCAAATGAGGCCGGGACTCGAACTGTGGCGAACATGCAAATGAAATTGGCCTAAAACCGCCTTCTGAAGTGCTATTCGTCCTTCCAGGCACGGTACGAGGGAGACTCGGGAAGGCTGAACTGGACGTCGAAGGCGAAGCCTCCGACAGCTTCGCCGAAGACCGCGCAACTGAGGAGGGCGGTCTTAAGATCGCGATACGCGCGCTCTCCCGACGCAAGCGTCGCCTCGTGGCACGCGACCAGTTCTGATCTGATGAACTCCGGCCGCCGTCCGGAGTAGGCGCCCCCGAAGTGTGCGACCAGGTCGAAGAATCGCGGCGGCGGGAATTTCACTTCGGCGAAGGTCTCGGCCTCCTGCCACTTCCCGCAGTTCATCGTAAGCGGGTACTCTACCCCTTTGAACACGACGTTGCCGATCTCGCTCCGCCTGTCGAAAGTCGCGCCCGTCGCCTGGACAATGCGGGCCGTGACGACGTCGCATTCGTCGGCGAGACAAGGTGTCGCGAACAACAACGCCGCAAAAGCGAGCCAAACCTTCACCGTGAAGCCCCCTAAAGCCGGTTGTCCCACCATATCACCTTGCCGATGATGGACAAGCCGCCGTCGCGGCCGCGTCTGAAGACTTCGGGCGGGTGCTCGATGTGGTTGTCGCTCCAGATCAAGAGAAAATCGTCGCCGAGGTCGCGCAGACGCTTCAATCTGAGGTCGCCGCTCTGGTTGAAGACGAATATCTCGTCAGGCTTTTGCCGCTCACGCGGCGCCTTGCGCGCGGGCGCCCGCCAACGGCGCGGCACTTTCTGACGCTCGTCGATGATCAGCATCGCATTGTCCTGAATCGTCGGCGCCATCGAGTCGCCGGCGCAGCGCAGGCACGAGAGGTCGGCGTCGGGCCGCGCGAACGTGCGGACAAACTCCCTCGGCAGGGCGAGCTCGCCGACCGCGCGAACGACGTCGGCAGCGCGCCCGGCGCCAGCCGCCGCGCTGACGTCGAGAACCGGGATTTTTACCAACGGCGGCTCCGGCGGCGGCGCCTCGGCGGGGAGAAAGAAGCTGATCGGCCTGCCCGTCGCCTCGGCGATGGCGAGCAATTCCGCCGCGTCCGGCCATGTGGCGCCGTCGATCCAGCTTTGCAGCGTGCGATATGTCGCGCCCGGATGCAGCTTGGCGAAGCTCATCGCATTGCGGCGACCGCCGATCGCCTCATCGAGACGCTCTCGAAGAAAATTGAGCGCGTCAGCCGGCAAAGACGCCCCCTGTGGAAAATTTCCTCGAATAGCCGTCAAGCGTGCTTGACGCGACTCGTAATTTTCTTCTACTTTGACGCCGTAGCTGATTTGCGGTCGCAGAAACTTGCGACTTGCGCCGAGGGGAACCGCGAATGACGCGCCTGCGCGGCAATAAAGAGGGCTGGCACAGCGCCGACATCGTCGCGGCGGTTCGCAAGAACGGCTCGTCGCTGGTAGCGATCTCCGAATCGCTCGGATTGACCCGCTCGGCCGCTTCGCGGGCGCTGCTGCGGCCCCACGCGCGCGTCAACAAAGCCATCGCCGCCCTCATCGGCGCGCCCCTGCACGAAATTTGGCCCCAGTGGTTCGACGCGGACGGAGAGCGCATCTCCGCGCGCCTCCGTCCGCGTTCCCGTCCCCGATCTCCCACGACTCGCGTCTCGGAGTCGAATCCCGCCGCGTACCCGCCCTCAAAGACAGCGGCCTAACCCATGCCTAAGAGCCTTCATATCGACTCCATCGACGCGAGCGACCGGCTGCGGCCGGTCGAGCCTTCCCATGTCGCCCTGATCGCCGCCTCGATTGAGGAGCGCGGCCTCGAACAGCCGATTATCGTGCGCCCCGCCGGCGACGGCTACAAGCTGACGATCGGTGCGCATCGGCTCGCCGCCGTGAAAGAACTCGGCTGGACCGAGCTCCAGGTCGGCAGTCAAGTGATCATCCGCGAAGAGGACGATCTTTCCGCCAAAATCGCGGAAATCGACGAGAACCTGGCGCGGCATGAGCTGAACGCGCTCGACCGCGCGCTGTTTCTCGCCGAGCGCAAGCGGCTGTACGACGAGGCTCGGCAGGGGCCGGGCAAAGGCGGCGACCGAAAGTCGCAGAAATTCAAGGAGGAGATCAAATCGCAATCATTGCGAATTGATCTTTCGCCCCGGTTTACCGAGGAAGCGGCCGAGCGC
Organism: Roseiarcus sp.; assembly: GCA_050012775.1. Classification (GTDB taxonomy): domain Bacteria; phylum Pseudomonadota; class Alphaproteobacteria; order Rhizobiales; family Beijerinckiaceae; genus Roseiarcus. The sequence goes on from JBEKGN010000023.1 coordinate 2,607, forward strand.
GTCGGCCTGTCGGAGCGGACGGTGCAGCTCGCCCTGCGCATCGCCTCCGGCCTCGACCGCGAGGCGATGCAGGCGCTTCGCGGGACGCGGATCGAGCGCAACCAGGCCGAGCTGCTCGCCCTCATCGACCTGTCCGTCGCGCAGCAGCGGGCCGCGGCGAAAGAGATCGCCTCCGGCGTCAAGACGGTGCGCGAGGCGCGGGTCGCTATCGGCGTCGACAAGGCCGTTTCCGACGATCCGCAGGGGCGCGCGTACGCCACGCTGCTCGCGGCGTGGGCGAAGGCGGACGCGAAGACCAAGAAGGCATTCCTCAAGGACATCGGCGCCGAGATCGTCAAGGCGAAGGGCTGAGACGATGAAGGCCCTGACGATCTGGCAGCCCTGGGCGTCGCTGATCATTGCTCACGCGAAGCGCTACGAATTTCGCGGCTGGGCCGCTCCGAAGAGCGTCCGCGGCGAGCGCATCGCCATCCACGCTGGCGCGCGCAAGGTCAAGCGCGACGACATTGCGGCGCTCCTCCTCGACTTGCGCGACGCGCCGTGGCGCACCGGCCTCGATAAGGCGATCGCCGAGCCGCTGCTCCAGAAGGCGCTCCTGGAGCCGGACATTTTTCCGCTGGCGTCCGTCATCGGCACGGCGACGCTTGGATGGCCCGTTCGGGCCGTTCATCTCGCCGCCGAGTTCGGCGCGCCGCCGAACGACTCCGACCGCATTGAGCACGGCCTTTGGGCGTGGCCGTTGAGCTCGCCCTTGCCGCTCGAACCCATAAAGCCGGCCCGCGGCGCGCAGGGCTTCTGGGAATGGGGCCAAGCCGATTTCTTCAATGCGGACGTCGTTTGATGCGTGACTGGCTCTCCTGCGCCGAACTCGCCGATCTCGCGCTGCCCGGTTTGCCCGGCACGCGCCAGGGCTGGGACGAATTCGTCGAACGGGAGGGCTGGCTGAAGCGCAAGGACAAGGTCCGGCTGCGCAAGGGCAAAGGCGGCGGCCTGGAATATCACGTCGAGCTACTGCCCGCCGCCGCGCTCGCGGCTTACGCGGCGCGCGCGATCGGCGCCGTCGAATTGCCAAACGACCAGCTCGCCGCCGCCGCGGCCGATCCCAAGGCGGCGCAGCTCACGCTGCCCGCGCTGGAATCGCGCGACGCGCGCCTCGCGCTGCTCTCGGCGGCCGACCGCTTCGCCCGCAACGCCTCGCTTTCGCGCCGCACTGCCGACGCCGCGTTTTGCGCGCTCTACGGGCTCGACCGGCTCGCGATCGAGCCATGGATCAAGGCCGCTGTGAAGCGCCTGGCGCCGCGGACGTTGGCGCGCTGGCGCGAACAGCTCAAGTCCGGCTCGCCGTCGCGCCTCGGCGTCGATCGCGGCGCCGCGCGGCGCGGCAAAGGCGCGCTGGCGACCGCCGAGGGCGGCGAAGTGAAGAAGTACGTCCTCGCCCTCGTCGCGCATCAGCCGCACCTCTCGGCGGACCACGTGCGCGAGTGCGTCGCCGCCAAATTCCCGGCCTTCGCCGCGCCGCCGGTGCGCACGTTTCAGCACTATTTGAAGGGCCTTAAAACGAGCCAAGGCGCGCTGCTCGCCAAAATCACCAACCCGGACGCGTTCAAGTCGCGTTTCCGCCTCTCCGGCACCAATTCCCACCCCGTCAGCCGCCTCAACGAGCTCTGGCAGATCGACGCCTCGCCGGCCGACGTGCTGTGCGTCGACGGGCGCCATTCGATCTACGCCTGCGTCGACATTTTCTCGCGGCGCCTCGCCATCCAGGTCACGCGCACGCCGCGCGCGGAGTCGGTGGCGCTGTTGATGCGCCGCGCCATCCTCGCCTGGGGCGTGCCGGAGCGGGTCAAGACCGACAACGGCTCGGATTTCACCGCCAAGGCGACGCAACGGCTGTTCGCCTCGCTGAGAATCGAAACCGAGGCGTCGACGCCGTTCTCGCCGGAGCAAAAAGGCCATGTCGAGCGCGCGATCGGCACGCTGCAGCGCGATCTCATGCCGCTGCTGCCCGGCTTCATCGGCCATTCGGTGAAAGACCGCAAAGTGATCGAGGAGCGCAAGGCGTTCTCCGCCCGGCTCGGCGAGAGCGACGCCGACGCCTTCTGCGTCGAGCTGAAAGCCGAGGAATTGCAGCGCTTTTGCAGCGAATGGGCGGAAAACCGCTATGCCCATCGCCCGCACGAAGGGCTCTCGGGCGCGACGCCCTTCGCCACGGCCAGCGCCTATCCCGGCAAGGTGAAGCGGATCGACGACGTCCGCGCGCTCGACCTGTTGCTGGCGCCGATCGCCGGCAAGGACGGCCTGCGCACGGTCGGCAAGACCGGCCTGCGCATCGATCACTCGCTCTACATCTTCGCCGCGGCGATGCCGGGGACGCTGGTTTTCGTGCGCATGGACCCCGCCGACATGGGCCGCGCCTTCGTCTTCCAGCCGGACGGCGAAACCTATCTCGGCGAAGCGGTCTGCCCCGAACTCGCCGGCGTCGATCCGGCCGCGGCAGTGGCGCAGGCGCGCGCCGAACAAAAGAAGTTGCTGGAGGCGGGCGCCGCCGAGCTGCGCTCCGACATGCGCAAGATCAAACCTCGCGACCAGGTGCATGCGGTGCTCGGCCGCGCGGCGGAAAAGGCGGCGAAAGTCGTCGCCTTCCCGCGCGCTCACGACGCCTACGCCACGCCGGCGCTCGACGCCGCGGGCGAAGCGACGCGAGGCGACGAGAAAGCGGCCGAACCGATCGAGCCCATCACCGGACTGCCGTGGTCGAAAGCGATGGAAGCGTTCGCCGAGATGCGCGAATGGGACGCGCAGCGCGGCGAGCAGCGCGCCGAGGTCGAGAACGATATGGTCGGCGGGGCCGACGAACGCGGCGGCAACGTGGAGCCCCTGCGCGCGCGTCCGACGCTGGCGCAAAAGATGGCGAGCGCGCGCGATATCGACGCTCGGCTGCGACGCGGCGAAGCCGTCGATGCCGCCGAGAAGGAGTGGTTCAGCCACTTCCGCCGGCAGCCCGAATACATCGGCGGATTGAGCACACCGTCGGAACGTTACCGTCATGCGCGGTTCCTGCGGGAGCTCATGAACATGAACGTGGGGCCGCTGTGGCCGGCCGAAGACCGCTGGTTCCGGGACTACACGAGCCACTCCGAATTTGTCGCTTACGACATGGCCTACGTCGATTTCGGCGAGGGGGCGCTGAGGTAACGGCGTTGCGCCGCCAAAGCGAAAATCCCGGCGCCGCGTGGCGTCAAGCGCCGGGGAAGTTGCCAAAGCGTTGGACAAAAAAAGGGCCGCCCGAAGGCGGCCGAGGAAATATTTGAAGGACTGAACAATGACAGATCAAGGGAAAATCGTCAAACCGCCAGCGCAGGGCTCGCTGGCGCCGCTCAAGAACGTCATGGGCTTCATGGCGCTGGTGACAAAGCTGCAACAGCGGGGGCCGCACCTGCCGAACCTCGGCGTGATGCACGGCTGGAGCGGCGTCGGCAAGAGCTACGCCTCGATCTATGCGCAGAACCGCACGCGCGCGGTGCGCGTCGAGGTCGGGGAAAGCTGGAACCGCAAGAGCTTCGTGCGCGCGATCCTGTTGGAGTGCGGCGTCGCCAACCCGAAGGGCGCGACCGCCGATCTCGTCGGCGAGGCGATCGGCCTGCTCGGCGACGAGCCGAACCGGCCGCTGATCGTCGACGAGGCCGACAAGCTGGTCGACAAGGGGCTGATCGAGATCGTGCGCGAGATCTCGGAGGCGAGCCAGGTCCCCGTGCTGCTCATCGGCGAAGAGCTGTTGCCGCAGAAGCTGGCGCGGGTCGAGCGCGTGCATAACCGCGTGCTCGACTGGTACGGCGCGGAGCCTTGCGACATGGAGGATGCTCGCCACCTGGCGCGCATCTTCCTCGCCAACGCGGCGATCGACGACGAACTGCTCGAAGTGGTGCGCGTCAAGGCCGAGGGGCGGGCGCGACGCATCGTCGTGACGCTTTCGGGCATGAGCGACTGGGCGCGCAACAAGGGCGTGCGCGAGCTCAACGTCAAGAACTTCGACGGCGCCGTTTATACCGGCGAAGCGCCCAAGGCGCGATCGTCGCGGCTGCAGGGCGTCGGGAGGGGCCGATGAAGTCCACGCACGCCCTCGGCGGCCACGCGCATTTCTGGCGCGTCGCCTGCGCGCTCACCCAGCAGAGCGGGGAGAAGGCCTTCACCGCTCACGACATCATCCAGCGCTCGAACGGCGCGACGGCCAAGGTCGTTTCGTCGTGGATCGGCCGCATGCTGAGGCTGAAGGCGATCGTCTGCGTCGATATGGCGGAAGTGCGGGGCGCGACCGGCGCCCGCAAGCGCAAGGCCTATCGCGTCGTCGCCCCGTCGCGCACGCCGCCGCGCGACCCGGCGTCGCTGCGCGGCCTGCCGCGCCAGTATCTTTGGACGGCGATGCGTACGCTCGGCACGTTCACCGTCGCCGAACTGGCGGTCGCCGCCTCGACCGACGAAGTGGCCATCGGCGAAAAGACGGCGGGAAACTGGGTGCGCGAGCTCGCGGCGGCCGACGTGCTGCGCCTCGCCGGCGTCAACAAGCGGAACGGGGGCGCCGAGAAGGTTTGGCGGCTGCGGCCGAGCGCCAACACCGGCCCGACACCGCCGCGCGTCGCGACACGCGGCCGTCGCATCGAACAGGCGGAGGCCGTCTCGTGAACGCTCCCCTTTTTTCCCCGCCCGCGGGCGTTAACGTTAACGGCTCGCGCAAGACCGACTTCCTCGCCAACGCCCGCAAGGGCTGGGGCGAGGCGCCGCCGGACTGGGTCATCCGTCTCGCCGAGGAATGCGTTCGTTCGAGCGCATCCGACGTCGCGCAGCGTCTCGACTATTCCGTCGCCGTGATTTCGGGCGTCGTGCTCGGCCATTATAAGGGCGACGTCGGCAAGGTCGAGGCGAAGGTGCGCGGCGCCTATATGGGCGCCGTCGTCGAGTGCCCGATCCTCGGCGAGATCGAGCGCGACCGCTGCATCGCCGAGCAGCGCTTCAAGCATTCGGCCACGTCGGCGATGCGGGCGAAGCTCTATCGCGCCTGCCGGTCGGGCTGCGAGCATTCGCGGCTGAAGAAGGAGGGCGGCGATGTCTGACCTCCTCTCGCAGCAGATCGGCGAGTTCCGTCGCCAATTCGGGCGCTCCGCGACGATCATCGGCGTGACCCTCTCGGCCGAGGCGGTCGAAGCGTTCGACGGCCTGTTCGCCTCGTTCCAGGCGCAGGCGCGGCTGCTCGAAGATTCCGCGCCGGCGCCGGGGACGTTCGAGGACCTCTGCCGCGCCGCCTCGGGCGAGGCCAAGGCGCTCGCCGGCATGGCGAAGCGGCTCGAGGCGACGACGGCAAGGCTGCGTTCGGCGGAACTCCTCGCGTTTCGGCCGAGGGAGGGCGTCAAATGAGAGACGTCCCCCTCGCCGCGGTGCTCGGCGCCGTCGCCGAGCGTTTCGCTTTGCCGCAGGCGCGCGTGCGGCTCGGCGCCGACGATGCGGCGCGGGAGGCGCGCCGCGTCTATTGCTACCTCGCGCGCGGCCTCACGCAAGCCGACGCCGCCGAGATCGGCGCGCTGATCATCGAGGACGCCGCCGAAGTCGAGGCGGCGATCGAGGGCGTCGCCGCGCGGCTCTCGGAGGCAAGAGAGTTCGCCGAACTCGTCGTCGCGGTCGAACTCGAAATCCGCGTCCTCGCCAGCCTGCCGCTCGCTCACGGCGTCAGGCTGGCGAGCACCGCCGACCCGAAAGTGACGGCGCTGCGCCTGGTCAAGAGTCCGCGCGAGGCGGGGCTCGTCGCGATCGGCGATCTCGCCGCGCTCGGCGCCGCCTATCTGACCTTTCGGCGCGCGCCGCCCGCGGCGCCGCTCTCGCCGCTGATGCAGGCCGCTCGCGCCTACGAGGCGGCCTGCGAGGAGGCGGAATCGTTCCGCTTCACCTCGCGCGAACGCGGCGCCCTCCAGCAATGCGAGCGCGCCTTCAATTCCCTTCTCTCGATCCTCGGAGTGGACAATGTCGAAACCGTCGAAAGCTAAGACCAGGGCCGGCGCGCCCGCGCCGCAGAGCCGCGAGGAAGCGGCTTCGTTCGTCCGCCGCATCGGCGAGCACTCGCGCGCGATCGCGCGGTTCGAGGCCGACATGAACGACGCGATCGTGCGGTTGAAAGACGACGCGCAGACCTGCGCGGCGCCGCTGGCCGAGGAAATCCGCCAGCTCACGGAGGGCTTGCGCACGTGGTGCGAGGCCAACCGCGCCGCGCTCACCGATAACGGCAAACGCAAATTCGCCGATCTCGGAACCGGCAGGGTCGAATGGCGCTTTGCGCCGCCGAAGGTGACGATCAAGGGCGCCGAGCTGGTGCTCGCGGCGATCAAGACGCTCGGCCTGCCGTTCATTCGCGCCAAGGAGGAAATCGACAAGGAGGCGATGCTCGCCCAGCCGGACAAGGCTCGGCTCGTGCCTGGCGTCAGCATCGGCTCGGCGGGCGAGATGTTCGCCGTCGAGCCGTTCGAGGCGGAAATCGCGGGAGGCGCATCGTGAGGGCGCCCCTGCCTCTTCTCTCGGCGATCGGATTCCTGGTCGCCGCCGGGGCGCTGCTGTCGCGATGGGCGCCGTGGGGAGCCCTTGGCGCGGCGGTTCTCGTCGCCATCGCGGTCCTGCTGTTGCGCGATCGCGACGGACAGATCGCCTCCTATGTCGCCGACGATGCGCTCGAACTCGTCAATTCGCTCGCGGCCGCGGCGCGCGAGAAAGCGGCGTCGAAATGATCAACGTCGCCCAGACCCGCGCCATCCACGCGCTGCAACGCAATCTCGGCCTGACCGACGCCGACTATCGCGGGCTGTTGAAAGCGCGCTTCAAAGTCGTTTCCTCGACCGATCTCGACGCGCGCCAGGCCGGCGCGCTGATCGAGGAGCTGAAGGGCCTCGCCGGACCGGCGCGAACGCCGGGGCGATCTCCGGCCAAGACGGCGAGCGGGCGCTACGCCAAGGTTCTCCAGGCGTTCTGGATCGCCGGCTGGCATTTGGGCGTCGTCGAACATAAAGACGACGCGGCGATGCTCGCCTTCGTCGCGCGCCAGACCGGGCTGCCTCACACGCGCTTCCTGACCGACCCGGCCGACGCGACGCGCGCGATCGAGGGGATGAAGGCGTGGCTGGCGCGCGAAGCGAAAATCGTCTGGCCCGACCGGCGCGACGCGGAGCGCGAGGGCAAAGACCTCGCCTGGCTGCGCAAGCGCGCGGTCGCGCACGCCTGCGCGGTAAAACTCCAGGAGCTCGGCGGCTTCCGGCCGACGTTTCAACACGCTTCGATCTGGCCCGAGGACGTGCGCGCCTACGCGCAGCGGCGCGGGCTGCCCGACGATTTCGCGCATTATTCCGCCAACGACTGGAACCGGCTCGCCGGCTGGCTGGGCGGACGGCTGCGGGCGGCGCTCGCCAAACAGAGGGAAAAAGCATGAAAGCGGTGACGACGATCGACCATGCCGCCGGGACGGCGCGCATCGAGATCACGCTGGAGAGCATCGAAGACGCCGGCGAGGCGGTCAATGTCGTGACCGGCGTCAGCGAGTGCCTATGGCCGGAGATCGAGTTCACCGATCTGCCGGGCGATGCGGAAAGCCAGAATTCTGGCTCGGCGCCCGCGCCGGCGGCGAAGACGGAGCGCAAGCCGCCAGACTATTCGCCGCCGCCGAAGCCGGGCTCTCTCAACGCGCGCGTGCTCGCGGCCGTGAAGCGGCTCGGCACGAGCGAGATGATCGCGATCGCCGACGAATGCGACCTCACGAACCGCATAGCCGCATCGGCGCTGTCTCAACTGCGCCGCGGAGGGCACATCAGATGAGACGATTTCTCTTCATCGCCGCCGCGCTCTTCGCGCTCGGCCCGGCGCTCGCCGACGAGGCGCATCCGCGTCTCGAACTCCACTACAGCCCCGCCGAGAACCTGGAGCAAATCGACGTCGAGACGATCGACGGCGCCGGCGAGACGCTCGACGTCGCCGCCTATGTCTTGAGCGACGTCGCCGTGATCGAGGCGATGACGCTCGCCGCCGAGCGCGGCGTGCGGATACGCCTGTTCCGCGAGCCGAGCCAGGAGCGCTCGCGCGGGCCGACCGTCGATACGGCGCTCGCCAGGTTGCTCGCCGAGCCGACCGTGTTCGCCAAATCGAACAAGCGCGGCGCCTGGATGCACCTCAAGGCGTACGCGCGCGACGGCAGGTTGTTGCGCTTCGGCGCCGCCAACCTGTCGGCGAGCGGCGAGAAGCGGCAGGACAACGATCTGCTGCTGACCGACGATCCCGCGCTGGTGAAGGGCTTTGAAACCGAGTTCGAAACGCTGTGGAGCCGGCCGTAAATGCCGACCGTCGACGAAATGGGACGCGAGGCGCTGAAGGCGCTGGCGCGGCTTCATTCGCCGGCGGAGCGCGCCCTGGCGGAGGCCGAGGCGTGGGAATTCAAGGCGGCGCGCGCCAAGGCCGATTACGACGCCATCGCCGCCGAGAGCGCCCATTACGCGCGCCTGGCGCGCGAGGAGATCGGCACGCCGCCCGGCCACATCGCCTTCGAGCGCTGCAAGGCGCTGCACGGCGCCGCGAAAACCGCCTTCCTGATCTACCGGCGCCGCAAGCTCGCCGCCGATCGCGCCCGCCGCGCCGCGCGGCTGGAAGCCCGATACGGAGAGGCGTCGTGAACATCGCCGACCTCGCCGACGAGGCGCAGCTCATTTCCACCGAGCGCGAGCAGCACGCCGCCAACCTGGAGCGCGCGATCCTCGCCGGCCACGTCAAGCGGCCGATCGCCGACGTCGGCATGATGCGCTCGCGCCATCCCGCCATGCGCGCCGTCGCGCGCGCGCTGAAATTGATGCTGGCCTGGCGCGAGCGGCTGCCGAGCGAATTCATCGCCGAAGTGGAGAGGGACGCATGAGCGAGACGCAAGGGGCTGGCGGACACACGTCGGTGATGGCAAGTAAGCGCGGCAAGCTCAAGGAGCCGAAGCCGTGGGAGCGGCTGGAGTTCTTCCCGACGCCGCCCTGGGCGACGCGGGCGCTGTTCGTGCATGCGCTGCGCCGCTCCGCGCCCTACAATTCCGTATGGGAGCCCTGCGCGGGCCTCGGCCATATGTCGACGGTGCTCGGCGAGTTCTTCCCCAAGGTGCGCGCGACCGACGTCTACAATTATCCGACCGACGACGGCCGCGACGGCGAGCTGTTCGGCATCGAGCGCTTCGATTTCCTCGATCCCAGCGCCGTCACGAACGCGAGCCAGGTCGATTGGGTCGTCAGCAACCCGCCGTTCAGCGCCGCGGCCAAGATGCTCTATGTGGCGCTCGCCGCGGCGCGCGTCGGCGTCGCGTTCCTGTTGCGCATGCAATGGCTCGAAGGCGCAGAGCGGTTCGAGAGCGTCTACGCCGATTGCGCGCCGACCGGGATTGCGCCGTTCGTCGAGCGCGTGCCGATGTGCGAAGGCGGCTGGGACGTCGCGGGGTCCACGGCGACGATGTACGCGTGGTTCGTCTGGCGGAAGGTCGAAGGCGACTGGCAGTTCTCCGACCCCAACAATATCACCGTCCGCCTCATTCCGCCCGGCTGCGCCGATCGCCTTTCGCGCCCTTCGGACATCGCTCTCGCGCTTCGCTGCGTCCCCGGCTGGATCGCGCCGTCGATCGTGAAGAAAGCCTCGCGCGAGCAAACTCGCATGGAGTTCGCGCGATGATCCTCAGCGTCTCCGATCACGCGCTGGTGCGGTTCCTCGAACGCGCGGGCGGCCTCGACGTCGAGGCGCTGCGCGCGTCGCTCACGCTCTCGCTCGGCCGCGCGGCCGACGCGGCGGAAACGCTCGGCCTCGCCCAATTCACCATCAAGGCGGACGGGCTCGCCTATCTCGTCTCCTCGGGCGTCGTCGTCACCGTGATGCCCGACGACGCGAAGCCGCAGGCGCGGACGTTTCGCCGATGAAATACCTCTGGCTCGCCAACCTCTATCGCGAGATCGCCGAGGGCGCCGGCCTGGACGCCGCGCTCGGCCTCGCCAGGGCGCGCGGCGGCCTGCGCATTTCGGTTCCTCGCAATCCGCGCGCGGCGCCCTGGCTCGCCGAAGCGATGGGCGAGAAGGGCGCGGCGATCCTTTGCGATCTGTACGGCGGCGAGCTGATCGACCTCCCCGCCGATCCCGTCTCCGGGAGCGGTCAAAACGCGCGGGTGCGGCGCATCCGCCAGGCGATCCGCGAAGGCGCGCTTTCGGCCAACGAGATCGCCCGCATGGCGGGGGTGACGCGGCGCGCGGTGTTCATCAACAAGGCCAGGATGCGCGAGCTGGCGCCGGAGCCCGATTTGTTGGCGCCGCTTTGCAAAGCCGAAAACCGGCGATAAGAGTGGCCGAGCCGTTCGAAAGTTGCGCAGGGGTGAAAGGTTTCCCCCTGCTTTCGGGACCGGCCCGCTCCTAATCCTGATCGCGACGCAATCAGCGACGGAGCGGTTTCGATGTGGCCCGGATTCGACGGCACGCTCTACACGCGCGAGCAGTTCGCCGCCCATGTCGCCTCGCTGACGATTCCGCCCTACGCCAAGTTCGTCGTGATGCACGCGACCGGCGCGCCGACGCTGAAGCAATGGCAAGCCTATCCCGAAGCGCAGCGCGTCGCCAACCTCCAGCGCTATTACGAGCAGAGCCTGCACTGGCAGCACGGGCCGCACCTCTTCATCGGGCCGAACGACATCGCCGGCTTCAGCGATCTGCGCGTGCGCGGCACGCATTGCTCCTGCTGGAACTTCGACTCGATCGGCATCGAGACGGCGGGCGATTGGAACGTCGAGGATTTCAACTCCGGCGACGGCGCCAAGGTGCGCGACAATTTCGTCTTCGCCGCGGCCGTGCTGCACAAGCATCTCGGCCTTCGCCCCGATAACTACGTCAAGGGCGTCTCCGGGCTGCATCTGCACCGCGAATGCGCCGCCGACGGCCATTTCGAGTGCCCGCACGCCGACAACGCCGGCTTCGATAAGGCCGACATCGTCAAGCGCATCCTCGCCGCGATGGACGCGCTGCCGGCGCTCGTTCCGAACCCCGCGCTCGTCGCCTCGGCGGCGAAGCTGCCGGCGAACTGGTCGACGGGCGCGCCGATCGGCTCCGTCGCCTGGGTGCAGGGGCGACTGAACGCCTGGGGCGCTTCGCCGGCTCTGATCGTCGACGGCGACCGCGGCGCGAAGACGGTCGCGGCGCTGACGGCGTTCCAGAGCGCGCGCGGCCTCGTCGCCGACGGGATCGCCGGCCCGGCGACGATCGAGACGTTGCAAGGAGCGCCGCCGGCCGCCGCCAAGGCGGCTTGAAACGGCTTTCAAACCGAGAAACCAAGAGGTGTGCACATGAAAGGCTTCAAGACCATCGCGTTCGGACTCGCGCTCGTCGTCATCCCTCCCGCCGTGACCTATCTCGGCGGCGTCGATTGGACCACGCTCGGCCTTTCGCCGGGCGTCAGCGCGGCGATTGGCCTCGTCGTCATCGCCCTGCGCGCGGTGACGACGACGGCGATCGGCGCGAAGTCGTAACGCCGATGCTCTCCGACGCCGCGCTCGCCGATCTCGCCGGCCGGTCCTATCGCGGGCCGTGGTCGGGGCGCGTGGCGTTGGATTGCGAATACGATCTCCTGCCGCGCGCGGACGAACTCGTCGTCGTCATGCCGGGCACGCACCCCGACGATCCGCTCGACTGGCTCAGAGATCTGAGCGCCGCGCCGCGCTGGGTCAAAGGCGTCGGGCCGCTGCACGCCGGCTTCGGCGAGGGCGGCGAGGCGCTGTTCCAGCGGGTGAGCGAGGCGACTGCGGCCGAAACGCGGCCTCTCACCTTCGCCGGCCATTCGCTCGGCGGCGCCTTGGCGCAGGCGCTCGCCGCGGTGTTCGCGGCGCGGGCGCCGGGTCGGAAATTCCGCGTCGTCACCTTCGGCGCGCCGCGCGTCGGCTTCCTCAATCCATGGTTCAGCCATCTCGTGCGGCGCGGGCTCGGAAGCATCGAATATGCCCGCGGCGGCGACATCGTGCCCGACGTGCCCTCCCGGCCGCCCTTCAACCACCCGACATGGCGGCGCGCGATCGGCGCCGCCGTTCCGGGGACGCCGGAGGCGCTGTCCGCGTTTATCGACATCGCGAAGATCGGCCGGGCGATCTGCGACAACCATTCGATTCAACGTTACGCGGCCGACCTCGCCGCGCTCGGGCTCTAGGAGACGCCGTGCTGAAACTGCCGCCCTTTCCCGCCGACCAGATCGTCGGATTGATGGTCTCGCGCTCGGGCGCGGTGATGACGATCAGCTTCGCCGCCACCGGCGGCCGCAGCGCGACTCACGCCCACAATCACGTTTCCGAAGCCGACGCGGCGACGACGATGTCGCTGTTCGCCGCCTACGTCGCGACGGTCTTCCGCCGCGAGCCGCGGGCGGCGTGAGAGAGGAGAAGAGGATGAGGGTCCGAGCGAAAATGAAATGCTGGGAGAACCACGCGATGCCCGTGGCCGATCCGAGCGAGCAAAGCGCGCAAATCTGCCTCTCGCCCGTCTATGACGACGGCTCCGAGAACAAGACCTGGTCGAAGTCGACCCCGAGCGGCGAGGTTCGTCTTCTCATCACCAATCCCGACGCGATCGACGCCTTCGAGGTCGGCGAGACCTATTTCGTCGATTTCACGCCCGCGGATTGATCCGCCCGCGCGCCGGCGGCCTCCGGCGCTCAGAACGCAAGGAATTAGCTCCATGTTCAAGACGCTCGCTCCCGCCTACGCGACGCTCGCGTGCGCGCTCGGCCTCGCCGGCTGCTCGACCTCGGCCGTGCAGCAATTCGCCCAGAACGCCGCGACGACGGCGACCGCCATCGGCACGGTCAACAATGCGTTGATCCAGCTCGACACCACCACCATCAACAACCTGACGCAGCTCTCGCAGGCCCTCGCCGGCATCAACTGCCCGATCGTCAACGCCGGCGTCAGCCTCGGCAGGGCGATCGCCGCGGACCCCTCCGTCGCCAAGAACGTCAAGGCGGCATTGACCAAGGCGGGTCCGGGCGGAGCGCTCGCCTCCGACGTCTGCGTCGCCGCCGGCTTCGGGCCGTCGACTCCGGCGACCGCCGCTCCCGACGCCGCCGTCACGCCGACGCCCGGCTCGTAATGGTCGCGCCTGTCGTCGCCGTCATCGTCGGCTTGTTCACCGGCGCGTCGATTCCGGCCGGCGCGCTCGTCGCGCTCGGCCTTCCGCACGCCGAGACGCTCGTCGTCGTCGATGCGGCCGCGAGCAAGGTCTATGTCGATCTGCCCGCGCTCTGCGCGGCGACGCAGGGGCCGATCGATGCGCTCGCCAGCGCGCGCAAGACGGATCTCGCGCTCCGCCTCGCGCGCGCCGGCGACGCGCTCTGCGCGAGCGCCTCGCGGCCGAACACGCCCGCCAACCGGCTGCGCGCCGCCGCGGCCTGGGCCGACGCGCTCGTCGCGGCGGGGGCCGCCCCACCCGCGCCGGCGCCCGCGCCGGCCGTCGTTCACAAGAGATAAGAGGTTCGGAATGCCCGGGGACGTCTGGCAAATGGTGAGCGGGGTCGCCAGTCTCCTCGCGGTCTGCCTGTCTCTCTACACGCTGCTGACCGCGCGCAATCACAAGGACGTCGCCGATCTGATCGAGGCGAAGGACGAACACGCCGCACGCCTGGTCGCCGTGGAAAGCAACGTCGAGGACGTTTCCGGCCTGATCGAGGCGAAGGACGAACACGCCGCGCGCCTGGTCGCCCTGGAAAGCAAGGTCGAGCACCTTCCCGAGACCGAGACGGTGCACCGGCTGGAATTGTCGATCACGAAGATGGAGGGCCAGCTCGCCGTCATCGTCGAGCGGGTCGGGCCGATCAAGGCGATCGCCGAGCGATTGCAGGAAAACTTTCTGGAGCATGGACGGTGAGCCTTTCCGAGATCATGGAGCGCGAAGCGCGGCTGGTCGTGTTGCGCATGCTGGCCGAGCAGTCGGACCGGCGGCTCAATTCCTCGCTGCTGCGCGACGAGCTCGCCGAGCGCTGGGCGATCAACCGCAGCCGGGACTGGCTGCACGTGCAGCTGCGCTTTCTCGCCGATATCGGCGCGGCGCATCTCACCGAAGCCGGCTCGGTGATGATCGCCGAAATCACCCAGCGTGGGCTCGACCATGTCGAGCGCCGGATCGTGCTCGACGGCGTCAGGCGGCCGTCGCCGCCGGAGAATTGAGATGGGGAGCGCGGACCGGCTCGGCCGCGGGCGGCTATCCTCGCTCGACATGGCGCCCGACGAAGCGCAGGACGACATCTTCTGGGCGATGGGCGAGCTCAACAAGCGCCAGCGGACCCAGGCGGACATCCTATTCGACCTCAACGGGCGCCTCGCCGCCAAGGGTTTCGAGGGCATCTCCAAGAGCGCCTTCAACCGCAAGGCGATGCGCGTCGCCGCCGCCGCCAGCCGGCTTTCCGAGCGGCGCGCTTTGTTCGAGGGCCTGGCGCCGCAGTTCACCGCCGAGCGGATGGACGAAGCCAATGTCGTGATCGGCGAGCTAATCAAGACGCTGATCACGGAAATGCTCGACGCCGACGCCGGCGCCTTCACGCCGAAGGGCGCGATGGAGCTGGCGCGCGCCTACAAGCACACGATCGAGGGCCAGAACATCTCGGCGGACGCCAAGCGCCGCGCGCTCGACGCCGCGAGCCGCAGGGTCGGCGCGGCGGTCGAAAGAATTGCGACCGAAAAGGGCATCACAGCGGACACGCGAGCCAAGATCATGGAGCAGCTCGGCGTCATTCAAAGGAGCGGCGCGTGACGATCTTGGCGGAGAGCCGGCGCCGGGGCGCGAGGATCTGCGCCCTTCGGCTCGCGCGGCGGCTGAAGCGGTTCTATTTGGGCGAGCTCGACGGGCGACGCGGCGACCGGGGCTTCGCCGCGCTGTTCGCAGCCGCATCTCCTGCGAGGCCGTTTCGCGGCGCCGTGCGAACGACCGCCGGCGTCCGCGCCGCGATCCGCCGCGCCGCGAGATTCACGTGAGCGCGCTCCCGACGGCGCAGGAGATCGCCTCGGCGCGCGCGATCACCGAGAGAGAATGGGCGGCGCTTCGGCGCGAGTCGCTGATCGCCGGTCCCGGCCTCGACGGGCGCGCTTCGCTCGGGGCGATCCTGCTCGGCTACCAGCAGCGGCTGCTTTCGACGACGGCGGCGTTCCGGGTGACGATCGTCGAGAAGAGCCGGCGCACCGGCGCGACCTGGGGCGTCGGCGCGCAGGCCGTGCTGACGAGCGCCTCCGCGCGGTCCGACGGCGGCATGGACTCGCTCTATATCGGCTACAACCTCGACATGGCGCGCGAGTTCATCGACTGCTGCGCGATGTGGGCGCGGGCGTTCGACGAAGCGCTGGTCGAGGGCGGCGTTTCCGAGTTCCTGTTCGACGACGGCGCGGACAAGGCGATCTCGGCCTTCCGCGTCCGCTTCGCCTCGGGCTTCGAAATCGTCGCGCTCGCCTCGCGGCCGCGCTCGCTTCGCGGCCGGCAGGGCTTCGTCGTCATCGACGAGGCGGCGTTCCACGACGATCTCAAGGAGCTGATGAAGGCGGCGCTCGCCCTCTTGATCTGGGGCGGCCGGGTTCTCGTGATCTCGACCCACAACGGCGAGGGCAACTATTACAACGAACTGGTGAAAGAGGCGCGCTCGGGGACGAAAGGCTACGGCTTCGTCCGCTTCGACTTCGACGACGCGCTGAAGGACGGGCTCTATCAGCGGGTGTGCCTGAGAACCGGCGAGACCTGGAGCGTCGAGGGCGAGGCGGCGTGGCGCGCCGGGATCATCCGCGAGTACGGCGACGCCGCCGACGAAGAGCTGTTCTGCATCCCTAGCGAGGGCTCCGGCGCGTGGCTCCCCGGCCCGCTGATCGAGGCGCGCGCGCGGCCGGGCATTCCGGTGTTGCGGCTCACGCGCCCGGCGGAGTTCACGCATTGGCCGGCGCACTTGAGGGAAGCCGACGTCGAGGCCTGGTGCGAGCGCGAGCTTCTTCCCGTGCTGAAGACGCTCGACCCCTTCCTCTGGCATTATCTCGGCGCCGACTATGGCCGCGTCTCGGACCTTTCGGTGCTCTGGCCGCTGGCGATCGCCAGGACGCTCCGGCGCGTCACGCCGTTCGTCGTCGAAATGCGGCGCATTCCGTTCGACCAGCAGCGCCAGGTGCAGAAGTTTGTAATGGCGCGCCTGCCGCGCTTCGGCGCGTCGAAACACGACGCCACCGGCCTCGGCATGTCGCTCGCAGAGAGCGCGCAACAGGATTTCGGCGAGCTGCGCTGCGAGGCGGTGAAGCTCTCCGTCGAGTGGTATCGCGAAAACGCGCAGCCGCTCAAAACCGCCTTTGAAGACGACGCGATCGACATCCCCGCCGACGCCGACGTCGCCAGCGATCTGCGTCTCGTCCAGGTCAAGGGCGGCGTGCCCTTCATGCCGGCGGTCAAGAGCGGGCAGGCCAAGGACCGCCACGGCGACTCGGCGGTGGCGCTGATGCTCGCCTACGCGGCGACGCGCGCGGTGATGCTCATGTACGACTACGAGAGCCAGCGCACCGCGCGTGAGACGCGGCCGTCCGAGGACGAAGACGAGCGGCGCGGCAAGGAGGGGCTGTGGTGACGCGCCGCACGATCCGGATCAAGCTCGGGCCGATCTCCGGCGCCGAACTGCGGAAGCAACAGCGACTCGAACGCGAGGAGATCGCGCGGCGCGACGCATGTCCTTCGCATCTATTCCTCCGGGTCGCGGGCGAGCCGCCTCGCTGGTATTGCCTGAAGTGCAACAGCGGCGCGGGCCTCGACTATGTCAGGGGCTTCGTCAGCGGCCTGATCGCTTCCGACGAGGACCCCGCCGTCTTCATCGCCGACTATGGAACCTGGCCATGATCACTCCGACGACGCCCCGCGACATGATCGCCGAGGAAGGCCGCACCGGCATGCACGGGCCTTCTCCCGTGCTCGGGCCGGACGGCCAGGACGCCCGCAAATATCTCGCGCTCCAGGAGCGCGCGGTTCTCAAAGAGGAAATCGCGCGCCCCGAGCTGATCGGCGTGCGCGCGTTCTGGGACCAGTCGATCGCCTCGGGCCTGACCCCGGAGCGGATGGCGACGATCCTGCGCAACGCCGTGCGCGGCGACCATCGCTTCTTCCTCGAACTCGCCGAGGAGATGGAGGAGCGCGACCCGCATTATTTCTCCGTCCTGTCGACCCGCAAACGCGCGCTGTCGCGCCTGCGCGCCGTCGTCGAGCCGGCGAGCGAGAAGCGCGTCGACAAGAAGATCGCCGACGCGGTGCGCGACCTGCTGGGCGAGCCGCAGTTCCGCGACATGATGCGCGACCTGACCGACGCCTACGGCAAGGGCTATTCTTGCGTCGAGATCATCTGGGGCGAGCGCGACGGACTGTGGCGGCCCGCCGCCTACAAATGGCGCGACCCGAAATATTTCACCTTCGATTTCATCTCGCGCTCCGAGGTGCGGCTCGCCGTGCTGGGCACGATCGACGGCGAGGCTCTGCCGCCGGCCAAGTTCATCGTCCACACGCCGAAGCTCAAATCGGGCATTCCCATTCGCGGCGGCTTCGCGCGCCTCGCCGCCTGGGCGTGGATGTTCAAGACCTACACGATGAAGGACTGGATGGCCTTCCTCGACGTGTTCGGCATGCCGATCCGGGTCGGCAAATATCATCCCGCGGCGACGCCGGAGGACCGGCGTAAATTGCTCAACGCGGTCGCTTCGATTGCGACCGACGCGGCGGCGATCATCCCCGAGAGCATGGCGATCGAGTTCATCGAAGCCAAGGGCTACGCCGACAAGCCGTTCGAGAACATGGGCACGTTCATGGATCGCCAGATGTCGAAGGCGATCCTCGGCCAGACCATGACCGCCGACGAGGGCGGCTCGCTCGCCCAGGCGAAGATCCACAACATGATCCGGATCGACATCCTGGAGGACGACGCCGACCAGCTCGGCGGCACGATCAACCGCGACCTCGTCGCGCCGTTCTGCGAGCTCAATTTCGGCGCCGACGCGCCGAAGCCCTACGCGGTCTTCCCCGTCGCCGAACCCGAGGACGTCGCGGCGCTGACGAATTCGCTCGGCACGCTCGTGCCGCTCGGCCTGAAGGTTTCGATGCGCGAAGTGCGCGAGAAGGTCGGCTTCGGCGAGCCCGACCCCGACGAAGAGCTGCTCGCCGCGCCGCAGGGCAAACAGAGCGCGGGCAAGCCGCTCACGCCCAACCAGCTCGACCGCGCCTGGAACCGCGCCGCGCCGCTCGCGCTCAACGCCGAGGACGGCGGCTCTGCGATAGCGCTCGAAGAGGTCGAGCACCTCGGCGAGACGGGCGCCGAGGACTGGGAGCCGCAGATCTCGCCCATCGTCGCCAAGGTGCTCGCGGCGGCCAAGGCGGCCGGGTCGTATGAGGAGTTCCAGGCGGCGCTCGACAGATTAGCCGGGGAGATCGACGCCGACCCGCTCGCCAAGCGCCTCGCCGCGGCGCAGTTGAAGGCGCGGGCTCTCGGCGATCTCGGCCTCGGCAAGGCCTGAGATGGCCGCCGCGTTCGACCATCCGCCCGCCGAGGTGCAGCGCTACTTCGACGCGAAGGGGATCAAGCCGAGCTTCGACTGGCGCGACCTCTCTTTCGACGAGCACGCGCACGCCTTCACCGTGGCGAAGTCGGCCGGGTACGACATTCTCGGCGACGTCAAGGGCGCGCTGTCGCGCGCCATTCACGATCGCCAGGACTTCGCCGAATTCGCCAAGGGGCTGGAGCCGATCCTGAAGGCGAAGGGCTGGTGGGGCAAAAGCCGAGAAGTGGACCCGTTGACGGGCGAGGAAAGAATCGTCCAGCTCGGCTCGCCCGCGCGGCTGAAGACGATCTACTGGGCCAACGTCAACACCGCCTACGCCGCGGGCGAATGGGAGCGCATCGAGCGCACCAAGCGCGTGCTGCCCTATCTGCAATATCTGCACACGCTCTCGGCGCATCCGCGCGAACAGCATCTGGCCTGGGTCGGCACGACGCTGCCGGTCGATCATCCCTGGTGGCGCACCCATTACCCGCCGAACGGCTGGCAGTGCAAATGCCGGGTGCGCCAACTTTCCGACGACGAGGCGCAGCGCGAGGGCTACGTCGCCGACGATCCCGACGAGCCCGACGATTTCGGCACGCGGACCTACGTCAACAAGCGCACCGGCGAGGAAGTCGAGGTTCCCGTCGGCATCGATCCCGGCTGGGGGCAGAACCCCGGCTTGCAGCGCTCCGAGACGGCGGCCGACATGATCGCCGGCCGCGTCGACGCGATGAGCGAAGAGGCGCGCCAGGCGGCGATCGCCGACCTCGCCGACTCCTGGCTGCTGAAGCGCATCGCCTCGGGGACGGTTCGCTTCGATCCGGCCGCGACCAATCCGGCGATGGTGTCGCGCGGCAAGATCGCCGTTCCCTTCGCGGCGCTGACGCCGGGGATGCGCGACAAGGTGAACGCGAGCGCCTTCGCGGTGCGACTCTCCGTCGCCGACGCGGCGCGGATCGGCGCGCCGGCCGAGAGCTACGCGCTCGTCCAGGCGCTGATCGACGAGGGCGACGTCACGGCCGCCGACGGCCGAATCGAGATCGTCGGCGAGCTCTCCGGCGAGACCTGGCGCGCGCGCCTGCGGCGCGACGAAGCGGCCGGCGGCGCGCTGTACCTGGAAAGCCTCGACCGGCTCGGCGGCGAGTGACCGCGTAAAACGCCCCAGGGACGCCCTCGGCCCGTCGCCTAGCCCGACGTAGCGGGCAGGTCGGACTTTGCCGCCCACGCTTTAAAATGGCCTTTCAACGTCGATCCTGCCGGCAGAGCGTCGGGAGGTCTTGCGATGATTTCGGGCGGGAGGGCCCGGACCGCCCTCGGGGTGAAAGGTTTCACCCAAGCGGAGAAGCGGCGCGCCCTGTCAATTGGCCCCATGTCGAGCCGAAACGCAACCCCCTCCCGCGGCCTGCCGCCGAACGCCGGCGCCGGCGCCGGCGCCGGCGTCGCGCTGGCGCTCTCCGCCGAGGGCGGCGCGCCGGGATGGGTGCAGCTGCTCCCGGCCGGCCCCTCGCTCAAAGGCCGCGACGGCCGCTCCTGGAAGGTGAACGATGTAACGCGCCTCCTCGCCGACTTCGCGCCGCCGTTCGTGATCGATTACGAACACGCCCAGGACAAGCTCGCGGTCAACGGCCAGGAAGCGCCGGCCGCCGGCTGGGTCGAGCAGCTCGAGTCGCGCGAAGGCGCGGTCTGGGGCCGCGTCGACTGGACGCCGCGCGCGGCCGCGGCGATCGCCGCCCGCGAATATCGCTTCATCTCGCCCGCCTTCACCTATTCGCCCTCGGACGGCTCGGTTCAAGCGCTGATCGGCGCGAGCCTGGTCAACCGGCCGAACTTCGTCATGACCGCCTTGAACTCTGAGGAGCCTTCGATGCTGAAAGAAATCGCCGCCGCGCTCGGCCTCTCCGAGACGGCGACTTCGCCGGAGATCGTGACGGCGATCGGCGCGCTGAAAACCGCGACCGCGCTCAACGCGCAGGATCTCGCTCGGTTCGTGCCGCGCGCCGATTACGACCTGGCGCTCAATCGCGCCGGCGTCGCCGAGGCGAAGCTCGCCGCCGACGCCAAGGCCGCGCACGAGGCCAAGGTCGCCGCGGCGATCGAGGGCGCGGTGAAGGCGGGCAAGGTCGCGCCGGCGTCGAAGGATTTCTATCTCGCCACCTGCGCCGGCGCCGAAGGCCTCGCCGCCTTCGAGAAGTTCATCGCCTCGGCGCCGACCGCCTTCAAGGAGATCGTGACCGCCGGGGGCGCGGGCGATCCGGGCAAGGCCGCCGTCGCGCTCAACGCCGACCAGGCCGCCTCGGCGAAGGCGCTCGGCCTCGATCCGAAGAAATTCGCCGCCTTCGTCGCCGAGCGCGCCGCCGCCAACGCCTGAACACCCCTCCAGTTGAAACCGTTTTGAAAGGTCCGTCATGAGCGCCCTGCAGGCCGGAAAGATCGTCAAGCAGCTCCTGACCGCGCGCGAGCGGCAGTTCCCCGTCGCCGCGGCGACCGTCTGCTGGGAAGGCGGCATGGTCGCGCTTTCCGGCTCGGGCTCGGCCGCTGTCGCCGCGCCGCCGACCGCCGCGGTCGGGTTGAAGATCGTCGGCGTGGCGACCGGCAACGCCGACAACCGCCTCGGCGCCGCGGGCGCGATCAATGTCGACGTCGCCTCGGACGCGGCGCTGATGAACAACAGCGCGACCGATCCCGTCGGCCTCGGCGACATCGGCTCGCCCTGCTACGCCGCCGACGACAATACCGTTTCGAAGACGGGGGCGCCCGCCTCCGGCTCGCCGACGCAGTCGCAGGCGGGGGTGGTGTGGAACATCGACCCCAGCGGCGCCGTCTGGGTGAAATTCATCAACTGAACCCAAGTCGCGCGCCCGATAGGCGCCAGGAGCCCAAACCATGCCGCAGATCATCACGCCGTCGGTCCTCGACGCGATCTTCCAGAGCTTCTCCTTCGTCTTCAACGACGCGCTGAAGGGCGTCGAGCCGACCTGGTCGCTCGTCGCCATGGACGTGCCGAGCGCCGCCTCCGCCGAAAACTACGGCTTCCTCGGCCAGATGCCGCGGATGCGCGAATGGATCGGCGACCGCGTCGTCAACTCGCTCGATTCGTTCGGCTACCAGATCAAGAACCGCACCTTCGAGTCGACGATCGCGATCAAGCGCGAGCAGATCGAGGACGATCAATACGGCCTGTTCAAGCCCTTGTTCGCCGAAATGGGCCGCTCCGTGGCGCTATTCCCCGACGAGCTGGTCTATGCGCTGCTCGCGGCCGGCTTCTCCAGCCCCTGCTACGACGGCCAGAACTTCTTCGACGCCGAGCACCCGGTGAAAGACGAGAACGGCAACCCGACCTTCGCCTCGAACGTCGCGACGGGTTCGGGGACGCCGTGGTTCCTGATGGACACCACGCGCGCGATCAAGCCGCTGATCTTCCAGAAGCGCCGGCCGTTCGATTTCGTCGCCAAGACCGATCCGCGCACCTCCGACCGCGTCTTCAACGCCAATGAATATGTCTACGGCACGGACGGGCGCTGCAACGCCGGTTTCGGCCTCTGGCAACTCTGCTACGCCTCGACCGCGCCGCTGACGCGCACTTCGTTCCGCGCCGCGCGCCAGGCGATGATCAACTTCAAGGCCGACTTCGGCCGCCCGCTCGGCGTCAAGCCGAACCTGTTCGTCTGCGGCCCGTCGAACGAACAGGTCGCGCGCGATCTCTTCCTTTCCGACTTCCTCCCCGTCGACGGCGTGCCGGGCGAGGCGGCCTTGACCAGCGGCGCCGGCGTCATCGCCAACACCGACAAGAAAGCCGTCGAAATCTTGATGACGCCCTGGCTGACCTGACGAATACCAGAGGGCGGTCCGGTACGGCTCGCGAGGCCCCCGGCTCCGGAGTTCAGCTCGCCGCCCGCACCCTTTTCGAGACGGAGACTTTCATGGCCGCCAAGACCGCCGACCCCGCCGCTCCCGCGAGCGCCGCCGCCGCCCCGGCGATGGCCGGCGCGAAGGGCCAGACCATCACCGTGCGCGGCCCCGAGGACGGGCGCTGGCGCGCCGGCCTCCGCTTCGGGCCGATCGAGGTCGTCGTCGACCTCTCGACGATCACGCCCGCGCAGCTCGCCGCGATCAAGGCCGATCCGAAATTGAGCGTCAAGAGCTCGTAACCGCTCCGCGCTTCGGCGCGGAGGATGCCCTCCTTGGGCGTTTCCTCCCTAGACTGCCCGCGGCTGCGGCCGCGGGCGCTTTTGGAGTGTCCGATGCCCTACGCCGCGGAAAGCGATCTCGACGCCAAGTGGGGAGCCGAACTCGTCACCCTCGCGGCGTGGAATCCGGCGACTTCGGCGCGCGACGAGGGCCGCATCGCGGTTGCGCTCGGCGCGGCGGCCGCCGTCATGGACGGCTATTTCGCGCGCCGCTACCCCTTGCCGCTCGCCCCGAGCGCCGGCGGCGCGCTGTTGCTGACCAACATCAACTGCGACCTGGCGATGGGGCTGCTCTCCAATACGCCCGGGACGCGCAACGAAATCGTCGCCGAGGCCGAGAAGCGCGCGCTTTCATTCCTGCGCGACGTCGGCGACGGCAAGGCCGCGATCCCGCTTCTTCCTTCCGCGGCCGAGCCGCAAGTCGCGCCCAACGAGCCCGTGCTGATAGCGGACCGGCACGAATGGGCGCGCGACCGCATGAGGGCGCTGTGAGCGTCAAGGTCGAGATCGAAGTCGTCGGGCTCCAGCAAACGCTGGAACGTCTCGAGGCGCTCGGCCGCATCGAGTTCCACGAGCTGCTCGACGGCCTGGCGCGGATGGGCCAGCAACAGACGCAACGACGTATCGAGTCGGAGAAGACGACGCCCGACGGCAAGGCGTGGCCTCTCACGCAAGACGGGCGCCCGGCGCTATTCGTCTCGGGGACGCATCTCTATCGCTCGATCGACCACGAGGCCGGCGCGACGCAAGCGCGCTGGGGTTCGGGCTGGATCGGCGCCAAGGTGCATCAGTTCGGCGCCGTCATCGTGCCGAAGGAGGCCAAGGCGCTCCATTTCCTGCTCGACGACCTCGACGTGTTCGCCAAGAAGGTGACGATCCCGGCGCGGCCCTATCTCGGCATCAGCGCGCAGAACGCGCTCGATCTTGAAGCCGCGGCGGCGAAATTCATCGAGAGGTACGTTCAATGAACGACCTCCTCTCTCTTCGCGACGCCGTCGTCGTCTCGCTCAAGGCCAAGCTCCCCGAGGGGCTGTCGATCGAGACGCACGGCGGCACGTTCGACCTTGCCGAGGTCAAGCGCTTCGCCACGCTCGCGCCGGCGGTGCGGGTGGCGATCGTCGGCGCCGGGCGCGCCTCGCGCTACGCCGACGGACGCTGGAAGGTTCCCGTGCGCTTCGCCGCCGTCGTCTTCACCCGCGACACCGCGGACACGACGAAGGTCAGGCGCGACGCGGCGGCGCTGTTGCTCGCCAGCGCGATCGAGCTGGCCGTCGCCTCCAACCGCTTCGGCCTCGAAGGCGTGTTCCAGCCCGAGGACGTCGAGGCGCGCTCGGAATATTCCGGGCCGCTCGACACGCTCGGCGTCGCGCTGTGGCAGGTGACCTGGACGTCCGCCGCGCTGATCGGCGCGCCGAACGATCCGCCCGACACGGCGATCGCCGCGCTGACGCAAGGTCTGGTCGAGGGCGTCGCGACCTGGAACGCGCCGACGCCGCCGGCGACGGCCGCATCGGGCCTCACCGGCGCCGATCCCCTCGACACGGGGGACAATTCATGAGCCTCGTGCACCGCATCGAAGCGCTGGAATATCACATCGCCGACCTGAAGCGGCGCCAGTCGAACTTCATCCGCCCCGGCGTCGTCGTCTCCTTCGACCCGGCGACGAACACGATCGTCGGCGATATCGGCACGGCCGACGCGCCGGTGTTGACGCATGCGATTCCGCTCTTCACGCACGCCGGCTCGGGCAAGAGCTGGCGGCCGATGAAGAAAGGCCAGCAGATCACGCTGCTCTGCCCCGACGGCGATCTCGCCAACGCGGTGGCGCTGCCCGGCGGTTTTCACGACAAGAATCCGGCGCCGTCGTCGAGCTCTTCGGAAGACATCGAAGCGCAGCGGGGAACGGCGCGGCTGCGCACCACCGACACGGCCGCGTTCCTCGAATGCGGCGCGTCGAGCGTCAAGGTCGTGGACGGAACGATCACGCTCACCGCGGCGCAGATCATCCTCGCGTCCTCGGCGATCTATATCGGCGGCGCCGACGCATCGAAGCCGGTCGCCATGCTCGGCACGGTCGACACCGCCGGCGCCGCCGACGTCAGCAATCTATCCACCGTCGCCTACACCAAGTGAAAGGGCCTTTGAAATGGCTGTGATCAAGAGACAGGGGAGGCGTCCGGGCCTCAGCGCGGGCAAGGCGAAGGTCGACATGACCAAGGTGAGCTACACCGTGGTCAAGGAGATCTCCAACGGCATGAAGATCGCCGGCGCGCGGCGCCAGAAGGGCGACGTCTTCCTGGCGATTCCGCGCCACGTGCATTTCCTGCTGCTCGAAGGCGTGATCGCGCCGACGCCGCCGGCTTCGAGCGCGGCGGCCGCGCCGGCCGCGCCGACCACGGCGGCCGCACCGGCCACGGCGCCTGCGGCGGCTTCGGCGAGCGCGCCCTCCTCGAGTTCGTCGACGGCCTCGGGGGGCTGAGATGCGCACCGGGATCGATCGCAACACGGGCGCGGTGTTGACCGGCTGGGACCATTGCGCCCAGTCGATCCTCGACATCGTCTCGACGGCGATCGGCTCCCGCGTGATCGCGCGGCCCTACGGCTCCAACGGCCCGAACCTCGTCGACCGGCCGCAGAGCCCGCCCTCGGTCGTCGCGCATTGGTCGGCGATCGCCGAGGCGCTGCGGCAATGGGAGCCGGGCTTCCGGCTGCGCCAGGTGAGCGCGACCCGGCTCGGCCCGGACGGCGTCGCCGCCTTCGCCCTCGCCGGCGACTATTACCCCAACGGCTATCTCGGCGATTATTCCGTCGTCATCCCGATGCAGACGGTCGCCGTGCCCGTTCCGGCGATCTTCTCATGAGCACTTTCGCCACGATCGACCTCTCCGCCCTGCCGCAGCCCGCGGCGGTGCAGACATGGACCTTCGCGGGGATCGTGCAGGCGCGCCTCGCCGACTTCACCTCGCGCATGAACGCGGCGGGGATCGCTTACGACACCAGCGCGCTCGAAAGCGAGCCCGCGGTGATGCTGCAGGAGACCGGCGCCTATCGCGAGGGCCTGGTCTACCAGCGCGTCAACGAGGCGGTCCTGGCGACGTCGCTCGCCTGGTCGCAAGGGACGGACCTCGACGTCGTCGCGGCGACGTTCCAGACGATCCGCGCCCCCGGCGAACTCGACCCTTCGTTGCGTCGGCGCGCCCAGCTCGCCTGGGAAGCCTTGAGCCAGGGCGGCTCCTATGGCGGCTATCGCTACAAGGCGCTCTCGGCCGCCCCGGTCGACCTCGCCGACGTCGCGGTCTACGGCGGCGAAGTCGCCGGCGTCGCGCCGGGCCAAGTGATGATCGTCTGCCTCGGCGTCGCCGCCAACGGCGTTCCGGCGCCGGCCTCGCTCGCCGCGGTGCGCGCCCGCTTCCCGCGCGCCAACCGCAAGGTCAACGATCAGGTCGTGGTGCGCGCGGTCAATCCGGCGCTCTATTCGGTCGACGCGACCATCATCCTCAATCCCGGCCCGGACGCCGCGACCGTGGTCGCCGCGCAGACGAGCGCGCTCAACGCCTTCGCGGCGGCGCGGCGCGCGATCGGCGCGTCCGTCACGCCGGGCAATATCGAGTCGGTGCTCGGCTATTCCGCGCCGGCCCTGGTCTACGACGTCGTGGTGCGCTCGCCCGCCGCGACGGTCGGCGGCGATCCCTTCTCGGCGCCGATCCTCTCCGGGGCGCGCGTCGTCTGGCAGGCGCGCTCATGAGCGCGATCGACCTCCTTCCCCCCAACGCGACGCCGTTCGAGCGCGCGCAGAGCGCCGAGGACAATCGCGTCCTCGCGGCGAACGCGAACGCGATCCGCGCCGAGCGCCAGCCGGCGACCTGCGACGAGGCCTTCATCGCGCCGCTCGCATGGGAGCGCTCGATCCACTTCTGGGCGCCGGGCGACGACGCGGGGAACCGCGCCCGCATCGCCTCGTCCTTCGCCGACCACGGCTCCTACGGCTCGCCGCCGGCGCTGGAGCAAGAGATCGCGCTCGACACCGGCCTCGATATCGCGGTGCGCGAGTTCTGGGAGATCGCCGGGCTGGTCTGGCCTGACTTCGTCGTCGACTGCCTGATCAACATCGGCGACCCCGCCCCCAGCCTCGCCGCCGTCACGGCCTCCGCGAACACGCGCAAGAACGTTCGCGACGTGCTGGCGCGGGTGCGCTTCGTCGCCGCCCAGCCGGCGGCGGCGTTGAGCGTCGCCGCCGCCACCTGCGTCAACCCGCGGGTGAAGATCCTGCCGCTCAACGCCGCGCCGCCGCCGCCGCAGATCTACGTCGGCGCTTCGACGCGCGCGCTGCCCCACGTCACCATTTTGCCTCTGAGGGCCGCATGACCACGCAAATCTACGCCACCCAGGTCACCGCCTATTACCTCGCCGCCCTCGCGTCGTATGAGGCGGGCGGCGCGGCGCTCAACATCGCCGGCGGCACACTCCTCGTCGGCGACGGCAACGGCTCGGTTCCCTCGATTTCTGCGCTGATCGCCGCCAACGGCGTCACCCACCAGGTGTGGAGCGGGCAGACCATCAATTCCGTCTCCGTCGACCCGTCGAACCCGAACCAGCTCGATATCGCCTGCGAAATCCCGGCGGCGATCGGCGGCGCCGAGATCGGCCCATTCAACGTCACCGAATTCGCCATCCTCGACGTGACCGGCGCGTGCTGTGTGGTCGGCACGACGAACCTGCAGAAGACGACGTCGGGAGAGGGACAGACCTCGGACCTCGCCTGGATCGCGGCGATCGTCTGCTCCGTCGCGGGCTCGGTCACCGTGACGCCGCCAAGCGCCGGCTATGCGACGATGGCCCAGGTCATCGCCGGCTACGACGCCAACCTTCCCGGCGTCGCGGCGCCGATCACCAAGACCGATACGGTCAACTCGGCGGGCTGGACGAACCGCGTCATCGGCATCGCCAGCGCCTCGCAACCGGCCGACCCGGTGACGCCGACTTGGAGCGCGGCGGCTCTCGGAGCGGGGCGCCCCGCTTCGGCGGCCGAATACGCCGCCGGCGCGCCGACGGGCGGCGGCTTCGCGTGGCCGTGGCCGACGCTGCAACAGGTCGCCGCCTCGTTCGCTTCCGCCGCCAGCGCGATCGCGGCGATCGGCGCGTCGCTCGCCGGCTATCTCCTGAAGTCCGGCGGCACGATGACGGGCGCGCTCGTGCTCGCCGCCGACCCGACCGCGGCGGCGCAGGCGGCGACGAAGCACTACGTCGACGCATCGATCGCCGGCGTTTCGGGCTTCTTGCCTGAGGCCGGCGGGACGATGACGGGGGCGTTGACGCTCGCCGCCGATCCGACGGAGCCGTTGGAGGCGGCGACGAAAGAGTACGTCGACAACGCCGTCGCCGGCGAGAATCCCTTCACCACGACCGGCATCGGGGCGGTGCTCCAACTGGGCCTCGACTATTGGGCCGCCGGGCCCGCAACCGACCTCGGAACCTATCTCGGAACATACGGCAGCCTGGTCTACGGAACCGACCCGGACGGCTCGGGCGGCGCGGCGGGCATCTATTCGTCGCCCGGCGCCAATTGGCCCTTTAGCGAAAGCTTCCAACAGATGCTTCGGGGCGTCGACGCACGCTGGCCGAGCAGCTCGCCACCGGGGATATGGACAATCATATCCGTCGCGGGGGTCCCCGCGGCGACGGGCGGCCAGACCGTCTGGCTCCGCAGGACGGAGTGATGACCAACGTCCTCCTCCTGCCGCAGATTTCGGGGTCGCTGACGATCGCGACCAACGCCGATCTGCGCGCCGCGCTGCAATTCACTCAGGCCGGGTCGAGCGCGGCGCTCGATCTCACCGGCATCGCCTTTCACACGCAAATCCGGCCGTCGGCGGGAAGCCCGGCGATCGCGCTCGATCTCTCCACCGCCAACGGGCTGCTGATCAACGGCGGGACGAACGGGCTGTTGTCATGGCTCGTCCCCGCCGCGCAGCTCGCGCAGATCGCGCCCGGCGCCTATGTCGCCGACCTCGTCGCGAGCGGCGACGCGGCGGTGGTCAATCTCTGCCAGGCCGCGCCGCTCACGGTCACCGTCGTCGAGGGCGTCACATGCTGAACGTCGCCGCCGCGCCCGCGCCTCTCGGCATCGCCGCCGCGCTGCCCGGTCTTTCGATCGTCGCGGCGGCGACCTCGTCGCTCCAGGCGACATCCGGCGGCGCGGTCGCCAGCGTCGCCTCGTCGGCGTCGACCGCGAGCGTCACGGCCTCGGAAATCGCCGTCGCCGTCGCGGCGTTGAGCGAGGCGGCGGCGCTCGCGTTGACGCTCAAGGCCGTGACGCTCGCGCCGATCGCCGGCGCGGTCGCGATCGACCTCAGCCAAGGAAACACCTTCGTCGTCGAGATGAACGCCTCGGCGACGCTGTCGTTTCTCAACTGGCCCGCGGCCGGCCGCTCGCAGCGCGTCGCGGTCTATTTCGTCCAGGACGCGACCGGTTCGCGCGTCGCGGCGTGGCCCGCGGTCAAGTGGCCGGACGGCGCGGCGCCGGCGCTCTCGCTCTCGCCGAACGCGATCGACTGCGTCGTGTTCGATTCGTTCGACGGCGGCGAAACCGTCTTCGCCAATCTGGTCGGCGAAGGCTACGCCTGAAGGAGGTTTGAATGGCCATCCAGTTCTCGGCCGCGGTGCGCAATGCGCGGCTCAACGCGATCTTCGCCACCATCGGCGCGTCGGCGAAGCTGCTGCTCTACACCGGCTCGGTTCCCGCCAACTGCGCGGCGAGCGCGACCGGCTCGCTGCTGGCGACGCTGACGCTGCCGTCGACGGAAGAGAACGCCGCCTCGGGCGGCGCGGAGACGCAGGCGAGCTCGCCGTGGACCGGCACGGCTAGCGCGGCCGGAACCGCCGGCTACTTCCGCGTCATGGACCCGACCGGCGCGACTTGCCATGTCCAAGGCACCGTCGGGCAGGGCTCGGGCGACCTGAGCTTCGACAATCCGACCTTCGCCTCCGGCCAGAACATCCAGATCACCTCGTTCACCCTGACCGACGGCAACGCCTGATGGGCAAGCTGGTCAACCGCGCCAAGATGACGGTGGCGAGCGCGCCGGGAACGGGCGCGATCCCGCTCGGCTCGGCGGTCGCCGGCTATCAGACCTTGGCCGCGGCGGGCGTCGTCAACGGCGACCTGGTTTCCTACGCGATCGAGGACGGATCGAACTGGGAGCTCGGCCTCGGCTCCTATGCCTCGAGCGGCCCGACGCTGACGCGATCGACGGTCCTTGCCTCGTCCAACAGCGGCTCGGCGATCTCGGCGTCGTCGGCCGCGCTCGTCTTCGTCACGCCGCTCGCCGGCGACATCGCGCCGCCGCCCTGGGGCATAACCGGCGGCCTGCCGACCGCGATGAGCGGCACGAGCACCACCGCCGCGATCACCGTCAGCCCCCTGACCGCGACCGACGCCTCGGGCGTGATGCTGATAGAGTGGACGGCGGCGCAATCCTGGGCGGTCTCGAACGGCAACGCCGCGAACGGCTGCGCCGACGGGACGACGCTGGGCAATTCCAAGACCTATCATATGTACGCCTGCCAGGGGCCGAGCGGGACGTGCCTCTACGCCTCGCAGACTTTCGGCATGGCGGCATCCTCCGCGCCGAGCGGCTACAACTCGTATGCGCGCCGCATATTCAGCTTCACGACGAGCAGCGCGGGCGCGCCGAACGCCGGTAATTTCGACGAAATCGGCGGCGGGGGTTATCAGTGCCTCCTCTCGACCATCCCGCTCGACATCAACGCCGCGTCGTCGACATCGTCGAGCCGCACGCTGTACGCCTTGAGCGTGCCGACCGGCCCGAAGATGCAATGGCTGGGGAGATTTAACGCCCAAGGGGGCGCCAACGGCGCCACCTATATCCTCTCATCTCCAGACGAGCCAGACGTTGCGCCGGTTACGCCGGCTTCGCCCGGCTCTCCCTTCTTTGACCTGGCGGCCCAGTCGACCGTTTCGGCGGCGGGGTTGATGCACGCCGAGAGGTCGCTGCTGACGAACACGAGCGCTCAGCTGGGCGTTCGTTCCTCCTCCAGCGCAAACGGCACGCTTTACCTCGTCACAACCGGCTGGATTGACTTCCGCCGCAGTTAAGGGCCGATCATCATGGCGAATGTGTCCCTCGACGAAACCGGCGCCCTCACCGGCATATATGCGATGCCTCAGACGTTCTCGACGGTCATCGCCGACGACGATCCGCGCATCGCCGCGTTTCTGGCGGCGCAGACGCCGGCGCCCTCGCTGACCTTCCTGCAATTCATGGCGCTGTTCGCTCCGGCCGAGCAAGCCGCCATCGTCGCCTCGGCCGACCCGCAGATCAAGCTGTTCACGTTGATGGCGGCGGGCGCCGGGGCGCTGCAATTGAGCAACCCCGAGGTGGTCGCGGGGGTGAATTACCTCGCGACGTCGGGCGCGATCACGGCCGCGCGCGCGACGGCCATTCTCGCGGGGCAAGCTCCATCATAATTCCCGGACGGGCTTAACCCATGCTCGGCTTCGCGGCGCTCGCTCATCTCCCGCTCGGCTCGAGCGCGACGGCCGGCGGTTCGCTCGCGGGCGGCGCCCTTGCCGCGGCGACGCTCGCGGCCTTGGCTTCCGCCCCGGCGACGGGAAGCGAATCCTCGACGCTCGCGGCGGCCGTCGCCTCCGTCTCGGCCTCGGCGCCGGGGACGGGTTCTCTAAGCAGCGCGGCCGCCGCGGCGACGCTCGCCGCCGCGGCCATGGCGCCGGCGACGGGAAGCGCGTCCTCGACGCTGTCGGCGGCGTCCGTTTCCGCCTCCGCCTCGGCCCCGGCGACGGGAACCGAAGCGTCCACGCTCGCGGCGGCGTCCGTCTCCGCCTCGGCGACCGCGCCGGGGACGGGTTCGCTCGCCGACGCGCTCGCTTCGACCGCGAGTTCGGCCTCGGCTTCCGCGTCGGGGACGGGTTCCCTAGGCAGCGCGCTCGCGGCGGCGACGGGAGCGGCTTCCGGGCTGGCGCTCGCGTCGGCCTCCGCGTCCGCGACGCTTGGCGCGGCTTCGGCCTCCGCCTCCGGCTCGGCGATCGCGACGGGCGGCGCATCTGGCGCGCTCGCGGGCGCGACGATCGCGGCCGGGGCGACGGCGCCCGCGGCCGGCGCGTTGGCGGTCGCAATCGCCTCCGGCGGGGGTCCGCTCGGCTTCGCGCCGCTCGGCGCCTCGCTTCCGCTCGCGGACCCGATCGCGGACGCGAGTCTCGTCGCTTCGGGTTCCGGCTTCGTCGCGGGGGCGCTTATCATCACACTCGACGCGGCGACGCTCGCCGCCGCGGGCGCGGCGTTCGAGAGCGCGGGCGAGACGTCGACGCTCGCCGGCGCCGGGCTCGCCGGTTCGGGCGCGGCGCTCGCCTCGGGCGTGTTCGCCGCGACGCTCGGTCCCGCCGGCGTCTCGGCGCTCGGTTTGGCGATCGCCGGGGCGCAAGTCTCGCCGACGCTCGACGACGCGACTCTTTCCAGCGCCGGCGCGGCGCTCGCCGACGGCGCGCTCGTGGTCGATCTTTCCGCCGGTTCGGGCTCGGCGCCGCTTGGCGGCTTGGCACTCGGCGGCGCACCGATCGGCGGCGGCTTCGCCGCGCCATCGGGCGCCGCGCTCGTCGCGACCGCTTCGTCGCTCGGCGGCGGCGCCGAAGCCGACGTCCTCGACGACGCGGCGCTCGCGGCGTCGGGCGTAGCGCTCGCTTCCGGCGCGCTCGCCGTCACGCTCGACGAGGTCACGCTTTCCTCGCCCGGCGCGGCGGCCGCCAGCGGCTCTCTCGCGGTCGATCTTTCCGCCGGTTCGGGCTCGGCGCCGCTCGGCGGGACGGTTCTCGGCGGCGCTCCGCTCGGCGGCGGATACGAAGCGCCCTCGGGGGTCACTCTCGCCGCGACGGGCGTCCGCGAAGCGCTCGCCTCGGGCGTGCTCGCCGTTGTCCTCGACGCCGCCACGTTCGCCGCCGCCGCTTCGTCGGGCGCGGCGATCGCCTCGGGCGCCGCTTCGCTTCAGGCCGGCGACGCGGGGCTGGCGGCCGCCGCGCGCACGCGGCCGAAATACCGCCCCGCCGCGCTGCTCGCGGCCTGAGAGGATCATCATGAAAATCCGTCGACGCCTTCGCTCTCTTGTCCGCTTCGGCGCCAGCGCCGCGCTCTTCGGCGCCCTCTGCGCGGCGCCGGCTTCGGCGCGCGATCGCGGGCCGGCGCTCCTCCCGCTCTCGTTCGAGCCTTTCGCCAATTCGGCGCGCGAACCGCTCGCCGAGGCGGCGCGCTGGCTCGGCTCGGCAAACATGACGGGGACCGTCGGGCCGTGGTGCGCGGATTTCGTTTCGTTCGTGCTGCGCCGGGTCGGCCGGCCGCCGCTGGCGAACCGCCTCGCCGCCTCGGCGCTCGTCTACGGCCCGCGGCTCTTAGGCCCGCGCGCCGGCGCGCTCGCGGTGATGCGCACGCGGCGCGGGATCTACGGGCACGTCGGCTTCGTCGAGGGGATCGAACCGGACGGCTCGATCCGCCTGATCTCGGGCAATTGGGGCCATCGCGTCGCCCGGTCGCGCGTGGCGCGCGGCGCGATCGTCGCCTTCGTCGGGTTGCGGTGATGTTCGCGGATGCAGGCCAGGTGAAACCTTTCACCCTAGGGACCGCCCTCACGCAAAAGCGATGTTGGCCGCGTTTCCAGACGCCGTCAAGCGGCCTTCAATCCCACCCTGGCGAGGCGCCATGAGCTCCACCACCTTCCTGCACGGCGTCGAGGTCGACGAGGTCGAGTCGGCGACGCAACCGATCGCCTTCAACCCCAGCGGCGTCGTCGGCCTGATCGGCACGGCGAGCCTCGCCGACGACAGCGTGTTCCCGCTCAACGAGCCGGTGCTCTTGAATTCGCAGCCGACCCAGGCGCTCTCTCTCGGCGTCGATGGCACGCTGCTCTCGGCGGTGCAACAGGTCTATGCCGAGGGCGCGGGCCAGATCGTGGTGGTGCGCGTCGCCGACGACACCGACCCCGACAACGTCATGAGCAACATCATCGGCTCGCAGGCGGCCAAGACCGGCATCTACGCCTTTCTCGGCGCGCGCGCCCAAGTGGGCGTTCCCCCGCGCACCCTCATCGCGCCGGGCTACACCTCGATCATGCCGGCCGGCACCGGAGGCGGCATCCTCGCCAACCCGATCGTCACCGCGATGCTGCCTCTGGCGACGCGCCTGCGCGGCCGCGTCTACGCCGACGCGCCCTGCACCAGCGACGCCGACGCGCTCGCCGCGGCCGAGCTCTACAGCTCCGACCGCCTGCTGCTTTTCTATCCGAACGTGATGGTCTGGGACACCGCGACCTCGGCCTATGTGCAGCTTCCCGCCTCGGCGTCGATGGCGGGCCTCACGGCCTATGTGCACCAGAACCTCGGCTTCTGGTTTTCGCCGTCGAATCAGGTGCTGCAGGGCGTCGGCGGCGTCTCGACGCCGATCGACTGGGCGATGTCGGACCCGGACTGCGAGGCCAACCTCCTCAACGCGGCGAGCGTCACGACGATCATCAACGCGGCGCAGCAGGCCGGGCTGCAATACGGCGGCTTCCGCCGCTGGGGCAACCGCAACCTGTCCTCGGACACCAACTGGATTTTCGAGGCCGTGCGCACCGCCCTCGACATGGTCTACGAGGCGCTCGACGAGGTCACCCTGTGGGCGGTCGACAAGCCGCCGGGGCTGCAACTGCTGCAGGATATGACCAACCGCGCCAACGACTTCTTCAAGTGGGGCAAGACGGTCGGCTTCCTCGTCGGCGGCCGCTGCTGGCTCGACCCCGAGCTCAACCCCTCCTCGCAAACTTCGCAGGGCATCTGGAACTGGTCGATCGACCCGGAAGCGCCGGCGCCGATGGAGCACATCATCTACACCGCGAGCCAGAACGCCTCCTATTACGATCAGGAGGTCGCCGCGCTCGCCAACATGATCTCCGCCAACGGCTGAGGACAGATCCATGGCGCAAAACCAGCTCGACTTCATCCTCCAGTCGTTTTCGATCAACATCGACGGCTTCGGCATGGCCGGCTCGGGCGAGAAATGCACCCTGCCGAAGATCAAGAAGCACATGGAGAAGTACCGCGGCGGCGGCATGGTCGCGCCGCGCCAGCACGCGCTCGGCTACGACGAATTCGAGTTCGAATGCTCGCTGTCGGCGGTCAACCCGCAGGTCATCGCCCAGAGCGCATTCCTCGTGTCGACGGGCGTCGCGTTCTCGGTGCGCGCGTTCCTCGACGGCGACAACAACACGACGCACTCGCTCTACATGTACATGCGCGGCGAAGTGATCGAAAACGACTTCGGCGAGTGGGAGGCGGGCAAGAAGGCGATGATGAAGATCAAGATCGCCCTCGACGCCTTGAACCTCACGATCGACGGCGCCTCGATCTTCGACATCGACATCGAGAACGGCGTCGACACCTGGAACGGAACCGACGTCGCCGCGATGATCTCGGGCGCGATCGGCTCCTGACAACCAGCTTTTTGAAAGGGCTTTGAACCATGGCGGAAACCGAGATCGTCGACGCGTCGAAGGGCTGGGGGCTGGAGGATTTCGTCCTCAAGCGGCCGTTCAAGTTCGCGGGCCAGACCTTCGTCAAGATTTCGTTCCGCGTGCCCACCGGCGCCGACATCGAAGCCTATGTGCGCTCGCCCGACCGCGGCTTTCGCGCGCTGGCGCTGAAGGTCGCCGACACCGACGCGAAGATCCTCGACGCGATGCACGGCTCCGACTATTCGAGGCTGATGGCCCTGATGGGGGAATTCGTCGCCGGTGTCCGCTAGACCTCGACGAGGCCCTGGACGACATCGGCCTGGCGTTCCCCTATAGCCGCGACTGGGTCCTGGCGCAGCCGATGCCCGTCATCGCCAGGCTGCGCGAGCGGGCTCTCGAACATCTCGGCAGGCTCTACAGGCGGTAGCCCATGTCGAACATGACCGTCAAAGTCCTTCTCAAGCTGGTCGACCAGCTCACGGCGCCCGCGCGCGCCGCGGTGAAGGAGTTGAGCGGGCTGAAGGACGTCGCCGCGCCGAGCCCGGGCGCCTGGATCGACCAGGGAAAGGCTATCGCCAACGCCAGCCAGGCCGCACTCGACTACAAACTGGCCTCCGGCGAGGCGATCGGCTTCGCCTCGACGATCAAGCCCGAGGGCTGGGTCAAGCAGCAGGAGGAGATCGACAAGGCGACCGGCAAGGTCGAGGATTACAAGAGCGGCATCTCCGGTGCGACCGGCCTCATCAACAACGCCACGCAAGCAATCCTCGGCTTCGTCGCCGCCCACGCGGGGTTGGAGCTGGCGAGCAAGGCCATCTCCGCGGGGGCGGACGCCGCCCATCTCCACGTCGGGATGGAGGTCGCGGGCATGAGCCCGGCCGAGATCGCCGAGACGGAGGCGAAATCGGCGGAATGGTCGAAAAAATATCCGATGCTGTCGCAGACGGAGATCGAGGGCATCATCCTCGACACGCGCTCCATCGTCGGCACCACGAAGGAAGCGCTCGACGTCGCGCCGAAAGAGCTCGGCTATATGATAGCCGACCGCATGGCGCACCCGGGCGAGCCGGGCTCCGCGGGCGCGGTCCTCAAAGCGGCCGAGGTCATGGGAATCACCCAAGACGAGGCTAAACTCGGCAAATTCTTCGACATGGCGGCGCAGGCGGTCAGTGTCTTCGCGCGGACTTTGCGCGGCGAAGACATTCGTGAATTTGCGCTGCGCTCGGGGTCCCAGTACGCGAGCAAAATGGACCTGGATTACTTCTTCGGCCCGGCGCTCACGGCGGCGCAAGAAATGGGCGGCGACACCGCCGGCTTCTCGCAACGGATGACCTTGCAGGAGCTGTTCGGCGCGCATCTCTCCGGCCGGGAAGTCAAGGCTCTCGACGATTTGGGCCTGATCGATTCGAGCAAGGTGACGCGCCGCGACAAGGAAGGCCACCCCACCGAAATCGACCCGGGCGGCATCCGCGGCACGGACCTTGCGCTGACCAACCTGTATCAGTGGGTGCAGACGGTCCTCAAACCGGCGATGAGCAAGCTCTCCCCGACCGAAGCCGCGGAGAAGGTGGCGACGATCTTCGCCAACCGCGGCAGCAATCTCGTTTCGATATACTCGCAGCAGCAGGCGCGCATCGAAAAAGACGTTGTGCTGCGCAAAGGCGCAATGGGCGCCGACGCGGCGGACGTGTGGGTCGCAAAAGACCCCGAAGCCGCGGGGCAGGCGCTCGGCGGTCAGATCTGGAACTGGCTGCGCAGCGCCGGCACCCCCTTTATGCCGGGTCTTCGCGGCGACGCCGAGGCGCTGCGAAGGACCACGACGGCGGAGGTCGAAGCGACGCGCGGCCACGACTGGGTCAACGCCCTCCTCGCCGGAGCGACTGCGGCCGGAGGAGCGGCGCTGGGCTTGGCGACGTTTACAAACGGCGTTACCTGGCTCGTCAAGGGCGTCACGGGATTGGTGATCGCCGGCGCCGTCAAGGAAGCGGCCGACATCGCCGATCCGAAGGGCAATTTCTGGGGACTGACGTCGCCGATCGACGAATTCGCGAAGCGTCATTTCGGCTTCGACCCATCCAATGTGTTCGGCGACGCCACTCCCTACAATCCGAGCCTGGACCCGAACTCGACGGAAAATCGTCTCGCGGCCGCGCGGGGACTGCGCCACGCCGGCTATCTTCCCGGCGAGGCACAGTCCGAATCGGAGCGCGAGGCGTCGCGCGCGCGCGCCCTGTCGCCCGGCGTCGACGCGAGCCAAATCGACGCGGCGGCCGCCAAGGCGAAGGAGGCGCGCGGCGATCTCGACGCGCTCGGCGCGACCGTCGCGCCCAAAGTCGATTCCAGCGCGCTCGACGCGCTGCTCGCCAAGCTGCGCGAGGCGCTGGCGCTGGTCGGCTCGATCAACGGCGGCATCGGAGGGGCCTCGCGCCGCGCTTCCTTCGCCGGGATGCTGCATGACGGACCGGAGACGCGCTGATGCTGGCGTGCTGGGGCGGCTACGTCTTCGAAACGGGCGACATGGCGTTCGACAAGCTGTCGCGCCGGACCAAGGCGCAATGGGCGAAGCACAAGATCATCGGCCGGCGCCCGGCAGGGCAATATCTCGGGCCGGACGAGCGCACGGTGAAGATCTCCGGCGTGGTGTTCCCCAACGACGACGGCGCGGGCGCGGCGGCGCAGGTGATCGCGCTGGAGGCGGCGTGCGAAGCCGGCGAGGTCTATTGCCTGGTCGCCGGCTCCGGCAGCGTCTCCGGACCGTATCGGCTGGAGTCGATCGACCCCGAGGAGAGCTTTCACGACGCCAACGGCAATCCCGGCCGGGTCGGCTACAGCTTGACCTTCGAAGCGCACGATGACGGCAACGGACAGATTTGGAGCCTTTGGCCATGAGCATGGAACCAGACTGGGACGCCTATTCCGAGGGTTACGACGCGCGTTACGCCGGCAAAACCCTGCACGACAATCCCTATTACGGCGTCGACGCGCATAAGTTCCAGTCGTGGCGCGCGGGCTGGGCGTTAGCAGACGAAAGCAATCCCCGCGAGAGGGCTCAATGAGCTCGACCTACATCACGGCGCAGGGCGACATGGTCGACTCGATCGCCTGGCTTAATTACGGCTATGTCGCCGGCGCGGCCGAGGCGATCTTCGCCGCCAATCCCGGCCTTTCGTCGCAGCCGCCGGCGCTGCCCGAGAACCTCACAATTCAGCTCCCCGCCGTCGCGACGGTCACGCCGCCGCCCAAGCAGACGATCAACCTCTGGGACTGAAATGGCGACGCCGGTTCTCCAGATCATGATCGGCGGCCAGGACGTCTCCTCGACGGTCAACCCGCGCGTGCTCAAGGGCAAGGTGACGCGCCACGACGGCGAAAAGGCCGACGAGCTCGAACTGACGCTGTCGAACTACGACGGCATGCTCGCCAAGCCGCAACGCGGCCAGACGCTGCAGGTGGCGCTCGGCTTCAAGGAGTTCGGCGGCGCGGTCGACCGCGGCTCGTATATCATCCAGGGGGTGACCAAGAGCGGCGGTCCCGCCGAGTTTCACGTGACGGGACAGTCGGCCGACCTTAAAAAGACCTTGAAACAGCAGAAGACGCGTAGCTGGGTCGCGCCCAAGACGCTCGGCGACGTGCTCAACCAGGTCGCCGGCGACAACGGCCTCAGCCCGGCGATCGACGGCGCCCTGGCGGCGATCGCCATCGACATGATCATCGCCCAGACCGGCGAGAGCGACATGCACCTGGTCATGCGCCTGGCGCGCCGCTTCGGCGCGGTGGCGAAGTTCGCGATGGGGATGCTGGCGTTCGTGCCCCAGGGCGCGGGAACGACGGCGAGCGGGACTTCGATTCCGGCGATCACGATCACGCCGAACGACTGCGAGAGCTTCCACATCCACGACAACGACCGCGAGGTGCGCGGCAAAAGCCACGCCAAGGTGTGGAACCGCAAGACCGCGACGTCGACCGACGTGACCGGCGACGCCGGCGACGGCGGTCCGGACTATTCCCATCCGGAAACCTTCGGCTCGGCCACCGAGGCGCAGAAGGCGACGGCCGCACGCGCCAAGGACTTTGCGCGGGCCAAGAAGACGATCGAAGCGGAACTGCGGGCGCCCGCCCCGACGCCGGTCCCCGGCGGCGTGGTGACGACGCAAGGCTTCGGCGACGACGACGACACGAATTGGATCGTCAAGACGGTCACCGACGTGTTCGACGACAAGGGGCTGGTGACGAAGTTCGAGGGGGAGCTGAAGGTATGATCACCCTCAATTTCGAACGTAGCGTCGTGTCGCCAGGGCCGCGTGCGCGGCGCCCGGCGGGAAAGAAGGGCGAGCGCGTCGAGTTTTGCGCCGCTGGCTGTTTCTGAAGGCGACGGGATGGCGCCCGAGCCTGGCGGAGGGCTGGCGCTGTTCCCGCCCGCTCCACTTGACTTTGAGGCCTGGGAGCGGGTCCTCGCCAAACGACCTGATCTGCAACCCGCTCTTTTTGGACTGGAGCATGGGCTGGCCGCCCGGCTGGAGCGATCCTTCGTCTGCGGTAACGGGGTTGTCCCACTGGCGGCGGCTTTCGCTTACCGCACTCTCGTCGATGCTCTCGAAAGAGGATATTGAACGGGTTTGAAGGCGGCTTCAACGCCCTCTTGCCGGTGCACCTCGATCTAGCGCTGGGGTGCTGCCATATGATCTTGCGCGAAGTGCCATTTGATTTTGCGCGCTACACCTTTGCAGATCCGCGCGCAGCCCCTATATTGGAGTCGCCGCCGCGAGGCGGATATGGCGATAAACGGACATCGGAATAAGTCTTTCGGACCCGGGGGCGGTACCCGGCGCCTCCACCCAAGCCCGCGGGAATAGCGGGTTTCGGCGGGGGCGAAATAGGTTCGACGGGGGACGTAAAGGGTGCTCTTTTGCTCGGCATGATACCGCCGTTATCGGGTCAAACCTATAGTTGCGAATGACAACTATGCTCCGGTGGCCCTCGCTGCGTAATGCAGCGCTGGTACTGGGATTCAAGTCCTAAGGGTTTGCTCCTTTAGGCGGGGTCCGGAGGCGCCTGGCAACAGAAGCCTCCACTTTTCTCCCACCTCCCGCAATTGCAATGGCGACCTCTCTCGGCTAGCTTTCGCACAAGGCTTTCGAGCGCAGAATCCCATGCCGACTGATTACATCCGCTATGATTTGCTCGTACAGGACGCGCTGCGCTCCGTGGTGCGCAAGGTGATGACCGAGGCCGCGCGGAGCGGGCTTCCCGGCGATCACCATTTCAACATCGCTTTCAAGACGCAGGCGCCCGGCGTCGTCATTCCGCCGGCGATGCGCCAGCGTTATCCCGACGAAATGGCGATCATTCTGCAGCACGAATTCTGGGACCTGGCGGTGACCGCCGACGCGTTCGAGGTCAGCCTGAACTTCTCGCGCAAGCCGGAGCGGCTCACCATTCCCTTCGACGCCATTACCGGTTTCAGCGATCCCTCCGTGCCGTTCGGTTTCAAGCTGGAGCCGCGGTTCGCCGCCGAACCCGCGCCGGCGCGGCCGACGCCGATCGGGCGCGAGGCGGGAAAAAAAGGCGAGGCCCTGTCCGCTGGCGCGGCGCCGACGCCAAAGCCGAGCCAACCCGCGAGCGTGCCGAAATCCTTGGAAACTCCGACCAAGAAGCCGGAAAAGCCGAAGGACGGCGAGGCCGCGAAGGTCGTCTCCATCGACGCGTTCCGCAAGAAATAGCCGCGGTCGAGCGACCCCGATGAGCGAAATCGTCAACCTCCGCCGCGCCCGCAAACGCAAGGAGCGCCTGCGCGAGGAGGCGGCGGCGGCGGCCAATCGGGCGGCTTTCGGCGTGCCCAAGGCGGCCAAGCGAGAAGCGCGGGCGGAGCGCGAACTCGTCGAGCGCCGCCTCGATGACCATCGCCTCGTCGATTCGGGCGACGGCGAATGATTTCCGGCGCGAGCGCGGGAATTCTCAAGCGTTCCCTGACGATTTCGGGTCATCGCACCAGCGTTTCCCTCGAAGACGCGTTTTGGCGAAGGCTGAAGGCGCTCGCGGCCGAGCGCGCGCTCTCGCTCAGCGCCCTTATCGCCGAGATCGACGCTTCGCGCGGAGGCGCCAATCTCTCATCGGCAATTCGCGTCTTCGTCCTGGAAAGTGCGCTTCAATAGAGCCCGCCGGCGGTCGGATCGGGTTGATCGACCTTGGGTTTGGGCGCCGCGAGCGGGGGCGCCGAAACCGTCGCGCCAATCGACGTGGCGGCGGTCGACGCTTGCGGCGCGCCTGAGGGAACGACGGGCGCCGCCGTCACGGGCGCACCGGTCTTTTCTTGCGCCTCGCTCGCCTTGAGGAGTTCGTCTTCGACGCGTTTGCGGTCCTGTTCGGACTTAATTCGCGCCTGATCGGCCTCGTAGGCGGCCAATTCCGCCTCGCGCAGGCGCATGAATTGCTCGGCCTTCAGGCGCCGATTGAAAAAGGCGCGCTCGCGTATATCCGCCTCGAGCGCGGCGATTCGATCGCTCTCGCGGGCGATCGTCTGCGCCGCCAGCCCGGCGGCGAAGGCAGCCGCGTTGATTTGGCGGGCCGGGGCGTCGACCGATCCGGTCACCGCAACGGCGACGCTCGGCGGCGGTCCGCTCCAAAATTTCCCACCGCCCGCCTCGGCGAAGCTCGCGCGGATCGTCAGATTCTGCGACCGCAGATCGAAATCGGCGCTGGTCGAAGCATGGCCTCCCTGCCCCGCAATATCGACCGGGCCGACGTGGATGATGCCGGCGCTCATCACCGCCGGCGCCGTCCCGTCGGGAAGGCTCATCGGCTGCCTATCGAATTCGACGCCGAGCGCATGCGCGATATTGGTCTCGTCGATGCTGGCGTCCGGCGCCTGCGCCTTGGCGAGGACGCGGCCCAGCGCGCCGGGATCGAGGCGCGGGATCGCGACGCCAGCGGTCTCGACCTGTCCCTCCCCGACCAATCCCGCGACGAGCGCGCTCGGGCTTTGCCCGGTGCTCGCAAAGGCGAGCGAGGCGCCGATACGACCGCGCAGACCGGCGCGGTCCGCCGCGGCCGAGTCGAGCGAAGCTTGCCCCGTCAGGGTCGCGACCGCGCCGTCGCGGCGCAGGGTGAAGCGGCCTGAGGCGCGCCCTCCCGCGACGTCCATCGCGAATTCGTCGATATCGAACCTTCCCCGATCGATCTTCACGCGCGCCGTCGCGCCGCGCGCTTGCAACGCGTCGACGACATCGAGCGCGCCGATCTTCAGCCGAACGTCGAGCGGCGGAGGATCGACAAGGGGCGAAGCGAATGTCGCCTCCGACCATTTCGCGCCTGGCTTGGCCGGTTGCGGAGCGCCCAGCGGCAGGCTGAGCAGCGCCGCGAGGCTCGCATGATCGAGCGAGAGTTCGCCATCGATCTGCGCCATCGGCGCGGCTTGCGGTTCGCCCGCGATGGATTGCGCAAGCGCGACGTCGGGATCGATGGAGGAGGCCGCGATCGGCTCGACCGCGGGGCGCCAGGCCAGGCGCCCCGTGATTTTTGCGCCCGCCGCGGTTCCCGCCAGACGCGGGAAGCCGACCTCCGCGCCGCGCAGGACCAGATCGCCGGAGAGATCCACGGGAACGACGGGGCTCGCGACGGACGCGCCGAGGCCGAGCGTCGCCAACAGCGGCATGACATTGTCCGCCTTCATCGTCGCGGCGCCGAACAGGACCGCGTCGTCGTCGGCTTTCGCA
Organism: Roseiarcus sp.; assembly: GCA_050012775.1. Classification (GTDB taxonomy): domain Bacteria; phylum Pseudomonadota; class Alphaproteobacteria; order Rhizobiales; family Beijerinckiaceae; genus Roseiarcus. The sequence continues at coordinate 45,614 of JBEKGN010000023.1, forward strand.
TCGGGCCTGACGCGTCCGCGCCAGGTGAAATTCGCGCCCGCGATCGATGCGGCGACGCGCGCGTCAAAACCGCCATCCCATCGCCCATTCGCCGAAGCCTCGATCTGCGCTCGTCCGCTCGATACGGACGGCGGCCTTAGGCCGATTTGCCGCAGCAGCGCCGCGCCCTCCGGCGCGTCGAGCGCGAAGCTCACGGCGACGCCGGCCGCCGCCTCGCCCGAACGCTCCGCCTTGAGCGTGAATTGGCTTTGGCCGGCCGAGCCCTGCGCCTTCACGGAATCGAGCGCGAAACCGCCGACGGCGCCGGGGCCCGTCGCCCGCGCTTCGAGGGTCGCCTTCGCCGGCGACAGCATATCGGCGCGCTGGACGAGCAGCCGACTCAGACGTCCCGGCGCGACGCGTCCGATCAAAGCGGCGAAATCGCGCAATTTCTCGGCATTGAGTTGCAGCGTGAGCCATCGTCCCTGCGGCCCCGACGCCCCGCGCACCTCGACCGTCGCGCCGCCAAGGCCAGCGACAGACAGGCGGTCGAGCGAAAGATCGGCGCCGGTCTTCGTCACCTTTAACGACAGCGAACCGCTGTCGATCGCGGCCTCGCCGACGCGGGCGACGCGCAACTTCGCCGCATCCAGCGCAAGCGAAAGATCGACATCGCCGAGAAAGTCGGCGCTCGCGCCCAAATTGGGCAGCGCGTCGACGTCGAGCGCGTCGCTGCGTAGGTCCATGAACAAGCGGCCGCGCTCGTCGCCGAGCGAGCGTGTGAACGCCACCGCGCCGCTCAACGCCGTGCGATCGACGACGAGCTGGAGATTGCGCGCGGAGAACGCGACCGTCGAGGCCTCGACATCGCCGACCGCCGACGCCTTGCGATAGGGCAACGCCTCGCCGAGAGCCGAGAGCCGCTGCGCGAGTTCCGGTTCGTCCTTCGTCGCCCAGTCGCGCAGCTGCGCGAAATCGCCCAGGCTCGCCTCGAGCCGGCCTTTGAATCCCGCCGCGGAGCCCAATTCCAACGACCCGGACAGACGCAGCGTCGATTGCCCGGGCAAGCCCAATGCGAGATCGCCTTCGATCGGCGCCCCGGCCGCCGCCGTCGCGTCGAAAGCGACGTCGGCCAGCGTTTGCGCGCCCACGATCACCGTCGGGGTCGCGAATGCGATCCGCAAGGCCAGGGGCGATCCGCCTCGAGCGTTGAGCGGCGACAAAACCCTCGCCAACGCCGCCAGAGAGCGCGCCGGCGAAACCGAATCCTCGTCCTTCTCGCGCAGCAACGCGTCGATATTGAGTTGTTTGGCCTTGATATCCGCGGACAAATGCGTGAGCGGGCCCATTTCGAGCCTCGCCGCTCCGCTCGCCTCGAGCGCGCGCTCGTCCGGGCCGAACCGCAGAATGAGGTCTTCCATCGTCGCGCCGCCGAGGTCGGCGTGAAGCGCGCCCGAAACGCGCCAAGGCGACGGCGGCCCCGAGTCCGTCAGCGCCGAGAAGCCGGAAATGGCGGCGGCGCCGGAATAAGCCAGGTCGAGGCCGGCATCGGCCGCGCGCCGCCCGAGAGTGAGGGCGCCGTCGAAAACGCCGCTCGGCAGGCCCTCGGCCGGATCAATTTCAAGCTTGAGGGGCAGCGCGGAGTTGGTGAGCGCCGCGGTGGCGAAATGGAATTCGGCCTGAAGGCCTCCCGGCGTCGAGACGCGGCCCGAGCCGCGGTAAGGCCCGATCAAGGAAGCGGCCATGGCGTCGAGGTCGAGCCCGGCGACGTCGAGCGGCGCGCCGCCGTCGACGACGCGAAGCCGGCCTCCGGTCACGACGATACGGTCCAGCGCGACGCGGTCGGCTTGCGCCTTGACGCGCCATTGCGGGAGACGAAGGGATCCGCCGGACCCGCGCGACAGCGTCAACACCGGATGCTCGAGTCGCGCCAGCGTGAAGCGCGCTCGCCCGCTCGGCAGACTCGCGAGCGCGGCCTCCAATTGCACGTTTTCGCAAGCGAAGACCGGCGCGCCATCGCCGCTGGCGTCGGCGATCGTCACATTCTTCAGTTGCAGATAGGGCGTAGGCAGAAACCGGATGTCGATGGGGCCGGAAACGACGACGCGCGCGCCCAGAATGTCGCCGAGCTCGGCCTCGATCTGCGCGCGATGAAGCGACCAATCGACAAAAAACGGCGCGAAAAGCGCCGCAGACAGCGCCACGATCAGCGCGACCGCGATAAGCGTAAGAATTATGCGCACGGGATGAGATCAATTGACCATTTTGAGCGTCACGCTCGACATCTGCACCTTAGACCATAAAATGGCGCGATAGTGGCGTTATGATAACAGCCTAATGGCGTCCCCCTCCTTTGGAACGCCCTGAGCGCCGGGCCGCGCCGGTCGGGATCGTCGCGTCGTCCGTCGATGGCGCCCAAGTTGCAAAAGCGCTATAGAATTTCTGCGATCGATGATCGACGGCGAATCGGCCGTCGGGCGACCGTGGGAGAGGCGTGATGGCCAAGGGACAGCTACGAAGCAACAAGGAAGCCAAGAAGCCAAAGAAAGACAAGGCGAAGTCCGCTGCGGCCGGCGCCTCCGTTCCCGGCGCTTTCGCCAAGCAAGGACCGCAGGCGGGTTCCCCCGGCTCGAAGAAGTGAGCCGCGCGCGCCGTTCGCCGGCGCGGCGGAAATCGACAGGCAGGGCGCGACGAGGCGGCCGACCCGCTTAGGTCGCTGCGGCGAAGCTGTCGGCGCGCGCCACGTCCCAGAGCTTGCGCAACGATTCGTCGCGCGCGCCGGCGATCAGTTCGCCCGGTTCGACCGTCGGATAGAGCTCGGCGAAGGTCATGACCTCGCGGGCGTTCACGCGGCGAGAGAAATGTATCGGACGAAAATCCTGGGGATGACCGAGCCCCGCCGCGGCGGTCAGTTCGGCGAGCGCATGCAGCATCGAGCGGTGAAAGTTGTGGACGCGTTCGGTCTTGTCCTCGACGACGAGCGCGCGAGAGCGCGTCTTGTCCTGCGTCGCAACGCCAGTCGGGCACCGGTCGGTGTGGCAGCTCAAGGACTGAATGCAGCCGAGCGAGAACATGAAGCCGCGCGCGGAATTGCACCAATCGGCTCCGAGCGCCATCGCGCAGGCCATGTCGAAGCCGTTGGCGATCTTGCCGGAGACGCCGACGCGGATGGAATCGTGCAGTCCGGCGCCGACGAGCGCGTTGCGGACGAAGACGAGTCCATCGCGCATCGGCATCCCCAGGTGATCGGAGAATTCCAGCGGCGCCGCGCCGGTGCCGCCTTCCTTGCCGTCGACGACGATGAAATCGGGGCGAATTTTGGTCTCGAGCATCGCCTTGCAAATCGCCAGGAATTCCCAGGGATGGCCGACGCAGAGCTTGAAGCCGACGGGCTTGCCGCTCGACAGGGCGCGCAATCGCGCAATGAAATCCATCATCTCGATCGGCGTCGAGAATGCGTCATGACGCGCCGGCGATAGGCAATCCTTGCCGGCTTCGACGCCGCGGATCGCGGCGATTTCCGCCGTGACCTTGGCGCCCGGCAGCACGCCGCCATGGCCCGGCTTGGCGCCCTGACTGAGCTTGATTTCGATCATCTTGATCTGATCGTTGGCGGCGGCGGCGGCGAATTTGTCCGCGTCGAAGCCGCCGTCGGGCCGACGACAGCCGAAATAGCCGGAGCCGATTTCCCAGATGACGTCGCCGCCCCCCTCGCGGTGATAGGGGCTGTAGCCGCCCTCCCCGGTGTCGTGGGCGAACCCGCCGAGCGCCGCGCCCTTGTTCAGCGCGCGAATGGCGTTGGCGCTGAGGGCGCCGAAACTCATCGCGGAAACATTGAACACCGAAATCGAATAGGGCCGCGCGCAATCGGGCCCGCCGACTGTGATGCGGAAGGGCTCGGTCGCGACGGGTTTCGGCGCGATAGAATGCCGCAGCCACTCGTAGCCCTGGGCGTAGACGTCGAGCTGCGTGCCGAACGGGCGCTTGTCCAGCGCCATTTTGGCGCGCTGATAGACGATGGCGCGCTGATTGCGCGAGAACGGCAGCCCGTCAGTCTCGCTCTCGAAGAAATATTGCCGCATCTCCGGGCGCATTTCCTCGAGCAGGAAGCGCAAATGCGCGGAGATCGGATAGTTGCGCAACACCGCGTGGCGCGTCTGCGCGAGGTCGCGAAAGCCGAGCAGCGAGAGACCGCCGAACAGAACCGCGCCGATGACGAGCGCCATGTTCCAGCGGGGCGCTATCGACGCGCCGATCGCCGCCATGAACGCCAGGGCGATGAGGATCGACAGCGTCAAAACGATAAATCGCGGCGTAAACGCCAAGGCCAGAACTCGCAAGCGATCCCCCCATCGATTAGGCTTTTGCGCCCCCTTCGTCGGCGAATAACGCGACGACGGCATGACGGCGCCGGCAAGCTCGCACATTTTCGCGCGGCCGCGAAACCTCGCCGAACCCGCGCCGCGACCGACGACGAGCGCCAGGGTGGCGCTAAATCTGCGTCCAGTCGCCGCCGACGCCGGCCAGCGCCTGAACGCGGGCTTCGTCGCGGGCGAGTTCTCGCGCCGGACCGGAATGCACGACCGCGCCATTGTCGAGCACATAGGCGTGGTCGGCGATTTCCAGGCTCATACGGGCGTTCTGTTCGACGAGCAGAATCGATATGCCCTGATCGCGCATCGTCGCCACGATGCGAAAGACTTCGCCGACGATGAGCGGGGCGAGCCCCTGCGAGGGCTCATCGAGAATGAGCAGACGCGGATTGAGCATGAGAGCCCGCGCGATCGCCAGCATTTCCTGTTCGCCGCCCGAAAGCTGGCGCCCGCGGTTCTGGCGCCGCTCGGCGAGCCTGGGAAAAAGCTGAAAGACGCGCGCGATCGTCCATGGCCCCTCGCGCTCGATCGGCGTCTTGAGGTTTTCCTCGACGCTGAGATTGGGAAAGACCCGTCGCCCTTCCGGCACATAGCCGACGCCCCAGCCGGCGATGCGATAGGTCGGCCAGCGCGTCGTTTCCGCGCCGAAAATCGTGATCTTGCCGCTTCGCGCGGGCGTCAGCCCCATGAGGCTGCGCAGGGTCGTCGTCTTGCCGGCGCCGTTGCGGCCGAGCAACGCGGTGATCTTCCCCTCGGCGACCTCGATGTCGACGCCGTTGAGGATGTGGCTCTTGCCATAGTAGGTGTGAAGGCCTTCGGCCGCGAGCGCCGGCGTCATGCCGCCTTCCCCAAATAGGCTTGTTGCACCGCCGCGTTGGCCGCGATCTCCTGGGGAGAGCCTTCGGCGAGGAGACTGCCTTGATCGAGAACCGTGATGCGGTCGGCAAGGCCGAACACCACGCGCATGTCGTGCTCGATCAGCACGATGGCCATCTTGCCGCCGCGGTGCAGATCGCGAATGAGTTTGGTCACGGCGTAGGTTTCCTGATCGCCCATGCCGGCCGCCGGCTCGTCGAGCAGCAGGAGATGCGGTCGCAACGTCAGGGCCATGGCGATTTCGGCCACCCGCTGATCGCCATGGGCGAGTTCGCCGACCAGACGGTCGGCCTTGTCGACCAATCCCGAGAGATCGAGGATCTCATCGATCTGGCGGCGGATCGCCGATTTCTCCGCGCGGCTGATCCATGGCCGCAGGCGATAGCCGGCGGCGCTCTCGGCGCCGATCTGCAAATTCTCGTAGACTGAGAGTTCGGGAAATATTTCAGTGATCTGAAAGGTTCGCGCCATGCCGATGCCGACGCGCCGATGCGCGGGCATCGACGTGATGTCGATCCCGTCGAAGACGATCTTGCCCGCGCTGGGCGGGAAGAAGCCGCTGATTAAATTGAAGAAGGTCGTCTTTCCCGCGCCGTTCGGCCCGATGATCGCGCGCAATTCGCCGCGCTCGACGGTGAGCGAAACGTCGTTGACCGCCACCAGACTGCCGAAGCGTTTTCCGACGTTGGCGACTTCCAAGACCTTGGCGCGCGGTTGGAACGCCGCGCCGCCCGGGATCTTAGCATCTGGCGCCGAACTCATGCTTCGCTCTTGCGTTTGACGAAGCCGAGAAGGCCGCGCGGAAAGAAGAGCACGATGAGAACGAACAGGACCCCGACGCCCGACATCCAGTTGACGGTGACGCTGGAGAGATAGTCCTGGAGCACGACGAACACGGCGGCGCCGAGCAGCGGCCCCCAGAAGTTGCGCATGCCCCCCATCACCGCCATCATGACGAAGTCGCCGGATTGGCTGTAATGCAGGCCGCGCGGATCGGCGAAATTATTCACCAGCGCGTAGAGCGCGCCGGCGAAGCCCATGAAGAAGCAGGATAGCGTGAACGCGATCCAGATGTGGCGATCGACGGGTATGCCGAGAAATCGCGCCCGACGCTCGTTTTCGCGGATGGCGATCAAGGTGCGCCCGAACGGCGAGCGCAGGATAAAGCCCATGATCGCCACGATCAGGGCGAAGCAGACGAGCACGAAATAATAGAAGGCGTTGGCGTTCGACAGGATGTCGATCGAAAACAGGCCGAAGTCGAGCGGCTGGCGCGAAAAGCCGCGCAAGCCGTCGTCGCCGCCGGTCAGCGAGCTCCACTGGAAGGCGATATAGTAAAAGACTTGCCCGATCGCGATGGTCACCATCGCGAAATAGACGCCGCGCCGGCGCGCAATGACCCATCCTAGCGCGGCGCCGACGAGGCCGCCGAGCAGCATCCCGCAGACAAGCGCGAGCGGCGTGCTCGGAGCCAGAAATTTCAGGGCGAGGCCGGCGCCGTAGGCGCCCAGGCCGAAATAGGCGGCATGGCCGAAGGATAGCACCCCGGTGAAGCCGAGAAGGAAATTCACCGACATGGCGGCGAGCGCCAGCACGAGCACGCGCGTGCCGAGCGCCGTGTAGCCGCCGAGCGAGGGCATCCAATACGGCGCAAGCGCCAGCAGCGCCCAGATGGCCAATTGCACGGCCAGTTTTCGCGTCGAAACGGCGCCGCTCACGTCATCATGCCTTCTTCGCCCAACAAGCCGCGCGGACGCGCCAGCAGGATGACCGCCATCAGCACATACATGACGGCCTCGCTGGCGGCGGGCGCGAACACCGCCGTCACGCCGGACGCCACGCCGATCAGCAGCCCGCCGATCAAGGTTCCCGTCAGGCTGCCGACGCCGCCGATGATGATGGCGATGAAGCTCGGCATCAGCAGGCCGGTTCCCATCGTCGGCTCGAGGCCGAGCTGCCCCGCCGCCAACGCGCCGGCCAGCCCGGCAAGGTAGATTCCGCCGGCGAAGTTGAGCGATCGCAGCATCCGCACGTTGACGCCCATCGCCGCGACCGTTTCGAGGTCGAGCGTGGCGGCGCGAATGCGAATGCCCAGACGGGTGTAGCGCAGCAGGGTGAAAATCAGACCCACCGCGATCGTCACCGTCGCCACCATGAACAGGCGATAACCCGTGATGAAGAAAAATTCGTGGCTCAGCGGCCGCGCGAGGAACGGCGGGATCGTCACCGGCTTGCCCTGGGCGCCCCAGATGAAGCGCGTGCCGTCTTCAATGATGAACGCCAGGCCGAAGGTCATGAGCAGGCTGTAGAGCGGATCGCGGCCATAGAGCGGACGGATCAGAACCGCCTCGACGGCGAAGCCGATCACCGCGGTGAGCACGGGCGCGATCAGCAGCGCGCCCCAGAAGCCGACATAGGGCGTGATCGTATAGGCGATGTAGCCGCCGATGACGAGAAACCCGCCGTGGGCGAAATTGATCACGTTGCTCAAATTGAGGATCAGCGACAGGCCGAGCGCCATCAGCGCGTAAAAGGCGCCGATGATCAGGCCGTTGGTGACGTTGAAAAGCAGCAGCTGCGTCATCGCGGCCTAAGCCGGCCATTGGATCTTGCAGCCCGTCTCGCCTTCGGCCGGCGCCGTGGCGTCGCCGGCGATCACGTGGTCGACGCGAAACAAATCCTCGGGATCGCTCGCGCCGTGGGATTGCGCCTCGCCGACGAAGGCCGAAGTCATCAACTGATGATCGCCGGCGCGATAATAGCACTTGTTGGGTTGCAGTTTGATTTCAGGAGGCAATTCGAAATTGCCCAGCGCCTTGGCGAGCGCGACCGAGTCGAGCGTCTTTTGCTGGTTGGCGACTCCGGCGAGCGTGTGCACCGAGGTGTAACCGAACCAATGGCGCGCGGTCGGAACCTTGCCGCCGTTCACCTTGCGGATGTCGGCGACGAATTTGTCGACCCCGGGAACGCCCGGCTGGTTCCAATACCATTCGAACATCCAAATCCCGATCCGCGCCTCCGGGGGCATCGCCTCGAGCGCCTCGAGCTCCTGCTGAAGGCCCGCCACGTGAGCCTGCTGGTTGAGGCCGAACTGCACGATCTGCTTGAGACAGTTCACCATGTCGGAGCCTTGCGGCAGCACCAGGATAACGTCCGGGCTCGCGGCCTGCGCCTTGATGAGATAAGCGGAGAAATCGGTGGTGCCGAGAGGCGTGAGCTCGTTGCCGGTCACCGTGCCCCCGAGTTTGGCCAAATCGGTGGCCGCAGCCTTCTGCAGCGTATGGCCGAAGGCGTAGTCGGGCGTGATGAAATGCCATTTCTTGCCGTATTGGCTGAACAGCAGGCTGGAGACCGAATTCGCCTCCATGCTGGTGGTGTTGCAAACCCGGTAGACGTTCCATTTGCAATCGGCGCCGGTGATCGAGTCGGTATGGCCGCCCGAGACGATGTGGAGAATTCTCTTTTCGTTGCTGACCTGGGCGATCGCTTGAGCGACCCCCGAGTTCACGTCGCCGATCAGGAAAGACACCTGATCGCGCTCGATCAGCTTGCGAGCTTTTTGCACGCCGGTGCCGACGTCGTTGGCCGAATCCTCGACGAGCAGTTCGATCGGGCGCCCGAGAACGCCGCCGGCGGCGTTGATCTGATCGACCGCGAGCCTGGCGCCCATCACTTCGTTTTGCGCCACCGCCGCATAGACGCCGGTCAAGGGATCGATCATGCCGATCCGGATCGGCGTTTCGGCGCGCGCCGCGATGACGAAAGGCGATGCGACGCTGAGGCCGCCCAGCGCGGCCGCGCCCTTGAGGACCGAACGGCGGTCAAATCGACGAGACTGAAACGGCGTCGCCATGGAACTCCTCCCCAAACTCGTTGTTCGCGATTGTCCGGGGCCGCCGCCGATGTTTCGACGTCGACGCGGCGACGCCTCGCGTTGCCTGATATTGCGCATTATCCCCGCGCAAACGCAAGCGGCGGGACGGGCGCGTCAGGGAGATTTTGGAGCCGATCTCATTCCGTCGCGCCGCGCCGACGGATCTCGCGACGCGCCCGCCGATCGCTTCCCGCAGGGGCGATCTTACCGCTCGGTCTCGCGCTCCGCCCGACCGCCGATCCACACGCCGGCGAGGCCGAGATCGTCCCGGAGATGCACGAGGTCGGCGCGAAGCCCCGGCGCGAGGCGCCCGATGCGGCCATCGAGCCGCAACAGCCGCGCCGGAGTCGACGTCGCCATGCGCAGCGCGTCGGCGAGCGGCAGGCCGAGCGTCTCAACGACGTAGCGCACGGAATCGAGCATCGTGATCGCCGCGCCGGCAAGCGCGCCGTCTTCGGCGATCAGGCGCGTTCCCGTCCGCGTCACGCGCCGCCCCTGCAACGCGAAGACCGGCGGGCCGCCGGCGGCGGGAGGCATGGCGTCGGAGACGAGCGCGATTCCCCGCGCGCCCTTGGCGTTGAAAGCGGCGCGCATCGCCGCGTCGTGCACGTGATGGCCGTCGGCGATGAGGCCGCAGACGACGCGGGGATCGGCGAGCGCGGCGCCGACAAGACCGGGCGCTCGCGGTGAAAGCTGGCTCATCGCGTTAAAGAGATGCGTCACCGCGCTCGCGCCGGCCGCAAAGGCCGCCCCCGCCTCCTCGGCGCTCGCCTCGGCATGGCCGAGGCTGACGATCACCCCCGCCGCCGCGAGCCTGGCGATCAAATCGACGCCGACGGCGGCCGGCGCCAAGGTCACGACCATCGCCCCCGCCCGCGCCGCGATGAGTCGCTGCGCGTCCTGCTCGCGCATCGCGCGGATGAATTCGGGGAGATGCACGCCCTTGCGCCGCGCATCGATATAGGGGCCCTCGACATGCACCCCGAATGCGCCGGGCGCGCTCCTCGCCGCCTCGCGCGCCGCATCCAGCGCCGCCGCGAGAACTTCCGGCGCGTCGGTGATCACGGTCGGCAGGATCGCGGTCGTTCCCTCGCGCCGATGAGCGGCGGCGATCGCGCCGATCGCCTCGGGCGTCGGCGTCGCATTGAACAGCACGCCGCCGCCGCCATTGACGTGCCAATCGACGAAGCCGGGCGCGAGAACGCCGCCGCCGAGATCGTGCTGCGCGCCGCCGCGCGGACGCTCGGCGACGGCGGCGATCCCTCGAACCGCGCCGTCCTCGACGACGAGCGCGCAATCCTCGCGTAGCGCGACGCCGTCGAACAGGCGCGCGCCGTAGAAGACTTGCAGCCCGCTCGCCCCGCTCAAGCCTCGCCGCTTTCGCTCGCGGGCAGAACCCCGCCCGCCAAAAGGATCGCGCCGTCGGCGGCGTCGAACGACGGCCGGCGCAGCGCCGCTTGCAGCGGCGCTTCGAGATAGGGCCTGAGCGCCCGGCTCAAGCCGCCGACCAGGGCGACCCGTTCGGCGCCGAGGGCCTGTACGGCCCGGATCAGGGCGTCGACCGCCCGCGCGGCGGCGCGCACGATCGCGAGCGCGATTTCATCGCCCGCCCCCGCGCGCTCGAACGCCAGCGGCGCGAAAGCGCCGTAGCCCGCCGGTTTGGCGCTGACCGCCCATTGGATCGCCACCAGAGGATCGTCGCGAAAGCGTCGCATGACTTCCTGCGTCAGCGGCGACGCAGGGCCGAGGCCGTCGTGCGCGCGCAAAGCGGCGCGAACGGCGTCGGCGCCGACGCGCGCCGCCGAGCCATCGTCGCCGAGCAGGAACCCGCGTCCGCCGATCACGATATCGCGCCCGCGCACCCGCGCGATCGCCGCCGAGCCGGTGCCGGAGATGACCAATGCGCCGTCGCCGCCGCCATGGGCGCCCAGGCACGCCGTCACCGCGTCGTTGGCGGCGCGCACGCCGGCCATTCCCTCGAAGCGCGCCTCGACGCGCTTGGCGTCGTCGGCGCTTGAAAGCCCGGCGAGGCCGAGACCGAGGGCGAGGCGCGCGCGATCCGCCGCGGCGAGCCCCGCCTTGGCGCAAACCGCTTCGATCTGCGCGCGCGCGGTGGCGATCGCCCCTTCAAAATCGACGTACATATTGCCGCCCGGCCCCTCGACCTCGGCGACAAGCGCGCCCGCCGCGTCGCGAATGCGCGCCCGGCAGCGCGAAGCGCCGTCGTCAACGCCGAGAAACAAACGCGGACCGGCTTGCAAGCGACTCCCCCAGCGCCTTCTTCGAAACGGCGAGGCCTTTCTCGGCCGAAACGCCGCGAAACTCCCGTCCCATCACCCGAACAGGCTATCCCCTTCGCTCAGGCGCCGCAAATGGGCGTCCATATCGCCGAAGGTCATGTCGATCATCGTCATGCGTTTGAAGAGATGGCCGAGTTTGTATTCGTAGGTCATCGCGATGCCGCCGTGCAATTGCGTCGCCTGCTGGCCGATGAACCGGGCGGAGCGGCCGATCTGCGCCTTGGCCGCCGAGATCGCCTTGGCCCGCTGCGCGGCGTCGTCGTCTCCCGCCGTCATCGTCGCCAGCATCATCATGCTGCGCGCCTGCTCGAGCGCCACCACCATGTCGGCGGCGCGATGCTGCAACGCCTGGAACGAGCCGATGGCGACGCCGAATTGCTTGCGCGTCTTGAGGTAGTCGACCGTAATCTCCAGCGCTTCGCTCATCGCGCCGACCGCCTCTGCGCAAAGCGCGGCGATCGCCTCGTCGACGACGCGCTCGATCGCCGGCGCCGCGCCTTCGGGATCGCCGATGACGTCGTGCGCCTCGACGCGCACGTCGGTCAGCGTGATTTCCGCCGCGCGCTGCCCGTCCTGCGTGGCGTAACCGCGCCGCGCGAGGCCGGGAGCGGACGCGTCGACGAGGAACAGGCCGAGGCCGCCGCGCTCGCGCCGTTCGCCGGCGCTCCGCGCCGAGACGATCAGCTTGTGCGCGCTGTCGCCATGCAGCACGAGCCCCTTCTCGCCGTTGAGCGTATAACCGGCGCCGTCCTTGCGCGCGCTTGACCCGACATCGAAGAGATCCCAGCCGGACTGGCGTTCGCTATGCGCGAAAGCGAGGCGCAGTTCGCCCGCGGCGATTTGCGGGATCAGCGCGGCGCGCTGCTCGGCGCTGGCGGCGCGCCTGACGAGGCCGCCCGCGAGCACGACGGTGGCGAGGTAAGGCTCCACGGCGAGCGCGCGGCCGAACGCCTCCATGATCAGCATCGTCTCGACGGCGCCGCCGCCGAAGCCGCCGTCCTCCTCGGCGAAGGGCACGCCGAGCAGGCCGAGCTCCGCATACTGACTCCAGAGTTCCTCGCTGAACGCCAACGGCGCCGCCCGATACGCCTTGCGGCTTTCAAAGCCGTAGCGATCCTTCATCAGCCGCGCGACATTGTCGGCGAGCAGCCGCTGCTCCTCGTTGAGATCGAAGTCCATGTCTCAAAGCCCCAGGATCGCCTTGGCGATGATCGAGCGCTGAATTTCGTTCGACCCGCCATAAATCGAAACCTTGCGCGTATTGAAATAGGTGGGCGCGATGGTCGCGGCCCAGTCCGGCCCGACCGGCGGCTCGTTCCACCGCTCGCCGTCCTCGCGCTCCGGCTCGAAGGCCAGCGCGTAGGGGCCGACGACGTCCATCAGCAGCTCGGTCGTCGCCTGCTGCAATTCGGAGCCCTTGATCTTGAGCACGGAGGAGGCCGGATCGGGTTTGCCCTTCTCGCCTCGCCTTTCCCCCGCGATCACGCGCATCTGGGTCATTTCCAGAGCCTTCAGCTCGACCTCGACGGCGGCGAGCTTCATGCGGAAAATGGGATCCGCCATCTTCGGCTGGTCGCCATAGGTCGGCAGCGCCGCGAGTTGGCGGATGCGCGCGAGCCGAGCCTTGGAGAGCCCGACCCGCGCAATGCCGTTGCGCTCGTTGCCGAGCAAGAATTTGGCGTAGTCCCAGCCCTTGTTCTCCTGCCCGACGAGATTGTCGAGGGGCGCGCGCACGCCGTCGAAGAACACTTCGTTGACCTCGTAGCCGCCGTCGATCGTCTGGATCGGGCGGACCGTCACCCCCGGCGACTTCATGTCGACGAGGATGAAGGAAATGCCCTCCTGCTTCTTCACGTTCGCGTCGGTGCGCGCGAGCACGAAGATCCAATCGGCGTACTGGGCGAGCGTCGTCCAGGTCTTCTGGCCCTCGATCACCCATTCCGCGCCGTCGCGCTTGGCCGTCGTGCGCAGCCCCGCCAGATCCGATCCGGCTCCCGGCTCGGAAAAGCCCTGGCACCACCATTCGCTCAAATCGACGATGTGCGGCAGGAAGCGCTCTTTCTGCGCCTGCGAACCGAAGGTGTAGATCACCGGCCCGACCATGCTGGTGCCGAAGGCGAGCGATTCCGGCGCATTGGCCCTTTGCAATTCGTCGTTGAAGATCAGACGCTTGATGGGGCTCCAGCCCGTGCCGCCCCACTCGACCGGCCAATGGGGAACCGACCAGCCCTTCGCGGCGAGGATGCGCGTCCAGCGCACCATGTCGTCCTTGCTGGGATGGCGCCCTCCCGCGATCTTGTCGCGAATGGAGGCCGGAAGATTGGCGCGCACAAAGGCGCGCACCTCGTCGCGGAACGCGACCTCCTCCTCGGTGAAGCGCAAATCCATCGTTCGATCCCTCCCCGCGCCGCGATTCTCCGGGCGCCATCAACGACGAACGCCGCCGCGTCGTCAACCCCGCTGGGCGCCTTTCGCGGCGCCGATCAGCCGAGAAATTCCGCCAACGCCTCGGCGGTCGCCTCGGGCGCCTCCTCGGGCAGGAAATGGCCGGCGTCGATGGCGCGCCCCTGCGCCTGGGGCGCCCAGCGGCGCCAGACATCGAGCGGATTTTCTCCTTGCGCGGGCAACCCGGCGGCGCCCCACAGCGCCAGCATGGGAATGTCGATCGTGCGGCCGGCCGCGAGGTCTGCTTCGTCGTGCGCCCAATCGAGCGTCGCCCCGGCGCGGTAGTCCTCGCAGCAGGCGTGGATGCGCGCGGGCTCGGCGAAGAAGGCGCGATAATGGGCCAGCGCGCGCGGATCGAAGGCGTCGAGGCTCTTCGCCTTGGTCCAGCTGGCGAGCGTATGATCGATATATTCGCGCGAGGCGCGGCCGATGAGCGTCTCTGGCAGCGGTTCGGGCTGGGCGAGAAACAGCCAGTGATAAACGGCCATCGCGCGCGCCGCGCCCATGTCGCGCCACATCTCCGCCGTCGGCACGATGTCGAGTACGGCGAGTCGGCTCAGCCGTTCGGGATGATCGAGCGCCAGGCGATAGCCGACGCGCGCGCCGCGGTCGTGTCCGACATAGGCGAACCGCTCGCAGCCGAGCCGGCCCATCGCCGCGACGACATCCGCCGCCATGATGCGTTTCGTGTAAAGCGCGCCCTCGGCGCTCGGCGGCGCGTCCGAGCGGCCGTAGCCGCGCAGATCGAGCGCGACGACGGTATGGCGCTCGGCGAGCCGCGGCGCGACGAGGCGCCACTCGACATGGGTTTGCGGATAGCCGTGAACCAGCACGACCGGCGGCCCGGCCCCGCCGACGCGCGCGAAAAGCCTGCCGGCGTCGGTTTGGAGCCAGCGGCTCTCAAATCCGGGAAAGAGATCGATGAGTTCGGGCATGGGAGCGTCGGGTTTGAGCCGCGAGCGGGAGGAACGGCCAACAGGTTACGCCGATTCCCCGGCGACGGGAATTCCTCCGACGCCGCGCCAAGACTGGCGCGAGGCCGCCCTCGCGCCAGCATGGGATATCCGAGCCGACGCCGTCGATGAGGCTTGCGCGCGACGGCGCCGATCGGCTAGCGCTCGCCGGCGCGCCACGCATCCCGGCGGCGACGCCTTTTTACGGAGCCAGCGCGTGAAGCCTCTCGCAGGTTTGAAAGTCTTGGAGCTGGCGCGCATTCTCGCGGGCCCCTGGGCAGGCCAGACGCTCGCCGACCTCGGCGCCGAAGTCATCAAGGTCGAGCGGCCCGGCGCGGGCGATGACACGCGCGGCTGGGGCCCGCCTTTCGTCGAGGGCGAAGACGGCGAGCGGCTCGACGCCGCCTATTTTCATTCCTGCAATCGCGGCAAACGCTCGCTCGCCGTCGACTTCGAGCGTCCCGAGGGCCAGGACATCGTGCGCCGGCTCGCCGCGCGCGCCGACGTGCTGATCGAGAATTTCAAGACGGGCGGGCTCGCCAAATACGGGCTCGACTATTCCAGCCTGAAGGCGATTAATCCGCGCCTCGTCTATTGCTCGATCACCGGCTTCGGCCACGACGGCCCCTATGCGGCGCGCGCCGGCTACGATTTCATTATCCAAGGCATGGGCGGGGTGATGGATCTGACCGGCGACCCCGACGGCGAGCCGCAGAAGATCGGCGTCGCCTTCGCCGACATTTTCACCGGCGTCTACGCGGTCGTCGCGATCCAGGCGGCTCTGATCCGGCGCTCAATCACCGGGCTCGGCGGCGAAGTCGACATGGCGCTGCTCGACACGCAGGTGAGCGTGCTCGCCAACCAGGCGCTGAACTTCCTCGTCTCGGGCAAAGCGCCGCGCCGGCTCGGCAACGCCCATCCCAACATCGTGCCCTATCAGGTGTTCGAGGCGGCGGACGGACCGCTGATCGTCGCCGCCGGCAACGATCGCCAGACGCGCGATTTCTGCCGCATCCTCGGCCTCGACGCGCTCGCCGCCGATCCCGCTTACGCGACCAACGCCGACCGCGTGCGCAATCGCGTGGGCTTCGTCGCCGCCCTCGCCGAGGCGGCGGGCGCCATGCCCCGCGCGACGCTGCTCGCCGCGCTCGAAGACGCGGGCGTGCCGGCCGGGCCGATCAACACCGTCGCCCAAGTCTTCGCCGACCCGCAAGTGCACGCGCGCGGCTTGCGGCTCGATCTGCCCGCGACCGGCGCGCGCGGGGGAAAAGCGCCCTCGGTGCGCTCGCCGCTCGTCATCGACGGCGAACCCGCCGCCGCCGAGACCGCCGCGCCGCGCCTGGGCGAGCACACCGACGCCGTTCTGAGTGAATTGGGGCTGTCAGGACGCGAGATCGCGGCTCTGCGCACGGCGGGCGTGGTCGGCTAGCGGCTCACGCCCCGCGCACCCTCCCGCTGACCCCCTCGAAGGCGCCGGGCTGCAATTCGCAATAAAGCACGCGCGCCGGATCGACCGGGCCGGGCAGCACGATTCGGTCGGGAGGCGCGCGCTTGAAGCCCATGCGCGCGTAATAAGGCTCGTCGCCGACCAGAATCGCCAATTTCGCGCCGGCTTCCCTTGCCGCTTCGAGCGAACGCGTCACCAGCGCCTCGCCGATGCCCTGGCTGCGGAACACCGGCTCGACGATCAGCGGCCCCAGCAGCAGGGCGGGCGTCGCGCCGATGACGATCGGCGTCATCGCGTTGGCGCCGACCAGCAGCGTGCCGACGCGCGCCACGAAGCTCAGCGACAAGTCCGCCGGCGTCGTCTCGCGAAGGCGATAGGCGGTGCGCGCGAAACGGCCCGGCCCGAAGACGCGCTCGTTGAGCCGCAGGATCGATTCGCCGTCGGCGGGCGTCTCCGGTTCGAGCACAAGCGACAATTCGGTCATGAGAGCTTCGCGGGATGGAGGAAAGGCGGGAGGGGGCTTTAGCATGGAGGCCGTCGCGCGCGGAAGAGCGCCGCGCGCGCTCACCACAGCGCCGAGATCGGCTCGGCGCCGAGAATCTCGTCGAGCCGGGCGCGCGTCGCGCGGGTGACGTCGGGCGGCAGGGCGTCGCGGGCGAAGAAGCGCGCCGCGACGATCTCGCGGTCCGGCGCGCGCTCGCCCGTGACGCGAAACCGCCTGGCGACATAGACCGCGACGTGATCGCGCCGCGAGACATGGGCGTTGAAGAACAGCCCGTGCAGCCGCGGCGGCGCTTCGAGGACGACATTGGCCTCCTCGGCAAGTTCGCGCGTCAGCGCGCTCTGGCAAGTCTCGCCGATCTCGACGCCGCCGCCCGGCAGGTGCCAGCCGGCGACATAGCTGTGCTTGACCAGCAGCACTTGGCTGTCGCGATCGATGACCGCCACCCGAACCCCCAGGGTCATCGGCCGCGTCAGGAGAAAGCTCACATGCGCGAGCCGCGTCGTCAGGCGTTCGCGAAAGGAGCGTCGGCTTTGTCCTTGCATCAGCGGATTCGTCTCCCTAAGGGTCTCTTCATCTCGGCCATCTCCATAGGTTTGGCCGCGTCCGACCCTAAATAAGGATTCATCGCCTCGCCAACGAATCCTCGCGCGGGATTGTTCGATCGAGCGGGATTTCTGTTGGAAAGGCCTGCGCCCGCTCTTGCCAAATCCCGCTTGGTCGGCTCGAGCGCGGCCGCCAGTCCGAGGCGAGCGGAAGGTCCAACCCGGAGTCGATTTGTCCATGAGCTTCACGATCGCGCATCTCTCCGACGCCCATCTCGGGCCGGCGCCTTGGCCGGGACTTCGCGAGCTGCGTCTCAAGCGCATCATGGGCTACGTCAACTGGAAGCGCGGGCGCGAGCGCCTCAACGACATGCGGATGCTGGAGCGCCTCGTCGCGGACCTCCGCGCGCAGTCGCCCGACCATGTCGCGATGACCGGCGACGTCGTCAACATCGGGCTCGCGGCGGAATTCCGCCGGGCCGCCGCGTGGATGCGCACCCTGGGCGAACCGGCCGACGTCAGTTTCACGCCGGGCAACCACGACGCCTATGTGCGCGACGCGATGAAGGGCCTCGCCGAGATTTTCGCGCCGTGGACGTCAGGCGACACGGGCGCCGAGGGGCGCGATCGGTTTCCCTTCTTGCGCGTGCGCGGCGACGTCGCGCTGATCGGACTCAGCTCGGGCGTGCCGACCGGACCGCTGATGGCGACCGGCCGGCTGGGCGCGCGGCAGATCGCCGAACTCGGCGAGCTTCTACAAGAGACAGGCGCGCGCGGGTTGGCGCGCGTCATCCTGATCCATCATCCCCCGCTCTCGCGCGGCGGGGCGTCGCTGCGCAGCCTGACCGACGCGCGCGCGCTCGAGACGATCGTCGGCCGTTTCGGCGCCGAAGCGATCCTGCACGGCCACGCGCATAAGCGCATGGTTCATCATCTCGAGTCCCCCGCCTCGCGCATCGAAGGCGGACGCATCCCCATTCTCGGCGTCCCGTCCGCCGTCGCCGCGTCGGCGGACCTGCGCCAGCGCGCCGCCTATCACCTGATCCGCCTGGAGCGCGCCGGCCAATTCTGGCGCGTCGGCGTTCGCGCGCGCGGCATGCTGCCGGGGCGCGACGAAATCGGCGAGCGCGAGGCGCCGGCGATTTAGATCGGGGGCGGGCCGAACCGCGCCGTCCACAGCGCGCGCCCCCAGGCGTTCCAGGCGGCATAGGCGCCGAAGCAAACCAGCGCGATGAATGTGACCGAGCCTAGCGTCAGCAGCAGGAAACTGAAGAGATCGCCGGCCACGACCAGCCATCCCCGGCGCTTGAGCGGAAGGCCCGTCGCGGCGGCAGGCCGCGCGGAGCCGTCGGCGGGCGGCCTCGACCCGTCCCTGGCGCGCGCCGCGCCGGCCGATTGCAACACGCGGGCGCTCGCCTTGGCTCCATTCGAGGGCGCCTCCCGGCTGCGCCAGTCCGACGCCAGCGCCTGCTCGCGCTCGACCAGCCGGCGCGCGATGTAATTGGTCATCGCGGCGACGATCCGCTCGATCAAGGGGCTTTCCGCGATCAGCACGCGGCCATGCCGCGTGTCCTGAAAAAAGCGATAGGTGCGACGGTCGTGGCCCAGATCGACAAAGCTGATCATGTCGAGGAACAGCCTCGGCCGCTCGCCGTGGGCGATGCCGGGATCGAACAACTCGAGTCCCTCGGGCGCCTGATCGAGGACCGGGCGAATGGCCTCGAGCAGCAATTCGAGCCGCACGACCTCCGCCTCCCTGAGGTCGGCGACCGCCTCGCTTTGCTCCGCGCTCTCGACGCGCGCGCGCCTGATCGCCGACCGTAAGCTCGGCGGCACCGGTTTGAGGTGATCGGATTTTCGCTCGTCCATGGTCCGCCTCTGGCGTCTGTGGCCCCACGTTAACGCAACGGCGCCGCGCGTAAAGGGCCTCGGGAGGAGGCGGGCGCGCGAACGCCCGGCCGCCATGCGCGCGCGTTTGAACCCGGCGCGTTTGATCGCGGCCTACGAATGCTGGTAATCAAGACGGACTTTCCCACGCGCTTGGGCGCGCCAAAAACGAAGGCGAGAGGCATGGCCGCGAAGGCGTTGCTGGATTTGTCGGGGGACGCGGCCAAAGCGCTCGCGGGCCGGCTTCCGATCGTCGCCCTGGAATCGACGATCATCACCCACGGAATGCCCTATCCCCAGAATTTCGAGACGGCCGTGATGCTGGAGGATGCGGTGCGCGCCCAAGGCGCGACGCCGGCGACGATCGCCGTCATCGACGGCCGCTTCAAGGTCGGACTCGACCGCACCGAATTGGAGGCTCTCAGCCGCCTCTCCGGAGGCGTCGTCAAGGCGTCCCGGCGCGATCTGGCGGCGGTCGTCGCGCGCCACGGCGCAGCGGGAACCACCGTGGCGGCGACGATGTACATCGCCGAACTCGCCGGCATCGAGATTTTCGCCACCGGCGGAATCGGCGGCGTGCATCGCGGCGCCGAGGAGACCTTCGACATTTCCGCCGATCTCGTCGAGCTCGGGCGCACCAAGGTCGCCGTCGTCTGCGCCGGCGCGAAATCGATCCTCGACATCGACAAGACCCTCGAATATCTCGAATCCCAGGGCGTGGCGATCTGCGGCTTTCGCTGCGACGAATTCCCCGCCTTCTACGCGCGCTCGAGCGGCGTGCGTCTCGATCACCGTTGCGACGGCCTGCACGATCTCGC
Organism: Roseiarcus sp.; assembly: GCA_050012775.1. Lineage (GTDB taxonomy): Bacteria > Pseudomonadota > Alphaproteobacteria > Rhizobiales > Beijerinckiaceae > Roseiarcus. Next base: position 65,613 of record JBEKGN010000023.1, read on the forward strand.
GCGCATGGTCCGCCTGCAGCGGGAAATCGGCCCCGGCGGCCTGTTGATCGCCAACCCGATCCCCGAGGACAAGGCGCTCGACGCGCACGCCATCGAGGCGCGCATCGTCGAGGCGGTGACCGAAGCCAGGGAACGAGGAATCGCCAAGAAGGACGTCACCCCGTTCCTGCTCGGCCGGATCGTCGAATTGACGGAGGGGCGCAGCCTCGAGGCCAATATGGCGCTGGTCGAAAACAACGCGGTTCTGGCGGCGCAAGTCGCGGTCGAACTGACGCGCTTGTAGGATGACCGCGCCGGCGGCGCGCGCGCCGCGAGCCCTCGTCATCGGCCGCGCGCCGCGAGCCCTCGTCATCGGCGACGTCATGATCGACACGATCGTGCGTCTCGAAGGACCGATCGCCGTCGGCTCGGATCGGCGCGCGAGAATCGCGCTCCGGCCCGGCGGATCGGCGGCCAATCAGGCGGTCTGGCTCGCCCGTTTCGGCGCGAAGGTCGATTTCGTCGCTCGCGTCGGCGCGGCCGACCGGCAAGCGGAGACGCGCCGTTTCGCCCGCGCCGGCGTCGAAGCGCATCTGGCTGGGGATTCGGCCCTTGAGACGGGCCGGCTGATCGCCCTCGTCGATCCCTCGGGCGAGCGCAGCTTCCTCACCGATCGCGGCGCCAACGAGGCGCTCGAAGCGGGCGACGTCGCCGACGCGCTGATCGCGAGCGCGACGCTGATCCACCTCTCCGGCTATTCCTTCTTCGGGCCGGGCCCGCGCGCGGCGGCGCTCGACGTGATGCGCCGCGCGCAAGGCAAGCCCGTCGGCGTCGACCCCGCCTCGGCCGAATTCCTGCGTGAAGTCGGGGCGACGAATTTCCTCGCCTGGACGCGCGGCGCGACGATGCTGTTTCCCAATAGCGAGGAAGCCGCCGTGCTCGCGGGAACCGAGGACCGGCAAGAGCAAGGCGCGCGCCTTGCGGCGCTCTATCCGCTCGTCGTGATCAAGCGCGGCGCGGCGGGCTGCGAAGCGATTCAAGGCGAACGGCGATGGCGCGTCGCCGCGCCCGCGGCGACGACGCTCGACAGCACCGGCGCCGGCGACGCCTTCGTCGCGTGCTTTCTCGCCGCGCGGCTGCAAGGCCTGTCGATCGAGGACGGCCTCGCGCGCGCCGCGGCGGCGGGCGCCGCGGCGACGGAAGTCCTCGGCGGGCGCCCCGAGGCGAGCGAAGCGCGCGGTTAGCATTTGCAAAAATGCAATGGATCGTGCTGGAATTAGGCGCGCGCGATCCCCAAATCGGGCGCTCCGCAATGCCCGAAAGGCGCTTCTCATGTCGATCCGAGCCGTCAAACGCGTCACGCAGTCCCGCCCGACCCTGGAGGGCGCCGGCGTCAGGCTCCGTCGCGCTTTCGGCTTCGGCGACACGTCCGATTTCGACCCGTTCCTGATGATGGACGATTTCCGCGGCGACGCGCCGAGCGACTACATGGCCGGCTTTCCCTGGCATCCCCATCGCGGCATCGAAACGATCACCTATGTGCTCGCGGGCGCCGTCGCGCACGGCGACAGCCTGGGCAATCACGGCGTGCTCGGCGCCGGCGACGTGCAATGGATGACCGCGGGCCGAGGAATCCTGCATCAGGAAATGCCCAAAGGCGACAAATTGGGCCGCATGCACGGTTTTCAGCTTTGGGCCAACCTGCCCGCGAACCTGAAAATGACGGCGCCGCGCTATCAGGACGTGCCGAGCCTCGCCATCCCCGAAATCGTCGACGACGACGGCACGCGCGTGCGCGTGATCTGCGGCGACTTCTGGGGCAAGGCGGGCCCGGTCGACGGCGTCGCCGCGGACCCGCGCTATCTCGACGTCTTCGTGCCCGCGGGCAAGCGCAAGACCTTGCCGGTGGAGACCTACCGCCAGGCTTTCGCCTATATATTCGAGGGCTCAGGCTCGTTCGCAGGCGCCTCTGCGCCCTTCGGCGCGTTGCGCGAGACCTTGGTCGGCGGCGAAGAAGTCGTCGTGCGCGATCCCGTCGGAAATCGCTCGCTCGTGGTGTTCGATTCGGGCGACGAAGTGAGCGTTCAGGCGGGCGAGCAAGGAATCCGTTTCCTGCTCGTCTCCGGCCGCCCCTTGCGCGAACCGATCGCCTGGCACGGCCCGATCGTCATGAACACGCAAGCCGAAATTCGCCAGGCGCTGACGGATTTGCGCGACGGCTCGTTCATCAAATAGAGCAGAGCGCAGAGCCGGCGATTGAAGGCGTTCTAGCCCCCGAGCGCCGACAAATAGACCGCCAGCGTGTCGGCGGTCATTTGCTCCAGCGAGAAATGGCGCTCGACATGCGCGCGCGCGCGCTGGGCGACGGCTTCGCGCGCGGTGGCGCCGAGGTTGAGCGCGCTTTCGAGCGCGTCGGCGAGCGCCCGCGCGTCGCCCGGAGGCGTGCGCCAGCCAGTGCGCGCCTGCGCCGGCGTCTGCGGCGGCGCCAGGACGGTTTCCGCCGCCGCGCCCGAATCGGAAACGACGACCAGCGCGCCCATCGCCTGCGCTTCGACCGCGCTGCGTCCGAAAGCCTCCGGCGCCGTCGAGGGCACGGCGACCACGCTCGCGGCGACGAGCGCCGCGGGCATGTCGACGCAATGGCCGACCCTGGACACGACGCCCGTCAGCCCAGCGGCTTCGATCAGCGCGTCGAGTTCGCGCGCATAGGCCTCTCGCCCTTGCGCGTCGCCCGCCAAGATATAGCGAACCTCGTCGAGCCCGCGCTCCCGGAGCAAGCGCGCCGCCTCGATGAGCACCTTCTGGCCCTTCCATTCCGTCAGTCGCGCGGCGACCAGCACGACGCGCTCGTGCGGCGCGACGCCCCAGACTTCGCGCAAACGCGCCACCCGCGCCCGCTCGACCGCGTTCGGCGCGAAACGCGTCAAATCCGTGCCGCGCGGAATGACGCGCAGGCGGTCGCGCGCGATCGGATAGAGCCGCGCGATCTGATCGGCGGTGAACTGGGAATTGGCGATCACGATGTCGCCGCGCGCCATTATCGAATTATAGCGCAGCTTGAGCGCGGAGCGTCCGCTATAGGCGCCGTGATAGGTCGTGACGAACGGTCGGCCGGTCATGCGGCAAGCGCCGAGCGCGACCCAGGCAGGCGCGCGCGAACGGGCGTGAACGAGATCGACGCGCTCCTCGACGACGAGCCGGGCCAACCGTCGCATGTTCAGCGCCATCGCCAGCGGATTCTTCGTCGCGGCCGGAAACGGCGTCAGCAGACCGCCGACCGCCTGCAACTCGCTCGCCAGGCGGCCGCCTTCGGAGGCCACCAGCGCGCGCGCGCCGGCCCGCACGAGAGCGGCGGCGACGTCGATGGCCGTCCGTTCGGCGCCGCCCGCGTCGAGCCGGGGAATGATTTGGAGGATCGTGCGGCCGGTCAGCGTGGCGCGCTCGGCGCGACCGAAGGGGGCGAGGGCGTCGGCGCTCACGCCGTCGTCCGCCGTCGCGAGGATCGGCGCGCCGCGGCGCGCGCCGACGCGCAGGCATTGACGCGCGCAGCGCTCTCGGCCAAGTCCTCGGCGCCGGAGGGCGAGGCCGAGCGCAGCGCTGCGGCGGCGGGGCGCGAACGAATCATGGGGACGATTTGAGCGTGAACCAAGACGAACCGCAATTCCTCGACGTCGGCGCGGGGCCGCTGCGTCGCCCTATCGCTTTTCGCCGGCGCGCGCCAGTGCGCGACGACCTGCCCGGAATCGTCTGGCTCTGCGGGTTCAAGTCCGACATGGCCTCGACGAAGGCGTCCGCGCTCGACGAACATTGCGCTCTGCGCGGCCAGGCGCTTCTGCGTTTCGACTATTCCGGCCACGGCGCGTCGGGCGGCCGGTTCGAGGACGGGACCGTCTCGCGCTGGCTCGAGGAAAGCCTCGCCGCGATCCGCGCCGCGACGAGCGGTCGGCAAATCCTCGTGGGGTCGTCGATGGGCGGCTATCTCGCGCTTCTCGTCGCGCGCGCGCTCGCGGCCGTCGGAGAGACGGCGCGTCTCGCCGGCATGGTCCTCATCGCGCCGGCGGTCGATTTCACTGAGGCGTTGATGTGGGCGAACGCGAGCGAAGCGGCGCGCCGCGCGATCGTCGAAAAGGGCGTCTGGGAGCGCTCTTCGGCCTATTCCGACGAGCCTTACCCGATCACCCGCGATCTCATCGAGGACGGGCGCCGCCACTTGCTGCTCGGCCAGACCGTGCGCAGCTTCTGTCCGACGCGGATTCTGCAGGGCATGCGCGACGAGGACGTGCCGTACCGCCACGCGCTGACCCTGGTCGAGCACATGGCCGGCGATCCCGTGACGCTCACCTTGATCAAGGACGGCGATCATCGGCTGTCGCGACCGCAGGACCTGGCCCTGCTGTTCCAAGCAATTGACGGCCTCGCGTAAGGGGGCCTCAATTCTCGCTCGCGCCAAAGCGGTGCAGATCGGCGCCGTGGATTTTCAGCCACGCCTCGGCGCGTTCGGTCTCGGGAAAGAGACGCCGCGTCAATTTCCAGAACATCGGCGAATGGTTCATGTGGACGATATGCGCGACTTCGTGCGCGGCGAGATAGTCGAGAATTTCCGGCGGCGCCAGAATCAACCGCCAGGAGAAATTCAGCCCGCCCGTCGAGGAACAAGAGCCCCACCGGCTCGCCGTATCGCGCAACGCGATGCGGCGCGGGGCGACGCCGAGCCGCTTGGCGTGACGCGCGACCGCGGCCTCGATGTCCCTGCGCGCCTCGCGCTTGAGAAAATCGGCGACGCGGCGCGCGATATGCGGCTTCTCGCCGCTCACGCAGATCAGCGACCCAAGCGCGCCCGTTTCCGTCCACACGACGCCGCGCTCGCCGGGACGATGGACGATGGTGTGATTGAGGCCACGCAACGGCGTCACGGCGGAGGGCGCGAACGCGACGGGCTGCGGCAGCCGCGCCAGACGCGCGCCGATCCAGGCGGCATGGCGCTCGGCGAATTCGCGCGCCGACTTGAGCGAGCTGCGCGCGGGCATGGTCAGCAGGACGTCGCGGGTGGCCGCCCGCACGCGCAAGGTGAATCGCTGCGAAGTCGAAAGACGCTTCAAGGCGACGCGAAACACCGCCCCGGCGTGCGCAACTTCGATATGCGCGACGGGAGCGGCTGGCGTTCGGCGTTCAAACAGGCGCAGCATGCGGCGAATGCTAGCCCAGCCCCGCGTTGAGTCGCCAGCGATTTCGCAAGCTTTCGTGATTCAGCGCAGCCGCAAATTTGGGCGCGGAGCCGGCTTGAGCAGCACCGGCAGGCCGGCGGCGACCAGGGCCACCGCGTCGCAGCCGCGCGCCAGCTCCTGGTTGGCCCGGCCCTGCCAATCCCGGAACGCCCGGCCGAGCGCCGTCGCGGGCACGATTCCCGCCCCGACCTCGTTGGAGACGAACACCGCCGGCCCGCCGAGCGTGGCGATTGTCTCAACCAGATCAGCGATCTTCTCGGCTGGATCGAGGTCGGCCAGAAGGACGTTGCTGAGCCAGAGCGTCACGCAATCTACAAGAATCACGCGGCCTTCATGGGCCTCGGCCCGCAGCGCGGCGGCGAGTTCCAAGGGCTCCTCCAGCGTCCGCCAGCCCGCCCCGCGCTCGGCGCGATGGCGGACGATCCGCGCGGCCATTTCCGCGTCCCCCGCCGACGCCGTCGCGAGATAGAGCCGCTCCGGCGCCGCCGCCTCGGCGAGGGCCTGCGCATAGCGGCTTTTTCCCGAACGCGCGCCGCCGAGGACGAGCGCGGCGCGACATTCGAAGCCGGGGGCGACGAAGGAATCCATGCGCCTTGGTGTCACGTGGCGGCCGGCGAGGCAATGCCGAGGCTATCGCCGGGCTTTACTTAACACGCGCATTTTGCTCATCTCTTCGCGACGTTAGGCTCGCGGCCGGCGCGCTCATTCCAGAAGTCGGCGACTCGCCATGCCCTCCTCTCTCACGGAAGCCCTTCACGACTGGCGCGATTTCTACATGCTCGTCGGCGCGGCGGCGGCGGCGCTGGTCGGCCTTATGTTCGTAGCGGCGTCGATCGGCGCGAGCCTGTTCAACGACAAATATCTCGGCCCCATGCGCGCGTTCATCACGCCGACCGTCGTGCATTTCGCCTCCGTCCTTTTCGCCTGCATCCTCCTGACCATGCCGGGTCACAGCTGGCTGAGCCTCGGCGGCCTGCTCGGCCTCGGCGCGCTCGCCGGCCTGATCTATTGCGGCCGAGTCTTGTCGCTCATCTTGAAAAAGTTCAGAGCCAGCCTCGATTGGCAGGATCGGGCGTTTTACGCCGTGATTCCCGGCTTCGGCTATCTCCTGTTTCTCGCCGCGGCGACGATGGAGTTGTGGCGACAGCCGGCCAGCGCCAACGCGCTGATCGCCGCCGCCATTATGGTCCTGTTGGCCGCAGGCCTGCGCAACGCCTGGGACATGATGGTCTGGATCTCGGTCCATGCGCCGGTCGGTCCGTCCTCGCCGTCCGAGCCGGACGCCCAACCCTAGACCGCCACGCGACGGCGACACGCTGGCGGTCAGCCCGCACGGCCGATTTCGATGGGCGGATATCGCGGCCCGGCATAGCTTCGGCGATGTCGATTCGCCGAACGCCAAGGCCGCATGATGCACGCTCACTTCGTTCTCGCGCACCCCGAACCGCAGTCCTTCAACGCGCATCTCGTCCGCTCGGGAGCGGCCGCGCTCGAAAGGGAAGGCTGGACCGTCTCGACGTCCGACCTCTACGCGATGGGCTTCGACCCCTGCGAAGGGCCCGAGCATTTCGCCGATCGCGCCGATCCCGCTCGCTTCGACGCGCAGGCCGAGCAGCGGCATGCGAGCGAAATCGGCGCTCTGCCGAAGGCGGTGAGCGATGAATTGGCGCTGATGGACCGGGCGGACCTGCTGGTCCTGCAATATCCGATGTGGTGGCACCTGCCGCCCGCCATGCTGAAGGGGTGGTTCGACCGGGTGTTCGCCTATGGCGCGGTTTACACGAGCAAGCGCCGCTTCGAGAACGGCCGCTTCGTGGGCAAGCGCGCGATGCTGTCCGTGACCGTCGGCACCAGCCGCCAGACCTATGCGCACGACGGGCGCAGCGGCGATATCGATCTGTTGCTGTGGCCGGTGAATTTCTCGCTCGCCTATGTCGGCTACGAAGTGCTCGCGCCCTTCGTCGCCTATGGCGTGGAGGCCGGTCTGCGCTACTCCGACCCGGCCGCGGTCGAGGAAAGACTCAGGGCGGTCGTCGTCGACCTGTGCGCCGCCTTGCCGCGCGCCGGCGAGCGCGCGACGATCTCCTTCAACCGCATGGCGGAGTGGGACGCGGACGGCCGCATCGCGCCAGGGGCCCCGGTCCATTCGCCGTTCATCCGCCGAAGGCCGCGCCTCGAGCTGGAATGACGCGCCACCGCTCGGCAAGGCGGACGGCGAACTTCCGGCCCGGGCCCGAAGAGTCATTCGGGGGCGGATATCAAGCGCCGGTTTTTTCCGTTAGAACCTGGCGGCGTAGGTTACGAGCGAGGCCCGATGAATTCGATTTTCTCTGAACTCGGCACGAGCGTTTTCGAGACGATGTCGCGTCTGGCGCGCGAGCGCGAGGCGGTCAATCTCGGCCAGGGCTTCCCGGACGACCCGGGCCCGCGGGACGTGCGCGCCAAGGCGGCCGAGGCGGCGCTCGACGGCTGGAACCAATATCCGCCGATGCTCGGCCTGCCGGAGCTGCGTGCGGCGACCGCCCATCACTACCAGCGCTTTCAGGGGCTCGCGCTCGACCCCGAAAGCGAGATCATGGTGACCTCCGGCGCGACGGAGGCGCTCGCGGGCGCCCTGCTCGCTTTGATCGAGCCGGGCGATGAAGTCGTGCTGTTCCAGCCGATGTACGACGCCTATCTGCCGCTGGTGCGGCGCGCCGGCGGCGTCGCCAAATTCGTGACGCTGAAGCCGCCGTTCTGGACCTTCGACGAGGCCGATCTCGAAGCGGCGTTCTCGCCGCGCACGCGCGTCGTCCTGTTCAACAATCCGCTCAACCCCACGGGCGTCGTCTATGGCCGCGAATCGTTGGAAATCCTGGCCAGGGCCTGCGTCAAACACGACGTCATCGCGCTATGCGACGAAGTCTGGGAGCATGTGATTTTCGATTCGCGCCGGCACATTCCGCTGATGGCGATGGAGGGCATGCGCGAGCGCACCGTCAAGATCGGTTCAGCGGGCAAGATTTTTTCGCTCACGGGCTGGAAAGTCGGCCTCGTCTGCGCCGCCGCGCCGATCCTGCGCGTCCTCGCCAAGGCCCATCAATTCATCACCTTCACGACTCCGCCGAACCTGCAGGCGGCCGTCGCCTACGGCCTGATGAAGGACGACGCTTATTTCATCGAGATGCGCGCCGCGTTCCAGCGCAGTCGCGACCGCTTCAGCGACGGCCTGAAGGCGCGCGGCTTCCATGTGCTGCCGAGCGCGGGAACCTATTTCCTCAACATCGACATCGCCGCGCTGGGGCGCGACGACGATGTGGCGTTCTGCCGCTGGCTGGTGGAAGAGCACGGCGTCGCGGCGATCCCGGTGTCGGCGTTTTACGCGGAGAATCCCATTCGAACGGTGGTGCGCTTTTGTTTCGCCAAGCGCGACGCGACGCTCGATGCCGCGCTCGATCGCCTGAGCGCCCTCGCCGTTCCCGCGCGCGTTTCATGATCCGGCGGCTCGTTCTGGCGGCGGCGATGGCGTTCGCTCAAGGCGCGTTCGCCCAGAGCGCCTCTCCGTTCATCCCTCCCGCGGCACCCAAGCCGAAAATCGTGCGGCTGCTCGCGCTCCCCGATTATTTCGACACGCAGGCGCTGGAGGAATTCGAACGCGCGAGCGGCTACCAGGTCGCCTACGACGCCTATGACGACCCGGCTGATGTCGCCGACAAATGGCGCGAGGGGCCGTACGATCTCGTCGTCCTCTCCGGGCCGACGCTGGCGCGCGAGATCGGCCTGAGCGCCTTGAGCAAGCTCGACAAGGCGCGGATTCCCAACGCCCGTGCGATCCAACCGCTCGTCGCCGCCAAGCTCGCCGCCTATGATCCCGGCGGCGCTTACGCGGTCCCCGTCGGTTGGTTCGCCACCGGCCTGCTCTATGATTCGGAGAAGGCCGCCAAACGGCTCGGCGGGCCGCCGGCCTCGTGGGCGAGCCTGTTCGCCCCCGCCGAGGCGCGCAAAATGGCCGATTGCGGCATCGTCCTGCCCGACGCGCGCGACGCGCTGTTCATCGCGGCCTGGCGGACGCTCGGCGTCGATCCGGCGCGAGCGACGGCGGCCGACGTCAAGAGCGCGGGCGCGCTGATCGGCCGCCTGCGACTCGCCGCGCGCGCGTTTCCGGCGCCCGACGTCGTCGGCGCGCTGGCGAGCGGCGCGGCGTGCCTGGCCGTCGGCGACGCCGGCGAAGCGGAAGCCGCGAGCGCGCGCAGCCGCGAAGGCGGCGCCCCCTTGAGCATCCGCTTCGCTTTGCCCAGAGAGGGCGGCGCGCTGTCGATGGACGCTCTCGCGATTCCGCGCGACGCGCCCCATGCGGATGAGGCTTATGCGCTGCTCGATTTCCTGCTGCGGCCCGACATCGCGGCGCGCGACGCGAGCGCCGCTCGCCTGGTCAGCGCGCTCGACGCGAGCCAGAACGAGAGCTTGAAACGCCTATGGCCCGAAGGCGCCTATGCGGCGCCTCTTGCGAGCGCTGTGCAAACCGAATGGGCGGGCCTGCGCGCGGACAAATCAGCGCAGCCGTCTTTGCGCGAGGAGCATCGCAAACATGACCATCAAACCGCCCAACATCCTGCTGGTCATGGTCGACCAGCTCGCGCCCGCGTTTCTCCCCGTTCACGGACACAAGATCGTTAAGGCGCCCCATCTCGAAGCCCTAGCCGGCAACGGGGTCGTCTTCGAGCGCGCCTATTGCGCCAGCCCGCTTTGTTCGCCCTCGCGCGCCTCGTTCATGTCCGGGCTGCTGCCCTCGCGAACGGGCGTTTACGACAACGCGGCGGAATTTTCCGCCGACATTCCGACCTTCGCGCATCATCTGCGCCTGATCGGCTATCGCACGATTCTTTCCGGCAAGATGCACTTTTGCGGGCCGGATCAGCTGCACGGTTTCGAACAGCGCCTGACCACCGACATCTACCCCTCCGACTACGGCTGGACCCCCGACTGGGACCATCCGTTGGAGCGCCCGAGCTGGTATCACAACATGAGTTCGGTCACCGAGGCCGGGCTTTGCGTGCGCACCAATCAGCTCGATTTCGACGACGAAGTCGTCTTCACGGCCGAGCGCGCGATATACGATTTCGCCCGAGCGAAAGAGGCGCGGCCGCTCCTCCTCGTGGCCTCGCTGACCCATCCCCACGATCCCTTTGCGATTCCTGAGCGCTATTGGGACCTTTATCGCGACGCCGACATCGACATGCCCGGCCCGCCGATCTCCCATGAGAACCTCGATCCGCATTCCCTTCGCCTGCGCTACGTCTGCGCGATGGACGCCGAGCCGGTGACGGAGCAGAACATTCGCGACGCGCGGCGCGCCTATTACGGCGCGATTTCCTATGTCGACGACAATCTCGGCAAGCTCCTCGCCGCCCTGCGCGCCAGCGAGCTCGATCGCGACACGGTGGTCATCTTCACCGGCGACCACGGCGAGATGCTCGGCGAGCGCGGACTTTGGTTCAAGATGAACTTCTTCGAGGGCGCCGCGCGCGTGCCGCTCGTCGTCAGCGCCCCCGCGCGCTATGCGCCGCGCCGCGTGGCGGCGAGCGTCTCGCTGATCGATCTCCTGCCGACGCTCGTCGACATCGCCGGCGGCGATTCGGCGGCGCTCGGCGCGACGATCGACGGGCGCAGCCTCGTCCCGCATCTGGAAGGGCGCAAAGGCCATGACGAAGCGATCGGCGAATATCTCGCCGAAGGCGCGATCGCGCCGATGGCGATGATCCGCCGCCGCGACCATAAATTCATCCATTCGCCGCCCGATCCGGACCAGCTCTACGACCTCGCCGTCGATCCGCTGGAGCGTGACAATCTGGCCGCGCGCCCGGAGCAAGCCGAACGGGTCGCCGATTTTCGCCAGGAGGCGGCGCGCCGCTGGGACCTGCCGGCGCTCGAAGCGCGCGTGCGGGAGAGCCAACGGCGCCGGCGCCTCGTCGACGCCGCGCTGAGCAAAGGCGAGGCCCATTCCTGGGATTTCCAGCCCCGACGCGACGCAGCCAAACTCTATATCCGCAACACCATGCCGCTCGACGACATCGAGGCGATGGCGCGTTTTCCGCGCGTCGCGCCGCGCGGATCGGAAACGGAGGGAAGCCGCTCGGCGGGCTGAAGGACCCGTCGAATCCTCCGCCTTCGCCGCGATCGTCGGAATCGGGCGGACATCGCGCGCGCCGGGGTCTATGTCCCGCGCCGGACCGAAAAAAGGACAACGCGATGGCCGCCGTTCCCCAACGCGCGATGACAACAGGCGAATGGGGGTTGCTGCTGCTGCTTTCGCTTCTCTGGGGCGGCTCGTTTTTTTTCGTCGGCGTCGCGGTGAAAGAGCTGCCGCCGCTGACCATCGTGATGGCGCGCGTTTCTCTCGCCGCCGCGCTGCTCTGGCTGACGGCGCCGCTCACCGGCCTGTCGCCGGGACGGATTCGCGCCAACGCCCCGGACCTCGCGGTCCTCGGCCTCGTCAACAACGCCATTCCCTTCACGCTCATCGTCTGGGGGCAGACGCATCTGGCGAGCGGCCTCGCCTCGATCCTCAACGCGACGACGCCGGTCATCACGGTGGTCGCGGCGCATTTTTTCACCGCCAGCGAACGCCTGAACGCGCGCAAGCTCGCCGGCGCCCTGTGCGGGTTCGTCGGCGTGGCGTGGATGATCGGGCCCGATCTCACGCGCGGCGTCGCGGACAATTTCGCCGCCGAGCTCGCTGTGCTTGGGGCCGCGCTGTCTTACGCGCTGGCGAGCATTTTCGCGCAGCGGTTTCGCCGCCTCGGCCTTGCGCCGATCGAGGTCGCGGCAGGACAAGTCGCCGCTTCGAGCCTCATGCTGATCCCCCTGGCCTTCGTCGTCGATCGCCCTTGGGATCTGCCCGCGCCAAGCCTCGCCGTGATCGGCGCGGTGATCGCCATCGCGTCGCTTTCGACGGCATTGGCCTATATCGTCTATTTTCGCATTCTCGCCGGCGCCGGCGCGACCAATGTCGTTTTGGTGACCCTGCTGGCGCCGGCGAGCTCGATCCTGCTCGGCGCGGCGATTCTGGGGGAGCGGCTCGCGGCGCGCCATTTCGTCGGCCTCGCGCTCGTCGCCCTCGGCCTCGCCTTCATCGACGGACGCCTGCCGAGCGCGCTTTGGCGACGCGCCCGGCGTTAACGCCCTCGATCGAAAATCTCCGCGCCGCCAGTCCTTTGCGACATAAGCCTTTGCGACTCCCCAACCGCGCGATAGCGCGCTAGGATCGAGGCAAGGAGGCGGGAATGGCGATCGATCGCAACAGACCCAGCGACCTTGTCGAGCGCGTCGCCAAGCGGCGCGCCCTGCGCCAGAACCGCAGTCTGGACGCGGATATGTGGCGGCGCGAATCCTTCTGCCTTCCGCGTCTGGAAGCGCGCGCCAAAGCGCGCGAGTTGTTCGAGCGCTATCCCAAGGCCGCCTACATGACGGAAATCGAGTTCTGGCGCGAACGCGCGGACGGCCAGATCGAATTCGTCATGCGGAGATTGCCGACGGCGGACTGAGCGGGGCGATCCTTCCTTTTTGTCCGGCTTTTGTCCGGCGCGCTCCGCGAGGCGGCGACGACCGATGGGCCCGCGGGCGCCGGTCGCGACGGCGGATTTCGCGCGCGGCGCGCGGATTCGTCCTTCCGCATTCCCCGCCATTGCGGTCGCCAATGTGGCGCCACGACGGATTCCGCGCCAAATCGGTCGCGGAAATGTGGCGACTTTCAGGATAGAATTCGATGTAAATAATTCATTTACCAGTTTCCACTTCGCCTTTTCTTGGCTATTCGCGCTTTCATACCCGAATATACGAACGTTATTGCGTTGCACTTCGATCGTAGAGTCGCTCAATTTGTAATCAAATTACTCACCTATTATTGCCAGATTCCCGCCACATTGGATCGCTGAATTGTGATATCGAGGCAACAGACTTACAGAGAAATTTCCTCTATATGACTTCCATGCCGGCGGGGTGGTTGGATTTCCCTCCGTTATGGTTTGTAACGAGGAGATTACGATGAAGAAATTTCTGTTGGCCGCGCTCCTTGCGAGCGTCGCGACGAGCGCTTTGGCCTCCGACCTTCCCACCCGCAAGGCGCCCCCGGCGCCCACGCCGGTCTATGCGCCCCCGACCTTCACCTGGACGGGCTTTTATGTCGGCGTGAACGGCGGCTATGGCATCGGCAGCGGGTCGGGTTCGAATTTCGGCAATCCGTCCGGCGGCCTCATCGGCGGCACAGCCGGGTACAATTATCAGATCGGCCAGTTCGTCGCCGGCGTGGAAGGCGACGTCGACTGGGCCGACATGACCAAGAGCGGCACGAATCCGATCGTCGGCGCGTACAAAACGGACATCAACACGTTGGCGACCGCGCGCGCGCGCGCCGGCTTCGCGGTGGACCGCGCCCTGCTCTACGTGACGGGCGGCTATGCCGGAGCGGAGACGAACGTCAATATTGCCGGCTTCGGTTCGCAGTCCGATTGGCGCAACGGCGGCGTCATCGGCGCCGGCCTCGAATACGCCTTCACCAACAACATCTCGGCCAAGGCCGAATATCTCTATGCGCCGCTCGAAAGCAAAACCTACGACGGGGTAAAGAGCAATACGGACTTGTCGCTGGTCCGCGCCGGCCTGAACTACAAGTTCTGAGCCGATCGCTCTCGGTTTTCGAGCCCGGCGGGGAAACTCGCCGGGCTTTTTTTTGTTTCCGGCGTCGCCCGTCAACCGCGCAAGCGCGTCGCCTCGAAGGCGGGAACCCCGGCTGAAAAGGCCTCGAGCCAGGCCACGAGGCGGGGATGATCGGAGCGCCAGAGCCCCTCGAAGCGCAGATCGAGATAGCCGAGGGCGCAAGCCAAGGCGATCGCGCCGGCGTGGCGCGCCGAAGCCTCGGGCGGGCGCGCTTCCAGCGCCGCGAGCGCCCGCGCCACCTTGCCGGCCTGATGATCGAGCCACTTGGCCGATCGCATCGCCGCGTCGCGAAAGCGCTGTTCGTAGATCTGCAAAATCGCGGCGTCCATGATTCCGTCGCCCAAGGCCTGAAGCGTCAGAGCCTTGAAGCGCGCCG
>JBEKGN010000024.1:0-77995 GCA_050012775.1 Roseiarcus sp.
GCGACAGGCGTTGCGTTCCGCCAGCCCCCGGCAGAAGGCCGAGGCGGGCCTCGGGAAGCCCGAGCGGCGCGCTTTCGGCGGCGATGCGCAGGTCGCAGGCCAGCGCCAGTTCGAAGCCGCCGCCATGGGCCGCGCCGCCGATCTCGGCGACGACGACCTGCGGCAACGCTTCGATGCGATCGGGACCGTCTTCGGTGGCGAAGCAGTCGCGCATCAGCTTGAGATCCGCGCCCGCCGAAAAGATGCGCTGCGACGAGCGGATGAGCAGCACGCCGACGTCCTGGCGCCCGGCCAGATCGTCGACGATCGCGCCGAAGCCGTCGATCCACTCTCGATTTATCGCGTTCACCGGCGCGCGCGCCATCGTCAGCGTCAGCACCGCGCCTCGGACTTCGACCTCGAACATCTCGCCACCGAATGAATACTCATTCAATACCCTCTGATACGAAACGCCGCGGCCCGCGTCAAGAGGCCGGGGAAGGCGGCGGAAGATTTCACGCGGCCGCCTTGGCGGTCGCCGGACCGAAGTCGGCCTCATCCGGAGTGCGCCGGTCATCGCTCGCAAGAGCCGCCCGGCGCCTCGACGCGGAAATCGGTCTCCCTCGCGATCGACACGCGATGCGACAGAACGCGCCGGCTGGACCAGTCGACGACCGCCACGAGACGGACGAAGCCGCGCGCCATCGGATGCAGCTGATGTCTGTCGCCCAAGCGGAAGGGTTGCCCCTTGCCTCTGGGACGGAAAGCGCTAGAACCGCGCCAATGTGGGGATCAGGGGAACGAACGATATGATCATCGATTGCCACGGCCATTACACGACCGCGCCCAAGGCCCTGGAAGCCTGGCGCAACCAGCAGATCGCCGGCATCAAGGATCCATCGGCGGCGCCGAAAGTCGCGGACTTGAAGATCGGCGACGAAGAGCTGCGCGAGTCGATCGAGAGCAATCAATTGCGGCTGATGAAAGAGCGCGGCTGCGACCTGACGATCTTCAGCCCGCGCGCGAGCTTCATGGCTCATCACATCGGCGATTTTCAGATCAGCTCGACCTGGGCCGCTATCTGCAACGAGCTGTGCTTCCGCGTCTCCCAACTCTTTCCCGACAATTTCATCGGCGCGGCGATGCTGCCGCAAAGCCCCGGCGTCGACCCCAAAACCTGCATCCCCGAACTCGAGCGATGCGTGAAGGATTACGGCTTCGTCGGGATCAATCTCAATCCCGATCCCTCAGGCGGCCACTGGACGAGCCCGCCGCTGACGAGCCGGCACTGGTATCCGATCTACGAAAAGATGGTCGAATACGACATTCCGGCGATGGTTCACGTCTCGACCAGTTGTAACGATTGCTTTCACACCACCGGGGCCCATTACATCAACGCCGACACGACGGCGGTGATGCAGTTCATCCAGGGCGAATTGTTCAAGGATTTCCCGACGCTGCGTTTCGTCGTTCCGCACGGCGGCGGCGCGGCGCCGTACCATTGGGGCCGCTATCGCGGCCTCGCGCAGGAGCTCAAGAAACCGCTGCTGAAGGAGCATTTGCTCAAGAATATCTTCTTCGACACCTGCGTCTATCACCAGCCGGGAATCGATCTGCTGACGAACGTGATCCCGATCGACAACATTCTGTTCGCCAGCGAAATGATCGGCGCCGTGCGCGGGATCGATCCCGAGACCGGCCATTATTACGACGACACCAAGCGCTATATCGAGGCGACGGGAAACCTCACCGCCGAGCAGCGCCATAAAGTCTACGAAGGCAACGCGCGGCGCGTCTATCCCAGGCTCGACGCCGCGTTGAAAGCCAAAGGCCGGTAGGAGCGAGCCATGACCGAACTCGGCGTCGTCAGACGCAACATCAAACGCGCCGACCGCGCGGCGGTCGACGCGCTCGCGCAATTCGGCGTCGCGACCGTGCATGAGGCGATGGGGCGCGTCGGCTTGATGAAGCCGTATATGCGGCCAATTTACTCGGGCGCGCAGGTCTCCGGCGCGGCGGTGACGGTGCTGCTGCATCCCGGCGACAACTGGATGATGCATGTCGTCGCCGAACAGATCCAGCCCGGCGACATCGTCGTGGCCGCGATCACGGCCGAATGCGCCGACGGCTATTTCGGCGATCTCCTGGCGACCAGCTTCATGGCGCGCGGGGCGCGGGCCCTCGTCATCGACGCGGGCGTTCGCGACGTGAAAACGCTCAAGGAAATGGGCTTTCCCGTCTGGAGCAAATGCATCAGCGCGAAGGGCACGATCAAGGCGACGATCGGCTCGGTCAATATTCCGATCGTCTGCGCCGGAGCGGCGGTGCATCCGGGCGACGCGATCGTCGCCGACGACGACGGCGTCGTCGTCGTGCCGGCGGCCTGGGCTGCAAAGACCGCGGCCGCGGCCGCCGCGCGCGAGGCGAACGAGGGCGCCAAGCGCGCCAAGCTCGCCTCCGGCGTGCTCGGCCTCGACATGTACAAAATGCGCGAGCCGCTGGAAAAGGCTGGGCTCAGATATATCGACTGAGGGCAAACTCTGTGAATGACATCTCCAAGCCCGTCAGCGGGCCGTTCGAAAAGACGAAAGGCTGGCTCGACTGGTTCGAGGGGCCGAGCCGGCCGCGTTTCCAGCTTCCGCCGGGCAGCGTCGACGCGCATTGCCATGTCTTCGGTCCGGGCGGGCAATTTCCCTTCGCGCCGGAGCGCAAATACACCCCCTGCGACGCGAGCAAGGCGCAGCTCTTCGCTTTGCGCGACGCGCTCGGCTTTTCGCGCAACGTGATCGTGCAGGCGACCTGTCACGGCGCCGACAACAGCGCGATGGTCGACGCCTGCCTCTCCAGCGGCGGCAAGGCGCGCGGCGTCGCAACCGTGCGGCGCAGCGTGACCGATGAAGAGTTGCGGCGGCTCGATCAGGCGGGCGTGCGCGGCGTGCGCTTCAACTTCGTCAAGCGCCTCGTCGATTTCACGCCCAAGGACGAGCTGATGGAGATCGCCGGCCGCATCGGCAAACTCGGCTGGCATGTCGTCATCTATTTCGAGGCGGTCGACCTGCCCGAACTCTGGGACTTCTTCACCGCCCTGCCAACCACCGTCGTCGTCGACCACATGGGCCGGCCCGACGTGAGCAAGCCGATCGACGGCCCGGAATTCAGCCTGTTTCTCAAATTCATGCGCGAGCATAACAACGTCTGGAGCAAGGTCTCCTGCCCGGAGCGCCTCTCCGTCTCCGGCCCGCCGGCGTTGAACGGCGAACAGGCCGCCTATCGCGATGTCGTTCCTTTCGCGCGACGCGTGGCGGAAGAATTTCCCGATCGCGTGTTATGGGGCACGGATTGGCCGCATCCCAATCTCAAAGGCCATATGCCCGACGACGGGCTGCTGGTCGATTTCATCCCTGATATCGCGACCACAGCCGAACTGCGGCAAAAGCTGCTGGTCGACAATCCCATGCGGCTCTACTGGCCCGAAGAGCGGAGAAGCTGACCATGTCGCTCGACAAACCCTATCTCGACGTTCCCGGCACGACGATTTTCGACGCCGAGCAATCGCGCAAAGGCTACTGGCTCAACCAATTCTGCATGTCGCTGATGAAGGCGGAGAACCGCGCTCGGTTCAAGGCGAACGAGCGCGCCTATCTCGACGAATGGGGGATGAGCGAAGATCAGAAGCAGGCGGTGCTGGCGCGCGATCTCAATCGCTGCATCGCGCTGGGCGGCAACATCTATTTCCTCGCCAAGATCGGCGCGACCGACGGGCGCAGCTTCCAGCAGATGGCGGGCAGCATGACCGGCATGACCGAGGACGAATATCGTCAGATGATGGTTTCCGGCGGCCGTTCGATTCAAGGCAATCGCTACGTCGGCGAAGAGGGCGACGCGCAGGCGCATCGCCAGCCGCAGGGCGCGGCGGGCCAGAAGAAGGAAGCCTGAGATGGCGCGGATTACAGCCTCTGTCTACACCTCCCATGTGCCGGCGATCGGCGCGGCGATCGATCTCGGCAAGACGAACGAGCCCTATTGGCGCCCCGTGTTCGCGGGCTACGAGTTCTCCAAGCAATGGCTGCGCGAAAATAAGCCGGACGTGATCTTTCTCGTCTTCAACGATCATGCGACCGCCTTCAGCCTCGACCTGATCCCGACCTTCGCCATCGGCACCGCCGCGGAATTCCAGCCCGCCGACGAGGGCTGGGGCCCGCGCCCGGTGCCGAAAGTCATCGGCCATCCCGCTTTGGCGGCGCATATCGCTCAATCCGTGATCCAGCAGGATTTCGATCTCACCATTGTCAACCGCATGGACGTCGATCATGGACTGACCGTGCCGTTGAGCCTGATGTGCGGCCAACCTCAGGCCTGGCCCTGCCCGGTGATCCCCTTCGCGGTCAATGTCGTGCAATATCCCGTGCCTTCGGGCGCGCGCTGTTTCGCGCTCGGTCAGGCGATCCGCCGCGCGGTCGAGAGCTATGACGAGCCGCTGAATGTGCAGATCTGGGGCACCGGCGGCATGAGCCACCAGTTGCAGGGACCGCGCGCGGGCCTCATCAACGCCGAATGGGATAAGGCGTTTCTAGACCGGCTGATCGCCGATCCGAAGGGCCTGTCGACGGCGCCGCACATCGACTATGTGCGCGAGGCGGGCAGCGAAGGCATCGAACTCGTGATGTGGTTGATCGCGCGCGGCGCGATGGCCGACGTCGCGGGGGGACCGGCGCCCAAGGTCGTCCATCGCTTTTACCACGTGCCGGCGTCGAACACCGCCGTCGGTCATCTCATCCTGGAGAACGCCCGCTGAGCTTTGGCGGGTGGAGGAGCCTTCATGACCAAAACCATTAAAGTCGCGCTGGCGGGGGCCGGCGCGTTCGGCCTCAAGCATCTCGACGGCATCAAGCTGATCGATGGCGTCGAAGTGATATCGCTCGTCGGGCGCGAACTCGACAAGACGAAGGAGGCCGCGGCCAAATACGGCGTCGGACACGCGACGACCGATCTCACGGAGAGTTTGACGCTCCCCGGCCTCGACGCCGTCATCCTCGCCACGCCGACGCAGATGCACGCCGCGCAGGCGCTGCAGTGCCTCGCGGCCGGTAAGCACGTGCAGGTCGAAATCCCGCTCGCCGACAGCCTCGAGGACGCCGAGGCCGTCGTCGCGATGCAGAAACGCACGGGGCTCGTCGCGATGTGCGGCCACACCCGGCGCTTCAACCCGAGCCATCAGTTCGTGCGCAAGCGTATTCTGGCGGGTCAATTCCATATCCAGCAGATGGACGTGCAGACCTATTTCTTCCGGCGCACCAACATGAACGCGCTCGGCCAGCCGCGCTCGTGGACCGACCACCTGCTGTGGCATCACGCGGCGCATACGGTCGACCTCTTCGCCTATCAATGCGGCGCGCCGATCGTGAAAGCCAACGCCGTCCAGGGTCCGATCCACCCGGCGCTCGGCATCGCCATGGACATGAGCATCCAGCTCAAGGCGGCCAACGGCGCGATTTGCACGCTTTCTCTGTCGTTCAACAACGAAGGTCCGCTCGGCACCTTCTTTCGCTACATCGGCGACACCGCGACCTATATCGCGCGCTACGACGATCTGTTCACCGGTAAGGACGAGAAGATCGACGTGAGCCAGGTCGACGTAAGCATGAACGGCATCGAGCTGCAGGATCGCGAGTTCTTCGCCGCGATACGCGACGGGCGAGAACCGAATTCGAGCGTGGCGCAGGTTCTGCCCTGCTATCGCGTGCTGGACGAACTCGAGCGACAATTGACGTAAAGGTCGTTTCGCCGACCCATCGAAGTCAATCGCGACAAATCCCGCGATCCGCATCGGGCGCCGGCGTCGTCGCGGGCTAATGTCGTCATGCCCCGAACGGCTCCCGACGTCGATGCCGACATCAGGAGCCGCTCGAATTGAAATCGCCAACCGAAATCAAGCGCCCGGGGATCGATCTGAGATAGGTTGGGCTAAAATGGCAGGCCGACGTAATTCTCGGCCAACGACCCCAGCGCGTTTTGGGAGGAGAACAGGTATTGCAGTTCGGTCTCCTGCAGCTTGTCATCGTAGGGCAGATTGTTCGGGAACCGGTGCAACAGCGTCGTCATCCACCAGGAGAAGCGTTGGGCCTTCCAGACTCTCGCCAGGGCCTTTTGCGAATAGGCTTCGAGCCCCTTGTCATCGGCCTTTTTGTAGTGATCGACCATGGCGTGATAGAGATAATAGATGTCCGAAGCGGCGCTGTTCAGCCCGCGCGCGCCGGTGGGCGGGACGATATGCGCGGCGTCGCCGGCCAGGAACAGGCGACCATGACGCATGGGTTCGGCCACGAAACTGCGCAGTGGGGCGATGCTTTTCTCGATTGACGGGCCCGTGACGAGTTTGGCCGCCACTTCTTCCGGCAGGCGGCGCTTCAGTTCGGCCCAGAACGCATCGTCGGACCAATCCTCGATCTTGTCCGTCAGCGGAACCTGAATGTAATAGCGGCTGAGCGTCTGGGAGCGCAGCGAACAGAGCGCGAAGCCGCGCTCGTGCTTCGAATAAATGAGTTCGGGCGAAACCGGCCTGGTGCGCGACAGCACGCCGAGCCAGCCGAACGGATAGAGCCGTTCGTATTCGCGCAGCACGTCCTTTGGGATCGATTTGCGGCAGACCCCGTGAAAGCCGTCGGCGCCGATCACATAGTCGCAATCGATGCGGACGATCCGGTCGCCGTCGCGATAGGTGACGTACGGCGCGTCGGATTTCAGATCGTGAGGAGTCGCGTCCTCGACGTTGTGAACGACATTGCCCTTCATCTTGTCGCGGGCTTCATAAAGATCTCGCGTCAGCTCGGTCTGGCCGTAGACGACGACAGAACTGCCGCCCGAATATTTGTGCAGATCGATGCGGTCCATCACGCCGTCGTGGGCGATATAAAAACCCTCGTGTATCTCGCCTTCGCGATCCATCCGCTCGCCGCATTGCGCCTCGCGCATCAACGCGGCGAAGCCATGCTCCAGAACGCCCGCGCGAATTCGACTCAAGACATATTCACGGCTGTGCTTTTCGAGGACGACGGTGTCGATGCCGCGGAGATGCAAAAGCTGAGACAGCAAAAGTCCCGACGGCCCGCCACCGATGATGCAAACCTCGACCTTCATTCTGTTTCCTCCAATTATTGGACGAAACTACCCGACATCATGCCGACGAAAATGGATTGTCCCTACGTTTTCTTGTACGATTCCAACATAAAAGACAGACCGTAGAGCCACGCCATCCAAAGGTGCGACCTGTTCGGCGAGGTCGGCGATCGGCGTGACGCGGCGCATTGCGAAAGCGTTGCGGCGCGCTCGAGCCTTCACGGTCGGGAATTCGCGCGCGCGGACCGGACGGCCGCGATTCCGGAGCAGATTTTCGCGGAATTCGCAGGCCGCCATTTCGCGCGCGCCGCTCGTCAGAATGGATAGTGCTGCGGCCCCTCGATCGTGATCCAGCGCAGATCGGTGAACTCGGCGATCACCGACTTGCCGCCGAAGCGGCCGTAGCCGGACGCCTTGACGCCGCCGAACGGCATCTGCGCTTCGTCATGAACGGTCGGACCGTTGATGTGGCAGATTCCCGATTCGATGCGCTTTGCGACTCCAAGCGCTCGCTGAATATCCCGGCCGAACACCGCCGCCGACAAACCGTATTCCGTATCGTTGGCGACGCGGATCGCCTCTTCTTGTCCATTCACTCGCACGACCGGCTTCACAGGCCCGAACGATTCCTCTCGGTAAATCCGCATCTCGGGCGTCACATGGTCGATGATCGTGGCTTCGACGACCGAACCGTTGCGTTTGCCGCCAGCAACGACTTTAGCGCCTTTGCCGACGGCGTCGGCGATGAGTTCGTCCATGCGTTCGGCGGCCGAGAGATTGACCAACGAACCAAGCACGACATGACCGCGCGGGTCGCCAGACGGCAGCGCGGCGGCGCGCTTTGCGAGCTTGTCGACGAAGGCGTCCGCGACCGATGCGTCGACCACAAGCCGCTCCGTCGACATGCAGATCTGACCCTGGTTGGCGAAGGCGCCGAACACGGCCGCGTCGACCGCGGCGTCGAGATCGGCGTCATCGAGCACGACAAGAGGCGCCTTGCCGCCGAGTTCGAGCAGAACCGGCTTCAAGTGTTCCGCCGCGAGCTTCGCGATGATTTTGCCGACTTTCGATGAGCCGGTAAAATTGATGCGTTTGACCGCCGGATGGGCGATCAACGCGGCCACCACTTGCGGCGCGTCAGCCGGCGCATTGGAGATCACATTCACCACGCCCTTGGGAAAGCCCGCGTCGTTGAGCGTCTGGACGATCAGGCGATGGGTGGCCGGACAGACTTCCGACGAACGCAAGATCACCGTGTTGCCGCAGGCGAGCGGCGCGGCGATAGCGCGAACGCCGAGAATGACCGGCGCGTTCCAAGGAGCCATGCCGAGAACGACGCCGGCGGGTTGGCGCATCGCCAAGGAGAGAATGCCCGGCTTGTCCGACGGAATCACTTCGCCGGTGATTTGCGTCGTCAGCGCCGCCGCTTCGCGCAGCATGCTGGCCGCGAAATGCACGTTGAAGCCTGCCCAAGGCGCCGTCGCGCCGATCTCTTCGAGCATCGGCTGGACAAAATCGGCAGCGCGACTTTCGAGAAGATCGGCGGCCTTGAGCAAAAGGGCGCGGCGTTCGCCGGGACCCGTCTGGGACCAACTCGCGAAAGCGCGCGAGGCCGCCTCGACCACTTTCTCGACGTCGGCGGCGCCGGCCGCCGCCGCCTCGCTGGCGATTTTGCCGGTGACCGGATCATGACGTGTGAACATCGCGCCGGATACGGCGCCGACCGCGGCGCCGTCGATTAGGAAGTCGACTTTCATAAGACACTCCGTTGGTTGTGAAATGGCAAGCGCATTGCGCCGAAAATTTCAGAATCCGAGGACGCTCGCGTTGATCGAGGCCTCTAGCCCGCCGTCGACCGGCAGATTGGCGCCGTTGATCCAGCGTGCGCCGTCCGAGCACAGGAACAGCGCGGCCGGCGCAATGTCGGGCGCCGAGCCCGCCCGGCCGACGCGGGCGATGTCTTCGTCGACGCGGGGATTGCCGAAGACCTCGCGGAACTCCTTGAGAATCGGAGTCGTCACGGGTCCGGGACTGACCGCGTTGACACGCAACCCCCGGTCCTTGAACAAGGGTTGATGCGCGGCCCGCATGGTCCAGAGCAGCAGCAATTCCTTGGACAAAGGATAACCCTCGACGTCGGGAACTTTGTGCGTGGCGATGAGGGCGGCGATGTCGGGAAAGCCGGGCGCCGAGACAAACGCTTTCGCGCGTTCGAGATTGGCGCGCCAACCATATCCGGCGATCGAGGCGACGTTGACGACCGCGCCGCCTTCGCGCAGCCGCGGCGCCAGCGCTTCGCTCAGGGCGCGAAGCCCGTAGAAATTGATCGCCAATGTTTTTTGGGCGCCGTCGATCCCGGAGACGCCGGCGACGTTGCACAGCGCGTCGAAGCGCCGCGGCAACATCTCGGGGATTTCGGCAATCGCCGACGCCGAGGCGATGTCGACCCTGATGAAGGCGCCGAGGGGCGAGGCCGGCGCATTGACGTCGAGCCCGATCACGTCGGCGCCGAGCGCGAGCGCAAGCTCGCCGATGCGCGCCCCGATCCCTGAGGAGATTCCCGTTACGACAATCGTCTTGCCTAGAAGCATCGCGCTCTCCCTTTCGACGTTTCGGCGCGTCGTCGCCGAGCTGAAATCATTGGTCTATCGGAGGCGGGCCTTTCGGAGCGTCGCCTCGCGCGTCGCCGATTTTGAGGCCGCCTTGGGCGCCGCGCGCGCCGCTCGCTAACGCGAAGCCGGCCGCGCCTGCTGAAACGATCAGGCTGCGTCGCGAAAAGGACGGCCCGCCCGCAGCAAAAGTCCTTGGCTTCGATTGGCTATTCGTGGCTTTCCTCCCAAATGGCGTCATGTGTTAGATCGACGCCGTGTGATCGCGCGCCTGCGTCGTCAAATCGGATACCGCCCCTTGCCGGAGTTTATGGTGATCCAGCGCAGCTCGGTGAATTCGTGGATCGCGGCGCCGCCGCCGAAGCGGCCATAACCGGACGCCTTGACGCCGCCGAACGGCATCTGGGCTTCGTCGTGCACGGTCGGCCCATTGATATGGCAAATGCCGGATTCGATGCGGCGAGCGACGGCGAGCGCGCGCATGAGATCGCGCCCAAATACCGCTGCGGCTAATCCGTATTCCGTATCGTTGGCGACGCGCACCGCCTCGTCGACGCCGCTGACGCGAATGATCGCGGCGACGGGACCGAACGATTCCTCGTTATAAATGCGCATCGCCGGCGTGACGTGGTCAAGCACGGTCGCGTCCATCAACACGCCGTTGGCGTGACCCCCGACAAGCAAGCGCGCGCCCTTGGCGACGGCGTCGCGAACCAGCGCGACGACGCGTTCGACCGCCTCAAAGCCGACGATCGAACCGAGCGGCGTCTTCGCCTTGCGTGGATCGCTGGCGACCAGGGTCGCGGCCTTAACCGTCAAACGGCGCGCGAATTCATCGGCGACGGTTTCGTCGACGACGAGTCGCTCGGTCGACATGCAAATCTGACCCTGATTCATGAAGGCGCCGAAAGCCGCCGCGGCGACCGCCTCATCGATGTCCGCGTCGTCCAAGACGAGGAGCGGCGCCTTGCCGCCGAGTTCGAGCAAGACAGGCTTGAGATATCGCGCCGCGAGTTCGGCGACTTGCCGGCCGACGCGGGTCGAGCCGGTGAAATTAATGCGGCGGATGGTGGGATGGGCGATGAGGGCCTCAACAATCCGCGAAGCGTCGGCCGGAGCATTGCTGATGACGTTGACGACGCCCTCGCCACATCCGGCGGCGCGAAAAACCTCGCCAATCAGCCGATGCGTTCGTGGGCAGATTTCCGAACCTTTGAGGACGACGGTGTTGCCGCAGGCGAGCGGCATGGCGAGCGCCCGCACGCCAAGAATCACCGGCGCGTTCCACGGGGCGAGACCGAGAACGACGCCGACCGGCTCACGCAGCGCCATCGCGGTCAGGCCGGGCTTGTCGGACGGGATGAGCTCGCCGACGATCGACGTCGTCATCGCGGCGGCCTCTCTGAGCATCGTGGCGGCGAGCGCGACGTTGAATCGCCCCCATGCCTCGGTCGCTCCGGTCTCCTCGGCCATGGCTTCATAAAAGTCGCCAGCGCGCCGCTCAAGCTCGGCGGCGGCGGCGCTAAGGCGGGCGCGCCGTTCGCCAGGGCCCGCCGCCGACCAGCCGGGGAACGCCGCGGCGGCCGAGGCCGCGGCGGCCTTGGCGTCCTCGATCGTGGCGGCGGCGGCGCGCGTGGCGGGCTCACCGGTGATCGGGTTGAGGCGCTCGAACACGCTTCCGCCGGAGGCGGAAACGTCGCGGTCGTGCACGAGGAGCGCCACATCGAACATTGAGACCTCCCCATTGTCGCGGCCGCGCAAACACCGCCGGCCGTCGCGTCCTCGTCTAGCGACGCTTTATCTGCCGATTGCGCATTAGGCCGCCGCCCAGCTTCTACTCAATGGACGTTTCTCCATTTGTCTTGTATTTTTCTCGCCCCACTCCGAAGCGCTAGGCGGCTATGAGAAGCCCAAATCCAAGTTCGTCGCGCGCGGCCGACAATCCGCATCGACCCTCGCTCGTGGCGACCCGCGTCGAGGCGACGTTCGCGGATCGGACCTGGTCGACGGCGAGTCTCGAAGGCGCCCGATGTTTTCGCGCGTTTTTTCTACGCCACGGTCGCGGCGTCTTCGTCGGCGTCGACGGCGAGCCCCTTGAATTGACGGCGCCGCAAATCCTTTGGCTTCCTTTCGAAGCGCGCGGGGAGTTCCGTCTTCTGGCGGGCGGCGACGGCGCGACGCTCTTGGCGAGCGAGGACGTTGTTTGGCGCACCGTCGGCGAAAATCCGCTCGGCGCGCAACTGCGGCCGCTAATCGACGGCGCCCTGCTGGCGCCCGGCCCCCGCCTCGCCGCCAGTCTCTCGGAGATCCAGGCGCTATTCGACGCGCTGGCGCGCGAGTCCCGCGATCCAGGACCCGGCGCGCCGGCGATGACCGCGTTGTACCTGGGATTGTTGCTCATGCACCTTTGGCGCTCCTGCGGCCTCGCGCGCGAATCCGGCTCTCTCGACGCTGGCGCGCCAACCGCGCAACGATTCCGTCAGCTCGTCGAATTGCACTATCGCGACAATCTCGGCGTCGACGATTTCTCGCGCCTGCTCGGCGTCACGCGCGCCCATCTCCACAACGCTTGTCTGCGCGCGCTCGGACGTCCGCCCCAACAGATCGTGCACGAGCGGCTGATCGTCGAAGCGCGTCTGCGGCTGCGCGAAACCGCCCAGCCGATCGAGCAGGTCGGCTACAGCCTTGGCTTTCGCGATCCGGCCTACTTCAACCGGTTCTTCCGCCGATTGTCAGGCCTATCGCCGGGCGCATACCGAAAGGCCGCGCGCGTCGCCCCGCCGCGCGAGGCGACGTCGTACGCCGCGTGGCCGTGATCGGACGAAAGCGTTCGTTACAAACGGATCACGTCTTTGCGGCGCGGCGCATTCTCCAGACGTGACAGCGTCGGCCGCTGTTCAGGCCGCCTGCTGAAGGAGGGACATCGCCGACAGAGCGCCTGGCGCTGTCTTCGCGTCGTCGGGGATTTCCGCTACTGGCTGGCCGTTAAGGGGTTTGGAGTTCTCGATTTAGACGAATTGCGCTTAAGCGGCGGCGCGTCCCTGAATCGGCGACTCGCCTTGATCCAGATCAAGGCGCCCGGGTTTTTCCTGCGGATGTTGCAACCAAACGGCCATAGCCGAAAACCGGTAAAGCAGTATGCTTTTCTGTAAATTAACGCCGCCATCCATCGATAAAGGCCGGGGATGACGGATCACGCGCTACTCGGGCAGGAGGACCGTGTATGAAGCAGACCGGGCTCCCCGGCATGTCGAGTGTCTCGCGTACCGAGCCGCTCGTCGTCGATCGCTCCGGCGCGGTCGATTTCATCGGCGTCGACCCGCGCATCGACGCTGCCCCCGAGGCGCCGCGCGACATCGAACTCGCCGACGCAAGCGTCGACCGGCGTGAGGCGTCGCCGGACCATGACGGGCAGGGCCGGCATACCTCCAGTCAGGCGGCAAATGGTCTAGCGCGCGCGCCCCGCGGTCCGGCCCTTCGGCTTCGCCTCAGCCGCGGCGGCGGCCCAGGGACGCCGGGCGACCAGCTTCAGCATGGTCGAGAGGGTGATCGAGCGCAGCGTCGCCACCGATTGCGTGTCGAGTTCGGTCAGTACGAAGCGCAGCCCCTGCGCGATCTCCTGGCCCGCGGCCTGCGGCGGCAGTTCGTCGGTATCGGCGCTGATATCCTCGAACAGACTGATCACGTCCATCAAGGTCAGCCGCTTGGCGTCGCCGGTAAAGCGATAGCCGCCGCCGACGCCGCGCACCGAATCGACCAACCCGCCGCGGCCCAGGTCGCGCAGCACCTTGGCCAGATGGTGGGCGGAAATCCCGTATTTCTCCGCGATCTCGACGGCGGTGAGTTGGCGCGCCGGATCCATGGCGAGTTCCAGCACTGCATACAGCGCGATGGCGGTGGCCTTCTGCAACCTCATGCGGGCGCCTCCGCGCAACTGAGGAAGGAGGTGGGGGTGTCAGTCAAGGCGCATTTCCAGTTCGACGAAGGGGCCGGCCATCATCCCCTGGCTGCGGAAGAAGGAGTGGATCGTGGTGTTCTCGGGCGCCACCATGGTGCGGACGCGGTCGACGCCGGCGGCGCGGAAGCTGTCGCAGACCGCGTCGAACAGCCGCGAGCCGAGACCCTGCACGCGCTGCCGGGATCGCACCTGCACGGCGAAGATCCAGCCGCTGGGCGAGGAGCCGAACTCCCAGGCGCGCACTTCGCCAATGATGAAACCGTCGATGCGCCCGCCATTCTCGGCGACCAGGAAGATCCGCGAGTCGCCGGGCCGCGCCCCGTAGCGCTCGAACATTTCGCGCCAGTATCCGGGCTTGAGCAGGCCGGTCACTTCCTCGTCCAGCGCGATCACGCCCGGCACGTCCGTCACCGTGGCGGGCCGGATGGAGATAGGCTCGTTGCGGCCCGGCCGGTGGGTCTTCGTCATCCGTCGCACCATTCCAATTCCAGCGCCGGTTTCCGTTGGGACCCGGCCCGACGGCGCTGCGCCGTTCGCGCCGTGCGCGGCGAGAGCAGAGTTCGCCGCCGCATCTGGCGGCTTCGACATCCTTATCCGGCATTAGAGCACCATTTTGCCCCGATGCCCAGACCATCGCATCGCGGGCGTCGCGCCGCGCGAACAGGGGAAAGTGATGCAGGATAACTCGGTCGCCGTCGAGCCGGGACCGGCCGGCAGCCGCCTGCGCTTCGCACCCCGCTTCAACGTCGCCGCGGCCTTTATCGATCGTCACCTGGCCGAAGGCCGCGGCGCGAAAATCGTCATCCGCACCGCCGCGGAGGAGGTGAGCTACGCCGCGCTGGCCGAACGCGTCGCGAGATGCGGCAATGCGCTGCTCGGCCTCGGCATACCGCGCGGGGGCCGGCTCCTGATGGTGGTGCTCGACGGGCCGGCGTTCTTCTATCTGTTCTGGGGCGCGATCAAGGCCGGGATCGTCCCGGCGCCGCTCAACACCCTGCTGCGCGCTGCCGACTACGCCTACCTGATCGAGGATTCGGCGTGTGCGGGCATTGCCTTCTCGCCCGAACTGGCGGCCGAGATCGAGCCCGCGCTCGACCAGGCGCGCCATCGCCCGCCTGTCGCGCTCCGCACCGCGGGCGAAGGGCTTGCGTTGCCGGCGGTCATGGGCGAGGCGGCTTCTGTGCTCGAACCGGCGGCGGCGAAATCCGAGGACGATTGCTACTGGCTCTATTCCTCCGGCTCGACCGGCCGGCCGAAGGGCGCCGTGCATTCGCACCGCACCCTGGCGCTGACCAGCCAGCATTACGCCGTGGAAACGCTTGGCGCCGTGGCCGATGACGTGTTCTTCTCGGCGGCCAAGCTGTTCTTCTCCTACGGCCTGGGCAACGCGATGAGCTTCCCGCTGTGGACCGGCGGCACGTCGGTGCTGACGCCGGACCGGCCGACGGCGGAAAGCGCCTTCGCCGCCATTGAACGCTTCCGCCCGACCTTGTTCTTCGGCGTGCCGACCCTCTTTGCCCGCCAGATCGCCGAACTGCCGCAGCGGCGCCCGGATCTTTCCTCGGTGCGCTGCTGCGTGTCGGCCGGCGAGGCGCTGCCGGCGCATATTCTCGAAACCTGGCGCCAGCTCACCGGGATCGAAATCCTCGACGGCATCGGCTCGACCGAGGCGGGCCACGTGTACATCGCGAATCGCCCGGGCGACGTGACGCCGGGCACGAGCGGCCGGCCCGTGTCGGGCTATGAACTGAAGGTGGTCGACGACGAAGGCGCCGAACTGCCGCGGGGCGCGCCGGGACGCCTGTTGCTGCGCGGCGAATCGATCGCCAAATACTACTGGCGCAATCCGAAGCCGACAGTGGTCGATGGCTGGTTCGACACCGGCGACATCTATCGTGTCAACGCGGACGGCACCTACTCCTACAGCGGCCGCGGTGGCGACATGCTGAAAGTGGGCGGCATCTGGTGTTCGCCGATCGAGATCGAGGCGGCGCTGATCGAGCATCCGGAGGTGCTGGAAGCGGCGGTGGTCGGCCGCGAGGACGCGGACGGGCTGGTCAAGCCCGAGGCATGGATCGTGCGTAAGCGGTCGGAGCGCGAAATTCCCAATGGGATCGAGGCGGATCTGGTGCGCCACTGCAAGGCGCGGCTTGCTCCCTACAAGTACCCGCGCTGGGTGCGCTTCGTGCCGGAACTGCCGAAAACCGCGACGGGCAAAATCCAGCGGTTCGTCCTGCGCCAGCGGCTCGTGGCGGCGTCAGGCGCCGAGCAGCCGCTGGCGCCCGGTTGATATGGAAATCCTGTGGGAGGCGGCTGATGAAATCGATACTGACCCTGACCGTAAACGGCCGTGCGCGCGAGGAAATGGCGCCCGACGGCATGCTGCTGCTGGACTTCCTTCGCGAGAAGCTGGGGCTGACCGGCTCCAAGCAGGGCTGCGACGGCGGCGAATGCGGCGCCTGCACCGTGCTGGTGGACGACCAGCCGCGCCTGGCCTGCTCCACTCTGGCGGTGCAAATGCAGGGCCGGCGGGTCGAGACCATCGAGGGCCTGGCGAAGGGCGGCCATATGAGCCGGCTGCAACAGCAGTTCCACGAGAAGCTGGGCGCCCAATGCGGCTTCTGCACCCCGGGCATGATCATGGCGGCCGAGGCGCTGTTGCGCCGCGATCCCGATCCCAGCCGCGATGCAATCAAGGCGGCGCTGGCCGGCAATCTGTGCCGTTGCACCGGCTACGTGAAGATCATCGAATCGGTCGAGGCGGCGGCTCACGAGGCGGCGCGATGAGCATCCACATGCTGAAGAAAAAGGGCATCGGTTCGGTGGGCGTACGCACGCCCCTGATCGACGGCGTCGAAAAAGTCACCGGCAAGGCTAAATATACCGCCGATCTGCCCGCGCCCGGGGCGCTGTGCGGCCGGTTGCTGCGCTCGCCGCTGCCGCATGCCCGCATCCTGTCGATCGACACCTCGCTCGCCGAGGCCCTGGAGGGCGTGGCCGCGGTGTGCACCGGCGCCGACTGCAAGACGCCGTTCGGCGTGCTGCCGATCTCCGAGAACGAATTTCCGTTGGCCCGCGAAAAGGTGCGTTATCGCGGCGACCCGGTGGCGGCCGTGGCGGCGATCGACGAGGCCACCGCCGCCAAGGCCGTCAAGCTGATCCGTGTCGAATATGAAAAACTGCCGGCCTATTTCGAGGCCCGCAAGGCGATGGCGCCCGGCGCCGAAACCATCCACGCGGAAAAGCCCAACAACATTCTGCGCGAGGTCCATAACGAGTTCGGCGACGCCGCGGCCGGATTCCAGGCGGCCGATCTGGTGCGGGAGAAAACCTATCATTTCGCCGAGGTCAACCACGCCCATATCGAGCCCAACGCCACCCTCGCCGAATACGATCCCGAACGCCGCCACCTGACCCTCCACACCACCACCCAGGTTCCCTATTACGTCCTCCTCAATGTGGCGAAATGCCTGGAAATCGAGGAGGCGCATGTCCGGGTGGTCAAGCCCTTCGTGGGCGGCGGCTTCGGGGCGCGCACCGAGTGCCTGCACTTCGAGATCATCGCCGCTCTGCTGGCCCGCAAGGCCGGCGGCGCGGTGCGGTTGCTGCAGACCCGGGAAGAAACCTTCCTCGCCCATCGCGGCCGCCCCGAGACCGACGTGACGATCAAGCTGGGCATGACCAAGGACGGCAAGCTGACCGCCTGCCACCTTCAGGCCACGCAGCGCGGCGGCGCCTATGCGAGCTACGGCATCATCAGCATCCTCTACACGGGCGCGCTCCTGCACGGGATCTACGACCTCCCGGCGATCAAGCACGACGGCTGGCGAGTCTACACCAATACCCCGCCCTGCGGCGCCCAGCGCGGCCACGGCACCGTCGATGCGCGCGCCGCGTTCGAGGCGCTGATGAACGAGATGGCGGCCGAACTCGGCCTCGATCCCTTCGCCGTTCGCCGGATCAACCTGCTGCGCACAATCCCTCACATTACCGCCTATGCGCAGAGGGTGATGAGTTACGGGCTGCCCGAGTGCCTGGACAAGGTGATGAGGGCCTCGGGCTGGGCCGAACGACGCGGCAAGATGCCAAAGGGTCGCGGCCTCGGCCTAGCCTGCTCGCACTTCGTTTCCGGCACCACGACGCCCAAGCACTGGACAGGCGAGCCGCACGCCACCGTCAACCTCAGGGTGGATTTCGACGGCGGCCTCACCGTGCTGACCGGCGCCGCCGATATCGGCCAGGGTTCCAGCACGATGGCGGCGCAGATGGTGGCCGAGGTGCTGGGGGTGGACTGGAACCGCCTCCGGGTGATTTCCGCCGATAGCGCGCTTACCCCCAAGGACAACGGTTCCTATTCCTCGCGGGTGACCTTCATGGTTGGCAACGCCGCTGTCGAGGCCGCCACCGAACTGAAGCGCATCCTGGTTGCGGCGGCGGCCAAGAAGCTGGACGCCAACCCCGAGAACGTCGAATGCGAGGGCGAAATCTTTCGGGTCGCGGGCCAGGACCCCGGCCTGCCGTTCTCCGAGGTGGTCAAGGCGGCGCTGATCGACACCGGCCCGATCACCGTCAAGGGCACCTTCACCAGCCCGCCGGAATTCATGGGCGACAAGGCGGTCAGGGGCAGCGCCATCGGCGCCACCATGGGCTTCTGCTACGCCGCCCAGGTGGTCGAATGCTCGGTCGACGAAGTCACGGGCAAAGTCACCGCCCATAAGGTGTGGGTGGCGGTGGATGTCGGGCGCGCCATCAATCCGCTAGCGGTGGAAGGTCAGATCCAAGGCGGCGTGTGGATGGGCATGGGCCAGGCGATGTCGGAGGAAACCCGCTTCGACCAGGGCCGCATGATGCACGCCAACATGCTGGACTATCGCGTGCCGACGATGGCGGAAAGCCCGGACATCGAGGTGTTCATCGTCGAGAGCATCGACCCGAACGGCCCATTCGGCGCCAAGGAGGCCAGCGAAGGCATGCTGGCCGGCTTCCTGCCGGCGGTGATGGATGCGGTCCACGAGGCGGCGGGCGTTCGCCCCGACGCCCTGCCGCTGACTCCCGACCGCATCGCCGAGTTGCTGGACGCCAGGGAAGGAGTCCAGTCATGAACCTGATGCCGGATTTCCGCTGTCACCGTCCGGCCACCCTCGAGGAGGCGGTGCGGCTCAAGGCCGCCTCGGCGGGGACGCGCTTCGTCGCCGGCGGCACCGATCTGCTGGTCAATCTGCGCCGCGGCCTGGACGAGCCGTCCGACCTGATCGACCTGACCGCCGTCGCCGATCTGGCCGCCATCCGCCGCGAAGGGGACTCGCTGTGGTTGGGCGCGGGAGCGGTTCTGGCCGATCTCGCCCGCCATCCCGAAGTCCTCGCCTTCTATCCGGCCGTCGCCGAGGCGGCGCTGGCGGTGGCCGGCCCCACCCACCGCGCGGCGGCGACTCTGGGCGGCAATCTTTGCCAGGACACCCGCTGCATCTTCTACAACCAGAGCGAATGGTGGCGCGAGGCCAACGATTATTGTCTGAAGCACAAGGGCGATAAATGCCACGTCGTGCCCAAGAGCGACCGCTGCTACGCCACCTATCACGGCGACATCGCGCCGGTGCTGATGGTGCTGGACGCCGAGGCGGTGGTGGCTGGGCCGGACGGCGTCCGCCGCGTAAAAATGACCGAGTTCTACCGCGAGGACGGCGGCGCCCATTTGACTCTCGCCGCGGGCGAAGCGCTGGCGGCGGTGGCGCTGCCGCCGCAGGGCGGCCGGCGCGCCGCCTATGCCAAGGCGCGCATCCGCGACGCCATCGACTTTCCCCTGGCCGGGGTGGCGGTGGCGCTCAAGCGCGACGGCGACGTTATCGGCGAGCTCAAGGTGGCGATCACCGGCACCAATTCGGCGCCGCTGGCCATCTCCACCGACGAGCTGACCGGGCGGGCGTGGGACGGCGCCGCCGCCGCCATCCTCGCCAAGAACCTGCGCAAGAAGGCCAACGTGCTGCGCACCACGGTGATTGGGGCGATTTACCGCCGGCGGGCGATGCAGGGTCTGGCCCGGCGGCTGGTGGATACGTTGTGGGATCGGGGATGACGGCGCGTCTGGCTGGCGCGCCGGCCGAGGCCGCGGCACGACGGCGATATGAAGCGAAAGGCTGACAATTCCCATGCAAACCCACATCGCCCGTTCGTTGCACGACGAACATATGGCCACCTTGGCGCTGCTCGCGCGGCTGGAGGCGCTCCTCGGCCGGCACGGCCCTGCCATGGCGCCCGATGCCGCGGCGGCGCCAGTGGCGGCGCTTCTGCGCGAGTTGGCGCGCGCCGTGGCGTTGGAACTCGGGCCGCATTTCACCTTCGAGGAATCCCACCTGTTTCCGCTCCTGGCCGATTCCGGGGCGCAGGAGATGGCGGCGCTGCTGACGGAGGAGCACGCCCAACTGCTGCCGTGCGCGCAACGGCTCGCCGAACTCGCGCGGCAGGGACAGGCGCAGGGCTTCGGCGCCGCGCGCTGGGCGGAGTTCCATGCCCTCGGAGCGGCGCTCGCCGGGGCGCTCGCCGCGCATGTGGAGAAGGAAGAGATGGGCCTGCTGCCGGCGCTCGAAGCGCTGCTCGATGCCGAGACGGACGGCAGATTCGCGATGGAATACGCGGCGTTGCGCTGAACGCAATATGCCGCCGACAGGAAGGGGACGTGAGATGACCGACAACCCAACCGCGGGCGATACCGCGGCCGCCCAGGCGAACTTGGCGCATATCCGTTCGCTCGAACGCAACGACCTCGATGCCGTCGTCGCGGTCGATCAGAATCTGTCGGGGCGCAGCCGGCGCGGCTTTTTCACCCGCCGGCTCGATCACGCAACGCGCGATCCGGCCGCCTTCGTCGGGCTCGCCGCCGAGCGCGACGGCCGCTTCGCCGGTTTCGTCTTCGCACGCATCGAGGAAGGGGAGTTTGGCGCCGCCACGCGGGAGGCCTCGCTCGACGCGATCGGCGTCGATCTCGCGCTCGCCGGCAGGCACGGCGTGGGCCGCGCGCTGCTCGACCGCCTGGCTGCGGAGTTACGCGCCCGTGGGATCGACGAGCTCGCGACCCAGGTCGATTGGACGGACCACCGACTGATCGGCTTCTTCTCCGGCGCCGGCTTCGTCCTGGCGCCGCGCGTCGTGCTGGAGCGCGGAGCGGGCGACCCGGTGCCGGGGGGCGATGCGCAGGAGGAGCCGGCGGAGGACCAGACGTTCAAGTCGCCGCCGCCCGACCCCTTGCGGGTGCGCTCGATGGCGCGTGAGGATCTGCCGGCGCTCGTGGCGATCGACCGGCGCATCACGGGGCGGGACCGCCCCGCCTATTACGCCCGCAAGCTGGAAGAGGTCTTCAGCGAATCCGGGGTGCGGATGTCGCTGGTGGCCGAGATCGACCAACATCCGGCCGGCTTCATCATGGCGCGGGTGGATTTTGGCGAGTTCGGGCACACCGAGCCCGAAGCGGTGATGGACACGATCGGCGTCGATCCGCGGCACGAGCACGAAGGGGTGGCGACGGCGCTGCTGTCGCAGCTCACGGCCAACCTCGGGGCGCTGCGCGCCGAATCGCTACGGACCGAGGTGAGCTGGAACAGGTTCGACCTATTGAGCTTCCTCGATCGGACGGGGTTCCGTCCGCACCGTCGGCTCGCCCTGCGGCTCAGCCTGAACTGAGATTGGCGGACACAACAATCAGGAGGGAAACGTCTTGACTAGTCAGTTACTTGGACGGCGCGGCAGCTTCGGGAGTCACATGGCGCCGGAGGTTTCAGCCTTGAACGCATTTTTCAGTCCAAAAAGCGTCGCCGTGGTGGGCGCCTCGTCGGATCCCAAAAAGCCCGGGCACACCATGCTGCGCAACATGGTTGCCGCGGGCTACAAAGGAAAGATCTTCCCCGTCAATCCGCGCGAGCCGGCCATCCTCGATCTGCGGTGCTACAAGAGCGTGCTTGACATCCCTGAACCGGTCGAGGCGTGCGCGCT
The DNA here is from genome assembly GCA_050012775.1 of Roseiarcus sp. GTDB lineage: Bacteria > Pseudomonadota > Alphaproteobacteria > Rhizobiales > Beijerinckiaceae > Roseiarcus. The sequence goes on from JBEKGN010000024.1 coordinate 21,646, forward strand.
GATGGTCTCGTCCGATCAGGCCCTGTCGGTCGCGAAAGAGCTGGCGGAGAGAAAACGCCGCTTCAACGATGTCGCGGCGGTGGTGTGCATGTCGGCCGGCTTCGGCGAGCTCAACACTCCCGAGGGGACCGAGCGCGAACGGGCGCTGGTCGAGACCCTGCGTTCCGCCGACATTCGCATGGTCGGTCCGAATTGCGTCGGCGTCATGAACACTGTGAGCGGGTTCAACACCAACTTCGACATTGGCGCCTACCCGAGCGGTGGAATTAGCCTCCTCACGCAGAGCGGCGCCTTCGGCAACGCCTTCTTGTTCGCCGCCGGCGCCACCGGCCGCGTCGGCCTGAACAAGTACGTCTCCGTCGGCAATATGGCCGATGTGCAGATGGCCGAGCTGCTGAGGTTCCTCAAGGACGACGAGTCCACCCGGGTCATCGGCATCTATCTGGAAGGCCTGGCCGATCCGCGCGGCTTCTTCGAAGCCGCCCGCGAGGTCGCAGCGCTCAAGCCGATCGTGGTCCTGAAAAGCGGCCGAAGCGCGCTGGGCTCGACCGCCGCGCTCTCTCATACCGGCGCGATCGCCGGCGCCGACGCCATCTACGACGGGGCCTTCCGGCAGTTCGGGTTGGTGCGCGCCGGCACCGTCGCGGAGTTCTACGAAACGTTGAGAGCGTTTTCCAAGCAACCGATCCCCGGGGGAAACCGCGTCGCCGTGCTGACCCACATGGGCGGGCCGGGAACCATGTGCATCGACGGGATTTCTGCGCTCTCCGGCATCAAGATGGCGTCGTTCGCCAGCGAAACGGAGGCGGGGCTGAGGAGCGTCCTGCCCCCTGCCGCCAACATCGGCCACCCGCCCGGTTATATCGACATGACGGCGACCAGTTCCGAGGTTCTCCACAATCAGGTTCTGACGCTTCTGTTCAAGGACCCGAACGTGGATGCGGTCATCCAGATCCTCGGTCCCAGCGCGTTCCATGATCAGCGGCAGCTCGCCAAGCAGGTCGCGAGCGCTTACGAAGCCCAGGGCGGGGCGAAAAAGCCGCTGCTCAATGTCGTAACGTTCGGCGAGTTCGGCGCCGACTTGCGCCACGGTCTGGAGGGCGCGGGCCTGCCGACGTTCGACTATCCGGACACGGTCGCTCGGGTTGCGGCAAATCTTTCAGGCTTTGGAGCCATTCGGGCAACGGCGGCGCAGGCGCCCGTCAACCGCCAGTCACACCGCACGGACGGGCCTACCGCGCCGCTGATCGCCACTGCGGCCAAGGAGGGTCGGGTCAGCCTACTCGAGCCGGAAGCCTATGCGGTGTGCGACCAATACGGCATCCGGGTGCCGCCCTTCAAGCTGGTGGAAACGCTTGACGACGCCATCGACGCCGCAAAAGTCGTCGGCTATCCCGTCGTGCTCAAAGTGGTGTCGGCGAAGATCCTGCATAAATCGGATATTGGCGGCGTGATGCTCGGCGTCAGCTCCGATGCCGTTCTGGAACAGTCGTACGCGCGGCTTGTCGAGAACGTCAGGAAAGCGGCGCCCGGCATTCGCAACCCGAGCGTGCTCGTTCAGAAGATGATGCCCTCGACGACCGAGCTGGTGCTGGGAGCGATCCGGGACAAGCTGTTCGGCCCCGTGGTCATGTTCGGCCTGGGGGGAATCTACGTCGAAGTGCTCAAGCGCGTGGGCTTCCGGCTGGCGCCGTTCGGAGTCGAACAAGCGCGGGAGCTGATTCATGACACGCTCCCCCCGCAGCTGATCGCCGGGGCGCGCGGCAGGAACAAAATGAACGTCGACGCGATTGCCGGGACGCTCGTTTCCCTCGGCCGCCTGCTGGAGGAACAGCCGCAGATCGAACAGGTGGATCTGAACCCCTGCCTGGCGCTCGACGACGGCTGCATGGCCGTCGACGCGAGGATCATCCTTTCGAAGCGATAAGCGGGCCGCGGGCTTCGCCGGTCGGCGAGGCCCGCCGGCGCCGGGACTTGCCGCGAGCGCCGGAGCGACGAGCCCACATCCTCACGCACGGCAGCGGGCGCTCGGCTCCCGTCGACGGCGATTGAGCGCCCCGTCGAAGGAGGTAGCGCGCGATCGTCCCGGTCGATGCGGTTTCCGCCTCCGCTCGTCGCATTGGTTTTGGCTTATTCGGAATGGACTGGGGGATCGGGGTCGTGGTCCCAGTTTGGGTCGTCGGAAGCGAATTTCGCCAGCCATTCATCGACCCAGACGACGTGATTGCGCTCGTCCTCGGCCATTTCTCCGGCAAAGGCGGCGATCGCGGGATCGGTCGCAGCTTCGGCGACGGCTTCGAAATACTTCACCGCGCGCTCCTCATTGAAACGCGCCAGCCTGAGCGCCTGGCGCGGCGTCATGAGATAATGGAGCTGATCGAAATCGGTCGCTTCCGGGCCGTCGGGGCCTGTCCAACTGAAGGTCGCCGAGCGGCCCGCGACGAGCGCATTGCCGGCGCGGCGCGCAATCTCGTCGCGATGTTCGCCCTCGATCGACGCCATCTTTCGGAAGATCGCCGCAATCTCCTTGTTGTTGTGCACCTCCATCTGGTCGGCAAGCAAAGTGTAACGCTCGGCGGCTTCCACCTCGATGGCGAGCGCTTGCGCGAAAAACTCCGCGACGCTGTTGAATTTCGGAGGCTCAACGGGTTGTGGAGCGTTGGTCATATCGCGAACTCGGTTTCGAGATGAGAGGGAGCGAAGTCGGCCAGGGGCTTGGGTTGATAGGGTTGGCGCTTGCCGCGATAGAGAACGCCGACGTTGAACCCGTCATCCGTCATCAGGCGGCGGGCGGCGCGAGCGGGATCGTCCGTCTCCGGCACGATTGCCGCATGAACCAGACTCTTCCAGCCTTTCTGCTGGTCTTCCCGGAAGGTGACGCAGGGGCTCAGGATCTGCACAAAGGAGAAGCCCGGCGTTCGAACCGCCTCGACGATCAGTTTGGCGCAGCCGCCGATGTCGCCGGAAAAGCCGCGCGCGATGAAATTGGCCCCTGAAGCCAGCGCGATCACAAGCGGGTGGAAGGGGCTGAGTCCCGTGCCGCCCGGTGCGATGGCCGTGTCCCAGTCTGGTTCCGTCGTTGGCGATGGCTGACCCTTCGTCATGCCGTAGATGCGATTGTCCATGACGACATAGGTCAGATCGATGTTGCGCCGGCAGGCGTGCAGAAAGTGATTGCCGCCGATCGAGAAGCCGTCGCCGTCGCCGCTGGCGACGACGACCGTCAAATCCGGACGCGCCACTTTCAACCCGGAAGCCAAGGCGAGGGCGCGGCCATGGACGCCGTGGAATCCGTAGCAGTTGGTATAGGCGGGGATGCGGGACGAACAGCCTATCCCCGAGACCACCGCGACCTGTTCGGGCGGCAGGGCGAGTTCCGCCATCGCGCGCTGGAAGGCGAGCAGCACCGAATGGTCGCCGCAACCGGGGCACCACACTGGTTTGACCGAGGATTTGTAATCGGCGGGTTTGAAAGCCTTCTCGGCGGAGGGGATCATGTTCATGCTCGCGCCCCTTTCTGGATATGAGCAAAGGCCTCGCCCGGCCGGATCGGCAGAGGGCCGGGGCAATGGATGGGGACGACGTCGTCGGGCAGGTCGTAATGGGCGCGCAGATAGCGCCAGAACTGTCCGGCGTGGCTCTGTTCCACCACAAGAACGCGTTTGACGCCCTCCAGCGCCGCGGTCAGCCGCGCGGGTTGGGTCGGCGCGATCAGCCGCAGCGCTATCAGTTTCACCTTGATTCCGCCAGCGCGCGCCTCGGCGACGGCTTCACGCAATGGTTCGCTCGACGAGCCCCAGGTCAGGACGGCCAATTCGCCTTCGCCGTCGATCTCGGCCCAGTGCTCGCCGAAGTCGAAAGCGTCCAGCTTGCGCTGGCGTTTGTCGAGTTGACCGACATGGTCCTTGGCTTGGCTCGAAGGCGTGCCGCGCGCATTGTGGGTCAGGCCGTCGGCGGTGTACTGGCCGCCGGGGAAGCCCGGGACGGCCATCGGCGAGACGCCCGATTCTGTCGGGACATAGCGCTCGTAGCCCTCGACGGGCCCTTCGAGGACCAGACGTTTCGTCGGGAAAACGACGTCGTCCGGCCTGTCGATGACGACCCGGGCTTGGCCGAGCGATTGGTCGGACAGCATGATGACCGGCGTTTGCAGCGATTCGGCCAGATGCACCGACCATTGCGCCGTCAGCAGGCAATCGGCGACGGAGAGAGGCGCCGTCACGACATGGGGCGCGTCGCCATGCAGCCCGTAGACGGCGATGTTGAGATCGCTTTGCTCGGATTTGGTCGCGATGCCGGTCGAAGGCCCCGAGCGCATGACATCGACGACGACGAGGGGAATTTCGGAGGCGACCGCGAGGCCGAGGGACTCGATCATCAGGGATAGACCGGGGCCCGCCGTCGCGGTCAGGGACGGCGCGCCGCCGTAGCTTGCGCCGATGATCATATTGATCGAGGCGAGCTCGTCCTCGGCCTGCATCAGAACGCCGCCGCATTGCGGCAGGGCATGCGCCATCCATTCGAGGATTTCGGTCGCCGGAGTGATCGGATACCCGCCGACGAATTTGACGCCGCCTTTCAACGCGCCGAATCCGGTCGCCTCGTTGCCCGTGATCGACCAGCGGCCCTGCCGCGGCGCGCTCGGCGGAGCAAGCTTGGGAACGGCCACGTCCGGCGCCGCTTCCGCGCCGACCAGAACCGCCTTTTCGCTGGCCGCCAGCGCTTCGGGCTTCTTGCGGCCAATTGACGCAGCAACCGCTGCGATGATCGCCGCTTCGGGCAGGCCGATGAGCCGGGCCAGTATGCCGAGGGCGATCATCGAAATGCGCCCGCCGGCAACGCCTTTGGCGAGCTTCGCCATGGGCACGAGGCCGATGGCCGCGCCGGAATCCTTGAGAAAGCCAGGCATTTCGCCCGCGGCCGGATCGGCAATGATCAGACTGGCGGAATCCAGAGGCAGCTCCGCGGCGAAACGCTGCACATTTTCGAAATCCAGGGCGAGCAGGATGTCGAACCGGTCGCCGGGCGACTGCACGGGTTTCGACGATAGGCGGATCATCGCCGCCGCCTCGCCGCCGCGAATCTGCGGGCCGGTCGAACGCGTCATCAAGCCATAGAATCCGCAGCTCGTCGCTGCGTCGAGCAGGGTCTGCCCTGCGGTCATCACGCCCGCGCCGCCCGACCCGGTGAGAACGATCGAGAGAGAGGTCGGAGAAGGTGACTTTGTCATGACGTTGGCCTGTTCATTCGCGCGTTCCTCCGATTGGGGCCGGCGCCGAGAGCCCGCGGGCAAGTTCGAAAAATAGCGCTTGCTCATTTGGTATTCCAATACTAATATACCATTAGAAGCGACAAACCGCAAGCAGGCAAACAGGCCGTCGGCGGCAAAACGAGGAACGGGAATGCCGGAGGGAATCAAGGCGCATCGGTGGATGATGACGGGGGTCAATCAGCCGATGATTCGCGAGGGTTTCGAGGCGGCGCCGGCCGATGGCGAGGTCGTCGTGGCCGTCGCCGGTTGCGGCGTCTGCCATACGGATCTCGGCTATTTTTACGACGGCGTGCGCACCAATCATCCCTTGGCGCTGACTCTCGGCCACGAGATTTCCGGGCGCGTCGTCGCCGCGGGCGCCGGCGCGCAATCCTGGCTCGGCCGCGCGGTGATCATTCCCGCCGTTCTGCCCTGCGGCGAATGCGACGCATGCAAACGGGGTCGGCCGAACATCTGCCGCAAGCAGAAGATGCCCGGCAACGACATTCACGGAGGCTTCGCCTCTCATATCGTCGTGCCGGCGCGCGGCCTCTGCCCGGTGGACGAAACGCGTCTCGCCTCGCGGGGCTTGTCGCTTGCCGATGTGAGCGTCGTCGCCGACGCCGTGACGACGCCCTATCAGGCCGTGGTCCGCGCGGGCGTGACGCCAGGCTCGGTGGCGATCGTCGTCGGCATCGGCGGCGTCGGCGGATATTCGGCGCAGATCGCTAGGGCATTCGGCGCCACGGTGATCGCCATTGACGTCGACCCGGCAAAGCTCGCTGCGATCCGCGAGCATGGGGCCAGCCTGACGCTCAACGCCCGCGAGCACGACCTCAAGAGCCTCAAGGCCAAGATCGGCGAATTTTGCAAGGCGAACGGTCTGCCCTCGAGCGAGTGGACGATCTTTGAATGTTCCGGCTCCGCGGCCGGCCAGACCACCGCGTTCGGCCTTTTGACCTATGGCGCGACGCTGTGCGTCGTCGGCTTCACGATGGACCGTGTGGAGCTGCGCTTGTCCAATCTCATGGCTTTCGACGCCCGCGCCTTGGGAAACTGGGGCTGCCCGCCGGAACTCTATCCGGCCGCTCTCGCTCTCGTGCTCGACGGCAAGATCAATCTTGCGGCTTTCGTCGAACAGCATCCGCTCGACGACATCAACGCGATCTTCGAGCAGGCGCATGCGCACAAGCTCACCCGCCGCGCCATTCTCGTTCCTCATCAGTGACAGGAATTGTTCAGATGTCCGCTCTTGTCGATCACGATATCGTCGCATTCGAGCCCGTCGCCGGCGTCATCTATGAAAAGCGCCCAGCGCGGGGCCTCGACGGCAAGCCTGTTTCGGGGCTCTTCAACGCTTGGATCTGGCTCGACAACCCCGGCCAGTTCAACTCTTACACGACAGATATGGTGAAGGGCGTCATCCGGGCGTTCCGCGCCGCCTCGAATGCGCGCGATGTCGTCGCGGTGGTCTTTACCGGGGTGGGCGACAAGGCGTTCTGCACTGGCGGCAACACCAAGGAATATGCGGAATATTACGCCGGCAATCCGCAGGAATATCGGCAGTACATGCGCCTGTTCAACGACATGGTGTCGGCGATCCTCGGGTGCGACAAGCCGGTGATTGCGCGCGTCAACGGCATGCGCATCGGCGGCGGCCAGGAAATCGGCATGGCCTGCGATTTCACCATCGCCCAGGATCTCGCACGTTTTGGCCAGGCTGGTCCCAAGCACGGCTCGGCCGCCATCGGCGGGGCGACGGACTTCCTTCCGCTCATGGTCGGCGCCGAACGCGCGATGGAGTCGGGAACCCTGTGCGAGCCGTGGTCAGCGCATAAGGCCTATCGTCTCGGCGTCGTTCTCGACATCGTCCCCGCGTTGAAGGTCGACGGCGCTTTCGTCGCCAATCCGCTGGTGGAGACGCAACGTTATCTCGACGAGTTTGGCCGCATCGTTCACGGCGAATCCCTGACCGGCGCCGCCTTGGCTGCGGGCAAGGCCCTGGTGGCGCGCGGCGTCGTCGATCTGTCGTTGCTCGACGCCAAGGTCGAAGCGATGTGCGCCAAGCTGATGACCACGTTTCCGGAATGCTTGACCAAGAGCTTCGAGGAATTGCGCAAGCCGAAAATCGACGCCTGGAATCGCAACAAGGAAAACAGCCGAGCTTGGCTCGCCCTCAATATGTTGGCCGAGGCCCGCACGGGGTTCCGCGCGTTCAACGAGGGCCCGAAGCACGAACGCGAAATTGATTTCGTCGCTCTTCGCCAACGCCTCGCCAAGGGCGAGGCATGGAGCGAGGCGATGATCGAGGACTTGATCCCGAAGGCGGGGGGGCGCAAGGCGTGAGCGGCCCGCTGAAAGTCTGGCTCGATCGTGACGGACGTTTGCTTCGTCTGCGGCTCGATCGCCCCAAGGCGAATATTCTCGATGCGGCGCTCGTGGGCGCGATCGAAAACGCCTTCGTTCAGCAAGGCGGCGCGGCGGAATTGCGCGGTATCCTCATCGACGCCAGCGGCGCGCATTTCAGCTTCGGCGCCTCGATCGAGGAGCATCTTCCCGATCAATGCGCGGCGATGCTCGCGGGCTTTCACCGACTGATTCTCCGACTCTTCGCTTCGCCTGTTCCGGTCTTGGTCGCGATCCGCGGCCAATGCCTCGGGGGTGGTCTCGAACTCGCGAGCGCGGGTCATCTCTTGTTCGCCGCGCCCGACGCAAAATTCGGCCAGCCGGAGATCCAGATCGGCGTATTCGCGCCGGCGGCGTCCTGTCTGCTGCCGGAACGCATCGGACTTGCGGCAGCCGAGGATCTCCTGCTTTCCGGACGTTCGATCGGCGCCGAGGAGGCTTCCGCGATAGGCCTCGTGACGGAACTCGCCGACGATCCCGAAGGAGCGGCGCTCAACTATTTCGATCGGCATTTGGCGCCGAAAAGCGCGAGTTCGCTGCGCTTCGCGACGCGCGCGGCCCGGCACGGAACGATCGAAAGAGTTTCGGCGAAGCTCTCCGCCGTCGAAACGATCTACTTGGGGGAATTGATGGCGACGCAAGACGCCGTCGAGGGCCTTTCCGCATTCATCGGAAAACGTCCGGCTCGTTGGAAGGATCTCTGACATGCTCGATATGCCAAAATCCGCGACGTCCAGAATCGTCCAGCGCTGCGAGGACCTGTTCAGCGATCTGACTTTCGAATCGGCCCGGGCGTGGAAAGCTGCGCGCCCAGGGCGCAAAGTCGTCGGCTACATGCCCTACTATGTGCCGCGTGAGATCATACACGCCGCCGGCGCCCTGCCGCTCGGCGTTCTGGGCGGCGGCGATCAGCTCGAAGTCGTTCACGGCGACGCCTATTACCAGTCCTATATCTGCCGTATTCCGCGCTCGACCATCGAACTGGGCGTGTCCGGTCGGCTCGATTTCGTCGACGGCATGCTCTTCCCCTCGATCTGCGACGTCATTCGCAATCTGTCGGGGATGTGGAAATTGATGTTTCCCAAGCAGGACGCGCGTTATGTCGATCTGCCGCAGAATTTCGAGGACGACGTCGGCGGCGAGTTCTACAGGAGCGAGCTGAACGACATTCGCGAATGGCTCGCTCGCATCACGGGAACGCCGGTCACCGACGAAGCCATCCGCGCCTCGATCACGCTTTTCAACGAAAATCGCCGGTTGGTTCGCCAGGCCTACGCGTTGCGGGCGAAGGAGCCCTGGAACATTCCGTCCTCCGAGCTCTATCTCTTGCTGCGCGCGGGCCTCGTCCTGCCGGTGGAGGATCACAATCAACTGATGCGCGAGTATCTTGTTTCGGTGCGCGAGCAGCAGAGGGCGATCAAGGACAATTGCCGGGTCGTCCTGTCGGGCGTCTTCTGCGAGCAGCCGCCGCTCAACCTGATCAAGTCGATCGAACTGTCCGGCTGCTACATCGTCGACGACGACTTCATGCTCATCACGCGCTGGGAAAAATCAGATATTGCGATCGATGGCGATCCCATCGCCAATCTCGCGCATTCCTATCTGCACGATTCCTATTCGACGTCGCCGAAATACGAGCCGGATCAAGCCAAGAAGGGCATGTATCTCGTCGACAGCGTTCGTCAGAACCAAGCGGAAGGCGTCATCTTCGCGATGCCGAGCTTCTGCGATCCGGCCCTGCTCGAGCGGCCGATGCTGCAAAGCGTGCTGAAGCAGCATGGCGTGCCCCAGATCGCCTTCAAATACGCCGAGAATTCCGGCCAGATGCAGCCCATTCGCGAGCAGGCCGGAACGTTCGCCGACTCGATCAAACTATGGAGCGGAGCATGACCATTATCACCCGACCCAGAGCCAAGCCCGCCGACGCCATCAAAGACGCTTCCATGACGAAGCAGAAAGAGATGATGAGTCGGCACTATGAACGTCTGTCCGACGCGCCGGATCGGGGCGAGAAAGTCGCGGCGACCTTCGTTCCCGGCAATCTCAACGAATTGTTGATGTGCTTCGACTTCGTCAACAATCTCCCGGAGGTCAACGCAATCCAGAACGGTTTGCGCAAGACCAGCGGCGCCTTCGTAATGGAAGCCGAAAAACTCGGCCATTCCGAGGACGTGTGCACCTATGTAAAATCCGACATCGGCATGATGGCGAAGGGCAATATCGGCCCCAACGGGCGAAAGCTGCCCGATCCGGACGTATTGCTCCTGTCCTACACAGGCTGCTTCACCTTCATGAAATGGTTCGAACTGCTCCGCCAGCAATATAATTGCGAAACGATCATGTTCCACACGCCCTACATGGCGGACGGAAAAATCACCAAGGACATGATTCAATACATGGTGAAGCAGCTCAAGCAGGACGTCATTCCAAAACTCGAGAAGGTTTCCGGCGTTAAATTCGATATCGACCGTCTGCGCGAATATCTGCGCAAATCCGCAAAGGCCGAGGACGATCTCGTCTGGGTGCTGCAAAGCGCGAAGACGAAGCCCTCGCCGATCGACGCCTATTTCGGCGGTATTTATTACATCGGACCGATTTTCGGCGCCTTCCGTGGCACCGACGATGCGATCGACTACTATCGCTTTCTGCGTGAAGAAGTCGAGGAACGCATTGCGCAAGGCAAGGGGCCTGTCACGCCGGACGGCGATATGGGCAAGGAACGCTATCGCCTGGTTGTCGAAGGCCCGCCAAACTACACGCACTTCCGCCAGTTTTGGAAGATGTTCTACGACGAGGGCGCGGTGATCGTCGCCTCGAGTTACACCAAGGTCGGCGGCTGCTATGATTTCGGGTTCCGGCATGACCCCGACAATCCGCTCGAATCGCTCGCTGAATATTGCCTGAATGTTTACACGAACCGAAACCTGCCGATGCGTGTCGACATGTTGGAGAATTACGTCAACGAATATGAGGCGGACGGGCTTCTGATCAATTCGATCAAGAGCTGCAACAGCTTCTCGGCGGGCCAATTGCTGATCATGCGCGAAGTCGAAAAACGCACGGGCAAACCAGCGGCTTTCATCGAGACCGATCTCGTCGATCCCCGTTATTTCTCGGCTGCGAACATTAAGAACCGCCTCGAAAGCTATTTCCAGATGATCGAGCAGAAGCGCGCTGGCATGCGCGGCGCCGCCTAAGGAGAGACCATGCGCACCTTCATTGGCATTGACCTCGGCTCGACGACGACGAAAGCCGTTCTGCTCGACGACAACCAGGACGTCATTGGACGCGGAATCACCAATTCCCGTTCAAACTACGGCACCGCCGCGCGCGTCGCGAGCGAGGAGGCCAGAATCGACGGGCGCTTCACCCTGTTTCGCCGAGCGTTGAGTTCGGGCGAGGCGAATGGCGAACGCGTCCAGGAGTTCCTGGGCGCGCTCGAGAGAAATTTTCGCCTCGTTCAATTCCTCGAGCAGCTGAGCGACCTCGAGGAAACCTGCATCGGGCAATTGCAGACCGAAAGGTTCGCGAAAGTGGCGGCGAAAATGGGCGAGGCGCTGACTGAAGTGTTCGGCCGCCTCAAAGCCGAAGCGCCGGAGCTCTATGCGCCGGGAGCCAAACGTAAGTCGGACTTCTTTCGCGATATCGCCGGCTCCCGCTTTCACGTTCATGCCGAGGCGGTCGCCCGCGAGGCGGATGTGCCGCATGACATTCTGTTGAACGCCTATGACAAGTCGATCATCGAGGTCGAGAACCGGCCGCCGGCGGGCGGCATGAGCGACAAGTTCCGTCGCGCCATGGCGCGCGTTCTCGAAATCGATCCCCATCTCATCGACGGGTCGAATAACGTTCCCGGCACGATCGAGGACACGCTCGGCATCGAGCTCGAGGAAACCTATCTCGTCGGCACGGGGTATGGGCGCGTCACTTTGCCCTTCTCAAAGGAGCATATCCGCTCGGAGATCCTCTGCCATGGGCTGGGCGCGCATATGATGTATCCCAAAACCCGCACGGTGCTTGACATCGGCGGACAGGACACCAAGGGCATCCAGATCGACGATGCCGGCATCGTCGAGAACTTCCAAATGAACGATCGCTGCGCGGCAGGGTGTGGACGCTATCTCGGCTATATCGCCGACGAGATGAATATGGGTCTTCACGAACTCGGTCCGATGGCGATGAAATCGAACCGGCCGGCGCGCATCAATTCGACCTGCACGGTTTTCGCGGGCGCCGAATTGCGCGATCGACTGTCCCTAGGAGAAAAGCGCGAGGACATTCTCGCCGGTCTTCATCGAGCGATCATCCTGCGTGCGATCTCGATCATCTCGCGCTCGGGCGGCGTGACGGACGAGTTCACCTTCACCGGCGGCGTCGCCAAGAATGACGCGGCGGTTCGCGAACTCCGCAAGGTGATCAAAGAAAACTACGGTGAAGTGACGATCAACATCAATCCGGACTCCATCTATACCGGCGCGCTCGGCGCCGCCGAATTCGCGCGCCGCGCGGTCGCTTCCTGAAGGAGGAGAATTTCATGCCGATCACAGCAGGGATCGATGTTGGAACCGGGGCCATCAAGGTCGCCGTCTTCAATGTGGAGGGCGGCAGGGAAACCTGCCTCGCCAAGCGCGTCGATCGCATGCGTCAGCGCGATCCCTTGGCGCTGGCGAGGCAGATCTACGATGACGTGTTGTCGTCGGCCGGCCTCGCGCGCGAGGATGTCGCGTATTGCGCGACCACCGGCGAGGGCGAGGCGCTGGATTTCCACACCGGCCATTTCTATTCGATGACCACTCACGCCCGCGGAGCCATTTATCTGCGCCCGGATTGCCGCGCCGCGCTCGACACCGGCGCGTTGCACGGCCGCGCCATTCGTATGGATGAACGCGGCAAGGTGCTCAGCTACAAGATGACGAGCCAATGCGCGTCAGGGTCCGGCCAATTTCTGGAAAACATCGCGCGTTATCTCGGCATCGCTCAGGACGAGATCGGCGCCCTGTCGAAACAAGCCGACAATCCCGAGAAGGTGTCGGGAATCTGCGCCGTGCTGGCCGAAACCGACGTGATCAACATGGTTTCGCGTGGCATTACGGCGCCGAATATTCTCAAGGGCATCCACCAGTCGATGGCCGATCGCTTGGCTAAACTGTTGAAGACGATTGGGGGGCTCGATGGCGTCATTCAGATGACCGGCGGCCTCGCGCTCGACGCCGGCCTTGTCGACGCGATGAAGGAGGCGATGGCTCGCGAGAAAGTCAACGTGCCGATCGAGAGCCATCCCGATGCGATTTATGCGGGCGCCATCGGCGCGGCGCTGTGGGGCGCGTTCCGGCACGAGAGGCTGGCGCGCCTCGCCGAGCAGGCCAACGCGGCGTGAGCGCCGGGAGATAGGAGACTCGACATGGCCCTCATGATCAATGAAGATTGCACCGCATGCGACGCGTGCCGCCCGGTCTGCCCGAACGAGGCGATCGCGGCGGGCGAGTCCATCTTCACCATCGATGCATTGCGCTGCACGGAATGTGTCGGAGCGGAGGAGGAGCCCCAATGCAAGCTCGTCTGTCCGGCGGACTGCATCGTCGCCAATCCGGACTGGCCGGAAACGCGCGAGGAACTGCAGGAGAAATACGAGCAGCTTCATTCCTGAGCCGGGAGCCCTGTTCGCGAAGACGGACTTCCCGGCCGCCGGCGCTTTGACGCGGGCGTTTGCGGGCTTGGCGGCCGCCAGGCCGTGGCTCGACGCGTTCGACATGTTGGGGGCTCGTGCGGTCCGCTCGCCGCCCTTGTAGGAACAACGCCATGCAGACAGCGCGCCCGAAAGTCTATTCGATCGATGGTGTGACGCCGGTCATTCATCCCGGCGCTTTTGTCCATCCGGAGGCGGTTCTGATCGGCGACGTCATCGTCGAGGAAGGTTGCTACATCGGGCCTTGCGCGTCGCTTCGCGGCGATTTCGGTCGGATCATCGTGCGGAAGGGATCGAACGTGCAGGACAATTGCACCTTGCACAGCCTGCCTGGGTTCGATTCGATTATCGGGGTCGACGGCCATATCGGGCATGGCGCCATCGTTCACAGCGCGCAGCTAGGGCGCAATGTGCTTGTCGGGATGAACGCCGTCGTCATGGATCATGCGAAGGTCGGCGAATCGGCGATGATCGGGGCGATGAGCTTCGTGAAGGCGGGCGCCGAAATTCCCGCCCGTCATCTCGCGGCGGGCGTTCCGGCGCGGATCGTGCGCGAGCTTTCGGCGGATGAACTCGCGATGAAAAGCGAAGGCACCAAGAAATACCAGGAACTGGCTCGCCGCTGCCTGGCGTCGTTGCGGCCGGCGGAGCCCCTCGCGCATTTCGACGCGAACCGTCCAAGGGTGGATGCCGATATCGCCCTGCCGTTGCGCAGCAGGATGAATGCGGAAAAACTCGGGGAATGAATCATCTGACGACGGACACGGCGCTCGTCCTCGGCCGCGCGATCACGGGATTGCAGGCGTTGTGCTGTCGATCAGACCGTCTCGCAATGTCAAGGCGACAGAGCCAGAGGCGCGGCGCATCAATGCTCGATCTGCGCCGCGCAACGCCGTCCCCGGCAATTGCGGCGCGAAATCCGACGTTCGACATGCGCAGCCGCGCGCGGTCTCCCGTTGATCCGCCGAGTCGACAGGCATAAATTCGCTAAATCGACATGCGCACTATCTTGCATAAAGCACAAAATATGCACTATAAATCATATCCCCGCATCGCGAGAATTCGCCGGCGGGGAGACAGTCGAAGGAGTGGATGATGTCGAGGCAGCGATTCCTGGATACGGTCGCGTCGGTGGCGAATGCGATTGGCGATCGGCCGCTCGATGACCGGCTGTCGGCCTCTCTGAACGCCGAATTCCCCAAGAACGGCAAAGTGTTCGAGGATCTCAAGGCGCTGTGCGCGGAGGGTGAGCGCGACGGCTGGCTGGTCAGCCGCGAGGCCGCGGGCATCAAGTTTGGCCGCGCCGTCAAGCCGGGCGCGGAGGCCGGCCGGTTCAGCGTCGACGTCGTGCGGATGAAGGACGTCAAGGGGCCGCACCACATTCACACCGCCGGCGAAATCGGCGCGGTTCTGCCGATTGCAGGGACGCCGAAATTCGACGCCTTTGACGAGGGCTGGTACGTCTATGGGCCTGGGTCCGACCACTGCCCCACCGTCGAAGGCGGCGACGCCTACGTCCTCTATCTCTTGCCGGACGGCGCCATTCAATTCACCGGCCGCTGAGCGCGGGGCGCCGGCCTTGCGACTGACGAAAATCTAGAGGACACGCGCGCCGAAACAGGCCGCGCAAGGGAGGAAGAATGATCGACACAACGGAGAACGCCGCCGTCTATTTCGTCGATCGCCACGCCGACAGCGCGTATCGGGACAAAATCGCCTTTGTCGAAGCCGGCGGCGGATGTCGGTCGATCTCTTACGCAAAACTCGCCTACGAAACCGGGCGGGTCGCGCATCTGCTCGAGCGGCACGAACTCGATCATGAAGATCGCGTCGCGATGCTCGTTCTCGACCAGATCGAATTTCCCGTCATATTTTGGGGCAGCCTGAAAGCCGGCGTGGTGCCCATCGCGCTCAATACGCTGCTGGCGACCGACGTCTACGACGTCATTTTGCGTGACAGCCGCGCCCGTGCGCTTTTCATATCGCGCGAACTGCTGCCCGTCGTGGCGCCGATCCTTGGGAATCTCCGCTATCTCAGCAAAGTCTTCGTTATCGGCGGCGAGGCGCCGGCGGGCGCGCTCTCGTTCGAAAGGGAACTCGCCGCCTGCGAGAGCCGCCCGCCGATCGCCGTGTCTCCTGACGAGTGCGCTTTCTGGCTCTATTCCTCGGGATCGACCGGCCAGCCCAAGGGCGTGCGTCACGTTCACAGCAGTCTGAAATATACGGCCGACACCTATGGCGCCCAGGTGCTGAAGATCGAACACGAGGACATCGTCTATTCCGCCGCGAAGATGTTCTTCGCTTACGGGCTCGGCAATGCGATGACCTTTCCGCTGTCGGTCGGCGCAACGACCATCCTTTACGCCGGGCGTCCGACGCCGGACGCGGTATTCGATATTCTCGATCGTTTGAAGCCGACCGTGTTCTGCGGCGTGCCGACGCTCTACGCCGCGATGGACGCGCAACTGGAAGCGGGGCGCGGCCATTTCTCGGCGCCGCTGCGCCGCTGCATTTCCGCGGGCGAGGCGCTGCCCAAGGAGGTCGGCGAGAAATGGCGCCGGCTGACGGGCGTCGATATTCTCGACGGCGTCGGGTCGACCGAATTGTTGCACATCTTCCTGTCCAACCGCAGCGATGACGTTGTCTACGGCACCTCGGGCGTTCCGGTGCCCGGCTACGACGTGCAGCTCGTCGATGAACACGACCACGAAGTCGCGGAAGGCGAAGTCGGCGAGTTGCTGGTGCGCGGCGGTTCGGCCGCTTCCGACTATTGGAACCGGCGCGACAAGAGCCGCTCCACCTTCCAAGGGCATTGGACGCGCACCGGCGACAAGTATGAGAAATTGCCCGGCGGGCGCTTCGCTTATTGCGGCCGCACTGATGACATGTTCAAGGTCAGCGGCATCTGGGTTGCGCCCTTCGAAGTCGAGCAGGCCCTTATCACCCATTCCTCGGTTCTCGAGGCGGCGGTCGTGTCCGCCCGCGACGCCGACGGCCTCGAGAAGCCGAAAGCGTTCGTCGTGCTGAAGCCCGGCGCCGACGTCGGGAATCTCGCTGCGGCGTTGAAGGATCACGTCAAAGATCGCATCGGCAAGTGGAAATATCCGCGCTGGGTCGAAATCATCCCGGAATTGCCCAAGACCGCGACCGGCAAAATCCAGCGCTTCAAGCTGAGGGGCGAGTAAGCGATGGCCGCATGGGCTTGGCGCGATGGCGCGGCGGGCGTCGTGACGATCAACGGCGCGCGCCTTGAAACGGTCACTCACGGCCCCGCGCCTGATCGGGCGCCGACCCTTGTCATGCTGCACGAGGGCCTCGGTTGCGTCGCGCTGTGGCGCGATTTTCCCCGGCGGCTCGCCGCCGCGACAGGTTTCGGCGTCTTCGCCTATTCGCGCGCCGGTTATGGGCAATCCGATCCCGTCCCATTGCCGCGGCCGCTCGACTACATGACGCGCGAAGCGCGCGAAACTCTGCCCGAGCTTCTCGACGCCATCGGCTTCGGGCGCGGCGTTCTTCTCGGCCACAGCGACGGCGCCTCCATCGCCGCGATTTACGCCGGTTCGATCGAGGATTTTCGCGTCCGCGGGCTTGTCCTCATGGCGCCGCACTTCTTCACCGAGGAAGGCGGGCTCGCCTCGATCGCGGCCGCGCGCGAGGCTTACGAGACGAGCGACCTGCGCGCCAAGCTCGCTAAATACCACCGCGATGTCGACAACGCCTTTCGCGGCTGGAACGACGCCTGGCTCGATCCCGGCTTCAAAGCCTGGAACATCGCCGACGTGATCGACTATTTGCGCGTCCCCGTCCTGGCGATTCAGGGCGCGGACGACCAATACGGCACGCCGGCGCAAATTCGGGAAATCGAGAATCGCATCTATTCGCCGGTCGACGTCGAGATTCTCGCCGAATGCAAGCATTCGCCGCACCTCGAACAGCCGGACAAGACCCTCGCCGCCGTCGCCGATTTTTGCGCTCGGCTCAATCGGATCGAACGCACCGTGGTTGAGATCAAATGAAACTCGAAAGCTTCGTTGGCGGCCGCTGGATCTCAGGCGCGGGTCAGGCGCGCGCGCTCGTCAATCCCGTCACCGGCGAAACGATTGCGGAGGCCGACAGCGCCGGCCTTGATCTTGCCGCGGCAATGGACTTCGCCCGCGACAAGGGCGGCGCTGCGCTGCGCGCCATGACATTCGCCGAACGGGGCGCGCTGCTGAAAGCCGTGGCGGACGTATTGACCGCCAACCGCCCCAGATACGAGACGATCGCCCGGCTCAACTCGGGCAACACGAAAGTCGACGCCGCGATCGACATCGACGGCGCCATCGCCACCCTTCGCCATTACGCGCGCATCGGCCAGACCCTCGGCCAGACGACCACCATCTTTGAACCCGGGCAGGATCAATTGGCGAAGGAGCCGGTGTTTTTCGCGCGCCACTTGTGGACCACGCGGCCGGGCGTCGCGGCGCAGATCAACGCCTTCAATTTCCCCTCGTGGGGCATGTGGGAGAAAATCGCGACCGCCACCATCGCCGGCGCGCCCAGCATGGCGAAACCCGCCACCGCCACCGCGCTGCTCGCCCATGACATGATGCGTGACGTGATCGCCGCGGGCGTCGCTCCCGCCGGGGTCTTCAGCATCGTCTGCGGCGCGGGCGAAGGCCTGCTCGAGACGTTGGGCGCGCAGGACTCGGTCGCCTTCACCGGTTCGGCCGCGACCGGCCTGACGATCCGCTCCCATCCCAACGTGCTGGCGAGCGGCGCCCGCGTGACGATCGAGGCCGACAGCGTCAACGCGACCATTCTGGGCGCGGACGTCGCGCCGGGCGGCGCGCTGTTCGATCTCGCCGTGCGCGAGGTCGTCAAGGCGCTGACGGTCAAGGCGGGGCAATTATGCACCAACATCCGCCGCGTGATCGCGCCGCGCGAGACGGCGTCGGCCTTGGCGGACGCCGTGCTGGCGAGTCTGAGCGGGATGAAGGTCGGCGATCCCGCCGACGAGAGCGTGCGCGTCGGCCCGCTCGTCAATACGCGTCAGCAGAACGACGCGCTGGACGGCATCGCGCGCTTGAAGTCCGAAGCGCGCGCGCTGACCGGCGGCGCCGCGCCCGAAGGCCTCGCCGGGGCCTTTGTCGCGCCGACCCTGCTGATGGCCGACGACCCCGCGCTTGGACGCGCCATCCACGAAATCGAAGTGTTCGGTCCGTGCGCGACGCTCATGCCCTATCGCGACGCTGCGGACGCCATCGCGCTCGCTCGACGCGGCGGCGGTTCGTTGGCGCTCAGCCTGTTCAGCAATGACCGCGAGCTTCAGTCCGCCGTCGCCGCCGGGCTCGGCCCGTGGCACGGGCGGCTCCTGATGGTCGACGAGACGACCGGCCGCAACCATACCGGCCACGCGATCGTCATGCCGCATTGCGTCCACGGCGGTCCGGGCCGCGCGGGCGGCGGCGAGGAGCTCGGGGGATTGCGCGGCCTGCGCCTGCACATGCAGCGCAGCGCCCTCCAGGGCTCGCCGGGCCTGTTCGAGCGGCTCGGCGCCGAGGCGAGCGAGGCGACCCTTTGAAGACAAGGCGGGAATATGCATCATATTGCACGCCTGGCCGAGACCTGGCCTCTCTATGTCTATGAAATATTGCGATTTCCAAAAAATCGCGCCGGGCCGCATCCGCTATTGCCTTTTTTGATTTAGGCACTATTGTGCATAACGACGAGCCGAGATTGAGCGGGAGAAAGAGCCCTGTGACCAAGCGCATCGATTTCCAGACCGACCCGTCGAAGTATCGCCACTGGCGCGTCGCCTATGACGGACCGGTCGCGACGCTGTTCATGGACGTGGACGAGAACGGCGGCCTGTTCGACGGCTACCAGCTCAAGCTCAATTCCTACGATCTGGGCGTCGACATCGAACTGGCCGACGTCGTGCAGCGCATGCGTTTCGAGCACCCGGACGTCGGCGCGGTGGTTCTGCGCTCGGGCAAGGACCGGGTCTTCTGCGCCGGCGCCAACATCCGCATGCTCGGCGGCGCGACGCATGTGCACAAGGTGAATTTCTGCAAATTCACTAACGAGACACGTAATACTTTTGAGGCGGCGGGCGTCGAGTCCGGCCAGCATTACATCTGCGCGGTCAAGGGCGCTTGCGCGGGCGGCGGCTATGAGCTGGCGCTGGCGTGCGACCATATCATCCTCACCGACGATGGCGCGACCTCCGTGGCGCTGCCGGAAGTGCCGCTGCTGGCGGTGCTGCCCGGCACCGGCGGCCTGACGCGCGTGACCGACAAACGCAAGGTGCGGCGCGATCTCGCGGACGTGTTCTGCTCCATCGAAGAAGGGGTGAAGGGCAAACGCGCCGAAGAATGGCGCCTCGTCGACGAGGTGGTGCCGAATTCGAAATTCGATGAACGGGTCGCCGCCCGCGCGCGCGAATTCGCCGACCGGGCCAAGCCGGCGAACTCGGACAAGGGCATCGCGCTTACGCCGCTGCAGCGAGATTTCGCCGAAGACGGCTCGGTGCGCTACTCCACGCTCGAAGCGCATGTCGACCGCGCGAAGAGCGTCGCGACGATCTCCATCCGTGGGCCCGAGGACGCCGCGCCGGCCTCGATCGCCGACCTGCACGCGCAGGGCGCATCGACGTGGATGCTGCGGCTCGCCCGCGAACTCGACGACGCGATCCTGCATCTGCGCCTGAACGAGCCTGAAATCGGCGTGCTCGTATTCAAGTCGCACGGCGATCCGCTAGAGGTCGTCGCCCACGAAAAACTCGTGACCGACAACGCCAAGACCGACTGGCTGGCCCGCGAAATCCAGCTCTACTGGAAGCGCGTGTTCAAGCGCATCGATCTCACCTCGCGCTCGCTCGTCGCCCTGGTCGAAAACGGCTCGTGCTTCGCCGGTTTCCTCGCCGAGCTCCTGTTCGCCTGCGATCGCTCGTACATGATGGAAGGCGCGTTCGAGGGCGACAATCGCCCGCCCGCGTCGATCACGCTGACGAGCGCCAATTTCGGGCCGTTCCCGATGTCGAACGATCTGACGCGCCTGCAGACGCGCTTCCTCGGCGAGCCCGGCAAGGTCGACGAGGCCGCCGGGGTCAAGGGCAAGGCGCTCGAAGCGGCCGAAGCGAGCAAGCTCGGCCTTGTCACCTTCGTCTTCGACGAGGTGGATTGGGACGACGAGGTCCGCATTTTCCTCGAAGAGCGTGCGAGCTTCTCTCCCGATGCGATGACCGGCATGGAGGCGAACCTTCGCTTCCCGGGACCGGAGACGATGGAAACCCGCATCTTCGGCCGGCTGACCGCCTGGCAGAACTGGATTTTCCAACGTCCGAACGCGGTCGGCGAGAACGGCGCGCTGCGGCGCTACGGCACCGGCGCGCGCGCCGACTTCGACATGCGCCGCGTCTGATCGAATTTCTAGAGGAGTGGAAGCGGTGACCGATCTCGTCAATGTCAGCTACGACACGTTAATCCCGAACAATGTCGGCCTGTCCTCGGACAAGCGCGTGCTCAAAGCGCTCGAAAAATGGCATCCCGGTTACATCAACTGGTGGAACGACCTGATCCCGGAGCGGTTCCAGAAGAGCATGGTCTATCTGCGCACCGCGGTCAGCGTCGATCCCAAAGGCTGGGCGAAGTTCGACTATGTGAAAATGCCGGAATACCGCTGGGGCATATTGCTCGCGCCGCAAGTCGAGGATCGCAGGATTCCCTGCGGCGAACATGTCGGCGAGAAAGCTTGGCAGGAGGTTCCCGGCGAATATCGCGCCTTGATGCGTCGCCTGATCGTCATTCAAGGCGACACGGAGCCCGCGTCCGTCGAGCAGCAGCGTTTTCTCGGCAAGACCGCGCCCTCGCTTTACGACATGCGCAACCTCTTCCAGGTCAATGTCGAGGAAGGCCGCCATCTCTGGGCGATGGTCTATCTCCTCCAGAAATATTTCGGCGCCGACGGCCGCGAAGAGGCGGACGATCTGTTGCGCCGCCGTTCCGGCTCGGAGGAGGCCCCGCGCATGCTCGGCGCCTTCAACGAGGAGACGCCGGATTGGCTCTCCTTCTTCATGTTCACCTACTTCACCGACCGCGACGGCAAGATGCAGCTCGAGAGCCTCGCGCAATCGGGCTTCGATCCGCTGTCGCGCACCTGCCGCTTCATGCTGACCGAAGAAGCCCATCACATGTTCGTCGGCGAGACGGGCGTCGGCCGCACGGTCCAGCGCACCTGCGAGGCGATGAAAGAGGCGGGCATCGACGATCCCTATGACATCGAACGGGTGCGCGCGCTCGGCGTCATCGATCTGCCGACCATTCAGAAGAAACTCAACCTGCACTACACGCTTTCGCTCGATCTGTTCGGCCAGGAAGTCTCGACCAACGCCGCGAACGCCTTCAACGCGGGCATCAAGGGCCGTTATATGGAGCATCGTCTGGAAGACGACCACAAGCTCGGCGGCGCCACTTATCCCGTGTGCCAGCTCGTCGACGGGCAGATCAGGATCGTCGATGCGCCGGCGCTCACCGCGATCAACATGCGCCTGCGCGATGACTATACCCGCGATGCGGCTGGGGGCGTCGGGCGCTGGAACAAGATCGTCGACGGCCTCGGCGTCAAGTTCGAGCTGAAGCTGCCGCACGAGGGTTTCAACCGCAAGATCGGCGTCTTCGCGGGCAAGCTCATCAACCCGGAAGGCAAGATCGTCCACGGCAAGGAATGGGACGAGAGGATCGGCGACTGGCTGCCCAGCAAGGCTGACGGCGACTTTATTCAGTCATTGATGAAGCCCTGCTGGGAGCCGGGAAAATTCGCGGGCTGGATAGCGCCGCCGAGGGTCGGCATCGACAACAAGCCGGGCGATTTCGAATACGTGAAGCTACATATGGCGTGAGCGCCTGGCGCGCGGGGCGGCGTCCGGCCGCCCGCCCCATTTGCTCGCCGCAAGAAAGCCGCTGCGGGGAAAGCCGATGAGCAAGCCAGTCAAGCAGCATCTGATCGACCCGGAAATCTGCATCCGCTGTTATACCTGCGAGGCGGCGTGCAGCGTGCAGGCGATCGAGCATGACGGCGTCAACGTCGTCGTCAATTTTGACAAGTGCAACTTCTGCATGGATTGCATTGCGCCTTGCCCGACCGGTTCGATCGACGCATGGCGTGTCGTGAACGCGCCCTATTCGCTGGCCGACCAATATGGCTGGCGGGAATTGCCGGCGCAGACCGCCTTCGCGGATACGGCGTCGGAGGCCGACGCCACGATCGAGGCGCTCGATGCGGATGTCGCGCTTCTGCTCGCCGAAGCCCATGCCGGCGCCGGCGGCAAGGCGAAGGCGCCGCGCTCGGCGACCAAACCCACGATCAATCTCTATACGCTGACCAAGCCGGCCGAAGCCACGGTGCAAGGCAACTACCGCCTGACCGCCGATGGCGCCGACAATGACGTGCGTCACATCATTCTCGATCTGGGCGGCCAGCCTTTTCCAGTGCTCGAAGGGCAGAGCATCGGCGTCATTCCGCCCGGCGTCGATGCGGACGGCAAGCCCTATCTGCCGCGGCTCTATTCCGTATCGAGCCCGCGCGACGGCGAGCGGCCCAATTTCAACAATCTTTCGCTGACGGTGAAGCGCGAACAGCGGGGCGTGTGCTCGAATTATATCTGCGATCTCAAGAAGGGCGACAAGGTGCGCCTCGTCGGCCCGTTCGGCGCGACGTTCTTGATGCCGAACGATCCCAAGGCGCGGCTGCTGATGATCTGCACCGGCACGGGTTCGGCGCCGTTCCGCGCGTTCACCATGCGCCGCCAGCGCAACGGCGCGGACGAGGGGGCGAGCATGACGCTCGTGTTCGGCGCCCGCACGCCGAATTCGCTGCCCTATTTCGGCCCGTTGAACAAAGTGCCTGACACGGTTTTGAAGAAGCACCTCGTCTTCAGCCGCGCCGAAGGACGCCCGAAGCTTTACGTGCAGGACAAGCTGCGCGAGGAGCAAGAGGCGATCGCCGAGCTTCTCAGCGATCCCAACGCCTATATCTATGTCTGCGGCCTGCGCGCGATGGAAAAGGGCGTCGAGGAGGCGCTCGGCGGGATCGCCGAAGGCATGGGCTTGCAATGGCGCAGCTTGCGCGACGCCATGCGCGAGGAAGGCCGCTACCACATCGAGACCTATTGATGAACGCTCCCCGCCGCAGTCGCGAGCCGCCCCCGCTCTTCATCCATCGCATTCGCGTTGGATGGGCCGATTGCAATCGGAGCTCGTCGCGTCAGCCCGACAGGACGCTACGTCGGCGGCGATTCATCCGCCAGGGCGGAAATATATTGCACTACACTGTGGTGAGCGGTAAAATACGAAATATAATTCCTATTCGGTCATCGCGATGAACGAGATCACCAATTTCCGCGGCGATGTCATCCACGGCGAATCCGTGTCTGGACGCTCGGACGAGGTTGACGCTTTCATCGCCACGGTCGGCGAGCGCGTGCGCAAGGCCCGGCAGCGCAAGGGCATTGCGCGGCGGGTGCTTTCGGAATCGTCGGGCGTTTCCCAGCGCTATCTCGCACAGTTGGAAAATGGCGGCGGCAATATTTCCATCGCGCTCCTCTACAAGGTGGCGCAGGCGCTCGATCACCGCGTCGAATGGCTGGTGGGCGCAGACGATCCGTGGGGATCGGAAACCACCAAATTCGCTGAACTCTATCGCTCCGCCACGAGCGATCTGCGCCAGAAGGTTATGGAGATCCTTGTCGCCACGCAGCCGGCGCAGCCGCGCCGCAAGCGTATCTGCCTGATAGGCCTGCGCGGCGCCGGCAAGTCTACGCTGGGGCGGCGGCTCGGAGCGGAATTGTCGATCCCCTTCGTCGAACTCAACCGCGACATTGAGGAACAGAGCGGCATGCCCGTCACCGACGTCATGGCGCTTTATGGACAAGAGGGGTATCGTCGACTGGAGCGGCAAGCGTTGGAGCGGGTTGTGGCGACAGCCGACACCGTGGTGCTAGCGGCGGCCGGCGGCATCGTTTCCGAGCCGGAAACATTCGCTTTCTTGCTGCGCAATTTTCACGCGATCTGGTTGAAGGCGCCGCCCGAAGTGCACATGAAGCGCGTCCTCGAGCAGGGCGACGAGCGCCCGATGGCGGGTAATCCCAAAGCGATGGAAGAACTCACCTCGATCCTGATGAGCCGCGAGGCGCTCTACGCCAAAGCCGAAATCATGGTCGACACGGAGGGAAAATCGACCGACGAGAGTACGCGCGATCTGGTGCAGGCGGTGCGCAAGCTCGGCGTCGCCTAAGCCCCGGTCCGCGCGCTCACCGGCTCCATTTCGGCCGGCGTTTTTCGAGAAACGCCAGCACGCCCTCCCGATAGTCGTCGGCAAATCCGGCCTCGCGCTGAAGCCGCGCCTCGACATTAAGATAATCCGCGCGATCGGTCGCGCGGGACGCGGCATCGACCACTCTCTTGATGCAGCCGAGCGCGGTGCGCGGCCCATGGGCGAGCTGACGCGCCACGCTCATGGCCGCGTCAAACAGCGCCGCGTCCTCGATGCAGCGCCAGATCAGCCCGAGCCGATCGGCCTCCTCGGCCGTCATCTCGCCCCCCGTCATCAGCAGCGCCCTCGCCCTGGCGGGTCCAAGCGCCTTGACCAGCGCCCAGCCGCCGCCGGCGTCGACCGAGAGGCCGACCTTGACGAAGGATTGGACGAACCGCGCCGACCGGCCGGCCAGAACGATATCGCCGCACAGCGCCAGACTCGATCCCGCCCCGGCGGCAATGCCGTTGACGGCGACGATGACCGGCTTTGGCATGGAGGTCATCGCTGCGATAATCGGATGATAGAGTTCATGCTGAATCGCTTCGAGATCGAACGTCTCTTTCTGTTTGCGCGGATCGCGTTCGCTCAAATCCTGGCCGGCGCAAAAGGCCTTGCCGGCGCCCGTCAGCAGCACCGCGCCGACGGCGTCGTCAGCCGCGCAGGCGGCAATCCTTTCGCGCAACAAAAGCATCAGCGCGCGCGACAGCGCATTGAGGCGCGAGGGCCGGTTGAGCGTCAGAATCGCCACGCCGTCCTCATGGCGTAACGTAACGAGTTCCCCGTCGGTCGATGCGCTCATTTTGACGTCTTCTCATTCTGCCGAGTCACGATTTTCACAGATTCGCGCGGCCGGGGGATTTGCTATTTCGCTGATTCGGCGCAACGGCGAATGGCGGCGAAGATGGAGCCTGATGCGCGATCGAGTGAAGCGCGTTTTGCCGGGCATGTCGATTCCTTGGCGGCTGCGCCGCGAGGACCGGGCGCGGCCGCCGAAGGATTATTGTACGGGCCGGTTGACGCCTGGCGAGCGCAAGAGCGTCGAGCCTGGAGTCGCGCTGGCCGACGCGGTCAATCCGCCGATTCATGAGGCCCATGAGAGACGGATATCGAGCGAAATATCGACTCGAGTTTTCCCGTCAACTCGGCGCCATCCGTGCTCCGGATGCGGTCCAAGGCGAAAACGGCCAAAAAGTTTGGACCAAGAATTCACTTAAGCAATTGAATTTATTGGAGCGGGCGAAGGGAATCGAACCCTCGTATGAAGCTTGGGAAGCTTCCGTTCTACCATTGAACTACGCCCGCGTTTTCCCCTTAAGGGACGGCGCGAAATCGCTTATAGCCCGCAGCGCGCTCAGGCGACAAGCCGGAGAAGCGGGATTCTTCAGCTCTCGCGAAAATCGCGAAAATGCTTCGACAGCTTCAGCCCCTGGCCCTGGTAGTTCGAGGTCGCGCCCGCGCCGTAGAGCTCGTCGGCGGCGCCCGCGAGCTTTTCGTAGATCAGCCGGCCGACGGCCTGCCCGTTCTCGAGCAGAAACGGCACGTCGCGGCTGCGCACTTCGAGCACCGCCTTCGCGTTCGGCGCGCCGTCGGCGCCCTGGCCGAAGCCGGGATCGAAGAAGCCGGCGTAATGGACCCGGAATTCGCCGATCGCGGGGTCGATGGGCGCCATTTCGGCGGCGAGATTGGACGGGATCTGCATCTTTTCGCGGCTGGCGAGAATATAGAATTCCTCCGGGTCGAGGATGAGCCGCCCATCCGCACGCGCGCGGATCGGCTCCCAGAAATCCTCGGCGGCGTAACCGCCGGGCTTGTCGACGTCGATCACGTTGCCGTTCTTGATCGCGCGAAAGCCGACGATTTCGCCCAGAGCGCCGCCGAGGCCGACATGCACGATAAGCCCCTCGCGCAATTTGAGCTCGCCATCCACCAGCGGCGAGACGTCGTGCCGCTTGCGGATGTCCTTGTCCGCGAGCGCGAAATCGAACAGGCTGTTCTGCCGCGGGTTGCGGCTGCGAAATCGAACCTGGCAGAGCCGCGAACCTTCGCGCACGCGCACGCTGAAGCTGCGCGGCGAAATCTCCAGCCAAAGTTCGCCACGATAGTTGAGCGGAACTTCGTCGAACGCCTCCGAGCCGTCGACGATGAGGCGCGTGAAAATGTCGAGCCGGCCGGTCGAACTCTTCGGATTGGCCGCGCCGGAGATGCTGGGCCGCAATTTCAGGCTTTCGAGCAACGGCGCGACGTAGACGATCCCCTTTTCCAGCACGGCGCCGTCGCCGGCGAGCGAAACGCGCTCGGGTTCGAGGCTTTTCAGACGCTCGCGGACAGTGGCGCCGCGCCCCGGCAGGAAACTGGCGCGCACGCGAAAGGCTTCCTTGCCGAGCCGCAGGTCGAGGCTCGCCGGCTGGAACTGGGTCGCCTCGATCGGCGACTGCGCCTCGATCAATTTGCGGCCCGCCATCGCCTTGATCTTCTGGCGCGAGAACAAGCCGGTCGGCGCGCTGAAGAACCGCTCGTCGACGAGATCGGCCTCGTCGAACAGTTTTGGAAGCGCCTGGCGCCGGCGCGTGGCGATCTTGGGCTCAGTGCTCATGGTCGGGTGCTTGGCGCATCGCGGCCACTATATCGGCTTTCGCGTGCGGCGGGAGTCGCCCGGCGGGGCCGTCAACATGTTGTTTGCGAGCCTCGGGGAAGCGATCGCCAGCCCGCCGGCTTACAAGGCGCTCAGCCTGTGCAGCGCGCGCAGAATCGCCAGAACGCGCTCGTCGGCGATGCCGAATTCGTCGATCAGGAGAGCCAGCGCCTTGGCGGCCTCCGGCATGGTTCCCGACGGCCCGAGCAGGCAGGCGGCCGCGCGCGCGTCTTGCGGCGCGCCCAGGGCCGATTGCGCCGCGGCGAAATCGATCATCGCGAAATAGCAGATCAATTCATGATTGCAGGCGAAGTCGAGCTTGACGCCGGCCTGCGCGCTCGAAGGCTGAAGGACCGTCGTGTTCGGCAGCGCCGCATAGCCGGGCGCGGGAACATGCGTCACGACGTCGAGGATATAGTTGAATAGGCGATATTCCCCGACTTTGGCGCCAAACAGCTGCGCCCAGGCCTCGTCGCCGGTGCGCGGCGAGGCGAACAGACACGCCGACGCCCGCGCCCCCAGGCGCGCCGCCAATGCCTCGGCGAAATAGGTCGCCAAGGCGCTGCCGAGGCTGTGGCCGGCGACGACGACCGTTCCGGCGCCCACGAGCTTTTCCACGCCTTCGCCAGCGTTCTGATAGGTCGTGACGCCGCTGGCCGGGTCGGCCAGGCTCATCGTCTGATAGAGGTTCCAGAAGCCCAGCTCGACGCTCGCCTGGGGATGGCGGGGATGCGGGATCAGCAGGAATTCCGCGTCGATCGCCCATTCGACGATCCCGTCCGTGCCGCGGATAGCCGCGACGAAGAGGGTGGGATCGGCTGCGTTGCGCGCGACGAAGCCGAAGAAGACGCGCCGGGAATCGTTGGCGAGCCTCCGGTTCGCTTGGCCTTTGCCGGGAAACAGCGCGTCCTGCGCGGTGAGATAGCCGACCACGGACCAGCCGTCGGCGGCGATGCGCGGATCGACCGGCGGATTCAGCGATCCCAGCGCGTTGGCGTACATATCCTCGGCGTAGAGCGCGAGCAGCCCGAACGAGACCGCCTGCGCGTCGGATATCGTCATGGACGCCTCCCCGGACGGCCACGTCGCCTCGCGACGTCGGGGCGCATCATGGCGACAAAGCCGCCGCGCGCGCAATCGAGAATCGAGCCCGCATTGACGCGCATGTCCCGCCGGGGCTAAAGAGGCGCGTTCGTGGTCATTTGAGCCGGTCGGCTTGCCGCCACGTTAAACAAAGGGCTAAAAGATCGGGGCTTCTCGAACTCGCGCCCTGTTCTTAAGCCCGCGCCCGGACGCGAGTTCGGGCAGGAAAGGAGCGCGTTATGACGACCCCCCGCAAGACCCGTGATCCCAGGACGCTGCGTCCCGCCACCCAGCTGGTGCATGGCGGCTCGATGCGTTCGCAGTTCGGGGAGACGTCCGAGGCGTTGTTCCTCACCCAGGGCTATCTCTACGACACGATGGAGGAGGCCGAGACGCGCTTCAAGGGCGACACGCCGGGGTTCATCTATTCGCGCTTCGCCAATCCGACGGTGTCGATGTTCGAGCGCCGCATGGCGCTACTCGAAGGCGCCGAGGCGGCGCGCGCGACCGCGAGCGGCATGGCGGCGGTCACCGCCGCGCTGCTGGGCCAGTTGAAGGCCGGCGATCACGTCGTCGCGGCGAAGGCGCTGTTCGGTTCGTGTCTCTATGTCGTCGAGGAGCTGTTGCCGCGTTTCGGCGTCGCCTCGACGCTGGTCGAGGGCACGGACCTTTCCGCCTGGCGCGCGGCGATGCGCCCCAACACCAGAACCGCCTTTCTCGAAAGCCCGACCAATCCGACGCTGGAAGTGATCGACATCGCCGCCGTGGCGAACATCGTTCATGAAGCCGGCGCGACGCTGGTGGTCGACAATGTCTTCGCTTCGCCGATGTTGCAGCGCCCGCTGAAACTCGGCGCGGATTGCGTCGTCTATTCCGCGACCAAGCACATCGACGGGCAGGGGCGCACCTTGGGCGGGGTGATTCTCGCCTCCGAGGCGTTCATCGCCGAGCACATCCACAATTTCCTGCGCCAGACCGGCCCGTGCCTTTCGCCGTTCAACGCCTGGGTCATGCTCAAATCGCTGGAGACCCTGCCGCTGCGCGTCGCCCAGCAGGACCGCTCGGCGGGAAAAATCGCGGATTATCTCGCCGGCCACCCGCGAATCGCGCGCGTCATCTATCCCGGACGCGCCGATCATCCGCAGCGCGCCGTCGTCGAGCGGCAGATGTCGGGCGGCGGCACGCTCGTCGCGTTCGAGGTCGAGGGCGGCAAGCGGGAAGCTTTTGCGACGGCCGACGCGCTGTCGATCATCGGCATTTCCAATAATCTCGGCGACGCCAAGAGCCTCATCACCCATCCCGAGACGACGACGCATCAGCGCCTCAAGCCCGAGCAGCGCGCCGCGCTCGGCATCGGGCCGGGATTGCTTCGGCTCTCGGTCGGCCTCGAAGACGCCGACGACCTGATCGAGGATCTGGGTCAGGCGCTGGCGGCGATGGGCGGAGCCAAGCGGCGGGCGGCCGAATAAGCCGGCGCGCTCGCGGGGCGGGTCAGGGCGGATCGGCGGCGCGCCAGCGCGCCGCTTGCTCGTCGTCGCTCGATTTGGCTTCAACCCATTCCTCAGTTGAGCCGTCAGGGCGGCGCGCGCGCTTCCAGAACGGCGCCTGGGTCTTCAAATAATCCATCAGCATTTCCGCCGCCGCGAAGGCCTCGCCGCGGTGCGCGGCGGCTACCGCGACGAGGACGATCTGCGCTCCGGGCGCCAGCGTTCCCCAGCGGTGGATCGCCGTGACGCCGAGGAGCGGCCAGCGCGCCTCGGCGGCAGCGACGACGCGCGCGATCTCCGCCTCGGCCATATCGGGATAATGCTCGATCTCCAGCGCCGCGAGGCGTCCGCCCTCGTCGCGACACAGGCCGACGAAGGTCGCCAGCGCGCCGACGTCGAGGCGTCCGGCGACGAGCGCGCGCCCCTCGGCCGCCGCGTCGAAATCCTCGGACTGGACGCGCACTGTGCCCATCCCCTCAGCCGCCCGTCATCGGCGGAAAGAACGCGATCTCGCGCGCGCCCGAAATCCTGGCGTCGTGCTTGACGTGGGCGCGGTCGACCGCGGCGCGGATCACCTGAGGCTTCTCGAAGGCGTGCGCGTAGCCCTCGCCGCGCGCCGACAGCCACGCGATGAGGTCGCCGACCGTAGCGACCTCGGCGGGCGGATCGAGCGCCTCCTCGTCCTTGCCGATGCGTTCGCGCACCCAGGCGAAATAGACCGCTTTCATCGGCCCTCAATCGCTCCCGACATGATCGTAACTCGCCTTCATATAATCCCACCCCGTGTAAAGCGTCAGGATCGCCGCGATCCAGAGAAGCACGATGCCGATGTTGATCGAACCGGGCAGAACCGCTTCGCCCGCCGGCCCGGCGATGAGGAAGCCGAGCGCGATCATCTGCGTCGTCGTCTTCCATTTGGCGACGGCGGTGACGGGGACGGGCACGCGCAGCTCCGCCAGATACTCGCGCAGTCCCGAAACGAGGATTTCGCGGCAGAGAATGACGATCGCCGCCCACAGCGAGGGGCCGGAAATGGTGCGGTCGGCGGTGAGCGCGAGCAGCGCCGCGGCGACCAGCAGTTTATCGGCGATCGGGTCGAGCATGCGCCCGAGCGAGGATTGCTGCGCCCAGACGCGCGCGAGATAGCCGTCGAGGAAATCGGTGATCGCCGCCGCCGCGTAAATCGCCAGCGCGGTCCAGCGCGCCCACGGCTCGCTCGGCCAGAAGAGAAAGGCGACGACGAGCGGAACCGCCGCCACCCGACCATAAGTCAGGAGGTTCGGCAGATTCCAGTTGCGACTGGCGACGCGCGCGGGGGTATTGGCCATGGGCCCGCCAAAAGACATTGAAGGCCGCCTTGCGTCAATAGACCCATCGCGAGCCTCGCGCGCCCGGCGCTTCGTCAAGCGAATATCTGGGGATGATCGGCTCGGCGACAATGGGCGCCGCCCGACTTGGTCTAATGTCGCGCCAAATCCGCCTGGGGGAGCCCCGCCATGTCCAATGTCCACGTCGTCGGCCATCCGCTCGTGCAGCACAAGCTGACGCTGATGCGCGACAAGACGGTCTCCACCAAGGGGTTCCGTCAGCTGCTCAACGAAATCGGCATGCTGCTCTGCTATGAAGTGACGCGCGATCTGCCGCTGGAGCTCGTCGAGGTGGAGACGCCGCTCGCCAAGACGATGAAGCCGATGATCGCCGGCAAGAAGCTGGTCTTCGCCCCTATCCTGCGCGCCGGCGTCGGTTTTCTCGACGGCATGCTCAACCTCGTGCCCAGCGCGCGCGTCGCCCATATCGGGCTCTACCGCGATCCCAAGACGCTCGAGGCGGTCGAATATTATTTCAAGGCGCCCGCCGACGTCGCCGACCGGCTGGTCATCGTCATGGACCCGATGCTCGCCACCGCCAATTCCGCGGTGGCCGCGATCGACCGCTTGAAGAGCCGCGGCGTGAAGGACATCCGCTTCGTCTGCCTTCTGGCGGCCCCGGAAGGCATCGCGCGCCTGACCAAGGCCCATCCCGACGTGCAGATCTGGACCGCGGCGATCGACGAAAAGCTCAACGACCACGGCTATATCGTGCCCGGCCTCGGCGACGCGGGCGACCGGATGTTCGGGACGAAGTAGCGGCTTGTAGACGCGCGCGGCGCGCGCGTCCGGCGCGAAGCGCCTTGTTTCGGCAAGTATCGCGGCGGCGGGGACGGGCGCGCTCGGCGCGCGCGCCTACAACAGGCAGGCTACCCCGCCCGCCGCTGCGTCTCGACGCGAAAGGCGTGCGCGGGATAGACGCCGAGAATGCGCAGCTCGCGCGAGAAGAATTCGAGCTCTTCGAGCGCGCGCGCCAGCGGCGGGTCTTCGGGATGGCCGTCGACGTCCGCGAGGAACTGCGTGGCGGTGAATTCGCCCTCGACCATATAGCTTTCGAGCTTGGTCATGTTGACGCCGTTGGTGGCGAAGCCGCCCAGCGCCTTGTAGAGCGCGGCGGGGACGTTGCGCACGCGAAAGACGAAGGTCGTCACCAGCGGCCCGTTGCGCGCCGCCGCCCAGCGCGGCGTCTTGGAGAGCACGACGAAGCGCGTCGTGTTGTGCGTCTCGTCCTCGACGTCGGCGGCGAGCGTCGTCAGTCCGTAGATTTCGCCGGCGAGCCGGGTCGCCAACGAGGCGCGGGTCGGATCGCGCCATTCCGCCACTTCGCGCGCCGAGCCGGCGGTGTCGGCGGCGACCACCGGCTTGAGGGCGTATTTGCGGATGATCTTGCGGCATTGGCCGAGCGCGTGGACGTGGCTGTAGACGCTGCGCAAGCCTTCGAGCGTCGCGCCGGGAATGGCGAGAAGCTGAAAATGAATCGGCAGGAAGGTCTCGGCGACGATATGCAGGCCGGAAGCGGGCAGCAGGGCGTGGATGTCGGCGACGCGCCCGGCGATCGAATTCTCGATCGGAATCATGCCGAACTCGGCCTTCCCGTCCTGCAACGCGGCGAAGGCGTCCTCGAAGGTCGCGCAGGGCAGCGGCGCATGCTCGGGATAATTTTCGAGGCAGGCGATGTGCGAATTGGCGCCCGGCTCGCCCTGGTAGGCGATGGTCTTGGCTTCGGTCATGGCTTTTCCCTGGAGGCCAGCATCTCGCGGGCGCGGCGCAAGTCTTCGGGCGTGTCGACGCCGAGCGGCGCGACGTCGACCAGCGCGATGTCGATGCGCATGCCCGCTTCCAACGCGCGCAATTGTTCGAGCCTTTCGCGCCGCTCCAGCGGCGAGGGCGGCAGGGCGACGAAGCGCGCGAGCGCCTCGCGGCGATAGGCGTAAAGGCCGATGTGATGAAGAAGCGGCCCCTCGCCCCAGGGCGCTCGGGCGCGCGTGAAATAGAGCGCGCGCAGGCGCCGAGGGCCGATTTCTGTCCCCACCGCCTTGACGACGTTGGGATCGTCGCGCTCCTCGGGGCGCGTGATCTCCGTCGCCAGCGTCGCGATGTCCACATCCGCGTCGCTCAACGGACCCACCGCGGCGCGCACGGCGCTTCTCTCGATGGTCGGCAGATCGCCCTGCACGTTCACGACGACGTCGTAGCGCCCGTCGGGATCGAAGGCGCAGACGGCCTCGAAAATCCGGTCGGAGCCCGAGAGGTGGTCGGGCCGCGTCAGCACGGCGCGTCCGCCGATCGCCTCGATCGCCTCGACGATGCTGGGATGGTCGGCCGCGACCAGAACCGGGCCGACGTCGGCTTCGACGGCGCGCCGCCAGACATGCGCGATCATCGGCTCGCCGTGGATGTCGGCGAGCGGCTTGCCGGGCAGACGCGTCGAGGTCATGCGCGCGGGGATGAGGACGATCGGATTGGGCATGGACGGGTTCGGCTCGCGCAGCCCAAAAAAGGCTGCGGCGCGGCGCTTATACGTGTTGCCAAGTCCGACGCAAAGCGGCTAATCAAGATTTCCGGCGGGGCCTCGAGCGCCCCGCCGATCGACGTTCAGACTGGGGCTGATGCGCGAATGGAAACGACGAACGCCAACAAGATCGCTCTCGCCGTCCTCGGCACGTTGCTGGGAACGATGGCGCTCGGAATCTTTTCCAACGCGGTTTTCGCGCCCAACAAGGCGCTGAAGCCCGGCTACGAGCTGCCCGGCGCCGCTGAAACCGCCGCCGCCGCCGCGCCCGCCGCCGCGCCCGAAGAGCCGCTCGCCGCCCTGCTCGCCAAGGCGGATCCCGTCAAGGGACAGGCCGACACCAAACCCTGCCAGGCCTGCCATTCCTTCGACAAGGGCGGCGCGGCCAAGGTGGGCCCGCCGCTCTACGGCGTCGTCGGCCGCCCGGTCGCCTCGATCGCGGGCTTCGCCTATTCCGACGGCATGAAGGCCGTAGGCGGCGACTGGACCTACGAAAAGATCAACAGTTTGGTCACCAAGCCGTCGGCTTTCGTCAAGGGAACGAAGATGAGCTTCCCCGGCGAATCGGACGCCCATAAGCGCGCGGACATTCTCGCCTATCTCCAGACCCTGGCGGAGAGCCCGGTCCCCTTCCCGAAGTAGGGCGAACGGACGGCGCTTGTCGTCGGCGGCGTAACCGCGGTCAGGGGATTTCGAACACGGCGAGCCGTTCGGCGATGCCGCGCAG
This sequence comes from Roseiarcus sp., assembly GCA_050012775.1. Classification (GTDB taxonomy): domain Bacteria; phylum Pseudomonadota; class Alphaproteobacteria; order Rhizobiales; family Beijerinckiaceae; genus Roseiarcus. Next base: position 56,092 of record JBEKGN010000024.1, read on the forward strand.
CTTCTGCTCGTTCGGCAGGGGCGTGATCCCGCTGCTCTCGAGCAACCGCGCCGATCCGTCATGGGCGAGCACCTGGCCTGTCGCGAAGATCGAAGTCGAGGTGGCGAGGCCCTGCACGCGCGCCGCGATATTGACGGTCTGGCCGAAATAATCCTGCCGCTCGTTCAGCATCACCGCGAGGCATGGGCCCTCGTGCATGCCGATCTTCAGGATGAGATCGCCGGCGAGGCCGCGCATCGCTTCGCGCATGCGCAAGGCCGCGGCGACGGCGCGATCGGGGGTTGCGAACGTCGCCATGACGGCGTCGCCAATGGTCTTCACCACCGCGCCCGCCTCGGCGGCGACGATCTGCTGCAGCGCGCGAAAATGCGCATTCACGAGATCATAGGCGACGAGATCGCCGACGCGGTCATAGAGCTCCGTGGAGCCCTTCAGATCGGTGAAGAGGAAGGTCAGGCTGGTGATCTTCAGCCGCTGATCGACGTCGATCGTGTCGGTGCGATAGAGATCGCGGAAGGTCTGGTTGGTGAGAAGCCGTTTGGCGGTGAGAAAGGGGCGGCGCTTTCGCAACAGCGCGTGAAGCCGCTCGTCGCCGACCCATATGCTGGGCAGCGTGCGCGCGTCCGAACGGTTCTCGAACAGGATGCGCAGCGGGCCGGGCCGGATCGTCGCCATGTCGTTCGGCGTGCGCTGTTTGCTCAGCAGGACCGTGAGCGTCTGGCGCTCGCGGGTCGGCTCGCCCTTGACGTCGATGAATTGCGCGGTGTGGGTGACGGGGTCCATGACGATCAGGAACGCCGCCGGGGCCTGCAGCGAGACGCTGGCCTTTTCGCCGGGCGGCAATTCGAGCGAGTCGAGCGTGATCTCCTGGAAGTTGCGCTCGAGCGTTTCGTCGTCGGGCAGATCGACGCCTGAGCCCCAGAACACCTGGCGGTAATATTCGATCACCGGCAGACTGTGCGGATCATGCGCGGCGATGCGGCGCACGTTGGGGCTCACCGTGAACGTCACTTCGACCATTTCGTCGAGCGTCGGCTCGTAGCCCATGGCGCAGAGCGAGCAGGAATAGGTCGCGCGATCGACGGTCTTCAGCGTGGCGCCGCTTTCGAGCACGCCGCCGCAGCCGGGACAGAGCACGTTCCAGGCCTGATCGAAAAGCCCGACCTGCGTGGCGTGGAGGAAGGCGGCGACCGCTTCTTCCTCGTCGAGGCCGCGCTTGGCGGCGAAATCCAGCGCGTTGACGCGGCAGAGATCGCGGTCGCCGCCCTCGCGCACCAAAGTCTCGATGGCGCTCGCCGACGCCGGCGCGGCCGATCGTCTCAGGATCGCGAACAGGGCTTCGGTTTCGCTGGGCGATCGCATCAGGCGCCTCCGACAATCCACCCCCCGGTCGCCGCATCTTAGTGGAAATCCTGGGGATCGCAAAGGATCGGCGCTGGTCGCCCACGCGCCACGCGCGAACGGCTCGGCGATCCGTCAGCCGGCGTTTCCTGGCGCGCGTAAGCCATTCGCCCTTGCGCGCGCGGCCGATTGCGGGTCAACTCCGACGACAAATGATCCGTTCGGGAGGAGCCTTTGAGTCTCCGCGTCATCGATATGGCTCGCCCGCCCGTCGCGCATCGGCGCGCCGTCTTCAAGGCGGAGCTGCGGCGCGACGCGGGCGACGCGCGATGAGCGGGGCGGAGTTTCCCGAGGACACGAGCGCGCTCGACGCCTGGGCGCGCGCGCGCGTGAAGGGCTACGCCGGCCCGAGCGTGGCGCGCAAGTTCTCGACCGGCCAATCCAACCCGACCTATCTCCTGACGACTCCGAGCGGCGCCTATGTGCTGCGGCGCAAGCCGCCGGGCCAGCTGCTCAAGTCGGCGCATATGGTCGAGCGCGAGTATCGCGTGCTCGTCGCGCTGGAAGCCTCCGGCTTTCCCGCGCCGCGTGCGCTCGCGCTCTGCGAGGACGAAGGCGTCGTCGGGTCGGTGTTCTATCTGATGAGCCATGTCGACGGGCGCATCTTCTGGGACCCCGCGATGCCGGAATCGACGCGCGAGGAGCGCGCCGCGGTCTACGACGCGATGAACGAAACGCTGGCGAAGCTGCACGCGATCGACGTCGCCGCCGCGGGCCTTTCCGACTTCGGCAAGCCCGGCAGTTACTTCGCGCGGCAGTTGCAGCGTTGGAGCGAGCAATATCGCGCCAGCGAAACCGAGGAGGTCGCCGACATGAACCGGCTGATCGCATGGCTCGGCGCGCATACGCCGGCGGACGACGGCCGCGTCGCGCTTGTCCACGGCGATTGGCGCATCGACAACATGATCTTCGCCTATGACGCGCCGCGCCTGATCGCCGTGCTCGACTGGGAACTGTCGACGCTCGGCCATCCCTTCGCCGACCTCGCGTATCAATGCATGCAATGGCGCCTGCCCAACGCCGGCGAATTCCGCGGCCTCGCCGGCGTCGACCGCGCCGCGCTCGGCATTCCCGACGAGGCGGCCTATGTCGCCGCCTATTGCCGGCGCGCCGGGATTTCCGCGATCCCGGACTGGACGTTTCTCATCGCCTTCAGCTTTTTCCGCGTCGCCGCGATCGTGCAGGGCGTCTACAAACGCTCGCTCGACGGCAACGCCTCCAACCCCGAGCGCGCGCGCAAGATGGGCGCCGCCGTGCCGCTGATGGCGCGACTGGCGATGGAGGAGGTGGAGCGCGCGGCTTAGCGCGATCTCATTTCTCGATCATCGTGCAGCCCTACAGCCTCATCGCCAGGCGCCGCCGCGCGCTCTCGCCGGCGGCGCGGACGGTCTACAGGATCATCCGCGCGCAGGCCTCGAGGCGCGGCGGGGCGGCGGCGGGGGAGGAGCAGGGGAATTGACGGCGGTCGGTCGGGTCTGCTCTTTGGCCAGTCGCGCTCTTGGGGCGCGGGCGGCGACCCGATGGAGATGAAGCGATGCGTATTGTCGCCGCAACCCGACTGTCGCTTGGATCAATCCTGCTGTGGAGTAGCGTAACATGTCCGACCAGCCCGCAGTCGTTCCCAAGGCCATCACGATCGTCGTGCCGGTCTTCAACGAAGAGGCGCATGTCGGCCTCTTGGCGGAGCGCCTGACGCAGCGGCTGGAAGGACTGCGCGAGACGTGGTCGGCGCTCTTCATCGACGATGGTTCGCGGGACGGAACGCTGGCGCGGCTGCGCGAGCTCGCCGCCGCCGATCGACGCTTCAGCGCCCTCGCGCTCAGCCGCAATTTTGGCAAGGAGGCCGCTCTCGCCGCGGGCCTCAGGCACGCGTCGGGAGACGCCGTCGTCATTATGGACGCCGACCTCCAGCATCCGCCGGAACTCATCCCCCGTTTCGTGGAAGCCTGGCGAGCGGGAAGCAAGGTCGTCTTTGGCCTGCGGCAGGACCGCGTCGGGGAAAGCGCCGCGCGAACCGGGCTGTCGCGGCTATTCTATCGATTGTTTCGCCTCGTTTCCGAGACGCCGATTCCCGAGGGCGCGACCGACTTCGTCCTCCTTGACCGAGTGGCGGTCGACGCCTTGAACGCCCTCGGCGAACGCTGCCGTTTCAGCAGGGGTCTTTACGCCTGGATCGGCTTTCCCAGCGTTTGCGTCCCGTTCTCGGTCGGCGAGCGCAGCGAGGGCGGCTCGCGTTACAGCTTGATCAGGCTGGCGCGCTACGCGGCGGACGGCCTGGTGTCCTTCTCGTCCCTGCCGCTGAAAATATGGTCCTATCTCGGGATCGTCGTATCGGCCGGCGCGATCGCCTACGCCCTGTATTTCGCCATCCAGACCCTGGTCTTCGGGGTCGAGGTGCCCGGCTTTCCCTCGCTGATCGTCTCGATTACGTTCTTCGCCGGCGTCCAGCTCATTTCGCTCGGCGTTCTCGGGGAATATTTGTCGAGGGTCTTCGATGAGGTCAAGGCGCGCCCGCTGTTCGTCGTGGCCGAGAGGATCGGCCAGCCGGACATCGTCCCGAACGCATTCGACAAACGCGAGAACTGAAGAATTCCAAACCCGTCTCGATTGAAAGGCTCGTTCGCCCTCTGCGCCGACGACTTCGCGATCACCGAGGGCGTCTCGGGCGCGATGCTCGGCCTTGTCGACGCCCGCCGCCTTACCGCGGTGTCGGCGATGTCGTCGATGCCGGCCTGGCCCGAATTGGCTCCCGAACTCCTGGCGCGGCGCGGCGTCGTCGCGATAGGCCTTCATCTCGATCTGACGCTGCGCCCGTTCGCGGGAAAGGGGCGGCCGTTCGCTCTTGGCGAACTCATCATCGGCTCGCTTCGCCGCCGCCTTGACGTGTCCGCGATCGCCGCCGAGTTCGAGCGGCAGTTCGACGTCTTCGAAGCGGCGCTGGGCGCCGCGCCGGACCACGTGGATGGGCATCACCATGTTCACGCGCTGCCCCAGGCGCGCGACGCTTTGTTGACGGTCTTGCGCCGCCGCTACGGCGCGCTCCCCCGAGAGTCGCGACCGCTGATCCGCGTTCCCGGCGATGCGATCGGCCGTATCTTGAGAAGGCGTTCCGCGCGGGGCAAAGCCTTGACGGTCGCTTGGCTTTGCGCCGGATTTGGCAGGAGCGTCGCGGCGGCGGGTTTTACGACCAATCTCGGCTTCTCCGGGTTCTCGCGGTTTGGCGCAGGCAAGAGATTCGATGAAGAATTCGATGAATTCTTGAAGGCGCCGGGTCCGCGTCATCTCATCATGTGCCATCCCGGATTCGCCAGCGACGCTCTCGCGCGGCTCGACCCGCTCACGAAACGCCGGGAGGAGGAATACGCCGCGCTCATGGAACGCGACGACCTTCTGCGCGAAATGATTCGCATCGCCCGCCCGATGGATCGACTCGAGGGTGCATTCGCCGCTTGGTCCGCGCGATGACTCTGTCATAAGGTGGGCCGCCGCGGCCGACGCCTTGCCTTCGCCACGTCGAGGCGGCCGTGCGTCCCGCGTTTAGCGTTCATGGGGGTGAAAGTCTGAGTTGATGGCGAGCGTTGCGCGAGCGAGCATGGAAGCCCAGAATCGGCGGAGGCTCGCTTCTACCTCAATGACGTCGGAGCCGGGCCTGCCGCTGATCCTGGCGTTTCTCGCGGCCTTCGTGACGATCTGGACATTGTATTTCACGATATCCGACGCGCCGGCGGCGATCCACCATGACGCGGCGGAAGCCTATGTCTGGGGACAGGAGTTCCAGCCCGGCTACGTCAAACACCCGCCGTTCTGGGCATGGATCTGCGGCCTATGGTTTTTGGTCCTGCCCCGCGCGGGATGGGCCTTCGCCATCCTGACCAGTTTGAACGCGGGCGTCGGCCTGTGCGGCGCGTGGATGCTGATCGGGAACTTCGCCGAGGGCCAAAAGCGACTGGCGGCGACTGTCCTGCTGCTCCTCACGCCTTTCTACACGTTTCTCTCGTATAAATACAATGCGAATTCGATATTTTTATCGATTTGGCCGTGGACGCTATACTTCTTCACGCGGGCGATCGAAAGCCGCCGGCTTGTCGACTCCGTATTCTTCGGCGTCCTGATGGGCGTCGCCCTGTTATCGAAATATTACGCCCTGATTCTGGGCGCCACGTGTTTCCTCGCGGCCGTCCAACATCCCTCTCGCTCGAGATATTTCGCTTCCGCCTCTCCCTACGTTTCGGCGGTCGTCGCCGCCGCCGTTTGCGGTCCTCACGTCTGGTGGCTCTTGACGAGCGGGGCGCCGCCGATGCGCTACCTCGCCAGCGAATCCGGGCGAGGATTCGTCTCCACCGCGTTTTACGCAGCGACGGCGTTTTTCGGCGCCCTGGCGCAGAACATCTTGGTCTTTCTCGTCGTGGCGTTTGCGGGCCGGACTCCGCCGCGGGAATGGGTCGCTTCGTTCAGGGGACAGTGGCGGAACCCCAGATTTCGCATGTTGACGACCCTCGCGCTCGCTCCCCTGATCCTTACGATGCCGGCGGCGTTTGCGGTGGGCATGAAAGTCTCGACGAGCATGATGATTGGCGTTTTCAGCCTCTTGCCCTTGCTCGCGATCGAAATCGCCGGAGCGCGGGACGTCGCCCGCCTCAGCCGCATCGGCTCGCGATTCGCCGCCGCTCTGACGCTGGGCGCGCTCGCGCTTTCGCCGGCGATCGCCTTGGCCAAAGCCTGGCTGGGAACCGACGGCGCCGAAACTCAGCCGCGCAAGGAATTGGCGATCGAGGCGACGCGGCTTTGGCGCGACAAGACTTCCCTGCCGCTTTCCTATGTCGCCGGCAGTTTCAGATATTATACTGCGGTGGCGTTTTATAGCCCCGATAGCCCGCATGGATTCGATCATTTCGACTTCTTTCGCAGCCCCTGGGTCACGCCGGAAGCCCTCGCCGCGCATGGTCTCCTCGCGGTTTGCGAGAACGCCGACGCCGAATGCCTGGCCTCGAGCGCCAAATTCGCCACGCCGCAATCGACGCGGACCGAAATCTCGCTGACTCATGACTTCCTTGGCCACAAGGGCGAACCCGTCGGTTTCGTCGTCACGATCATTCCGCCCCACGGCTGATCCGCGGCGCTGTCTTCCAAGCGCCAAGCGCCCTCGTCGAGCCGAGCGTTTGCCGCCGCGATCGACCCCGTCCGAAAGCGTCTTCGATTGGGGAAAGCGGGCGCCAATTGGCGCCCTTCATTGCGCGAGCTCGGTCGCCCGCGCGAAGCGGAGTCGCCCATGTCGAGCCCGATGAACGCATCCGACGAACGGCGCAAGGTCGGAATGCTTGTTCCGCCGCCGATCCTGTTATTGGCGCTGATCGCGGCCTGCGTCGGCGTCCAGATCGTTTGGCTCGGCGGTTTCAGCTATTCGCCGACGCGCAGCGTCCTGGGAACGTTGGCGCTGATCGCTTCTCTCGCGCTCGTTGCGTCCTGCGGCAGGCTGTTTAGGAAGGCCGGCACGCCGTTTCGGCCGACCGCGCCGGCGACGGCCATCGTCCGGGACGGGCCCTACCGCATCAGCCGAAACCCGATGTATCTCGGCATGGCCGGAGTGCTCGCCGGTCTGGGCGTGCTGTTGGGCAGCCCCTGCTTCGGCGCGGCCCTGGTCGTTTTCCTCGTCGTCGTCCATTTCGGCGTCGTGCTTCCCGAAGAACGCTATCTCGAATCCCTGCACGGCGAGACCTACCGCCAATACAAACGGCAAGTTCGGCGATGGTTGTGAGGACGGCGAGCGCCCCGCTGGGCCTTCACGTCAATCGCCCGGCGCCTGCCGGTATTGCGAGGCGGCCGAACGTCGGCGCGAGGGCGGCGCTTCCCGGCGGTCGCGCTGTGAATCCGAGTAATAGGCGCGCTTTTCCACATACATGGCGGCGTCGGCCCGGCGCACGACGGCTTCCAACCGCTCCCCCTGGCGACTGGTCGCCGCCCCCATGGCGAAGCTGAGCGCGACGCCGGAATAGAACTGATTGTTGAGCGCCACGAGATTGGCGATCGCGTCGATCATCTCTTCGCCGTCACGCTCGTCGCGCGCGGGCATGAGCACCGCGAATTCGTCGCCGCCGATTCGCGCGACGTGGCACGGCTCTTCGACCAGCTTGCTCAACACCTCGCCGGCGCGGCGAAGCAATTCGTCGCCCGCCGCATGGCCCAATTGGTCATTGGCCCCCTTCAGGCCATTGACGTCGATGACGAGGACCGTGACGGGCGCCGGGCCGTTGCGCTCGAGACGATTGAGCTCTTCGACGAAGAAAGAGCGGTTGAAGAGCTTGGTCAGGACGTCGTGCTTGCCGAGATATTCGAGATAGGCCTCGGCCTTCTTGCGGGCGGTGATGTCGGTCAACGCGACCTGGACCAGCGACCAATCCCTCTCGCGGCCGGGGAACACCGAGAATTGCAGATGAAGGTGCAACGGGGCGCCATCGAGCGAATAATTGACGACTTCGCGCTGCTGAAAAAACTTTCCGTTCCACAGGTCGATCAATTGTTCGCGGAATGGCTGCGCCATCGCGTCGCGAAAGACGTCGCGCAGGCGACGCAGCAACGTCTTCTTGTCGGGCGCCTGAAACAGGCTCAGCGTATGATTGTTGACGTCGATCACACGAATTTCGCGAATGCAGCGCTGGACGAATTCCGGATGCACGTCGATGAACACGCGAAGGTCCTCGATCCCGCGATCGCGCAACTCCTCGAGCAGCAGCTTGACCTTGCTGAAGTCCTCCACCCAGAGCGAAATCGGAGAATGCTCGAACAGCCCGCGCGAATAATCCTCGCTTAGCGCAAGCAGCCGGCGCGCGCCCTCGCGCTCGCTCACGTCCTCGACCGCGACCAGAACGCGCCCCCAGCTCGTCTCGTAGCCCGGCAGCAGCGAGCCTTTGACTTGAATGTCGATCCGGCGCCCGGTGAGGGAATAATTGACGCCGCTGCTGACGAAGTCGGTCTTGCCGTCCCACAGCTGCGCCAGTTCCTCCACGAGGTTGGTCAGCATTTCGTCGCGGAAGATTTGACCGACGTTGGCGACGAGATGCGCCAGATCCCGGGCCTCGAACAGGGACAGCGTCCGGCGATTGACGCGCAGGACGCGCATGCCGGCTGCGCAGGCCCTGACGCGGGCCGGATCTTCGGCGAGATAGGCGCGAAAATCCCGGATGCCCGCCGCGCGCCAAGCGTCGAACAGCGCCCTGATCGCGCTGTAATCCTCGAGCCACAGCGACACCGGCGCGACTTCGAACATCATGGCGTCGTCGCCGGCGCAACTGCCGGCCGAGGCCGATTCGTCGCCTGGAAGGAACTGCATGGGGCTCCCTGCATTGTCGCGCGGCGGCGACTCGAATCGGGCGACCGCGACGGCCGATGACCACTTAGTATGTCAGCCGAGCTTACGAAAGGTAAGCGGCAAGTTGGGCTGACGGCGTTTCTTGAGGGGGGCATAGCGGCGAGGTCGGGATCGCGCGGCAGTTAGCGCGGTCAGGAAAGGCCGTCGAGCGCGCGGCTAGAAATCCCGCGCGGACATCCTCAAGCCGACCAAGCCGGCGCCGGCGCCGCTTCGGCCGCTTCGCTCGCGCGGCTCGTCTCGATCGCGGCGAGCGCCGCGCGCAAGACCTCCGTCACGCCGCGTTGCGCGACGGCCGAGAGTTCCAGCGGCGGGGCGCGTTTGGCGCCGGCCGCGAGCGGCGGGCCATAAGCGCGCATCGCGCGCTTCAGGCGCTCCTTCTGCTTCTTGAGGGTTTCCTCGTCGACCGCGTCGACCTTGGAGAGCGCGACGATCTCTGGCTTCTCCGCCACGCCGCCGCCGTAAGCGGCGAGCTCGCCGCGAATGGTGCGATAGGCGGCGCCGGCGTGTTCGCCGGCGGCGTCGACCAGATGCACCAGCGCGCCGCAGCGCTCGACATGGCCGAGAAAGCGGTCGCCGAGGCCGACGCCCTCGTGAGCCCCCTCGATCATGCCGGGAATGTCGGCGAGCACAAAATCGCGTCCGTCGACGCGCACGACGCCGAGGCCGGGATGCAGCGTCGTGAAGGGATAGTCGGCGATCTTGGGCCGCGCGGCGGAGACCGCGGCGAGCAACGTGGACTTGCCGGCGTTGGGCAGGCCGACGAGGCCGGCGTCGGCGATCAGCTTCAGGCGCAGGAACAGCGTGCGCTCGATCCCCGTCTGGCCGGGATTGGCGCGGCGCGGCGCGCGATTGGTCGCGGTGGCGAAATGCGCGTTGCCGAAGCCGCCGTTGCCCCCCTTGGCGAGGACGACGCGCTCGCCGGGCGTCTTGAGGTCGGCGAGCAGCGTCTCGCCGTCCTCGTCGAAGACCTGCGTGCCTTCGGGCACCTTCAGCACGACGTCGGCGCCGCGCCCGCCGGCGCGGTTCTTGCCCATGCCGTGCATGCCGGTCTTGGCCTTGAAATGCTGTTGATAGCGAAAGTCGATCAGCGTGTTGAGGCCGCTGGCGCATTCCACGACGACGTCGCCGCCGCGCCCGCCGTCGCCGCCGTCGGGGCCGCCGAATTCGATGAATTTCTCGCGGCGGAACGAAACGCAGCCGGCGCCGCCGTCGCCAGAGCGGACGAAGACGCGCGCCTGATCAAGGAACTTCATGGACGCCTTCTCGGTTGGTCGGCGCGGCCTGCTGGTTCAGCGCCGCGCGCCGCGCGGCCCAGGCGTCGCGGGTCATGCCGAAGCGATCGCACGGGACCATGCCGCCGCGCGCGGGCGCGCCCTGGAGGCCCGTGCCGGTGAATTCAAATCCCGCCTTCTCGAGGACGCGGCGCGAGGCGGCGTTCTCCACGCGCGCGCTGGCGACGAGTTCGACCGCCTTGGTCAGGACAAAGCCCGCGTCGACCATCGCCCCGACTGCTTCGCTCGCCAGGCCCTTGCCCCAGGCTTCCGGCGCGAGCGCATAGCCGAGCGTCAGGCGGTCCTGGCCCCTTGCCTCGAGGGCGACGGCGCCGATCGCTTCGCGCTTGTCGCGGATCGGGGTCATGACGAGCGTCAGATCGCGGCCCGAGGCGTTGGCTTCGCGCGCGGCGAAGATGAACCGTTCCGCCGTGCCTGGGGGATAGGGATGGGGAATGCGGGCGGTGAACTCAGCAACTTCCCGGCGGCTGCAATAGCGCGCGATCGCCGGCGCGTCGGCGGCGCGCGGCCAGCGCAGCCACAGCCTCGCCGTCTCCAGGCGGAAGACATCGTCTCGGGCAAGATCGGGAAACATTTCCACTCCGGACCAGCGAGGGGCTCGGCGATGCGGCCCCAAAACGACGAAGGAGATGCGGCGACCCGCATCCCCTTCATAAGCGCTTCGGCTTACCGGACTTTTGGGAAGGATTTCGGCCTTCCTGTTCTCGGGGGATGCTCGAGACCGTCCGCGGGGGCTGTCGCCGCGGCGGGGATCTCGTCTCATCCCCGCCGTTCATTCAGCCGCGTTTTGCGCGACTACCATGACGTATTGGCGACCATTGGCTTTCGATTCGAACGCCACGGCGCCGGGGGCGGTGGCGAACAGCGTATGATCGGTCCCTATGCCCACATTGCGGCCAGGATGGAATTTCGTGCCGCGCTGACGCACGATGATCATGCCGCTGACGACCTTTTCGCCGCCGAATTTCTTGACGCCGAGACGGCGCCCGGCCGAATCGCGGCCGTTGCGCGACGAGCCGCCTGCTTTCTTATGAGCCATGTCACCCGCTCCAAATCCCACGCGGCGCGCCAGAAACAGCGCCGATTTCCCGCGTATATAATTCAAGTTTCAGGCCGAGGGAACCCTCAGTCCGCGTGATGGGTCTCGGCCGCTTCCGGGGCGGCCTCGGCTGCCGGCGAACGAGCCGAGACGGCTTGCGCGGGCTTGGCGCCGTCCGTCAAAATCTGCGTGATCCTGACGATCGTCAGATCCTGCTTGTGACCGCGCTTGCGGCGCGAATTCTTGCGGCGGCGCTTCTTGAACGCGATGACCTTGGGGCCGCGCGTCTGCTCGACGATTTCGCCGACGACGCTGGCGCCGGCGACATGCGGCGCGCCGATCCGGTTGGTCTCGCCGTCGAACAGCGCGAGAACCTCGGCGAAAGTCACTTGCGCCCCGGCTTCGCCTTCGAGCGCCATGACGGTGATCTCGTTGTCGGCGGCGACCTTATATTGCTTGCCGCCGGTCTTGATGACTGCGAACATCGTTTTCTCCGTGTTCAACCTGGCTCTGCGCGGGAGCCCGCGCGGCCAGCTTCTTTGCAGTGGGAACCTGCTGGTTTTCGCCCCGCCTCGCCGCAGACGCGGAAAAGCAAAAGCGCGGCCGGAAGCCGCGCGTGAGCGGCGTGTGCTATAGTGGGCGCGGCGCGCGAAGTCAAACGAAATGCGGCGCGTTTCGGCGCCGCCCTCCGCCGGCGCGCCTATCGCGAGAGATCGCCATAGATCACGACGGGCAAGGCGCCGCGCCGCGCCGCTGGCGCGTGGCTGCCGACCTTGATGATCTTCGGCCCCGTGGATTCGGCCGCGACGCGGCCGAGGGCGGAGTCCGGCGGACAAAAGACGGCCGCTTGCGGGATCTCTTCCGCTTGCGCGGCCGGCGTCTCGCCTTCCGCCGGGCCGACCCCGCCAAACAGATCGAACTGGTTTCGATGGTCGCGCCCGGCGCGGCGCGCGGCGCCCTCGATCGCGCGCCGGTCGTCGCCCCGCCGAACCGAAACGGCCGGGTGCGGGGAAACAGGCGGACGCAACCCCGCCGCGGCGCCGGTCGAGCCGAAGACCGCCAAGCCGGCGGCCAAAATCAGGCCGGTGGCGGCCAGATTCGCGCATGAAGCTTTCATGGTCGCTTCCTTTTCGAGGCCGGCCTCCTCGCCGCTAAGTCTAGGACTCTTTTCGTCAGCGCGAAAGAGCGCGCTCCTCCCTGCCTTGACAGGAAAATGAAGAGTGATAAAAATTAAATATCGTCACTTCTCAGAAGTCAGCGCGCCATGAACATCGCCGCCCGCCGCACGCCCGAGGAAACCCGCGACGAAATCCTGGCCGTCGCCTGGCATCTGTTTCGCCAACTCGGCGCGCGCACGACCATCGCCGACATCGCGGAGAAGCTGGGGATGTCCAGCGCCAACATCTACCGCTTCTTTCCCTCCAAGCAGGCGCTGACCGAGGCCATTTGCGTCAATCAACTGGGCGCGCTGATCGACGCGGCGCGGGCCGCGAGCGAAGGCCGCGGCTCCGCTTCCGACCGGATTCGCGCGATGCTGGCGACGCTTCATCACGGAATGCGCGATCAAATGCTCAATCAGTCGCGCGTGCACGAAATCGTCGACATCGCGCTGAAGGAGAAATGGCCGGCGATCCACGATTTCCACCAGCGATGCGCCGCGATGGCGGCTGAGCTCGTCGCCGAAGGTCAGGCGGGCGGCGAGTTCGGTCCCGGCGACCCCGCGCGTTTGGGGATGCAAACCCTCATCGCTTGCGCCGCCATCTATCACCCGATGCTGATCGCTGAATGCCTCGATCCGGATTCGGGGATGCGGACGGATGACATCATCGCCTTCGCTCTGCGCGCGCTCGCCAATCAAAACCCCGATCGAGAGCCATCCTCGCCGATGGCCGGGGAGAAGGCGCCGTGAAGCCGCACCTCGTCGTCGCGGGCGCCCTCGGCACCCTCTTCCTCGCCGCCTGCGACGCGCCCAAGCAGGCGAGCCGAGAGACCGCGCCTCGACCCGTGCTGGTCGCGCAAATTCACTACGTCCCGCGCGAACGCGAGCAAGTCCTGCCGGGCGTCGTCAAGGCGCGCATCGAAAGCGATCTGGCTTTTCGCGTCGCGGGCAAGATGGCGCAGCGCCTCGTCGACGCGGGCGCTCTGGTCAAGAACGGCGATCCGCTGGCGCGCCTCGACGAAACGGATTTCCGTCTGCAACTCGAACAGGCCGAGGCGGAGCGCAACTCGGCCCATGCGGCCCTCGAACAGGCCGAAGCCGAGGAGCGGCGCATCACGACGCTGACGCGCCAGGGCTGGGCGGCGAACGCGGATTTCGAGAAGATCCGCGCCGCCGCCGATCAAGCGCGCGGCGCCGTAGTGAAGGCTGAACGCGCCGTGACGCTGGCGCGCAACGCGCTCGATTACACGACGCTCGCGGCCGACGCGGATGGCGTCGTCAGCCTAGTGGCCGCCGAACCCGGCCAAGTCGTCGCCGCCGGGGCGCCGATCGTCCGCCTCGCCCATACCGACGAGCGCGAAGCGGCCGTTTCCGTTCCCGAGAACCTCATCGATCGCGTGCGGGCGAACCCGGCGCGCGTCGAGTTCTGGGCGCTGCCGGGCGTGTCGGCCGGCGCGCGCCTGCGCGAGCTCTCGCCCAACGCCGACGCCGCGACGCGCACCTATCCCGCGCGCTTCAGCCTCCTCGACGCGCCGCAAAGCGTGCGGCTGGGAATGAGTTTGACGGTCGTGTTGACGGGGCGCGGCGTGCAGGTCGCCCGCGTCCCCGCCGGGGCGATTTTCGACGCCGGCCAGGGTCCGAACGTCTGGGTCGTCGATCGCGCTGCGGGAACCTTGACCGCGACGCCGGTGGCCGTCACGGGATACGATTCGGATTCGGCCTTCGTGACCGCCGGCGTCGCCGAGGGCGCTGAAATCGTCGCCCTCGGCGTTCATAAACTTGACGCCAAGGAAAAAGTGCGGGTGGTCGAGAGCCTCGCGGGGCTGTGATGGGCAAGGTCAATCTGTCGCAATGGGCGATTCGCCATCCCCAATTGATCGTCTTTCTGATTCTCGCCATCGGCCTCGGCGGCGCCTTCGCCTATCAGCGGCTCGGGCGCGCCGAGGATCCCGCCTTCACCATCAAGAACGCCATCGTCAGCGCGGTCTGGCCGGGCGCGACAACCGAGGAAATGCAGGACCAGGTCGCCGACCGCATCGAGAAGAAGCTGCAGGAACTGCCCTGGGTCGATAAGATCGACACCTATTGCAAGCCCGGCTTCAGCGCGATCTCGTTCGCGTTCCGCGATTCGACGCCGCCGCGCGACGTGCCGATGCTGTTTCTCGAATTGCGCAAGAAGATGAGCGATCTCAAGCCCGACCTGCCCGCCGACGTCGAGGGGCCGGCGGTCAACGACGAATTGGGCGACGTCGATTCCGTGCTCTATACGATCGTCGGCGACGGCGCTTCCTACGCGCAGCTCAAGGAGGTCGCCGAAGCTCTGCGCAAGCGCTTGCAGCGCGTGCCTGATGTGACCAAGGTCGATCTCTACGGCGACCAGGCGGAGCGGATCTTCGTCGAATCGAGCTACGCCAAGCTGGCGACGCTCGGCGTGCCGCTGCAAGCGATGTTCGATTCGCTCGCCAAGCAGAACGCGCTGGCGCCGGCCGGGGAATTCCAGACCGACGCGCAACGCGTGCCCGTGCGGGTCACCGGCGCGCTGCAAGGCGTCGACGCGGTGGCCGAAACGCCGGTCTTCGCCAATGGCCAGACCTTTCGCCTAGGCGACATCGCCGACGTTTCGCACGGCTACGAAGACCCGCCCTCCTATCTCATTCGCGCCCAGGGCCAACCGGCGCTGGAAATCGGCGTGGTGATGCAGAAGGGCGGCAATATTCTCTCGCTCGGCAAGAACCTCGACGCGGCGCTCGCGGAATTCGAGGCCGACCTGCCGCGCGGGATCGTCATTTCCCGCATCGCCGATCAGCCCGAAGTGGTCGATTCGGCGGTGTTCGTGTTCACGCGTTCGTTTCTCGAAGCGCTGGCGATCGTGCTCGGCGTGAGTTTCCTGAGCCTGGGCTGGCGATCGGGGATCGTCGTCGCGACCTCCGTGCCGCTGGTGCTGGCGATTGTCTTCGTCGTCATGGCCTTCATCGGCCTCGATCTCCAGCGCGTCACGCTGGGCGCGTTGATCATCGCGCTGGGCCTGCTCGTCGACGACGCGATCATCGCGGTCGAGATGATCGTCGTCAAGCTCGAGCAGGGATGGGAGCGCGAGCGCGCGGCGTCCTTCGCCTGGACCTCGACCGCCTTTCCCATGTTGACGGGAACGCTGGTCACCGCAGCCGGCTTCGTGCCGATCGGCCTCGCCAGCTCGACGGTCGGCGAATACGCCGGCGGCATCTTCTGGGTGGTCGGCATCGCGCTCGTCGCCTCCTGGTTCGTCGCGGTCCTGTTCACCCCGTTTCTCGGCTTCAAACTGCTGCCCAAACACGTGCGCAGCGGCCATTTGCGCGACGAGGCCGCGATTTATTCGACGTCCTTCTACCGCGCGTTTCGCCGCGCGCTCGAGTTCTGCGTCGCCCGCCCGCTCGTCGTCGTCGTCGCCGCCGTGCTGCTGCTCGGTCTCGGCCTCAGCCAGTTCAGCAAGGTTCAGCAGCAGTTCTTTCCGCTGTCCGAGCGGCCGGAACTGTTCCTCGAGATGCGCCTCGCCGAGGGAAGCGCGATCCAGGCGACGCAAAGGACCGCCGGCGAGGCGGAGCGCTTGCTCGCGGGCGATTCGGACATCGCCTCCTACACGACCTATATCGGCAAGAGTTCGCCGCGCTTCTGGCTCGGCCTGCTGCCGGTGCAGCCGAACGAGGCTTTCGCCCAGATCGTCGTCGTCGCGAAGGACGTCGAGGCGCGCGAGCGCGTCAAGGCGCGCATCGAGGCGGCGGTCGCCGGGGGCGCCCTCAGCGCGGCGCGGGTGCGCGTCGATCGCTTCAATTTCGGCCCGCCGGTCGGTTTTCCCGTGCAGTTTCGCGTCATCGGCCCGGACGCGGGAAAGGTGCGCGAGATCGCCGCGCGGGTGCGCGACGTCATGCGCGAGGATCCGCGCGTCGTCGACGCCCATCTCAACTGGGGCGAGAAAATGCCGTCGCTGCGGCTCGACGTGGATCAGGCGCGCGCCCGCGCGCTGGGGCTGACGCCGCGCGATATCGCGCAGACCCTGCAGACTCTGGTCGGCGGCGTGACGGTGACGACGATTCGCGCCGGCGAGGAGCACGTCGACGTCGTCGCCCGCGCCATCCCCAGCGAGCGCGCCGCGCTCGATCGGATCGACGATCTCACCATCGTCGCGCGCAGCGGCGCCGCGGTTCCCGTCGGCCAGGTCGCCCACGTCGTGCGGACCACGGAGGAGCCGATCATCTGGCGCCGGAATCGCCAAATCGTCATGACCGCGCTGTCCGACGTCGCCAACGGCGCGCAGCCTCCGGACGTTTCGCGCGCGCTGTGGTCGAGGCTCGCATCGATCCGCGAAAGCCTCCCGCCGGGCGCCCGCATCGAGATGGGCGGCGCGATCGAGGAATCGCAGAAGGGCAACACATCGATCTTCATCCTGTTCCCGCTCATGGTCATCACGATGCTGACGCTCTTGATGCTGCAACTGCAGAGCTTCTCGCGCCTCGCGATCGTTTTCTTCACGGCGCCGCTCGGCATCGTCGGCGCTTCGATCGCGCTCAACCTCGCGCATCGCCCATTCGGCTTCGTCGCCCTGCTCGGCCTCATCGCGCTCGCCGGCATGGATATGCGCAACACGGTCATTCTCGTCGATCAGATCGAGACGGACGTGCGCGAGCGCGGGCTCTCGCGCCGCGAGGCGATCGTGTTTTCGACGATGCGCCGCGCCCGGCCCGTCGTCTTGACCGCCCTCGCCGCGATCCTCGCGATGATCCCGCTATCGGAAAGCGCCTTTTGGGGGCCGATGGCCTATACGATCATGGGCGGGCTCTCGGTCGCGACCTTTCTGACGCTGTTTCTGTTGCCCGCCATCTATGCGCTATGGTTCCGCAAATCGTTGGGCGCCAAGACATCGAAGAGCGCCGCCGCGCCGCGCCCGGCCGAAAGCGTTTCGGTCGGCTTGGCTTCGCCGGCGCAGTGAGAATTTTGTGAGCGGAGTTCGGCCATGGTTCTCGATTGGGCGCTCGCGAGCCTTCATCATCTGGCCATTCTGACGCTCGCCGCGATCTTGGCGTTCGAACTGGCGCTGACCGCCAGCGAAGCGAATGCGCGCGCGATCGGGCGTCTTGCTCGCGTCGACGCCTGGTACGGCGCGACGGCGGCCCTCGTGCTCGCGGCGGGCCTCGCGCGCGTCGTTCTCGGCTTGAAGGGGCCGGGATATTATATGGCGAACCCGTTCTTCTGGACGAAGATGGCGCTGTTCGCCGTCATCGCCGCGATCTCGGTCGCGCCGACCTTTCGCTACATCGTCTGGCGGCGGCGCTCGCGGGTCGATTCGACCTTCCGCCCCGACGCGGCGGCTTTGCGCTCGGTGCGCCTCGCGCTCTGGGCCGAAGTCGCGCTCTTCGCCGCGATGCCGCTCGCGGCCGCGGCGATGGCGCGCGGATTTGGGACGTAGCAGGCAAGATCGCCCGCTACCTTGCGCGCCCTCAAGCGCCGTCCCCGTTCTCCCGACGGAAACGAAACGTGCTGAACTGGAAGCGCTGTTTCGCGCCGCGGGGGGTCTCGTGCTCGTGGGAGCGGGCGTCGACGAGAACAAAATCAGGCCCGAGAAACGCGCCGAGGCTCTCAGCGTCCCACCGAGCGACGGGCAGGCCGCTGCACATCTGCGGGCCGTCGAGCGCGAACGTCCCGATAATGGCGTAACCGCCGCGTCGCAGGGCGCGTCGCAGGCAGTCGCGATAGGCGGTCTGGTCGGCCGAATTGGTGAGGAAGTGAAACGCCGCGCGGTCGTGCCAGACGTCGTAGGTCCGCGCGGGCTCCCATGTCGTGACGTCGACGGCGATCCATTGGATCCGATCCGCCTTGTGCGCGATGCGCGCCTTCGCCGCCGCGAGCGCCGCTTGCGACAGGTCGAGGACCGTAATGTCTTCATAGCCTCGCGCAACAAGGCTATCGACGAGGCGCGAAGCGCCGCCTCCGACGTCGATGACGGCGGAGCGGCCCGTCGCCCCGATCAGCGCCAACAGTTCCAGGCTCGGGGCCGGAGTCTCCTGAAACCAGCTCACCTCTTTCTCGCCCTTGGTCGCGTAGACGCTTTCCCAGTGAGCTTGGCGTTCGGCGGCGCTCATAGATCGACTTCCCCGGTCAAGCGCGCTTCTCGTCGGTCGCGGCCTTCGAATTTCCGCGAGCGCGCATCGACTATATTGCCGTGGGGGCGGCCGCTTGTCGCTGTCGGAATTCGACAATATGCTCCCGACGCTCCGACGCCAGGGCCGTCACGGGGCGAATCCCGCGCATTCCGGCGGTTGAGACGCGAGGTGGGTTCATGGTCGGCATGAAGCGGCGTTTCCTGAAAGCGGCGGCGCCGAAACCTTGAACGCCGACACGAAAGTCTCTGGCGAGGCCGAGGCTGGATCTTGGCCAGGGTCGGCGAGCGAGATCTTTCTCGCCTTCCTGAAGCTCGGCCTCACGTCCTTTGGCGGGCCGATCGCCCATCTCGGCTATTTCCGCGCGGAATTCGTCGAGCGCCGGCGCTGGCTGAGCGAGCGCGCCTATGTCGATCTCGTCGCGCTTTCGCAATTTCTCCCCGGTCCGGCGTCGAGCCAGACCGGCTTCGCGATCGGGCTGATGCGGGGCGGCCGGCTTGGCGCTCTCGCCGCCTGGGCGGGCTTCACCCTGCCGTCCGCAATTCTCATGGTTCTCTTCGCCTATGGCGCGGGAAGTCTCGCCGATTCCTGGTGGGGCGTCGGTTTGCTGCATGGGCTCAAACTCGTCGCGGTCGCCATCGTCGCCCACGCCGTTTTGGGCATGGCGCGCTCTCTTTGCCCGGATAGACCGCGCGCCTCGGTCGCGACGGCCGCCCTTGTGCTGCTGCTGCTCGCCCCTGGCTCGCTCGCCCAAGTCGGCGCGATCGCGCTTGGCGGCGTGGCGGGGCTGGCGCTCTGTCGCGGCGGCGGCGAAGCGATTGCCGACGAAGTCGTCATGCCGGTGTCCCGGCGCTTGGGCGTCGCTTGCCTCGCGGCGTTCTTCGCGCTGTTGGCTCTGTCCTTCGTCCCGGTCCAAGACGGCATGCTCGCGCTGTTCGCCGCCTTCTATCGCTCGGGCGCCCTGGTGTTCGGCGGCGGCCATGTCGTGTTGCCGCTGCTGCGCGACGCCGTCGTGGCGCCGGGCTGGGTTTCCGACAACGCCTTCCTGGCGGGATACGGCGCGGCTCAGGCTTTGCCGGGGCCTTTGTTCACTTTCGCCGCCTATCTCGGGGCGCTGAGCGGCTCGCCGCCGGCCGGCGTCGCGGGCGCCCTCGTCGCCCTCGTCGCGATCTTCTTGCCGGGCATGCTGGCGCTGATGGGCGCGCTGCCCTTCTGGCATGAGTTGCGCGCGCTCGCACAGGCGCAGGCCGCCATGCGCGGCGTCAATGCGGCGGTCGTCGGGCTGCTGGGCGCGGCCCTTTACAATCCGGTATGGACGAGCGCGGTGCGGGCGCCCGCGGATTTCGCGGTGGCCGCGACCGGGTTCGTCCTGCTCGTGGTCTGGCGGGCGCGGCCGCTCGTCGTCGTGCTGCTGTCCGCCGCCGCAGGGATCGGCTTGGCGCTGGGGCGCTGAGCGAAGCGCTCAGGTCAGCCCGCGCTCTTGAGTTCCTTGAGTTTGCCGAACACCGAATCGACGTCGATCTTTTCTTCGCTGGGCCTCGGCTTGGGCGTGGGGGCGCCGAAAACCTCGGCCTGAGTGACCGGCGCCGGCCGGGCCGTCGTCACTTCGGCCGAAACCAGGGTTTGGCTGCGGTCTTCCTCGACCTTCGGTCGATCCTTGGCGGCGCGATTGACTTCGAAGTCGAGGTCGATCTGCGAGCATAGGCCGAGCGTCACCGGGTCCATCGGCTGGAGGTTGGGGGAATTCCAATGGCTGCGCTCGCGAATCGATTCGAGCGTGTGCTTGGTCGTGCCGACCAGACGCATGATCTGCGCGTCCTTCAATTCCCCGTGATTGCGCAGCAGCCACAGAATGGCGTTCGGTCGATCCTGCCGGCGCGACAGCGGGGTGTAGCGCGCCCCGCGCGGCTTCTTGAATTCCGGCACGCGCACCTTGGAGGTCGCGAGCTGCAGGCGGCGCGACGAATCCTTCTCGGCGGCGGCGATTTCCTCGCGGGTCAATTGTCCCGTGGAGATCGGGTCGTAGCCTTTGATGCCGGTGGCGACCTCGCCGTCGGCGATGCCTTTGACCTCGAGCGGATGCAATTTGCAGAATTCGGCGATCTGGTCGAACGTCAGCGACGTGTTTTCGACCAGCCAGACGGCGGTGGCCTTGGGCATCAACGGCGCTTCGGTCATGACGGGCGAACTCCTTGAACTTTAGCCGGCGCGCGCCGCCGCCCTTCCTGAGGGGCGAGGCGCAGCCTCAAATCGACGATCTCGAGGGGATTCTTCCTTTATAGGCGCCGCCGCGTCGGAATGCAATGAGCGCCGAGCTGTTTACGCCGCGGGCGAAGGACGCGCGCCCCTTCCGCCGCGAGGGGGGAAGGAGTTCGCGCCCCTTCGTTTTGGCTGTCTCGTGGCCGATGGCGCGTTTCACGCCTTGCCGTTCAACGATCGCTCGGCCTTCGGGTCGAGCGGCCAGCGCGGACGGGCGGGCGCGGCGAGATCGTCGACGAGGCCGCGCCGCAGCCGCTCGATCCCCGCCCAGGCGATCATCGCGCCGTTGTCGGTGCACAGGCTTTGCGGCGGCGCGACGAGGGGCAGGCCGGCCTGGGCGCAAAAGCGCGCCATCGCCTCGCGGATCGCGCCGTTGGCGGCGACGCCGCCGGCGACGACGACGCCGTGGGCGAGGCCGACCCGCTGACGAAACAGCCTGAGGCCGACGCGCATGCGGTCCTCGATCATGTCGACGACCGCGGCCTGGAACGAGGCGCAGAGGTCGGCGACGTCGCGCCGGGTGAGCGGCGCGATCGACTGGGCCGCCAGGCGCGTCGCGGTCTTCAGCCCGGAAAGGGAGAAATCGGCGTTCGGCCGCCCTAACATCGGGCGCGGCAACTGGAATCGGGCGGGGTCGCCGTCCCGGGCGGCCGCTTCGACCGCGGGCCCGCCGGGATAGGGCAGGCCGAGCATCTTGGCGATCTTGTCGAAAGCCTCGCCGATGGCGTCGTCCATCGTCGTTCCCAGGCGGTCGTAGTCGCCGACGCCCTTGACCGCGAGGATTTGCGTGTGGCCGCCCGAGGCGAGCAGCAGGAGATAGGGAAACGCCAGGCGGCCGGAGAGGCGCGCCACCAGGGCGTGCGCCTCGAGATGATTGACGGCGAGGAACGGCTTGCCGGCCGCCAGCGCGATCCCCTTGCCGGTCATCAGGCCGACCAGCACGCCGCCGATCAGGCCGGGTCCCGCGGCGGCGGCGACCCCGTCGAGGTCGCGCGGGCGCATCCCGGCGCGGCGCAGCGCGCGGACGACTAGCTGATCGATGATTTCGACATGGGCGCGCGCCGCGATCTCCGGCACGACGCCGCCATAGGGCGAATGGGCGGCGATCTGGCTCATTACTTCGTCGGCGAGAATTTCGCCGGCGCCGTCCGGGCGCAGCCGCACCACCGCCGCCGCCGTTTCGTCGCAGGTGGTCTCGATTCCCAGTACGCGCATCGAAGCTTCGAAGTCTCCTGAGTTTCCCGCGCGACGGCGCCC